>NZ_JAMJWE010000001.1 GCF_023554105.1 Brucella sp. 21LCYQ03
CTCTGGTCCTCTCAATGGGCCAGAGCTTACTTCAATATGGATTATTTCAACGGGGCAAGGTCACGCAGCTCAAAGGCCGACTTCAAGCTCTTAACGCTGTTTTTAAAGGTCGTCGACCATTTTCGTTAACGGTTCGATTGTAGTTAATCCGCATGATACACTGAGTGATCTCCCGACGGTGATGACATCCTGCTTGTAACGAATCAGCCGGACATTGGCGCAGGGCTTTTCCTTTACTGCGTTGGCTGTCCTCTCTTACCGCTGATAGCTGCCTGTTGATCTTGTGCTGAAGCGAAGCTGTGCTCTCGATCCAGGTCAGGCGAGTAGGGAATGCAGTGAGGCTCCGGCGTTACAACTCGTGCCAACTGATCGTTTTTAAGTCGGGGAAGATGATATTGTCCAGATGATCGATGGGAAGTTTCTTCTGACGATTGGTACAGCCATAACGATCCTTTGCCATGATCGCGTAGGGTCCGCTGCAATGCTGGCACTCGAGCAATCCACTGAGCAAGTAGGATGGGCGATGCGTCTGGTTCAAGCGGTGGGTTGTTGTGTGGCTGAAAAGTGTGATGTGATTGCTGTCGAAAACAGCTCTTGAAACCGCAAAGTTATGACGGGTGTAGGAGCGAGAATGGATGTCATTTATTGTCCACCGATACCCAATTTTGTGACTGGTAAATGCCGCACTACCAGACTGTGCTTGCTGTTTGACTTAATCCTCATCAACCACACGCAGGCGCATCTGGGTGGGAGCGCTATCTGACTGTCGCGTCGGGCGTTGCGGCTCTTCAGCCGGTGTGGGGCCAAATTCCAGTGCTTCGATTTTTGCGCCACGCTTGGTTACTTTGTTTGACGACACCAGAATATCGTCAATATCTTTGTTGGCCTGTAGGAAGTGCGTTTGCAGTTTGCGCACACGTTCATCAAGGCGACCGACATCTTCCATCAAACGCACCACTTCGCCCTGAATGACATGGGCTTGCTCGCGCATTCGCGCATCTTTGAGGATTGATTGAATAACCTGAATTGAAAGCATCAGCAGCGAAGGTGAAACGATCACAATCCGCGCGCGGTGGGCATAATGGATGAGGGCTTCGAAATGCTCGTGAATATCCGCAAAGATTGATTCCGATGGTACGAACAGAAAAGCCGTATCCTGTGTTTCGCCAGTAATCAGATATTTTTCGGAAACATCCTTGATATGCACTTCCATATCGCGGCGAAACTGCACAACGGCGGATTTGCGCGCCTCGGGTTGTTCTGTCTCGCGCATGGAGTTCCATGCTTCGAGCGGAAATTTTGCGTCAATCACCAGTGAGGGCGAGTTGTTAGGCATGCGCACAAGGCAGTCCGGACGCTTGCCATTGGAAAGTGTCGCTTGAAACTCATAAGCGCCCTGCGGCAGACCATCGGCAATGATCGCTTCCATGCGCGACTGGCCGAATGCACCGCGCGTCTGCTTGTTGGCAAGGATAGCCTGCAACTGCACAACCTGACCGGCGAGCGACTGAATATTGTTTTGCGCCGTGTCGATGACCGCAAGACGCTCCTGCAACTTTGCAAGGTTCTCGTGAGTTGAACGAGTCTGCTCGGTCATGGTCTGGCCGATGCGATGGGTCATGCCGTCGAGACGTTCGCGGATCGACTGATTAAGCTCCGCTTGTCGTGAGCCAAAGACTTCGGCCATGGTCTGCATACGGCCCTGCATTTCGGATTGTGCTTTCAGAATCTCCGCCATGCGATATTCCGCATCTCGCGCACGGTCTTCAGCCTGTGCTTCCGCAACCGCTCGAAGTCGGGCAGAACGCGCTGCCGCAATGAGGAAAATTGCAAGGCAAACAACGAGCACAGCAATGCCCGCAAGGAGTATATCTCCCAGCGTGAAAGAGGTTGCACCAAGCTGCAAAAGCGGTTCGTTCAAGAGATTCTGGTTTTCCATAGATTAAGCTTAGCTGATTCGTGTCGCCTTGATGAGATCAAAACAAGAACATTTTGTAAGTTACAATTGACGATTCTCACGCAAGCGATTACGTGAAGCGCATGTCTATTAAACCGCTTATCATTCTTCCGGATCCTCTTCTGCGTGAACTGTCCAAGCCAGTTGAACGCTTTGACGATCAATTGCGCAAATTTGCCGGCGACATGTTTGACACCATGTATGATGCGCCGGGCATTGGTCTCGCTGCCATTCAGGTCGGCGAGCCTCTGCGGATGCTGGTGATTGATCTCGCCAAGGAAGACGCTCCGAAGGAGCCGCATGTCTTCATCAATCCGGAGATTGTCGCTTCATCGGATGAGCGCAGCGTCTATGAAGAAGGCTGCCTTTCGATCCCGGATTATTATGCGGAGGTTGAGCGGCCTGCGACCATCAAGGTCAATTATTTTGATGCCGATGGCAAGGAAAAGTCGATGGAAGCCGATGGGCTGATGGCGACCTGCTTGCAGCATGAAATCGACCATCTGAATGGTGTGCTGTTTATCGATCATATCTCCAAGCTCAAGCGCGATATGGTTATCAAGAAGTTCAAGAAGCTCGCCAGCCAGCGTGCGTCAAACAGGGCTTTGTAATGCGGATTGTCTTTATGGGGACGCCGGATTTTTCCGTACCAATCCTCACAGCCATCATCGGACAGGGCTATGAAGTCGTTGCGGTTTATTCGCAGCCACCACGTCCGGCTGGCCGCCGCGGGCTGGAACTGACCAAGTCGCCTGTGCATGAAAAGGCCGAGGAATTTGGTATTCCCGTTTTCACGCCGAAAAGCCTGAAAGGCACGGAAGAGCAGGACGTTTTTGCGAGCCTTGAAGCAGATGTGGCAATCGTGGTGGCCTATGGCCTGCTGCTGCCACAGGCCATTCTCGATGCGCCGCGTTTGGGTTGTTATAATGGTCACGCCTCGCTTCTGCCGCGATGGCGCGGGGCTGCTCCTATTCAACGCGCGATCATGTCTGGTGATACAGAAACCGGCATGATGATTATGAAAATGGATGCGGGGCTGGATACTGGCCCTGTTGCCATGGCGGAAAAAGTTGCGATCACGCCGGACATGACTGCAGGTGAACTGCATGATCGTTTGAGCCTTATCGGGGCCGACCTGATGGTGCGTGCATTGGGTGCGCTTGAGCGTGAGAGTCTTACACTTCAGTCACAGGACGAAGAGGGTGTCACTTACGCCGCCAAGATCGACAAAGCGGAAGCGCGTATCGACTGGTCAAAGCCTGCGAAGGACGTTCACAATACGATCCGTGGCATCTCACCATTTCCGGGCGCATGGTGCGAGATGGAAATCAACGGTGTCGTTGAACGTGTCAAACTCCAGCGCTCCACATTAGGTGAGGCTATCGGGGGCGATGGCAGCGGCGCTCCGGGAACTATACTTGATGATCGTCTGACGATAGCTTGTGGTGATGGCGCTGTGCGTCTTGTGACGTTGCAACGCTCGGGTGGCAAGCCTTTGCCTGCGCAGGAGTTTCTGCGTGGCGCGTCTGTGACGAAGGTTCTCTGAGCAGTGCCTCGTTATAAGATCACGGTTGAATATGACGGCACGCCCTATGTCGGCTGGCAGCGGCAGGAAAATGGCTATGCTGTGCAGAACGCCATTGAAAAAGCGTTTAAAAAATTCTGTGGCGAAGACCTGACGCTTAGTGCAGCTGGCCGTACTGATACAGGGGTTCATGCTTGCGCTCAGGTCATTCATGTTGATCTGACTAAGGATTGGGGTGCTGCCAAGGTTCGTGATGCGTTGAATGCGCATCTGGTGATGGCCAATGAGCGCATCAGCATCCTCAATGTCGAAAAGACAACGGATGCTTTTGATGCGCGGTTTTCGGCGCGTGGGCGGCATTATCTTTATCGTATTCACAATCGCCGTGCGCCGTTGGCAATCGATTATCAGCGCGTGTGGTGGGTGCAGAAGCGTCTTGACCACGAAGCCATGCATGAAGCTGCAAAGCGCTTGCTTGGTGAGCATGATTTTACGACATTTCGTGCAACGCAATGTCAGGCAAAAAGCCCGATCAAAACGCTCGACCGGCTCGATATCACGCGCACTGGCGATTATGTCGAAATGCGGGTTTCGGCGCGCTCATTCCTGCATAATCAGGTGCGTTCTTTTGCAGGAAGTCTGATGGAAGTGGGCGTTGGCCGCTGGACAGCCGATGATTTGCAAGCCGCTTTAGAAGCGAAAGACCGCAAGGCTTGTGGTCAGGTCGCACCGCCTTACGGTCTTTATCTGGTGGGCGTCGACTACCCGTTTCCGTTTTAGAGCGCGTTTCGATCTGATTCTTTGTTTGGGCGCGCATCTTGTCCAAAAACCGTTCCACACTTTTCGGGATGCGCTTTAAAAACTCTCCGCGCCAATTCCGATGCCGAACAGCTGTTGCAGGAACACTGTGATAAACAGTGAGCCGAAAAACACACAGGCATAAAATGGTGCGACATAGGCGTGCGGGCGTTGCAGCACGATAAATGTCAGTCGGTAGCTCAGGATAATCGAGATGCCGAAAAGTACAAAAGCGAACAGCGTCGCAAAATCCAGCGCTCCCGGAAAGAACAGTTGAATGAGTGTTATTGGCGCGAAAAGCCAAGCCAGCAACGCGCTGCCCCAATTCGTCGCGATGACGTAAGGCGCGTAACGTTTTGAGATGCCTATGCGGCGGGCGAGTAGGCCGATAATGACGAGCGGAATTATCCATGCCGCAGTATCGACGAAAGCTGCACGGATAACGATTGCAAGGCGGAGACCGGCTTCGTCTCGCCCTGCGGTCAGGTCCGCTGCATAGGCCACCCATGTCGCAAGAAGCGGCGGCAGGGCCACGATAATCGCATAGAACGATGCCCAGAAATCTTCTGCTGAGATGTCCAGATATGCAAGGCCGTCTTTGCGGCCAAGCATCATCTTCCAGACGCCCGTGAAATATCTGAAAATATCATCCAGACTGGGCATGTCGTTCCCTTATCCGAAGAAATCAGCGATGAAGCGTTCGTAGATCTGTGTCAGGCCTTCTAGGTCGGCAAGGGCTACGCGCTCGTCAACCATATGCATGGTTTGTCCGACAAGGCCGAACTCCACCACCGGGCAGTAATCCTTGATGAAACGTGCATCCGACGTGCCGCCCGATGTGGAAAGCTTGGGGCGTTTGCCGGTGACAGCCTCTACAGAAGATGTGAGCGTGCCAATCAGCTTCTCATCGCGTGTCAGGAACACATGACTTGGATGTTCGCGCCATGTCAGTTCATAATTGATTGGCGTTTCGCGGCCCGGGCGAAGGCGGTCGTTGCGAGAAGCCTTTTCAAGACGCGAAATGATTTCCGCCTTCAGGCTGTCTGCTGTCCAGGTATCGTTGAAACGGATATTGAAAGACGCTACCGCCTTGTTGGCAATGACATTGGTGGCCTTGTTGCCAACATCAATGGTGGTGACTTCCAGATTGCTGGCCTGAAAATCTTCAGTGCCTTCATCAAAAGCTGGATAGAGCAGGCTATCGACGAGGGTTGTGATGCCACGCACTGGATTTTCCGCAAGATGCGGATAGGCGGCATGGCCCTGCACACCGTGAACTGTGATCGTGCCGGAAATTGAGCCGCGACGCCCGATCTTGATCATGTCGCCAAGAGTATCGGGATTGGTCGGCTCGCCAACAAGCGATGCATCCCATGTTTCACCACGGTCTTTGGCCCATTGCAGCAGCTTTTCCGTACCATTGATTGCTGGGCCTTCTTCATCGCCTGTGATGAGGAAGGAGACGCTGCCCTTGAGGCTGCCTTGCTTTTCGATATGACGCGCAACAGCAGCCACAAAGCAGGCGATGCCACCCTTCATGTCGACCGCACCACGGCCATACATGATGCCGTCTTCAATCGCAGCGGAAAAAGGAGGGTGCTTCCAGTCGCTTTCATTGCCGGGAGGCACAACGTCAGTATGCCCCGCAAACATCAAATGCGCGCCATTGCCTGATTTGCGCGCATAAAGGTTTTCAATGTCCGGCGTATCTTCGTCGGTGAAGACAGGACGCTGGATTGAAAAGCCCATAGGTTCAAGCATTGCTTCCAATGCGGTCAGCGCGCCGCCTTCAGCGGGCGTTACCGACGGGCAACGAATGAGTGCAGCGAGGTTTTCGGCGGGATTGGTAGGCAGGCTCATGATGTCAAAGCTTTGTTCTGAGAATCGTGTGGGTTTGAGATTAGATCGGGACGCCCCCAGATGAAACAACAATCCCTCGTTAGCGTAAACAAGACGCAGTGTGCAGAGGTTTTACAAAACGGGGGTTCGGCGAACGAAAGCTCTTTTAATCGCGGCTTTTCTCAGAATGTCGCAAATCGGGAATGAAATTTCCTTGACCAGAGGGGCACTGTCATCGTTAGTTAAAAAAAGGTTGATAGCGAGACCCGGGAAACGGGCCGGTCAACGGGAACAGTTTCTAGAAAATGCTTTTCGGGCATTTTAAAAATGGGAATCCGCTATGCGTTCAATGATCACAGCAGCATTAGGTTTCATCGCAATGTCGGGCGTGGCAATCGCTCCGGCCAGGGCTGGTCAATGGAGCGAGGCAGGCGGGATTACCAGTATTCCCTATGGTCATCTTGATTATTGCAAGCGTACACCGCGCGATTGCGGTGCGCATCGTGCACTCAGGCCAATGAAGCTCACACCAGATCGGATGAAGCTGCTGCAAAGCGTCAATGCATCGGTGAATGCCGCTATCAAGCCGGTTTCCGATCAGGACAATTATGGCAAGCGCGATTACTGGACCATTCCGAAAAATGGCAAAGGCGATTGCGAAGATTATGTGCTTTTGAAGCGTGCTAAGCTTATGGCTCGCGGTATCAGCCCATCGCAGCTTTTGATTACCATGGTGCAGGGAAGCGAAGCGCATATCGTGCTGACTGCGCGCACGGATCAGGGTGATTATATCCTCGATAATATGCGCAAGGATGTTCTTCCCGTTGAAAAGACGTCCTATCGCTATATCAAGATGCAATCGCCATCGAATTCTGGACAATGGGTATCGATTGCTGGTCGTTCTGTGGCTGTTGCCAGCAACTGATCCTGAACAATGTGATGGATTTTCAGAGTTTCCGATAATTATCGTGATTGGAAAGGACCGCTTTGGCGGTCCTTTTTTATTGAATGCTGATTCATGAGCGTGTCGCTGATGACTGCAGATGAAGTCACACGTTATGCAATCATTCTCAAATTGCTGCATTGTTCGCTATTATTATACAATAAATAACGACGCACTGTTCATAAAAAGCGAACAAAAATGTCATGCTCACACATTCGTGAGTGCTGATATATGAACTAAATATATGAAAATATTGGATATTTTTACTCGTTTTATCTCTAAAATTAAAAATTACTTGCACAAATGTGTGATGACGAAAACATTTTAGTGATTGGAACTTTTACCCACTGTCACCCATTTGAGATGCATGAGGACGGCGCAAAGAACGTCGCCCAAATGACTAAGGAGATAGAAAATGAATAAGTTTGTTCTTGCTGCTGCTGCCCTTGCTCTTAGCGCCGGTGCCGCTTTTGCTGAAAACCCAAATGTTGGTACGCCAGCGGATCTTTATGCAAATGATCGCACACCAGTCGCAACGCAGGGTGTTGATTACACTGCTCCTGCTTCGATTCAGACACAGACTTACACCGATGGTTCGGCACATCGTTTCGGTGATGCATCACCTTCAAGCTATCAGAACTAAACATCTGCTTAAAGAAGCTTTTTGATCAGGTCGTGAGCATAACCTCCCAAGGTGCTCGCTGGCGGATCATTGATACAGTGAATTAACGAATCTCCCCGGAGGATGGCTGTTTGCCAACCTGGAGTCCCCGAAAGGAACGGCAGATTGCCATCCGATGGGGTGATAGAAGGATTAAAAAAATGAATAAGTTTGTTCTTGCTGCTGCTGCCCTTGCTCTTAGCGCCGGTGCTGCTTTTGCTGAAAACCCAAATGTTGGTACTCCAGCAGACCTTTATGCAAATGATCGCACACCAGTTGCAACACAGGGCGTCGATTACACCGCTCCTGCTTCGATCCAGACACAGACCTACACAGATGGTTCGGCACATCGCTTCGGTGATGCATCGCCTTCGAGCTACCAGAAATAAGCCTTCTGGCATTGAATACACAAAAGGCGAAGCTTTCGAGCTTCGCCTTTTTTCTTTGATTATGCTGGCAAATTAATCGCGCAGCAATTCATTAATAGAAGTTTTCGAGCGGGTCTTTTCATCGACGCGCTTCACGATTACAGCGCAATAGAGGCCCGGACCTGCTTCGCCATTCGGGAATGGCTTGCCTGGTAAGGTGCCAGCAACAACGACCGAATATGGCGGTACTTCGCCATAGAAGATTTCGCCGGTTGCGCGATCAACGATCTTGGTTGATTTGCCGATGAATACGCCCATGCCAAGCACGGCACCTTCACGAACGATACAGCCTTCAACGACTTCCGAACGTGCACCGATGAAGCAATTGTCTTCGATGATGGTCGGGCCAGCCTGCATTGGCTCCAGAACGCCGCCGATGCCAACGCCGCCTGAAAGATGCACGTTCTTGCCGATCTGCGCGCAGGAGCCAACAGTGGCCCATGCATCGACCATCGTGCCTTCATCAACATACGCGCCGAGATTGACGAAGGATGGCATCAGGATTGCGTTTGGCGCGATATAGGCCGAATAGCGAACAACCGAGTTTGGCACGGCACGAATGCCAGCCTTTTCAAACTCATTGGCTGTCCAGCCGTCGAACTTGGAAGGCACCTTGTCCCACCAGGAAGCTTCGCCGGGGCCGCCCTTGATAATCTGCATCGGGTTGAGGCGGAACGAAAGCAATACTGCTTTTTTAAGCCACTGATTGACCTGCCAGTTGCCGTCCGCCTGTTTTTCTGCCACACGCGCTTCACCGCGATCGAGCAAAAGCAGCGACTGCTCAACAGCATCGCGAACTTCGCCGCGTGTTGCTGTGCTGATGCCATCGCGTTCGTCAAAAGCCTTTTCGATGACCTTTTCAAGGGAGGCGAAATCTGGCTTGGTCATATGGCGGTCTCCATAAACTGGCAGGATAAGCGGCTGCCGTCTTTTTGGTCGGCAGTTGTCAGCCAAGTGATTAAGCGAAGGCAGGATATGGGTCAATCGCGTTATTGTGCGAAATAACTCAACGCAATTGCGCCAGATTAAGAATTTAACGCTGAAAATAATGCTAAGGCAACAATACGCATTGAAATTGAAGGAGCAGGCAAGCATGAACCCGATGGAGAAGACTGGCTGGACGCCTTTCCCGAATTCTGAGGAAGCCGTTAAACAGGCACGCACCGTGCCAAAAACCCCTCAGACCGAGGCTGACGCCTATCGGCTTGCCTTCATGGATGATGACTTCATGACGCGGCGCGATATGCGTCCGATCCGGCTTCAGCTTGAGCTTCTTAAACCTGAACTGATCCTTGCGGATCGTGGCATCAAATCAACTGTCGTTATGTTCGGTGGCGCGCGTATTCCAGAACCGGGTGGTGATGCGTGGGCGGCGAAGAACGAGGTTCAGAAAAAGAACCTTGAGGCCAATTCGCGCTATTATGAAGAAGCGCGAAAATTTGCCCGCATCTGCTCTGAATATTCGGCGACGACCTACTATCGTGAGTTTATCGTCGTAACAGGGGGTGGTCCGGGCGTGATGGAAGCGGGCAATCGTGGTGCGGCTGATGTTGGTGCACCGACTATTGGTCTTAATATCGTGCTACCACATGAGCAGGCACCAAATGCCTATGTAACGCCTGATCTTTGCTTCAATTTCCATTATTTCGCGCTGCGCAAGATGCATTTTCTGATGCGCGCAAAAGCGATCTGCGTATTCCCCGGTGGCTTCGGCACGATGGATGAGTTGTTTGAAGCTATGACGCTGATCCAGACCGACCGTATGGAACGCATGCCGCTCATTCTGTTTGGCAAAGAGTTTTGGAGCAAGGCGATCAATATCGAGTTTCTGGCAGAGCAGGGTACAATTTCACCTGCCGATATTGAATTGCTGACCTTTGTTGATACCGCCGATGAGGCGTGGGACGAGATCAAGAATTTCTATAAGCTCTGATTTTCTCGGATAGAGAATAAAAAAAGCCCGGTCGTGATCAATCGGGCTTTTTTATTTTGCATTTATGGTTTGCAGAAACTGGGTCAGATTGTCGGTGACATAATCGACCTGATCGGTAAACTCCGGATCGCTTTCCCAAATCTCGGAGAATGTGGGTTCAAAATTATTCGGCACAATCAGCACGGTTTTCATGCCGAGTGTTTTTGGCACAACCAGATTGCGCGCCAGATCTTCGAACATGACAGCCTTTTGCGCATCAATGCCAAATGCACCGAGAAAACGATCATAAGTGACACGTTCAGGCTTTGGCGTCAGGCCAGCGGCAACAATGTCGAAAATATCGTCAAAATCATCTAGGATGCCCAGCTGACGGGCGGCGCGCTCTGCATGACCGCGATCGCCATTGGTGAAGATGAATCGACGACCGGGCAGGGCGCGGATTGCTGCTCCCAATGCCGGATCAGGTGTCAGCCATGTGTAATCGATGTCGTGGACGTGTTTGAGAAAATCGTCCGGGTCGATTTGATGGCATTCCATCAGGCCTTTGAGCGTGGTGCCATATTCCAGATAAAACTGCTTCTGAATCTTGCGCGCTTCGTCACGTGGCAGATTGAGCAGCTTTTCGACATAGTTCGTCATCCGCACGTCTATCTGCGAAAACAGATCAGCGGCGTGCGGATAGAGCGTGTTGTCGAGGTCAAATACCCAGTCGGTGACGTGAGCAAAGGCCGAGGCTTCGGGCGTGTTCGTCATAGTGGTTTTATGGCACGATCAGCGTGCCAGCACCATGCTCGGTGAAAAGCTCAAGCAGAACCGAGTGTGGTGTCTTGCCGTTGAGAATGACAACGCCTTCAACGCCACGACGGATCGCATCGATACAGGTTTCAACCTTTGGAATCATGCCGCCGGAAATCGTGCCGTCTTTAATCAGCGCCTGCGCGTCAGCAACCGACAATTCCTTGATGAGGTTCTTATCCTTGTCGAGAACGCCGGGAACATCGGTCAGGAACAGAAGACGGGTTGCAGCCAGTGCGCCAGCAATTGCGCCTGCAAAAGTATCTGCATTGATATTGTAGGTGTGACCATCGCGGCCTGGTGCTACAGGCGCAATAACTGGGATCATTTCGGAGCGCGCCAGCAGATCAAGAAGCGTGCGGTCAACTTCTGCCGGTTCGCCTACGAAGCCAAGATCAAGCACTTTCTCGATGTTGGAATCGGGATCGATAACAGTCTTGTGCGCCTTGCGCGCGAAAACCATGTTGCCGTCTTTGCCGCACAGACCGATGGCCCATTCGCCTTCGGCATTGATGAGAGCGACGATTTCCTTGTTGATGGAACCGGCTAGAACCATCTCAACCACTTCAACGGTCTTTTCGTCGGTGACGCGCAGGCCACCTTCAAAGCGCGATTCAATGCCGAGCTTGGTTAGCATCGCCTGAATCTGTGGGCCACCGCCATGCACAACGATTGGGTTGATGCCTGATTGCTTTAACAGCGCGATGTCACGGGCAAAGGCTTTGCCGAGTTCCGGGTTGCCCATGGCGTGACCGCCATATTTCACCACGACATTCTTGTTCTCGTAGCGCTGCATATAGGGCAGGGCTGCGGAAAGGAGTTGCGCTTGCATTTCAGGATTTTCAAGAGTCGTCATCGCGGGCTCCATGGCTGGCGACAGGGCAAGAGAGGCAGGCTTTTCTAAGCAATATGCGCCGCTCTGTAAAACGGTTTCCGTTTTTTGTTCGCGATTATTTGAACGGCTTGATCGCAGCCGCCGCATTAAAAGCCATGATGAAGCGCCAACAATCACTTTTTGAATGGAGCATTTCATGCAGCGAATAATTTTCACGACACTTATTTCTCTTGTAGGCTTAGGTGTAGCTCAGGCCGCCCCGACGACCGAGACCATTATTATGGTCAGACATGGTGAAAAGCCGGAGCAGGGGCTTGGACAGCTCAATTGCCGGGGGCTTAATCGCGCGCTTAAATTGCCAGCCGTTATAGAAGCAGAATTTGGCAAACCGGATGTTATTTTTGCGCCCAACCCTGCCGAGCTGAAGGAAGATAAAGGTGCTCACTATGCCTATAATCGACCGCTCGCAACCGTTGAACCAACAGCGATAAAGTTCGGCATGCCGGTTGATACGAGTTTTGGGTATCAGGACATAACCAAGTTGCAGAATGCGCTCGAGAGGCCCGCATATAAAGATGCCACCGTTCTAATCGGCTGGGAGCATAAGCAAATTGTGAAGCTGGCTCGAAATATGCTGAAGGCTGAGGGCGGAGACAAAGCCGCAGTTCCCAAGTGGGATGGCACTGATTTTGACAGCATCTATGTGGTGCGTATCACGCGTGATGGCTCGAAAACCACCACGCAATTTGAGCAGCTCAATCAGGGGCTAAACAACCAGTCGGATGTCTGCCCTAGCTGATTGAGGCTTGATGCCTATTCTTTAGCAACCAGTGCGATGGCGGCGCGCAATTCATCAAGGCCGAGGCCCTTTTCCGATGACGTCGTGATTATGCCGGGGAAACAGGCCGCACGCTTTTTCGTGAGCGCGTGGGTTTCTTCAAGCAGGCGCGGAATGCCAGCGGCTTTGATCTTGTCGATTTTGGTCAGCACGATCTGATAAGATACGGCTGCTTTGTCGAGCAGATCGAGCACTTCGGCATCGTTCTTCTTAATGCCATGGCGCGAGTCGATGAGAAGATAGACGCGCTTCAATGTCGTGCGGCCACGCAGATAATCGAACACGAGGCGCGTCCATGCATCGACATGGGCCTTTGGCGCTTCGGCAAAGCCATAGCCCGGCATATCAACGAGTGCGAGCGGCGGCAGATCGCCATTCTCGCCGGAATAGCCATCAGGTACAAAATAGTTGAGTTCCTGTGTGCGGCCCGGTGTGTTGGATGTGCGCGCCAAAGCCTTTTTGCCGACAATCGCATTGATCAGCGATGATTTTCCGACATTGGAACGTCCGGCAAAGGCGATTTCAACAGGGCCTTCCAGGGGCAGAAATTTCATGGAAGGTACGCCACGGATGAATATCCACGACTTCTTGAACAGTAGGCGGCCTTCTTCGACCAAGGCTGCGTGCGCTGCGCGGGTCGCATCTGCTGCTAACTGGGCTGCTGCCAGCTTTTTGTCCTGATCGCTCAATGTCGTCTTCCTGATCCACAATTCTGTAAAAGACACGCATCAAGGTTACGCGCTGCATTGTCAACCGCTGAGCATGATGGAGCACAAAAAAAGCCCCGCACAGGCGGGGCTTTTTACGTTTTATTTCTTGGCCTCTTTCGGCTTTCGCTTGAAGAGGTCTTTCAGATTGTCAAACAACTCGATCTTGACACCCTGACGCTTCATGATGAAGCCCTGCTGAAGGATCGACAGCGTGTTGTTCCATGCCCAGTAGATCACGAGACCAGCTGGGAAAGATGCCAGCATGAATGTGAAGATGATCGGCATCCAAGTGAAGATCATCGCCTGTGTTGGATCCGGAGGCGTCGGGTTCATACGCATTTGTAGGAACATGGTGATGCCCATAATGATTGGCCAGACGCCGATCATGAGGAACGCAGGCACTGCATAGGGCAGAAGACCAAACAGGTTGAAGATCGATGTTGGATCTGGTGCCGCAAGGTCGTGAATCCAGCCAAAGAACGGCGCATGACGCATTTCGATGGTGACGTATAGAACCTTATAGAGCGCGAAGAACACCGGAATCTGAACCAGAACTGGCCAGCAACCTGCAAGCGGATTGATCTTCTCTTCCTTGTAGAGCTTCATCATCTCCTGCTGCTGCTTCATCTTGTCATCCGCATATTTCTCGCGGATTTCCGTCATCTTTGGCTGCACGAGCTTCATGCGGGCCATCGACTTGTAAGACTTGTTTGCAAGCGGGAAGAACAGGCCCTTGAGCAGAACTGTGACGACCAGAATGGCCACGCCGAAGTTACCCGAGAACTTGTAGATCCAATCGATGAGGTAGAACATCGGCTTGGTGATGAAGTAGAACCAACCCCAGTCGATCAGCAGTTCAAACTGCTTGATGCCGAGCTTTGTTTCGTAGTTCTGGATGTCCTGAACGACCTTCGCACCAGCGAAAACGTGGTTCTTGATCGTCTGCGACTGACCGGCGTCGATAGTAACCGGAGCGCTCAGAAGGTCAGACTGGTAGCGTGGGCGACCGTCGGTGAAGTGCGAAAAGCGAGCCGTAAACTTTTCAGTCTGCGGAGGAACGAGCGTTGCTGCCCAATACTTGTCGGTGATGCCGACCCAACCGCCGGTGACGTCCTTGAACGAAATGTCCTTGTCGTCTTCGACCTTGGAATATTTAATTTCCTGTAGGCCGTCCTGACCCATGACGCCGATCAGGCCTTCATGGAGAACGTAGGTCGCGCTTGCATGTTCCGGCTGGTTGAAGCGGGTCACGCGGCCATAAGAAGCAAGCGAGATTGGCGTGCCAGTATTGTTGGTGATCGTGTCGTCAACGGCGAACATGTAAGCATCGTCAACCGAGATGACGCGCTTGAAAGTCACATTTTTGTCGTTGGTATAGGTCAGCGTAACAGGCGTTGATGCCGTCAGCTTGTTGTTGCCTTCAACCGCCCAGACAGTGTTCGGACCCGGAACCTGTCCGGTTGCTTCGTTGCCGGTAAATCCGAGCTCTACGAAATAGCCCTGCTTGAGCGCCGATGGAGCAAGCAGTTCGATTTCAGGCGACTTGTCGTCAACGGTCTCATGATACTTCTTGAGATAGAGATCATCGAGGCGTGCGCCGGTCAGATTGATCGAGCCGCGCAGCGATACGGTGTCAATGTCCACGCGCTGCGACTGAGCAACAGCTGCTTCGCGGGTCAGAGTGCCGCCTGCGGCTGCACCATCATGCTGGCCGGGAATTGCGCCGGACGTGCCAGGCATCTGTGGAGTATCGCCCTGAGCGCTGCCCTGACCACTTTGAGTGGCTTGCTGGGCCTGGCGCTGCTGTTCCTCAATGCGTGTCTGCTCCCGCTGGGCTTCCGTTTTCGGTCCCAGATAGAATACTTGCCACAGCGTTAATACGAGGATGGACAGGGCAATGGTTATGAAGAAATTACGATTATTTTCCATCGACGGGTCCTGATTCCGGTCTTTCCGTTCGGCGTTTCTTTTCGCCCCGCCGATCATCCTTGGCTTTAATGCGTTTGGAGAGTTCTGCGGTCAGTTGCGAAAAGGGCGCAGTAAGTGCTTGCTCGCGTGCTACGATGACATAGTCGGTCGAGAGCGCCATGTCACTCCCCACGTGACAACGAACCGCTTCCCGCAACCTGCGACGGATACGATTGCGTACCACTGCATTGCCGTTTTTCTTGGTGACAGTGAAGCCTGCGCGGGGCTTTTCGCCGATTTTGGCAGCCGCAGATTCTTCTTCTGTCCGTTCCCGGACTTCCAAAAGAAACAGTGGACCACGCCGTTTTTCACCATTCCTGACAGACAAAAACTCCGCTCTCTTGCGAAGGCGGAGTATTTGTTTCTGCTTTTTCATATCTTTAATCACCGCGCTGGTCGCGCGGGGAAAGATTAAGCGGAAAGCCGCTTGCGACCGCGCGAACGGCGAGCAGCAAGAACTTTACGACCGGCAGCAGTTGCCATACGTGCACGGAAGCCGTGGCGACGCTTGCGGACGAGATTGGATGGCTGGAAAGTACGCTTCATTTATTTAATACCGCGGTGTGCGGCCCTTCTTGGTTCTGTCTTTTCGACGAGCAGGTCGTGTCTGAAATCGAGTTTCACGTTTCAGGACCAAGCTCTATTGAACAGGAGCGAGTTCTTTTCCCATAAAGAAGGATAGCAAAAGCCATCCATTAACCCTTATGGGCGAACGTGAGCGGCTTATAGGCAAAGGGGTACAAAGAGTCAATCGCCCGGCAATAATTCTCGATACTATATGCGTCTCAACCATTGCCAAAGCGGGCGGGTGCTTTCATAAGAACGTGCACCATTTTTACAAGCGGATATATCCGCAGCAGTCATGAGAGGAGTTCACCATGAGCATCCGTCGTATCGAAGTCGGACCACGTATGAGCCAGGCCGTTGTTCACGGCAATACCGTTTATCTTGCTGGCCAGGTTGGCGAGCCAGGCGCAAGCGTAACCGATCAGACCAAGGCAGTTCTGGCTGAAGTTGATCGTCTGCTGGCAGCTGCTGGTTCTGACAAGTCGAAGATCCTTCAGGCGATCATCTGGCTTGCAGACATGAAAGACTTTGCAGAAATGAACGCAGTCTGGGACAGCTGGGTCGATAAGGCCAACACACCAGCACGTGCGACCGGTGAAGCTGCACTTGCAACGCCTGACTACAAAGTCGAAATCATCATCACCGCTGCAATCTAATTGATTTCAGTCGTTGAGTTGAAACCCCGCTTAGGCGGGGTTTTTTATTGGCGAATGCGCTCGGAGTAGTCTTCGCGACCACCTGCCTGCGCCTTTGCGTCAATAGATGCACGCTGGCGGGCTTCCTCGGTGGTGCTGTCATTGTTCTTGAGCCATCCATGATCGTGGAGGTAGCCGGGCAGATAGCCCGACAACAGAATGCGATAATCAAATGGAATGCCTGGATCGAGAAACCGTGCCATCTGGAAGATAATGGTCGTGCAGTTGGTCGTCACTGTGTTGTAGAATTTGGCCTTTTGAGCGAGCTGGTTGCCTTCTTCAACATAAGACAGAAACAGTTCTCTCGCCGCTGCCGGCGGAAGATCAATCTCATACCGATAAACATCTTCTTTGCGGACATTGGTGCGCAGGAAAATAATGTCGCTTTCTTCGGCTGCGATCATCGCCAGTTCAAATTCACGGAAAAAGCCGCCAACCGCTGAATAGCTTTCGTGATGCTCTTTACGAATTTCGCCAGAGAACACAACGTGCCGCCCATCTTCAAAGCCAAACGACAGTAGCGTGTGGGCGATGGCTGGGCCCGTCCAGTAGGACAGATAGAGGTCTACCGACGTGATCTTGTCGATATTATAGGTTTCGTCTTTCCAGACTGGCGTGAAATCATCGGGTGTGCGCCAGTCGAAATCGCGCACATTATAGAGCGTAACTTGATTGCCCTCGACCTTGCCGGTGACGGTGCGTGCGACTTCTGCCGCCCAAATGCGATTAAGCGATGGTTGGATTGTTGCCCACCAGCCCAGAAATACCAATGCGAGCAGACAGAAAAACAGCCGCTTACGCCGACAATAAAACTGGCGCTCACCGGCAATGACCCAAAGTGCAATTACAAGCCATGCAGCAATGATTGAGCCGCGCACAGCATCGCCAAAGGGCAGCTGAAACCACATTGCAAAGCTGGACCAGATTGCAAAGAGTATGACGAATAAGACAAAGACGAACTTGGCCGTGAAGCGGACGGGTTTAGATTTCAAGATAGAAGACATGGACATCCCGTATTCGCTTGCCGTCTTAATTATCAAAGTCGGGGCGATACTGGCATGATTTGCATTTCAATGTCATCGCCTATCCTGTGGGAAAGCCGATTTATCTGATAAATTGGAGCTTATTGAAACAAAGCCATTACGACTTATTTCTTTAATATTAGTGCAGCTTCACGCGGGCGCTTTGTTTGTTTGCCCGTTTTGAAAAATGGACGCGCCACGCGCCACAACAAAAGCATTGTGACAATCCCGGCGTAAATAACCGGTTCGGCAGGCCAGCTTTTGACTGACATCAGAAAGTGAATCGCACCACCTGCAATCGCCACATAGACCAGCTTGTGCAGGGTAACCCATCGCCGCCCAAGCTTTCGGATAGACCAGTTGTTCGAAGTGAGCGCCAAAGGCACCAGCAACACGAGGCTGATCATGCCGATGGTAATGAATGGTCGTTTCACAATGTCGGCGATGACCGACGAAATATTCGACGCCTGATCCAGCACCATGTAGACCGTGAAATGCATCAGCACATAATAAAAGGCTAAAAGGCCAAGCGCCCGGCGATAACGCAGCAGGCTTATGCCAGTGACATCACGGATTGGTGTGACCAATAGGGTCAGAATCAGAAACCGCAGCGCCCACAGTCCAAGCGTATGTTCGAAACTCTTGATCGGGTCTGCGCCCAGCTGATCGGTTGCGGCAAGATAAAAAGTCCAAACAGCGGGGATCAGGCCCAGAACATAGAGGCCCCAGATTTTCAGATCGTTGATGCGCGCTGAGCGGGATTTGGCGACCATGTTAGTAGTTTTTCCGCAAATCCATGCCCGCATAAAGCGATGCCACTTCTTCGCCATAGCCGTTGAACGGCAAGGTCGGGCGGCGACTGGCGCTAAAGAAGCTACCTTCGCCGATTCTGCGTTCGGTTGCCTGTGACCAGCGTGGATGATCGACGTCGGGGTTCACATTGGCATAGAAGCCATATTCATTGGCCGCCTGTTGCTGCCATGATGTCGGTGGCTGCTTTTCCACGAAACTGATCTTGGTGATCGACTTTATACCTTTGAAGCCATATTTCCACGGCACAACAAGACGGATAGGCGCGCCGTTGGCGTTTGGTAATGTCTCACCATAGAGACCGACCGATAGAAGTGTCAGCGGGTGCATGGCTTCATCAAGGCGTAAACCTTCGACATAGGGCCAGTTCAGCGCCTGAAATAGCCCCTTCTGGCCCGGCATTTCTTCAGGGCGCACAACGCCTGTGAATGCGATGTATTTGGCGGAGCCCAGTGGTTCGACTTGCGCGAGCAGGCTTGCCAGCGGAAAACCTATCCACGGAATGACCATCGACCATGCTTCGACGCAGCGCATACGATAGATACGCTCTTCAAGCGGCATCTTGGCAATCAGCTCCTGCATGTCGAATTCTTTTGGCTGTTTGACCAGCCCATCGACTTTCAGACGCCATGGCAATGGTTTGAAATTTCCTGAATTGGCGGCAGGGTCGCTTTTGTCGGTGCCGAACTCATAGAAATTATTATAGGTGGTGACTGACTCCTTTGGCGTCAGTTTCTCATCAACCTTATAGGCCAAAGCGGCTGCTTTCAGTGGATCGGCAAAAGCGCCAGATGCAAAGCCTGTTGCAGCGATTGCGCCTGCGCCAATCAGAAATTCACGTCGACGCAGATAAAGACTTTTCGGCGTCACATCGCCTGAATTAAGGCGGGCAGACGAAAAACGGCCAGGCTTGAAGCTGCTCATATCGAAATTTTCTCCGCCAGAATAATTTTTATAGTTAGGGTAGTTTTCGCTTTAAACACGTCAAAAGAATGATTTTTTTGCCACCCAATTATGCCTCACGCGATGTTGATAAGCGAAATAAGTGTAACAGTAATGTAACAGATTGTAATTTTCCGTGTTTTCGTCACATTCTTGCTAAATCTCTGTTGTTAAGAGCACCGCGTAAATCGAATTGGCACGGGTCTTAATCGGATCCGGGGGGCTGCCTTAAAACCTTCGTTAACATATAAGTGGCAAGTTGAGCTTATGGTAAAGAAGACGTTTATAGCCGCCATAATGATGGCGCTCGCAGCAACAACAAGCACTGCTTTCGCACAGGGTGAACTCATGCCTGTCAAGGTTGTGAGCAAGTCGCAGGGCATGGCGTTAAACGGCATCTCCGCCTCTATGAAAGATGAAACTGGCACTCCCCGGCTGGGTGAGGGCGTAACAATGCGTGACAAGAAAATGGATGTTGAAACGACGCCGGAACAGAATTTCTCGCGCAGCAAGCGGTTCATCTATCGTTTTTATAAGCCTGAAAATGCGTCCAATGAAGTGATTGTTCTGCTGCATGGTTCAGGTGGTAATGAAGCCAGCCTTGTTCCCATGGCATCAAAAATCTGGCCGCGTGCTACGCTTCTTGGCGTCCGTGGGCGCGTGATGCAGGACGGTGGCACACGCTGGTATAAGCGCATCACGCCCGTCAAATTTGACCAGAAAGACGTGAAGCTTGAAGCCAATGCGTTTGTGACATTCCTCACACGCCTTGCTGACGAGAAGGATCTTGACCTGCCACATGCGACATTCGTTGGTTATTCGAATGGCGCAAATCTGCTGGCAGCAACTATGATGCTGCACCCTGATCTGGTGAAGCGTGCAGTATTGATGCGCTCAATGCCGGTTCTGGATAATGTATCGGTTGCCAATCTCGGTAAGACACGCGTTCTGACGATTACCGGGCAGGAAGATAAGCTTTATTCGCCTTTTGCACCGGCTCTTTCAGCGCTGCTGCGCGCTGGTGGTGCGAAGGTTGATGCCCGCATGATTGAGGCAGATCACATGCTTGGTGACAAGGATGCGTCGGCTATCAGCCAATGGGTGGCATCCCTTGGTCCCGATGGTGGTCCAACGGTCACGATGAAAGCGAAGTAATAAAAAGGCCCCGTTTGGGGCCTTTTTATTCGACTATGCTGATCAGGTGGTTGTCATATCGATGACACCGCAGTCGCCCGTTTCAGAGCCGAATGCGAGACGTGTTCCGTGATCGTCCCAGCCCATGCTGGTGATTGCACCTTTGCCCGGGCGACGCAGAAGAACTTCCTTCTGGTCTTCAAAGCGCACCAGAAGCACCATGCCGTCATTATAACCAATAGCGGTGATATCTTCGACTGGGTGACAGGCGACGGACGTGACCATGCTGTCACCACGAAGACCCAGTTCCAGCGGTGCTTTGCCCATCGGGCCGTCTTTGCCAGCAAATGGCCAGACGATTGCCGCTGACGCACCGGAGGTTGCAAGCCACTTGGCTTTCGCGCTCCACGACCAGTCTTTCACCTTGGCCGGATAGCCGGTCATGCGCATGTGCTTGCTGTCTTCAAGGCGCCAACCATGCAGAGCGTTTTCCTGCATCGATGTGATTAGGAAACGACCATCGGGCGAGAAGATCGCACCGATATGTGCGCCTTTCCATTCCAGTTCCACAGGCTTTGCTTCAGTGCCTGTCCAGATCAGCGTTGCGCCATTATAGCGCGCAATTGCCAGACGCTGGCCTTTTGGCGCAAACGCAATGCCTTCGACGCTGCGTTCCTGCGTATATTCCTGCACTTTACCGTTGGATGTGCGCACCCATGCCGAGCGGCTTGAAGCGAAAGCGACAGTGCCGCTTGGGCCGCTCGCAATTGCCGTCATCCATTTGCGCGGAACTTTGGCAAGCTCTGTGACTGTGCCATCTGATGCAGTTTGGCAGACACGACCATCCTCACCGCCGGTAAGCAGTGATTTGCCGTCAAAGGACAGCGTGGCACTTAGCAAACCGTCATGCGCTTCGCTGGTCTGGTGGCCGTTGTCCAGCCGATGGATGGTTCCATCGGCCAGAGCAAAGAACGGAACGCCCTTGATAAAACGGGCGTAAAGGCAATGACCGTCAAGGTCGAGTGGGGCAACTGTAGGCATCAGTGTCCAATTTTACTTTGCTAATTTTACTGGGCTTGGCAGTTCTCAAAGCCAGCTTTGAGTTCAGCCGCATCCAGCTCACGTCCGATGAAGACCAGACGGCTTTCATGTTTTTCTTCCGGCTTCCATGCGCGCTGGTGATCACCTTCGATGATCATGTGTACGCCCTGAACCACGTAACGGTCCGGATCGTCCTTAAACGCGATGATGCCTTTAAGACGCAAAATATTCGGGCCCTGTGTCTGGGTGATATTCTGAATCCATGGGAAGAACTTTGCCGGGTCAACTTCACCCAAACGAAGCGAAACCGAAGTTACAGTCACATCATGGATCGGCGATGCATGGTCATGATGATGGTGGTCGTGCCCGTGATTGTGTTTGTGATCATGCCCATGGTCATGGTTGCAGTCCGGGCCGCAGGTATGGTCATGATCGTGGTGGTGATGATGATCGTGCCCATGATGATGGTGATGATCATGCCCGTGATCGTGATCACAATCAGGGCCACAAACGTGATCCGGGTGATCATGGTCGAGGAAGTGCGGATCGTTTTCCAACGCACGCTTCAAGTCAAAGGCACCGCGATCAAGCACGCGATCAAGCGGGATCGAAGAACGTTCGGTGCGATGAATGACTGCATGCGGGTTGATCGCACGAACAGTGGCTTCAACTGCTGCCAGTTCTTCCGGTGTGACAAGATCGGTCTTGTTGATCAGAACGACGTCAGCAAAAGCGATCTGGTCTTCGGCTTCGCGGCTGTCTTTCAGACGCAGCGGAAGATGCTTGGCATCGACGAGGGCAACAACGGCATCGAGAACCGTCTTTGCGCGCACGTCGTCATCCATGAAGAATGTCTGCGCAACTGGAACCGGATCGGCAAGGCCGGTCGTTTCGACGATGATCGCATCAAAACGACCCGGGCGGCGCATCAGGCCCTGCACAACGCGAATCAAATCGCCGCGCACGGTGCAGCAAATGCAGCCATTGTTCATTTCGTAGATTTCTTCGTCCGACTCGACGATCAGATCGTTGTCGATGCCGATCTCGCCAAATTCGTTGACGATAACCGCATAACGCTTGCCGTGATTTTCGGTCAGAATGCGGTTGAGAAGCGTGGTTTTACCCGAGCCCAGATATCCGGTCAGAACGGTAACGGGAATGCGGGCTGCTTCTGTGGTCAACTTGTCCTCAGTTTGGGCTTCAGCCTGGCTCATTGTTCATGCCTCTTGCGTTGCTGCCTTTTTACGGTCGCGCAAATGCGCACCAGTAAGGCTTCAGATCGGGTATTTCATATAAGGGAAGGCATCCGGGAATGCTATATGCAATGCTATATTATAACATCCACTCCAATCACGTTCTTGCCAACACTTCCGGCGTCAAGCGTGCAAGGTCAAACTGATCTACATCCTGCAAGAGTTCGATGAAACCCGCAACCGCATGGGCGAGGATTTTCTCGCCCGCTTCGGCAGTTGCAGCGCTGGCATTGCCGGCAACGCCTTGTACGTTGAGATCATGCATTTTCCAGCCAAAAGCATGCGGGCCATAGGCGCGCAAATGTTTGAACTCTTTTGCGAAGTCAGATTGTTTGCTGGAAAAGTTCTGAGCCTTTGACATGTCGACCAAATCGGGTCGCAGTGCCAGCATCACTGATGTTTCAATGAAGCCGCCATGAATATCGAGCGCTTTATCTTCTGGTGTAATCAGTCCTTCGGGCAGCCCAAACCGTGTCCAGCTTGTGGCAACAGCCAGCATATCAAGGCGGGTGCGCAGCTCTGTTGCAACAATGGTCATCAGCGGTGAGTTGCCACCATGGGCATTCAACATTACGAGCTTACGGATGCCGCCTGCATGGAGGTTTTCGCCGATACCAATCCATTGATTTACCGCTTCCGAAAAGGCGAGGCTTTGCGTGCCTTCGACATCCATATGTTCAATGGAATAGCCGACTGGCTGTGCAGGCAGGAAATTGACGTTCAGATTAGAGGGCAGTGCATCGTTGACACGCGCAACAATGCCTTCGGCTATGATCGTATCTGTTTCAAATGGCAGGTGAGGGCCATGCTGTTCGTGAGCGCCAAGTGGCAGGACGACAATCATGTCGCTGTTCTGGTCGCGCAGGTCGGTCATGTGTTTCTCCGTGCTGAATATTCTTAAACTATCGGACATGACCCTAATGTTGATCGATTAAAACAGCAACCATTGGTCAGATTCCGACATTTGCGTTTCGCATGTGCCAAAGACGTGCAATGTTAGCCGCGAAATTTTATTTGCTGCGGCAAAGTTACTTTGCAGCCGCAATATTTACCTTAACATGTTGCAGGTGCTTGCGGCTTCATATGTCAGACAATATCTTACTATAGATTGCACTTTATTAGTCGGATGACCAAGGGTGAGGTGGCGATGAGCAAGGACAACAAGGCAGTGATGCTCTACCGGATGCAATCGGTAGCGCGGCTCACACGGACAGTGCTTGCCACACGTCTTCTCGAATTGGGGCTTTATGCCGGTCAGGATGCAGTGATGCTGCAACTGGCATCCGAAGATGGTTTGCCGCCCGGTGTTCTGGCGCAACGTCTCGGTGTGCGTCCGCCGACTATCACGAAAACCATTACACGGCTGCAAAGTCAGGGCTTTGTGGTCAAGCGGGCGTCTGAGACGGATCAGCGTCAGTCGCATGTTTATCTGACGCCGCAGGGCATTGAGGCTATCAAGATTATTGAGAAGTCCATTCGCAAGACCGAGAAGGACATGCTCAAAGGTCTTGATAAGAAAGAGCGCAAGGCTTTTCTCAAGATGCTTGGCCGCATGGAAAACAACCTCAATGCGCGCGGTGCTGTGCGCTTGCCCGACGAGTTGGACAAGGAAGTTGTTGATGATGACGATGTGGAATGAGTGTAAGGCCATAAAGCCGCGCTGAAAAAACTTTCAATTCAATGATTGCAATGGCATAACCAATTGAAATGGGATGGCCGCTTCTCTCTTTGAAATGATCTGAAGCGATTCCCGTTGTGATTGATGCAAGATCATTTCGGGGAGGCGACTTGGCTCAGAAAATCAAGCTATCGACCATCGCAGATGCGCTTGGTGTTTCGACGGCCACCGTTTCGCTGGCATTGCGCGACAGCCCGCTTGTTGCCGACCAAACCCGTGAGAAAATCAAAGAGCATGCTCGCGCCATTGGTTATATTTATAACCGTCGTGCTGCGAGCTTGCGCACTTCACGCTCCGGCATTGTTGGTGTCGTGGTTCATGACATCATGAACCCGTTCTTTGCCGAAATTCTGCGCTCTATTGAAACGGAACTGGATCGCTCGCGCCAGACCTTCATTCTATCCAACCATTATGACCAGCTCGAAAAGCAGCGCACCTTTATGGATACGCTGCTGCAGCTTGGTGCGGATGGTGTGATTATGTCGCCAGCAATTGGCACGCCGCCGGAAGATATTCAGCTGGCGGAAGACAATGGCCTGCCGGTTGTGTTGATTGCGCGTGATGTGGATGGCGTTCATGCGCCTGTTTTCCGTGGCGATGATGCTTACGGTATTGGCCTTGCCACCAATCATCTGATTTCACTTGGCCATACGCGCATTGCGATGATCGGTGGTACCGATCAAACCTCTACGGGTCGTGATCGTTATCAGGGCTATTTGCAGGCTATGCAGAAAGCCGGGCTGGAAGTGAAGCCAGAATGGCGCATTGCGGGTCCGCGTACCAAGCAGGCTGGTTTTGAAGTGGCGCCACAGTTTTTGGCTCTTAAAGACAAGCCGACGGCAGCCGTTTGCTGGAACGATCTTTCCGCCATTGGCTTGATGAACGGTATTGCGCGCGCTGGACTTGTGCCGGGCGAAGATATTTCTGTGACTGGTTATGACGACCTGGAAGAAGCAGCGATTGCGACACCAGCATTGACGACCGTCTGGAACGGTCAGCGGGAGGTGGGTCGCCGTGCGGCTCGCGCGCTTCTAGACCAGCTGAATGGGGTTGAGGTTTCGCATGATCAGGAACTGATCAAGCCGGAACTGCATATAAGGCAATCCACATCCAAGCCGAAAAATCTCTGAACTTTTCTTCAATAAGCGAGCCATTTGCCTGGCTCGCTTTATTTTTGCATGAACATAAGGAAGCTGGCATGACCCAACGTGAAGCGACCATTCTGGTGCTCGGTAATTTTAACGAATATGCTGTGCAGCGGCTGTCGGGTGAGTTCAAGGTCAAGCGCATTCCCAAGGGCGATGCGGCGCTGGTTGAAGCGGGTTGGGCCAACGACGTTAAAGGTATTGCCAGCATGTCGACGGTAAATGCCGGTCTGATTGATGCGCTGCCTAATCTTGAAATCATCGGTAATTTCGGCGTTGGTTATGACGCGGTTGATGCAAAACATGCGGCCGCCAATAGCGTCATGGTCACGAATACGCCTGATGTGCTGACTGACGAAGTGGCCGATACGACCATTGGTCTGCTGATCGATACGGTTCGTGAGTTGTCAAAATCGCAAGAGTTTCTGCGTTCTGGCGAGTGGGTTAAGCAGGGCCGCTATCCGCTTTCAAAACTGTCACTGCGTGGCCGCAAGGTTGGTATTTTCGGCCTTGGTCGTATTGGTAAAGCGGTTGCACATCGTGTCGAAGCGTTTGGCTTGCCGATTTCCTATCACAATCGCCGCAAGTCCGATGATGTCAGCTATGCCTATTATCCGAGCCTTCTTGAACTGGCGAAGGCGGTCGATACGCTTATTCTCGTGGCTCCCGGTGGTGCCGAAACCGAAAAAGCGGTCAATGCAGAAGTCTTGGCCGCGCTTGGTTCAGACGGTGTTCTCATCAATATTGGCCGTGGCTCGGTCGTGGATGAAGCGGCACTTGCAGAGGCTTTGAAAAACGGCACGATTGCAGCTGCTGGCCTTGATGTTTTTGCCAATGAACCGAACGTGCCGCAGGCGCTTCTTGATGCTCCGAACACGGTGCTGTTGCCGCATATCGGCTCAGCTTCGGAAAAGACCCGTCAGGGCATGGCCGATCTTGTGATCAACAATCTGATTTCATGGTTTGACAAGGGCGAAGCGCTGACGCCCGTGCCGGAAACGGCTAATCTGAAGAAGGCCTGATATTGGTTTACGCTGTGCGCTGTGCCTTGTGTGCACGCACAGCTTCACCAAAAGCCTCGAAAATCTTGCGTGATGGTGCATCCGTCTGAACCCAATATTCCGGGTGCCACTGAACGCCGACGACAAAGCCCTTTGCATTCTTGACGGAGACGGCTTCAATTGTGCCGTCTTCTGCTGTCGCTTCAACAGCGAGAACCGGGGCAAGCTTGTCGATTGCCTGACGGTGAACGGAATTGACCTTAACGCTGTCGGATTTGAGAATTTCGGCGAGGCAGGAATCGGGTGCAATTTTGATTGGATGCTGGATCGCAAAGCGCTCTTCCTGAGTGGCGGCTTCTGGCGCACGATGATCCATTCGACCTTCCAGCTCCTGAATTTCTGTAGCCAGTGTACCGCCCAGAGCCACGTTCAACTCCTGAATACCGCGGCAGATAGCCAGAACAGGCACGCCTTTTTCAATCGCTGCCCGGATGAGGGGGAGTGATGTTGCATCGCGCGCATTATCATATGGCTCGAAAGCCGCACTTTGTTCGACGCCATAAAGCTCTGGATTGACGTTTGATTTTGCGCCAGTCACCAGCAGGCCATCCACGCCATCAAGAATAGCCTCAATATCGATCTTGTCACCAAAGCTTGGAACGAGAAGCGGGGTGACTTCCGCAACGTCTATTGCGGCTGCGAGATATTGTTCGGGAGCCGAGTGCCAAATGTAATTTTCAAACGGCTTTACATCGGTGGGCACTGCGATGAGTGGGCGGGGCTTTTTTGACATAGTCGAGAGGATTCCAGCGGAGGCTTCTGATTTTGCCATATCTAATGCGCTGACGATCAGTGCGCAATCTGCAACGAGCATACAGGTGTTGCTTCGGGATTGTATCTAGTGCGAATCAATAAATAACATGCCGGCGTTCAAGTGACGTTTTGTCTGAAAAGCCCTAATTGAATGAAGTATTTGGGGGAGTTCTAATATTTTGAAGGGGATGTGCTTTTTAGCTTAGGATGCCTGTGATCACGTATTTTGAATTGCGGTTGCAATCAATGGTAGTTTCCGTTTGAATTCCGTAACAGCGCTGTTGGCGCGTTGATCTTGAGGAATGTGCTCCAGCAAAATTTTTTCTGGCGATTGTGACGGTAAATTCGTTGTAATTGACCTGAAAAACCCGATTTTGTTCTGCGGTTATGGATTTAATCCGCACTCTGGCAGAGTATGGTGCTTATACTCAGCCGAATAGTAGGATTTATTTATATTCAGAAAACTTTGAAACGAAACGCCAGAGTTGTATTCTACATTTCATACAGTCGATATTTATAAAGCTCTTTAAAAGCAAAATACATCTTTTGATTGTTGCAATGACAGCTTGTGGTTTAGTTTATCGAAACGTATTTTTAAAGGATTAGTGGCATATTACCCCTCTGAAAAGGGTGCAATCGAACAGATGTGGCGAAGCCTTCAACCTGAGATACCCGCCGATGTGCGGCTGTCTTTTTTGCGGTCGCTTTATGGCAACCGTACAACATTATGGTTTGGTCTGCTCGCCCATGTTGTGGCGTGTGTCGTCATTTATGTAAAAACGGCGGATTGGAGCTTCTTAGGCTTTGCCGGGTTTTTCACGGTCGTGGCCTTCGGTCGTCTCTATGATATGCACAAATTTGACCAGGCAAAACTTGGTAATCTCTCCCACGCTGATCTGGACAAATGGGAAGCGCGCTATTTGGTCGGTGCTTCGCTGGTTTGTCTGACACTTGGAATGCTGTGCTTTTTCTCAAGCTACGTTTTACGCGATTCGTTTGCCGAACTTGCAAGTCTGACAATCCTTCTCGCATCTGTTGTATCCATTGTTGGGCGCAATTATGCGTCGGCAAAGGCCGTAGTGCTGATGTCAGTATGCACTTTGCTGCCGGTGCTCGCGGGGCTTATTTTGGCAGGAACGCCATTTCACGTGGTGATTGGCTTGTTGCTGATCCCGTATTTCCTGTCCAATATTCAGATGGCCAATGGCCTGCGCGAGTTTCTTTTCGCGGCCGTCATGGGGAAGCGTCGCCTATCAGTGGTAGCCAGCCGCTTTGACGCAGCGCTTAACAATATGCCGCAAGGTTTGTTGATGTTTGATGCGCAGCAGCGGATCGCTGTGATCAATCATAAAACCAAATCTTTGTTGAAGATTGCAGAACACACGAAACTGCGCGGACGTAGACTTGAAGTTCTGTTGAGGTATTGCTTTCGGCAAGGGCTTTTTCCGAACAATGACCTTAAGAATATCAGTATACGCATGCATGATCTTCTTGCAGGGCACAAGTCGCGTGATATTTTTCAACTCGCCGACAGCCGGTATATTGAGTGTGTTTCCAATCAGACGTCGAATGCCGGCGTTGTGCTGATGTTTGAAGATGTAACACAACGCGTTGAGTCAGAAGTGCGTATTCAGCATATGGCACGGTTTGATGGACTGACGGGCCTGCCAAATCGTAATTATTTTGAAACGATGGTGCGTTCGTTGCTGGCTCACAAAGCACCTGACACACTTGCGGCATTGATTGTTATCGACATCAATCATTTCAAGCACGTCAATGATACGCTTGGACATCATGTCGGTGATATGTTCCTCCGGCTTTTTGCCGAGCGACTGAACCAGCTTGATCCCCAACGCTATGTGACGTCGCGCTTTGGCGGTGATGAATTTGTTGTCTTTGTGTTCAATCTTAATGGTGAAGTCGAAGTCAATCCTGTGATGGAACACATCATCTCTGTTGCAAGCGGTATTTATGACCTTAACGGCGATCAGATTCATATTGAGATTAGTGCCGGTGTTGCGACCGAAAGCATTGAAAAATGCGATATTGCCAGCATGCATATGAACGCCGATCTTGCGCTTTATGCAGCCAAGGGCGAGGAGGGCAAGCAGTGGGCGCTCTTCGTTGATGCGATGGATACCAAATATCGCGGACGCCAGAAGCTGAAAGCTGACTTGAGACAGGCGATTGCTAACCGCGAAATCACGGTCGTTTACCAGCCGATTGTGAGTGCACAGTCGTTGCGTGTTGTTGCTTATGAAGCGCTGGCACGCTGGGACCATGCCGATCTCGGGCCGGTTTCTCCTGCAGAATTTATTCCTCTTGCCGAAGAAATTGGTATTATCTCGCAAATTACGCGCCTGATGCTTGAACAAGCATGCCATGATTGCATGTCCTGGGGCGATCGGGTTGGCGTTTCAGTTAATCTGTCGGCAATCGATCTGAAGAACAGTGATATTACTCGCGACATTGCAAATGCGTTGCAAAAGTCGAAGCTTCCTGCCCGACAGTTGGAAGTTGAAGTTACAGAAAGTGCTATTATCGCAGACCGAACCCAGACATCGCTTGTTCTGCAACGGATTAAAAATGCGGGTATTAATATCGCACTGGATGATTTTGGTACCGGATATTCCAGCCTCAGCTACCTGAACAGTCTTCCGCTGACCAAAGTTAAAGTTGATCGCTCTTTTGTGAAGGATATTACAACGGATCGCCGCTCGCTCATGCTGTTACGTGGGGTGGCGCAGCTGTCACACGAACTGGGGCTGGCTGTTACCGTTGAAGGTGTCGAAACGGAAGAGCAACTGGCTTTGATCCGTGTCGCAGCAGGTGCCGATTTGGTTCAGGGCTATCTCATGGGCAAGCCAATGCCAGCGGAAGAAATCCGCTCGTCGTCAGCCAAGGCCATTTTGCATCATGATACGGGGCATGTTGCTTAACACATCCAGAGTACATCCCGGAAAGTGGAAATCGGTTTTCGGAATAAGATATCCGTAAAAACAAAAAGATAGAGCATTTCATCTAATCCGACTTATGTTTGAAATGCTCTCGTATGGCGTACTTGAAATTCGCATCAATTCGAAGCCACACTTGAACCGTTCGAAGCGATTTTTCGAAAAGATACGTTTGAAGCCAAGCTGTTATTATGCACTTCCCGCTGATTTTGAGAGGGAATTTTCGGCCTTTTGCCGTGCTTACAACACAACTCCAGCCAACAAGTTATAGCGACTTTAAATGGTGGCTTAAAGATGATGATATGTAATGATCATCATCAGGTAGTGCACCTGGATTTATGTTTGATTGTTTTATCCTATTTTACGATTATGCGAGGGAGAGTATGAGGCGTTATTTTCGTTATTTATTGTATGTTCTGATTTTTATAATTGTCCTGGCAGCTGGAGGAGCTGCAATTTTCTGGAAAAAAATACATGAATATTGGGCGGTCTATCAGTACGCGCAGACATTCAAGCCCGATGTGATTGATGAAAACTTCCGCAAACTCTACAAAACCTATCCGTCAATTCAGGTGCCGCATACGACTGATGTAAGTGTACTCCCGGTTGCAGAGAAGCCTTTGCCAGAGAGATATGTCTACAAGGGTGAGACGCGGAGCGTGACTGATTTTCTTAAGCGAACGGACACAACCGGCTTTATCGTGCTTAAGGATGGCGCTATCGTGCATGAGGAATATGCGCGCGGCAACACGCAAGCCACACAGTCCATTGCGATGTCGCTTTCGAAGTCTTTTGTTTCATTTTTGATTGGCAATGCTGTCGCAGACGGCAAGATCAAACTTGATGAAACGGTTGATCATTATGTACCGACGCTTGCAGAGGGTGGATATAAGGGCGTTACCGTAAAAAATGTGCTGCAAATGTCTTCCGGCATCGGATTTAATGAAAATTATGCCGACCTGAACTCCGATATTGTCCGCTATATCATTCAGATACTGACGGGTTCGGTAGTGGACTTCACCTCACACCTGAAGAATGAACGGCCGCAGGGAACGCTCAATCAATATGTTTCGGCCGACACACAGGTGCTTGCTCTCGTGCTGGAAGGTGCCACAGGTGTGCCAATACAGACCTATTTCAAGGACAGGCTTTGGTCAAAGCTGGGCGCGGAAGCCGATGCTTACTGGCTGGCAGATACAAAAGGTGAGGTTGTCGCTGCCGGCGGCTTAAACGCGGTACTTCGTGATTATGCCCGCTTCGGGCTACTCTATATGAATGAGGGGAAGAATTATCGTGGTGAGCAGATTGTCCCAACCCAGTGGGTGCATGATTCTGTGACGCCGGATGCCCCATATCTTATGCCTGGGCGCGAACTGGCAAATGGAAAAGCAGCTTATGGTTATGGCTATCAGTGGTGGATACCGTCACAGCCGCAAGGTGATTTCGTCGGCGTCGGAATTTATGGACAGTTTATTTATGTGAACCCGGTCAAACATGTGGTTATCGTTAAGACATCTGCCTATGCAAATTACAATGTCGACGGTCAGTCCATGAAAGATGAGACTATTCACATGTTTCAGTCATTAGCTGATTCACTGTGAGTACGAGCTAAAACGGAAGCAGAATGGCCGTTTTAGCGGCCATTCCTTTTCATCTGGATGACGTATTGTTTGAAAAAAGATAAGTTTATGCGATGAAAAGTGTATATGTGACTGAGCATTGAGAAAAACCCGAACTTATACCTTTACACGCTCATAAAGCACCTTATCCTGCGCGCTGATTTGATGAGTGCGGAAATGATTTGAATGAGCAATGAAGCTGTGTCTGGTGGGAAGCCACCGCTATCCAATTTTGCGCGGCAGCTATTGCAGTTTCTGGATCGGGTGGAATATCGACGCGTTGTTCATGCGGAAGATCTCGAAGAGATCGGACGTCTGCGCTATCGGTCATATCGAACTGCGAATGTAATGCATGAAGCGGCAGTACCATCGATTGTCGATGATATTGACCGCGATAGCCATGCTTTCGTATTTGGCATTCATATCGATGGGCAGCTTGTGAGCACGCTGCGTATTCATCATATCACGCCTGACCATCGTCGCGGCACGAGCTATGCGCTTTTTCCCGACATTCTCGATCCGCTGCTCAACAGCGGTATGAGCTTTGTCGATCCGACACGCTTTGCAGCTGACCCGGAATTGTTGAGCGAATATCCGGCAATCCCCTATGTCACGCTGCGTATCGCTGCGATGGCTTCTGAATATTTTGAAGCGGATCAATGTCTTGCATCGGTGAAGCCAGAGCATATGGCATTTTATAAGCGCATTTTCGGAACAACCGTTATGGCTGAAGCGCGTGAGCATGAAGGCTATGGCATCAAGGTAGGGCTAGGTGCAGCGCCTATTCGTAATATTCGCGATGCCGTTGCCGTGCGTTTTCCATTCTTTAAATCGCAGCCGCACGAACGCCGTGCCATGTTTAGTAGCATGACCAATGGTGTTGGGCCGCTAACGATCATGCCGACAGCAAAATATACGGGGCTGGGTGTATGATAAGGCACCCACCTTAAATTCCTTTATTATAATTTCCTTTTATTGTTAAATTCATTTTGAAAGTTTCTTTAAAGAATTAAATCTGGCAATTTTCCAAAATAAAAGCTATCTGGATCGCGGAGCCGCTTGATGCGGAACGAGGGATGACAACAGCCACCGAAGAAGCCATTGCTCTAAATGGCTTTTGACTGTGATGTAGTGCATTGAAGATTGCGGATATTCTGTCTAGACTTCGATAAAATATCTCAATGGGTGGAACTAAAAATGGCAGAACATCATAATACGGCCCCAGCCGAACTTGGCGCGCCAATGGATTATACCGAGCATGATAAAACCTATGCTGGTTTCATGGGCATGTTTAAATGGGGCACAGTAGCGGTTGTCGCACTCCTGGCTTCCATGGCGTTCGGTTTTTTCGCGGGTGGGTTCTTCTCCGCGACCGTTCTGTTTGTTCTGATCTGCGCCGCTGCCTGGTTCCTCCTCTAAGGATTTAAACCAGCAATCATCCGCATGATTTGATCGAATGCCTTGGTATGGGTGCAAGATGCGCTTTACCGGGGCTTTATGCATGTCGTTTGTTTCAAGATTTTGAGGGGCTTCTTCCCGGAAGCTCGAATGGTGCCCGGCTCCGAGGTCGGATCAGAGCGTATCCCGAAAAGTGTGAAGCGGTTTTCGGAAAAGATACGCGAAAAAATTAACACGTGTAGCGCCGATCCGATGCCAATTAGATCGGTGCGTCTCAAGCCACGAAAGGGAAACCAGTTGGCCCAGACTATATTCATTCCGAAAGAGAGTGATCCCAACGAGACCCGCGTTGCGGCATCTGCCGAGACGGTGAAGAAATTCATCGCGCTTGGTTTTGATGTCGTGGTGGAAAAAGGTGCAGGCGAAAAATCGCGTATCATTGATACCGAGTTTACCACTGCTGGCGCGCATATCGGAACTGCGGCTGATGCCAAAGCGGCAGATGTTATCCTGAAAGTGCGCCGTCCAAACGATGCGGAACTCAAAGGGTATAGATCGGGGGCAGCACTTTTCGCGATGCTTGATCCTTATGGTCATGAAGATGCTGTCGCGGCGTTGGGCAAGGCTGGCATTTCCGCTTTCACAATGGAATTCATGCCGCGCATTACCCGCGCGCAGGTGATGGACGTTCTTTCATCGCAGGCCAATCTGGCTGGTTATCAGGCCGTGATTGATGCATCTGAAACCTATGACCGCGCGATGCCGATGATGATGACGGCAGCTGGCACGGTTCCAGCAGCGCGCGTCTTCGTCATGGGTGCGGGCGTGGCTGGCCTTCAGGCGATTGCGACCGCGCGTCGTCTTGGTGCAGTTGTGACAGCAACCGACGTTCGCCCTGCTGCAAAAGAGCAGGTGGCGTCACTCGGTGCCAAGTTCATCGCTGTTGAGGATGAAGAGTTCAAGGCGGCTGAAACCTCCGGCGGTTACGCCAAGGAAATGTCGAAGGAATATCAGGCGAAACAGGCGGCACTCGTTGCCGATCATATTGCCAAGCAGGATATTGTTATCACGACTGCGCTTATTCCGGGTCGCCCGGCTCCACGACTGGTGACGAAGGAAATGGTTGCGGCCATGCGTCCGGGTTCGGTGCTGATTGATTTAGCAGTTGAGCGCGGCGGTAATGTCGAAGGGGCAATTGCCGGTCAGATCGCTGAGGTCAATGGCGTGAAGATTGTCGGTCATTTGAACGTGCCGGGACGCATTGCAGCGACGGCTTCGCAGCTGTATGCGCGCAATCTTTATGCATTCCTCGAAACGCTGGTCGATAAGGAAACCAACCTTTTCCGGTTTGACCCACAAGAAGAGCTGGTGAAGGCAACGCTTCTGACCCATGACGGCAAGGTCGTGCATCCGGCGTTTGCTAAGGTCGAAGCCGAAACAGCGCCAGTAGTAGAGACTGAAAAGGTCGCAAAGCCAAAAGCAGCACCAAAGGTTAAAACGCCTGTTGTTGAGGCAGAGGCCGAAAAGCCCGCTCGCAAAACAACTCGTAAAGCACCTGCTAAGCCTGCAAAAACTTCCACTGATGGAGGAGAGGCATAATGTCCGATACAGCACTCGAAAAAGCTCTTGAGAGCCTCAATCAGGCGGCGGATGCCGTAAGGCAAGCCGCTGAAAATGCGGGCGGTTATGGCGATGCCGCAGCGCTTGCTGTGCATAGCGCAAGCGGTGGCGTGGTTGATCCGTTTGTCTTCCGTCTTGCGATTTTCGTTCTGTCGATTTTTGTCGGCTACTACGTTGTCTGGCAGGTGACACCTGCGCTTCACACGCCGCTTATGGCCGTTACGAACGCCATTTCATCGGTGATCGTGGTTGGCGCGCTTCTCGCGGTTGGACTTTCGCTTTCGGGTTGGGCGACCGGCTTTGGCTTCATCGCGCTCATCCTTGCAAGTGTGAATATTTTTGGCGGTTTCCTCGTCACCCAGCGCATGCTTGCCATGTACAAGAAAAAAGAAAAGTGAGGGCTGAGCCATCATGAGTGTCAATCTCGCAGCCTTCCTCTATCTGGTCTCTGGTGTCCTGTTCATTATGGCACTGCGCGGCCTCTCGCACCCAACCACCAGCCGTCAGGGTAATACCTATGGTATGGTCGGTATGGGTATTGCTATCGTCACTACGCTGTTGCTGGCACGTCCAAGCTTTGGCGGTCTGGTGCTGATTATTCTCGGTATCGCTATTGGTGGCGGTATTGGTGCAGTGATTGCGCGTCGCATTGCGATGACGGCCATGCCGCAGCTTGTGGCAGCCTTCCATTCGCTGATTGGTCTTGCAGCCGTGTTAGTTGCCGCCGCAGCCCTTTACTCACCGCATTCCTTCGGCATTGGCGAAGTGGGTCAGATCCACGGTCAGGCGCTGATCGAAATGTCGCTGGGTGTGGCGATTGGTGCAATCACCTTCACCGGTTCGATCATTGCGTTCCTGAAGCTTGATGGCCGTATGTCGGGTAGACCAATCATGCTGCCGGGGCGTCATGTCATCAATGCGGCCCTTGCTGCTGCAATCGTGATCCTGATTGCCGTTCTGACTAACACTGAAAGCCATTTCGTGTTCTGGCTGATCGTAATTCTGGCGCTGGTATTCGGTGTGCTGATTATCATCCCGATTGGTGGCGCGGATATGCCGGTTGTCGTTTCCATGCTCAACTCCTATTCGGGCTGGGCTGCGGCAGGTATCGGCTTCACGCTTGGCAATCTGGCGCTGATCATTACCGGTGCGCTGGTTGGTTCATCCGGTGCGATCCTGTCTTACATCATGTGTAAAGGCATGAACCGCTCGTTCATCTCGGTTATTCTGGGTGGCTTCGGTGGCGACGTGGCCGGTGGCGGCAGCGGTGAAGTTGAACAGCGTCCTGTCAAGCAAGGCTCGGCTGACGATGCGGCCTTCATCATGAAGAACGCTTCCAAGGTCATCATCGTGCCGGGTTACGGTATGGCAGTGGCACAGGCACAGCACGCGCTGCGTGAAATGGCCGACAAGCTGAAAGCCGAAGGCGTGGAAGTGAAATACGCAATCCACCCGGTTGCCGGTCGTATGCCGGGCCACATGAACGTGCTCCTTGCCGAAGCCAACGTGCCTTATGATGAGGTGTTCGAACTTGAAGACATCAATTCGGAATTTGCGACGGCTGATGTTGCCTTCGTGATTGGCGCGAATGATGTGACCAATCCGGCAGCGAAGACCGACCCGCAATCGCCGATTTTCGGTATGCCGATCCTTGATGTCGACAAGGCCGGTACGGTGCTCTTCATCAAGCGTGGCATGGGTTCAGGCTATGCGGGTGTTGAGAACGAATTGTTCTTCCGCGACAACACCATGATGCTCTTTGCCGATGCGAAGAAGATGGTCGAAAATATTGTGAAGGCATTGGACCACTAGTCCTTTGATATGGGCGTTCTGGGTAAAGAACAAAAAGGGCGGCTCCAAGCCGCCCTTTTTGTTGGGGTTTTTATATAACGAGGGTTATTGTCTACTCACTCCTCCTACTAAGGGAGATGGAAAATGAGAAGACTATGTAAGGTATCCAAAGAGGCCGTCGTGCTGTTAGCGTTTCTGGCTTCCTGTATGAGTCCAGCCTTAGCGGATGTTATAAAAATTGGCCCATCAGAGGGTAAGATCGCAAATTCCATATCATCTGTAAAAATATACTATGCTGGTGAAGTCGATAGAGAGAAAACATTTTCACTTATTCGCTCTATTGATGATGCCAATTTGAATTATCCAGAACTCAAACATATTTATTTTTATTTGGACAGTTATGGCGGTGATATGGACAGCGGCTATGCTGCTTACTGGGCAATCAAAAGCTCCCGAACGCCGATAACCGCTATTAATCTGGCCACCGTGATGTCATCTGCCAGCATGATGTTTTGTGGCGCTAGTGAACGACTCTCATTGAAAGGCAGCCGCTTCATCCTTCATCCGGCCCGTATTCTGGGTAGTGATTATTCGTTTCAGCCTGACCAGCTTAATATGAAAGAGCGCGATTTACAGGGTTACAATCAAATGTTTTCTGATATTTATAAGGAATGCACCACGTTTCAGAGAAATGAAATCGATTCTATACTCCAAAGTGAGAGCCAGAGAGCCTTTTTACTGTCGGACCAAGCAATCGCTAAGGGGATAATAGCTGGCGTGGCAGAGAAAATTATTGATACGCCAGTATCTTATTACATAACGGATACCGTTCAAAAATAGGACGGAGCATTCGGTCAATTCGTGGAATTTGACCTTTAATCATGCTCCGTAAATCATCTTATCCTGCAAGGCACGCAGCTCGGCGATCTTTGAGCCGGGCTGTGGCGCTGCGTTGGCATAGGTGATGAGTTCGCCTTTTTTGATCGGTGCAGTGACGGTGCCGTTTTGTAGCAAGCCGCAAGGAATAGCCTTGGCGCTGCGCGCTTCCGGTGTCGTCATGATCCATGAGCGATAGCAATATTGGCCAATCGCGTCGAGCTTTTCGCCGGGCTGCATGTCTTTCTTGGCGACCGCACAGACTTCTGCCACTGGCTTTGGCAGCGGTACCATATCGGATTTGCCGTATAGGACGGCGCGTGCGACCGTCAGCGGCACTTCAAGCGATGTCAGATGATAAGGGCGGTGGAAGGTGAAATAGGGGCCTTTGCCGATCTTCAGATCTTCAAGGCGCTCATTCAGGCGAGGGTGGTCCATCTTGGCCACAACGAACACTCCGGGCGACACACCTTTGCCGATGGAATAGTCCACCACGCCGCTTTTGCTAAGAACGCCGCCATCGGCTTGTGGGATGAGTGTGCTGCTCAACTGATCGACGCTGGCGCGAGGGCCATGCATGCCTGCAATATCCGGAACTAGTCCGGTCGCATTGGCAATCGCTGCCATTTCGACCATGGTTTTTGAGCCGTCTATGAATTCGACCAGCAGGCGGACATTCATGTTCCGGCGGTCGGCTTCTTCCTGATAATCATCAGGGATGGCATCAAAATTGAGAGGGTTGTTCTTGCCCTTGCCAGCAGAAACCACTTCGTAGCCAAGGGCTGAAACGAACTCGATCAATTCCATGCAGGACGAGGGTTCGTCGCCAGCGCCCAGCGAGTAAATGACGCCTTGCTTGTCGGCTTGTGCCTTGAGGTAAGGCCCGATGGTGACATCGGCTTCGACATTCATCATCACAAGATGCTTGCCGTGCTCAATTGCTTTGATGCCGGTTTCAGCACCGACTTCCGGAATGCCGGTGGCATCGATTACCACGTCAATCAGCGGATTGGAGAGGATCAGATCATTATCACCGGTGACTGCGATTTTGCCGCTTTCGATGGCGTTGGTCATCGCGCTTTCGCTATTGGCTTCGCGCGCGTTTTCTTCATCGCCATAGGCGGTGCGGACAGCCTTGAATGTGTTTGGCAGACGACGGGCGGACAGGGCACCGACTTCAATGCCGGGCATACGCGCCACTTGCGTAACAATGTCTGTTCCCATTTCGCCAGCGCCGATAAGGCCGATGCGGATTGGTTTGCCTGTTTCAGCGCGCATTTGTAAGTCCCGCGCCAGTCCAACCAGTGCCACATTCGTTGTCATAAGGGTCTCCGCGATAATTTTTGTCACGCTTCAATTGTTATAGATGCGTAATCGACGAACAGTCTCTATATCAACAAAGAAACCTGTGCATCTCAAATCAGCGCGACAAAATACGCATTCTACCGGAGTTCTCATGAGCAACGCATCCCCCTTCGACCTCGTTATCTTTGATTGCGATGGTGTTCTCGTCGATAGCGAGCCGCTGTCTTGTCGCGCTTTTGAGCAGGTATATGCCAATCACGGTATGGCATTGCCGGAAGGAACAGTTGCCAAGGGCATTGGCATGAAGGTTGCTGACATTGTAACGATGATTGAAGGCATGACCGGGCATCGATTGCCTGAAGGTGCTGCCAATGATTTCTGGCCGATTACGCGCGATTTATTTGCAGAGCATTTGCAGCCAGCATCGGGCATTGCAGATTTTCTGAAGGTACTGCCAAATAGGCGTTGTGTGGCGTCCTCATCGCAGCCAGAGCGTATTGCCTTCAGTCTCGAGAAGACTGGAATCAGCCAATATTTTGGTGATGCCGTTTATTCATCCAGCATGGTCAAGCGCGGGAAGCCTGCGCCAGACTTGTTTCTGTTTGCTGCCGATAAAATGGGTGTCGATCCGGCGCGCTGTGTGGTGATCGAAGATTCGCCTTTTGGCGTCGAAGGTGCAATTGCGGCTGGCATGACGGCTTTTGGCTATACGGGCGGCGGACATACATATGAAGGTCATGCTGAACGCTTATCATCCAAGGGTGCCCATAAGGTTTTTGACCATTGGGACAACATTGCCCGTGAAATACTGGTTACTGCCTGATTAACGGCCTTGCTGTTGCGTTCTTAATAGATAACAACAGAGTATCAATTCAGCAGAAAGTTTCATGGAATGAAAGACGCAATTACGCTCGACCAGTTGCGCGAAGCAATCGGTACGGAAATCGGATGTTCCGAGTGGCGCGAAGTCACGCAGTCGATGATCAACCAGTTTGCTGATGCAACAGATGATCATCAGTTCATCCATGTTGATCCAGAGCGAGCAGCCAAAGAAACGCCTTTTGGTGGCACGATTGCGCACGGCTTTTTGACCCTGTCGCTGCTCTCGACGTTGGCATTTGAAGCACTGCCAATGCTTGAAGGTGCAACAATGGGCATTAATTACGGCTTTGACAAAGTGCGTTTCATGTCGCCGGTGAAGACCGGTGCGCGTGTTCGTGCCCGTTTCAAGCTCGCCGATGCCGATATTCGTCCATCGGGCCGCGTCGTCAATCATTACGAAGTGACGCTGGAAGTCGAAAACATGGTGAAGCCAGCGCTGACCGCAACATGGCTCACCATTGCTGTGGTTGAGCCAGCTCGCGGATAAAAGTTCCGCTCATTACGAAGCTAAGAGCCGTCCTTCTTCATCAAGAGGGGCGGCTTTGTCTTTGTGCGCCGTCATCAGATCGCGGAAGAAAAACGGTCCGTGCAAAAACATGCCGAAATCGTAGAAATTCTTCTTTTCTGCGCCACGCATGTAAAGCAGATGCATCAAGAAGAAATTGCCCTTTGACCGCTTGTAGCGATTCTCGCTATGCACATTCTTGAAGCGGATGCGGTGGATAAGCGGAGGGTTTTGCGTCTTGATCTTAAGCGCTTTCGTCGGATCAGAGCCATAAAAATGGATAATGTCGGTGAGGACCTGAAATTCGGACCACAGAACTGGACTGTCTTCCATCACAACGCGCACATCTTCGCGCAAAGCTTTTGCTTTGGGGTGCAGTGCGATCATCAGCAGGCAGGAACCAATGGCAAGCATTGATACGGGCTGCTTTTTAAGTAGGTCCGGGCGATCGCGTTGAAGGTCTGCAAGGGCTTCTACGGCGGGAACGGTGCCGAGACTGTGGCCGACAATCACGACTTCGTCGGCGTCGCTTTCTTCGATTTTCTTCTTCAGTGCTTCTGCGAAAGCTTTGCGGCGCGCTTTCAGCTTATCGTTGCGATCATAAATACGGTCATAGGCTGCCGACCAGTCATCAAGCAGGTAAGACATAAAGAATCGGTCGCCCGGCCAGCGCACCAGCAAGGTTGCAACCACAGCGGCGACGGGTAGTGACCAGATGAGGTTCCAGACGGAGAAACCTACAAGTATCGGCGCATAGGCAATGAGCGCTGCGATTGCGATAATCACAATCGACAACAAAAATGGCCACAGGAAGAACATCACAAAGCGCCAGCTTGTCAGCAGATAGCGGAGCAGGGTGCCTGTGAAGAAAATATTCATGAAGGCGCGGAAGCCCGTCAGCATGCGCTTGGGCGTGGAACGTGCTGCGTAATCATCAAAGATGTCGGCGGTGCCAAACTGGCAGAACTCTGTTTCCGTTTGCCAGTCATTGCCCTGAGTCGTTGCGGTGAGCGTGCCACAATCATCCGGCTCGTCTTTCATTGGCGGCAATTTGGTCTTTGCATGCCACAAACGGTCGAAATCCTTCAACGCAAGCGCATGGCGCACGCGGACGGCTTTGGGATGCAGGCCTTCATAGCCTGTGAACTGAATAACGAGTCGTTTGCGAAAAGACATAAATCTCGACAGAAGGAATCAATGATTGGGGATGGGGCGGTGTTTGAGCCGTTTTTGCTATGATTGAGCAATGAGGCTGAATTGTGCGGAAAGTGGAGGCTCTCTAGCCGATAGGGTGTGATTTCGTCACTATAATTTGTCGTGAAGCCATTATTTATGCCCAATACCGGGCAAAGTCTTATCTTGAGGTGGACAAAAGCCGGGCTATCTGGTAATGCCAGCCCCAATTTGCAACGTTTATGTTGCGAAGCTTGGGAGCCTTTGGGCGTATAGACAGTTGACTCTATCAGCTGAACATCGTTAAGAGACGCCCTTAATGCCTCAGGCTAAATCGAAATTCTAACCGATACGGGATTACACGTGCAGGTACTCGTCCGCGATAACAATGTTGATCAGGCTCTCCGCGCTCTTAAGAAAAAGATGCAGCGCGAAGGTATCTTCCGCGAAATGAAGATGCGTGGCCATTATGAAAAGCCATCTGAAAAGCGCGCCCGCGAAAAGGCAGAAGCCGTTCGTCGTTCGCGTAAGCTGGCTCGTAAGCGCGCACAGCGTGAAGGTCTTATCGGCGGCGGTCGTACCGCAGCTCGCTAAGTGACCTGAAATTGGCGCTGCCTGTGTGGCGCCTTTTGCTTGCCGGTGCAGCTTATAGCTTGCGCCGGTTTTTGCATGTCTGAACGTTTGTTGATGCACTCTGAAAGTGCTTCACGAGATAAGACATGCCGATTTGAAGTGTCAGCACGCCGCCATATACTGACCTTTATTGTGGCGTTGAGCTTGATACGTAAGAGAAGCAGAGCTTCTGGCCAGTTGAGTTGATCGGCGTTTTTCCTGCTGTCTTAAGCTGTGCTATACAATGCAAACATTATGGCTGTTAAAAGCAGCCGGGGACAAAGTTGATGCAAGCTTGGGTACGCTCCCGCGCTTCGCTCATGCAGAAAGGAACGCTGCCGTTGCCAATGCGCTTTAAGGTGATGCACTCGTCCGGCAAATTTGTTGCCCGTAACAGCCTATTGGCTGCGACAGCTGTTTTGGCTCTTGGTCTTGTCGGCTGCCAAAGCTCCTCGACGCAAACCGCGTTGAGCACAGTTGATCGTGCTCAAGGGTCTACCGAGAATATTGGCTCGCTCACAAGCGTTATCCAGAGCAATCCGCGCGATCCAGAGGCTTACAATGTCCGCGGTTCAGCCTATGGTAAGGCCCGACGCTACAAGGAAGCGCTGCGCGATTTTGATCAGGCGATAGCACTCAATCCGAATTTCTATCAGGCCTATGCCAACCGCGCCTTGATCTACCGTTACATGAATGACAACGGTAAAGCCGCGCAGGACTATAGCCGCGCGATCCAGATCAATCCGCAATATGATGCGGCCTATGTTGGTCGCGGCAATGTGTATCGTCAGGCCGGGCGTCTTGATCAGGCATTGAGTGATTTCAATCAGGCAATTGCTTTGCAGACGACCGATGGCCGCGCCTATCATAATCGTGGTTTGATTTATCAGGCTAAGGGCCAGCATAAGCAGGCGATTGAGGATTTCTCGAAAGCGATTTCGCTGAATTCGACTGCGCCCGAACCTTACAATGGCCGCGGCATCTCTTATGTTGCTCTTGGCGATTACGACAACGCCTTTGATGATTTCAACACGGCGATCACGCTTGATGGCAACATCGCTGAAAGCTGGTCCAATCAGGCGCTGGTTTATGAACAGCGTGGTGATAAGGCAAAAGCTGCCAACTCATACACACGCGCTATTCAGCTCGATGCAAGCTATCAGCCTGCAAAGGCTGGTCTGGCCCGCACGCGCGGCTGATCATTATCTTTCGCGTAAGAATAAGAGTGGCGCTCTCCAAAGTTGTGAGCGCCACTTTTCTTTATGTAATGCTGGCATATAATAGTCTTTATGTCGCTCTTCGATCATATCGGCTTTCAAAGCAAAGACCTTCGCCGCAGCTTATCTTTCTATGAAAGCTGCATGCCTAAGCTCGGCCTTACCATTATTGCGCATTCAGATAGCGGCTTCTTTGTCAGTGGCGGGGAGAGGGCACCAGTGCCGTTTCTTTGGATACACAAAGCGCAGAAAGCAGGCGCGGACGAGCCTGATGGGAAACCGGGCAACCATCTGCACCTGATGTTCAATGCGGGCAGTCGTGAAGATGTGGAAGTTTTTTTTCGTGCAGCTGTGCAAGGCGGTGGCAAAGAGAGCGGACCACCGGCCTATCAGGGGCCGGAAGAGATGGGCTATTACGCAGCTCTTGTCTTTGATCCGGATGGCAACACGCTGGAAGCAGGTTTTCGAAAGAGGGTGCGGTAAACACCCTCCTGTCTGATCAGATACTAGCTGCGTGAACGCAGGTTGCGCTTGTCGAGACGATTAACGAAGTAGTCGCCGATCAACTGAATTCCACACACCATGATGATCAGAATAATCACCACAGCAACCATGATTTGTGTTTCAAAGCGCTGATATCCGTAGCGGATAGCCAGATCACCAAGTCCGCCTGCGCCGATGGCACCAGCCATGGCAGACGCGCCAATGAGCGTAATGATGGTCACCGTAAAACCTGCGATAATGCCCGGCAGGGCTTCCGGTACTAGCACTTCACGCACGATTGTCCAGCGGTTCGCGCCCATCGAACGGGCAGCTTCAACAAGGCCGTTGTCCACTTCGCGCAATGATACTTCCGCGATACGCGCATAATAGGGAATAGCCGCAATCGACAATGGCACGATGGATGCCCATGTGCCGATTGATGTACCGACGACAAAGCGTGTCACTGGAATAAGCGCCACAAGCAAAATGATGAAAGGCACTGAGCGGAAGCCATTGATGATTGCACCGAGAATGGCGTTGATTGTCAGGTTTTGCGCAAGGCCACCACGTTCGGTCAGAATCATGATGAGTGCCAGCGGCAGACCGACAACGAGCGAAATCAGGCTCGAGAAGCCGGTCATAATGATGGTCTCCCAGAAGGAGCGCCAAAGAAGATCAAGCATTGCCTGAGACATAGCCGAGAACCTCCGTGGCGTCTGCATGGGTATTGAGATAGGCGATTGCGGCGTCTAGTTTTGTCTTGTCGTGCGCGGGTAGCCCAATAAACATCGTTCCCACCGGCTCGCCCTGAATGGTATCCATGCCGCCGTGGATCAGTTGCAGCGCAATGCCGGTCGCAAGTGTTGCTTCGCTGAAGAATGCGCCTTTGGCAGCGGTGCCTGAAAGCTTGACTTTGAGAATGGCGAGATCGCCGGTCTTCTCAAGACGTTCGCGCCACACGACAGGCAGTTCCGGTTCCAGCACCTGCAACATGCTTTGCGTGATGGGCGACTGCGGATTGGCAAAGACTTTCCACACCGGACCTTCTTCAGCAATGACGCCATGGTCCAGCACAATCACCCGGTCGGCGATGCGGCGGATCACGTCCATCTCATGCGTAATGAGCAGGATGGTCAGGCCAAGCTTGGTATTGATATCTTTGAGCAGCGCCAGAATTGACTGCGTTGTCTCAGGATCGAGCGCCGAGGTGGCCTCGTCAGAAAGCAGAACAGCGGGTTCAGCAGCAAGTGCGCGCGCAATGCCAACGCGCTGCTTCTGGCCACCAGAAAGCTGGGCCGGATATTGCTTTGCCTTGTCGGAGAGACCGACGAGATCCAGCAATTCGGCGACGCGCTTGATGCGTTTTGCTTTTGGCATACCTGCAATTTTAAGCGGCAGTGCAACATTCTGCGCTACGGTTTTGGCAGACATGAGATTGAAGTGCTGAAACACCATGCCGATGCGGCGGCGCACAGGGCGCAGCGCGTCTTCACCAAGGCCGGTGATTTCGCGACCTTCAATCAGGATTGAGCCGCTATCGGGCTTTTCGAGGCCGTTGACGCAGCGGATCAGCGTGGATTTACCCGCGCCACTGCGGCCGATAATGCCGAGAATTTCGCCGCGTGCGACGGAAAGAGAGACGCCATTGATTGCCGGTGTCTCACCGAACATTCGACGCACGTCTTTCATGGCGACGATGGGCGCTAATGCGGCAGGTGGCTGTTCAATGGTCACGGTCGTTTCTTCTATTTTTTATCTCGCAGCAGGAAGGCTGCGAATGAATAGTTTGATGAGGCTTCAAGGAAAATGACGCCAAAGGGCATAGGCGGCTTTTCATAAGCACGCGCGGATGCTTTTGGGCAATTTTTTCGCTTACGTCAATAAAAGCCGCGCCGGAAATGCTTTTCCGGCGCGGTCTTTCAGTCATAGAGAGCAATTAGTTCCAGGCTGGAATGCCTGTGCCCTTGTAAACGCGGTCGATTTCAGCCTTCACGGTATCGTTCTGGAAGGAAGCCACAAGGTTCTTTACCCAATCAGCATTTGCATCTTCGGTACGGACCGCGATGAAGTTGTTGTATGGGTTGTTTTCCTTGGATTCCCAGCCGATCGCTTCTTCCTTTTTGAGACCCGCTTTGCCTGCCCAGTCGTTGTTCACGATGGCGACATCGAGATCATCAATCGAGCGACCGACAACACCGGCGTCGAGTTCCTTGATTTCGATCTTCTTAGGATTTTCAACAATGTCGATTGGCGTTGCGAGAATACCTGCTTCAGGCTTCAGCTTGATCAGCCCATTTGCTTCAAGAACGCGCAGTGCACGGCCTTCATTCGACGGATCGTTTGGCACGCCGACAACTGCACCTTCCTTGAGTTCATCAAGGCTTTTGATCTTGCGCGAATAGATGCCGATTGGCCAGACAGCGGTGTAACCGGCAACGTCGATCTTATAGTCATGCTGCTTGATCTGTTCGTCGAGGTATGGCTTGTGCTGGAAAGCGTTCGCGTCGATTTCCTTGCGCTCAAGCGCTTCATTTGGCTGGTTGTAGTCATTAAACACAACGCGCTCAATGATAAGGCCATTCTTCTTGCCTTCTTCGGCAACGACTTTCCAGACGTCTTCGTCTTCGCCGCCCATGATGCCGACCTTGATGGTCTTATCTTCTGCGTGGCTCGGTGCGGCTGCAAAGCCGACGGTCAAAGCTGCGACGGTAAAGAGAGCGGCTTTCAGCCCGGCGCGGCGGGTCAATGAATAGCGGGAAAGGACTGACGACATTTTGTTTTTCCTTGTCTGACGTTTTTTGGAGGGAAGGCCCTGAAAAAGGATCATTTTAGATGATCTTTCTCATACTTCCCACCTTAAGACCGATAATTCCCGTTTATCGCATTGGAAACAAGGAAAATTATTTCAGATTCCCAAGATTCAGCGATTGTGAAATTGCGTTCACAGTCGCGTGAGCGGATTGTCTTTTCTGTTTGCGCGGGTCTCAGGAATCTGGTTCTAAAAATTATCCGAAATAATCATCTGCGCGGCTTTCTCTGCGATCATCAGAGTCGGCGAATTTGTATTGCCGGAGGTGATTCCCGGCATCACCGATGCATCGGCTACGCGCAGCCCCTGAATGCCATTCACGCGCAGGCGCGGATCGACAATCGCATCTGCATCAGCTCCCATTCGGCAGGTGCCCACCGGATGGAAAATTGTCGTGCCGATATCGCCCGCCGCTTTTTCTAGCTGCTCCTGCGTTTCATAGCTTAGTCCGGGCTTGAATTCTTCCGGATGATATTTCTGTAAAGGAGCCTGCGCCACGATATGCCGGGTGAGGCGGATTGCATCGGCTGCAACGCGGCGGTCACTTTCGGTGGCGAGATAGTTCGGTCTGATTGCTGGTTGCGTGCGGTGATCCGGCGATTTGATGTGAATCGAGCCTCGACTGTCGGGGCGCAGATTGCAGACGCTTGCGGTAAAGGCCGGGAAGGGGTGAACGGCATCGCCGAATTTCTCAAGGCTCAATGGCTGCACATGATATTGCAGATTGGCTGTTTCATAAGATGGGTCTGACCGAGTGAAAACGCCAAGCTGGCTGGGTGCCATTGACATGGGACCAGAGCGACGCAGCAGATATTCCAGTCCGATCATGGCCTTGCCAGCGAGTTTGCTCGCCTTTTCATTGAGCGTTGGAATGCCGCTCACTTTATACGCACAGCGCAATTGCAGATGATCTTGCAGATTTTCGCCCAACTGTCTGCGTTCGAGCTTTACCGGAATGTCTGCTTGCTGGAGAATATCTCCACGCCCTATTCCTGAAAGCTCCAGGATTTGTGGCGAGCCAACCGCACCCGCCGCGAGAATCACTTCACGCGTCGCTTTGACGGTGCGAGTTGTGCCGTTCTGATCGAAGGTAACGCCGGTTGCGCGCAGCTCTTCGATTTCGATACAGCGAACATGGGCGCCTGTTTCAACGCGCAGGTTTTTGCGATTAAGAGCCGGGCGCAGAAAGGCTTTGGCCGTATTCCAGCGAATGCCGCGCTTCTGGTTGACCTTGAAATAGGACACGCCTTCATTGTCGCCGCGATTGAAATCATCGGTCGCGGGAATTCCCGCAGCTACTGCTGCATCGCGGAAGGCATCCAGAATATCCCAGTGTAGACGGGCGTTTTCAACGCGCCATTCGCCACCTGCGCCGTGCAGATCATCTGCGCCTGCAAAATTGTCTTCGGATTTTTTGAAGAAGGGCAACACGTCGTCCCAGCCCCAGCCCTCGCAACCGGCCTGTCGCCACAGATCATAATCGCGCGCCTGTCCGCGCATATAGATCATTCCATTGATGGATGAGCAGCCGCCAAGCACTTTGCCCCGTGGATAGCCAAGCGAGCGTCCATTCAGGCCTGCTTCCGCTTCAGTGGTAAAACACCAGTCGGTGCGCGGATTGCCGATGCAATAAAGATAGCCGACGGGGATATGAATCCACGCGTAATTGTCTTTGCCGCCTGCTTCCAGCAGCAGAACAGAACGGTTTGGATCGGCAGAAAGGCGGTTCGCAAGGGCGCAGCCAGCCGTGCCCGCGCCAACCACGATATAATCGTAGGTGTGGGTCATGATTTCATATCCAGTAAAAGGTGGAGCCGCTATCGTGTGATCATGCGGCTCCGGGAATATCGGTTACCCGAACAATTTCTTTCCAAGCCGCGATGCATAGAACTCACCGACGATACCTTTTCGGAAGAGTAGGACGCATGCCATGAAGATGACGCCTGTAACGATTGTGACGGGGAAGTCCGAGGTTGCGAGATAGTTCTGCAATGCCACCACGAAGGCTGCGCCGACGATAGGGCCGATCAGCGTTCCGATTCCGCCAAGCAGCGTCATCAGGATCACTTCGCCCGACATCTGCCAGCCCACATCGGTGAGTGTGGCAAACTGGAAGACAAGTGCCTTCATGCCGCCTGCAAGGCCGGCAAGCGCTGCCGACATGACAAAGGCTGCAAGCTTGTAGTGATTGACGGAATAGCCTAATGAGACCGCACGGCTTTCGTTTTCGCGCACGGATTTGAGGATCATTCCGAAAGGCGAATTGATGATGCGCCAGATCGCAAAGACCCCGATCACAAACACAGCCAGCACAAAATAATACATATTCATCGGCTGATTGAGGTCGATGAAGCCAAAGAGATAGCCGCGTGGCACACCCTGAAGACCATCTTCGCCGTGTGTAAAGGCTGCCTGCAGACAGAAGAAGAAGAACATCTGCGCAAGCGCCAGTGTAATCATCGTTGAATAGATACCCTGACGGCGAATAGCGAGATAGCCGATCACAAGACCGAGCACGGCTGCGGCCAGCACGCCAAGCAGGATGCCGATTTCGGGTGTAACACCCCATACTTTGACGGCATGTGCTGTGACATAGGCAGCACCGCCGAAGAAGGCTGCATGGCCAAAGGACAGAATACCGGTATAGCCAAGTAGCAGATTGAAGGCTGAGGCAAAAAGCGCAAAGCACAGCATCTTCATCAGGAAGATCGGATAGACCATGAAGGGCGCTACGATCAGCCCAGCCACGGCAATCGCCAGAATGATGGCCGAGAGGCTGTTGAGGTTTGGCGCTTTGGCCTGCTGATGTGCCGTCGTTGCTTTGAGAACAGTATCAGTCATATCAGGCCTCCTTCCCGAACAGTCCGGCGGGTCGCACCAGAAGGACGATAGCCATGATAACGAAGATGACGATGCTGGAGGCTTCCGGGTAGAAGACCTTGGTCAAACCTTCAGCCAGCCCCAGCACATAGCCGGTGATGATGGCGCCAAGGATCGAACCCATGCCGCCCACAACCACCACAGCAAACACCACGATGATAATGTTTGACCCCATCAGCGGGCTGACCTGATAGATCGGTGCTGCGAGAATTCCGGCAAAGCCAGCAAGGGCCGCACCCAACGCATAGGTGAAGGTGAGCAGCAGCGGCACATTGATGCCGAAGGCTTTGACCAGTGTGGGGTTTTCGGTTGCGGCGCGTAAGTATGCGCCGAGCTTGGTTTTCTCAATGAGCAGCCATGTGCCGATACACACGATGAGCGATGCCACCACGACCCATGCACGATAGTTTGGCAGGAACATGAAGCCGAGATTGTTACCGCCAGCAAGCGATGTCGGAACGGCATAGGGCTGACCGGCAGCGCCATAATAATAGCGGAAGGTGCCTTCGATCACGAGTGCAAGACCAAAAGTGAACAGCAGCCCATAAAGCGGATCAAGATTATAGAGCCTTGAAAGCGCAACGCGTTCGATGATTGCACCACCCAGACCTACGATCAGCGGAGCCAGAATAAGTGCTGGCCAATAGCCGATGCCAAGGCCGCTCAACAGTAGATAACCGACGAAAGCGCCGAGCATATATTGTGCGCCATGGGCAAAATTGATGATGCGCAAAAGCCCGAAGATGATGGCAAGGCCAAGGCTCAGCATGGCGTAGAAAGAGCCATTGATGAGGCCGACGAGCAACTGCCCGAGAAGCGCTTGCAAAGGTATTCCAAAAATCATTGTCATTGGTTCAAACCCCCAGAGCTTGTGTGAGCGATGCCATGCGAGCGGGCAGCTCGGCGGTTGGGAAGTTTTCTGTCACCACACCATGATCCATCAGATAAAAGCGATCTGCGACTTTTGCCGCAAAGCGGAAGTTCTGCTCGACCAGCAACACGGTCATGCCGCGTTTTTTAAGCTCCACCAGCACATCGCCGATGCGCTGAATGATGACGGGCGCAAGTCCTTCGGTCGGCTCATCCAGCAGCAGAACCTTGACACCTGTGCGCAGGATACGGGCAATCGCCAGCATCTGTTGTTCGCCACCCGAAAGCTTGGTGCCGGGGCTGTTACGGCGCTCATAGAGATTGGGGAAAAGCTCGTAAATCTCGTCGAGTGACATGGCTCCGCTGCCCTTGCCGACAACGGGCGGCAGCAGCAGGTTTTCATGCACGTTGAGAGTTGCAAAGATCCCGCGTTCTTCCGGCACGAAGCCAAGGCCCGTGCGGGCAATGCGATGTAGCGGCACGCGCAGAATGTCTTTGCCATCAAGCGTGATGGTGCCGGTGCGCTTGCGGATGATGCCCATGATGGCGCGTAGGGTTGTGGTTTTGCCGACGCCGTTGCGACCCAGAAGCGTGATGGTTTCACCAGGCCAGATATCGAGATCGACGCCGTGCAACGCATGGCTTTCGCCATACCAGGCATTAAGCCCGCGCACTGAGAGCAGGGGTTGGCCTCTATTCATGTTCGGTTCCCATATAAGCAGTGCGGACGCGCTCGTCTTTAGAGACGGTTGCATAATTGCCCGATGCGAGGATCTCGCCGCGTTGCAACACCGTGACGTGATGGGCGATGTCGGCCACCACTTTGAGATTGTGTTCGACCATCAGCACCGCACGATCTTTTGCGACATCGGTGATGAGGGCGGCAATGGTGTGCACGTCTTCGTGTCCCATGCCTGCCATTGGCTCATCCAGCAGCAGCACTTTGGGATCGAGTGCCAATGTCGTGGCGATTTCAAGCGCACGCTTGCGGCCATATGACAGGTCCGCAGCCAGCGCATGACGGGCATCGCTAAGGCCTACGCGCTCCAGCAGATCAATCGCTTTTGCGTCGAGCTGATCGAGCGTCGACAACGAACGCCAGAACTGCGTTGCCAGACCGCTCGGGCGTTGCAGTGCGACCTTCACGTTTTCCAGCACCGTCAGATGCGGGAAGGTTGCGGAAATCTGGAACGAACGTACCAGACCCATCCGCGCAACCTTGGCGGGATCGGTTTTGGTGATGCTGTCGCCAAGCAGTGTAATCTCGCCGCTTGTCGGCTGGAGAAACTTAGTCAGCAGGTTGAAAACGGTCGTCTTGCCTGCACCATTCGGCCCGATCAGCGCATGAACGCGGGCGTGCTCCACATCGAGATCGACATTCTTCACCGCATGAAAGCCGCCAAACGACTTGCCCAAGCCGCGTGCAGAAAGAACAATCCTCGACGGCTCTGCTTCTCGCAGAGCCGTAGTATTTTGAGTTGCTGTGTTCATGCCATCAGCCTCTTACTGCGTGACCAGAGTACAGCCACTTTCTTCAGGCTTCAAATAAGCCTGATCGCCGGGGATGGTTGCCAGCACCTTGTAATAATCCCACGGAGCCTTGCTTTCGTCAGGCTTCTTCACTTCCATCAGATACATGTCATAGACCATGCGCCCATTTGGTCCGACCTTGCCATTGCGGGCAAACACGTCGTTGACCGGCATTTCATGCAGCTTCTTGGAGACGGCTTCCGTCTCATCAGTGCCTGCTTCTTTGATCGCTTTCAGATATTGCATGACGGCGGAATAAGTGCCTGCCTGAACCATATTTGGCATACGGCCAGTGCGGTCGAAGAAGCGCTTGCTGAACTCGCGCGATTCATCGTCGCGATCCCAATAGAAGCCTTCGGTCAGCGTCAGACCCTGTGCTGCATCAAGGCCCAAGCCGTGCACTTCGGCAATGGTGAAGAGCAGTGCTGCAAGGCGCTGGCCACCGGCAACAATGCCAAATTCTGCTGCCTGTTTGATCGCGTTGGATGTATCAAGACCAGCATTGGCAAGGCCGACAACCTTGGCGCCCGAAGCCTGTGCCTGCAGCAGGAAGGAGGAATAGTCATTCGTCGCCAATGGGTGACGAACGGAACCTAAAACCTTGCCGCCCTTTGATGTTACGAATTTTGAAGTCTGATCTTCCAGCGAATAACCGAAGGCATAATCAGCAGTCAGGAAATACCATGTATCGCCGCCCTGTTCGACCAGCGATCCGCCGGTGCCAACTGCAAGCGCATGGGTGTCATAGGCCCAATGGAAACCATAAGGCGAGCATTGCTTGCCAGTGAGTTCGGTGGTCGCTGCACCCGTATTAATGGTGATTTTCTTTTTGTCTTTGGAGAGTGCCTGAACCGCAAGTCCGACTGAGGAGCTTGTCAGCTCCATAATGGCATCGACCTGTTCAGTGTCATACCACTGGCGCGCAATATTTGCGGCAACATCGGGCTTGTTCTGATGGTCGGCAGTGATGATTTCAATCGGCGCATCCAGCACCGCGCCGCCGAAATCTTCTGCGGCCATTTTTGCAGCTTCATAAGACCACTTGCCGCCAAAGTCAGCATAAACGCCCGACTGGTCGTTCAGAATGCCGATCTTGACTTTGCCGTCTGATATTTCTGCTGCAGATGAAATTGCGGTTGCAGCAAAAAGTGCAGCCGTCGCAAGTGCAAAAAGTTTCATTCAGTGCTCCTCCCAAAAACTCCATATCCGTCGCGAAAAAGCAGACGGAAACCTCCTGTGAAGCAGTCTTTTCAGATCAGAACGCAAACCTCCTCATGGTCATACACTCTTCTGCTTCGGCCCGAACTGTTCCTCCCGTCGGGCTATTTGTTGGAACGGTAGCATTGACAAATGCGTACAAGAATAACAATTTTTGAACATCATCTGTTCGAAATTGTACAGATGATGAAAGGGAGGACGTGGTGCGCCAGTTTGCATGGGATGATCTGCAATATTTTCTGGCTGTTGCACGCACAGGCCAGCTTTCCGCAGCCGCCCGGCAATTACGCACAAGTCATGTTACGGTTTTGCGCCGGATTGATCGTCTGGAGCAGTCGCTCGCGACCAAGCTTTTTGAGCGTAATCCGCGCGGCTATCTGCTGACTCCGATGGGAGAGCGGTTTGTAGAGCCAGCGGAGGTGATGGAACGTGAGGCACTGAAATTCCAGACTGAAGCGACGGGAAGTTTTTCGGCGCTATCGGGTGTCGTGCGATTGTCCACACTTGAAGGCTTCGGGAATTTCTTTTTGGCAGATCGCTTGCCAGTACTTGCGCAGTCCTATCCCAGTCTTTCCGTAGAAGTTGTGACCATCCAGCAGATCATGTCGCTGTCGCGGCGCGAAGCGGAATTGTCGATTACGCTGCATATGCCGCGCACCGGCCCTTATCACAGCGAGCGGATCACGCCTTACAGACTGTTCATCTACGGGCATCGGGATTATCTGAATTGCCATCCGCCAATCAGAACGCGTGAAGATCTGACCGGGCATCCGTTCATCGGTTATATTGATGACATGGTCTTTACGCCTGGCCTGGATTACATGCGCGAGATTTTGCCCGGACAGCGATGCAATTATCAAAGCTCAAGCATTCACGCACAACTCACTGCAACGCTGACAGGTTACGGTCTTTGCGTTTTGCCATATTTTATCGCGAGCCAATATGCAGACCTAGCGCCCGTATTGCCAAAAGAACTGCATCTTGAACGCGAATACTGGATGAACTGCCATGTCGACGTCATGGCCGCACCGCGTATACGTGTGATCAGCGATTTTATGATTGGTGCTGTGCGCGAAGCCTCAGCAAGCTTTTTAGGCGAAAGCCTACTTTGATGTTCAGATCAATACGCCGTTAATCGCGTAAATGCAGGTGATAATTAATGCGCTGAAGCCAAAACCGATAATAAATAAATTAAGTGTTCGCAAAGTCCCCTCCCGTTGCAACCCGGGCGGGTTATCTTTGAGTTGCGAAACAATGTCTACCTTAAATTGTAGTATACAAAACTAAAGTTGTATCTGGTATTTTCTTGCTTAAATGCATTTGATAATGCGGCAAATATGATGTGTTTTGGGGATAATCTCCGGGTTTTCACGAAAATGAAAACCCGGTTTTTTCTCGGCGAGACGACTATCTTTGTTTAGCCAAACCTTGTTCGCGCATTTGGCTCAGCGTCATTTTTGGTGAGAGCGCTTCCGGATCGATGCGGATTTCAATGAGGCTCGGTTTGCCCGAACCCTCACACCGCTTGAATGCTTCCGCAAAATCTGCGGTCTTTTCCACGGTTTCGCCATGCAGGCCGTAGGCGCGGGCAAGCGCTGCAAAGTCAGGATTTGCAAGACCAGTGCCGGAGACACGTCCCGGATAGGTACGTTCCTGATGCATACGGATCGTGCCGTACATGCCGTTATTGACGACGATGAAAATCGCATTGGCACCATATTGCGCAGCCGTTGCGAGTTCCTGACCGTTCATCAGAAAACAGCCGTCACCAGCAAAACAGACGACCGTGCGTTCTGGCGCGGTGAGTTTTGCTGCCACTGCCGCCGGAACGCCATAGCCCATGGAGCCATTGGTTGGCGCCAGCTGGCTGCGATAGGTGCGATACTGATAGAAGCGGTGCGGCCATGCCGAATAATTGCCAGCGCCATTGGTGATGATGGCATCATCAGGCAGATGTGCACGCAGCCATTCCATGATCTCGCCCATCTGAACGTCACCGGGAATTGTCGGCGTTTTCAGATTGTCGCGATAGTCGGCATTGGCGCTTTCAGCCCATGCCTTCCAGCTTGGATTGGCGATAGGCGCAAGCTTTGAAGCCGCTCTGGTGAAGGCCGCCATACTGGCATTGATCGGGATATCAGCATGATAGACACGGCCAAGTTCTTCCGCACCCGGATGGACATGGATGAGCTTCTGCTTTGGCACAGGGATATTGATAAGCTCATAGCCCTGCGTGGTCATTTCACCAAGGCGCGCGCCCACGACCAGCAATAGGTCTGAGTCTTTAACCCGCGCCGCAAGTTTCGGGCTGATCGATGTTCCCATTTCACCGGCATAAAGCGAATGATGATTGTCGAACATATCCTGACAGCGGAAGGATGCTGCAACAGGCAGCGACATGTTTTCAGCGAATGTTTGCAGGTCGCGAACCGCTTGCGCATTCCAGCCGCCGCCACCGACGATCATCAGTGGCCGCTCTGCCTTTTCGATAAGCGATTTCATGTCCTGTAATTGGTCGCTTCCCGGATGCATCTCGACATGCTTGTAAGCCGGTGCATCGCTGACGGTTGTGTGTGATGTCAGCATATCTTCGGGCAGGGCGATGACCACAGGGCCGGGGCGCCCGTTGACTGCACGATGGAAAGCCTGACTAACCAGTTCCGGGATACGGGCGGGATCATCGATCTGCACCACCCATTTGGCCATCTGACCGAACATGCGGCGATAATCAACTTCCTGAAATGCTTCACGTTCTACCTGATCGCTTGCAACTTGCCCGATGAACAGAAGCATCGGTGTGGAATCCTGAAAGGCGGTATGAACGCCGACGGAGGCATTCGTTGCGCCGGGGCCGCGCGTGACAAAGCAGATGCCGGGCTTTCCGGTCAGCTTCCCATAGGCTTCCGCCATGTAAGCAGCGCCACCTTCCTGACGGCAGACAATCAAATCAATCTTGTCGCTTACGTCATGAAAAGCATCCAGCGCTGCAAGGTAACTTTCGCCGGGCACACAGAAAACGCGGTCGACGCCATGAATGCCGAGTGCATCCACCAATATCTGACCGCCATTGCGTGTGTTGGAGTTGGTTGTGGATTTATGCATTTCCTAACCCTCACAATATCTGAAAAGCTTTGGCGCGTATGCGCTCTATTTCGGAGGCATACGCAGCGCACCATCGAGCCGAATGGTTTCGCCGTTGAGCATGCTGTTTTCGATAATATGCAGCGCGAGTGCCGCATATTCGTCTGGTCGACCCAGACGCGGGGGGAAAGGAACCATCTGGCCCAGCGCATCCTGTGCAGGTTGCGGCAGGCCTTTGAGCATGGGAGTTTCAAAAATGCCGGGTGCGATGGCGCATACGCGAATGCCAAGCGGCGCTAATTCACGCGCAGCAGGCAGGGTCAGGCCAACGATGCCGCCTTTAGACGCTGCATAGGCTGTCTGGCCGATCTGGCCGTCAAAGGCCGCAACCGATGCCGTATTGATGACAACGCCGCGCTCGCCTGTTGGCAGCGCTTCGCTTTTGGATGCGACATCGGCGAAAAGCCGCAACAGATTGAACGAACCGATCAGGTTGATTTCAACAGCGCGACGGAAATCATCGAGCGGCATGACACTGCCATCACGCGCCAGCATTTTCTTTGCTGGTGCTACGCCCGCGCAATTGACCAGAATATGCGGTAATCCGAGCTTTTCGCCGATCGCCTTGAAGGCAGCTTCTGCACTCGCTGCGTCCGATACGTTGCATTGAATAGCGACGCCGCCAATCGCGGCTGCAACCGTATTTGCACCGTCAATGTTGAAGTCGAGGATTGCAACTTTCGCACCCTTGGCCGTTAGAGCCTGAGCAGTTGCAGCTCCCAGACCCGATGCACCACCGCTGACGATGGCGATTTTTCCTTCAATATCCATTTGTTCCCCCGCTTAAAGCGCTTCCAATGCAATGGCAGTTGCTTCGCCGCCACCGATACAGACAGAAGCCATTCCACGCTTAAGATCGTTCTGCTTCATGGCATGAAGCAGCGTGACGATGATGCGTGCGCCAGAGCAGCCAATCGGATGGCCCATAGCGCAGGCACCGCCATGGATATTCACCTTGTCGGCGGGGAGGTCGAGTTCCTGCATTGCAGCCATAACAACAACGGCGAAAGCTTCATTGATTTCAAACAAATCAATGTCGCGTACATTCCAGCCAGTTTTGTCGAAGAGTTTCCGCATCGCAAAAATCGGGGCTGTGGTAAAAAGGGCAGGTTGTTGCGCGTGGCTTGCATGATCGCGAATAATCGCAAGCGGTTCTATGCGAAGCTGTTCAGCTTTGGATAGGCGCATCAGGGTGAGGGATGCTGCACCATCTGAAATAGATGAGGAATTAGCGGCTGTAATTGTGCCGCCTTCGCGGAAGGCAGGTTTGAGGTTTGGTATTTTTTCAGGCTTTGCGCGGGTTGGCTGCTCATCGCGGTCAAGCTCTGCAACATTGACCAACTCTTTCGCGAAATAGCCCGCTTCGTTAGCTTTGAGTGAACGCGAAAGTGAGCGGAGGGCAAATTCGTCCTGCTGCTGACGCGTGAACTGGTAGTGGTCGGCGGTTTCTTCCGCGAATGTCCCCATGGCGCGGCCTTTGTCATAGGCGTCTTCAAGACCGTCGAGGAACATGTGATCGTAGATTTTTCCGTGGCCCATGCGATAGCCACCGCGTGCTTTTTCAAGCAGATAAGGCGAATTGGTCATGCTTTCCATGCCGCCAGCAACCACAATGTCCGCACTTCCTGCGGAAATAAGATCGGCACCCAGCATGACGGTTTTCATGCCCGATCCGCAAACCTTGTTGATGGTCGAGCAGGGTGTGTGTTGGGAAAGGCCAGCATAGATTGCGGCCTGACGTCCGGGTGCCTGTCCCAGTCCTGCGGGCAGCACGCATCCCATCAGCACTTCGTCGATCTGATCCGGGCTAAGCTTAGCTCTGCTAACCGCTTCCTTAATTGTGACAGCGCCGAGTGCTGTTGCACTCTCCCCCTTGAGCGCGCCTTGAAAACTTCCGATTGGTGTTCGTACCGCACTGGCGATCACGATCGGATCTTTTAGGTCTGACATTTGTTTCCTCCTCACAAACGCATTAGAGATAACAACATAGCGGAGGCCGTGAAAACAGCCTAAATATCATGAGCAACACTCATGAACTCATGTTGTGGAGGTATGGATAAAATGCGTGAGACGAATTCAGGCAAAATCCGTGTGGGTATTGGCGGCTGGGCTTTTGAGGAGTGGGACAAGAGTTTCTATCCGGAAAAGCTCTCCAAGAAGCGCCAACTCGAATATGCTTCGAGCAAGCTGACCTCCATCGAAATTAACAGCACCTATTATGGCCCGCAGAAGCCCACGACCTTTGCCAAGTGGCATGACGAAACGCCGGATGACTTCGTTTTTTCGCTCAAAGCACCGCGTTCCTCGACCAACAAACGTGTTTTGGCTGAAGCAGGCGAGGCAATCGAGAAATTCGTGACCGGCGGCCTTCTTGAACTGAAAGACAAGCTCGGTGTCATCAACTGGCAGTTCATGGGCACGAAGAAATTCGATCCTACCGATTTTGAAGCTTTCCTCAAGCTTCTGCCAAAACGCGTCGATGGACGTGATCTGCGCCACGCTGTGGAGGTGCGTGACGACAGTTTCAATTCGCCAGATTTCATTGCGTTGCTGCGGGAATATGGTGTTGCGGTGGTGATTGCGGGCGACAGCAAATTCGTGGAAATCGCCGACATGACGGCGCCTTTTGCCTATCTGCGCATCATGGGTACACAGGAAGACTTGAGGCTTGGTTACAGTCAGGGCGAGCTTGACCATTGGGCAGAGCGGGCCAAAGCAATAGCGGCGGGTCATGTGCCCGATAGCCTTAAAACCATCACAACACCGCTTGCTGACAACGTGGCGCGTGATGTCTATCTTTATGTCATCAGCGGCCATAAGGCGCACAATCCACACGCTGCCATGGCCTTGATTGATCGTTTGAAATGATGGCTCTTACCACGCATTGAATTATGTGAGTCCTGAGTCGATCATGTCCAAGTTTGATACGTCCGCCCTTGAAGCCTTTGTTCGTCACATTCCCCAAAATTACAAAGGTCCGGGCGGCGTTGTTGCCGTTTTGAAGGACGGCGAGGTCGTGTTGCAGCACGCCTGGGGTTTTGCAGATCTTCGCACCCGCAAGCCGATGACGGTCGAAACGCGGATGCCGATTTGTTCGGTCAGCAAGCAGTTTACCTGTGGTGTGTTGCTTGATGCCGTGGGCGAGCCGGAGTTGCTCGATGATGCGCTTGAAGCCTATCTCGACAAATTCGAAGGCGAGCGCCCCGCCGTTCGTGATCTTTGCAACAACCAGTCTGGCCTGCGCGATTATTGGGCGCTGACAGTTCTCTGTGGTGCCGATCCGGAAGGTGTGTTTCTGCCGGAGCAGGCACAAAGCCTGTTGCGCCGTCTCAAGACCACGCATTTTGAACCGGGCTCGCATTACTCTTATTGCAACGGCAATTTCCGCATTCTTGCAGACCTCATCGAAGCGCATACCGGGCGCACGCTGGTCGATCTGCTGTCTGAGCGGATATTCAAGCCTGCTGGCATGAAGCGTGCCGAGCTTATCCCCGATACGGCGCTGTTTGATGAATGTACGGGTTATGAGGGCGATACAGTTCGCGGCTTCTTGCCTGCAACCAATCGCATTCAATGGATGGGCGATGCAGGCATCTGCGCATCACTCAATGACATGATTGCCTGGGAGCAGTTCATCGATGCAACGCGCGACGAGGAGGGCGGGCTTTATCGTCGGTTGAGCGGTCTGCAAACTTTCAAAGACGGTGTCGTGGCGCCTTATGGCTTTGGCCTCAAATTTGAAGAAGCAGGCGGAAAGCGCCTGACAGGCCATGGTGGTGCATTGCGCGGCTGGCGCTGTCAGCGCTGGCATTGCGCGGATGAACGCCTTTCGACAATCGCCATGTTCAATTTTGAAGGCGGGGCTTCCGATGTTGCCTTCAAACTGATGAATATTGCGCTGGGTGTATCGTCATCCGAAATATTGCGGGTGGAGGCTGATGCGGCATGGTATGGCTCGTGGCTGGATGAAGAAACCGGGCTTGTACTCAGCCTTGAGGATGCTGGCCTTGGTCGGCTGCGGGCGCGTTTTGGTACCAGCCCGGAAATGATGGATGTGGTGGGCGCAAATGAAGCGCGTTCAGCCATGACAACGATCCGTCGCGATGGCGAGACAATTGAACTTGTGCGGGCCACTGAAAATCTGCGCTTGAGCATGAAGCGCGTTAAAGGCGAAGCCAAACACGACATTATTGGCCGCTATCATAGCGATGAACTCGATGCCGATCTGTTGCTCGTTTCCGAAGGTGGTGCGATTTATGGTGCATTTGAGGGCTTCCTTGGCAAAAGCGACATGTACCCGCTTTATAGTGTCGGGGCGGATGTCTGGCTGATGCCTGTTCAGCGCTCGATGGATGCGCCATCGCCGGGCGAGTGGAAGCTTGTTTTCCGCCGCAATGAGAAGGGCGCAATCACAGATTTGAGCGTCGGCTGCTGGCTTGCACGCGGTGTTGAATACAGGAGAGTTCAGCCATGAGTGAACTGAAAGTCAGAACCCGCGAAACCGGCGCAGTCGCGGAGATGCCACATGGCAAACTGCCGACGATCACAACGCCGACAGGCGGTACGATTGATATTGTAACAAGCGTCAGCCTGCCGGGTTTTAATCCGCTTGATCTGATCTATGCATCGGTTGCTGCCTGTATGGCGCTGAGTGCGCGCATTGCTGCGACCAAGCTCGAATTGCGTGAAAAGCTCACAGATGTTCGGGTGGAAGTAAAAGGCGATAAGGCCCATGAAGGTCCGTCACGCATCGAACGATTCGATATAACATTCCATTTTGATGGTGATCTGAGCGACGATGAAAAGCATCGTCTTGCGGAAATGGCTGAGGAAATCTGCACCGTCAGCAATACGCTGCGTGGTGATCCGCAGTTTGACCTCAAAGTATCTTGATCATATTGCTTCGCGGATACGTCCAATACCGAAAGTGATAACGTTTTCCATCGCAGCCCGCGCTTTTTGACGGTCGCGCGATGCAATTGCATGAGCAATGCGCAGGTGATTGGCAGCGCATTCGGCAATGCCTTCCGGCGAACTTGCAGGCGAAGACAGCTGGAAGGAAATGGCGAGTGCCGCCTCAATCAAACCGCTGACCGAGCGCATGAACGGGTTTCCCGACATGCGGGCAATCGCCAGATGAAACTCCAGATCGACCTTGGCTATGGATTCAGGCGTATGCTTGGGATCATCAAACTTTGCAGCTAAAGCATAAAGCTCGACAAGTTCTTCACTGGTTGCGTTTTTTGCCGCCGCTGCCGCAGCCGCTGGTTCCAACGCCATGCGCATCTCGGCCAGATGATCGACAAACACTTCATCAAAGCCAGCCTCAAAGCGCCATGTCAGCACGTCGGGATCAAAGAAGTTCCACGAGCTTGCACCCAAAACACGGGTTCCGACTTTGGCCTTTGGTTCGATCAGGCGTTTTGCGGAAAGAGTTTTCATAGCCTCGCGCAAAACAGTACGGGAAACGCCAAAGCGCAACGACAACTCGTTATCGCCCGGAAGGATGGAGCCTTCGGGAATGGTGCCCGCAACAATGCCGCGACCGAGTTCTCCTACGACAACTGCGTGGCTGTTATGCCGCTTGCGTCCGGTTATGGCCGTTTCCAGTAATCCCAATTCAGGCCTCCTTCATGCGTTGTTTGGCAATCCTTAGATCGGAAAACCATACAAGTCCTCGCTGTAGCGCAATGAACAGGAACAGCAAGATACCAATCGCTATTTTTGTCCACCACGAAGACAGCGTTCCATCGAAAACGATATAGGTCTGTATCAGCCCCTGTATCATAATGCCGACAAAAGTGCCTGCCACCAGACCCGCACCGCCGGTCAATAGCGTTCCACCAATGACAACCGACGCAATGGCATCAAGTTCAACGCCCACCGTTGCCAGCGAATAGCCCGACGATGTGTAGAGCGTATAGACGATGCCAGCGAGACCGGAAAGCACACCCGACATGGTATAGATGCCGATTGTTGTGCGGCCAATCGGTACGCCCATCAGTTCTGCTGATTGTGCATTGCCGCCAAGCGCATAGATATTGGCGCCAAAGCGTGTGCGATGCGCGATAATGCCTGCAATGATGAAGACTGCGAGCATTAGCATGGCGATGAAGGTTAGCCGTCCTCCACCCGGAAGCCGGAAGTAAAAGCCTTGTAATGTATCGATGAACGGGTGCGAAATGGGCACTGATTGGGTTGAAATCAGAAATGCCGCGCCGCGTGCCAGAAACATGCCCGCGAGCGTTGCCACAAAGGGCGGAATGCCAAGGAAATGGATCATCATCCCCATCCATGCGCCAAATAGTGCGGCAATCACGAGCACGAGGCCGAAAGCAATGAGCGGATGCACGCCCAGTTGCCCGACAAGGACAGCCACAAAAACGCTGGTAAAGGCGATGACTGAACCGACTGAAAGGTCGATGCCGCCAGAGATGATCACAAAGGTCATGCCGACGGCAGCGATGCCGAGAAAGGCATTATCGGTCAAAAGATTGCCGATCACCCGCGTTGAAAGCATGTTCGGAAACTGGATAACGCAGATAGCATAGGCGAGCAGGAAAATTGCGACAGTTGTAACGAAAGGCAGATTGCGAAGCACTCTCATTGCCGTGCTCCTTGGTGCGTTGGCTTTGCGGCGTTGTTTTTGCGTTCAGCACGCAGGAAGGTGAAGAAGCTGACGATTGCAGGCGACTGGAATGTCAGAACGATGACGATAATGCCCGCCTTGATGATGAGGTTGAATTCCGGTGGGAAACCAGCCATCAAAATGCCGGTATTGATCGACTGAATGATCAGTGCGCCGAGTAGCGATGCCATGATAGAGAAGCGTCCGCCATTTAGTGATGTGCCACCGATGACGACCGCCAGAATGGCGTCGAGCTCGAGCCAGAGACCGGCATTGTTGGCATCAGCGCCGCGAATATCAGCGGTGGCGATTAGTCCGGCCAGAGCAGCGCAAAGGCCAGAAACTGCATAGACACTGAACAGGAGAAAGCGGGCTTTGACACCTGCCAGCATTGCCGCACGGCGATTGATGCCGGTTGCTTCAATCAAAAAACCCAGTGCGGTCGAGCGTACGATAAGGCCGACTGCAAGGCCTGCGAAAATCCAGATCAGAACCGGGATCGGCACACCAAGGAATGAGCCGGAACCCAGTGCAGCAAAGGAATCATTGTTGAAGGTGAGGATTGCGCCTTCGGTGATAAGCTGGGCGATACCACGCCCCGCGACCATCAATATCAGCGTTGCGATGATGGGCTGGATATCGAAAACGGCCACAAGAAAGCCGTTCCACAAGCCGCAGACCAGGCCTACGCCGAGTGCGACAGGAATGACAATCGCCAGCGGATAGCCTGCAACGATGAGCGATGCAGCCGTTGCGCCGCTGATTGCCATGACCGCGCCAACCGACAGATCAATGCCGCGGGTTGCGATCACCAATGTCATGCCAACCGCGAGAATGGCGACAGGTGCAGCACGCACCAGAATATCGATCAGGCTTCCGTAAAGGCGTCCGTTCTGAAAGGAAATGCCGAGAAAACCCGGCGCAATGATGGTGTTGGCCGCCAGAATAAGCGCGAGGGCTGCCAGCTGGGGGCTTAGTCTTTTAAGTTTTTTGGCCATGCGAGCGATCATGCTGCGGCTTCCTTATCGCTTCCGGTCTCAGCAATCGCACGCACGATATTATCGGCAGTGATTTCTTCGCCTTTGAGTTCCGCCACATGGCGGCGGTCGGAGAGCACGACAACGCGGTTTGCTACGGCTGCAAGCTCTTCAAATTCCGAAGAAATGATAACCAGAGACATGCCTTCGGTGCAGAGTTCGCCAATTAGTTTGAGTATTTCTGCATGTGCGCCGATGTCGATGCCGCGTGTCGGTTCATCGAGGATCAGCAGGCGCGGATCAGTGGCCAGCCAGCGCGCCAGAATGGCCTTTTGCTGGTTGCCGCCCGACAAAAACTTGATCTGCTTGTCCGGATCAGGCGGGCGGATATCCAGTGCTTTGATATAGCGCTGGGCGAGGGCCGCCTTTTCGCGCGACGAAATCGGCTTCGACCAGCCACGCTTTGCCTGAACGGCGAGCGCGATATTCTCGGCTACCGAAAAATCCCCTATAATGCCGTCGGTCTTACGCTCTTCGGGGCAGAAGGCGAAGCGTTCAGAAATGGCTGCGACGGGCGAGGGCAGCTTTGTATCTTTGCCGTCAACGCTGAGCGTTCCGCTGTCCGCCTGATCGACGCCGAACATGAGCAATGCGGTTTCGGTTCGGCCAGAGCCGAGCAGCCCCGCAATGCCGACAGCTTCGCCCGGCTTGATGGCAAGATCAAATGGCGCAACACTGCCTTTCTTGCCAAAGCCTGAAAAGCGGATGGGAGCAGTTGCGTTGTCGCTGACTTCTTCAGTCAGTTGTCGGCGCACGGTTTCCTGCAACTGATGTCCGAGCATCATGGAAATCAGATCAGTGCGTGGCAGGTCTGAAAGGTTGCGACTGCCAACCAGACGGCCATTGCGCAGCACAGTTGCGCAATCCGCAATATCATAGACCTGATCCAGAAAATGCGTGATGATGATGATGCCGAGACCTTCGGCCTTCAAATGGCGCAAGACGCCAAACAGCATCTCGACTTCATGCGCGTCGAGACTGGCCGTCGGTTCATCCAACACCAGCACCTTGCCGGAAACATCAACAGCCCGGGCGATTGCTATGATCTGCCGGATGGCCACTGAATAGGCTGACAAAGGTGCGCCGACATCAATTGTGAGGCCGTATCGGGCGAGCAGCGTGGTTGCATCTTTTTCCATGCGGCGACGGTCGATGAAGCCGAAACGTCGCGGCTGGCGACCGAGAAACAAGTTTTCGGCTACCGTTAGGTTTTCAAGAAGATTGACCTCCTGATAGACAGTTCCAATGCCAAGCGTCTGCGCTTGCATCACAGACGCCGGCGCGATGAGCTGGCCCTCAAGCAATATTGAGCCGTCAAAACCATGATAGGCGCCGGTCAATATCTTGATGAGCGTTGATTTTCCTGCACCGTTTTCGCCTAGCAGCGCGTGGATTTCACCACGATTGAGCGCGAAATCGACGTGATCAAGTGCAGTCACACCGAGAAATGATTTGGTTATTGAGCGCGCTTCAAGAAGCGGCGTTGCTGGCGTCTCGCGCACAGCGGTGTCAGGGCGAGCCATAGCAGTCTTCCGTTTGCGAATTGCAAAACTTGCTTCGGGCCATGATGCAACATGGCCCGAAAACATGAAGTTCAATCAGAAGATCAGTAGCCGAGGCCCTTCTTGGCTTCGTAAACGCCCTTTGGATCATCAGCCTGGGTGAAAAGCTTGGATTCGGTCTGGATCCACTTTGGTGGAACCGTGCCCTTTTCCTTGAAGGCTTCGATCGCGTCGAAAGCCGGACCCGCCATGTTTGGCGTCAGTTCAACCGTCGCATTGGCTTCACCATTAGCCATTGCCTGGAAAATATCAGGAACGGCATCAATCGAGACGACCTTAATGTCGGTGCCAGGCTTCAAGCCAGCTTCCTTGATGGCCTGAATAGCGCCGACTGCCATGTCGTCATTGTGCGCGTAAACGGCGCAGATGTCCTTGCCGCCACCTTCGGCCTTGATGAAGCTTTCCATGACTTCCTTGCCCTTGGTGCGGGTGAAGTCGCCGGTCTGCGAACGGGAAATCTTGATGTTGTCGTGGCCCGCAAGCGCTTCTTCAAAGCCCTTCTTGCGGTTGATTGCCGGTGAAGAACCGGTGGTGCCCTGAAGCTCGACAACCGAGCATGGCTTGTCGCCCACTTCCTTGACCAGCCAGTCGCCAGCGACCTTACCTTCATGGACCTGATCGGACGTAACAGCAGTAAGATAAAGCTCTTCTGGTGCATCGATCTGGCGGTCGAGGAGCACGACAGGAATTTCTGCTTCCTTGGCTTCTTTCAGAACCGCATCCCAGCCGGTTGCGACAACCGGTGCGATCAGAATGGCGTCAACGCCCTGTGCAATGAAGCCACGAACGGCTTTGATCTGGTTTTCCTGCTTCTGCTGAGCATCGGCAAATTTGAGTGCGTGGCCGCGCTTTTCAGCTTCCTGCTTAGTGACGCTGGTTTCGGCAGCGCGCCAGCCCGATTCCGAGCCGATCTGCGAAAATCCGACCGTCAACGAGGCGGCGGATGCGCTTGAAATAAGAGCAAGCGACGATGCTGCGACCAGAGCGGCCGTCAGGGCCGTCAGAGTGCGTTTCATATTAGTTCCTCCCAATAAAAGGCTCTCCCAGCCTTCTCGTTTATCAAGCATATAATATTACTTTATGGCAAGCATATTTCTTCCAAACAATCGAAATCTGGGGTGCGACAAACGTGCATATTGTCTAATTATAGAGTTAAAACAATGTTTTAATTGTAATTTTGGGTTGGTAGTCCACACAAGGCGCGCAGAGGGCGCTTTCACTTGCTTGACAAAATGCTGTTTGGCGAAATAGTCATATTAATAAGAAAGAGCCGCCTTTTTGCAGAAGGATGCATTTAAGCGGTCGGGAAGAGTGTTCCGCAAGTGTTTTGCGGAAAATGGGAGGTTTAATGTTACGTCTGGTACAGTTCCGCGATGCGAGCGGAGAAACACGTGTGGCTGCTTGCGATGATGAGGGTGCGGCACATGTCGTCAATGGCGTAACGACGACTTATGAATTAGCATGGGCTGCGATTTCTGCGGGAATCAGCCTGAGCGAACAGGTTGAACGCAATGGCAAGGGTGAAGCAGTTGATATTGATGCAGCACTTGCTGCTGGTCAGGTTGGCCTGCCGATCACCCATGATGACCCGGCGCATCTGATTGTTGCAGGCACGGGCCTCACACATCTTGGTTCTGCGGATGGTCGCGACAAGATGCACAAAGCCGCACAGGCTGCTGAAAAGCCGACCGATTCCATGCGCATGTTCCTGATGGGTGTTGAAGGCGGCAAGCCGAAGCCGGGCCAGACAGGCGTGCAGCCGGAATGGTTCTATAAGGGCGATGGTTCGGCACTGGTTCAAACCGGTGGTCAACTGGTCTCGCCGTCCTTCGCCGAAGATGGCGGCGAAGAGCCGGAACTCGCAGGCATTTATCTGATTGGCCCGGATGGCACGCCATTCCGCCTTGGCTTCTGTCTCGCCAATGAGTTTTCCGACCATGTGACGGAAAAGCAGAACTATCTCTGGCTCGCACATTCCAAGCTGCGTCAGGCTTCGCTCGGTCCAGAGCTTTATGTAGGCGCTCTGCCTGATCATGTTGAGGGCGTTTCGCGTATTAAGCGCGGGGATCAGGTGATCTTTGAAAAGCCGTTCCTGTCGGGCGAAGCGAACATGTCGCACAAAATTGCCAATCTGGAACATCATCATTTCAAATATGAACTGTTCCGTCGTCCGGGCGACATTCATGTGCATTTCTTTGGCACGGCGACACTGTCTTTCTCGGAAGGTGTTAAGACGGAAACTGGTGACCAGTTCGAAATTGCAGCAAAGCCATTCCGTTATCCGCTGGTCAACAAACTGGCGCAGGCGAAAGCCGACGATGTTGCTGTGAAGGCGCTCTGAAATGGCGGCGACGTCCAATATCAATCTGGCAATTGTTGGTCTCGGCAAGATTGCCCGCGACCAGCATCTGCCTTCCATCGAAGCCATTGATGGCATTGAGCTCAAAGCCATTGCCAGCCGCAACGCTGGTCTTGATGGTTTGCCATCTTTTCATGATATTGATCAACTGCTTGCCAGCGATGTTGCCATTGATGCGGTGTCGCTTTGCACGCCGCCGCAGGGCCGATTTCAGCAAGCCTATGCAGCACTTGCGGCGCGCAAGCATGTGATGCTGGAAAAGCCTCCGGGTGCGACCATTTCGGAAGTGCAGGCGCTGACGCGTTTTGCTGAAAAGCAGGGCGTTACGCTTTATGCGACCTGGCATTCGCGTGAAGCCGCAGCCGTTGAACCGGCCCATGAATTTTTGAAAGACGCTGTAATTAAGTCGGTTGCAGTGGCGTGGAAAGAGGATGTGCGTCATTGGCACCCCGGCCAGCAATGGATCTGGGAGCCGGGTGGTCTTGGTGTATTCGATCCGGGCATTAATGCGCTCTCAATCGTCACGCATATTTTGCCGGAACGGTTTTTCCTGACGAAGTCCGATCTCTATTTCCCTGAAAATCGTGCGGCACCGATTGCGGCTGATCTCGCGTTTGAGACGGAAAGTGGTGTGCCTGTTTCCTTTGAACTCGACTGGCGTCAGACGGGTCCGCAGACATGGGATATTCGTGTTGAGACCGATAAAGGCACGCTGCTGTTGAGCCATGGCGGTAGCCGCCTGACCATCGCAGGCACCGAAAAAATGGCCGAGCCTGATCGTGAATATCAGCGCCTTTACCAGAATTTCGTGAAGCTGGTTAGCGAAGGGCAGAGCGATGTTGACCTTTCGCCGCTGACGCATGTTGCAGACGCTTTCCTTCTGGGACAGCGCCATATCGTTGAAGTTTTTGAAGATTAGGAATTGGGGCCGCCCGGCGGTCTCTTACCCACGCAGGACAATGAAATGAATAAGCCCGTCGATCCGAAAGCACCACGATTCCGTTCCCGCGCATGGTTCGATAATCCGGACAATGTCGATATGACTGCGCTCTATCTTGAGCGCTACATGAATTACGGTCTCAGTCAGGAAGAGCTGCAATCCGGTCGACCGATCATCGGCATTGCGCAGACGGGTTCTGACCTTTCACCGTGCAACCGTCATCATCTCGAACTCGCCAATCGCGTGCGTGAAGGTGTGCGTGAAGCGGGCGGTATCGTGATCGAATTCCCGGTTCATCCGATTCAGGAAACCGGTAAGCGTCCGACTGCGGGCCTTGACCGTAACCTCGCATATCTCGGCCTTGTCGAAGTGCTTTATGGCTATCCGCTCGATGGCGTTGTGCTGACAATTGGTTGTGACAAGACTACGCCTGCCTGTCTGATGGCTGCTGCAACCGTCAATATTCCGGCTATTGCGCTCTCCGTTGGTCCGATGCTCAATGGCTGGTTCCGAGGCGAACGCACGGGTTCGGGCACCATTGTCTGGAAGGCGCGCGAGTTGCTCGCCAAGGGCGAGATCGATTATGCAGGCTTTATTAAGCTGGTTGCTTCGTCGGCACCATCGACCGGCTATTGCAACACGATGGGTACGGCAACGACCATGAATTCGCTGGCGGAAGCGCTTGGTATGCAGCTGCCGGGTTCGGCTGCAATTCCAGCGCCTTATCGTGATCGTCAGGAAGTCTCCTATCTGACCGGCCGCCGTATTGTGGAAATGGTTTATGAAGATCTGAAGCCAACAGACATCATGACCAAGGAAGCCTTCATCAATGCAATTCGCGTCAATTCCGCGATTGGCGGTTCGACCAATGCGCCGATCCATCTGAATGCGTTGGCGCGTCACGTTGGCGTCGATCTGACGATTGACGACTGGCAGAAATATGGCGAGGAAATTCCGCTTCTGGTCAATCTTCAGCCAGCGGGTGAATATCTTGGCGAAGATTATTACCATGCGGGCGGTGTGCCAGCGGTTGTCAATCAGCTGATGGGGCAGGGCCTCATTCATGAAGATGCGCTGACCGTTAACGGTAAGACTATCGGCGAAAACTGTAAGAACGCCACCATTGAAGACAGCAATGTCATTAAGACCTATGATCAGCCATTGAAGAGCCATGCCGGTTTCCGCGTGTTGCGCGGCAATCTGTTCTCGTCAGCGATTATGAAGCTGAGCGTTATCTCCGAAGAATTCCGCAATCGCTACCTGACGGATGAGAAAGACCCGAATGCCTTTGAAGGCAAGGCAATCGTGTTTGACGGTCCGGAAGATTATCATCACCGCATCGACGATCCGTCGTTGGAAATTGATGAGCGTTCGGTGCTGTTCATGCGTGGCGCAGGGCCAATTGGCTATCCGGGTGCAGCGGAAGTCGTGAATATGCGCGCGCCGGATTATCTTCTCAAGAAGGGCATCACTTCTCTGCCCTGCATCGGCGATGGTCGTCAGTCGGGCACGTCCGGTTCGCCATCAATCCTCAACGCCTCGCCGGAAGCGGCTGCGGGCGGTGGTCTGGCGCTGCTCAGAATGGGGGATCGCGTGCGTATCGATCTTGGTCGCGGCACGGCGGATATTCTGATTTCCGATGAAGAACTTGCAGAGCGCCGCAAGGCTCTCGAGGCTGCTGGCGGTTATAAATATCCCGAAAGCCAGACGCCATGGCAGGAAATTCAGCGCGCTGTGGTTGGCCAGATGGAAACGGGTGCGGTTCTCGAAAACGCAGTCAAGTATCAGGACATTGCGCATACGCGTGGCCTGCCGCGAGATAACCACTAAATGTCCGGCGCAAAAACACCATTTGCGGCAGTGGCGGATTGGGGAACAACCCGGTTCCGCCTCTGGACGCTGGATGCCGATGGAAATGTGCTCAATGAAAGTCGCGGTGACGACGGGTTGATCTCAGCAAAAGAAACGGGCTTTGAGACGCTGCTCGAACGACATCTTTCCTCCTTGGATGCACCGGATGATCTGCCGGTTGTGATCTGTGGTATGGCCGGTTCACGCACTGGCTGGATTGAAGCGCCCTATATGAGCCTGCCTGCAGGGCTGGAAGGTATTGTTGCGGCTGCTGTGCGCGTGCCTGCGAAGCGGCATGTCATCATGCTGCCGGGCGTTGCACGTCGAAGCGAGGATGCGCCCGACGTAATGCGCGGCGAGGAAACCAAGCTGCTTGGTCTGGTGCATCGCGGCACGCGTGATGCTGTTGTGGTGATGCCCGGCACGCATGCCAAATGGGTGCATATCGCAGACGGCAAGCTTAACGATTACCGCTCTTTCATGACCGGTGAATTGTTCGCACTCCTGAAAGACAAATCGGTTCTGGCTGGTGCGCTTGAAGGAGCTGGTCCGGTTGACCCAACAAGTTCAGCTTTCGCCTCTGGTGTGACGACTTCACTTGAGACACCGGAGCTTATTGCCAATACGCTGTTTACGGTTCGTGCTGGCTGGCTGGTGCATGACTATAAGCCGACAGATCAGCTTGCACGTCTGTCGGGTCTGTTGATCGGGTTGGAAGTTGCCGGTGGCCGCACATTGTTTGGTACACCAAGCGAGGCTCTGCTGCTTTCCGACGGCATGATGGGTGCGCTTTATGCATCCGCGCTCGAGATTGCAGGCATTAACGTCAATCGCATCGAAGCCGATGAGCTGGTGCGCGATGGGCTGTTTATGGCGGCAAAACACGCATTTGCGGGAGGTGCACAATGAGCGAACGTATCGCATGGCCAAAGCTGCGTTATTCGCTGGTGGCAATCCTGCGGGGCATTCGGCCAGAGGAAACTGAAGCGATTGTTTCTGCGCTGATTGAGACGGGCTTCGAAGCAATCGAAATTCCGCTCAACTCGCCGGAGCCGTTCGTTTCCATTGAAAAGGCTGCGAAACTCGCACCTGCCAATGTGCTAATCGGTGCAGGCACTGTGCTGTCGGTCGAGAATGTGGATCGGCTCAATGATGTTGGTGGCAGGCTTTTGGTCAGCCCCAATGTCGAGCCTGATGTCATTCGCCGCGCATCGCATCATGGCATGGTGACGATGCCGGGTGTGTTCACACCGACCGAGGCTTTTGCCGCTATTCACGCAGGTGCATCCGCGCTCAAATTCTTCCCGGCAAATGTGCTGGGTGCAGAGGGTATCAAGGCCATTTGCGCGGTTTTGCCGAAGGATATTCCTGTGGGTGCCGTGGGCGGCGTCTCGGAGAATGATTTTGCAACCTATCGGGCAGCAGGAGTGAGCTGCTTCGGTTTGGGTTCCAGTCTGTACAAGTCTGGTTTGACGGTCGCTGAGGTGCGTGAACGCGCGCAGCGGTCGGTTGCGGCATGGGATAAGATCGCGGGCTAATTTTTGCTTGCGATGTGTTTGGAGGAATTCCGCAGGGCCTATGGCGGGGGCGGAAATTTGGGAGAATGGCAGGCTCAAAGAGCCTGTTCTATTATGGGAGTGAGACAATGGCAGGCATGAAATCATTCACACTGGCAGCGGCGCTTGCCGCCTTTGCCTTTACTGGCTTTGCACATGCTGAGGACAAGGGCCTCGTTGGCGTTGCAATGCCAACCAAGTCTTCGGCACGCTGGATTGCCGATGGCGATAACATGGTGAAGGTGCTTCAGGAGCGCGGTTACAAGACCGATCTTCAATATGCGGAAGACGATGTACCAAACCAGCTGGCGCAGATTGAAAATATGGTCACTAAGGGTGCCAAGGTTCTGGTCGTTGCATCGATTGACGGCACCACGCTTTCCGATGTTCTGGCCAAGGCCAATGATGCAGGCATCAAGGTTATCGCCTATGACCGCCTGATCCGCGACACGCCAAATGTGTCCTATTATGCGACCTTCGATAATTTCCAGGTTGGCGTTTTGCAGGCGCAGTCGATTGAAAAGGCGCTTGATCTCAAGAACAAGGAAGGCCAGTTCTATGTAGAGCTTTTCGGTGGTTCGCCTGACGATAACAACGCTTACTTCTTCTACAATGGCGCGATGTCGGTTCTTCAGCCTTACATCGACAGCGGCAAGGTTATTGTTGGTAGCGGCCAGACGGGCATGGATAAGGTAGCAACGTTGCGTTGGGATGGTGCAACCGCTCAAGCACGTATGGATTCAATCTTGTCAGCTTTCTATTCCGACAAGAAGCTTGATGCTGTGCTTTCGCCTTATGACGGCATTTCCATCGGCATTCTGTCGTCGCTCAAGGGCGTCGGCTATGGCAGCGGCGACATGCCAATGCCTGCGGTTTCCGGTCAGGATGCCGAAGTCCCTTCGGTCAAGTCGATCCTTGCTGGTGAGCAGAATTCGACCATCTTCAAGGACACTCGTGAACTGGCAAAAGTCACCGTCGATATGGTTGACGCTGCGATGAGCGGCAAAGAGCCAGAAGTCAACGACACCAAGACCTATGACAATGGCGTCAAGGTTGTGCCGTCTTATCTGCTCAAGCCTGTAATCGTCGACAAGTCGAACTGGAAGGAAGTTCTGGTCGATAGCGGTTACTACAAAGAAGACCAGATTAAGTAATTTTATGCCCGGACGCACCATAATTGGTGCGTCCGGAATGCCTGCTTCACTGCCATCATCCCCACTGCCCAGTTTTCGAACTGGGTTAGGCTGAAAGATTGACAGCGTTGTCTTTTTTCAGTGCCGAGGTGCATTCAAATTGATGGCCGTGCAGCTGTGTTATGGGAGCGAGCGAATGAATGTAGCCAATCCTGTCCCGCATGAGACAGGCAGCGAAGGTCCACATCTGAGTGGCCAGCCGCTGCTTGAAATGCGTGGTATCAGCAAATCCTTCGGTGTTGTGAAGGCTCTGAGTGACGTCAATTTCACGGTGATGCCGGGCGAGATTCACGCATTTGTCGGCGAAAATGGCGCTGGAAAATCCACGTTGATGAAAGTGCTGTCGGGGGTCTATCCTTCCGGTAGCTATGACGGCTCGATTGTCTTTGATGGTGAAGAGCGGCACTTCCGCGACATCAATGATTCCGAAGCGCTGGGCATAGTCATCATCCATCAGGAGCTCGCCCTTGTGCCGTTGATGTCGATTGCCGAGAATATTTTCCTCGTCAATCCGCCTGGTTCTTATGGGGTGATTGATCGCAGCGAAGTCTATCAGCGTACCAAGGTCTTGCTGAAGAAAGTTGGCCTCACGGAATCGCCTGATACGCTGGTGACCGATATAGGCGTTGGCAAACAGCAGCTTGTCGAAATTGCCAAAGCACTTTCCAAGCGGGTACGCCTGCTGATCCTTGATGAGCCAACGGCGAGCTTGAACGAAACCGACAGCGCGGCATTGCTGGCATTGCTGAAAGAGTTCAGGGCGCAGGGCATTACATCGATCCTGATTTCGCACAAGCTCAATGAAATTCGTGAAGTGGCCGATAAGATCACGGTGCTGCGCGATGGTCGCGCGGTGGCAACGCTGGATTGCCATGAGGGTGAGGTTGAGGAAGACGACATCATCCGCAAGATGGTCGATCGTGATCTTGAAAGCCGTTATCCAAAGCGCGAGCCGAAGATTGGCGAGGTGATTTTTGAGGCTGAAAACTGGTCAGTCTATCATCCGCTGCACCCTGAGCGGCACTCGGTCAAAAATGTTTCGTTCAATGTGCGTGCCGGTGAAATTGTCGGCATTGCAGGTCTTATGGGTGCTGGTCGCACCGAGTTCGCCATGAGCCTGTTTGGGCGTTCATGGGGAACCAATATTACCGGCGAAGCGCGCATGCATGGAAAGCCGGTTGATATTTCCACCGTTGCCCGCGCCATTAAATCCGGGCTCGCCTATGTGACCGAGGACCGCAAGAAACTCGGCCTTGTTCTTGGCGATAATATTTCGCGCAATATATCGCTCGCGCATTTGCGCGGTGTCAGCCCCGGCGGAATCATCGACAGTATTCGCGAAATGAAGGTTGCAAACGACTACCGCGCTCAGATGAGTATCCGCTGCCACAATGTTTATCAGGAAACGGGCACACTTTCCGGCGGCAACCAGCAGAAGGTTGTGCTGTCCAAATGGCTCTTTACCGGGCCGGATGTACTGATCCTGGATGAGCCAACGCGCGGCATCGATGTGGGCGCGAAATACGACATTTACACAATCATCAATTCACTGGCCGAAAGCGGCAAGGGCGTGGTCGTCATTTCATCCGAAATGCCAGAGCTGATCGGAATCTGCGACCGCATTGTCGTCATGCATGAGGGAGCCTTCGTTGGCGAAGTGGCTGGCGAAGAGGCGACGCAAGAAAATATTATGCGTGCGATCATGCGCAATAAGGGAAAACAATCATGAGCGAGAACGTAGTCCACAATAGCCCGGGCGGACAGAAAGCGCCAAGCGGTATCGGGCGTTATCTCAAAAACAATCTGCGTGAATCGGGAATGTTGCTCTCGCTGATCGCGATCATGATCTTTTTCCAGATCGTCACAGGCGGCGTGCTGATGAAGCCGCTGAACCTGACTAACCTCGTATTACAAAACAGTTATATCGTCATCATGGCGCTTGGCATGTTGCTGATTATCGTGACCGGACACATTGATTTGTCGGTCGGATCAGTCTGCGGATTCATCGGAGCGTTGGCGGCGGTGATGATGGTTCGGTGGGGAATTCCGTTCCCGATTGCTGCCATTCTGTGTCTGATTGCTGGCGGTATTATTGGCGCGATGCAGGGGTTCTGGGTCGCTTATTTCAATATACCGTCCTTTATCGTGACCCTTGCAGGCATGCTGGTTTTCAAGGGTTTGATGCTGGCCGTTCTCGGCGGACAGTCGGTTGGTCCATTCCCTCCGATGTTTCAGAAATTGTCGTCGGGCTTTATTCCTGAATTTATTGGTGCGACGGGCGGCGTCTACCTGACCTCGCTGATCCTCGGTCTGGTGCTGGCCGGTTTCATTGTCTGGCAGAACTCACGGTCGCGGGCGCGCCATATTGCTCATGAGGTGGAAACCGAGCCGTTCGCCTTCTTCGTGATCAAGAATATCGTGTTGTTTGCGGGTATCGCTTATCTTGCCCTGCTGATTTCCTCACATCGCGGCATGCCTAACGTATTGATTATTATGGCAGTTCTGATTGCTGCCTATGCCTTCCTCACCACGCGTACGGTGAGTGGTCGTCAGATTTATGCGGTTGGTGGCAATCGCCATGCGGCAAAGCTTTCGGGCGTGAAAACTGAACGCCTGACCTTCCTTGCATTCGTCAACATGGGCGTGCTGGCTGCACTCGCGGGTCTGGTTTTTGCAGCGCGTCTTAATACGGCAACGCCAAAGGCCGGTCTTGGTTTCGAACTTGATGTGATTGCAGCCTGCTTCATTGGCGGTGCGTCAGCTTATGGCGGCGTGGGTCGTGTAACGGGAGCGGTTATTGGCGCGCTCATCATGGGCGTGATGAACAACGGCATGTCGATTCTGGGTATTGGCATCGACTATCAGCAGGTCATCAAAGGTATCGTTCTGCTGGGTGCTGTTTGCATCGACGTCTATAACCAACGTCGCTAAAACGGTGCTTTTTCACAAAATGGCCATATTCTTGACACTGGTTTGCCTTGAAAATCACATTTTGAACATCGCTTTTGAGCGTAAAACGCTCACGAAAAGCACGTTTTAGCGCTTTTGCTCCGCCCTTTTGGGAGAGGGAGGCGTGAGCAAAACGGGCCGGAACTGAGTTCCGGCCCGATCTGTTTTCAGCCTCATTTACTATTTTCAGATTGCTGTGCGGCGCGCGTGGTCGAGATAAATCTCACGCAGTTTGAGCGCAATTGGACCCGGCTTGCCGCCACCGATAGGCTTGTCGTCGATAAATGAGATTGGGGTTACGAAAGTGCCCGCGCTGGTCATGAAAGCTTCTTTCGCAGCATAGGCTTCATCAATCGTGAAAGCGCGCTCTTCAAGCTTCATGCCGGTTTCAGCTATCAGCTGCAACAGCGACAAACGTGTACAACCCGGCAAGACCGCATTGCTGTTCGGGCGGGTGACGATGACATCATCCTGCGTCACGATATAGCCGGTCGAAGATGCGCCCTCGGTGACATAGCCGTCTTCGATCATCCAGGCCTCGCTGCAACCAGCATTCTGAGCGATCTCTTTGGCGAGAGCTTGTGGCAGAAGGCAGACGGTTTTGATGTCGCGGCGTTTCCAGCGCAGATCATCAAGTGAAAGTATACGAATGCCTGTTGCGACTTCTGGTCGTTGGGCGAGAGCTTTGACCTGCGTGAACAGGACCACTGATGGCTTGAGGCCCTTGGCGACAAAATCACGGTCGCGACCGTCGCCTCGCGTCACTTGCAAATAGACCAGACCTTCGTTGAGATTGTTGCGGCGGATCAGTTCGCGCTCGATCTCGACAATCTCGTCTTCGCTCATCGGCATTGGAATGCCGATTTCGCCGGTTGAGCGACGCAGACGCTTCATATGCGGGTCGCTATCGACCAGCTTGCCGTCAAGGACTGCGGTTACTTCGTAAATTCCGTCACCAAAGAGAAAACCACGATCAAAGATCGAGATTTTTGCATCGCGCGCGGCGACATATTCGCCATTCACATAAACGATGCGGTCTTCAAGTTCTGCTGAAACGGCCATGTTGGAAAGGTCCTGAAAATAAGAATGGCTGCGAAATATTCGCAGCCATTCTTAGGATACCATCTATTCAGTTGGAACAATAATTTTCAGGCAGCCTGTTTTGCCGCTGTGATTGCTTCGCTGCGGATTTCTTCGGTGAGCTTTAAGCGCAGTTCCGAGAATTCCGGGCTGGCTTTGACCTGATAAGAACGCGGGTGCTCAATATTGACTGGCGTGATCGATTTGATCTTGCCGGGACGGGCTGTCATCGTAACGACGCGGGTCGCCATGAAGATCGATTCTTCAATATCGTGGGTAACGAAGATGACGGTCTTCTGCTCACGCTCCCAGATACCGAGCAGGAGTTCCTGCATCAGTCCACGCGTCTGGTTGTCGAGCGCGCCAAAAGGCTCGTCGAGCAGCAAAATCTTTGGATCATTAGCGAGTGCGCGGGCGATTGCCGTGCGCTGCTGCATCCCGCCTGAAAGCTGCTTCGGCCAGTGGTTTTCAAATCCACGCAGACCGACTTTATCGATATAGCTATCGATGATTTCTCGAGCCTGCTTTTCGGGCATGCCTTTTTCACGCAGGCCGAAACCGACATTCTGCCGAACGGTCAGCCATGGAAACAGCGTATAGGACTGGAACACCATGCCGCGATCAGCGCCCGGTCCTTTGACCGGCTGGCCTTCCAGCGTCACCGTGCCCGTGGTTGGCTTATCGAGACCCGCGATAATACGCAGAAGCGTAGACTTGCCGCAGCCCGATGGACCGAGAATGGTGACAAAATCATTCTTCGGAATGATGAGGTCTGTTGATTGCAGAGCAAGTGTTGGCTTGCCACCGTGAACACCCGGAAAGGTGCGGCTTACGCCTTTGACGACGAGTTCCTGTTCGGTTGTCGTAACCATTACGCGAACCTCCACGCAAAGAGCCAGCGGTTGATGTATTTGAACGCCAGATCAGAAATCAGACCGATAACACCAATCACGATGATGCCGAAAATGATCTGTCCGGTCGCCATCAGCGCCTGCGAATTGATGATCATATAGCCGATGCCCGACGACGCGCCGATCAGCTCAGCCACGATCACGTAAGTCCATGCCCAGCCGAGCACGAGGCGCAGCGTTTCGGCAATATCGGGTGCGCTTGAAGGCACAAGCACACGGCGAATAACGCCACGGTCCTTGGCGCCGAGTGTATAGGCAGCCTCAACCAGATCGCGGCGTGTGCCGGAAACGGTGACGGCGATCATCAGAATAAGCTGGAACACGGCACCAATGAAGATGACGAGCAGCTTCTGCGTTTCGCCGATGCCTGACCAGAGAATGAGAAGCGGGACGAAAGCCGATGCCGGCAAATAACGCGCGAAGGAAACGAAGGGTTCGAGCAGCGCTTCAATCGGCTTATAAGCACCCATAGCAATGCCAAGCGGAATGGCGACGATGCTTGCCATGATGAAGCCGCCCAAGACACGCCAGACCGTCATGCCGATGTCGGACATAAAGCCCTGATTGGCAATGAGATCATATCCATCCTTAACCATCGTGATCGGATCGGCGAGGAAGGTGGGTGAAACAAAGCCTCCGAGCGTCGCAACGCCCCAGAAAGCAAAGAAAAGCACGAAGAACAGAATTCCCAGAAGAATCCGGGCTCCATTTCCGATTGGTTGCATAGGCTGCATAGATATATCCGTTTAGTAAGACGGTCGCCTTCTCATAAGAGGGGCGGAAATGAAACAGACCCGGAGTGAACTCCGAGTCTGCATTGCGATGTCACTTACTTGATAAAGCTGGTGTCGACAATCTCGTCAAGATTTGGCTTGTTCTTGATGACGCCAGCGTCGAGCAGGAGCTTTGCCGCTTCTTCCGAGAATTCCTTGAATTCGCCTTCAAAGAACTTCTGGTTAGCGGCCTTGTCTTGCCAGCGCAGATAGGCTGCCGACTGGCCGAACTGTTCGCCCGACTGCTTCACGTCCTTGCCCATAATTTCATAGGATTTGGCGGGATCAGCGGCGATCATTTCAAGCGCTTCAAAATAGCTGGTGGCGAGTGCCTTTGCAGCTTCCGGGTTTTTTTCGAGGAAGTCCGGAGTGCAGCCGACTGTATCCATCACGGCAGGATATTCCAGTGTGGTCGCGAGGATCTTGCCCTTGTCCGGTGCTGCGCGAACTGTCGAGAGATATGGCTCATAGGTCATGGCCGCATCGTTTTGTCCGGCAACGAAAGCCTGTGCTGCTGGTCCCGGCTCCATGTTGACGATCTTAACGTCCTTGGTGGTCATGCCGTTTTTAGCGAGCATATAGGCCAGGAAGAAATAAGGCGATGTGCCGGGAGCGGAAGCCGCAACGGTCTTGCCTTTAAGATCAGCAAAGGAATTGACGTCACCACGCACGGCGATGCCATCAGCGCCATAGGATTTGTCCATCTGGAAAATCTGCTTGGACTTAACGCCTGCCGAGTTCCAGATAATCCATGTCTCAACAGTGGTTGCGGCACACTGAATATCACCGGAAGCCAAAGCCAGATGGCGGCTTGCCTGTGGAATTTTATTGAGCGTGACGTCGAGGCCATTCTTCTTGAAGATGCCTGCTTCTTTCGCAAGTGTGAGCGGACCAAAGCCGGTCCAGCCGGAAAAGCCGATTGCGACTTTTGTTTCTGCGTGCGCGCTCGAAGCGAAGGTGAGCGCTGCAAGTGCGGCACCTGCCAACCAAGATTTTTTCATATGTGAACCCCTTATTTGTTTTAAGCATATACATATTCTTGCAGACAAATTAGCAGCACCGCGATTTCTGTCCAGAGAGCCAAGCAAAGAAACCTTTGCTTGGTCGCCTCGTGGAATATCAAATAAGTCTTTGATTATATTTCTATAATCGAAATCTTATAGGCGATACCCTTACCAATAAGTTCTACAGAAAACTGCGAGTCTCCCGATAAGATCAGGCAGTCATGCTGGTCGAGATGCGCGATTCTGCTGTCGCTTTTTAGCTCGAAATTTCCTTCTGCACAGAAAACAAGCACTATGCCGCTTTCTGCTTCAACGATCACCGAATCATTTGTGACGATGCGTTCGACCTGATGCGCGAAGTTTCCGCGTCGTGTCATGACGTTGAGATCGGTGATTGTACCGTCGATCAGACGAGCACCAGAGCTTGCATCGGCGGCAAAAGCAAAGGGTGCTGTTTCGTGGCTGAGGGTGGTTTCCACACCTTCAACGTCGAGAACAATGCCGTTGCCTTCCAGCACCGATAAGGTGCGATCAATGCCGGGGAAGATCGAAAACGGGCCGTCATTTGCAACGGTTGCTGTGGAAATGCGCCAGTCGAAATTATCGACTGACGCATTAATTGGATGGATTGCGATTTCGACCGTTACGCCGCCGCCGTTTTTCCACGGCATGCGGCGATGGTCCTGCGCTTTGAGGACTTTGAATTCCATTAATTTAGCCAACCGTTTGATACTGCCCAGAAAGCAACGGGAGCTGTGAGCAGAATGCTCAATGCCGTGCGGATGTACCAGATAACGATCAAATCACGGAATTTGAGCGGTACTGATGTCGCCAGAACGCATGGGATCGAAGCGGACAGGAAGAGAACCTGACTAACCGAAACAACAGCGGCAACAAATTTCAGTGCGACATCTGCATCTTTCAGAAGAATGGCGGGCAGAAACATCTCGGCAAGACCGGCTGCCATGGATTTCGCAGCAAGCATTGGATCTGAAAACTGTGCAAGCCATGTGAACGGATAAAGTGCAAGGCCGAGAACATCGAAGAGCGGTGTATATTTTGCTGCAAGCAGGCCAAGAAGACCGACTGCCATAATGCTTGGCAAAATCATCGATGCCATGCGCAGGCCATCGAGGAACGTTGCCCAGAGCAGAGGCAACAGCTTTGGTGCGCTCTGTGCCTGAGTAATGCCCGCATCAATCGCAGTTTCAATGCGACCTTTGCCTGCTGGCAGTGGCATGTCGCGATCTTCCGGATGATCCATGCGGCTTAGCGGCCACAGGCGCGCTGCAATCGCTGAGACAATGAAAGTGACGAAGAAAGTCGTCCAGAAATAGAGGTTCCATGATTCCATCAGACCAAGCGTCCGTGCGACGATAATCATGAAAGTGGCAGAAACCGTCGAAAAGCCGGTTGCAACGATAGCAGCTTCTCGTGCTGTATACTTGCCTTCTTTATAAACGCGATCAGTAATCAGAAGCGCCAGCGAATAGCTGCCAACGAATGATGCCACGGCGTCAATTGCCGACCAGCCCGGTGTGCGCCAGATGGGGCGCATCACAGGTTGCACAATAACGCCGGTAAATTCGAGCAGGCCGTAACCGATCAGAAAAGCAAGTGCCAGCGCGCCAATTGGCACAATAAGGCCGACGGAGAGCACAAGTTTGTCGAAGAGGAAAGGCAGCATGTCAGGGGTGAACAGCAATGCCGGGCCGATATTTGCCAGATACATGGCCGTTGCAACAAGTCCAAGCACACGCAAGACCGAGAAGATTTTTTCCGTCAGGTTTTTCTTCCATGTGCCCGTGACGAACGGCCCAAATGCACCATAAGCAATGAGCAGACAGACAAGCACCAGAGCGACCGGGCGCAGTTCTGTTGCAAGTGCCGTTGCGGCATGATCAAGCAGAATGGTGGACTTTCCGCCAATGGTGACAGGAACGAAAAAGAAAAAGATTCCTATGAAGCTGTATACAACCAGCTTTAATGCTGCCGTTCCGCGTGAGGGTTCCTGGCCGCTAAGCGTAGTGTCTGTCATCGATATTCCCCGGTATGACGTGTATTTTTGAACATGAAAAAAGGCGGCCCCCGTAAGGACCGCCATTGATTAGAATCTTAGTTTTTAAGGATCGCAGGCAGGCGAAGACCTTGCTGCTTTGCCCAGTCGAGCGCTTCCTCATAGCCCGCATCGGCATGGCGCATGACGCCAGTAGCCGGATCATTCCAAAGCACGCGACCGATGCGCTCGTCCGCATCTTCCGAACCGTCACAGCAGATCACCATGCCCGAATGCTGGCTGAAGCCCATGCCGACGCCGCCACCATGATGAAGCGAGACCCATGTTGCTCCCGATGCGGTGTTGAGCAGCGCATTGAGCAACGGCCAGTCGGACACAGCGTCTGAGCCGTCCTTCATGGATTCTGTTTCGCGGTTTGGCGAAGCAACCGAGCCGCTATCGAGGTGATCGCGGCCAATAACGATCGGTGCTTTCAATTCGCCATTGCGGACCATTTCGTTGAAGGCGAGGCCGAGGCGGTGACGGTCGCCAAGACCGACCCAGCAGATGCGGGCTGGCAGGCCCTGAAATGCGATGCGTTCTTTCGCCATGTCGAGCCAATTGTGCAGGTGCTTGTTGTCTGGCAGCAGTTCCTTCACCTTGGCATCGGTCTTTGCGATATCTTCCGGGTCGCCGGAGAGAGCAGCCCAACGGAAAGGCCCAATGCCGCGGCAGAACAGCGGGCGGATATAGGCAGGAACGAAGCCGGGGAAATCGAAGGCGTTTTCAAGACCTTCTTCAAGCGCCATCTGACGGATGTTGTTGCCGTAATCGACCGTTGGAATGCCCTGATTGTGGAAGTCGAGCATGGCCTGAACCTGCACTTTCATCGAAGCACGCGCAGCTTTGGCAACAGCCTTTGGATCGCTCTCCTGCTTGGCGCGCCATTCTGCAACGCTCCAGCCGATTGGCAGATAGCCATGCACAGGATCATGCGCCGAGGTCTGGTCGGTTACGATGTCAGGGCGCACGCCGCGCTTGACGAGTTCCGGAAATATTTCAGCCGCATTGCCGATCAGCGCAATGGATTTGGCTTCGCCTGCTTTGGTCCATTCGTCGATCTTGGCCAAAGCTTCATCAAGGCTGTGGGTCTTTTCATCGACATAGCGGGTGCGCAGACGGAAATCGGCGCGGGTTTCGTCGCATTCGACCGCAAGGCAGCAAGCGCCAGCCATAACCGCTGCGAGAGGTTGCGCGCCGCCCATGCCGCCGAGGCCACCGGTTAGAATCCATTTGCCTTTAAGGTTGCCATCATAATGCTGGCGACCAGCTTCCACGAAGGTTTCGTAGGTGCCCTGAACAATGCCCTGTGCGCCGATATAAATCCACGAACCGGCGGTCATCTGGCCATACATGGCGAGACCTTTCTTATCCAGTTCGTTGAAATGGTCCCAGGTTGCCCAATGTGGCACGAGGTTGGAATTGGCGATCAGAACGCGCGGTGCGTCCTTATGGGTGCGGAACACGCCGACCGGCTTGCCCGACTGCACCAGCAGGGTTTCGTCGTCGTTAAGCGTCTTCAGGGTTGCAACGATACGGTCAAAATCGTCCCATGTGCGGGCCGCGCGACCAATGCCGCCATAGACAACCAGCTCATGCGGGCGTTCGGCAACATCCGGGTCGAGATTGTTCATCAACATGCGCAGAGGGGCTTCGGTGAGCCAGCTCTTGGCATTAAGTTCAGTGCCGCGTGGGGCGCGTACGTCGCGTTCATTATGACGTGGGTTGGACATGGTTTACTCCTCAGGATTTCAGTTCGGCGGCAATGTTTTGGAGCCGCTCAAGAATTGTTTTGAGATGCACACGGAGCTTTTCAGCTTTGGCTTCGTCATAGTCGAAGGGTGCGGCCTCGGTAGCCAGATGGGTCGATTGCGCCAGCTCCATCTGAATGGCGTGGACGCCTGTTTCGGGCTGGCCATAGTGGCGCGTCGTCCAGCCGCCTTTGAAGCGGCCATTGAGAACAGCGGTATAGCCAGTGGCGTTTTGGGTCACGTCTACGGTTGCGGCTTCGATCTTTGGATCGCAGGTCTTGCCGAGGTCTGTGCCAACATTGAAGTCCGGCAGTTTGCCGTCAAACAGGAACGGGATATGCGAGCGGATCGAGTGGCAATCATAAAGGATCGCGACGCCATGGATCGCTTTCACGCGCTCGATTTCTGCAGCAAGGGCATCGTGATAGGGCTTATGGAAGCGGCCAATACGATCGGCAATATCTGCTTCTTTTGGCGCTTCACCGTCTTTCCAGATGGCAAGACCGTCGAAATCGGTTTCCGGGATCAGTGTCGTAGTATTCTGGCCCGGATAAAGGCTGACGCCTGCCGGATCGCGATTGGCATCTATGCAATAGCGATGAAAGGTGGCGCGGACGGTGGTGACATTGTCCAGCAGCCCGTCATAGAGCTGATGGATATGCCAGTCGGTGTCGGCGAGGATACGGCCATTGTCATTGAGCCGTGCCCAGATGTCTTCCGGTACATCGGTGCCAGTGTGGGGCAGGCCAAGAATGACGGGCGATGTGCCCTGATGGAGTTCAAACGCGCTCATATCAGGCCTCCAGTGCAGGTAGAATATTTGCGCTGATGCTGCCGGTGAACGAGCCATCGGCGATAATGGCGCTTGCGGCTGAAAGATCGTTGGCTATGTAGCGGTCAATATCCAGCGTAGGCACCTTGGCGCGCAGAACTGCAATGGCGTTTTTCAATTCAGGGCTGGTTTCAAGGGGGCCACGTAGTTCGACGCCGAGAGCGCCGGTGAGAGCCTCAATGCCAATGATTGCATTGAGGTTCTCGGTCATCTGCAACAGGCGACGAGCACCATGGCAGGCCATGGAGACGTGATCTTCCTGATTGGCGGAGGTTGGGGTTGAATCAACTGATGCCGGATGCGCCATCTGCTTGTTTTCGCTCATCAGTGCGGCCGAAGTGACTTCTGCAATCATCAGACCCGAATTGAGGCCAGGCTTCTTGGCAAGGAAGGCTGGCAGGCCAAAGGAAAGTGCCGGATCAACCAGAAGGGCGATGCGGCGCTGGGCGATTGCGCCGATTTCGCAGACAGCAAGCGCGATCTGGTCGGCTGCGAAAGCAACTGGTTCGGCGTGGAAGTTGCCGCCTGAAACCACGCTGTTGTCCGATAGGACGAGCGGGTTATCGGTGACGGCATTGGCTTCGATTTCAAGTGTCCGTGCAGCTTGGCGCAGAATGTCGAGGCAGGCACCATCGACCTGTGGCTGACAGCGGATGCAATAAGGGTCTTGTACGCGCTGGTCGCCTTCAAGGTGGCTCTCGCGAATGACCGAGCCAGACAAGAGATTGCGTAGTGCTGCAGCCGTATCGATCTGACCCTTATGACCGCGCAGGGTGTGAATATCCGGATGGAACGGGGCAGTTGAACCCATAGCCGCATCGGTCGAAAGTGCGCCGGTGACAAGAGCTGCCTGCAATGCGCGATGCGCGCGGAACAGCCCGGCCAATGCCAGTGCAGTCGAGGTCTGTGTTCCGTTGATGAGTGCGAGACCTTCCTTGGCAGCCAGAACGACTGGCTTGAGGCCCGCTTTTTTGAGTGCCTCAGCAGATGGGAGGCGTTCGCCGTTATAATAGGCTTCGCCTTCGCCGATCATGGCTGCTGCCATATGAGCGAGCGGTGCAAGATCGCCAGAAGCGCCAACCGACCCCTTGGCCGGGATCATCGGGATCACGCCTTTTTCAAGCATGGCTTCGATGAGGGTGATGAGTTCGAGCCGCACGCCCGATGCCCCACGGCCAAGCGAAATGAGCTTGAGCGCCATGATGAGGCGCACAATGTCTTCGCTCAGAGGTTCACCCACGCCGCAGCAATGCGACAGGATCAGATTGCGCTGAAGCGTTGCCACGTCTTCGGGCGCAATACGGATTGAGGCGAGCTTACCAAAGCCGGTATTGATGCCGTAAACCGGTGCATCGCCCGCGGCGATTTCGGCAATGCGGCGAGCTGCCTTTTCAACGCCAGCATGGAAGGATGGATCAATGCGAACGGCGATGTTTTCGCGGTAGATTTTCTCAATCGTCGAGAGCGAAACGCTGCCGGGTTGCAATATGAGGGACATGAAAAGCTCCGTTATACAAAAACTTAAATTCGGCCTTTGAAAACCCGCTTCCAGAGCGGATTGAAGCCAATGCGGTAAACAAGCTCTGCCGGACGCTCGATGCTCCAGATTGCGAGGTCAGCATCCTTGCCGACTTCAAGCGTGCCGGTCTTGTCGAGTACACCAAGGGCACGGGCTGCTTCGCGCGTAACGCCTGCAATGCATTCATCGACCGTCATGCGGAACAGGGTTGCGCCCATATTCATGGTGAGTAAAAGCGAGGTCAGCGGCGAAGTGCCGGGGTTGTTATCGGTGGCCAGTGCCATCTTGGTGCCAGCCGCACGGAAAAGATCGACCGGCGGCTTTTGCGTTTCGCGGATGAAATAATAAGCGCCGGGAAGCAGAACGGCGACAGTTCCGGCCTTGGCCATGGCTTGCGCACCTTCTGCATCGGTATATTCGACATGATCGGCAGAAAGCGCATCATAGGACGCGGCAAGTGCTGCGCCATGAAGATTTGAAAGCTGATCGGCGTGGAGTTTTACCGGCAGATTGTGAGCCTTTGCAGCATCAAAAACGCGTGCCATTTCATCCGGCAGAAAGGCGATGCCTTCGCAGAAACCGTCTACCGCATCGGCGAGATTTTCGGCTGCAATAGCTGGCAGCATTTCGTTGACGATCTTGTCGATGAAAGCTGCTTTATCGCCATTCATTTCCGGCGGCAGAGCGTGTGCGCCCAAGAAGGTCGTGCGAACCGCGACGTCGCGTTCATGCCCAAGACGGCGAGCAGCGCGCAATGACTTTGCTTCGTTTTCCGTATCGAGACCATAACCCGATTTAACTTCAACCGTCGTCACACCTTCAGCAATCAGCGCATCAAGGCGGGGCAGGGTTTCGCGCACGAGATCATCTTCGCTGGCAGCACGCAGGTTTTTAACGGAAGAAACTATGCCGCCGCCTGCGCGGGCCACTTCTTCGTAAGTGGCACCATTCAGGCGCAGCTCAAACTCATGCGCGCGATTGCCTGCGTGGACCAGATGCGTGTGACAGTCGATCAGGCCGGGGGTGATCAGGCGGTTCTCGCAGTCAATTTTTTCAGACGAGGCATAGTCGGCAGGAAGATCAGTTTCAGCGCCGACATAAGCGATTTTGCCATCTATGACGGCAATCGCTGCGGCCTCAATTAAGCCAAGCCCTTCCGCCTGCTCGTTGAGCGTGGCGATGCGTGCATTGGTCAAAACGAAGTTCGATTTCTGTGTCATGAGCGTTTTCTCGCTTCCCCTGTTTTTCGATAATGTATATACATATTAGCGAAGCCGCCAAGAGAAAAAATGCATCCAATTGCGATCTGTTGAAAAGTGATGCTGCAAAATGGGTGCGAAGAGGAGCGAAACATAATGTCAGCGACAGCCGCGAAAACGCAATTTATTCATGCTAAACAAGCACTTTTGCATACGGGTTGGGCAGAGGATGTGCGGCTTGGTCTGGCTCAGGGAAAAATTGCTTCTGTGGAAATTGGCGTTGAAGCCAAACCGGGCGACGAACACCATAAGGTGATCGTGGCGGGTATGCCAAATCTGCACAGCCACGCGTTTCAATATGGCATGGCTGGCCTTGCAGAACGGCGCGGACCATCGGCTGACAGCTTCTGGAGCTGGCGCGAGATCATGTATAAGTTCGCGCTGACCATGACGCCGGAACAGGCGGAAGCAGTCGCATTGCGGCTTTATGTCGATATGCTGGAAGCCGGTTTTACACGCGTCGGTGAGTTCCATTACCTGCATCATGATCGCGACGGCACGCCTTATGGCAACATTTCGGAAATGGCGGATCGCATTGTCTCGGCAGCGCAAAGCGCTGGTATTGGGCTGACCCTGCTGCCGGTGCTTTATGCACATTCGAGTTTTGGTGGTGCAGCACCCAATGAAGGTCAGCGCCGTTTTATCAACGATCAGCAGAGTTTTGCGCGCCTGATCGAGGGCTGTCAGAAAGCTCTTTCTGGCTTCGACGGTGCTGTGCTTGGTGTGGCACCGCACAGTCTACGTGCTGTCACCCCGGATGAACTGACATTTGCAGCATCGCTTTTGCCCGATGCGCCGGTGCATATTCACATTGCTGAGCAGGTCAAGGAAGTGGAGGACTGCATTGCGTGGTCTGGCCAGCGACCTGTCGAATGGCTGCTTGATCATCAGGAGTTGTCGTCGCGCTGGTGCCTTATTCATGCAACGCATATGAGCGACGAGGAAACTGTGCGCATGGCTCAGGCTGGTGCGATTGCCGGTCTTTGCCCGGTCACGGAAGCCAATCTCGGTGACGGCACATTTAACGCTGCGGTCTTTGAAGCCAATGGGGGACAGTTCGGTGTCGGGTCCGATTCTAATGTGCTGATCGGCATCGGCGATGAGTTGCGCCAATATGAATATTCGCAGCGTTTGCTGCATCGCGCGCGCAATGTGCTGGCGAAAAACGAAGGCTCGACCGGACGCGCCTTGTTTGATGGTGCATTGGCAGGCGGCAATATTGCCATGGGTCGCGAAGGCGATGGTTTGAAACAGGGTGCTCCGGCAGATTTTGTATCGCTTGATGTTGAGCGTTTGCCCCACGCAAAAGGGGATGCGGTTCTTGACGGCTGGATTTTTGCCGGTCGTGCGCGTCCGTCCGATGTGTGGGTGCGCGGTGTAAAACAGGTGGAGGGCGGACATCACCGCTTGCGCGATGAAGCGGAGCGTGCTTTCCAGAAAGTGATCGGCGAATTGCTGAACTAATCAAAGGGAACAAAGTGCAGGATACTTCATCCAGACAAGTCGAGGCGACCATATCACTGCATCAACGCATTCTGGATGATATTGAAACGCGCATTATTTCTGGAGAATGGCAGCCCGGTCATCGCATCCCGTTTGAGCACGAGCTGACCGAGCATTATAATTGTTCGCGCATGACCGTGAACAAGGCGCTGACGCAACTGGCAAAAGCCGGTCTGATTGAGCGAAAGCGCCGTTCGGGAAGCTTTGTTTCCTTTCCGCAGTCGCAAGCGGCGATTCTCGAAATCCACGATATTCGCGATGAGGTTGCAGCGCTTGGGCAGCATTATCGTTTTGAGCTTCTCAGACGAAGTGAACGTCTGAGCGGTCCTGCCGATGCGCGCCATATCGACATTCCGCGACACACGCCGCTGGTAGAACTTGTCTGCCGTCACTATGCGGGAAAGCGCGTCTTTGCGCTGGAAGAACGGTTTATCAGCCTTGATGCCGTGCCGAGCGCGGCAGAAACCGATTTTGCAGAGCAATCACCCGGTCCGTGGCTTGTTTCCTGCGTGCCTTGGAGCAATGCGCAGCATTCTATACGCGCAGTTGTCTCAACAGAGGAAAACGCTGCGACGCTTGGTGTGCCTGCTGGTTCGCCTTGTCTTGTCGTTGAACGCCAGACATGGAATGCTGATCAGCCGGTGACACATGTGCGCTTCACTTATCCAGGCGATAGTCACGCGCTTGTGGCAAAATTTACGCCGTCGCAGAGCTGAATGTAGCGATGTAACGTAACGTTATTACGCTTTTGGTGGCTTCGCACATAGTGGCCGCTAAAATGATAATGCGCAGAATCCTTTGCGTGGCGCTTCATAGAATTTGATTCATAAATGAAAAAAGCCGCCGCAGGGGAAAAGCGGCGGCCAAGTTGCGGCGTTAATGGGTGGTAATTACGCCGCGCGTTTCAGTGCATCTCCGATAACGGAAACGATGGTGTCGATCTGTTCTTTTTCCACGATGAGCGGTGGCGAAAGCGCGATCACATCGCCGGTCACACGGATCAGAAGGCCCTTCTTGAAGCAATCGGTGAAAACGTCGTAAGCGCGTGCGCCGACAGCGCCTTCGCGTGATGACAGTTCGATTGCACCGACGAGACCGAGGTTACGGATGTCAATGACGTTTGGCGCGTCTTTGAGCGAATGCAGCGCATTCTCCCAATGCTCGGCCAGTTCTGCGCCACGGGTCAGAAGACCTTCTTCGGCGTAGATTTCAAGCGTGGCAAGACCAGCAGCGCAGGCAACCGGATGGCCGGAATAGGTGTAGCCGTGGAAGAGTTCGATGGCGTTTTCCGGGCCGGTCATCAGCGCGTCATGCACAGCGCGGCTTGCAAAGACAGCACCCATCGGGATTGCGCCGTTGGTGAGGCCCTTGGCAGTGGTTACGAGATCAGGCTTTACGCCGAAATAATCGACAGCAAATGGTGTGCCTAGGCGGCCAAAGCCGGTGATGACTTCGTCATAGATCACCAGAATGCCGTGCTTGTCGGCGGTTGCGCGGATGCGTTCGAGATAGCCCTTTGGCGGAAGTACAACACCGGCAGAACCGGACATTGGCTCGACGATGACGGCGGCAATCTTTTCTGCGCCGTGCAGCTGAACCAGACGTTCCAGATCGTCAGCGAGTTCGATGCCGTGCGCTGGCAGGCCTTTGGAGAATGCATTGCGGCCAATATCGAGTGTGTGGCGCATATGATCAGCAGGAATCTGCGGGAAGATGCGGCGGTTATTGACGAGACCGCCGACAGAAATGCCGCCGAAGCCAACGCCGTGATAACCTTTTTCGCGGCCGATGATGAGGGTACGGGTGCCCTGACCAATGGCGCGCTGATAAGCGATGGCGATCTTCAGTGCTGTATCAACCGACTCTGAGCCGGAATTGGTGAAGAACACGCGATCAAGCTTGGCATCTGGACCGCCGGGCGCAATGGCTGCGAGCTTCTCAGCAAAGTCGAAAGCGATGTTGTGCCCCATCTGGAAGGTCGGCGCGAAGTCCATGGTCGAGATCTGGCGCTCGACTGCCTGGGTGATCTGCTTGCGGCCATGACCGGCATTGCAGCACCAAAGGCCTGCGGTTCCGTCCAGAACCTGATTGCCGTCGACATCGGTGTAATACATGCCTGAAGCGCTTGCGAGCAGGCGTGGGGCGGCCTTGAACTGGCGGTTTGCCGTGAACGGCATCCAGAAGTTATCAAGACTTGGCGCGTTGGTGTTGTTAAGCATTAGAACCTCCTATTTGCGACCAACAGGACATGCTTTATCGAAGGCAACAAGTCCTTTTCTTATAAAAATTAAATCATTGAAATTACGTGCTTTGATACAAAAGTTTGTGATATATCGAACATCATAAACAGTAAGGGGACGTGTCGATGAGCATCGATATTGGGGGCAGGCTTCGTTATGTGCGCATGCGGCAGAATCTGTCTCAGCGCGAGCTTGCAAAACGGGCTGGGGTGACCAATTCCACCATATCGTTGATCGAAGCCAATCAGTCCAATCCGTCGGTGGGTGCATTAAAGCGCATTCTGGATGGAATTCCTATCGGAATGGCCGAGTTTTTTGCGCTTGAGCCAGATGCGCCGCACAAGGTCTTCTATCAGGCGGATGAGCTTGTGGAGATCGGCAAGGGGCCAATTTCCTATCGGCAGGTGGGCGATCACCTGTTTTCGCGCTCGCTGCAAATCCTCAAAGAGCGCTATGAGCCGGGATCGGATACGGGCAAGGTTCTGCTTATGCATGAAGGCGAGGAGGGCGGAATTGTGATTTCTGGTCGTATAGAGGTGACGGTCGGTAGCGAGCGCCGGATACTCGGGCCGGGTGATGCCTATTACTTTTCAAGCAAGTTACCGCATCGCTTCAAATGCGTAGGGCCAGTGGCCTGCGAGGTGGTGAGCGCCTGCACACCACCAAGTTTCTAATATTCTTCCCTATTCAAAGGACACTGAATCAAATCGCTGCTGATTTGATTCAGGAAGCATTATGCGTAGCGCGCGATACCAAGATCGTCGGCCTGAATATCTGGCTTGTTGCCGGAAATAAGATCGGCGAGCATCTTGCCGGAACCCGGACCCATGGTCCAGCCGAGTGTTCCGTGGCCCGCATTGATAAACACATTCTCATAGCGGGTTGCACCGATGATCGGCGTTGAATCCGGCGTCATTGGACGCAGGCCAGACCAGAAGGTAGCAGCCTTGAGGTCGCCGCCCGGGAACAGATCGCTCACCGACAGATCAAGAGTCGCACGGCGAGCAGCCGGCAAATCTTTGGTGAAGCCTGAAACTTCGGCCATGCCGCCGACGCGGATGCGGTCGCCAAGGCGGGTGATGGCAATCTTGAAGCTTTCATCGAGCACCGTTGAGACCGGAGCCAGCTCTTCATTGATGATTGGAGCGGTGATTGAATAGCCTTTGACCGGATAGATCGGCGCATTGAGGCCCAGTGACTTAACCAGAGCAGGCGTGTAGCTGCCGAGTGCCACGACGTAGCGGTCAGCCGTCAGAATGCCTTCGGGGGTTTCAACGCCGGAAACCTTGCCGCCAGACATCAGCAGCGATTTGATGTCAACGCCAAAGCGGAATTTAACGCCGAGACCTTCAGCGAGCTTGGCCAGCGCGTTTGTGAATTTGAAGCAGTCGCCGGTTTCGTCATTGGGCAGGCGCAAGCCGCCGACAAATTTATCGCGGGCGCGGGCCAGAGCTGGCTCAACACGCACGCAATCTTCGCGGTCGAGCACTTCAAACGGCACGCCATCCTGACGCAGAACTTCGATGTCTTTGCCGATGCCGTCGAGCTGATACTGCTCGCGGAACAGTTGCAGAGTGCCCTGCGTGCGCTGGTCGTATTGAATGCCGGTTTCGTCGCGCAGTGCAACAAGGCAGTCACGACTATATTCGGCCACGCGCACCATACGACTTTTGTTGACCTTGTAGCGGCTCTCAGTGCAGTTCGCGAGCATCTGCAACAGCCAGCTATATTGCTTCGGGTCCGAGGTCAGGCGCAGAACCAGCGGCGCGTGTTTCTGGAACAACCACTTGGCTGCTTTGAACGGAACTCCGGGAGCTGCCCATGGCGATGCATAACCCGGCGAAACCTGCCCCGCATTGGCGAAGCTGGTTTCGAGTGCCGGGCCTTCTTCGCGATCAACAACAGTGACTTCATGGCCTTGCTTGGCCAGATAATAGGCCGTGGTGACGCCGATAACGCCGCTGCCGAGAATGATGATCTGCATGTTCGCCTCTTATTATTATGCTTTAGACACTTCGCTATCCACGTAAACACGGGCATAGCGGTGGCCTAACGAAGTCAGGATTTCATAGGGAATGGTGTCGCAATCACGCGCCACATCTTCGAGCCGCTGATGTGGTCCGACGAGTTCGACCATGCTGCCGAGTGTGAGCGTGCCTTCTGGCAGGGCCGTGACGTCAAGCGTGATGGAGTCCATCGAAACGCGGCCGACAATCGGCAGACGCGTATCGCCATAAAATGCCGAGCCTTTGTTGCTCAAAGCGCGGAACCAGCCATCGGCATAGCCGACTGCAATAGTGGCAATGCGCATGGGTTTTTCAGCTATGAAGGTGCCGCCATAGCCGACTGCTGCGCCCTTATCGATGTCGCGCACCTGAATGACGCGGGCTGAAAGTTCCAGCACAGGTTTGATAGGGTTTTCGCCTGCGGAAGGTCCAACACCATAGAGCGCTACGCCCGGACGGGCGAGATTGAAGTGATAGGTATTTTCGAGGAAACAACCGCCCGAGTTTGAAAATGCCACGGGCATTTTTGGCAAACGGGCAAGCGCTGCCGACATAGCTGCTAGCTGGCGCGCATTGGCGGGGTTTTCCGGCTCGTCACCACTTGCCAGATGGCTGATGACGAATTTCACATCGATATGGTCGAGCAAGTGCTGGTCATCGACAAGCTGATCGAGTTCTTTGGCGGACAGCCCAAGGCGCGACATGCCGGTGTCGATTTGCAAAAGCGCGGGCAGTTTTTCATTGAGGCTTGCCGCAAGTGCTGACCAGTTTGCAATCTGCTCCAGCGAGTTGAGAACAGGCAAGATTTTCTCGCGTGCCCAGGCGGCTTCCGTGCCGGGCTGAAGCCCGTTCAGCACATAAAGCGTCGCATCAGGATTGAGAAAAGGACGGAGCGAAATTGCTTCGCCAAGATGGGCAACGAAGAAATCGCGGCAGCCTGCTTCATAAAAAGCCGGTGCGACGCGATCCGCGCCCAAGCCATAGGAATCTGCCTTAACGACAGCGGCTGCACGCGTTGGCGCGATACGCTTTGCGATGGTCGCATAATTGTGGCGGAGAGCAGCCAGGTCGATAGTGAGCACGCCACCAGCGGCGAGGTCACGTTCAGTTTGAGAAAAATGCATCGACATAGGGCTCATTTCCAGTGCACTCAATTTGTTAGTGGGATGACTGGAATTTAATCCGCTTCCTCCCAAAAGCACATCGCTTCGGTGGTGCGGATCACAATTCCTTGCCCCCAAAGCGATAGGCTCAATGATAATCGAAGACTATTCGAATGTTTTTGCTATTTATCGCATATTATGCGAATTTTAGCATGAATTACGCACTTATTAGCTTTTAGATTGAAGATTCTGCATGGCGACACTCGATAGCATCGACCGTAATATCATCCGCTGCCTTCGTCGCGAGGGGCGTATGACCAATAGCCAGCTTGCAGCCGAAGTCGGACTTTCGCAGTCGGCATGTCTGCGACGCGTTCAGATTCTCGAAGAAAGCGGTGTGATCCGCGGATATACCGCGATTGTCGGCTCATCAGGCGGAGACGAGCGGCTGGTGGCGATTGTGCGCATAACGCTGGACCGGCAGACGGAAGAATATCTCAATCGCTTTGAAGAAGCTGTGCGACGGCATCCAGAAGTGCAGGAATGCTATCTGATGACTGGGGATGCTGATTATATTCTGCGCGTTGAAGCCGATAATGCTGCGGCTTATGAAATCATTCACAAGGAAATTCTGTCGCGATTGCCCGGCGTTGCCCGTATCCATTCGAGCTTTGCGATCCGCACTGTGCTTCTATCAAAAGCGCCAGTTACGAAGGCATAAAAAAACCCGGCACGAGCCGGGTTTTTATAGATATTTTTCAGATATTAATTGAATTCGTAGCGAAGACCGGCGCGGACCGTGTGGATATTGAAACCATTGTCGCGTGCTTGTGCGCCTGTTGCGCCCGGACCGTATCCGTAAACGGTATTTTCTGCACGATCATCTTTATCGTACCCAAATGCATTGCCGCCATTTACGCGCAGGTAACGATAACCGAGATCAAGTTTGAGTTGATTGGTCAAGTCGTAACTAACGCCCGCCATAAGCGCCATTGCAAAGCGCCAGCTATCCAAACCGTTCTTGTCGCTGGTGTAAGTACAGCCCGCGCAAATCTCGTTGGATTTAAAACTATCGTAATTGACATAGGCAGCACCTAAGCCAGCTCCGAGATATGGGGTAAGTGTTCCTACTTTAGGCAAATCGACATAAGCGTTTGCCATGGCTGTCCATACGTTTGCGGTTGATGAATCTTCATAGTTGCAATTATCTTGAACAAGATTGAGTTTCTTTCCCATCTTGACCAAGCTTGGGCATCTTGTGCGTCCATTTATACCGGCACGAAAGAAATCCAACGTGGCGTCAGTGCGTAGCATTTCATTGAAACGATAACCAACGCCGAGGCCATAAGATGCGCCGCCTTTCAGCTTGAAACTATCGTATCGCAATGTGTCGTCAACGCCGCGATTTTCACCCGGATATTGGTTCCAGAAATCCCAGTGGCCATCGGTCTTGTTCTTAAAATTATAGCCAATGTCGCCGCGAATATACCAGTTAGAGGCTGCTGGTGGCGCTACTACTACTGGCGGTTCTTCAAAAACAATATCAGCGGCTTTCGCGCCGTTTGTAGCTGTCAGCACACCAAATGATATGAGCGCTATTGCAGAAACATATCTCATTAATCCAACTCCAACCGAAAATAGGTACGGTTCGCGCACCGTTAGCTGAACATGGTAAATGAATATGCTTAAGCGATAGTTACTTCTTATTAGCGAGTACTAAACTTGATGCTGTATTAGAAAAGCTTTAACTCTAAATTTCGAGATAAATAACCCGGCCTGAGCCGGGCTATCTCGCTTAACGAAAGTCCACAGACTTGATGATCGATTGATCAATGTCGTTGATATTGCGTTTTCCGCAAAGCGCCATGGTGACGTCAAGTTCTTTGCGAATGATGTCGAGCGCCAGTGTGACGCCGTCTTTACCCATCGCGCCAAGTCCGTAAAGAAACGGTCGGCCAATATGAACGCCTTGCGCGCCAAGTGCACGGGCCTTTAGCACATCCTGACCAGAGCGAACACCGCCATCCATATGCACTTCGATCTTGTCGCCTACGGCGTCGACGATTGGCTTGAGCATCGAGATGGAGGAAACGGCACCATCAAGTTGGCGGCCACCGTGATTGGAAACGATGATCGCATCTGCGCCGGTCTTGGCTGCCATCAAAGCATCTTCTTCATCGAGGATGCCCTTGAGAATCAGTTTGCCGCCCCATTGTTCTTTGATCCAGGCAACGTCGTTCCAGCTCAACTGTGGGTCGAACTGTTCGGCTGTCCAGGATGAAAGGGAGGAAAGATCAGTCACGTTTTGGGCGTGTCCGGCAATGTTGCGGAATGTACGGCGCTGCGTACCCATCATGCCCAGACACCAGCCGGGGCGGGTGGCCATCTGCCAGATATGCTTTGGCGTGAACTTGGGTGGGGCAGACAGTCCATTGCGCAGATCTTTGTGACGCTGGCCGAGGATTTGCAGATCAAGTGTGAGCACCAGCGCCGAACAGCCTGCTGCTTTGGCACGGCTGATAAGGTTCTTCACGAACTCACGATCTTTCATGACATAAAGCTGAAACCAGAATGGTTTCTTTGTAACCGATGCCACGTCTTCGATGGAGCAAATGCTCATAGTCGAAAGGGTGAATGGAACGCCAGCGGCTTCGGCAGCTTGAGCAGCCAGCATTTCGCCATCCGCATGTTGCATGCCGGTCAAACCCGTCGGAGCAAGAGCCACAGGCATCGAAACTATTTCGCCGATCATCGTCGTTTCAAGCGACCGATTGGTCATATCGACCAATACGCGCTGACGAAGCTTTATCTTCGAGAAATCGCTTTCATTGGCGCGATAGGTCGATTCCGTCCATGCGCCAGAGTCTGCATAATCGAAGAACATCTTCGGGACACGGCGCTTTGCCAATCGCTTCAGGTCAGCGATTTCAACGATTTTGGGCATTTCCCACCCCTTGTGGTCAGTTTTGTTTACCAGTCGAATGACCGATTGCGTTGCTGAAATCAAGGAAAACAATCATCACAGTTTCAATTGCTCTCGGTTATTTGATGGCTCAACTCTTCAGACTATACTATCTGGTGGCTTTTGTGACTGAGATGTTGATGCCATATGGTATAAAGTAAAGATAAGTTTGAGACAGTTAGCGGCTACTTTTGACGCATATTGAAGGTCAAGAGGCGTAAAGAACGTAGATAACCGTGCATGACGTGCTGTGCAGTGGAAGATAGCAAAATGAGCAAAACTCACGACACTGGATTTATCGGCAAAAAGTCGAGTGCTGCTGGTGGATGGGGTGCGTTAAAAAGCTGCGGCAAGCAATTGCTGGCCAGCGGTGCGCCTTTAACGGGTGCGCGGGCACTGCTCAAAGCCAATCAGCCCGACGGTTTTGATTGCCCTGGCTGTGCATGGGGTGATCCGGAACATGGTTCGTCGTTTGAGTTTTGCGAAAATGGTGTGAAGGCTGTCGCGTGGGAGGCCACCGAGCGGCGCACCACGCCTAAGTTTTTCACCGAACATACGGTGTCCGAATTGCGCTCGTGGACGGATTATGCGCTGGAGAACACCGGGCGTTTGACGCATCCGATGCGCTATAATGCGGCGAGTGACAAATATGAAGCCGTCGAATGGGATGAGGCTTTTGCTTCTATCGGCAGTATTTTAAAGAGCTTTGATACGCCGGATCGTGTGGAGTTTTACACATCGGGCCGGGCTTCCAATGAGGCCGCATTTCTCTATCAGCTGTTTGTGCGTTCTTATGGGACAAACAATTTTCCTGACTGCTCGAATATGTGTCACGAGGCGAGCGGTGTTGCGCTGACACAGGCAGTCGGCGTTGGCAAAGGCACTGTTCTGCTTGAGGATTTTGAGCATGCCGATGCGATTTTTGTCGTTGGCCAGAATCCCGGCACCAATCATCCGCGTATGCTGGGCGATCTGCGGCGCGCAGCTGAACGCGGTGCGAAGATTGTGGTTTTCAATCCTGTGCGCGAGCGCGGATTGGAACGCTTTTCCGACCCGCAAGATAAGCTCGAAATGATGCGCGGCGGCAGCGAAGCAATCGCCAGCGATTATTATCAGCCGCGTCTCGGCGGTGATATGGCGGCTTTCCGTGGCATGGCCAAGGCGGTGTTTGCGGCTGATGATGCAGCTCTGGCTAAAGGTGAACCGTCGGTTCTCGACCGCGAGTTTTTGGCGCAGCATACGGCCGAGTTTGAAGCCTATCGCAAGGCTGTTGACGCGACAACGTGGGAAGAGATCGAAGATCAATCCGGGTTGCTGCGTCAATCGCTTGAACATGCGGCACGCATTTATATGCAGGCGGGCAAGGTGATCTGCACATGGGCGATGGGCATTACGCAGCATCGACATTCCGTCATCACCATTCGCGAGATTACCAATTTCATGTTGCTGCGCGGCAATATTGGTAAAACGGGTGCTGGTCTTTGTCCGGTGCGTGGCCATTCCAATGTGCAGGGAGACCGCACTGTTGGCATTAATGAAAAGCCGTCAGCAGCGTTTTTGGATGCGCTGGAGAAAGAGTTCGGTTTCAAGGTTCCGCGTGCGCCGGGGCATAATGTGCTTGCTGCAATTGGTGCTATGCTGGATGGAACAGCGAAGGCCTTTATCGGGCTTGGCGGTAATTTTGCCCGCGCCACGCCGGATAGTCCGATCATTTCCAAAGCGCTGGCTTCGCAACGACTGACGGTTCATATCGCGACCAAACTCAATCATTCGCATCTGGTGCCGGGACAGGATTCGTTCATTCTCCCATGTCTTGGGCGCACGGAGATTGATCTCAATTCCAAAGGTGTTGCGCAGATTGTGACGGTCGAGGATTCCATGAGTATGGTGCATGGGTCCGGGGGTATTAATAAACCAGCATCGCCTTTGTTGCGTTCGGAAATCGGCATTATTGCGGGAATGGCGAATGCAACGCTTGGACCAAAGCCCGTCAACTGGCTGGCACTGGCTGATGACTACGACCTGATCCGCAATCACATTGCGAAGGTTCTGCCTGATTTTTACGATTTTAATGTGCGGGTTCGGGTGCCACGTGGCTTCCATTTGCGCAACTCTGCACGCGAACTGGAATGGCGCACGCCAAAAGGCAAAGCGACGTTTTGGAGCGGAACATTGCCGGAAGCGGTGGAGCATCAGCAGGCACGTGGCAAGCCGGGGCGTTATGTTCTGCAAACTTTCCGCAGCCACGATCAGTACAATACGACGATTTACGGTATGGATGATCGTTATCGCGGTGTTTATGGCGAGCGTCAGGTGGTCTTCATGAACCCTGCCGATATGTCGGATATTGGTGTTGAAGCGGGTGATCGTGCAGATATTGTTGGCGATTTCAACGATGGTGTTGAGCGCGTTGCGCGTGATTTCCGCTTTGTGCCGTATGACATCCCGCGTGGTTGTATTGCCGGTTATTACCCTGAAATGAACGTGCTGGTGCCGCTTGGCAGTGCCGGTGAGGGTAGCGATACGCCGACATCAAAATCGGTTATCGTGTCATTTCGGCCCGTGCAGGCTGTGAATGCGTGACCGACGCCACTGACTACATCACGCTGGTTGATGCACTTGAAGCGCAATCCGGCAGAATCTCGCGGCTGGGTGCTGGTATTCTTGCGGCATCTGCACTTGAGATTGCATCTGACAGCCGCAGTTTTGCGCGAATATTGGGAGTTGCACATGCGCTCGTGTTGCGCGAAATTGCAGTATTGAGCGCAGACGGTGGTTATATTTCTATTCGTCAGCGCGATGAGCGGACGCAGCGCACAAAATACGATCTGAATGCTGCTGGTGTTCGACTTATTGATGATACACGCAGATAATTTATTCTACTTCTTGTTTTGTCCGGAGACGGTGACGATATTCCGGAGAATTCATAATTGGCAGTTAATGATGTTTAGAAGGCGTGCTTTCCTTAGCACTCATTTGATAGCATTGTGCGCGCCGTAGAAACAGGCGAGAACCGTGCAAATGGCTATAGAAACTCCTCCGCTTATGCAGATAAGAAAGGTTCCTCTTCGAGCTATTGCTATGGTTCTTTTGACAAGCAGCATTGTCGCCGGTTCTGGCTATGTTGCGCATGCCGAAATGAGCGGGACAATCCCCGTTGCTGTGGTTGAAAGCACGCTTGTTGATTATCAGCCGCAATTGACTTTATCGGGTGCTATTGCTGCCCGTTCGCTGGTCAATGTTTCTTTCCGCGTCAATGGACAAGTGGTCGAACGCCTTGTCGAAATCGGTCAGCATGTCGATAAGGGCGAAGTTCTTGCACGTATCGATAATGCCGAGCAGCAAGCCAATATGCGGGTGGCACAGGCCTCACAAGACGCAGCGCGTGCGCAGTTGGTGCAGGCCGAAGCAAGCTTCAAGCGCCAGCAGGCTTTGCTGGGGCAGGGGTTTACGACGCGCAGCCAGTTTGATCAGACACAACAGGTTTTGCGCACCGCGCAAAGCACAGTTTCCAATGCGGAAAGCCAGCTGAGCAATGCGCGCGATGAGCTGTCTTACACAGAGCTGCGTGCTCCTGTTTCAGGTGTTGTTACGGCGCGTAACGTCGAGAGCGGGCAGGTGGTACAGGCTGCACAGACCGCGTTTTCAATTGCCGAAGATGGCGCACGGGATGCGATTTTCGATGTGCAGGAAACGCTGGTCAATCATGCCAAGATTGGCATGGGCGTGACGCTGGGTCTGCTTTCGGATGAAGATGTGAAGATCGAAGGCAGCATTCGGGAAATTTCGCCGGTGGTCGATGCGCAAACCGGCACTGTGCGCGTGAAGGTTGGAATTTCGGAAGTGCCTGAGCAAATGGCGCTTGGTGCAATCGTCACCGGCACCGTGCATATGGATGGTCGGGAAGTGTTTATTCTGCCGTGGAGTTCGGTCACATCGGATGCCGGAAATACGGCTGTGTGGCGCGTGGCCAAGGATACGAAGCTTGCAGCGCTGGTTCCGGTGCAGGTACTTGCTTTTGAAAAAGAGCGGGTCATCGTTGCGTCTGGTCTGAATGAAGGTGATCTCGTTGTGACCAAGGGTGCGCAGATGTTGCGCGCGGGTGCCCAGACAGAGATTATTCAGGGTCTTGAAGGGACAGCAGCGCAATGAAGCCATCTATGAAAATCTTTGGCTCTCTTGCTTTGGCGGGAACGCTTGTTGCGCTGGCAGCCTGTGGCAAGGAGAACGATAAATCCGCAGAAGCGGCGCCTGTTCGTCCGGTGCTTTATACGATTGCTACGCCAAAGCCTGCGATACAAACCAGTTTTGCCGGTACAATCGAGCCGCGCTATTCGACGGATCTCGCTTTCCGGGTGTTGGGGCGATTGATTGCGCGTCCCGTCATTGTTGGTGATCTCGTCAAGAAAGGCGAGACAGTTGCAATGCTTGATCCTACGGCACTTGATCTTTCTGTGCAGTCGGCAAAGGCCGATCTTGCAAGTGCGCAGGCACAATATGCCAATGCAGCGGCGAGTGAGGGGCGTCTTAATATTCTGCTCAAAGGCAGCAATATTTCTCAAGCCGATTATGATGCCGCAAAGCAGGCGCGTGACAGCGCACATGCCGGCCTTGAAAAAGCACAGGCTGGTTTGCGCAAAGCGGAAGATCAGCGTGATTATGCCGTTTTAAGTCCGGATTTTGATGGCGTTATTTCAGCCACTAATGCGGAAGTTGGACAAGTTGTTGCAGCAGGCCAGGCTGTGATGAAAGTCGCGCGCCCGGATATTCGCGAAGCCGTGCTCGATATACCCGACAATATGACAGAGTTTTTTGTGGCAGGAACGCCGTTTCATGTTCAGCTTCAGGCCGATGGAAGCGTGACAGGACAGGGAACTGTACGTGAAGTTGCACCGCAAGCAGATGCGCAAACACGCACGCGTCGCGTTCGCATTGCACTTGAAAATCCACCCGAAGGCTTCCGGCTTGGCGCAACCATTCGTGCAGGCCGCGCACGGTCGCAGAAAGATCATGTGATTTTGCCGATACAGGCACTGGTAGAAAAGGATGGCAAAACTGCAATCTGGGTCGTTGATCCCAAAACGCAGACCGTAAGTCTCCATGATATTCAGGTTGTGGAGCGTGAGCGCGATAGTTTTATGGCCAATAATGTTGAAGCGGGTAGCTACGTGGCAACGGCTGGCGTGAACCAGCTTGAAGAAGGGCAAAAAGTCCGACTGGATGCGAAGGGGAGCGGCCTGTGAAAAAAGGTTTTAATCTTTCTGACTGGGCTTTGAACCATCGTTCTCTTGTCTGGTATTTCATGCTTGTGTTTCTGGTTGCGGGCTTTGTGTCCTATCTTGATCTGGGGCGCGCGGAAGATCCGGAATTTACCGTTAAGACAATGGTTGTGCAGGCCAACTGGCCGGGTGCATCCATTGACGAGACGATGAATCAAGTCACCGACAGACTTGAAAAGAAGCTCGAAGAGCTGGATACGCTTGATTATACGCGCAGCGTGACGACACCCGGTAAGTCGGTGGTGTTTGTGTTCCTGAAAGACACCGTACGCAAGGAACAAGTGACCAAGGCTTGGTCTGATGTTCGGCATATGCTGGATGACATCAAGCCGAACCTGCCGGACGGCGTTTACGGTCCTTATTACAACGACAAGTTTGGCGATGTGTTTGGCAATATTTATGCTTTCACATCGGATGGGCTGTCGATGCGGCAGCTCCGCGATTATGCGGAAGATGTACGCACCAAAATTCTGACTATTCCAAGCGCGGGCAAAGTTGAGTTGATCGGGGCTCAGGATGAGGCGATCTACCTTGAGTTCTCGACGCGGCAGGTGGCAGCCCTTGGCCTCGACCAGCAGGCTATTCTGAAAGCACTTCAGGATCAGAATGCCATTACGCCCTCTGGCGTCGTGCAAGCCGGACCAGAGCGTATCAGCGTGCGGGTGAGCGGCCAGTTTAACTCAGAAGATGATCTTCGTGCCGTCAATCTGCGTGTCAATGATCGCTTCTTCCGTCTGTCGGACGTTGCGACGATCACGCGCGGCTATGTTGATCCGCCAACAGCAATTTTCCGCGTTAATGGCGAGGATGCCATCGGGATTGCGGTTGGGATGAAGCCGAACGGCAATTTGCTGGAGTTCGGCGACAAACTTGATGCCATGATGGATAAGGTGAAGGCCGATCTGCCGGTCGGTATCAATGTTTCCAAAGTCGCAGATCAGCCGGACGTGGTTCAGGACGCGGTGTCCGGCTTTACCACGGCGCTGTTTGAAGCAGTGGTGATTGTTCTGGCGGTGAGCTTTATCAGCCTTGGCCTGCGTGCCGGTTTTGTGGTGTCGTTGTCGATCCCGCTGGTGCTGGCGATCACCTTCCTCGTCATGTCATTGATGGATATTTCGCTGCAACGCGTGTCGCTGGGTGCGCTGATTATCTCGCTCGGGCTTCTCGTCGATGATGCGATGATTGCGGTGGAAATGATGGTGGCGCGGCTTGAGCGCGGCGATCCCATCCACAAGGCCGCGACTTACGTCTATTCGCATACTGCATTCCCGATGCTAACGGGAACGCTTGTGACCATTGCGGGCTTTATCCCGATTGGTCTTAATTCCAGTCAGGCAGGCGAATATACCTACACGCTGTTTGTGGTGATTGCGGTTTCGCTGATCGTTTCGTGGATTGTGGCCGTGTTATTTGCGCCGCTACTCGGCGTGACGATATTGCCGAAAAAGATGAAGCATCATGAGCATAAGCCCAGCCGCTTTTTTCAAGCTTTCTCAAAAACACTGCTGCTGGCAATGCGCCATAAATGGATCACCATTGTCGCAACGATAGCTTTGTTTGTCGTCTCGGTTTTCGGAATGGGCTTTATTGAACGCCAGTTCTTCCCGGAATCGGATCGCCCTGAACTGGTGATCGACTGGACGCTGCCGCAGAACAGTTCAATTGCGGACACCAAGGCGCAGATGGAGCGCTTTGAGCAGACAATGCTCAAGGACAATCCTGATATTGAGCATTGGAGCACCTATGTCGGACAGAGTGCAATCCGCTTCATCCTGTCGTTCGATGTGCAGCCAGCCAATCCCTATTTCGGGCAAATGGTTGTGGTCGCTAAAGACGTTGAAGCACGTAATCGCCTGAAGGCAAAATTCGATGAAGTGCTGCGTAAAGATTATGTTGGCACCGATACGTTCGTGAAATTCCTCGAACTCGGACCGCCGGTCGGGCGTCCGGTACAGTATCGTATTTCCGGGCCTGATATTCAGGAACTGCGCGGCATTGCGCAGGATTTCGCAGGCGTCATGAGTGCAGATAAGCGCCTTGGTGTTGTGAGTTACAACTGGAATGAACCGGGCCGGGTTATTCGTGTCGATGTGATGCAGGATAAGGCGCGTAAGCTCGGTATTTCATCGAAGGATATTGCGACGACCTTAAATAGCGTGGTGGGCGGTATTCCGGTCACGCAGGTGCGCGATTCGATCTATTTGATTGATGTGATCGTGCGTGCGCAGAAACATGAACGTGATTCCATCGATACATTGCAGAGCTTGCAGATCGCAACGGGCAACGGCAGTTCGGTGCCGCTCGCAGCGATTGCCAATTTCCGCTATGAGCTTGAGCAGCCGGTTGTTTATCGCCGTTCGCGTATTCCAACCATCACCGTTGCGGCTGGCATTAACGATAATACGATGCCGGATACAATCGTTAGTGAGTTGCAGCCTTCGGTGAATAGCTTCATCGAAAAACTGCCAGCGGGTTATTCGATTGTAACGGCGGGTACAGTTGAGGAAAGTGGCAAGAGCCAGGGACCAATTGCAGCTGTTGTGCCACTGATGCTCTTCGTGATGGCAACGGTGCTTATGATCCAATTGCAAAGCTTCCAGCGCCTGTTTCTTGTGGTTGCCGTTGCGCCTCTTGGACTGATTGGCGTGGTTGCGGCGCTGTTGCCAAGCGGTAAGCCTCTCGGCTTCGTGGCGATCCTTGGCGTGCTGGCGCTGATCGGAATTCTGATCCGCAACTCGGTCATTCTGATCGTTCAGGTCGAGGAGCATATAAGCGAGGGTATGCATCCATGGGATGCGGTTGTTGATGCAAGTCAGCATCGTATGCGACCGATTGCGCTGACCGCAGCTGCGGCAAGTCTGGCGCTGATCCCGATTGCGCGTGAAGTGTTCTGGGGACCGATGGCCTATGCCATGATGGGCGGCATCATTGCCGGAACAGCGATTACGCTTCTGTTCCTGCCAGCGCTTTATGTTGCCTGGTTCCATATCAAGGAGCCGGATGCAAAAGCGAATGAAACAACGGTAGAGCCGCAGCCACAACATTGATATGAAGAAGGCCTGCTTTAAGTGGGCCTTTTTACTTTTCGGAGAATGATCATGCAAACTGCTCCATCGTTGATGCTGCAAGAAACTGAACAGTCACCATCGGTTGTGGCGAAACTTCTTGAAGCAGAGGCCGGAACATTTGCTGAAATCGGGCGGCTGTTTGAAAAGCAGCCACCAGTGATCACGACAGCCGCACGCGGCTCATCCGATCATGCTGCAACGTTCTTCAAATATCTGATGGAGATCGTAACCGGGATTCCGGTTGCCTCAATAGGGCCGTCGGTTGCTTCTGTTTATGGTGCGAAACTCAAACTTAAAGGTGGCCTGCATTTCACCGTGTCGCAATCGGGTGCAAGCCCGGACATTATCGCGGTGCAGGATGCTGCAAAACGTGGCGGGGCTGTGACCGTTGCCGTTGTCAACGTCACCGATAGTCCCCTTGCGAAGGATGCCGATATCGTGCTCGCGCTTCATGCTGGCGAAGAGAAAAGCGTCGCTGCAACCAAGTCCTTCATTACATCGGTCGCAGCACTTTCCGGCGTTGTGGCTGCTACCAGCAAAGACCAGAGCCTCAAAGACTGTTTGAGCCGGTTGCCGGAAGCGCTGGCCGCAACGAAGCCCGAAGGCCGTGAGGCGGTCGAAGACTTGCTGGTTGAAGCAAAGTCACTGTTCACAGGTGGACGCGGCACTGCCTATGCGATTTCGCTCGAAGCAGCGCTCAAGGCCAAGGAAACTGCCAATATTCACGCGGAAGCTTTTTCGCTTGCTGAATTGATGCATGGACCAATGCGTTTGGTGGAACCGGGGTTCCCGATCTTGTCGTTCATTCCGCAAGACGAAGCGCTTGAAACGAGCATTCAGGCACTGAACAAGCTCGGATCGTTTGGCGCAAACCTTGTCTCGTTTGGTGATGCTGCGGTGCCGGGCCATCGGTTGCCGTCTGCCAGCACCGGTAATGGCCATCTCGACCCGCTGGTTTCGCTTATCAACTATTACCGGATCATTGAAGCGGTCACGCGCCGTAAGGGCTATGACCCCGATAAACCACGTCATTTGAACAAGGTGACATCGACCGTCTAAAGAATACTCCCACAAATTTGCTCATCACGCATTATCGACTTGATAGCGCAATCCGGTCAGTGCATTACGCATTCTGGCATGGCCGGTACTGCATCGTAGAGTAAAAATCACGATGCCATTGAGCCTGCGTAATAGAGGAATTCCGATGCATAACTTTGTCCTGACCGTCACCTGTAAGTCCACTCGCGGTATTGTTGCCGCGCTTTCCGGGTATCTATCAGGTAAGGGGTGTAACATCGTTGATAGCGCCCAGTTTGACGATCTGGACACCGGACGCTTCTTCATGCGCGTCAGCTTTATTTCCGAAGAGGGCGTACCGCTTGATGCCTTACGCGACGGCTTTGCGTCCGTTGCAGCGCCGTTTGAAATGGAATTTGATTTCCACGACAATGCCCATCGTACGAAGACATTGCTAATGGTGTCGCGTTTTGGCCATTGCCTCAACGATCTTCTCTATCGCTGGAAAATCGGTGCCCTGCCAATTGATATCGTTGGTGTCGTGTCGAACCACTTCGATTATCAGAAGGTTGTCGTCAATCACGACATTCCATTCCATCATGTCGCTGTCACCAAGGCCAACAAGCCGGAAGCCGAACAGCGCCTAATGGATATTGTTGAGAGTACTGGTACCGAGTTGGTGGTTCTCGCGCGCTATATGCAGGTTTTGTCTGATTCACTCTGCCAGAAAATGTCCGGCAAGATCATCAATATCCACCACTCGTTCCTGCCATCGTTTAAGGGTGCAAACCCTTACAAACAGGCCTATGAGCGTGGCGTGAAGCTGATCGGTGCCACAGCGCATTATGTAACCGCTGATCTTGATGAAGGTCCGATCATCGAGCAGGATGTTGCGCGCGTGACGCATGCGCAGAGTGCAGCGGATTATGTTTCCATTGGCCGTGATGTCGAAGCGCAAGTTCTCGCACGTGCCGTTCATGCGCATATTCATCACCGCTCATTCCTTAATGGTAATCGTACCGTCATATTCCCGGCTTCGCCTGGGTCGTATGCGTCAGAGCGGATGGGATAAAATCTATTTGAGTAGCGATAAAGAGCGGCCTCAAAGGCCGCTTTTTTGTTATGTATTTTGGGATTTAAAAATTGGGATGCAATTGTTGCAATATCTAAATTAAGAAAAAACAGCTAAGTATATTTTATAAAGCAAGGAGGAGGATCATGAAAAGCTTTGGATTATTTAAATTAATTCTATGTGTTTTATTATTTTCTGGGCCAGGGTTTTCTAGAGAATTAAATTTTCAAAATAAATCGTGCGGAAATTGTTTTTGTTACAGTTCAGAGGAATATTGTGAAATATATAATCCGGGTAAAATTTGCCAAAATATAGGAAATGACTGTTGGGTTACAGAGTAAATTTAATAAGTGATTATTTTTTACTTGTATTCGCATTTGTAAAAAAAACCCCGCCAAAAGCGGGGTTTTATTTTGATCTGAAATCAGACTGATTAGTCGATGTCGAAGGAAACGCCCTGTGCGAGCGGCAGCGCCTTCGAGTAGTTGATGGTGTTGGTTGCACGGCGCATATAGCCCTTCCACGCATCCGAACCGGATTCACGACCGCCACCAGTTTCCTTTTCGCCGCCGAATGCGCCGCCGATTTCAGCACCCGAAGTACCTATATTGACGTTTGCAATGCCGCAATCTGAACCTTCAACCGAAAGGAAGCGCTCTGCTTCCTGCAGGTTGAGCGTGAAGATCGACGAGGACAGGCCTGCACCAACTTCATTGTGGCTCGCCAGCACGTCGTCGAAGTCGGAATACTTCATGACGTAAAGGATCGGTGCGAAGGTTTCTTCGAGAACCGGACCCTGCTGCTTTGGCATTTCGACGATAGCCGGACGCACGTAGTAAGCGTTTTCATGGCCAGCATCGACGCGTTCGCCGCCCTGTACCTTACCGCCGTGAGCGGCTGCTTCTTTGAGTGCGTTTTGCATGTTGTCGAAAGCAACCTTGTCGATCAACGGACCAACCAGAGCTGTGGTTTCGAGCGGCGAACCAACGGTAACGCTGGCATATGCCTTCTGCAGACGTGGAACGAGAGCGTCGTAAACGCTTTCATGCACGAACAGACGACGGAGCGTGGTGCAACGCTGACCAGCGGTGCCCATTGCGCCGAACGCGATTGCGCGCAGTGCCATGTCGAGATCTGCCGATGGGCAAACGATACCGGCATTGTTGCCGCCGAGTTCGAGGATTGCACGCGCAAAACGCTTTGCAAGGCGTGGACCAACTTCGCGGCCCATGCGGGTCGAACCGGTTGCCGAAAGAACAGGAACCTTCGGGCTGTCAACGAGAACTTCACCAACCGTACGGTCGCCGAGTACAACTTCGGCCAGACCTTCTGGAGCATCGCCAAAACGCTTGATGGCGCGCTTCAGGATCGCGTCACATGCAATAGCGGTGAGCAGGGTCTTTTCCGATGGCTTCCAGACAACCGAGTTGCCGCAGACGATAGCGAGAGCGGAGTTCCATGCCCAGACAGCAACTGGGAAGTTGAAGGCCGAGATAACGCCGACAACGCCAAGTGGATGCCAGGTTTCCATCATGCGATGGCCAGCGCGTTCGGTTGCAATGGTGAGACCGTAGAGCTGACGCGACAGACCGACTGCGAAATCGCAGATGTCGATCATTTCCTGAACTTCGCCGAGGCCTTCCGAAGGAATCTTGCCAGCTTCAAGCGAAACGAGACGGCCGAGATCTTCCTTGGAAGCGCGGAGTTCTTCACCCAAGAGGCGGATCAGTTCGCCACGCTTTGGAGCTGGAACAGTGCGCCAAGCGCGGAAAGCTTCGTCAGCCTTGTCGATGATCTTGACTGCATCTTCTTTGCTGTGGGTCTTGATCGAAGCGATCTGTTCACCGGAGACCGGGCTGAAGCCAGCGAGGTCGCCCGACGTGTAAATGGCTGCGTCAACGCCAAGCTTTGAAAGCAGATCAGCGGCTTCTTTTTTCACGTCGAGTTTTTTAACAGCGGTGTTCATGTTTATCCTCTTAACCTGCTTAATCACGAGAGCGGTTCAAATTAGAGCAGTTTCGTGGTTACTGCTCTCGTTGTTTATATTTACGCATTGTCCGACGCAAAACCGCTTCGCACTTTTGCTGGAAATGCTTAGTTATTCTGCTGCTTCAAGACCGCTCAGGCGGGCCTGTACAGCTTCGATGGATTCGCGTTCGATACGAGCATAATGCTCGAATTCATTAAGAACTTTGGCGCCAAGGTCTTCCTCGAAACGCTTCTGGTTCGGGCTTTCCACAAAATCCTGTGCGTCGTCGTCGCCAAGATTGGACTGGAAGATACCAGCGGCACTGACCGGCAGGAAGTCTTCATAGATGATCGGATCGAACTGGACTGCGCCGCCTTCGATCAGAGTTTCAATGTCGGTATCAGGCTTGAATGCTGCAAGACGTGCGGCATCCTTGACCGAATAGGCGAAATAGCCAAGCGCTTCTTCACGCACGCCTGCCCATGTGTCAGGGAAAGCGGCAAAGGTGTCGCTCAGTGCCTTCACATATTCAGCCGAGTTTGAACCATCTGGAGCTGGGCGTGCAACTGCGCGGGTGTCGTTGAGCAGCTTGTCGTAAAGCGCGCGGCCCTTTGGAGTGAGAGCGACGCCACGCTGTTCGATTTCACCGAAACGGGCAGTGTGGGAGCCTGGAGTCCAGGTGCCGTCTGCGCTGACGAATGAAACTTCTTCTTCCAGTGCCTTGAACGAGGTCTGGCGCAGAAGGATCGGGCATTTGCGGGTTGGTGGACCTTCGACAACTGCTTTTGGATTGATGCCGCGATCTGGCATCTGTTCCTGTACGGCATCGATGTCGAGCGTGCGTGGTGTCAGGTGGTTGATATGCGGACCCTTGAAGGAAACAACGTCGGCGATCAGGCGATGCGCATCGTGGAGGCGATGGTAAAGCTCGGCGCTGACATTGGCATGATCGTGCCAGCGGAAGGTTTCGAGCACTTCTGCAACGAAGGTCTTCGCATCACCTTCATCAAGGCCACCATTGGCTTCTGCCTTTTCGACAAGCGCAATCGCACCCGGCGTGAAGATTTGGCGCTTTGAAAGCACTTCTTCCGATTCTGCGCGCAGCTTTTCGTCTGAAATCAGATCAAGACGCAGCAACGAGGTGAAAACACGGAACGGATTGTGCTTGAGTGCTGCATCGTCGATCGGGCGGAAGGCGGTAGAATGCACTGGCACGCCAGCAGCGCTCAAATCGTAATAACCGACCGGGAACATGCCCATGACCGAGAAAGCGCGACGCATCATCGACAGCTCAGCGGCAGTGCCCAAACGAATTGCACCGTGACGTTCTTCGGAAATACGCTCAAGTGAGTCGGTTTCCGTTAGACGCTCATGCAGATGTGTGTCGTCTGCGAGAACCTTTGCGTTCACATCGGAGACGAGTTCCATCAATGTGCCGTAAGCAGGCACTTCTTCCTTATACATGGCCGACATGGCTGCCGAAAAGGCGGAGCGAATGGCGTCCGGTGAAACGAATTTCTGCGCGTTCATTGCAAGAGCTTCCGTAGAAGTTGGATCGTCTGCTTGGGAGGTATGTTAGAAAATAAAAAACATACCGCGATTATGATGAAAATGTATCATATCAGCCGTTTTGCCGTTATGATCGCGACGAACGCAACTATGTTAATGCGAGATTGGAATGAAGCTTAGCAGGAGACTGATCCCCGACATTGCCACGCTGCAAGCGTTTGAATGTGCGGCCCGACATGGCAGTTTCACGCAAGCCGCCAACGAATTGAACCTCACGCAGAGTGCTGTCAGCCGTCAGATCAAAGATCTCGAAAGCCAGCTCGGTGTATTGCTGTTTGAGCGCATCCGCCAGCGCATTCTTCTCTCTGATGCAGGGCGCAAGTTCCTGCCGGAAGTGCGGCGTCTGCTCAACCAGACCGAGGACACGATGCTGCGCGCCATGGCGTCGGCGCAGTCGACATCCTCATTCAGTGTAGCAACGCTGCCGACTTTTGGTACGCGCTGGCTGATGCCGCGTATTCCGGATTTCGTTGAAAAGCATCCCGGCATTGCAATCAATGTCGCTTCGCGTTCCGGTGTGTTCGACTTTGAAGAACAGCCTTTTGATCTTGCCATCCATTATGGCCAGCCGGTCTGGGCACATGCGACCTGTACTTTCCTGTGTTCAGAGGTGATTGTGCCTGTTGCAAGTCCGAGCCTTCTTAAAGTGCTGCATCCGGCAACCCCGGAAGAGCTGGAAAACGAGCCTCTGCTGCATTTAGCAACTCGCCCTAAAATGTGGGCGCAATGGTTTGAAAGCTGTGGTGTTGAAGGCAAGTCCGCTTATCGTGGCCACCGTTTTGATCAGTTTTCGATGGTGATCGGGGCTGCTCTGGCAGGTCTTGGTTTTGCGCTGTTGCCGCTTTATCTGATCGAACAGGAATTGCGTAACGGCGAACTTGTCATGCTTTTCGAGCAGCCGATGCGGACCGAGAATGACTATTATCTGGTGGTTCCGGAAGGCAAGCTTGAGAATCCGCTGACGCAGGTTTTTTGTCAGTGGATCGCAGGGCAGGTGGGGAATGTCGTTCTTTAGTATAGTATGGCGAACCCGAAATTCGCATCACTTTGAAGCAGTTCTCGGAGCGAATTTCGGGTTCTAAGCCATACGAGTAAAACTTTGAATCTAGTGTGGTTTACGGATTTGAAGTTCCTAAATGTGAATGCAACACAAATGATAGGAACTTCAAATCCATCACACTAGGTCATTCCCAACCGGCATGAATTGTTGCAGAAATATTGCTGTCCTTGCGACTTCCACAGCGTGAAATAGCATGAGCGGTAAAAGCCGCCAGTTTTCCAAAATAAGAAATGGTTGCCTTCAATGTTGAACGATCCTCGCTCGCATGGTCTTTGGGAGAAGACCGCTCCAGCCGCACCAAAGACCACATCGCTGAAAGGTGATCTGTCTGCCGATGTGGTGATTGTGGGCGGCGGATTTACCGGTCTTTCGACGGCTTTGCATTTCGCCGAAAAAGGCACCAACGCTGTCGTTCTTGAAGGCATCGAAATCGGCTATGGCGGATCGGGTCGAAATGTCGGTCTGGTCAATGCGGGCATGTGGGTGATGCCGGATGATCTGCCGGGTGTGCTCGGGCAGGAATATGGCGACCGTTTGCTCGACGTGCTCGGCAATGCGCCGAAGCTGGTTTTTGAAATCATCGAAAAACACAAGATTGCCTGTGAAGTTGAAAAGCAGGGCACGCTGCATTGCGCTGTTGGCAAGAAGGGTCTCAAGGAACTTGAAGACCGCTATGAACAGTGGGCGCGACGCGGTGCCAATGTGAAGCTGCTCAACGCGCAGGAAACCGAAGCCAAGGTTGGCACCAAGGCCTATTCCGGATCGCTTCTCGATCTGCGTGCCGGTACAATTCAGCCGCTTGCCTATGTGCGTGGACTTGCACATGCAGCCGTTGCTGCGGGCGCTCAGATTTTCACGGGAAGCCCTGTGACCGGTGCCAGCGAACAAAACGGCAAATGGGTGGTCAAGACTGCTTCCGGTACCGTTACGGCTGACTGGATCGTGGTTGCAACCAACGCTTATACAAATGTGCCATGGCCGGAAGTGCGCGCTGAGCTTGTGCACCTTCCATATTTCAACATGGCCACCAAGCCTCTATCGGACAATATTAAGCGTTCCATTCTGCCGGAGCGTCAGGGCGCATGGGACACCAAGGAAGTGTTGTCGTCTTTCCGCTTTGACCAGCAGGGTCGTCTTGTGTTTGGCAGTGTTGGTGCGCTGCGCAATACGGGTGCCAGTGTGCATAAGGCATGGGCAAAGAAATTGCTCAAGCGTCTTTTCCCACAGATTGGCGAAGTGGAATTTGAGTCGGAATGGTATGGCAAGATCGGCATGACCAATGACAGTCTGCCGAAGTTCCATCGCCTTGCACGCAATGTTGTGGGCTTCTCCGGCTATAATGGACGCGGCATTGCGCCGGGAACCGTTTTTGGCAAGCATCTTGCGAAGCTTGTTTCGGGCGAGATCGGGGAAGCTGATCTGCCGCTGCCTGTCAGTGATCCGAAAGAACAGAGTTTCCGTGGTCTGCGCGAAGCTTATTATGAAGCAGGCGCACAGGTCGCTCATGTGGCTGAAATAATTACCTGAGATTTTTAGTTAAAGCGCATACCGAAAACTGTTTCACAATTTTCGTCATGCGGATTAAACGCCGTCATATAATTGAAGTGAATATCCGATATGCCCACGCTTAGTTGATAGCTAAGCGTGGGCATTTTGCATTCCTACGATGTTTCAGGAATGTATTTGAGGTATAAAATGAACAGAACAGATCGCGTTTCCAAATATGACAGCATCTGCTCAATCTCGGCGCGTATGCAGCGTAATCACGCTGGAGCAATATCTCATGCAGTTGAAAATCATACCGAGATAAGGGGCGCAACATCCCTGAACGCAATGTTGAAACGCGCAAGCGCTATTCCCGCACTTCTTGCTCTTTCGATCGTTGTTGCTCAGGCCTGACAAGCACCCGCTTAAACGCCATATGAAACGGGTGTGTACAGAATTACTTTTTCTTCATCGCTTCGAGAAGCGCTGCGCCAAAACCGCCAGTTGATGGCTGTTCCTGTTTGCGTGGCGTGAAGTTTTGCTTCGGTGCAGGTTTCGTGTCGCGTGGCGCATTGTTGCGCGGGGCAGGGGCTTCGCCGCCGTCTTTGCGCCCGGTGGCTTCGCCGCCCTCTTTACGCATTGTAAGGCCGATGCGCTTGCGTGGCACATCGACTTCCGTCACGCGCACCTTCACCACATCGCCAGCCTTGACCACTTCATGCGGGTCTTTGACAAACTTATCAGCGAGCTGCGAAACATGGACAAGTCCGTCCTGATGTACGCCGATATCGACAAAGGCACCAAAGGCCGCAACATTTGTGACGGTGCCTTCCAGCATCATGCCGGGTTTCAGATCCTTGATGTCATCGATGCCATCGGCAAAGGTCGCGGTTTTGAATTCAGGACGGGGATCGCGGCCTGGCTTATCAAGCTCGGCGATAATGTCACGCACGGTTGGCAGACCAAAACGCTCATCGACAAAGACGCGCGGATCGAGGCTTTTAAGTGCTGCGCTATCACCCATGAGGCTGCGCACATCGCGGCCGCAGGCGGAAACGATCTTTTTGGCAACGCCATAGGCTTCCGGGTGAACGGAGGACGCATCAAGCGGCTCGGTGCCGTTGGCGATACGCAGAAAGCCTGCGCATTGTTCAAAGGCGCGATTGCCTAGGCGAGCGACTTTCAGAAGTTCCTTACGGTTTTTGAAGGCACCGGCGTCATCGCGATGCGCAACAATTGCTTCGGCCAGAGACTTTCCCAGACCCGATACACGCGCCAGCAGTGAGGCGGATGCCGTGTTGAGATCAACGCCGACAGCGTTCACTGCATCTTCGACCACTGCATCAAGCGAACGCGCCAGACGGGACTGATCGACATCATGCTGATACTGGCCAACACCGATGGATTTCGGTTCGATCTTGACGAGTTCTGCCAATGGGTCCTGCAGGCGGCGGGCGATGGAAACCGCACCGCGCAGCGATACGTCGAGCTGCGGAAATTCGTTCGCTGCGGCTTCTGACGCCGAATAGACCGATGCACCTGCTTCCGACACGATGACTTTGAGCGGTTTTGGCGCTGGCAGGTCGTTGAGCATATCCACGACAAGACGTTCGGTTTCGCGGCTGCCTGTGCCGTTGCCAATCGCAATCAGCTCGATCTTGTGTTTACGGATCAGGCTTGCAAGCTCGGCCTGTGTGCCACGCACATCGTTCTTTGGCGGAAACGGATAGACCGTCGTTGTGTCGAGCAGTTTGCCGGTGCCATCGACGATTGCGACTTTGACGCCGGTGCGGATGCCCGGATCAAGGCCCATCGTGGCACGCGAACCGGCAGGGGCTGCGAGCAACAGGTCTTTGAGATTGCGGGCGAAGACGTTGATGGCTTCTTCCTCGGCGCGTTCACGCAGGTCGCGCATGAGGTCGAGTGACAAGGAGAGCGAGAGCTTGACGCGCCATGCCCAGCCTGCAACTTCCATCAGCCAGCGGTCGCCGGGCAGGGTTGCGCCGATATTATAGGCGGCGGCAATTTTGCGTTCGACCGGCTTTACAGGGGAGGTGTCGTCGGCGTCAATTTCAATGTCGAGCGACAGAAAATCCTCGTTGCGGCCGCGCAGCATGGCCAGAGCGCGGTGGCCTGCAACATTTGCCCAGCGTTCGGAATGGTCGAAATAATCGGAGAATTTCGCGCCAGCCTCTTGTTTGCCATCCACAACGCGCGAGCGCAGTATGGCGCGTTCTTTGAGATAGTTGCGCAAATTGCCGATGAGGTCGGCATTTTCGGTAAAACCTTCCGCAATGATGTCACGTGCGCCTTCAAGGGCGGCTTTGACATCGGCAACGTCGCCCGTGACATATTGTGTGGCAATCTCTGCGGGGACCAGTCTGCGGTCGGTGAGAATGGCTTCGGCAAGCGGTCCAAGACCACGTTCGCGTGCGATTTCTGCTTTGGTGCGGCGCTTCGGCTTATAGGGAAGATACAGGTCTTCAAGCTCGGCCTTGGTCTGGACGCCTGCGATTTTCAGCTCCAGTTCTGGCGTTAGCTTTTCCTGCCCGCGGATCGATTCCAGAATGGAAATGCGCCGTGCTTCAAGCTCTCGCAGATAAGAAAGTCGCTCATCGAGCGTGCGCAGCTGCGTATCGTCAAGGCCGCCGGTGACTTCTTTGCGGTAACGGGCGACGAACGGCACAGTCGAGCCTTCATCGAGAAGACCAATGGCTGCTATGGCCTGTTCGGGCTTTGCGTTGATCTCCGCTGCAATGATTGCGGCAATTCGCTTAATATCGTTGGCCATATTCATTCCAATCTCAAATCTTTACGCGAACATAGTCGGATAGGTTTTTGACGCAATCACGACCGTCATAATGGTCCACAGGAAAGCATGTATATTCTTTGTTCACGCGCCTGTGAACACGCAGGGTCTTTTAAAATCGGAATCGAGCGATACATATATCGTGAAATGACGATATGAGTGAAGATCAGCGAGGTGACCATGATGTCGGATAATCAATCTATAGCAACAGCTATGCCGTTGGACGAGATACTCAAGGCACTTGGCCATCCAGTTCGTCTCGACATTTTAAGCTGGCTTAAGCAGCCGGAGAAGCACTTCTCCGCTCAGCATATGTCCCTGGAGATGGGTGTGTGCGCCGGTCAGTTCGAGCGGTGCGGCCTCTCCCAGTCCACCGTTTCTGCTCATTTGTCCGTGCTGACGAAAGCGGGGCTGATTACGCCCCACCGCGTTGGCCAATGGACCTTCTACAAGCGTGATGAGGAGGCGATTGCCGCCTTGCTCAAATCACTGTCCGATCTTTAATCCCATTTGCCCAATCGTTCCCACTTGAAGGAAATGCATCTATGGCCACATTGTTCGATCCAGTTACAGTCGGCGATCTCAAGCTTGCCAACCGTATCGTTATGGCACCGCTGACGCGCAATCGCTCGCCCCGCGCCGTGCCAAACGACCTCAACGTCACCTATTATGAACAGCGCGCAAGTGCTGGTCTCATCATCACCGAGGCAACGCCGATCAGCCATCAGGGGCAGGGCTATGCCGATGTGCCGGGCCTTTATTCGGACGAGCAGCTTGCAGGCTGGAAGCGCGTCACCGACGCTGTTCACAGCGCAGGCGGCAAGATTGTCGTGCAGATGTGGCATGTGGGCCGTATTTCGCACGACAGCCTGCAGCCAAATGGCGGCAAGCCGGTTGCGCCTTCGGCAATCACAGCCAAGTCGAAGACCTATCTCGTGCATCCGGACGGCACCGGCGAATTTGCACCAACCTCAGAGCCACGCGCGCTTGAAAAGAGCGAGCTTCCGGAGATCGTTGCGACCTATGCCAAGGCTGCAAAGGATGCGGTTGAAGTGGCTGGCTTTGACGGTGTCGAAATCCACGCTGCAAACGGCTATCTGATTGATCAGTTCCTGCGTTCGGACAGCAATCACCGTACCGATGAATATGGTGGCTCCATCGAAAACCGCGCACGCTTCCTGTTTGAAGTGGTGGACGCAATCACCAAGTCTGTTGCGCCGGGTAAGGTTGGTATTCGTCTTTCACCGGTAACGCCTGCCAATGACGCATCGGATTCCGATCCGCAGCCGCTGTTTGACTATGTGCTCGAAAAGCTTGCCTCTTACGGTCTTGCATATGTTCACATCATCGAAGGTGCGACCGGCGGCCCACGCGATTTCCAGCAGGGTCCACAGCCATTCGATTATGCGCGTCTAAAGCAGGTTTATCGCGATGCCGGTGGTGAAGCTGCCTGGATGGTCAATAATGGCTATGATCGTGATTTAGCTGAACAGGAAATCCAAAGCGGCCGCGCTGATGTGGTTGCGTTTGGCAAACCGTTTATCTCGAACCCTGATCTTGTGCGCCGCTTAAAGGATAATGCTCCGCTCAATGAGCTGGATCAGCAGAATATGTATGGCGGTGGTGCAAAGGGTTACACGGATTATCCGATCCTCGCCTAATAGAAGCGAAAAAAGCCGCCATGCCGGTCTGCAGATGGCAATTTGTCTGCGTTCCGATGCTCATGTACCCATAAGTACACTCCGCTTCGGTACTCGGAAATCACCATTTTCGCCACGGCCTGCCGCTTCTTAATTCAAACACTTACTCATAAAATAAAAAGCCCGGCGAATTGCCGGGCTTTTTATTTTCAAAGTCTCGCGCGCGTTGAGCGCGGCGTTGCCAGCAGTAGATTGGTTTCGCTGGCCTTGATGCCCGGCACCAATCGGATGCGACGCAAAACGGCATCGAAATCGGCTAACGTTGCAGCGCCCAGTTCCACAACCAGATCAAACCGACCATTGGTGGTGTGGATGGCGGAAATTTCTGAGAAGCCACCAAGTGATTTTACCACGCGGTCGGCAACATGGCCTTCGATTTCGATCATCATGATACCGCGAACGGGAAGATCAACGGCGTCGGAGCGCAGGATCACGGTATAGCCGATAATGTCGCCAGACTGTTCCAGTTTTTCCATTCGCGCGCGAACCGTGGCGCGTGAAACGCCCAGATCAATAGCGACATCGGAAATGCTGCGGCGGCCATTATGACGTAAAAGCGTGATGAGCTTTTCATCCAGATCGTCCATGTTTTCTCCATTTTGAAAAGCCAATCCACCATTCTGATAAACCAAACCGTTAAAATTGCCAATCCGGTTGCTTCACATTGCCAAGCTTAAATGGTCAATTTCACATAGAAAAAAGAAGGATTCCTACTTTATGCATTGCAAGATATTGGGATTGCCTGTTCAGGAAGGCACTGGACGTCTCGGCTGCAACATGGGCCCCGACGGTTATCGCGCTGCCGGTATTGCGAAAGCCATTGAAGAACTCGGCCACGAATACACGGATCTTGGCAATTTGGTCCCGGCAGAACAGCGCTCGTTCGATCATCCGAACAAGGCGCTCAAAGCGCTCCCACATGCAGTTGCATGGATTGAAGCGATCAGCGAAGCCGCCTATCGCGAAAGCGAAGAAGGATTTCCGATTTTCCTTGGCGGCGATCATTTGCTTGCAGCAGGAACTGTTCCGGGTATCGCGCGCCGCGCGAGCGAAAAAGGCCGCACGCAATTTGTGCTTTGGCTTGATGCGCATACGGATTTCCATACGCTGCAAACCACCACGAGCGGAAACCTGCATGGCACGCCGGTTGCGTATTATACTGGCCAGAAGGGATTTGAAGGTTACTTCCCTGACCTGGCGGCTACTGTTGATCCCAAGAATGTTTGCATGATGGGTATTCGCAGTGTTGATCCGGCAGAACGCGAAGCCATTCAGAAGACCAAGGTTTCGGTTTTCGATATGCGTTTGATTGACGAGCATGGCGTTGCGGCACTTCTTCGCCGTTTCCTTGATCGCGTTAAAAGCGAAAATGGTCTGCTGCATGTCAGCCTCGACGTCGATTTCCTTGATCCAGCAATTGCACCTGCTGTTGGCACGACTGTGCCGGGTGGCGCGACCTTCCGTGAAGCGCATCTCATTATGGAAATGCTGCATGATAGTGGGTTGGTGACAAGTCTGGATCTGGTTGAACTCAACCCGTTTCTCGATGAGCGCGGACGCACGGCAACCGTCATGGTTGACCTGATGGCGAGCCTTCTGGGTCGCAGTGTCATGGATCGCCCGACCATCAATTATTGATTTCAGAAACCGCATTCGTGGCTGGCGAGCCAATTAGAGTTTGCCGCCGAATGGTAAGGAGCTAGAATGACCCAACCGAACCTTAATATCGTGCCTTTCGTCAGCGTTGATCACATGATGAAGCTGGTTTTGTCTGTCGGCGTTGAGACCTTTCTCAAGGAACTTGCTGATTATGTCGAAGAAGATTTCCGCCGTTGGGAAAGCTTTGACAAGACGCCACGCGTTGCATCCCACTCCGACGAAGGCGTGATTGAGTTGATGCCGACAAGTGACGGCACACTTTACGGCTTCAAATATGTGAACGGTCACCCGAAGAATACGCGTGATGGTTTGCAGACCGTGACGGCTTTCGGTGTTCTGTCTGATGTCGGCAATGGTTATCCGATGCTGTTGACTGAAATGACAATCCTGACAGCGCTTCGCACGGCAGCGACTTCAGCCGTTGCAGCCAAGCATCTTGCGCCAAAGAATGCACGCACTATGGCGATCATTGGTAATGGCGCGCAGAGCGAGTTTCAGGCCTTAGCGTTCAAGGCAATTCTCGGTATCGATAAGCTGCGTCTTTTCGATATTGACCGCAGTGCTTCCGAAAAATGCGCGCGCAATCTTGCAGGTTCAGGCATTGAGATTGTGATCTGCAAGAATGTTGAGGAAGTGGTCGAGGGTGCAGACATCGTCACGACCGTTACCGCCGATAAGCTCAATGCGACAATCCTGACCGATAACATGGTTGGCGCTGGCGTGCATATCAACGCAGTTGGTGGCGATTGTCCGGGCAAGACCGAGCTTCACGGCGATATTCTGCGTCGTTCGGATATTTTTGTCGAGTATCCACCGCAGACTCGCATTGAAGGCGAAATTCAGCAGCTTCCGGAAGATTATCCGGTCAAGGAACTCTGGGAAGTGATTACTGGCAAAATCGAAGGCCGCACCGATGCGCGCCAGATTACGCTGTTTGACTCTGTTGGCTTTGCGACGGAAGATTTTTCGGCACTGCGTTATGTTCGCGACAAGCTGAAAGACACGGGCTTCTACGTACAGCTTGATCTTCTGGCGGATCCAGATGAGCCACGCGATCTTTTCGGTATGTTGCTTCGCCACGAGAAGCAGCTTTTGGCAGAAAAGACCAAGCCTGCCGCATAAAATTAAAACGCCCGCCGCTTACAGCGGTTCCAGTTAAAACTCAATCGTTGGAACCGCTGTAACTATTTGTTTTTACGCATTATCCGACGCAAAACCGGTTCCCACTTTTGCTGGAAATGCTCAAATAAAGCGGCGGGCGCTTTTTATAACGGCTTGCGAGAATGGCGTGGAGTGGAAAACGTGCCGCCATGTGTGGCTATCGCCATCTCGAAACTATCAGCGATCCGTCGCGCACGGTCGATGAAAATGACAGCGCCTTCTGGTGGGAAGACTTCACGCGCTGTTTGCTCAAAAAGCTCCAGCCAACGATCAAAATGATCGCCTTGCAACCCCAGCCGCAAATGTGGCGGCATGGGTCGCCCTTCATAAGTGCCAGTCTTAAGAATGACAGATGACCAGAATTCCGCAATTTGAGCGAGATGGTGATCCCAGTCAGCGACGGCTTTTGAGAAGATTGGGCCGAGCAAGTCATCCTCACGCGCGCGACCGTAAAATGTGTCGACCAGCTGTTTGATGGAAGCTTTATCGATGGATGGGTGAGGCTGGTTAATCAAAGAGGCCATAGCAATTAATCATCTGTAGTCGCAAAGTATCACCTGTGACGTTTGTTATTCAACGCATGGCGTGCAACGAGATAAATAAGGACAACGAATGCTACGACAGCGAAGATGCTGGACGTATAGAGCATCACGATTGCGTCGCCGATGCGTTCATTAGCCATCATCCAGCTTGCCAGCGACAGGCCACATGCGAGGCCAAAAATCCATGTAATGAATATAATCAGTGATTTCATTTTGGCTCCGCTATGTTGCTTAGTCTGTGAAGACGAGCTTGGCATATCTGATGGGTAATTTATAGCGACATAAGGTTTTGTATAATGTTCAAAACATAGACAGCTGCCTGCGCTAAAGCGGCAATAGCTGCGGCAGTTGCTGCAGCCTTATTATACTGCGTTGCCTTCACCCAACCCTTATGATGAGAATCGAGATTTGTTGCTACTTGATTGACCCACTCACCTGACAATGAACCATCGTCTTTGCGCAGCTTTTTAGAGGGCTTAATCGCGGGAACATCAACGCCCGCAGACCGCATCCAGAGGATGCCCGCAGCAACGCCGGTCACAACCGAAACCAGATGAAGCACCAGAAAAGCGAGATTTAAAAATATCATACCACCAACTCTTAATTTTTGCTGAGGGTTATAATAGTTCGATTGTTTTGTTGAAAGAAAACTTTGCCCAGAGCGGCAATATTTCATGGGGAGGGTGTTGGTAGCGAAGGACGGATTCGAACCGCCGACACAAGGATTATGATTCCTCTGCTCTAACCTACTGAGCTACTCCGCCATACCATTTGCAAAACCCATTCTACACCGTTTCCAGCGTCTCAAGCGAATGTTTTCACAAGGAATGGCGGCGGTATATGTGGGTAATGGGACCCTGTCAAGCACTCTTGGGCGTGTGGACAATTATATTTTGGAGCGTGGTATGATTGAAAATTTTCCAGATTTAGCAGCAAAACCGAAGTTGGAGTGATCTCCATCAAGGTTTTGTGACGCGAAGCTGGGAGATTTTCATCATATCCCTGCGGGACGTGGCGGATTTTCTCCCTGAATACGTCGAACAGCCCTTGTGGAGATATACTCCACGGCGGTCTGTTCTCCTGTTCATAAAGAAAATCCGTCTCACGCCACGCCCGAAAAATAATCGTCCACACGTCCCCACATGGCTTTCGTCTTGTTTTCCACGTTTTGCGTAGATAAGTAACTAGCGGAAAGCAAAGGCATAGTTATATGGCACCTCGTATTGCGGTTTTGGGTTGTGGCTATTGGGGCGGCAATCATATTCGTACCTTGAAGGGGCTCGGTGTCCTTCATGGTGTTTCTGATGCGAACCCACAGAATGCGGAACGATTCGCTTCTGAATTTGGTGTTCCGAATATTCCGGTTGATGAGCTCTTCACGCATCCCGATATTGACGGCATCGTCATGGCGTTGCCTGCTCAGTTTCATGCGCAATATGCGATTGAAGCAGTGAAGAACGGCAAAGACGTTCTGGTTGAAAAGCCGATTGCGCTTGAAGTTGCAGACGCTGAGGCAGAAGTCGCTGCTGCGCGCGAAAACAATCGCGTGTTCATGGTCGGGCATATTCTGCGTTTCCATCCGGCTTTTGAAAAGCTGCTGGACATGGTGAAGAGCGGCGACATCGGCGATGTTCGCTATGTGCATTCGCACCGCGTTGGTTTTGGCAAATTCCACGACAAGTTCGATGCACTGTGGGATCTTGCTCCGCACGATCTGTCGATGATTCTTGCGATCACTGGCGAAGAGCCTTCAGCTGTTCGCGGCGAGGGGACTGCGGTCATCGACAAGATCAGCGACTTTGCGCATGTTCATCTCGAATTCCCAAGCGGTATTCGCGGGCATCTGTTTGCCTCGCGTTTGAACTCCTACCGTGAGCGTCGTTTGAGCGTGACCGGAACCAAGGGCATGCTGGTCTTTGACGATGCTGAGCCTTGGGATCGCAAGCTTGCATTCTACAAGCACGAAGTTTGGCGTGAGAATGATCAGTGGGCTTTCAAATCGGTTGAGCCGGAATATGTGGCTGTCGAAGAAGGCATGCCGCTGACACGCGAATTGCAGCATTTCCTGCATTGCATCGAAACGCGTGAAACACCGCGCACCGATGGACAGGAAGCAATTAACGTGTTGCGTATTCTGACCGAAGGTTCGGTCAATCATTCCAGATAACCAGCTTTTGACAGAAATTTCTGTCAACTGGTGTTACGGAATTCGCAAAACTTTGAACGCTTCCCCCATGGCAGGGAGGGGCGTGAAGGAATAAGAGAATTGTCGCGGATTCGCTTCTGATGGGGCGGACCAGATAAATTGGAGCCAACATGCAGTTCATTGATCTTGGAGCGCAGCGCGCGCGTATCGAAGACCGTCTCAATGCCGCCGTTACCAAGGTTGTTGCGGAAGGCCGCTATATTCTCGGTCCTGAAGTTGCGGAGTTCGAAAAGAAGCTCGGTGAATATCTGGGTGTGGAACATGTGATTGCTTGTGCTAACGGTACTGACGCCTTGCAGATGCCGTTGATGGCACGCGGCATTGGTCCGGGTCATGCGGTTTTTGTGCCGTCGTTCACCTTTGCTGCGACTGCTGAAGTTGTTGCGCTTGTTGGTGCAGAGCCGGTTTTTGTCGATGTGGATGCCGACAGCTACAACATGAATGTTGAGCAGCTTGAAGCGGCGATTGCAGCTATTCGCAAGGAAGGTCGTCTTGAGCCAAAGGCGATTATCGCTGTTGATCTGTTCGGTCTTGCTGCTGACTACAACCGCATCACAGCGATTGCGGAGCGCGAAGGCCTGTTCATCATTGAAGATGCGGCGCAGTCGGTTGGTGGCAAGCGTGACAATGTCATGTGTGGTGCTTTCGGCCATGTTGGTGCGACAAGCTTCTATCCGGCCAAGCCGCTCGGCTGCTATGGCGACGGCGGTGCAATGTTCACCAATGATGCTGAGCTCGCTGACACGCTGCGCTCCGTGTTGTTCCACGGCAAGGGCGAAACGCAGTATGACAATGTCCGCATTGGTCTTAACTCGCGTCTCGATACCATTCAGGCTGCTATTCTTCTTGAAAAGCTGGCGATCCTTGAAGACGAAATGGAAGCGCGTGACCGTATTGCCAAGCGCTACAATGAACTGCTCAAGGATGTAGTCAAGGTTCCGGGTCTGCCTGCTGGCAATCGTTCTGCCTGGGCGCAGTATTCGATTGAAAGCGAAAACCGCGATGGTCTGAAGGCACATCTTCAGGCGGCTGGCGTTCCATCGGTTATTTACTACGTAAAGCCTTTGCATCAGCAGACGGCTTACAAGCATTATCCGATTGCACCGGGCGGTCTGCCTGTTTCAGAAGCCCTGCCTGCACGTATTCTAAGCCTGCCGATGCATCCATATCTTTCGGAAGAAGATCAGGACAAGATTATCGGCGCGATCCGTGGTTTTCACGGTAAATAAGCCTGATAATCAGTGATTGAGAAAAGCCCGGCGAAAGTCGGGCTTTCTTATTTCTGCCGTTTCGCGATACGTGAGGCGACGAAACGGGCAATTGCCGGACCAGCAAGCAGTACGATGAAAAAGCGGCTTGTTTGCATGGCGATGATGAATGGCAGATCGACATGGCTTGATGCTGCGATAATCGCCACGGTGTCGGCACCGCCGGGACTTGTGGCGAGATAAGCGGTGAGGGGATCAAGACCCAGAAAATGGCCGAGTGCCATGCCGAACAATCCGCAGATGGCAATCAGAATGAGCGTTGATCCAAGCACCGCAGGAAAGGCACGGGCCGCATGCGCAATGATGCCACGCGTAAAACCAAGACCGATGCGCCAGCCGATGAAAATGTAGCTGCCTGCCAGCAACCATGGCGGCAGGTCGATGGTCATCAGACCAATATCTTGCAGCAATGCGCCCAAAGCGAGCGGCACAAGCATTGCTCCGGTTGGAATGCGTGATAATTGGCCGAGATAAGCACCGCAGACGATCAAAGCGAGTGTTGGGCCAAGTGTGTGCCAGTTTATCGCTGGAAACCATTCTATGGCCGCCGGAGCCACAATTTCGATATCGGTCGTGAACATCACGACGAGCGAGGCAGCGGTCGCAACGAGAACAACGCGCAGATATTGCATGAAGGCGATCAGTCGAGCGTCTGCGCCGAAAGATTCGGCCATCAATACGATTGCCGTGGCCGCTCCCGGTGAGACGCCCCAGACGGCAGTTGTTCCCGGTAAAACGCGAAACCTTGCGAGAAGATAGCCGACCGTCGTGCTCGCGAGCAGCGTGAAGCCGGTCGACAGCAGGATGATCGGCAGATGCTGCCCCATATTGCCGAAAAATTCCTGCGTCATGGCACGTGCGATAAGTAAGCCGACAATTGCCTGTGCAAGCAGCGAGAAATGGGTATGAACCTTAATCGCGCTTTCGCGTGATGCCAGAACAATCGCGCCGAGCATCGCTCCCAAGAGAAATGCGGCCGGTAGCCCAAGTCGCTCGCCGATATAGATGAAAATTGCAGACGCAACCAGCAGCAAGCCCCATTGGACTGGCTTTGGTTTGTGGCTGATCGTGAATCTATCGCGGGCCTTTTCTTGCCCGGGGAGGACGGGTTTCTGCATCGCGCGCAATTCCTACTACTAGGTGCAGCAGGAATGCAAACGTGAATTAGCACATGCCGCGCAATAAGCTCACCGCGCGGCATGATCAGGTCAGAGGATCGTGCCGAACTCCATGCTGATTGGCTCAATCAGTGCCAGAAATGCGTCACAGTCTGAATTGCCTTGCCAGCTTGCGCAGATTTCGGTGGCAGTCGTTTCGTTATCGGCAAAAGCCAGATCAACGAAAATGCCATCTGCAAGTTTGACGAGATGCTGTCTTTGCCAGCCGGGCTGATGCGACAGGTGCTTGCTGACCATCGCAGCATAGGCTTCGCGCATGGCTTGTTCGTTTGCGCCAGATTTCAGGCGGAAGCGGCCAAGCTCAATGCCGTTCTCTGATTTGACAGGTATTTCCGGCTTTGTTGGTGCCGTATAATGGCCTATCGATACCATCTGTTTCAGGGTCGCCCTGAAGGCTGCAAATTCTGGCGCTGTGCCAACGCGTTCTGCTGCGTCCAGTGCATCATCCATAGAGGCCCATGCGACGAGATCCGCGCGATCCTCGGCATCACTGGCTCCGGTGAATGGAGCCCATGATATAAAACCGGGCAGGGCGCTGATTTGTTTTATTGCGTTGTTACGTTCCTTGTCGGCAGTTGGGGCATCGTTGATTTTATAAACGACGATTTCGTAGTAAGGGATAGACATGAGGTACTCCTTTTCATCTGGAGTGCCGCAAATACATCTTCCCCCTGACAGTTTTTGTCAGGGGTGTGGTATAGACCTTCCCTATGAAAACTCTGCGACTTTTTTCTTTGCTCGATAGGCTTCGTTGTGCGTCCGCGCCTGTTTCGGCGGAGACGCTTGCGGAGCTTATGGAGGTTTCGCCCCGCACGATTTATCGAGATATGGCGACTTTACAGGCCATGGGCGCGCCGATCAGAGGCGAAGCGGGCTTAGGGTATCAGCTCGAAAAGGGGTATTTTCTGCCGCCATTGCATTTCGATGCCGATGAGCTTGAAGCGATTATGCTTGGCGTCAGACTCGTGGTGGCACGAGGTGATGAAGAATTATCTGCCGCAGCGCAGCGCGTATCGGGAAAGCTCAGCGCTACGATGCAGTCGGGAGCAGGGGATCGATATAAAAATCTTCCGCTCAGAGCTGTATCGAAAATGACTGAGGAACACAGCAAGGCCAATCTGCATCTATCATTTCTGAGGCGGGCGGTTCGCGATCGCGTTATCGTAAAAATCGAATATCTGGACCTTCGGGGCAAAGTCACTGAACGCAGCGTAAGGCCGCTTGGGCTGACAATGTTTGATGCCGTTTGGCTGCTGACCGGCTGGTGTGAAAATCGCAATGATTTCCGCAACTTCCGGCTTGATCGCATCACCAACATTGTGAGCGATGGACAAGTATTCCGTCATCAGAAAGGCCAGCGTTTCGAGGACTATTTGCTGACGCTTTAAAAACAGAAAAGGCCCGGCGCCCTCTCGGATACCGTGCCTTTTTCGATAGTGTTCGGCTGTTTTAGCCGATCATTGCGCGACGCTGGTTGAGCGGGCGCTCAACGATTTCGCGAGGTGCCTTGACGCCGTCGCGCTCTTCCAGCGCTTCTGCTTTCGCAAGATCCGCTTCGGCGACAACGAGTTCAGCTTCGGCGGCTTCTTTCTGCTGCATCAGATCGCGAATCGAACCAAACAGATTGTCGCGACGCTGGCGTGCAGCTTTCGCAAAGGTCGGATAAGCGAAATGATTGATGTCAGTGATGCCTGCCTTCTTTTCTTCCGATAGAATCTGGGCGTCGAGTTCTCCGGCCATCCGTTCGAACTCACCCATCATCAGGTCCAGTTGACCCAGTTGACGGCGCTTTTCCTTCACCTGGAACAATTTCAGCCTGACGAGGCTTTCACGTGGCTTCATACGCAATACTCCTTGAACACCAACCAGCTTTCTACACGTTGGGGCGTTCCCCCCGACTTTATTAACAGGCATATAAGGGAGCCGTTTTCCCATAATATGCCGCCTAAACCATTGCAAAGCTTTGCTTTTCAGGGCTTTCGCTAAGCAGACAGTGTTAAGAGTGGTTAATTTTAGCGAAACGAAAAGTTAATATTCCGCCCTTTTGGTAACCATTTCTTTACCTGCAACGTTAATCATACGCGTTAGGAATTAAGGCTCGGTAAATACGGTGTGCTTTTTGAGTAACAGGTGAAAGCTAGAGTCAATTGAATCACTTAAGAGGTTTTCTTAATGTGGTTTATGAGTATCGGGTGGATGAGGAAATTGCTTATGATTCAGGTGGATGCGCTTTTTTTCTAATAGTTAAAGAAATAGGCTTGCCAACCAGAATCATATTTTGTTAACCATTTGCAGGCACCTTCATACTAAGGCAACGACATTTCCGTCAGCTGCCGTGAGGGAAAACTGGTCAGCGGCGGAAAGGGGATAAGTATGCGCGTCCTTTTGATTGAAGACGACAGTGCTATCGCACAAAGCATTGAACTCATGCTTAAGTCCGAGAGCTTCAATGTCTACACCACCGATCTGGGTGAAGAAGGCATCGATCTCGGCAAGCTTTATGATTATGACATCATTCTGCTGGACCTGAACTTGCCGGACATGTCCGGTTATGAAGTTCTGCGTACTCTGCGTCTTTCGAAGGTTAAGACGCCAATCCTCATCCTCTCCGGCATGGCTGGCATTGAGGACAAGGTTCGTGGTCTCGGCTTCGGTGCAGACGACTACATGACGAAGCCGTTCCATAAGGACGAGCTGATTGCCCGTATTCATGCGATTGTTCGTCGTTCCAAGGGTCATGCCCAGTCGGTCATCACCACTGGCGATCTGATTGTTAACCTCGACGCAAAGACCGTCGAAGTTGGTGGTCAGCGCGTTCATCTGACCGGCAAAGAATATCAGATGCTTGAGCTGCTCTCGCTGCGTAAGGGCACGACGCTCACTAAGGAAATGTTCCTTAACCACCTTTATGGCGGTATGGACGAGCCTGAGTTGAAGATCATCGACGTATTTATCTGCAAGCTGCGTAAAAAGCTGGATGCCGTTTCCGGTAGCCAGAGCTTCATCGAAACCGTCTGGGGCCGTGGCTATGTGCTGCGCGAGCCAGATGGCACAGAGTTGCGCGAAATCGCATAAGCGCTTTTTCAAGGCTGGAATGAATAAGGCTCCGCTTTGGCGGGGCCTTTTCTTTTAGCTGCATTAAACAAAAAAGCGCAGGTTTGACCCTGCGCTTTTTTGTAATCAGTTATCATTTATTCGGCAGAGAAAACGATATCTTCTGCTGTGGCGTGAATAGAGATCGTCATGCCTGCTTCTTCGGCGAGCAGAAGCGTGTAATATGGCTGAACCGAATGCGCATCGATTGGCTCTTCCGGTTCTCCACCTGAATGAAGTTCAAGGAACTTTGGCGGAACGCGCAGCATACGGCCCTTTACTGTAATGACGAAACGCGGGTCGGTATCACCATTTTCGAGACGCACTGCCAGCGAACCACCACGCGGAATGGCGGCGTTACCGATCAGCAGCATATTGAGCAGCAACTTGACCTTGTTCTTTGGCAGCAGGACGCGTGCGCCATCCCATGTCAGTTCTGGCTTTTCATTTGCGAAATATTGTGTGGCGACGTGCTGTGCATCGCCGGTATCGATTTGTACGCCTGCAGAACCGGCAGCGCCAAATGCGATGCGGGCAAATTGGAGGCGGGCGGAAGCGTTGCGTGCACTGGATTTGATGAGCGCCATCGCGTCTTCATCCGCGCCGCCTTCTTCCAGCAACTCAAGACCATTGTTGATCGCGCCTACCGGCGAAATGATGTCATGACAGATACGGCTGCACAAAAGCGCACCAAGATCGAGTGCGGACAGGGTAACAGGCAATGGCATGGTGTTTTCTCCAGGCGCGAACCGTCTCTGATGATCGTCTCTTAGACGATGTCAGGCGGCAATCAGTTGATGAGCATAAATCCCGACGAATCAACATCAGGAACCTTGCGAATCTGGATACACGCCACATTGGATTGCCGCAAGAAAGCTGTTTTTTGATGCCATTCTAAAGCCAATTTCAGCGCATAAAGATTTAGACAAGAATTTAGCGGTTAGAATAAGCGCGATTCGGCAAAAGCGTTCATAAGAAGCGCGTGCTAAAGCTTTTAACAGGGCGTCAGACAGAGAAGCTGGTAGGCAAAAGGAATTTATAAATGGCCATACCGTCCCTGTCGCAGATCGGGTTCCGCAATGCGGCGTATCGTTTAGCGTTTATTGCGGCCTTCTTGATCTCCATTATCGCCGTGCCGCACAACGCGCTTGCACAGAGCAGTAACTCATACACGGCCGAGGAAGTTGTTCAGTCGGGCCATCGCTTTTTCGGGTCTACATCCGGCGGAATTGCCAGTGCGGTTGAAAAAGCATTTCAGAGTTTTGGTCTTCCGAACGGTTATATTCTGGGTGAAGAAGGCTCTGGCGCTTTCATTGGCGGCCTGACCTATGGTGAAGGCACGCTTTACACAAAGAATGCGGGCGATCACCGTACATTCTGGCAGGGCCCGTCGCTCGGCTGGGATTTCGGGGGACAAGGTTCGCGCGTTATGATGCTCGTCTATAATCTCGATGATATCCAGAGTCTCTATGGTCGCTATGCGGGTGTTGCGGGTTCTGCTTATGTTATTGCTGGTGTTGGGTTCAATGTACTTAAGCGTGAAAACATAATGCTGGTGCCGATCCGTACAGGTGTTGGTGCGCGGCTTGGTATCAATATTGGCTATTTGAAACTGTCGGCAGCGCCAACTTGGAATCCATTCTGATTCTTATCATGAGCAGTCGCCAGTCATCCTTATGGCTGGTGGCTCCTGTCTTTTAAACGCGTATCCTGAAAACCGTTTCACAATTTCGAGATGCGATCTGATGTGAAAAGCCGTGATCCAGTCAGCGCTTATTTTCATACTTGGCGTTCTCATGGCGATTTTCGTCGTGGTTCTGCTTGGTCCTTCGGTTTGGCGGCGTGCCTTATTTTTGGCGCGACGGCAAATTCATGCTGAACTCCCAGTCACTCTTGCAGAAATTCGCGCGGACCGTGATGGCTTGCGTGCAGAACATGCGGTTATCGCCAGCAAGCTCAAGCAGCAGCTCAACTTGGAACGTGAAAAATCAGCCCGACAACTCATTCAGATTGGTCAGCAACACGATGAACTCAAGCGTTTTGCGGCGCTCGAATCTGACATGGCTGAGCTTCGCGAAACGCTTATTGCGCGCGATACACGAATAGCAGAGATCACAATTGAACGTGATAATGTCGCTGAAGAAGCAGAAATTGTTGAAGCTGAAGTGCAGCGACTGCAAAAACACCTTTCATCTCTTGAAGAACTGACCGATACGCTGCGTATAGAGGTGAGTGCCAAAGAGGCCGAGCATGGCCGTTTGGCAAATGAGATGAGCGAAATGCGTCGGGAACGTAAAGATGCATCTGCTCGCTATAACGAGGTTTCGACGCAATTGACTGCCGCACAGACTGAACTGAAAAGCGAGAAGCGCCGCAACACAGAATTGCAGCAGAAGCTCGATAAACTGATTGCTGATTTTTCTGATGCGCAGGAGCGGCTTGAACGTCACGCGCGCAATGGAGCCTCAGCGACAGCCGCACCAGCAGATATTCTGAAAGAGAATGCAGCATTGCGCGAAGAAATGGCCGTTCTGGCAGCAAAAATGGTCGCCGCTACAGCCGACAAAGAAGGTGCGGCTTCGCCAATCAACAAGCTGCTTGATGCTGAAAAAGCAGAGAACGGCACCTCTCGCCCCAAAAGCCTTGCAAGCCGCATCCGCGACCTGCGCTAAGTATTACAGCGCGTTTTTTCCGAAAACCGTTTCACACTTTTCGGTATAGGCACTAGCCTTCTGCAACAACATCTGCCCAATCCGCATGGCGCTTCGCTTGCGCCTCCATGAAACTGCATATTGGAATGATCTTCCAGCCCGTTTTGCGCGCGTCTTCAACAGCGTAGAGTGCAAGTGCCTGTGCAACGCCTTTGCCGCGCATCGAATCGGGCACGAATGTGTGATCAATTGAAATGAGCGTCGGGCTTCGTTTCGTATAGGTCATCTCCGCTTCATCGCCATTAATGTTTACGACATAGCGACCGCTATCAGCAGCGTCGTATTTTGTAATCTCAATATTCTCAGCCATGAACCTACCCTTTGAGAGCATATGTCTTTCAAGCTCATATAGTCGCGTCAATCAAAAGAAAAACCCCGGCCAGTGAACCGGCCGGGGTTTGATTTTGATCTTCCCGTTTCAAGGAAACAGCAAGAGCTTAGTGTCGATATTGCTGGATGCGGGTCGTCCTGAGACCGGCGAGACCATGCTCGTCGATTGAGGATTGCCAGCCCAGAAATTCCTCCACCGTCAATGTATAACGCTGGCATGCCTCCTCAAGGCTGAGAAGCCCACCGCGAACAGCGGCAACGACTTCAGCCTTACGGCGGATGACCCAGCGCCTTGTCGAGGCGGGGGGGAGGTCAGCGATGGTCAGCGGACTGCCATCGGGACCGATAACATACTTTATACGCGGTCTTGTCAGATCGGCCATTGTACTCTCTACACAACACTCAAGGACCTAATCGAGACTGAGACTACCCCTATAGCTTTTAATATTTACCTAAACTGCTGGTAACTATCTGGTAACACTTGCAAAAAAATGCCTTATTTGGCGAGAAAGTCATAAAAAAACCCGGATCACCGGTAATTTTTCTTAAAGTCTCACGCGAAATTGTGGCGCAATTGCTGCAAAATAAGCGATGTTTTTGCTGCGACATCTTGGCAAATGCCCATCATGTGACCTATATAGGGCGCAAATCTAAACTTTGAGAAGCAGGGCCTATGCCCGGAAGCTGGATTCAATCATGAGCCTGAACAGCCTCGATCTGCCGGGAAAGCCGGAAGACACGCGCGTTGTCGTCGCCATGTCGGGTGGCGTCGATTCTTCTGTTGTGGCCGGCATCCTCAAACGTGAAGGCTATGATGTTGTTGGCGTAACGCTACAGCTTTATGATCATGGCGCGGCTGTGCATCGCGCTGGTTCATGCTGTGCCGGTCAGGACATTGAAGATGCCCGTCGCGTTTCGGAAAGTCTCGGTATTCCTCATTACGTTCTCGATTATGAAGCGCGTTTCCGCGAAGCTGTGATCGATACGTTTGCAAATTCTTACGTCAGCGGTGAAACACCGATTCCTTGTGTGTCGTGTAACCAGACGGTCAAGTTTGCCGATCTTTTGCAGACCGCGCGTGAGCTTGGTGCGGATGCGTTGGCAACGGGCCATTATATCCGCAGCGGTTTGAATGGCGAACATCGTGCGATGTTCCGTCCGGAAGATTCTGATCGCGATCAGAGCTACTTCCTGTTCGCAACCACCCAGGATCAGGTTGATTATCTGCGCTTCCCTCTTGGCCATCTGCCAAAGGCCCGTGTGCGTGAGATTGCGGAAGAAATGGGCCTGACGGTTGCCAAGAAGCAAGACAGTCAGGACATCTGTTTTGTTCCGCAGGGCAAATATACTGACATCATTTCCAAGCTGAAGCCGGAAGCGGCAACACCGGGCGATATTGTTCATATCGATGGTCGCGTGCTTGGACGTCATGACGGTATTGTTCACTATACGGTTGGCCAGCGCCGTGGCATTGGTGTTGCTACAGGTGATCCACTTTATGTGGTGCATCTTGATGCTGCCAATACGCGGGTTATTGTTGGTCCACGCGAAGCGCTTGAAACGCACAAGGTGTTTTTGCGTGACGTGAACTGGCTCGGCGACCAAGCACTTGATGCGCTGCCAGAAGGCGGCATGGAAGTGTTCGCCAAGGTTCGTTCAACGCGCCCACCCCGCCCTGCTGTTCTGCATCATGCAGATGGCAAGACATGGGTAGAACTGGTTGACGGTGAAAGCGGTATCGCACCTGGACAGGCTTGCGTGCTTTATTCTGACGACAGCAATACCGCACGGGTATTTGGTGGCGGGTTCATCGCGCGTTCGGAGCGTGAACCACGCGCTGAGGAAATGCTCCGTCGCCTTGTTACTGGTGCTGCCAGCGCTTCGGCTGCCTAAGAGCAATTTGTAAAAGAGATTATAAAAGCCTCCGGCATTTGCGGGAGGCTTTTTTGTTTTCAGGTAAATTTGCTGAAGCGGGAGAGGGCAATTCCTGAAGCTGTCGCCACGTTAAGGCTGTCAAATTGTGATGACATGGGAATGCGCGCGCCCGTAAGCTGCTGCAGAAGATACGATGGAAGCCCTTCGCCTTCAGTGCCTAATAACAACGCCTGACGATTGTTGCTTGGCGCCTGATAGATATTCAACGCTGATGAAGGGCTGAGCGCCAATATATTGAATTTGGCATCCTGTAGCGTCGCCACAATCATTTCGATGTTCGCGCCGTGAAAATATGGAACTTTCAATGTAGCGCCAACCGAAACGCGTATGGCTTTTCGGTAGAGGGGATCGCAGCAGGTCTCGTCCATCAAAACGCAATTGGCTTCAAACGCAGCCGCATTGCGGAAGATCGATCCGACATTGTCGTGATTAGAAATGCCGCACAAAACGACGACGAGCGCAGCTTCTGGCAACTGACTGATCATGTTCGCGAGTTCAGGCTGAGGCTTGCGTCGTCCGACCGCCAGAATGCCGCGATGGACATGAAATCCAGCCACCTCGTCAATGACGGATTGCGGTACGGAATAGACCTCTACGCCCGATGGCAATTGCGCAAGCTGATCCTGTAGGCCATTCAGACGGTTTTCGAGAATAAGAAGGGATTCTGTGTCAAAGCGCGCAGATTCTGAAAAAAGAACATTAAGGACGACTTTCCCTTCAGCGATAAAACGCTGCTGGCGGCCGACCAGATCCTTTTCGCGGATGTTTTTATAGGCTGCGAGCCTTGCATCATTGGCGTCAGTTATCTCAACGACAAAGTCGTGCGATCCGGTTTTTTCTTCCTTCATCGCACGACTTATGCCTCATGGGATGTATTTTACTGGTGAACTACGGCCGACATTTCACGTCGACGCGGAGCTGGACTCATATACAGACTTGAAAGTGTAGACAACATCAGTTCGATATGCGGTGACGAAACAATATAATAGATCGTCTGTGCATCGCGACGCGTTGATACGAGATTAAGAGCCCGTAACTTAGCTAAGTGTTGTGAAAGGGCAGATTGACTAAGATCAATAGCCTTTGCCAAAGCACCAACTGACATTTCATTATGTAAAAGTTTGCATAAAATAAGCAACCTCTTGTTATTAGCGAGCGCTGATAGGAAGTCAGCAACCTGATCTGCATTTTCTACTAAATCAATAAATTTATTATCTGTAGTCATTCGCTGTCATACCCCCGTAAGACTGCATCTGGTTAACAAATTGCCAGCAATATTTTATGTCTGACGTTGAGAAGGTAATACTATATGTTAAAATTGAAAAGCCTTTGCTTATATTCATCGACACAAAAATTATCGAGATTTGTCCCAAAAATATCGGGATTTCGTTTCATTTTTCACCTCGCAGCCGCATGACAAGCGCCTTGGAGTGCTGTGCGATAGAATCGCATGGCGATGAGAAGTTTAATCTTAAGATTTCATCGCCACTGGCCAGTTCGAAACCATCCGGATCTAATCCGATCAATTTCCAGTTTGCCGCACTGCCTTTAAGCTTTGATGTGAAGGTTATAATATCTGAGTTAAATTGCGTATTAAATGTATCGAGCGCTTCTTGCTCCCCCGATCCTATAGTTGCAGACGCGGATGGATTGCTAATCAAATTATCGTGGCTGAGATTAAATGCTTTGCCAAAACCACCGTTCAGGCTGGCATTTTCCACCGAAAGCCGAAAGAAATTAAAGTCGCCCAGATCGACATAAAGCGCGCCTTTTGGATTGTGATTGAGATAGCGCCGCCGGATTTGCGGGTATTGAGGTGACGATCGATCAATTTTTGCCGCTTCGCAGAGAATCGTGATCCGCGGGTGGGCGAGTGGATCGCCTTTCCCAGCCTCACCCAAAAGCAATGAGCATAAAGGGTTGGCGAGCAAAGCCGAGGTGTGAGCCGCCAGACCCGACACGAGGATAATCGGGGTTCCATCTATATCAGTGGCAACTGCAACACGGCTTGCCAAAGCTCTGCCGGATTTGGCATCTATAGCAGCAAGTGCACCATAACGTGATGACCTTAGCAACGTTTTTGCAAGGTCAATTGCTTGGGATGTTGTTGGGCGGATAGGATTGATTTCTGACATGGCAGCCTCAAATATGACTATGATAGTCTGGTATCTGCCAGGTACGATTTAAACAATCAAAATTAAATTATAAGCCCCAAGGCGCAACGGCCAGCGGTGTATTCCGCATTTGGTGGACCGGTCGTGAAAGGGTAAATGTTGTTTCTTACGATATATCAGCTACGTGAATAATATTATAAATTAGCTGCTTTTAGCGCAATTTTCTAAAAAGCTGTATTTATCAGAAAATAAAATCTAATTTATTTGGCGAAAATCCGTTGAGAATGCGACAAGAATCTAAAAATACCGCTTGCATTGTGGGGTGCCACACGTTTCGATAAGGGTTCTTTGCATGCTTAGGGTGCGTGCAATAATATTTTCCGTGGAGGCGGGCTCTAAATGAAATTTTATAAAACACTTCTGGCGGCAACGGCAGTTGTCGCTCTGATGAGCGGTGCGGCATCGGCAAAGACCTTTGTCTATTGCTCACCAGCATCACCGGAAGGCTTTGATCCTGCTGCTTATACGGGTGGTGACACGTTCGATGCGTCGGCGCATCCGGTTTACAACCGCCTTGCAGAGTTTCAGAACGGCACGACCGAAGTTGTACCGGGTCTGGCTGAAAGCTGGGAAGTTTCGGAAGATGGTAAGGAATATACCTTCCACCTTCGCAAGGGCGTAAAGTTCCATTCGAGTGACCAGTTCGCGCCAACACGTGATTTCAACGCCGATGACGTGATTTTCTCGTTCGACCGTATGGGCAACAAGGAAAATCCCTGGCACGAATATACGTCTGGCGTGACCTACGAATATTTTGATTCGATGGAAATGGGTACGCTGATCAAGGAAATCCAGAAGATCGACGACAACACGGTTAAGTTCATTCTGACCCGTCCGGAAGCTGCATTCCTCGCCAATATCTCGATGCCTTTCGCTTCGATCATCTCGAAGGAATACACCGACAAGCTCGCAGCTGATGGCAAGCAGAGCGATCTTAATCAGTTCCCGGTTGGCACAGGTCCTTTCCAGTTTGTTGCTTACCAGAAAGACGCTGTGGTTCGCTTCAAGGCTAACCCGGACTATTGGGGTGATAAGGCAAAGATCGACGATCTCGTCTTTGCAATTACCACTGATCCAGCTGTTCGCGCGCAGAAGCTCAAGGCTGGCGAATGCAACCTGATGTCTTATCCGGCGCCAGCTGACATTAAGGATCTTCAGGCCGATTCCAACCTCAAGGTTGACGAACAGGCTGGTCTGAACGTTGCTTATTTTGCTTACAACACAACGGTTGCTCCGTTCGATAAGCCGGAAGTGCGCAAGGCACTCAATCAGGCTGTAAACAAGCAGGCGATTGTTGATGCAGTCTATCAGGGTCAGGGACAGGTTGCTAAGAACCCGATCCCACCGACAATGTGGAGCTACAACGACAAGATCGAAGACGACAAGTATGATCCGGAAGCTGCCAAGAAGGCACTTGAAGCCGCTGGCGTTAAGGATCTGAGCATGAAGCTTTGGGCAATGCCTGTAAGCCGTCCTTACATGCCAAATGCACGTCGTACGGCTGAACTTATGCAGTCTGATCTTGCTAAGGTTGGCGTAAAGGCTGAAATCGTTTCGATGGAATGGGGTGAATACCTCAAGAAGTCCGGCGAAAAAGACCGTGACGGCGCAGTCATTCTCGGCTGGACCGGCGACAATGGTGATCCGGACAACTTCCTTGGTACGCTTCTGGGTTGCGCTGGCGTTGGTTCCAACAACCGCGCTCAGTGGTGCTACCAGCCATTTGAAGACCTGATTCAGAAGGCAAAGGTTACGACCGACCATGACGAACGCGTGAAGCTTTACGAAGAAGCACAGGTAATCTTCAAGGAACAGGCTCCTTGGAACACCATCGCTCACTCGACTGTTTTCGTGCCGATGTCTGCAAAGGTTACTGGCTTCAAACAGAGCCCACTTGGTGATTATCGCTTCGAAGAAGTTGATATTTCCGAGTAAAATCTGACAACACCAGCGGCCGGGTGTGGAGGTTTCCTCCGCGCCCGGTCGGAGTTTTTGTATGTTCCGTTTTGTTTTAAACAAACTGCTTTATCTGATACCGACATTCATCGGCATCACGATTGTGGCTTTCGCCTTCGTCCGCGTATTGCCTGGCGATCCTGTTCTGTTGATGGCAGGTGAACGCGGCGTAAGCCCCGAGCGCCATGCGCAGCTATTGGCCCAGCTCGGATTTGATCGTCCGTTATGGGAACAATATCTCAATTATGTCTGGAACCTTCTGCACGGTGATTTCGGCCAGTCTCTGGTCACGAAAAAGCCAGTGCTCGACGAGTTTTTCACGCTGTTTCCGGCAACGATTGAACTTGCTGTCTGCGCGATCATCGTAGCGGTTCTGCTGGGCATTCCTGCCGGTGTGCTTGCCGCTGTAAAGCGCGGCTCCTGGTTTGATCAGGGCCTGATGGGTATCTCGCTGGTTGGTTATTCGATGCCGATTTTCTGGTGGGCTTTGCTGCTTATCATTTTCTTCTCCGGGACGCTGCAATGGACGCCGGTTTCGGGCCGTTTATCGCTGCTTTATTACTTCCCGCCGGTCACAGGCTTCATGCTGATCGATAGTGTTTTGTCGGGCCAGAAGGGCGCCTTCACGTCTGCTGTGTCGCATCTCATCTTGCCCACCATCGTTCTTGCAACGATCCCGCTTGCGGTGATTGCACGTCAGACGCGTTCGGCGATGCTGGAAGTTCTGGGTGAAGATTATGTGCGTACCGCTCGCGCGAAAGGCCTGCCGGTTCGCCGCGTTATCGGCCTTCATGCGCTGCGCAATGCGATGATCCCGGTTATCACGACGATTGGCCTTCAGGTCGGTGTGTTGATGGCGGGTGCGATCCTGACGGAAACCATCTTCTCATGGCCCGGTATCGGCAAGTGGATGCTCGATTCCATTTCGCGTCGCGACTATCCTGTCGTTCAGAGCGGACTGCTGATCATTGCGTTCATCATCATGATCGTAAACCTGATCGTCGATCTGCTTTACGGCCTGATTAATCCGCGTATCCGGCATAAGTGAGGGTATTATGACACACTCCGCAATTCAGCCGGAAGCTGCAAACGAAGTCGGGAAACTCCGGGCTTTGAAAGATTTCTGGTTCTATTTCAGCGTCAATCGCGGCGCTGTTATTGGTCTTTTCGTATTTTTGGCACTGGTGATTGTAGCGATTCTGGCTCCCTTTATCGCTCCGCATAATCCAACTGAACAGTTCCGCGATTTTCTGCTGGCTCCTCCTTTCTGGGAAGAGGGCGGCTCAACGCAGTTCCTGCTTGGAACGGACGCAGTTGGTCGCGATATGCTTTCGCGCCTGATCTATGGCGCGCAGTATTCGCTGCTCGTTGGTTTTGTGATCGTCATCATCTCGATGTGCCTTGGCATTACGATTGGCGTCATATCCGGCTTTTTTGGCGGCGGCGTTGATACGGTTTTCATGCGTATTATGGACGTTATTCTGGCGTTCCCTTCGCTGCTTCTGGCGCTGGTTCTGGTGGCAATTCTCGGACCGGGCCTCATCAATGCGGTTCTGGCAATTACGCTTGTTCTGCTGCCACACTTCTCGCGTCTGACGCGTGCAGCGGTGTTGGCTGAAAAAGAGCGTGAATATGTGACCGCAGCCAAGCTTGCCGGTGCAAGCAAGCTACGTCTGATGTTCAAGACCATTTTGCCAAACTGCCTTGCGCCTCTGGTTGTTCAGGCAACCATGTCGTTCTCCAACGCCATTCTCGACGTTGCAGCGCTTGGCTTCCTTGGCATGGGTGCGCAGCCGCCGACACCGGAATGGGGCACCATGCTGGCAGAAGCACGCGAATTCATCATGCGCGCATGGTGGGTCGTGACTTTCCCCGGTCTTGCGATCCTGATCACCGTTCTTGCGATCAATCTGGTCGGCGACGGTCTTCGTGATGCGCTCGATCCGAAGCTGAAAAGGAGCTGATCGATGGCTTTGCTTGAAATCAAAAACCTGACGGTTTCGTTCGATACCTCGACTGGTCCATTCAAGGCCGTCGACGGCATCGATATTTCGGTCGATAAGGGCGAAGTGCTTGCGATTGTTGGCGAGTCTGGTTCTGGCAAATCGGTGGGCATGCTTGCGGTTATGGGGCTTCTGCCAAAGACTGCAACTGTTACCGCCGACAGCATGACATTTGACGGCCAAGACCTGAAAGGCATGTCCGACAAGGAACGCCGCAAGATCATCGGACGCGATATTTCGATGATCTTTCAGGAGCCTGTTGCAAGCCTCAATCCATGCTTCACGGTTGGCTATCAGCTTGAAGAAGTGCTGAAGCGCCATCTGGGGCTCAAGGGTGCTGCAAGCCGTGCGCGCGCCATTGAACTGCTTGAACTGGTTGGCATTCGCGATGCGGCTGAACGCCTGTCGAGCTTCCCGCATCAGATGTCGGGTGGACAGTGCCAGCGTGTGATGATCGCGATTGCGATTGCGTGTAATCCAAAGCTGCTTATTGCTGATGAGCCAACCACGGCGCTTGACGTGACGATCCAGAAGCAGATTCTTGATCTGCTGATGCGTCTTCAGGTCGAACACGGCATGGGTCTGATCATGATTACTCATGATATGGGTGTTGTGGCAGAAACTGCGGATCGCGTGATCGTGCAATATAAGGGCCATAAGATGGAAGACTCCGACGTGTTGTCGTTGTTCTCTGCGCCTAAGCATCCTTATACGCGTGCATTGCTGTCGTCCTTGCCAGAAAATGCGACAGGCGATCGTCTGCCGACGGTTTCCGACTTTGTTTTGGCAAATAGTGCCGCAGGAGAAGCGTGATGAGCGAGATCGTTCTCGAAGCGCGCGACATCAAGCGCGATTACCATGTTGGCGGCGGTCTTTTTGGCAAGCCAAAAGTCGTTCATGCTGTTAAAGGCGTGAGCTTCAAGCTTGAAAAGGGCAAGACGCTGGCAATCGTCGGTGAATCAGGCTGCGGTAAGTCTACACTTGCCCGTATCCTGACCATGATCGATCCACAGACCTCCGGCGATCTGATGATCGGCGGTAAGGATGTGAACATTGCCCGCGACGGCCTGACACCCGAAATGCGCCAGAAGGTGCAGATCGTGTTTCAGAACCCATATGGCTCGCTCAATCCGCGCCAGAAGATCGGTGATGTGCTGGCTGAGCCTTTGTTGCTCAACACCAACATGTCTGCCAAAGAGCGTCGCGAAAAGTCGATGGAAATGCTGCTTAAGGTTGGTCTTGGCAAAGAGCATTTCAATCGCTATCCGCATATGTTCTCCGGTGGTCAGCGTCAGCGTATCGCCATTGCGCGTGCCTTGATGCTCAATCCGAAGCTGCTCATTCTCGATGAGCCGGTTTCAGCGCTTGATCTCTCGGTGCAGGCACAGGTGCTCAACATTCTTTCGGATTTGCAGGAAGAATTTGGCCTGACTTACGTCTTCATCAGCCACGATCTTTCGGTCGTGCGTTACATCGCTGACGAAGTGATGGTGATGTATTTTGGCGAAGTGGTTGAGTATGGCACGCGTGAAGAGGTGTTTAACAACCCGCAGCACGACTATACTAAGAAGCTGTTTGCTGCGACTCCGCGTGCGGATGTCGATGCAATCCGCGCCCGCGTAGAAGCACGCGCTGCTGCTCGTCAGGCTGCTCAGGCATAAAGCTCTTTAAATTGAAAAATAAAACGCCGCCTTTTTAAGGCGGCGTTTTTGTTTTGAAAATGGGCTCTAATGCTGTCCGCGCTGCTGATGCCAGGAGAGCGCCCGAACAATGTCATCGGCGTTGATTTTGCCGATAATAACGCCATTCTCAACAATGCCGACATCGCCGCTGCTATCAGCAACTGATTTCATCAATTCACGAACGAGCGTTTCTTTTCGTGTCGTCGCTGCAAAGGGGCGAGGAGCTGCATTGCGATCAAACGGAGTCATGATGTCGCCCGCCTGCAGGACGCCAAGCGGGTTCATATGGGCAACAAAATCTGCAACATACCGATCAGCTGGGTTGAGAAGAATGTCTTGCGGTGTCCCACATTGCACAATACGCCCGCCTTCCATGATCGCGATGCGATTGCCGATCTTCATAGCTTCATCAAGATCGTGGCTAACGAACACAATCGTTTTCTTAAGCCGTGATTGAAACGCCAGAAGTTCGTCCTGCAAGCGTGTGCGGATCAGTGGATCAAGTGCCGAGAACGGCTCATCCATCAGCAAAATGGGTGCTCCGGTGGCAAATGCACGGGCAAGGCCAACGCGCTGCTGCATACCGCCGGAAAGTTCACCGACCTTGCGCTTGGCCCATTCTTGTAGACCGACAAGTTCGAGCTGTTTACGCGCTTGGGCAAGACGTTCCTGTTTGCTCATGCCGGAAATTTCGAGGCCGAAGGCAACGTTTTCTTCAACCGTACGCCATGGCAGCAAGCCGAATTGCTGAAACACCATCGAAACGAGTTCGGTCCTCAGATGCCGCAGTGTTTTGCGGTCGGCATTGCCGACATCAATCGTGCGTTCGCCATCGCGGATCAGAACGCGACCACGCGAAATCGGATTAAGCCGATTAATGGCGCGCAACAGCGTCGATTTGCCAGAACCAGACAGGCCCATCAGGACAAGAATCTCGCCTTCCTGAATATTGAGCGAGCAGTCGTGCACGCCAAGAACCAGATCGGTTTCGGCCTGAATTTCCGAGCGCGAAGCACCGCGATCTGCCAGTTCCAGCGCGCTATCGGCATTTTTGCCGAATATGATGCTGACGTCTTCTACGGAAATGATCGTCATAGCCAGCTCTCCTATTTGTCCCGTGCAGCCCGGAAGATGCGATCGAGCACGATTGCAACAACGACGATAATAAAGCCTGCTTCGAAACCGAGCGAGATGTTGACGGAATTAAGGCCCCGTACAACAGGTACGCCAAGACCGTCTGCGCCGACAAGGGCTGCAATCACCACCATCGACAGTGACAGCATGATGGTTTGAGTGAGGCCCGCCAGAATCTGCGGCATCGCATAAGGCAGTTCGATCTTCCAAAGCAGTTGACGGCGGGAAGCACCGAAAGCTTCGCCGGCTTCAGTTAGTGACGATGGTGTAGAGGAAATGCCGAGTTGGGTTAGTCGAATAGGAGCAGGTATGACAAAGATGACTGTTGCAAGGAGACCGGGGACCATGCCGATACCAAAGAAGACGATAGCTGGGATCAGATAGACGAATGTTGGCAATGTCTGCATCAGATCGAGAATAGGGCGCATAATCGCATAGAGTTTTGGACGATGTGCAGCGGCTATGCCCAGTGGCACGCCAATAGCCATACAAACAAAGCAAGAAGAAAGAACAAGTGTCAATGTTTTGAGGGTAGGGTCCCAATAACCCTGATTAATGATGAATAGAAAACCTAAAATGGTGAGCACGACTACTGAAATACGACGCTGTATCAGCCATGCAACGATAGCGAAGAGGGCAATAAGAACGAGCGGATGAGGGAGCTGCAAGAGATATAATAGGCCATCAATCAGACCCTGCATAATTGTTGCAAGAGTGTCGAAGAAAAGCCCCCAATGCGTCGTAAGCCAGTCGACCACCGATTTTGCGGTCGGTCCAACTGGGATTTTATAGTCCGTCAGCCAGTTCAACGATTCTGTCTCCTGCTGCGTGCTTTTTCTTTTTCATGTTTGCAAAGGTACAGGCCGCGGTTGCCCGCGGCCCTGAATATCAAGACTACAGGCCGAGTTCTGCCTTGACAGCTGGCAGACCTTCCTTGCCGTCGAGCGTGGTCACGCCGTCAAGCCACTTGTCGAGCACGGCAGGATTTGCCTTGAGCCAAGCGGTTGCAGCTTTTGCTGGTTCTTCGCCGTCATCCAAGATCTTGCCCATGATCTCGTTTTCCATTTCTAGCTGGAATTCAAGATTGGTCAGGAACTTGCCGACATTCGGGCATTCCTGCGCATAGCCAGCGCGGATATTGGTTTCGACTGTCGCGCCGCCGAGGTTTGGCCCAAAGAAATCATCGCCGCCTGTTAGATAAGCGATTTCAAAGCGCTTGTTCATCGGATGTGGTTCCCATGCGAGGAAGACAACCGGATCTTTGCTCTTAATGCTGCGCGCGACTTGCGCCAGCATGCCCTGTTCCGACGATTCTGCCAACTCAAAGGATTTGAGGCCAAAGGCATCCTTGGTGATCATGTCGAGGATCAGGCGGTTGCCGTCATTGCCGGGCTCAATGCCGTAAATCTTGCCGCCCAGCTTATCTTTGAAAGCTGCAATGTCTTTGAAGTCTTTGAGGCCTTCATCATAGGCATATTTTGGCACGGCGAGCGTGTATTTCGCGCCTGTCAGATTGGTGCGCAGTGTCTCAACGCTCTTATCATCCAGATAAGGCTTGAGGTCGGCACTCATCGACGGGTTCCAGTAGCCAAGGAAAACATCAATGTCTTTCTTGCTCAGCGACGCATAGGTCACGGGCACGGAGAGGACCTTGATGTCGGTCTTGTAGCCAAGGCCCTTGAGAACCTCGGTTGCTACAGCCGTGGTCGAGGTGATGTCGGTCCAGCCCACATCGGAGAAGCGAACGGTCGAGCAGCTTTCCGCCTCGGCAGCGCTGGCGGCTGCTGGAATGGCAAAGATGGCTGTGGTGACTGCCAGCATATTCAATACGCGTTTGATTGAAGGCGTTGATGTGGACTTCATTTCTCTCTCCATTTGAGCGCTTTCGATCTGATGAAATCAGATCGGCGCCCTCATTATTGTTTTAACGCGCATCTTATCCAAAAGCCGTTAAAGACTTTTTGGAATGCGCTCTCACCGGGCCCCTTGGTCGAATTGATTATTGTTCCGGTTCCAGCTTTTAGCAAACACCAAAGATTTCGCCGATCAAGTACCATTGCGGCGAAAATATTTCTGATTGCGACTTTCGGGGGTGTTGTACTCGTTTTTCTGGGCCGTCAGACAAAAGTTCGGCACATAAAGCAGTCTGGCCGAAGCGGGGCGAAGTGGTGCCATGTTACCCACGGCTTGTTTCGTTTCAACCCTCGCAACGCGAAAAGCTTCGATAATTGCCGCAAGACGCTGCTCGATGGTTGTCGAAAAGCCAGCCACACTCTATTTGAAGATCAGGACAAGAGTTCGTGTTTAATGGCTGGTGATATGTTGCATTTCAGATGTAGTTTCGCCGGTAGCGTAAAAGTGTCAGAGAGCCTGTAATTGCAGGCAACAGGAAGGATTTTAGACAGTGTGGAATGCAGTTCGGGGCGTTTTCTCCTTCCTTGGCCGATTTATCGCAGCATTGGCGCGATTAATTGCTGTTCCGCTCGGTGCTTTATGGCGGCTTTTTCTGAAGCTCGGAAATTTGTGGAAAGTCGCCGTTGCGGTCTTCGTTATTGGATTTGGCGGTCTTTACGTCTATTTTATCTGGCAAACGCAGGTCTGGACAAACTTCGATCCCGACTATCCGGCCAAATATAGCTACCAAACGGCGGTGACGCCGGGCGAAGAGTTGCAGACGACACCTGCGCCATTAGCATCAACGCCAGCACCTTCGACAAACACGCCAAGTGGCACCGACACCACGCCGACCACTGGCGATAGCGAGACGACAACCGAAACTGAAACTCCAGTCGACACGCAGCCGATGCAGGCAGCGCAAATTCCATCAACTGCGCGCAAATGTTCGCCATCAGCCATTGCTGAAGTGGCCGCCGATCTCACTGATTTTAATGTGAACCAGAATGCATGGATTTCCTCCATGCTGCTCTACAAGCTTGGTTTCTTTGGCATTGATTGGGACCGCACGCCATTCCTTGATAATAAGGCTTCATTCCAGCGTGGCATCAATGCTGCGGTACGTCGTACGGCTATCGAGCTCGTTGATAATATTGGCCGTCTGCGTGGCACATCGCAGATTGATAGCGATCTGCAGAAGGCACGTGGAAATCTGCAGTTTGCCGAAGATTCCTGGTATTTTGGCTTGAGCCCATTTGGCCCTAAGACACCAACACCAAGCTATTATCGTTCTGCAATCAAAGATCTGCGTTCGTTCAACACGCGTCTGCAAACCTGTCAGGTTACCTTTGATGCACGCGCCGACAATCTGATCCAGCTGGTCGACCGTATTGCGAGTGATCTGGGCTCGACCTCGGCAATCCTTAAGGACCGCGCCGAAAACTATCATGCCGGTTGGTTTGATACACGCGCCGATGATCGCTTCTGGTTCGCCTATGGCCAGCTCTATGCTTATTACGGTATCCTGCGTGCTGCACATTCGGATTTCCGTGGTGTGTTGGCTGAAAAGCATCTCGATGGTGTATGGGACGAAATGGAGCGGCAGTTGCGCTCAGCGCTCGATATGCAGCCATTCATTGTTTCCAACGGCAGCCCGGATGCATGGTTTACGCCATCGCATCTCACGACTATGGGCTTTTATATTCTGCGTGTGCGTTCCAATCTGGTCGACGTGAAGCAGGTTCTGGAGCGCTAAACTTTAATGGAACTACCATCACTATTGCGACAGGCCGTGGATGCTGCGCTCGAAGGTGTGGCTCTGGCCGACCTTAAGCGTGCATCTGATGTGCTGTCGCGGCGCTATCGTGCGGAAACGCGCGATGGGCGTTTGCATATTTCTGATGATCTGGCGGCCAAGGCCTATCTGGCTGCACGCCTTCCTGCGACTTATGCCGCAGTGCGTGCAAGCTTGGAGAGTGTTGCTGAAGTTTGCCCCGATTTTGTTCCTCAGACGATGCTGGATGTCGGCTGCGGGCCGGGAACGGCCCTTTGGGCTGCACGCGATTGCTGGCCTGATTTGCAGTCTGCCACGATGATCGAGGCAAGCCCGGAAATCCGCGCTGTTGGCAGCAAACTTGCGACAGATATCGGGCTTCAAACCGAATGGCGGGCCGCTGATCTGATTAAAGAAAAGCCGGATCTGCCGCAGGCCGATCTGGTGACGATTGCTTATGTGCTCGATGAACTGGCACCGCTTGACCGCAAGGCACTCGTTGAAAAGCTCTGGGCTTCGGCGCAACATTTGTTTGTGATTGTGGAACCGGGAACACCAGCTGGCTGGCAGCGTATTCTCGATGCACGTGCTGTACTGTTAGAACAAGGCGCGCATATTGCAGCGCCTTGTACCCATCAGCTGGATTGTCCGATAGCAGCACCGGATTGGTGTCATTTTTCGCGTCGTGTTGCGCGGTCGCGGATCCATCGTTTGACTAAGGACGCCGAAGTTCCGTGGGAAGATGAGAAATTCATCTATCTTGCGGCAACACGCGATCCATCGCTTGCGGCGTTAGCGCGAGTTATCGCGGCAACACGTGTTGGAGGCGGCAAGGTTTCCATCAAACTTTGCAATGATGATGGAAGTGCTGAGGAGCGTCTTGTTACCAAGCGAGACGGCGAGCTCTTCCGCTGGGCTCGGCGTGCTGACTGGGGTGATGCGTATTTATGATGCTTGAAGTGCAGGGCGGAGCGATGAGCGTTTAATGAGAAACACCATTGCAGCTGCTGCAAAGCACATGGCACCGGCCAGAATAAGCGCTGGTGTGTAGCTATCGTAATCTGTGCGGACAAAGCCTGCAAAGGCTGCGGCCGCTGCAGCTCCAACCTGATGGCCAGTGAAGACCCAGCCAAAGACCATGCCAGCTTTTTCAGGGCCGAATTGTTCGGCTGCAAGCTTTACGGTTGGTGGGACTGTTGCAACCCAATCAAGACCATAGAAGACGGCGAAAAGCGCCAATTCATAGATCGAGAAGTCGGTGAAGGTCAGATAGATAAGTGATAAGCCGCGCAGCGCGTAGAACCAGAACAGAAGCCAGCGATTGTCGTAACGGTCGGTAAGCCAGCCGGACGCAATTGTGCCGATCAGATCGAATGCGCCGATTACGGCGAGAATGCCAGCCGCGCCCACAGGCACAATGCCGTAGTCACCACAAAGCGCAATCCAGTGTGTCTGGATCAGGCCGTTTGTGGAAAAGCCACAGACAAAGAATGTGAGAAACAAGACCCAGAACGTGGTTGTCATAGAAGCTTCGCGCAATGTCACCAGAGGCGACAGCATCATGTCGCCAAACTTCTTCTTTGGTTCAGGTGCAGGCATTGGGGCCGTGCGGCCATAGGGCTTGAGGCCAATGTCTGAAGGCTTGTCGCGCATTAATATCAGCACCAGTGCAAGTGCGGCCAGCAGGAATGAAATGACAATGACCAGTGATGAACGCCAACCTATATTCTGGCTGACACTTGCCAGAATTGGCATGAAGATCAACTGACCTGTTGCATTGCTGGCGGTCATCATGCCAACGACCAGACCGCGACGCTTCTCAAACCAGCGCGCAGCAACGGTGGCACCAAGGACAAGCGCAGTCATGCCGGTGCCGAGGCCGATGATGACGCCCCAGAGCCCTACCATTTGCCATTGCTCAGTCATGAAGATTGAGCCAATAAGCCCAAATGAGATCATAATAAGCGCTGCCATGACCACACGGCGCAGGCCAAACTGGTTCATAAAAGCGGCAGCAAATGGTCCCATCAATCCAAACAGCACAAGCCGCAATGCCATTGCGAAAGAGATATTCGCATTGGTCCAGCCAAACTCACTTTGGAGTGGTTCGATCAATATGCCAGCCGAGCCCATGGCGGCGGCAGTCGCCAGCATGGTCAGGAAGGTGACACCAGCGACAACCCATCCATAATGGATGTTTCGTTGCGCTAGAAAACTGGCTAGGCGAGCTGAGATCATCTTCGGAACTCTCTGTTTCGGCTGGATTTCGACCCACCACATATTGGAGGACGAAACCGCTGATTATTTAAAATCCGTGCGGGCTTCAGTCATTGTTTTCAGTCAAATCGCATTCACTCGTTCAACGCGTATCTTGTTCCGAAAACCGCTTCACACTTTTCGGGATGCGCTAAATGCACTACAACGCACCAAGAAGTGCCAGCAATTGCTCGACACCCTTGTGACCCAGTCGCGCTTCGATTTCATTTTGGGCCTGATCCCACAATGGCCCGCCCAGCTCGACCAGCCTGTGCCCTTCGCTGGTGAGAGCGACGCTCGTTTCGCGATGGTCATTGCTGGAGGCGGGTTCGATCAAACCCATTTTCTGCAACACTTTTGCATTCCGTCCCATGGTTGAACGGTCCAGCTCGGCGATGCGTGCCAGTTCGGTGAGTGAGATCGCAGATGCGCGGGATATTTTTCGAAGCAGGCTAAACTGCGCCACGCTGATGCCAAGCGGAGCTAGCGCTTCATCATAAATGGCTGAAGTCTTTCGGGCTGCCAAACGCAGATCTATGCAAATACAGGAATGAGACATAATACGGGTATATACCCGCATTATGTCTTTGGCAATATGTCGAAATGAATTTTAAAAATTGTGGCTCGTGTTCAGCAAAAAGAAGATGGAATTAAACTGCAATATGCGATGTTTCCTTGACCTCTTCCATCACAGCATAGGTGTGGGATTCACGCACGCCGGGAAGAGAAAGCAGGGCTTCAGACAAAAAGCGCCGGTAGTGGTCCATATCCGTGACGCGGGCCTTGATCAGATAATCGAAGCCGCCTGCAACCATATGGCATTCCAGAATGTCGGGATTGCTGCGTGTGAATGTGGAGAAGGTTTCAAACACTTCCGGGGTGGTGCGGTCGAGTTTGATTTCAATGAAAACCAGCATTGAGCGATCAAGCATTTTCGGCGATAGATGCGCCGAGTAGCCCAGAATATAGCCTTCGCGGGTTAAGCGTTTGACGCGCTCAGCGGTCGCTGTTTGCGAAAGATTAATACGATCAGAAAGTTCAGTGTTGGTCAGTCGGCCGTTTTCCTGAAGCGCAGACAGAATGCTTCTGTCCATCACATCGAGATTCTTCATTGATGTCCCCATTTGACCGCCTGCAAGAACGGTTCTTTTTGTTTGTTTGCAAATGATCTGCGAACGAAATGAATCCGAAATCGGCGGCGGGCGCAAGACGAAAATGCTTAATCGTTCATACAAAATTCCTGATACATCATACTTTTACTTATCTCTGGTTGAGCACTGATAAGGCTGGCAGCTTGAGATATGGGTGAGTAGTGTCTCATATGAATCTATTGATTAACCAAAATTACACTTTATAGTTGTAATAATAATTCAACCTGTGGTAATGGTTCTGCATACTAAAAGTCATATTATACTTATACATTTGGCATTTTGGGCGGTGCCCGTTTAGGCTTGGTGGAAGGAGCCTGCTAACTTCCATCATAGTTGTCCTCATTAAGGGCAAAGGGAAAATCCGGATCGCTTCACTGGGTCCGGATTTTCTTTGTGCATTAAGTCTTACGCTTAGTGTTAAGAGAGCGACCAAGGCATAAATTTTCCAGTTGCAAGCGATGCAAGGGAAGGCTAACAGTATCGTCATGAACATTTCGCGCATTGAAACAAAAATCTGGTGGTGGGCTCGCTAAAAGCGGCCACGCAGGCGTTTGTGCATTTGCGTTTAGAAACAGGCCGCTGGGATTATCCGGGCGGCCTTTTTGTTTGGCTGTTTGAATAAGACCATCACATGTCTCCCAAAAGTGGAAACCGGTTTTGGGGGAAGACATGTGAGCATAAAAAGCCGAAGCACGATGCGCTTTGGTTGAGGGGCCTGAGCCTTGGAAGTGCTCGATAACGAATAACACTTGGGAATTGCCAGTCATGAATGCGAAGATTGCGGATAGCGAGATATTCACGCACGAAACAGCGGGCGGCATTGTTGTCGAACGTGTGCGCCATCTGACTGCTTATAAGGGAGCCATCGAGACTTATATCGATGCTCTCAATGAGCGGCGTGGTGCGGTGTTTTCTTCCAATTACGAATATCCAGGCCGCTATACGCGATGGGACACGGCAATTGTCGATCCGCCAGTCGTGATTACCTCCCGCAATCGCCAGATGCGCATTGAAGCGCTGAACAAGCGCGGCACGATCCTGCTGCGCCCGATCCTCAAGACGGTTCAGGCGCTTGCCGAAGTGAAGGTCGATAAGGCCAGTGAAGATCTTATCGAGCTGACGATTGCTGAACCCACCGGCACATTCACCGAAGAAGAACGCTCGCGTATGCCTTCGGTCTTCACTGTATTGCGCGCGATTGTGGGCCTTTTCTTCTCCGAAGAAGATGCAAATCTCGGCCTTTACGGTGCGTTTGGCTACGATCTGGCATTCCAGTTCGATCCAATTCAGTACAAGTTGAAGCGCCCGGATGATCAGCGTGATCTGGTGTTGTTCATTCCTGATGAAATCTTTGTGGCGGATCATTACTCCGCACGCGCATGGGTGGATCGCTATGAGTTTAGCTGTGGCGGTTCATCCACGCATGATCTTGCACGCGCGACGCCGATACAGGCTTTCAAACCCGCCGAGCGTGATCTGCCGCGTGGCGATCATAATCCGGGCGAATATGCCAAGCTAGTTGAACGCGCCAAGGATAGTTTCAAGCGCGGTGATCTGTTTGAAGTCGTGCCGGGGCAGACTTTCTATGAGCGCTGTCACACCGCGCCATCAGAAATCTTCCGTCGCCTGAAGTCGATTAATCCATCGCCTTACTCGTTCTTCATCAATCTGGGCGAGAACGAATATCTGGTGGGTGCTTCGCCGGAAATGTTTGTGCGCGTCAACGGTCGTCGCATTGAAACCTGCCCGATTTCCGGCACGATCAAGCGCGGTGAAGATGCAATTTCAGACTCCGAGCAAATTCTGAAATTGCTCAATTCGAAGAAAGATGAGTCCGAGCTAACCATGTGCTCGGATGTTGATCGCAACGACAAGAGCCGCGTTTGCGAACCGGGTTCGGTACGCGTGATCGGTCGTCGCCAGATCGAGATGTATTCGCGTCTGATCCATACGGTTGACCATATCGAAGGCCGTTTGCGTGACGGCATGGATGCCTTTGACGGCTTCCTTAGCCACGCATGGGCTGTGACGGTGACCGGCGCGCCAAAGCTCTGGGCAATGCGCTTCCTCGAAGAAAACGAGCGCAGCCCGCGTGCATGGTATGGCGGTGCTGTCGGCATGATGCATTTCAATGGGGACATGAATACCGGCCTCACGCTGCGCACGATCCGCATCAAGGAAGGTGTGGCCGAGATTCGCGCCGGTGCGACACTGCTGTTTGATTCCAATCCGGAAGAGGAAGAAGCAGAGACCGAACTGAAAGCTTCGGCGATGATTGCTGCTGTGCGTGAAGCACAGAAAAGCAATCAGGTTGCTGAAGAGCGCATTGCGGCAAAGGTCGGTGAGGGGATTTCGATCCTGCTGGTCGATCACGAAGATTCCTTCGTGCACACGCTCGCCAATTATTTCCGTCAGACAGGTGCAACGGTATCGACCGTGCGTTCGCCGGTTGCCGAAGAAGTTTTCGACCGCATCAATCCTGATCTTGTCGTGCTTTCGCCTGGACCAGGAACACCGCAGGACTTTGATTGCAAAGCGACAATTGAGAAGGCGCGTAAGCGTGAGTTGCCAATCTTCGGCGTCTGTCTTGGGCTTCAGGCACTCGCAGAAGCCTATGGCGGCACACTGCGTCAGCTTCGCATTCCGATGCATGGCAAGCCGTCACGCATCCGGATTTCAAAGCCGGAGCGTATTTTCTCAGGCCTGCCAAAGGAAATAACGGTTGGTCGTTACCACTCGATCTTTGCTGATCCGGAACGTCTCTCCGATGATTTTCTGGTTACGGCAGAAACCGAAGACGGTGTGATTATGGCTTTTGAACATAAGAAAGAGCCAGTGGCGGCAGTGCAGTTCCACCCCGAATCCATCATGACATTGGGTCATAATGCGGGGATGCGAATGATCGAAAATATCGTTGTGCATTTTGCAGCGAAGCATAAAGCGCGCCGCAGCAACTATTAAACTCGATTTCACGTGACAATCAAACGACCGGCCGTGGTGAAAACTGCGGCCGGTTTTTTCGTTTATGGTCTTATAAAATCATGATTTTTCAGAGCTGCTTTAGCGAACCATTTGCAACTGTAATGCATTGCATTCGCAAGAGAAAATTAAGTTGCTGAAGTAAAAATGAGGGGTTCGATTATCGGAATTTCTGGGCTATAGAACGCCTATCGAAATGCGGCTGACTGGCTTGGCCAGAGTGAATGCGCAGTGAGCTTATTGTTGAGCTCAAACCCGCTTGCCGGGATAAGAATTTAAAGAATTAGGGTTCGTGATGGACGCGAGTGTAAAAGTTCGGCGCCTTGCCGCTTGGTCGATTCCTGTTGCGCTGGGCGTGATGGGTTTGAAATATCTGGCCTATATGCTCACCGGGTCTGTTGCGCTCTATTCGGATGCGCTTGAATCTATCGTCAATGTGATTGCGGCTTTCGGTGCGTGGTGGGCGATCAGCGTCAGCTATAAACCAGCCGATGACAACCACCCGTTCGGTCATCATAAGGCGGAGTATATTTCGGCAGTTGTCGAAGGTGTGTTGATCACGATTGCTGCACTTCTGATTGCCAAAGAAGCATGGTCGGCCTTACAGACACCGCACCAGATGGAAGAGCCTTGGCTGGGTCTTGCAATCAATACCGTCGCGGCAGCAATCAATTGTTTCTGGGCATTACTGCTCATTCGCACGGGCCGCAGCGCGCGTTCGCCAGCACTGGAAGCCGATGGTCAGCACATCATGACTGATGTGTTTACGTCTGTGGGTGTTCTGTTTGGTCTCGTTGGCGCGGTTGTTACCGGATGGGCGATCCTTGATCCGCTGCTCGCTATTCTGGTTGCGATCAACATTCTCTGGCAGGGCTGGGGCGTTATCAATAAATCTGTTCAGGGCCTCATGGATATCGGTGTTGAGCCGTCTGAAGAAATGCGCATTCGCGATGTGATTTCGGCCAATGCGGGTGGAGCGATTGAGGTTCATGATCTCAAGACTCGTATTGCTGGCCGTGTGACCTTTATCGAGTTTCATCTGGTTGTGGCTGCGGAAATGAGCGTAGGCGACGCGCATATTATATGTGACCGAATCGAAGATGCCTTGAAAGCGCAGATCGAAAGCGCGCGCGTCGTGATCCATGTTGAGCCGGAAGATGAGGCAAAGCTGCCGATTGGCACGAGTTCTGTGCCCTTTGCGTGATCTAAATACTGGCTTGCACGTTTTAAACCTCGCGTGTAAAAGCGAGTCCATGGTTATGAAGAACGCAACATTAATGGAACATTCTGCCGCCGCTTTCAGCGCGCGCGTGAACGTTTGCGTTCTAAACTCGCTTCTTACCCTCGGCCTTAGCGGCGATCGCCGGGCTCGTTGAAAGGAGCGTCCGGCGGTCGATGACAGTCCCGCTGACGCATGCTCCTTTCTCAAAATCCGAATTAGAATTTTAAGACGAGATATCCGTGTCGTTACGACAGTGCAGAACTGATCAGTACGCCGGGAGGATGAGATAACCATGAATGAGAACGTAAACACGCCGAATTCCGCCGCAAAGCATAAAGGTATGCCAGACGCGGCCGTGAAATATACGCCATTCCCGTTCCCTAAGCTCGATGATCGCACATGGCCTGCAAAGCGCATCGAAAAGGCTCCGATCTGGTGCTCGGTTGACTTGCGCGATGGCAATCAGGCGCTGATTGACCCAATGGGCCACGACCGTAAAGAACGTATGTTCCGCTTGCTGGTCGATATGGGTTTCCCTGAAATCGAAATCGGCTTCCCTTCGGCGTCACAGACCGATTTTGACTTCTGCCGCTGGGCAATTGAGCAGGGCGATACGCCTGACGAAGTCGATTTGCAGGTGCTGGTGCAGTGCCGTCCTGAATTGATCACCCGTACGTTTGAAGCGCTGGAAGGTGCAAAGACGCCGATCATCCACTTCTACAATTCGACCAGTGAATTGCAGCGTCGCGTTGTTTTCAATAAGGACGTCAATGGCATCAAGCAGATCGCAACTGATGCCGCCAAGATGATCATGGATATGGCCGCGAAAGCGGGTGGCGGTTATCGTTTTCAGTATTCGCCGGAAAGCTTCACCGGCACCGAGTTGGATGTGGCGCTGGAAATCTGCAATGCGGTGACGGAAATCGTTAAGCCGACCGCGGAAAACAAGCTGATCCTGAACTTGCCATCGACTGTCGAAATGAACACGCCAAATGTTTATGCCGACCAGATTGAATGGATGTGCCGCAATCTCGATAATCGTGAAAACCTGATCATTTCGCTGCATCCGCATAATGATCGTGGCACGGGCATTGCAGCAACCGAATTGGGCCTGATGGCTGGGGCTGACCGTGTAGAAGGCACACTGTTTGGTAACGGTGAGCGTACTGGCAATGTCGATGTGGTGACGCTGGCGCTCAACATGTACACGCAGGGCATCGACCCTGAACTGGATTGCCGTGACATCAATCGCATGAAAGATGTCTACGAATATTCGAACCAGCTGAAGATTGCTGAGCGTCATCCTTATGTGGGTGAGCTGGTTTACACGGCTTTCTCCGGTTCGCATCAGGATGCGATCAACAAGGGGATGAAGGTTCGCAAGACCGCCAATTCGCCGGTCTGGGAAGTGCCTTATTTGCCAATCGATCCGCAGGACGTGGGCCGTTCTTACGAGGCGATCATCCGCATTAATTCGCAGTCGGGTAAGGGCGGTATCGCCTATATCCTGCAGGCGGATTACGGTTTGAACTTGCCGCGTAATTTGCAGGTTGAGTTCCGCGAAATCATCCAGAACATCACGGATGATGAAGGTAAAGAACTGCCATCAAAGCGTATTCATGAAGAGTTCCAGAAGCTCTATGTGGAGCAGGCGGAAGGCCGCATCAAGTTCGTCGATCATCACACCTATCCTGACCCGGATCAGAAGGGCCGTCGTATTTTGACCGCTGAAATCACCGATAATGGCGTGACCAAGAATATCGAAGGCAAGGGCACTGGTCCGATTGATGGCTTCATCGATGCGCTGTCGAAATATCTCGGCGTGAAGATGTCGGTTATCGATTATTCAGAGCATTCGCTGAAGCAGGGTTCGGATGCAGCCGCTATTTCCTACGTTGAAGTCGCTTATCCAGATGGCAAATTGTTCGGCGCTGGTATTAACGACAACATCGTGAGTGCTTCGCTTGAAGCAATTGTTTCGGCGGCCAACCGGGTAGTTGCAAAGTAAGCAGACAAAGAAGGCGGCAGATATGTCGCCTTCTTCATTTATACTAGCAATTTATTATTTATATTATTATTTCATATTCAAATTAAATTAATTCCATTAAAATACCATATTATCAAATATACCTAAATTATTATTTATTTTAATTTAGGTGTTCGATGAAGAAACTTATACTATTATTGTGCCCGCTATTTTTTATAAACGGGTGCGCTTCGCGAGCGAGTAAAATTGAACCCAGTTATATATCATCGGCCCCTTATGAGACGCTTTCTTGCTCCTCATTGGCTGGTGAGGGCATTCTTCTTTCCACGAGCGCAGCAAAGGCTATGGGCCGACAAAATACAGCAGCAACTGAAGATGCGATCAAGACGGGCGTTGGCTTAGTGATCTTTTGGCCGATATTGCTTTTTAATGAAGGCAATGGAATAAAAGCTGCGGAAGTTGCGCGACTAAAAGGCGAAATGGCAGCACTGCAACGCGCCGCAAAGGTCAAGAAGTGCGATTTTTCATTTCGCGAGTATTAAAGTGCAGCGTGTGAACTGCATGAGGCCGATCAAGTCGTTAGCGTGATTGATCTATAGGCATCCTGAAACACTGCTGGTATTTCAGGATGCCTTAGTACAATATCTGCTCTGAAATTTTGATGATGCGTTCGCTCTCATCTTCAATGCCGTGTTGCTCCCACTGGCATGACCAACCGCCTTCCGGCTTCCGCTCAATATCGAAGACGTTATAACGTGCAGGTGGCTTATGCCCGCCAAAGTTCTGACTGGCTGATGGCACACAGATGACCGGCACTTTTCCGTTTAACCCATCAATGTCGTAGCGGGTTGCAAGATGTGTGTGGCCATGGATGACCAGTTCGGCACCATGCTTAAGAATGACTTTCTGAAAGCGCCTGATGCCATAGAGCCGTTTGTGCGCAGGTGTCGCGCCATGGATCGGCGGATGATGGATCATCACAACGCGGAACAGTCCGAGTGAGCCTGCTTCATCCAGTGCAAGGGCTAGACGTTTCGCCTGTGCCGAGCGGAAATCGCCGCTCGCCATGAAAGGTGCGGTCGCGCGCGCAGACGATACGCCGATCATTGCTACGGGTCCGCGTTCACGCATGTAGGGAAACAGAGGTCGCTGGCCGTGGTTATCCACGCCATCGCCACGCATCCATGGCTCCCATTTACGGCAGGATTTATCCAGCGCACCGGGTACATAGGCATCGTGGTTGCCGGGGACGACCGAAACATTGTTTGGGTCTCCGAGTTTCAGCAGCCAGTCATGTGCAATGTCGATTTCGAGATTGAGTGCCAGATTGACCAGATCGCCGGTTACGGCAATATGATCGGGGTTCTGAGCCAACATATCGGCAATCAGAGTGTCCAGCACTGCCCCATGCATCGCGCCTTTGCGATTGCGCATCCAGTTGATGTAGCCGGTGATGCGCTTTGACGCCAGCTCGCGATAGCGAATGCGGGGCAGCGGCGACAAGTGGATGTCTGAAATATGGGTGAGGCGAAACATAGTTTCGGTGTACTGTATTATTTTTTAAATCGAAACCGTATTTAGCGACTTTTTGTTGATGTCTTTGTAGCAATGATGCGTGCAGGACATTTGCTCAGGATTGACGGTATGCGCTTCCGCCATTTTATATTTCATACTTATTTTTTGCTGCGGCGCCCGATGACGCTTGGTGTCAGGGCAATTGTCTTTGATGAAAAGAACAATTCTGTTTTTCTGGTAAAACATACCTATGTTCCGGGTTGGCAATTACCAGGTGGGGGTGTTGATAGCGGTGAAACATTTGGACAGGCGCTGGAGAAAGAACTGCGCGAGGAGGGCAATATTCGCCTGACCGGACGGCCCGAGCTTTTCGCGCTTTATAAGAATGCGCATGCGTCAAAACGGGATCATGTGGCGCTTTATGTCTGTCGGTCTTTCGAGCAGACCGAACCAAAGCAGCGTGACAGGGAGATTGCGGAAGCGGGTTTCTTCGCGCTTGATAATTTGCCGGAAGGGACAACGCCTTCCACCAAGCGTCGCTTACAAGAGGCACTGCATGATCTGGAGCCGCTTGCAAACTGGTAAAGAAAAGGGCGCTTTCGCGCCCTTATATTCAGATATTAGAAACGGTAAGTGATACCCGTACCGATCAGCCAAGGGTTGAGCTTGGCCTTGCCTGTCATTGGTTGGCCGGCAACTGTGACATCAAACTTAGGTTCGAGGAACAGCTTCTTCACATCGAAGTTGATACCCCAATGTTCATCGAGCATGTAGTCGAAGCCGATCTGAAGCGCGCCGCCAAAGGTGTTCTTGACCTTGAGATAGTCAGCGCCTGCTGCATCCTGATTATAGAAAATTGTGTAGTTCACGCCTGCGCCAACATAAGGCTTGAAAGCGCCGAAGTTGGTGAAATGATACTGCATGGTGAGCGTTGGAGGCAGCATCCAGACTTTGCCGACTTTGCCGAGGCCTTCGATTGAGCCGGTGCCATTGATATTGGCATAGGTGGTGCCGAGGATGAGTTCAGCGGCCAGATTGTCGGTGAAGTAGTAGGTGATGTCGAGTTCTGGCGTGATCGACTTTGAGTAATCAAGACCAGAGCCATCGACGCCGTTCACATAGCCTTTATTCTCGGCAATAACGCCAAGCGCACGCACGCGGATCTGCCATGGCGACAAAGCCTGTGGCACTGCAACGATCTCGGTCGCTGGCTGCGCAACAATCGCATCAGCAGCAAAAGCTGCAGGTGCTGCAAATGTCAGTGCAGTTGCGGCGAGAAGTCCTTTTGCAAAGCGGTTCATCAGTCTCTCCTAAAATTCTTAGTCCGTAAGTCTTGATCCCGGTAGTCTGGGGTAGTGATGCACGCACTCTGAACCGCACAGCAAAGCGCCCCATTGATCAGGATCAAAGAGGCGCTCAAGATTTTAGAAAACAAAGATGTTCTGAAAGGACTGTTGCAGAAAAGGCTCAGTTAGTGAACCTGCTCCGGTCATGCGGTGCTGCATAGTCGATCTCAGGCCCAAGTGGAACCACACCTGTCGGATTGATCGTCTTATGGCTGCGGTAATAATGGCCCTTGATGTGCTCCATATTGACCGTCTCGGCCACACCGGGAACCTGATAAAGCTCACGCGTGTAGTTCCAGAGATTTGGATAATCAGCGATCCGGCGCAGATTGCATTTGAAATGCCCGACATAGACGGGATCAAAGCGCGCGAGTGTTGTGAATAGACGCCAATCGGCCTCGGTAAGCTTTGAGCCTGTCAGATAGCGCTTCTTTGACAGGGTCTCTTCCAAGGTGTCCAGCGCACTGAATACCTGCCCGAAGGCTTCCTCATAAGCGTCCTGTGTAGTGGCGAAACCTGCGCGATAAACACCATTGTTGATGTTTGGATAGATGAAGTCATTGAGAGCATCGATTTCGCTGCGCAGATCTTCCGGATAGAAATCGAGCGATGCATCGCCGAATTGGTCGAAAGCACTGTTCAACATGCGAATGATTTCAGACGACTCGTTTGAAACGATGGTTTCGCGCTGCTTGTCCCAAAGAACAGGAACCGTCACGCGACCCGAATAATGTGGATCAGCTTTCGTGTAAATTTCGTGCAGGCGTTTCGCGCCATACAATGCGTCGCCTGTGCTGCCTGAGGTTCCATAGAAGGTCCAGCCTTCTTCAACCATCAGCGCATCGACTACCGAGACCGAAATGACGTCTTCAAGCTTTTTCAAAGCGCGGAAAATCAGGGTTCTGTGCGCCCAAGGGCAGGCATAGGAGACGTATAAATGATAGCGACCAGCCTCGGTCTTAAAGCCGGCTTCGCCGCTTGGGCCTGCGCTTCCATCTGCTGTGACCCAGTTTCTGAACTGTGATTTCGAACGTTCGAAACGGCCTTTGGTGGCTTTCGTGTCATACCAGACATCCTGCCATTTGCCGTCAACCAGAAGTCCCATGTGATTTCTCCTTTTGATAAGGAAAATAGCCGCAAAACTGCCGTTTGACAGCCTATCAAGGCGTGAACAGTGCGTAACGGTGCCAAAAAGCTAAATTTAAACCGCCGTTTTGAAAGATTTTGTTTTGCCTCTGATCAATTTGGTGTTAGGCAACTGTCAAATTGCGGTATCTTCCAATCACGCCGCACTGGAGAGAATAATGACCGGAATGCGCTTCATCCGACGATGAAAGTTAGAACTGCGCTCAAACTGCGCAGATTGCATTCCATTGGGCTTTTATGGCCATCAGATCTCTCTTCAGGCGAATCCACCATGCAGCAACTTGAACTGACCTACGCACAGGAAAACGCGGCGCACGACATTGAGATCGAAGCGATTAATGCCGAGGCTTTTGGTCCTGCACGTTTTACCAAAGCGGCACATTTCATTCGTGAAGGTGGCCCACATGACCTCGACATGTCATTTGTCGCACTGATGGGCGGTATCGTTGTTGGGTCCGTTCGTCAGACCCCGGTTATGGTTGGCAAGACACCAGCTTTGCTGCTCGGACCCTTGGCTGTGCGGCCCGAATGGAAGAAGCGGGGCATTGGCGGCAAGCTGATGCGCATGTCGATTGAGGCCGCCGAAAAGGCCGGTCACAAGCTGATAGTTCTGGTCGGTGACGAGCCTTATTATGCACCGTTTGGCTTCAAAATGGTGCAGCCGGGTTCAATGATCATGCCAGCGCCCGTTGATCCGCGGCGGATGCTTGCCTGCGAGATTGTGCCAAATGCGCTTAATGGTGTGAGCGGAATTGTTCAGCACACAAACAGAGTTTGAGAATTAAAAAGAGGGGAAAGCGAGGGGTCGGTTTACCGTCCCTCGCGATACCACATTCCGCCAAAGATAAAGAGCAGGGCGGCCATTGCAAACAATCCAGAGAACAGCGGCAGACGATTAACGCTTTTGAGCTGCGTGTCTGATGTTTCGCGCAATCCAATCCAGCCGCTACCGCTTGCTGCACGGCCAGATGCAACCGCACTAATAGCAGGCACTTGAACAGAACTCTCAGCAGTTTCATGCACGCGATGGACCGAGCCGCCGGTGACATCTGCCAGTTGTTGCAGGCGTTCGGTGGTCGATATGCTGTCTGAAAATTCAGGCGCATCGACTGGTCCGACATGGGCAAGCGTTTCCAAATCGCCATTCTTCACGCGGAAAATACCGATTTCATCGGTCTGCAATGTGCCGTCAAACAGGCCGGGTTTGCCCTGTGTAAGAGGAACCTGCAATTGCTTGCCGGATGGTGTGGTGACAGCTGCCTGACCGGGATTTTCGCCCATGGTCTGACGGTGGATTGCGAGTGTGCGGCCATTGCCGCCAGCAGTCAGCGCTTCTTCTTCCAGTTCCGGTTCCTGCATTAGCCAATGTGCAATGCGGCGATAAAGCGAGGCATAGGGACCGCCACCTTCAAATCCACGTGCCCAGAGCCAGCCCTGATCAGACAGGAACATGCCAACGCGGCCTTTGCCGACGCGGTCGAGCACAAGAAGCGGCTTACCGTCCGCGCCGTTCATGACGGTTTCGCCACGCGGTTGGTCAATATCGATGGTGCGGAACCAGCGGCTCCAATGCGGTGGTTCCTGATCGCTGCCATCAAGACCGCGTGTGACCGGGTGACGTTTGCCGAGATCGGTCAGGCGCGGATAGAACGCTTTTTCCGTTATGGTTCCGGTCGGCATGGCAGGCAGGGCGCTATAAAGCGGGGTGCGGGCGATGGACATATCGCTCGCATATTCCGGGCCAGCTGCTACCAGCAGCGCGCCGCCATTTTCAACATATTGCGCGATGTAATCATAATAGAGCAACGGCAGCACATCGCGGTGCTGGTAGCGGTCCAAGATGATCAGATCGAACTCATTGACCTTATCGACAAAAAGCTCGCGTGTTGGGAAAGCAATTAGCGACAATTCGTTGATCGGGGTTCCGTCCTGCTTTTCGGGAGGGCGCAAAATCGTGAAGTGGACGAGGTCCACAGCGGCATCGGATTTCAGCAGATTGCGCCATGTGCGTTCGCCATTATGCGGCTCGCCAGAAACCAGCAGCACGCGCAGATTTTCGCGAATGCCATCGATTGTTGCCACGGCGCGGTTGTTGGCATCGGTCACTTCGCCGGGAAGTGTAGGCGTGGTGATCTCGACAATATTGACGCCAGCACGAGGCAATTCAATCGTGACAGGCGTTTCCTGCCCAACTTGCGCCTGCTCTTCGCTTACCTTTTCGCCATTGACGCGGATTTCGACGGGTGCGGACTGTCCTAGGTTTTTGCCTTCATCAATGACAGTGAATGACATTTCCAGCGGCTTGCCGCTGATGCCATAACGCGGCGCTTTGTTGAACTTGATACGGCGGTCGAACTCATCCGGCTTGCCTGTAATCAACGCATGAACTGGCGCGTCAAAACCGAGCGCGTTCTTATTGGCCGGAGTATCATGCACCTGACCATCGGTGATCATAATGGCGCCTGCAACGCGCGATGGCGGAACATCCAGCAATGTACGTGCAAGCGGTCCAAACAGCCGCGTTGCATAGCCATCATCGTTTTGGCCGGGTTCGGCTGCTTCCACCACGCGCATTTCAAATTGCGGCATGGAAGCAAGTTGATCCTGCACGGCTTTCACGGCTGTATCTGTATCGGCGCGACGTTCACCCAGTTGCTGGCTTTGGCTACGATCAACCACAAGCGCGACAACGCTTTTCAAAGGCTCGCGTTCTTCGCTGACGATGACAGGGTTCAGCAGTGCCAGCGCAAGGGCAATGGCGGCAAGACCACGGATAAGGCCCCCGCGCATGCGCAGGAATATCGTTATCAGCACAAGTAGCGCCAAAGGCGCCAGAATGCCAAACAGCCACGGCAGAGAGAGGAAGGGTTCAAACTCTATATTCATATTAGTTCCCCAGCCGTTCCAGCAGGTCGGGAACATGGACCTGATCAGATTTGTAATTGCCGGTGAGCATATACATGACGATATTCACGCCGCCACGAATGGCATAGACGCGTTGCATCGGGTCATTGGGTACGGTTGGCAACATCGGGTTGCCCTGTTCATCCACAGCCCAAGCGCCCGCAAAATCGTTGGCGGTGATCATGATAGGCGAGACACCATCGCCGGTGCGCACTGGCCTATCGCGGGTGGCATCGGGTGATGCCGTTGCCTCAACCCAGAGTGGACTGCCTTCATAGCGACCGGGAAAATCCGGCATGATAAAGAAAGACTTGGTCAGCACATGATCGTCAGGAACTGGCTCAAGCGGCGGTACATTCATGCCGTCGAGAATTGTACGTAGGCGCTGATTGGCGGGGGAGGCTGATGCATCAAGGCTCGCACCCGCCTGCAATTGATCACGCGTATCAAAAAGTACGGTTCCACCTTGCTGCATATAGGCGTCCACCTTGGCGATTGCTTCAGGCGTCGGCATTGGCGCATCTGGATCAATCGGCCAATAGATCAACGGATAGAAGGCCAGTTCGTCTTTGGCAGGATCAACGCCAATTGGATCACCCGGCTCTAACGCGGTTTTATCGCTAAGCGCGAAAGTCAGTCCGCGCAGACCAGCTTTGCTGATGTCATCCGTCGCGGCATTGCCGGTGATGATATAGGCGAGGTGGGTTTGCGAGACGGAATTGATAATGGTTTCATCGCCGGGTTTGCTGTCGTCGTGCGCTTGTTGGGCCTGTTGCGCCTGGGCGTAAGGCACAGAAACGGGTATCAGGCTGATAGCAGAAGCGGCAGCGATCAGAATAGCGATGCCTGCAATTTTCGAGCGGATTTTCATGCGACGACGGAACGCGCCACGCAGCCAAAGCATCAGCAATGTGTCGAGCGCCAGAAGTATGGCGGCAATTGCAAAGAACGGACCGCGCAGCGATATGGATTGATCTGCACCATAGAATGCAGGTGTTAGTCCAACCGAAAGAGCGGGTGGTGTTATTGGCAGCAGTTTGATGTTGCTTCCCTCAAAAATGTTAAGCGCTTTCAAACCGTCCTCATTGCCATAAAAGCCGGGCGGTGTGTTGATGTTGACATCGGGCAGTTGCTCTTGTTCCACCACAATAGGCTTTGCTTCCGACGAGGGCGGTGTGAGTTCGCCAGACGCTGAAAGAAGCTGATAAGGTGGCAGTGAAACGGATTGCTGGTCGCCTTGCGCATTGGTGCGCTGCGAGAGCGATACGATGCGGCGCAGCATTTCAACAAATGAGCCGGAGATCGGCAGGCTTGACCATGTGGCATCGGGCGAGCTGTGGAAGAGAACCACATTGCCACGGCCACGGCTTTCGCCTGTCACAAGCGGCGTACCATCGGCAAGTGTTGCATAGGCTTTGTCGTTGAGATCAAAAGATGGCTCGGCCAGAACCTGCCTTGTGACGGTCACATCATCCGGGACGGCCAGCCCTGCAAATGGTCCTTTGTCGGAAAATGAACGCAGTTTTTGCGGTTCTGACCATGATAGTGTCCCGCCCAAAGCGCGTTCGCCTTTGCGTAAACGCACCGGCAGAAGCGGATCGTTTTCGCCAGCACCGGCAAGGCGAGGTCCGGCAAAACGCACCAGCGTGCCGCCATCTTCAATCCATTTGGAAAGCTGTTCTTCAACTGGCTTTGGCAAGGTGCCGATATCGGCCATGATCAGGACGGAAGGCTTCGCATCAAGCAGTTCCGGCACAGTTTTCATCAGGTCTGCGGAACGTGGTTCGATCAGGTTTGCGTAAGGCGAAAGCGCACGCGAAATATAATGCAGCGGCGACAAAAGCGGCTGTGCGAGATCGCCATCACCACTTGCTAGAAGACCAATGGTGCGGCGCTCTGATCCCGCATCAATCAGGCGTGTGGCTCCGGCCTGCTGGATGCCATCAATGCGTATGACGCGGAAGTCATTGCGCAACTCGACCGGCAGATTAAAGCGCGCGGTCGCTTCTGTGCTGCCCACGGCGAAAGAGAGTGGCGCTTCTGCAATGCGGCGGCCTTTGTCATCGAAAGCAGAAGCTGTCAGCGTGCGCGGCATGGTTATGCCTTCAGGGCGGATTGCCTTTGCTTCGAGGCTGTCGACTTTGTTGTCGATGCTGGTCAGCGCCACCACGCGGTCGAGATCAGCCGCATACCAGAGCACTGAAGCCAGACGACCATCCTGATCAAGCTTGGTAAAAACATCCTTGTCGGTGGCAATAGCCAGCCCGTCATTCATGAAAGCCAGCCGGATTTTTTCGCCTTGCGCCACGGTTGATGCCAGACGATCCAGTGTCACTTTGCGATCAACGGGGATCGGGCGCGGCTGCATAGCTTGCAGGCGCTCCGTTGCGCGGCTGGCATCATAAGGGCCAATCTCGGCATTGGCAGGCTCGGCAGTGCCAAGTACGTAAATCTGCGCGTTGGTGCCTTCCGCATCGGCAATCAGTTTTTCAGCGGCAGTCACGCGCTGCGTCCAGTCTTCCGCGGAAGCCCAGCCATTATCGATAACGATGGCCAGTGGTTCATTGCCGGAAAGAGCGAGAGGACGCGGGTTCCAGATAGGCGATGCGAGGGCCAGAATAACCAGAGCTGCGATCAGCAAACGCAGCAATGTCATCCACCACGGGCTTTTGGACGGCACTTCCTCGCGTTTGAAAACCTGCGCCAGAATGCGCAATGGCGGGAAGGTTTCTTCCTGCGGGCGCGGTGGCGTCATACGCAGCAGCCACCAGATAACGGGGAGCGCAAGAAGACCGGCGAGAATAAGCGGTGAGCCAAAAGCAAGCGGTAAGAAATTCATCAGCGCGCACCTCCATAAGAGGATACGCTTAAGGCATCATGCAATCGCGACAAAGCCTGCGTTGCGGGTGTGTCGGTGCGATGCGTGGTAAAGCTCCAGCCGAGGCGTCGGCAAAAATCGGCCAGTGTATCGCGGCGCGCTAAATAGAGACGGCGATAGTCTTCTGCATAGGTTTCGGCACGGCCTGCAACAAGCGTGGTTCCGGTTTCGGGGTCGCGAAACTCCGTACGACCGGAATAGGGGAACGTCTCTTCTGCCGGGTCTGCCACTTCCACCAGATGCGCGCGAACACCGCGACGCGCCAGATCATCCAGCAGCACTGTCAGTTCATCAAGCGGTTGCAGGAAATCTGAAACGAGTACAACTTCAGAAAAACGGCGGATTTGGTCAATATCAGGCAAAGGGCGCGAGGCAGTGTCATGCATCAATGCGCCTGCAAGTCGCTCTGCGCCATTGCGGGCTGAAAAAGGCTGTAACAGCGAGGGGAAAGCAATGCGTTCACCCGAACGCGAAAGAAGTTCGGCAAGTGCGAGGGTTAGCACCAGTGAGCGGGCTTCTTTGGAAACTGGCGCAAGCTGCGAGCGATAAAGCATAGAGGGTGAGAAATCGCACCATAGCCAGACGGTGTGGGCGGATTCCCATTCGCGGTCGCGCACATAAGTATGATCGTCACGCGCTGAGCGTCGCCAGTCGATGTGCGCCAGTGTTTCACCCTGCACATAGGGCCGGAACTGCCAGAAATTTTCGCCGGGGCCGCGTTTGCGACGGCCATGCCAGCCATTCATCACAGTGTTGACGACACGTTGTGCTTCGACCAGCAGATCGGGGATACTGGCTGCGCGCGCTCGTGCACGCGCCAAAGTATCCTTGCGGTCTGCCGATGAAACTTCTGCGCCGATCACCATTAGGCGGCAGCCTTCACCAGATTGGCGATGACATCACGAACATGCATACCGTCTGCACGCGCTGCGAAATTAAGCGCCATACGATGCTGTAAAACCGGCTCGGCAAGTGCTTTCACATCATCGACGGATGGGGCGAGACGGCCTTCGTAAAGGGCGCGTGCGCGTGCGCAGAGCATCAGTGCCTGACTTGCGCGTGGGCCCGGACCCCATGCAATATGCTTCTTTGAATGTTCATTATCGGCATTGGGACGTGCAGAGCGCACGAGCTTCAGAATAGCGTCAACGACGCTTTCCGAAACAGGCATACGGCGAACCAGCGCCTGCATCTGGCGCAGACGTTCAGCATCAAGAACCGCATGCGGCTTTGCTTCTGTGACGCCTGTCGTTTCGAGCAGAATGCGACGCTCGGCATCAAGTTCAGGATAAAGAATGTCGATCTGCATCAAAAAGCGATCAAGCTGCGCTTCAGGAAGTGGATAGGTGCCTTCCTGCTCCAGCGGGTTTTGTGTGGCCAGCACATGAAACGGTGCAGGCAGATCATAACGCTGACCGGCGACAGTGACGTGGTATTCCTGCATCGCCTGCAAAAGGGCTGACTGCGTGCGCGGCGAAGCGCGGTTGATTTCATCGGCCATCAAAAGCTGCGTGAAAATCGGGCCTTTGAGATAGCGAAAAGAGCGTCGTCCATCGGCATCCTGTTCCATCACTTCCGAGCCGATAATATCGGATGGCATCAGATCAGGCGTGAACTGAATACGCTGACCTGAAAGGCCAAGCACGGTTCCCAGTGTTTCAACAAGCTTGGTTTTCGCAAGGCCCGGAACACCGACGAGCAGCGCATGGCCGCCAGCAAGAATCGCAACGAGCGTGCGTTCGATAACGCTTTCCTGCCCGAAGATTACCGTTCCGACATTTTCCTTAATGCGAGCGATGTCAGCGAGTGCTGCTTCTGCTTCGGCAACAATCTGGTCGGGATTGGCGATTTCGGGGCTAACAACTACGCTCATAAGGACCTCGCAAAAATATCCGCACCTGCAATATAATGTTCAAAACACTATATATGCTGACAAGCCGTGAAACGGTGACTATTTCATGACTTTAAGAGTTAAATTCACATTCGGACAGGGATAACCGAGTCGGATGATAAAAATCACCCCCGAAGGCAACGAAACGCCGCAAAGCGTAAAGCGCGATGCTGAAAATATGGGCGGACTTGAAGCGCTGATTGCACGCGCTCATGCTGATGCAACCAGCGGACCTGCCACGAAAGAGCGCGGGATTCCGCCGGTCGAACGCTGGAACCCTGCGTTTTGCGGTGATCTGGATATGGAAATCCGCGCCGATGGAACATGGTTCTATATGGGTACGCCGATTGGTCGCCCGCAGCTTGTCCGGCTGTTTTCAACCGTGCTGCGCAAGGATGAGGACGGTAAAACCTATCTTGTAACGCCGGTGGAAAAAATTGGCATTCGCGTTGAGGATGCGCATTTTATTGCTGTTGAAATGCAGGTTTCGGGCGGAGGCGAAGCACAGAAACTGACCTTCCGCACCAATGTTGGTGATGTTGTCGAGGTCAATGCGGAGCATTCGTTGCGCTTTGTTATCGATGATGAAAGCAGCGGTCTTAAACCCTATATCAATGTGCGTGGACGGCTTGAAGCGCTGGTCGGACGTGCTGTGATGTATGATCTTGTGGCATTGGGCGAAGAGATTGAGGTTGATGGCGTGACGATGTTTGCGGTCCGGTCAAATGGTGTGGTTTTCCCGATTATGCCCGCAGATGCGCTGGAGGCAGCACTGCATGAATGAACGTGTGCAGAGCCTCTTTTCGGCAAATGATTTTGCGCAGCGCGTGCGTCACTGGCAGCCGGATCATGATGATCTGACGGGTGATCATCTGCTCAATCCGGATTTCACACAATCGATGGTGACGGCAAAAATGCGCGATGCGGCTGTGCTGGTGCCGGTGGTGGATCGCGGGCCGGAGGCAACTTTGCTTCTCACGCGGCGAACGGAAAAACTGCGCAAACATTCCGGCCAAATTGCTTTTCCCGGTGGTGCCATCGATCCGGAGGACGGAACGGCGGAAAAGGCCGCTCTGCGCGAAGCTAATGAGGAAATCGGGCTGGTTTCTGATCGGGCCGAGATTATCGGGCATATGCCGCGCTATCTCACGGGCAGCGGGTTTTCTATCACGCCGGTTCTGGCGGTGGTCAACACGCCTTTTGATGTATATCCGAACCCGGACGAGGTTGCGGATATTTTTGAGGTGCCGCTTTCTTTCCTGATGAACCCGGCCAATCACCGGCGCGAAAGCCGGTTGTTTAATGGTCAGGAACGCTTTTATTACGCAATGCCATATCACGAACGATTCATCTGGGGCGTGACCGCAGGCATCATTCGCGGACTTTATGAAAGGCTCTACCGTTGAGCGATACAGTGAATATTTCTGACAAGGCCAAGTGGCTTCATGCAAAGCCATTGCAGGCGCTTTTTGCCGCTTTTAATCGCGATGGCGGCGAAATTCGCGTGGTGGGCGGTGCTGTACGCAATACGCTGCTTGGAACAGCTGTCAGTGATATTGATCTTGCAACGACACATCTGCCGGAAGAGACGGTGCGACTGGCCAAGGAAGCTGGTTTCAAACCGGTACCGACCGGTATTGAGCATGGCACTGTGACTGTCGTTGTGCAGGGGCAGCCATTTGAAGTGACGACCCTGCGTAAGGACGTAGAGACCGATGGTCGTCATGCCAAGGTTGCTTTTGGTAACGACTGGAAAATCGATGCCGAGCGGCGTGATTTCACTATCAATGCGCTCTATGCAACGGCCAATGGCGATGTGATCGATTATGTTGGTGGTCTCGCGGATATTGAAACCAAAACTCTGCGGTTTATTGGTGATGCGGAAGCGCGTATCCGTGAAGACTATCTGCGCATTTTGCGGTTCTTCCGTTTCTTTGCCTGGTATGGAACAGGGCGTCCGGAAACAGAAGGTCTGCGTGCCAGCGCGCGGCTGAAAGACGGCCTCGATCAGCTGTCGGCTGAACGTGTCTGGTCGGAACTGAAGAAGCTTCTGGCCGCACCTGATCCCTCGCGCGCGCTGCTCTGGATGCGACAGTCCGGTGTGCTGAGCGCTATTCTGCCCGAAAGCGAAAAATGGGGCATTGATGCTATTCATGGCCTTGTGCGCACGGAAGCTGATCTTGGCTGGCCAGTTGATGCGCTTTTGCGGCTTGAAAGCATTGTGCCGCCGGATGCTGGACGTATGACGGAACTAGGCAAGCGGCTGAAAATGTCGAATGCTGAACGCGCGCGACTTGAAGCGTGGGCGAGGGCAGACGCTGTTAAGTCGGAGACTTCTGAGCAGGCTTTGAAGAAACTTATTTATCGCGGCAGCTCGCAAGCGATACAGGATCGCATTCGGCTTGCTTATGCATCGGCGCGTCAGGAAGCGGCTAACAGCGATGAAGCGATGATCCGTGCTGGCGGTTATTCACGTCTGCTTGATATGACGGAAAAATATCAGCCGCTGGTATTTCCCGTGACGGGTAGCGACCTTCTGGAGCTTGGCATTGAAAAAGGCCCGGGACTTGGTGAAGAGCTGCGCAATCTCGAAACTTTATGGATTGACTCCGGTTTTAGCCTTGACCGCGAAATGCTTCTGGACAAACTTGATCGCAATAAAATGAACGGCTGATGACTTGTAAAATTCGGCAATGGTTTCATTAGATTACGGCTGAATGTTTTTTAGTTTTGTTTTGAAAGTGTCTTGGTATGTCCAATCCTGATCCATCGACTTCGCAGAATGCTTCTTCTGATCCCAAGCAGAATTTTGGCACGCAAGGCATTGCGCCAATGGAGCGTCCGGGTGCGGTAACGCGTTTCTTCATGGGCATCGTTGCATGGGCGGAGCGGCTTAATCTGAAATATGCCAAGCTCGGCAATCCGCCTGTTTATGACAATGCGACATTCCCATGGGCAGCAGAGGTAGAGAAGGCCTATCCGGCAATCCGTGCGGAGCTGGAAAAGGTGCTGCTGCGTCAGAGCGAGCTGCCATCGTTTCAGGATATTTCGTCAGATGTGAAGACGATCTCGACTGACAACCACTGGAAGACCTTCTTCCTGCTGGGCTTTGGCGTGAAGTCGGAGCAGAATGTCAAAGCATGTCCGAACACATGGAATGCTGTGCAGAATATTCCGGGCCTGACGACTGCGATGTTCTCTATCTTCGAGCCGGGCAAACATCTGCCGCCGCATCGTGGTCCTTATAATGGCGTGCTGCGCCTGCATATGGGCATGATCGTTCCAGAGCCTGCCGATAAGCTTGCGATCCGCGTCGATAAGCAGATTTGCCATTGGCAGGAAGGCAAGGTCCTGATTTTTGACGATGCCTATGAGCATGAAGCGTGGAACCACACCGAGCATACGCGTGTGGTGCTGTTTGTGGACTTCGTGAAGCCGCTGAAATTCCCGGCCCGTTTCGTCAACTGGGCGCTGATGAATTTGGCGATTTTCACTCCCTTCATCAAGGAAGGGCTGGATAACCACAATGAGTGGGAAAAGAAGTTCTATGCGCAGGCTGAAAAGCTTCGCAATCAGCCAAAAGCATAAATAAAAAAGGCCGGATCATCCGGCCTTTTTTATTGGAGTATTATGGCCACTTCACCACTGGCGGCATGGACGAGAGAATGGAATTCACATTGCCACCGGTCTTCAGACCAAAGATCGTGCCACGATCATAAAGCAGGTTGAATTCGACATAGCGTCCGCGACGGATAAGCTGTTCTTCGCGATCCTGCGGTGTCCAGTCCTTGTTAAAATTCTGGCGTACCAGATGCGGGTAGACCACCGAGAAGCCACGGCCCACATCGCGGGTGAAGGCGAAGTCCTTATCCCAGCCGCCCTGTTCTTCGGATGAATGCAGCCAGTCATAGAAGATGCCGCCAATACCGCGTGCTTCATCACGATGCGGCAGGAAGAAATATTCGTCGCACCATTCTTTCAAACGCTGGTAATCGACAATATCTTTATGCTTTTCGCAGATGAAGCGAAAAGCTTTGTGGAAGGCCAGCGTATCCGGGTCTTCCTGCGTGCGGCGACGGTCAAGAACAGGGGTGAGGTCAGCACCACCACCAAACCACTGGCGCGAGGTCACAACCATGCGCGTATTCATGTGAACTGCTGGCACATTCGGGTTCTGCGGATGCGCGATCAGCGAAATGCCGCTGGCCCAATAGCGCGGGTCTTCTTCTGCACCCGGAATCTGCTTGCGAAATTCCGGGGTGAATTCACCATGCACGGTAGAGACATGCACACCGACTTTTTCAAAAACGCGGCCATGCATGATCGACATAACACCACCGCCGCCGTTGCCTTCGTCCTTCTGCCAGGGGGTGCGAACAAAGCGGCCTGGTTCCTGATCGGAAAGCTGGCCCAGCAACTCGTCTTCGAGCTGCTCGAAGCTCGCGCAGATACGATCGCGCAGTTCTTCAAACCAGTTTTGAGCAGCTAGTTTTTTCTCTTCGATATCTTGCGGGATGATTGCCGGAATTTCGTCGCGCTGCATTTTTGTATCCTCTCACGCAATGTATCGTCATCGTTTTATAGAAAAGAGACTTAGCAAAGTCCTGTGCGCTGGCATAGCGCGAAGACAAGATGAGTGGCAGGGGCAATTTCCTCTCCCCAAGAAAAGACTCGTCATCAGCCTGTTGCTTGCCTATCTTAAGTCCTCACGGGGTCATAAAGTCCCTAACAGGGAGGCAATTGCATGAACGCATCACCGCCCAAACCGCCGCTTGAAGGTCTGCGAAAGCAGCTTGAAAAAGGCCGTGCCAATAAAAGTCGCCTTCCACGCGATGGCTTCGTCCGCGAGACATTTGCCCTGCCGCGACAGGCCGCACGCGACAAAGCACGCGAATGGTTCGAGAGTTTTCCGAAAGCGGCCTATTGGACGGAAATAGAGAGCTGGTGCGAACGGCCCGATGATGTGATTGAATTCACAATGCGGCGCTTGCCGACATCGGATTAGAGAACTGATTCAGTTTTCGTCACTAAGTCGTTGAAACGCGATTCAAATGAGCCATTTCGCTATAACGCGCATCTCTGTCCGAAAACCGCTTCACACTTTTCGGGATGCGCTCCAAAAAAAGCGCCTTCCGAAATAATCGAAAGGCGCTTTGACTTTCGAGTCGTTATAGCATTACAGGCTTACTTGGCGTCGGTCTGCGGTGCCTGTTCCCACGACTTCCAATCCTTGATGATGCTGTCGGCATAGGTCTTGCCAACGCGATAGGCATTGGTTGTGGCCAGCGGGAAACCGCCTGACTTTGCAGCGAGTGACTCTGATGCTGTCTGGTCCTTGCCCTGACGATCAAAGTTTGAAGAGGTGCGCAGAAGTGCCACGCGATTGAAGTCAAGTTTACCAGCATCGCCTGCGCGCTTGAGCGCGGTCAGCGTGGCATTGTCTTCCATCTGCGAGGTGCAGTATTCGCCTTTGCCGTCAGTCAGCAGTTTGGTCCACTGTTCCGTTGCTTCGGCAAGCTTGGTGCCGTGCCAGTAGGTGTCAGCGGATGCGGTGTCGCAGATCGTGACTTTTGGTGCGCTCTTGGCAGCTTCCTGCGTGTAATGCTTGCGATATTCCTTTGCGTCATCGTTGTCGAGAAGCTCAACGCCTTTGGTCGTTGCCAGTGCATAATCGGCAAGCTTGCCGTTAAGTTCAAAGACTTCCGTGCCTGCAGCCCATTTTGGCTTTTCACCCGGCTTTGATGCACCAAGTCCGAAGAAGTCTGTTGGCCAGCCTTCAGGAGCTTCGCGAATATCAATGCGGTGGTTCAAGTTGGCATCGACGGCGTATTTCGCCCAATGTGCAGAACCAAGCGTGCCGTGCTTTGGATCTACACCTGCAATGCCAGCGATCAGAAAATAGGTGTGCTTGAGGTCAAGCTTATCGCTTAGCGCCATGGCGGCAACTGCGCTTGCGGCGTTGGCAAAGCCCATTGCGGTCGTCATGTGGCAGAGGCCTTCAGCCGTGCAATCGATCTCAGGATATTCAGGGCTTAGACCTGCAAGCTTGATCTTCTGCTTGAACTTTTCACCTTCCAGCCATGGCTTTGCTTCTTCGCCAAACATGGTGATGACCATAACTTTCGGCGCAATGGTCTCGGAAGCTTGAGCAAATGCTGGTGCGGTTAATGCGGTCGCAAGAAGCGATGCTGAAAGAATGGAAGTACGGAACGACGGTTTCATCGGGGAAAACCTTTCTGACCGGAAAACGGTGATTGCTGCTCTGCGTTACCGGTGATGCACAAAGCATATTGAACAGTGCTCGGGAACTGATTCCGCTTCTTCGCTTATGGGCCTGAAAAAGAATCACATTCGAGATTTCGCTGGCGCATAGCTTCGCCCGCTGTGAGCGCGACGGAAACGGCCAGATTGAGGGAGCGCGCACCGGGCACCATCGGGATGATCAGCCGTGCATCGGCGGTCTCCTGAATGCTCTCGGGAACACCCGCCGATTCTCGCCCAAACAGCAGAATGTCGTTCTCCTGAAACTGATACGTTGTGTAGGGAACGGCTGCTTTGGTAGAGAGCAGCACCAGTCGCTTGCCTGCCTGAAGGCGCCAGTCGTTGAAATGCTGCCAGTCGGCATGGCGGGTAAGCGCTGCCTGTTCGAGATAATCCATGCCCGCGCGTTTTAACGAGCGGTCGGAAACGTCGAAACCCGCAGGCTCGATCAGGTCCACCGCGAAGCCAAGGCATGCGGCCATGCGCAAAATCGTTCCCGTATTGCCGGGAATGTCGGGCTGATAAAGGGCGATACGCAGATCCATGTAAGGCGGGTAGCTCACAAATACGGCATCTGCAAGCGTTGAGACGGGCTGATCAACCACGTCAACATATCAATTTACAGAATAAGGTTGAACGGGAGTATTAGTATCTCCTAATCACGAAAATATTCCCTTTTTGTTCCTATTGTGTCTTGGAAATTATGCAAGTCGCTCGTAAAAGGTTCACCATGTTTACATGGTTTGAAAAACGACTCGACGCTTATCCCGAAGAACCGCCGCGCGAGCCTCCGCGCGGACTGGTAGCCTTCTGCATGTATTATACCCGTGGCTCATGGCCATGGATTATTGGCATGGCGATTTTTACGACGCTGATTGCAATTATCGAAGTGTCGCTTTTTGCCTTCATGGGCAATATAGTCGACTGGCTTTCGCATCAGTCGCGCGAGACATTTCTGAGCAATGAGGGCTGGCGGCTGTCGCTGATTGCAGGCGTGGTGCTGGTTATACTGCCGGGCGTGGTGCTGATACATTCGCTGCTTATTCACCAGACATTGCTCGGCAACTATCCGATGCGTGTGCGCTGGCTGATGCATCGCTATCTGATCCGCCAGTCGATGTCGTTCTTTCAGGATGAGTTTGCTGGTCGTATCTCGACCAAGCTGATGCAAACAGCGCTCGCCGTTCGTGAAACGGTGATGAAGCTTCTCGACGTGCTCAATTACGTGATCGTCTATTTCGCGGGCACGCTGTTTATCGCTGCATCCGCAGATATTGTGCTGATGATCCCGTTTGCAGTGTGGCTGGTGGTCTATCTGGTTTTGCTTCGTTTCTTCATTCCGCGCTTGCGGGTGATTTCCGAGCAACAGGCCGATGCGCGCTCATCGATGACCGGACGTATTGTTGATAGCTATACCAACATAGCGACCGTAAAGCTGTTCTCGCATTCAAGCCGTGAAGAGTCATATGTCAAAGAAAGCCTCGATGGCTTTCTGGGTACTGTGCATCGCCAGATGCGCATGATCACGATGTTCCACTTTACGCTGTATCTGTCGAATTGCATTCTGCTGTTCGCGGTGGGTTTGATCGGCATCAATCTCTGGATGAACGCCTCAATCTCTGTTGGCGCTGTCGCTGTGGGTATTGGCCTCGTGCTGCGTCTCAACGGCATGTCGCAGTGGATCATGTGGGAAATGTCGGCGCTGTTTGAGAATATCGGAACAGTTGAAGACGGCATCACAACGATTTCGCGCGCGCATGAAGTTGTCGATGTTCCGAATGCCCCTGTTTTGCAGGTAAGCCAGGGTGCGCTCGATTTCGATAAAATCGGCTTCCATTACGGCAAGGGCAAAGGCGTTATCGAAGGCTTGTCACTTGATATTAAACCCGGGCAAAAAATTGGTCTTGTCGGACGTTCGGGTGCGGGTAAATCCACACTGGTTAATCTCTTGTTGCGGTTTTATGATCTTGAGAAAGGCCATATTCTGATTGATGGTCAGGATATTTCCAAGGTTACTCAGGATTCGCTGCGCGCAAGCATCGGCATGGTGACACAGGATACGTCTTTGCTGCATCGCTCGGTGCGAGAGAATATCATGTATGGTCGCCCGGATGCCACGGATGAAATGGTCGAACGGGCTATCCGGCTGGCTGAAGCAGATCAATTCATTCCGCTTCTGACGGATGCAAAGGGACGGCGCGGACTGGATGCGCATGTTGGCGAGCGTGGTGTGAAACTATCTGGCGGTCAACGCCAGCGCATTGCGATTGCGCGAGTGATGCTCAAAGATGCACCGATCCTTATTCTGGATGAGGCAACTTCTGCACTTGATTCAGAAGTGGAGGCAGCCATTCAAGACAGTTTGAACACGCTGATGGAAGGCAAGACGGTTATTGCGATTGCGCATCGTCTTTCGACCATCGCCGCCCTTGATCGTCTCGTGGTGATGGATAAGGGCCAGATTGTCGAAGATGGCACGCATGAGGAACTTGTTGCGCTCGGCGGCATTTATGCCGGACTATGGGCGCGGCAGTCTGGTGGCTTCCTGGGGTTTGATGAACAGACCGAAGCGGAACTGACACAGTAAGGAATATGCAATTGATGAAAGCGGTTTACAGCCTGTTCGAGCGCTGGGTTGATCCCTTCCGCGAACCGGACAAGCTCAGACCGCCTTCAACAACGCTGGCTTTTCTGTGGCATTATGCGCGTCAAGCCAAATGGCCGCTTGCAACGGCACTGGCTGTAGGTGGTCTTGCGCCTTTGGTTGAGGCAGGGCTGTTCTATTTTACCGGCAGACTGGTCGATATTCTTGATCAGGCGGGGCGTGCAGGTGTCGAGCGCAGCTGGTCGGAATTGTTTCAGGCCGCTGGCCCGGAACTGCTGTTTATGGCGGTCACGGTTCTGGTTATCCGCTTTTTGGTGACAGCGCTGACTACGATGCTTGAAGGCCAGACGCTATCGCCGGGCTTTTACAACATGATCCGCTGGCAGGCGAATTCCTATGTGCAGCGGCAGTCCTATGCCTTCTTTCAGAATGATTTTGCCGGGCGTATCGCCACCAAAGTCTGGCAGGCAGGGCAGGCGGCAGGTGATCTGATTGAGAGCCTGATTCAGGTTGTCTGGTTCATGGCGATCTATAGCATCACGACGCTGGTTCTGGTCGGGCAGCTCGACTGGCGCTTGGCTGCGGCAGTCATTGTCTGGATTGTGGCTTTTGGATTGATCGCAAAGCACTTTCTGCCACGCATCCGCAAGAATGCAGAGGCGTCGGCTGAAGCAGGCTCGATGATTAACGGGCGCATCGTTGATAGCTATTCCAATATCCAGACGATCAAGCTTAATACCGTTGATGATGACGAGCGCTATATGCGTGATGGCTTTAAGCGCTATCTCGCGGCGGTCTTCCCATTCATGCGCTCTCTGACAGGCGTGCGGCTTGCCATGACTGCGCTTTCGGGCGTGATGATTGTGGTGATTGCGGGCATTACCATTGATTTGTGGACGAAAGACGCGATCACCGTCGGACAGGTGTCCTTCACGCTGGGTTTGATCCTGCGTCTCAATATGCTGCTTGGCCGGTTGATGATGCAGTTGAACGGCATGCTGCGGCAGCTCGGCCTGATCGAAAACTCGATGAAGCTTTTGTCTGCGCCGCTTGGTCTGGAAGATAAGCGCGATGCAAAGCCATTGCTTATTACCGATGCGCGTATCGATATTCGCGACGTGACATTTCATTATGGAAAAGCAGCGGGCGTTCTGGATAAGATCAACTTTTCTATCAAAGGTGGCGAGCGTATCGGGCTGGTTGGTCATTCTGGTGCTGGTAAGTCTACACTCGTCAATCTGATCCTCAGGCTCTACGATGTTGAGAAAGGCGCGATCCTTGTTGATGGGCAGGACGTGCGCGATGTGACGCAAGCATCTCTCCGGCGCGCTTTTGCGGTGGTCAGTCAGGAGACTGCGCTTCTACATCGTTCGCTGCGCGATAACATTATGCTGGCGCGTGACGATGCGACCGACGATGATCTTACCGAGGCCGCGCGGCAGGCAGAAGCGGATGAGTTTATTGCAAGGCTTGAAGACTTCAATGGCCGCAAATCCTTTGATGCTTTTGTGGGTGAGCGAGGTGTTAAGCTTTCCGGTGGTCAGCGACAGCGTATTGCGATTGCGCGTGCAATTCTTAAAGATGCGCCAATCTTTATTCTGGATGAGGCCACATCAGCGCTCGACTCAGAGGTTGAAGCATCTATTCAGGAGAACCTGCGTCAGCTGATGGATGGTAAGACGGTGATAGCCATCGCGCATCGGCTTTCAACCATCGCAGCACTGGATCGTCTTATTGTTATGGATAAGGGGCGTATTGCTGAAGAAGGCACGCATGATGAGCTTATCGCGCAAGGCGGTATTTATGCGGGTCTGTGGGCGCGGCAATCCGGCGGTTTTCTGGGCGTAGATAACTAATTTAGAGCTATTTTCTGCATCATAAAGACCTCCGCGCACAGTGAGATTTGCGTGGAGGTTTTTGTTTGGCAACATTTTAAACTTTGCAAAAAGGCTCCCTGCGACATGGTGCCGTCCCTTGGGCTTGGCGTCTGGACAAGGCTTTTCAACCTGCCTACACCTTAATGTTGAGATGGAGGGAATTTCGTTCTGCAAGCACTTGTAGAACTGCAATTTGCGTGTGAGCGCAAAGTGCGGGACCGCTTTTGCGCAGGTGCACGACGGACGAGGGGAGTTATCAATTGAATATCCAGGTTAAAAAGGAATTGGCACGTGAGCGCACACGACACGGCTGAGCCGACACGACGTGATTTTTTGTATATTGCGACGGGAATGGCCGGTGTCGTTGCTGTCGGTGGACTGGCATGGCCGTTTATCGACCAGATGCGTCCCGACGCTTCGACACTCGCAGCAGCGTCTATTGAAGTCGATGTATCTTCGCTCGAAGAAGGCGCATCCATGACTGTCAAATGGCGGGGCAAGCCAATTTTCATTCGCAATCGTACTGCTAAGGAAATTGAAGACGCCAAGGTGACAGCCTTGACCGATCTCAAAGACATTGCAGCGCGCAATGCCAATCTTCCTTTGGATGCGGAAGCGACGGACGTCGCGCGTTCGGCAGGTGAAGGCAAGGAAAACTGGATCGTCATGGTTGGCGTTTGTACGCACCTTGGCTGCGTGCCGCTTGGTGAATCTGGTTCATTTGGTGGATGGTTCTGCCCATGCCACGGTTCGACCTATGATACCGCCGGTCGTATCCGCAGCGGTCCAGCGCCGGAAAACATGTACATTCCAGAATATGCATTCACTTCCGATACGGTCATCAGGATCGGCTAAGACAGATCTTGGGGAGATAAAATATGAGTGGTCATCACTCCACATATACGCCCTCGACCGGCATCGAAAAATGGGTCGACGAGCGGCTGCCTTTGCCGCGTCTTGTCTATGATTCATTTGTTGCCTATCCGACTCCGCGTAACCTGAATTACATGTATACGTTCGGCGGCATTCTGAGCTTCATGCTCATTGCCCAGATTTTGACCGGCATTGTGCTGGCCATGCATTATGCGGCTGAAACGACCATTGCGTTCAATTCGGTCGAAAAAATCATGCGCGATGTCAACTCCGGCTGGCTGCTGCGCTATATGCATGCGAACGGCGCATCATTCTTCTTTATCGCAGTTTATTTGCATATTGCCCGCGGACTTTACTACGGTTCCTATAAAGCACCACGCGAGCTTCTGTGGATTCTCGGCGTGGTCATCTTCCTCCTGATGATGGCTACCGCCTTCATGGGCTATGTGCTGCCATGGGGCCAGATGTCCTTCTGGGGTGCAACAGTTATCACGGGCTTCTTTACCGCCTTTCCGGTGATAGGTGAGCCGATCCAGCAATTGCTGCTTGGCGGCTTCGCGGTTGATAACCCAACGCTCAACCGCTTCTTCTCGCTGCATTATTTGCTGCCGTTCATGATTGTGGGTGTTGTTATCCTGCACGTTTGGGCGTTGCATGTGACAGGCCAGACAAACCCAACCGGCATTGAAGTCAAATCGAAGACGGATACGCTGCCGTTCACACCTTATGCGACCATCAAGGACGCTTTTGGTGCGCTCGTCTTCTTCATTTTCTTCGCCTATTTCGTCTTCTACATGCCGAATTTCCTCGGTCACCCGGATAACTACATTCAGGCTGACTCGCTGAAGACACCGGCGCATATCGTCCCTGAATGGTACTTCCTGCCATTCTACGCGATGCTGCGTGCGATTACCTTCAACATTGGACCGATCGACTCCAAGCTTGGCGGCGTTCTGGTGATGTTTGGTTCGATTGCGATCCTGTTTGTCGTGCCATGGCTCGATACTTCTAAGGTGCGCTCGGCTGTTTACCGCCCTTGGTTCAAGCTGTTCTTCTGGCTGTTCGTGATCAACGCCATCTTCCTTGGCTGGCTGGGTTCGCGTCCTGCGGAAGGCGTTTATACGCTGATGGCGCAGTTTGGCACGCTTTACTACTTCGCATTCTTCATCGTCATCATGCCGATCCTTGGATTGGTTGAAAAGCCGAAGCGCCTGCCGAACTCGATTACCGAGGCAGTGCTTGAGAAGAGCGAAGGCAAGGCTGAGATTACCCCAGTGGAAATCAAAGGCTGAAGTGCGAGATGAAGGACGTAACAATGAAAAACATCCTCAAGAGTTTCGCTGCTTTCGGTATTGCTCCGCTGGTGGCACTCGGTGTGACGATGGGTGGTGCCTTTGCTGCCGGTGGCGGCGAAGGCGAACCTGAGCATTATCCGATCCACCATCCGAAGCAGGAAAGCTGGAGCTTCTCGGGCCCGTTCGGCACTTATGACAAGGGACAGCTTCAGCGCGGTCTTAAAGTCTATAAGGAAGTATGTGCAGCGTGCCACTCAATGAACCTCGTGGCTTTCCGCAATCTGGAAGCGCTTGGTTATTCGCCTGAGCAGGTGAAAGCTTTTGCTGCGGAATATGAAGTCACAGACGGTCCAAATGCGGATGGTGAAATGTTCACCCGTAAGGCCATTGCGACAGATCATTTTCCGGCGCCATTTCCGAACGTGAATGCTGCTGCTGCCGCCAATAATGGTGCTGCGCCGCCAGACTTCTCGCTGATTGCCAAGGCGCGTGCTGTTGAACGTGGTTTCCCGACCTTTATCTTCGACATATTCACGCAATATGCCGAAGCTGGTCCGGATTATATCCACGCGCTTCTGACCGGCTATGACGAACAGCCGCCAGCAGGTATGCAGGTTGCCGAAGGCACGTACTATAATCCGTATTTCATTGCGGGTAAGTCGCTTGCCATGGCTAAGCCTTTGAGTGACGATCAGGTCGATTACGACGATGGTTCGCCACAGACGGTTGACCAGTATGCGCGTGACGTTTCGGCATTCCTGATGTGGTCTGCTGAACCGCATTTGGAAGAACGCAAAAAGATTGGTTTCAGGGTCATCATTTTCCTGATCCTGTTCGCTGGCCTTGTTTACATTGCCAAGCGTTCGATCTGGTCGAATGTAAAACATTGATTGATTAATCAGACTGTTGAAAAGGGCGCCGCGAGGCGCCCTTTTTGTTGGATGAGTATCACAAGTTGCTCAAAAGCATGGGAAGTCGCTTGGCGCGCCGTGCATATCGTGGTTGAAGGGTGATCAATATAATTGATCGGGCCGAAGCCATAAGCTTCTCCTCTGAAAGGACTGAAAATGGAATCGACGCTCAAAGCCACTTTGAAAGACGCGATCAGAACAATTCCTGATTATCCGAAGCCGGGTGTCCAGTTCCGTGATGTCACCACGCTGATGGGTGACGCACAGGCTTTCCGTCGTGCTGTTGATGAGCTGGTTTATCCTTTTGCCGGCAACAAGGTCGATAAGGTCGCAGGAATTGAAGCGCGTGGCTTTATCCTTGGCGGCGCGATTGCGCATCAGCTTTCGGCTGGCTTTGTGCCGATCCGTAAAAAGGGCAAGCTGCCGCGTGATACCGTGCGGATTGCCTACAGTCTTGAATATGGCATTGATGAAATGGAAATGCATCGCGATGCCATCGAGAAGGGCGAGCGTATCATTCTGGTCGATGATCTGATCGCAACTGGCGGCACGGCAGAAGCTGCTGCGAAGCTTCTTTTGCAGATGGGCGCCAATATCGTCGCGGCCTGCTTCATCATTGATCTGCCCGATTTAGGCGGGCGCAAGAAGCTGGAAGCGCTCGGCGTGCCGGTCCGCACACTTGTCGAATTTGAAGGCGATTGATTCACCTCACCCTTAGAAGAAAAGGCCCGGAGTTTTCCGGGCCTTTTTCGTTAAGCGGGCAGTTTTACCATGGCGGCATTGTCAAAGGACAAAACCTTGTCGCCGTTTTGGTTATAAGCACTGGTGCTCATACTCAGCATCGACCAGCCGGGACGCGAGCTGAGAGGGCGTACAGAATGGACCGTTCGCTTATAGGTGATCGTGTCGCCTGCATAAACTGGACGTAGCCATTTGAGGTTCTCAAAGCCGGGTGAGGGGCCAAATGTCGGCGGAACTTCGCCGCGCTTCATTGCATCCTTGGTTGCCTCAACGATGGATGCCACGTTGAGCTTCATGAAAACTGCTGTGGTATGCCAGCCCGACGCACAGAGGCCACCCAGCACGCTGTTCTTGGCTGTTTCCGCATCCAGATGAAACGGCTGCGGGTCGAACTTTGAAGCGAAGTGGATGATTTCCTCAGCGGTGAATGTATAGCTGCCGATTGAAATTTCTTCGCCGAGATGCTCTTCGATAAAGCTCATGCCGCATCTCCTTCGATCTCAGGATTGCGAAGGCCGACCATGGCAGTGTGTTGCAACTCACAAACCACTTCGCCACGCTGATTGACGATCTCATTATAGACCGTGAGGAACCCTACATGCGGCATGGATTTAGAACGGCGACGATCAAGCACGGTCGAGAAGCCGCTCAGTGTGTCACCTGCAAGCACTGGTCGCTTCCAGCGGTTGAATTCGATGCCGGGACTACCTTGTGAAGTCGAATCCTTAAGATAGGCATCCAAGACCATGCGCATGAAAAGCGACACGGTATGCCAGCCCGAAGCAGCGAGGCCTCCAAGGACGCTTGCCTTGCCTGCGTCTTCATCAAGGTGGAAGGGCTGCGGGTCGAATTCACGGGCGAATTCGATAATCTCTTCTTTGCTAATGGTGCGCGGTCCGAAGGGAAGCTTCAGTCCTTGCGTGAAATCTTCATACGCATATTTGGGCGTCTTATTAGTCAATCCGGTCTCCTCCCACCAGAGCGGCGTTGCCGCTCTTTTTCTTTGCCTGCGCATGTCTTAATCCCATCGTAGCGGGATCAGAATATCAGTCCAGTGGACTGATTTCCCCGCGAAGGCGGTTCCCACTTTTGGAAGACATGCGTAGAAAAAAGGCCGCTATTTTGTAGCGGCCTTTGTTTTATCAAGTATTGAAGCGGAACAGCATCACATCGCCGTCATGGACGATGTATTCCTTGCCTTCGTCCCGCGCTTTGCCTGCTTCCTTGGCGCCGACTTCACCATTGAACTTGATGTAGTCTTCATAGGCGATGGTCTGTGCACGAATGAAGCCGCGCTCGAAATCCGTATGGATGACGCCAGCAGCGCCCGGAGCTTTGGTTCCGCGACGGATGGTCCAAGCGCGGGTTTCCTTCGGCCCTGCCGTGAAGTAGGTGATGAGATCGAGCAGCTTGTAGCCAGCGCGAATAAGACGGTCGAGACCCGGCTCCTCTAAGCCCATGGCGTCGAGATATTCCTTGGCTTCTTCGTCTGCAAGCTGTGCCACTTCTGCTTCGATTGCAGCCGAAATGATGACGCTCTGCGCACCCTGTTCAGCAGCCATTTTGGCGACAGCTTCGCTGTGTTCATTGCCATTGGCTGCGTCACGTTCGGCGACATTGCAGACATAAAGCACAGGCTTCGAGGTCAGCAGGTTCAAGCCTTTGAGGATCAGCAGATCATCTGGTGCAATGTCTTTCAGCATCAGGCGAACCGGCTTGCCGTTTTGCAACAGTTCCAGTGCCTGTTCCATCACTGGCAGAACAGTCGTTGCTTCTTTGTCCTTGGACGAAGCGCGCTTACGGATCTGAACGATACGACGCTCAATGCTTTCGAGGTCCGAAAGCATCAGTTCCGTTTCAACGGTTTCAGCGTCTGACACAGGATCGATACGACCTTCAACATGGGTAATATCGTCATCTTCAAAGCAGCGCAGAACATGCACGATGGCATCGACTTCGCGGATATTGGCGAGGAACTGGTTGCCCAGACCTTCGCCCTTGGATGCACCGCGCACCAGACCAGCAATATCAACGAAGTTGATGCGGGTCGGGATGATTTCCTTAGAGCCTGCGATTTTCGCAATGCCATTCTGGCGTGGATCCGGAACAGCCACTTCGCCGGTATTTGGCTCAATGGTGCAGAATGGATAATTTGCAGCCTGTGCTGCCGCAGTCTTGGTCAGCGCGTTAAAAAGCGTGGACTTGCCGACATTAGGCAGGCCGACGATGCCGCATTTGAAACCCATGATCTTACCTGTCAGACTAGAATAGAATTAGTGCCGCTATGCGACTTGGATACATTACTGTCGCTATGCGACATGGAAGTGTGAAGCGTCAAGAGCGCCGCGCAAGAGTCGCGGATTAATCCTTCTTGCCAAGCAGCTTTTTCAGCATTTCTGCCATTGGTCCGCTTGCCGGAATATTCGGCTTGGCTGCGCTCTGGCGCGCCTGCCGAATGTGGCTCTGTGCCTTTGGCGGCGCTTTTGCCGCCTGTGCAGGATCAGCCTTGAACCCACTCGGACGCTGATTGCCGTCACCCATGGCAACCGCCACGCGGTTCATAAAGCTGTTGTCTTCTTTTTTGGCGAGTAAGCTAATGTTGTCGGAGATAGCGCCGAACAGCTTGTCCAGCCATTCATTGTCGACTTTGGCAAAGTCGCCTAGAACGTAACTGTGCACAAGTTCTTTCGCGCCCGGATGCCCGATGCCAAGGCGCATGCGGCGATAGTCTTTACCACCGTCGAAAGTCTGCACATGCGCGTCGATGGATTTGATACCGTTGTGACCGCCAGAGCCGCCGCCGGTCTTGATGCGCAGCTTTGCAGGCGCAAGATCAAGCTCGTCATAAATGACGACGAGATCGGCAGAGGTCAGCTTGTAGAAGCGCATGGCTTCGCCAATCGACTGGCCGGAAAGGTTCATGAAAGTCATTGGCTTGATGAGAAGCACTTTTTCGCCGTCGATCACGCCATCGGCGATCTCGGCTTTGAACTTCTTCTGCCAGTTGGAAAATCTATGGCGGCGGAATATTTCATCCACCGCCATAAAACCGATATTGTGTCGGTTGCGCGCATATTGAGGGCCGGGATTGCCAAGTCCTGCGATGAGCAGCATGGTTTTCTGACCCTCTTATGCAGACAGCGATTATTCGCCGTCCTTGGCTTCTGCTTCGCCTTCTGCATTTTCTTCCGACTTGAGAGCGGCAGGTGCAGCGATAGTGGCGATTGTGAAGTCGCGATCCTGAATGACAGGAGTTGCATTCTTTGGCAGCTTGATCGCCGAGATGTGCACAGAATCACCGACTTCAAGACCTGTGAGGTCGAATTCGAGAGCTTCTGGAATTGCATTCGCAGGAACAATCAGTTCAACATCGTGACGAACGATGTTCAGAACGCCGCCCTTCTTGATGCCAGGTGCTGCGTCTTCATTCTTGAAGTGAACTGGAACGTTGACGGTAACAACTGACTTCGCAGAAACGCGCAGGAAGTCAACATGCTGTGGGAAGTCACGAACTGGATCCAGCTGGTAGTCCTTAGGGAGAACCTGAATCTTCTTGCCGTCTACTTCGATCGTAGCGATCGTGGTTTTGAAACCGCCGCCGTGGATCTTGTAGAAGATTTCCTTATAGGAAACAGCAATCGAGATTGGCTCCTGCTTGTCGCCATAGATGACTGCAGGAATTAGGCCGTTGCGGCGAAGTTCGCGGGAGGACCCCTTACCAACCCGGCTGCGCAGATCGGCCTTGAGCACGTAAGTATCGCTCATGGCATTACCTTTCAAAGTTACTGGAGTGTTGTTTCTGATTTGATTCAATAAACAACATGAAACAGCCCGTAATGCCTTCCACAAGGTGAAAGACCGGGCCGATCCATTCCGCGTTGCCTCCAAGGGTGTCTACGCGGATAGCGGTGCTATAGAACAAAGGGGCTTTTCATGCAAGGCGTTCCACAGCTTCTGTGGGCTTTTGTCTTAACGGGTGGCATTGGTCGCGTCAAAAATGTTAAGCGGATGCCCGACTGATCGCAGGTTATTTGCCGAGTCGTCGCAAGATTCACAAAATAAAGGAAACGAGATGCAGGTCGGTATCGACATGGGTTCCGTTGCTGGAAGCGGTTCTGCCTCGGCAGCGGCGCTTGGTGGTGGCAAGCAGGCCATGCTTGATCTTGAAGAGCTTCTCGCAACCCGTCTTCTGGTGCAGGGCAATTCAGGGTCGGGTAAGTCGCATCTTTTGCGCCGCCTGCTCGAGCAGAGCGCGCAATGGGTGCAGCAATGTATCATCGATCCTGAAGGCGATTTCGTAACATTGGCTGACCTTCATGGTCATGTGGTGGTCGATGCTGCGCGTTCGGAAGCCGAACTCACGCGTATTGCAAGCCGTATTCGCCAGCATCGTGTATCGGTTGTGCTGAACCTTGAAGGTCTGGACGTCGAGCAGCAGATGCGTGCCGCCGCAGCTTTCCTTGGCGGCCTGTTCGATGCCGAGCGTGATTACTGGTATCCGATGCTCGTTGTGGTCGATGAAGCGCAGCTTTTTGCGCCTGCCGCTGCTGGTGAAGTGTCGGATGAAGCGCGCAAGCTTTCGCTCGGCGCTATGACGAACCTCATGTGTCGTGGTCGTAAGCGCGGTCTTGCCGGTGTGATTGCTACACAGCGTTTGGCAAAGCTTGCCAAGAATGTGGCTGCGGAAGCATCGAACTTCCTTATGGGCCGTACTTTCCTTGATATTGATATGGCGCGCGCGTCTGATCTTCTCGGGATGGAGCGCAAGCAGGCGGAGCAGTTTCGCGATTTGCAACGCGGCCATTTCATTGCGCTTGGACCGGCCTTATCGCGCCGTCCGTTGCCGATTAAAATCGGCAAGGTCGAAACTTCTGCGCGTTCGTCGTCGCCAAAGCTGATGCCTTTGCCGGATGCTCCAGAAGATGCACGCGATCTGATTTTTACGCCTGCGCCGGAAGAAATCCGCACGGTTGTGCGTCGCACACCACCGCCGCCTCCGCCACCATCAACGGCAGAAATTCTGGCACAGGTGACAAAGCCCAAGCCGGAAGCTGAGCCTGTTGAAGCGCCATTGTTCCCCGGCATTGTGGAAGCCGAGCGTGACAGCCTGCTCGAAAAGGTCATGCGCGAGATCGTTGATGATCCCGAAGCATCGTTCCGTTCAGTTGCGGTGCTTTATCAGGATTTTCTCGTGCGCTGCCGCATTCACCGCGTTCCGGGTGAACCGCTTGCTTTACCAGCCTTCCGTCGTCGTCTTGCCGTTGCGCAAGCCAGTATCGAGAGCGATGTAGCAACCGGCGAGACCTGGCAAAAGGCGCTGGCCCTTTCCGAAAGCCTGACCGATGATGTTCAGGGCGTGTTTCTGATTGTCGCACAGGCGGCGGTGACGGGTGCCACATGCCCGTCAGATGCGGCGCTTGCGCGTGCTTATGGCACACATTCCTTAAGCCGTGCGCGTCGCTTGCTCACCTATTTCGAGGAACGTGGTCTGCTGGTCGTTCGTAACGATTTCAAAGGTTTGCGCATCGTCAACTTCCCTGATCTTCAATGCGAGACGGCGCCGGGTGATCCCAATGCGCCGGATGATCAGGCGGATGAAGCAACCGCTGCTGAATAAAGCGGTTCTGTGCAAACTGTCATGAACCTGTAATGATCCTCGGCAACTGCTGGGAGGATCATACAGAGAGCAACAATGACGATACAGCCGCAGCCTGATTTCAGAGAATTGTTTATCACCTTTGGCAAAGTCGGGCTTTTGTCGTTCGGTGGGCCTGCCGCGCAGATTGCCATGCTGCAACGCGTGTTGGTTGATGAAAAGCGCTGGATGGATCAGGAGCGGCTGATCCATGCGCTGAATTTCTGCATGTTGTTGCCGGGGCCGGAGGCCATGCAGCTTGCCACCTATGCGGGCTGGGCGGTGAAAGGCTGGCGCGGCGGATTACTGGCGGGGTTGCTGTTCGTTCTGCCCGGTGCTGCCGTGATGCTGGCGTTGTCAGCGCTTTATGTTGCCTTTGGCCATGTCGATATTGTTGCGGGGCTTCTGTTTGGTCTCAAAGCTGCTGTGCTGGCGATTGTGTTTGAAGCGCTTTACCGGATGGGCAAGCGCACACTGGCTTCTGGCTTTTCCTATGCGGTGGCAATTGCCGCTTTCATCGCGATTGCGTTTTTGAAGCTTCCATTTCCGCTTGTCGTGGTGCTGGCAGCCCTTGCGGGTGGCTGGCGTCATTGGCTGCGAGGTGGAGCCGTGGGAAGCAGCGTGACGCAAGCTGCTCCCAATGCATTTCGCGAGTTTTCGCTGCAAGCCCAGATCTGGGGTGGATTGTGGTTGGTGCCACTCATCGCGCTTTATCTGGTCTTTGGCGGGCAGCATGTGTTCACAGCGGAGGCTGCGTTCTTCTCAAAGCTGGCCGCTGTCACCTTTGGCGGTGCCTATGCAGCGCTTTCCTATACGGCACAGCAAGCGGTGGATCATTTTGGTTGGATGCAACCCGGCGAGATGCTGACGGGGCTGGGACTGGCGGAAACCACGCCGGGGCCGCTGATCCTCGTGTTGGTGTTTGTCGGCTTTGTGGGCGCTGCCAATCTGTCCGGCCTGCCGCCGCTGTTGGGCGGTTTATTCGGAGGGCTGATTGCGCTTTGGTTTACCTTTGTGCCTTGCTTTCTCTGGATACTGGCTGGCGCGCCGTTTGTTGAGCGTCTGCGTCAATTGCGCTGGCTATCCGCCATGCTGGGCGGGATTACCGCTGCGGTTGTTGGCGTGATTGCCAATCTGGCGCTCTGGTTCTCGCTGCATGTGTTGTTTGGCAACGTGGTCGATCATCAGGTCGGCGTTTTCAGCTTGCCGCTACCAGATGTCAGCACAATAGACAATGCCGCCGTCCTGATTGCAGGCGCGGCGGCATTATTGCTTATCGTTTTGAAGCTCAACATGCCGCTGGTGCTGTTGCTTGCGGCATGTCTTGGTATTCTGATTAGATTAATCGAACAGGCTTGAAACCGACTCTTCAGCTGCGGTGCGCGCAATCGCTTCACCAATCAGGCTGGAGATCGACAGAACGCGAATATTGGGTGCATCGTTGATCGCGGTCGTTGGCTGGATCGAGTCGGTGATGACCAGTTCCTTGAGCTTCGACGAAGCGATACGGGCAACCGCGCCGCCCGACAGAACGCCGTGGGTGATGTAAGCGGTAACGCTTTTCGCACCCTTGGAAAGCAAAGCTTCGGCTGCATTGCAGAGCGTGCCGCCGGAATCAACGATGTCGTCGAACAGCAGGCAATCTTTGCCGGTCACGTCACCGATAACGTTCATGACTTCCGATTCACCCGGACGCTCACGACGCTTATCAACGATTGCGAGCTGTGCATCAATGCGCTTTGCCAGCGAACGTGCACGAACCACACCGCCAACGTCTGGCGAAACAACCATGCAATTGCCGGTGGGGTAGTTGGCCTTAACATCGCGTGCGATAACCGGAACCGCATAAAGGTTGTCGGTTGGAATATCGAAGAAGCCCTGAATCTGACCTGCGTGCAGATCAAGGGTCAGAACACGGTTTGCACCGGCTTCGGTGATGAGGTTGGCGACGAGCTTTGCCGAGATTGGCGTGCGTGGGCCTGGCTTACGATCCTGACGGGCATAGCCGAAATAAGGAAGAACGGCTGTGATGCGGCGTGCTGACGAACGACGGAAGGCGTCGATCATGATCAGCAGTTCCATCAGATTGTCGTTTGCTGGGTAGGAGGTCGATTGCAGAACGAATACGTCTTCGCCGCGCACGTTTTCCTGAATCTCTACGAAGATTTCCTGATCAGCGAAGCGGCGCACAGTGGCCTTGCCAAGCGGAATGTCGAGATGTTTAGCAACGGATTCAGCAAGAACCCGGTTGGAATTGCCTGCGAAAAGTTTCATTCTTTTTGCCTCTGAAGCCGGAGCAGTTTCGTTCTGTCGCAAAAAGTCCGTGAAACGGACGTGATCTCTGATTTCAAGCGAAACGGAAACAGGTCCGACTTCGCTGTATCATCCTTTAAAAACTTTAAAGCCGCGTACTTTTTCACAAGGTGTCAAGTGCCGCAGCTTTCAAGGTTTTCTCGAATGAGCGGCCTATTGCAAAGAGTCACCGTCATTGCAAGTCCTGTGAGGTCACAATTGCAGTAAAAAGGCTGGTCACTGTGCTTTCCCACAGGACTGCACCCATGATTCAGCGAAAGATTTCAGTCTTTTGCCGCATAACTGATTTTTCATGCGCGATTTGCCGCAAGCCAGCTTGAATATTCCTGCATGGTCTTGTCGGCGATGGATTGCATGGCAGAAGGAGGCACAACGCTCCATGAGTCTGCCGCCGCACCCGGCACTTTTTCCTGTCCCTGAATGCGATGGAGACGATTGCCAGAGGCATCCATCACGTCCCAGACATAGAGAATAGTGGTCTGGTTGTCTTCAGACAGAACCGAGAAATAGCCCTTCATGACATAGGCGGCATCGGCCCCGCCATTGCCCGCAAGCTCAACGCCTTTGGCGCGGGCATCGTCATTGATGCGATGGGTGAGAGGCGTCACGACATTAACCGGCGCGCCGATGATGGGAGCAATGTAAAGCTTGCCTGGCTTCAGAGTTGCTGTGCGTGCTGGTGGGGTGGCGGGTGTTGTTGTTTGAGTTGGCGTCGTTGTATTTTGGGTGGCTTGTGCGGATTGCTGGTTGGAGCCCTGCACGTTCAATGCGGATTCCGTGCTGTTGCACGCGGTTAGAAATCCAGTCAGCAACAGCAATATTGAAATATGAGCCTTGTTCATGTTCAGCTTCATGCTCCAGAAAGTGCAGACCACTCCTGCACTATGAACGGAGTTTATCGCTCATCCCGGCTCACTTGACAATCATCTCTAGAGAACGACGGGCATATCCAGCGAATGCCGTGAAAGCGGTACGGCTGCACCATTCGTCGTCAGGTAAGTCTGGCCCAGTGTCATGGCGGTTTGTGTGTCTGAATCCATGATGATCATATGGGCAAACAGCGTCATATCTGGCTGGATGCTTTCAGGATTGCCCGAATAGAACATTTGCGGGTCCATCCATGATGGCGTGAACCGTGCACCGACTGAATAGCCACAGGCATTCAGGCGATGGCGGGTGAGGCCGTGGGCTTCCATGACGCGAGAATGCGCGTCAAACACGTCGCCAAAGGTGGAGGCCGGTGTCATGGCCTGTTCAACGGCTTCCAGCGCTTCACGTGCTGCATTGTAAAGTTGATGGTGTTCCGGCTTCGGCTCGCCGATAATGACGGTGCGCATCATGGGCGCATGGTAGTGGCGGAAAACACCGGACCATTCGAGCGTCAACTGGTCATTGGCGGAAAGTGTGCGACTTCCGGATTTATAACGGCACAAAAGCGCATCAGCGCCGGAGCCGATGATATATTCATTGGCTGGATAGTCGCCATCGCCCGCAAAATTGGCGCTCATCATCGCAGCGAGAATATCGGCCTCGCTGGCGCCAGCTTTGGTAAGTTTTAAGGCTGCATCCAGTGCATCATCGCTCAGTTCTGCTGCGCGTTTGACGAGGGCGATTTCAGCCGGACTTTTCAGCAAGCGTAGCCGGTCCACCATGCCGGATGCATCGTAGAGTTTAGCGAAGCTCTGCAACTGTTCGTCGAGCTTGCGGGCATTGGCTCCTGTCAGTCCATGTGTCTGATATTCAATACCGATGCGCGTGCCGAGCAGATCAAGTTCAGTGAGAATATTGCGCAAATCAATTGCCGGGTTGGCGTTGTCGCGATCCGTCCAGACCACGATATTCTCGATGTTTGATGTGTGACGCGCTTGTCTCAGATCGGCAGAGCGCGTCATCAAAACGGTAGACCCATCGGCCTTAACCACGAGACATTGGAAAAAACAGAAGCCGAATGTGTCGTAGCCTGTGAGCCAGTACATGCTTTCCTGCGCAAACAGCAGGATTGCATCCAGCTTTTCTTCCTCCATCTTCAGGATCAGGCGGTCGCGACGTGCGGCGAATTCTTCCGGCTCAAAGTGAAGGGCCATGCAGATCTCCTAATCGTTGATAATGGCGATTGCCGCAATCTGGCGACCGTAATCCGGCTCAGAGCGATGCGTTGTGCGCCGGTAGGAATAAAACTGGTCTTCATCGGCATAGGTGCACTGACGCAGCGCATCTGCCTTAACGCCTGCGGCAGTCAGGCGGTCGGTGATGAAGGTCCAGAGATCGAAAAGCTTGTGGTCTTCCTTGTCGGAAGGCTGAAAATACTTGGTAAAAGATGCGTCCTTGCCGGTGAATTCCGCATAGAATTCCGGTCCGACTTCATAATTGTCAGGGCCGATTGTCGGTCCAAGCACAGCAATGATGTTCTCACGTTTTGCGCCAAGCTCAATCATCGCTTCAATGGTGTTTTCGAGAACGCCGGTGAAAGCCCCTCGCCAACCAGCATGGGCTGAACCGATGACACCTGCTTCATGATCGGCAAACAGCACCGGGCCGCAATCAGCCGACAAAGCACCAATTGCAATGCCCGGAATATTCGTCACCATGGCATCGGCCTTGGGGCGCGGAGTGCTTAATGGCTCGGTCACATAAACCACATCAGGCGAGTGGACCTGATGCACTGTCATCAAGTGATCAGATGCAACGCCTAGCGTTTCAGCAACGCGACGGCGATTCTCTGTGACCAATTCCGGCACATCATTTGAACCGCTGCCGACATTCAGACCCGCATAGATGCCGTTCGATACGCCGCCCTTACGGGTGAAAAAACCATGCGCAATGCGCTTGCCGTTTGTTCCGGCAGGGCCATCCAGCAGAGGGGAGCGAAGCGGTTGCAGCTTATCGGTCATGGATTTTCTCTTTTCAAAACGGCTGGATGGTGGGGGAGGCTGGTTTGCTTGTCAATCGCAGCTTTTTGACAGGGTACTTTGTTATGTCTTATCGAATGGAAAGATGGGCGTCTTTGGATCGCTGATCGCCAGCACTTTGAACAGGGTTCCCATCTGGTCGGGTGACGCCAGTCTTTCGACATCTTCGCGAATCTTATTTTGAAAGTTAGCATCGCGTCCCGCGCCTAAACGACCGGCCCTGTCGATCAGCCCCATAGCGAGCAGAAAATCGCCTTGCGTCATGGTTGCGGTTTTGCAGCCGTAATTGCACGCAGTTTTTTCCAGCATGTCGAAATCAACGTGGCTGGTCAGGTCTGCCTCTCCGGGGTGCGCGAAGACGTCATCATAGGTATGTTTCAACATGGCTTGCAGCGTGTCGTCAAATCCTGATTTTAGATGGCCGTAATCGATGGACAGGGCTGCACCACGCGTTGAGGAGATGCACTGCGCAATCTCCTGCATCAATGCGGTGCGCGCGGGAGCTGCTTCAAAAATAGCGCCTTCGGGTGCTGTTTGATGTCCTTCGGGCAAGAGTGCTGCATCAATGCCAGCAGCGCCGCTGACGAACTGAAATTCGTCTTGTTCGTTGAGTGCGATCAGCCGTTCGACAAAGCGGCCATTGGCTTTCACAAACTGCCGGAATGGAATTGCGTCAAACAACTCGTTGGATACGAGGATCAGTGGTCCATTTGGAATATCTGCAAAGCGTTCAAACCAGTCGATAGAAGCATTAAGAGGCGCAAGCTTTTCTTTCTGTTTTTCGATAAGGCGAGGGCTGGTTTCGACCATGGCAACACGAAGAGATTCTGCCATTTGTGGCGCAAGCTTTGCAATCGTGCGCAGCATGTCGCTCATCAATGTACCGCGACCGGGGCCTATTTCGCAGAGGACGGCATCGGTTGGGCGTCCGAGACCGTCCCAGACGCCGACGCACCATATCCCAATCAGTTCGCCGAACATCTGGCTTACTTCCGGGGCCGTGATGAAATCACCATCGCGCCCGAAGGGTTCACGCGTCGTGTAATAGCCCTGTTCCCGGTCGCCAAGGCAGGCTGCCATATAGTCGGCCACGCTGATTGGCCCTGTGGTACCGATCAGTCGTTTCAGCCGGTCTTTGAGTGTTGCCTCAGGCATGTTTTGCTGCGGCTCTGTTGGCGCGCCACATGGCCCAAAGACCGATGAGCACCATTGGCAGCGACAGGATCATACCCATGGTAAGCCACCCACCGAATAGATAACCAAGCTGCGCATCGGGTTCGCGGAAAAACTCCACAACAATACGGCTGAGGCCATAGCCCAGAACAAACGTGCCTGCGATAAAGCCCGGTGCTTTCAGCTTCTTGCCGACCCACACCAGCACGAACAGAACGAAAAACAGAACGAAGCCTTCAAGGAATGCTTCATAGAGCTGGCTTGGATGACGTGGAAGACCACCGCCATTTGGAAAACGCACTGCCCACGCCACATCGCTGACGCGGCCCCAGAGCTCGTCGTTGATGAAGTTTGCAACGCGCACGACGCCAAGGCCAACAGGTACGCCAGCGGCCACGACATCGAACATGCTCCACACCTTGATCCCGCGTGAGCGCGCAAACCACATCATTGCAATCGTGGTGCCTAAGATGCCGCCGTGGAACGACATGCCGCCGTCCCACACAGCTGGAATGGCGAGCGGGTTTGCGAAGTAATAGGCGGAATTGTAGAAGAGCACATAGCCAAGGCGTCCACCGATCACCACGCCAAGCGCTGCCCAGATAACAAAGTCGTCGAGCGCTATCGGCTGCATAGGCGGCTGGTTGTTGGCCCACAGGCGATGGTTACGAAGCAGCTTCTTGCCATACCACCATGCAAACATGATGCCGACAACATAGCCCAGCCCATACCAGTGCACGGCAAAGGGGCCGATCGAAAAGATTATCGGATCGATATTCGGAAAGGCGAGGCCAGAGGCAGACTGCAAAGTCTCCATAATACAATAACTCCATTTTCCGGCGGACCATGCGCGACGATATCTGAGTGGTCAAGTCATCACGTTTATACAGCTTCACTTGCATCAGAACCGAGACGGCCCTATTTCAAATTGAGGTTTTCAACAAGACCGTATCGAAATAGGGAATAAAGCTATGACCAGCGGATCGAACCGGGTTCTCGATGAACTCGCAAAGCTTGTGACGGATGCGGCAGGCGCTGCGCAAGGTGTGCGCCGCGAAGTCGAGACTGCTTTACGCTCGCAGAGCGAACGCGTGCTCAACACGCTTGATGTTGTGCAGCGCGAAGACTTCGAAGCAGTGCGTGAAATGGCGATCAAAGCACGCGCCGAAAACGCCGCTTTGCTTGTCAAAATCGAAGCACTTGAAGCGCGTCTTGCTAAATTTGAAGTTGATTCGACTGCAAAAACGGCAAAAACCTCTGCGACAGCAGCGAAATCCAAAGATAATTCATAATTTTTTATTAACAGGCCGTAAGTGCCAAAAACCCTTGTCTTAGAGTCGCTTAAGGCAGGGGTTCCGACCTGTCCTTCTCATATTTCCACATGCTTTAATGCCTCTTTCGACAAAAGGGGCTGGCGTTCAGATTCAGCATCAATAGACTGAAAACACTACATGATTCGTAATGTGGTCATGTAGGCAGCGGCGAGGGGCTGTAGTTTTAGTTTTCGCGTCTTCAGGCTGCTTTCCAGTATCAGTTGCGTATGTGCGTGTGCCATTGAGGCGTTGCATGTTTTTAAAGCATGTCGATTCCTCGACCGATCAATTCGTGTCTTTTTTCTGCACTTGGTCTTGTGCGGAGCGAGGCGCGGGCGAGCAGTGACTTGCGCGCCGGGAATTTGGAAGTGCCTTTCGAGGCGCTTCGCAGAACAGGAAACGGACATGAGCCTTCTTGAGCTTGAATTTGCACGCGACGCGCATCCGGTGGATGTGATTGAGCATGTTGCGAATTCAAACGACTGGACGTTCGAGCGGACTGGCGACGACGAAATTGCAATTTCGGTAGCGGGTAACTGGACTGACTACCATATCTCGTTCTCCTGGATGGAGGACTTTGAAGCGCTGCATCTGGCCTGTGCCTTTGATATCAAGGTTGCTGAACCTCGCGTCAATGAAGTGATGCGGTTGCTGTCGCTCATCAATGAAAAGCTTCTGATGGGCCATTTCGATCTTTGGCAGCAGGAAGGCGCGATTATGTATCGTCAGTCGCTTCTGCTTGCAGGTGGTGCAGAGCCGACAAGCCGTCAGGTTGAAGTATTGCTTTCTGCGGCACTGGAAGCGTGCGAAACCTATTTTCAGGCGTTTCAGTTTGTCGTCTGGTCTGGTGTAAGTGCGCGTGAGTCTTTGGAAAGCGTTCTGTTCGAAACCGTCGGACGCGCATGATGAATTCTGATCCCGGCATAGTTGCCGGGATTTTTTAAGTGGGGATGGCGGATATGAGCGGAACTGAAACGATTACCTGGGCCGATTTCGAGCAGGTCGATATTCGCACTGGAACAATCGTTGAAGCGGTGCCATTTCCCGAAGCGCGCAAGCCAGCTTTTAAGCTGAAGATCGATTTTGGTGACAAGATCGGTATTAAGAAGTCGTCTGCGCAAATTACCAAGCACTATCAGCCGGAAGATCTGATCGGTCGGCAAATCATGGCTGTGGTCAATTTTCCACCGCGCCAGATCGGGCCATTTATGTCCGAAGTGCTCACACTTGGCTTCCCCGATGAAAATGGCGAGGTCGTTCTCGCTGCAATCGATAAAAAAGTTCAAGACGGCGTCAAATTATTCTGATCTGTTAGGTGCAGTCTCAACGCACTTAATGTCATTGGAATATGCAGATGCAGGGAACGATTGTCGTCGCTATTGGCGGGGCGCTTGGAAGCGTGTTGCGCTATTGGTTTTCGCTCTGGTTGGCGCCGATCAGCCGCGATCTGCCTTGGAGCACCATTGTCGTCAACATCATTGGTTCATTTGCCATCGCGTTTTTCGGTGCAATGACGATTGCTTCCAGCCGCTTTGAACTGCCAGAAATCTGGCGTGTTGCTTTCCTTGTCGGCGTCTGCGGTGGCTTCACCACCTTTTCCTCATTCAGTATGCAAACCGTTGATTTGCTGCGTTCGGGAATGCCGGGACGTGCTTTGCTGAATGTGGGTATTTCGCTGGCTGCATGTTTTGCAGCAACAGCGCTTGGTTATGTTGCGGCGCAGGCACTGAATAAGGTTTAACTCTTTTTTGCCGCGCATCTTATCCGAAATAGGCTCCCCAGCTTTTCGGGATGCGCTAGGCAGGAATTCGGATAATCGCTCTCAGGCCACCCTTGGGAGCGTTTTCCAGTTCAATGTCGCCGCCATGGCTTCTGGCAATGTCGCGGGCGATGGCGAGGCCAAGCCCGCCTGTTCCGCCTGAATCCTGCGTGCGTGCTTCATCAAGGCGCACAAACGGTTTGAACACATCTTCGCGGCGGTCTTCCGGAATACCGGGGCCGTCATCGTCCACGACGATTTTTAGCCAGCCATCATCATGCGTGACCGCAAGCTCGACATTTTGTGCGTGACGGAATGCGTTGGAAACGAGATTGCTGACAAGGCGCGAGAAGGCATTGGGGCGGACATTGACTTCGCTGTCGCCTTCAATCGAATACTCGAAACCGCGCTCGCGCAAACGTGCTTCATTGGCGAGCTTATCGCAGAGCAGGCGTACATCATAGGTGGCTGCTTCTTCTGATCCTTCACCGCGCGCAAAGGCCAGATAGCCTTCGAGCATGGTCTGCATGTCGGCAATGTCCTGATTGAGCGGTTCGGTATCAATAGCATTGCCGGTCAGCGCCAATTGCAGCTTGAAGCGCGTCAGAATGGTTCGCAGATCATGGCTGACGCCTGAAAGCATGGCTGTGCGCTGCTCGATCTGGCGTTCAATGCGTGAGCGCATTTGAATGAAGGCTACACCCGCGCGACGAACTTCTTCCGCGCCATGAGGTCGGAAGCCTTCCGGCATAGGGCGACCCTTACCAAAGCTCTCCGCTGCTTGTGAAAGCTGCTGGATCGGTTTGATTTGATTACGCAGGAAAGCAATAGAGATAATGAGCAGAACAAGCGCGGTGCCGATCATCCATGTCAGGAAGATGCCAGTATTCGACGCATAGGCCTGACTGCGGCGAGCAAAAACGCGCAGCACCTTGTCTTCAAGCTTGATGCGGATTTCAATGAGATCGGAATCACCGACCGTATCCACCCAGAATGGGCGGTTGATCTGACGGGTGATCTCTTCGCTCAGGAAGTAATCAAGAATGGCGAAGAAAGGCTTCGGCCCGGGCGGTGGCAGCGGGTCAGGTGGAAGGATCGATATATTAAGCCCCAGACGCTGCTGCGAAATACGGATGAGATTGTCGTAGCCGGGCTCTTGCGGATAGGTTTCCAGTGTGTCGATGATCGCAGAAATATCACGCACAACTGCGGTTGAGAGCCGCTCCGTCACCATCTGCCAATGACGTTCCATGAACACATAGGCAATGATCGCCTGGAGCAACACCATCGGTGCGATGATGATGATCAGCGAGCGCGCATACAGCCCTTTGGGCATACGGCGCGCAAACCAGCGCGATAGGGTTTTCCAGAGGGACGTCATCGTCTCAGAATACTCCAGACGCTTCTGCTAATTTATGTTTTCGGTCACGCTCTGAAATTTGCGACGCTCCGCTCTATTCGATACTCAGTTTGTAGCCGATGCCGCGAACGGTTTGCAGCCAGACAGGGTTTGCCGGATCTTGCTCAATCTTGCGACGCAGACGGTTGATCTGAACGTCAATGGTGCGTTCACCGACATCGCCGTCCTGCCCCGTCAGTTCATGACGCGGAATGGTATCGCCAGCGCGTTCAGCGAAAATCGCCATGATGTCCTGTTCGCGATCAGTCAGCTTGATTGTCTCGCTGCCCTTCTTCAATTCGCGGCGCGGTATGAAGAAAGTATATGGACCAAAAACGATCTGCTCGATCTTTGGTTGCGCCGGGGCTGCTCCGCGTCGCAGAATATTGTTGATGCGCAGGATCAATTCGCGCGGATCAAATGGCTTTGGCAGATAGTCATCCGCACCTGCGGACAGGCCATCAATGCGGCTGTCGGTTTCAGACAGCGCAGTCAGCATCAGGATTGGCACGCTTTTCTGTTCGCGAAGCGAACGGGTCAGCGAGACGCCGGTTTCGCCCGGCATCATCACATCAAGAATTAGCAGATCGAAATCGATGCCTTCGAGCTTGCGGCGCGCTTCAGCGGCGCTGGCTGCCATGGTGACCCGGAAGCCGCTTGTCGTCAGATATTGCGACAGAAGGCTACGAATGCGGGTGTCATCATCGACAACAAGAAGATGAGGCGCGTCGTCTGAAAGGTTCTTTTCTTCTAGAGCCATGGCGTCGTTAGATCCCATCCTGTTCCACGTCTCGCTACGCGCTTAATCGTGCGGGCGTGGCAATAATTCCAAGCATCTCTTATGAGGTAAACCAGTTTTGGTTTTCCTGACAGAATATGCCGACATGCTACATCTTAACGACAGGAAAGTGGCGCGTCTATGTGAGCGTTTCCACAGCTGCTTCGGCTGCTGCAAAGTCATCAATCTGAACACGCCGTTCAGGATTGACCATGTTGTAAAGAAAGCGCTCAATTACTTTCCGGTCGTCAGGCTGACTTCCCTCCAATGCCCGCGCGATACGGCGCGACTGTGGCAGAGTGATCGAGAGAGCAAGCTGTCGGCCACTTTTTGTTGGATAAAGTTTACGATGACGACGATCATCGAGGCCTGTTTCCTGAACGACATGGCCTGTATCAATGAGTTGCTTGAGAACGCGTGACAGGCTTTGTTTGGTAATACGCAGCACATCCAGAAGCTCTGCGACCGTCATGCCCGGCTTACGATTGATAAAATACAGCACACGGTGATGGGCGCGGCCAAATCCGATCTTTTCAAGGATCAGGTCCGGATCGGCAGTGAAATCGCGATAAGAGAAGAACAGCAGTTCAATGACGTTGAGATCGTCAGCCTCCCGACACGTCAGAGGATCGCTGATATAGTTCACGTCGTTGGTCGAATTCACATCTAGGCTCCATCCTGTTGCGATAAATATGTCAGCATTGTTGACATAACTCAATCGCCAAGATAATTTTTGGTAAGTGCAGGCCGTTTTTTTTGGAATAAAGTTTGCGCTGACGCATGTTGGAGGAGAGATAATTACGCGGTTTGCTGTGACATACTGTCCAATAAGGACGGTAATGCATAATAGCGAGCTTTATTTTTCGTAATTACCGGAAATATCTTTGTTTTACATGCTTTATCTGGCTGATTTCAGCACAATTGATTGCGTTGAAATCAGTGTATCTGGTCGTAAAATACCAGTCTATTTGAAGAAAAACACATCTTGCTTGCCAGTTAATCGATTTAACTGACTGAGTTTGACTAGGGAAAGGCCCAATCGGGCCAAACGGGCTGACAGGAAAACAAAGCCCAACTTTGAGGATGCTAAAATGGCTGCGATTCCATTCGATCAACGCGACGGATTTATCTGGCAGGACGGCGAATTTGTCGCCTGGAAGGATGCAAAGGTGCATGTGCTGACCCATGGTCTGCATTATGCGAGTGCAGTGTTTGAAGGTGAGCGCGCTTATGGCGGCGAGATTTTCAAGTTAACTGAGCATACTGAGCGTTTGCATGAATCGGCTCGAATTCTTGGTTTTGAGATTCCTTACAGCGTTGAAGAAATCGACAATGCCTGCCGTGAGCTTCTGAAAAAGCAGGGTTTTGAAGATGCTTATGTGCGTCCGATCGCATGGCGTGGTTCCGAGTCGCTCGGCGTTTCCGCACAGAACAATCGCATTCATCTGGCAATCGCGATCTGGCAGTGGCCAAGCTATTTCTCGCCTGAAGAAAAGATGAAGGGCATTCGCCTCGATATCGCAGAATATTGCCGTCCAGACCCACGCACAGCACCTTCGCGTTCCAAGGCTGCTGGTCTTTATATGATCTGCACCATTTCCAAGCATGCAGCCGAAGCCAAGGGCTATGCGGATGCGCTGATGCTCGACTGGCGCGGTCAGGTGGCAGAAGCTACTGGCGCCAATGTCTTTTTCGTGAAAGACGGCGCTTTGCATACGCCGAAGCCTGATTGCTTCCTCGACGGTATTACACGCCGCACGATCATTGATCTTGCCAAGCGTCGTGGTCTCAAAGTTGTCGAGCGGGTCATCATGCCAGAAGAACTGGCAGATTTCAGCGAATGCTTCTTGTGCGGCACAGCTGCCGAAGTGACGCCGGTTTCAGAAATTAGCAAATATCAATTTACTCCCGGAGAAATTACGAGCTTGCTTATGCAAGACTATGTTAATGAAGTTAAACCCAAGCGAATAGCGGCAGAATGATATATTTTTAAACAGAAAAAGTGGCTTATCAGGCCGCTTTTTTATTATCTGGATGCTTATTGTTTGACTTTTGCAAGTTTCAGTTCAAGGTTTTGCTAGTCGGACTCGCGTTATTCCGGCATTTAACTCAGATGGGGTGACGATTATGGAATCTCTACTGCCTATCATTCTTCAGCTTGTTTCGGGTGCGGTCGGTGGCAATATTGCTGGCGCCGTTAAAAACCTGAGCCTCGGTACTGCTGGCAATACGGTCGCCGGTGGTATCGGTGGTGTCATTCTTGGCCAGCTCCTGCCGATGTTATCCGGCGGCGGACTGGATTCTGTTCTTAATGGTGTGATTGGTCAGGTAGCGGGTGGTGGTGTGGGCGGTCTCGTTCTCACGGCAATCGTCGGTCTGATCAAAAACTCGCTGGCAAGCAAAGCCTAACTGAATAACGCGGTTGTGGGGACAACAACCGATTGATTTCCTGCGAGAGGGGAAACGGGCGGCTTTGGTCGCCCGTTTATTTTATGTCTTTGAAAGCGTGATGTGCTGCATTATCTCATGAGCGACGGTAATTTTTGAACATAATGACTGAATGGAGTTTTTGATGGGACAATTGCAGGCAATCATCGTTCCGGTGACGCCATTTCAGCAGAACTGCACGATCCTTTTCGATGGTGATACCAAAAAAGGCGTCGTGATTGATCCGGGCGGCGATCTTGAGCGCATCAAAGAAGCCATCGCATCGCAGAATGTCAAAGTCGAAGCGATCTGGATTACGCATGGCCATATTGATCATGCGGGTGGCGCATCAGAATTGAGAGATGAGCTTGGTGTGGATGTTGTCGGTCCGCATAAAGACGATGCGTTCTTGCTCGATAATCTGGTGACGACTGGCCTGAAATACGGCCTGACCGAGGGCGTGCGGAACATTACGCCAGATCGCTGGCTGGAGGAAGGTGACAAAGTCACTGTGGCAGGTCATGTGTTTGACGTTTTGCATTGTCCGGGGCATGCGCCGGGTCATGTAGTTTTCTATAATCCAGAAGCGCATTTTGCGATTGTTGGCGATGTTTTGTTTAATGGATCAGTCGGACGTACTGACTTGCCGGGTGGCGATCATGCGGCACTTATTCATTCGATCAAAGAAAAGCTTTTGCCTCTTGGCGACGATATTGGCTTCCTGTGTGGTCATGGTCCGGGCGGGCGTTTTGGCGAAGAACGCCGCAATAACCCGTTCCTCAATGATATTGGGTATGCCTGATCAGGTTCAGTTGTGAAAAAAGCCGCCTTTAGAGGCGGCTTTTTGTTTCGTTTATCTGATTAGTTTGCGGAACAGAAATGATCCCGGCCATCATAGCCGCGATAAGTTCCGGTGTTTGCATTGAACGACCGATAGCGGTCGGAGCAATACTGATACCAGCCACGGCTCCATGGCTCATAACCCGCACGATATTGTACGCTGCGTGCTGGTGGTGCTGGATAATAGGCAGGTGGTGGTGCGTAAACCGGCGCTGGGCGAACATAGGTTGGCTGAGGCTGGCTCAATGCGCTGCCGATCAGTGCGCCCGCTGCGAGGCCAATGACGCCAGCTGCGAGTGCATCTCCGCCACGGTCGCGATGGCGGTGATATGGACGGTCCCATCCACCACGATTGTATCCGCCACCATCCCATCCACGACGCTCCCAACCGCTGCGGCCCCAGGAGTCTGCCGAAGCCGTTGCGAGCGGTGCTGATACTGCCGCTATAGAGGCAACTGCCAAAATAGCTGTCTTAAGTAACTTGTTCATTTTCCGCTCCTTCAGAAGCACAACTTTAATTTCTTTGATGTGCAGGACCGTATCGGCACACTGCTTCAATCATGAATAACAAGTTAATAGTTTGGACATGAATGGAGGCTGAACAATGGTGACGACATCTCCGAAAGCGCCATATTCTGGTAAATTAAAAGCAGCGTCGGTAATATTTCGCGCTTTGGTGAGACATACGATAACGAGCTTGAGCAGGGAGCGCTTATTAAAGCTGGAGAAAGTCGGCCTTCGTACAATAAAAAAACCCCGGCGTTAGCCGGGGATCAAATTCTTTATCAGTAAAATTCGGTTTTAATCATTAACCGAGATATTTACGGCCTTAGGACCCTTACCGCGACGATCCGGTTCAGTTTCGTAAGAAACCTTCTGGTTGTCAGCAAGTCCTGCCAGACCTGAAGCCTGTACAGCAGAGATATGCACGAAGATGTCTGCGCCACCATCATCAGGCTTGATAAATCCGAAACCTTTTTCGGAATTGAAGAATTTGACCTGTCCGGTCTGTGCCATGGGATCCGTTCCTTTTCCTTGGCGCCACCGCTTTATTAGAGACGGTGGAATTACAACTTCTGCCGAACGCACCACACACCCGGCAGAGGGTTATGCAGGCAGTTATCGACTTAGGAAAGGAACCGATCATTGCCGGAGATTAAATCTCCAACCCGGAACTTCTAGCGGTTCCGGCACGCCGTTCTTCCAGTCTTCCGTTGTACTCAAATTGCCCGGACACTTGAAGACTGATCTAAGACGCGTGGTTTGGCAAGCAAATTTTTCACCAAATATGAGATTGGTTATCTTTCAAACGGTATCGTTATTATTTTTTACAAAAATTATCAGAATATCGTCAATCTAATAACAAAAAAGAACAAGCTTAAGGAAATATATCGCTTCATACTCTGGTATAGTATGCTCAATTGCTTATTTATTGCGCAAAACTATGCATGCGCCGCCCGCGGCGCGCAGTTTAGCGCAGATGCTATCCGCTTCACTACGGCTGTCTGCTCCAATGCGCACTGCATAGATACCTCGACGTGCAATTGGTGTGCGCACACGGCTGATCACCGGGTTATGTCCGGCGAGCACGGAGCTGAACTGTTTGCGCAGTCGGTTCCATTGATTGACAGCGGCGCTGCGCCGGAAGTTGCCCGCAACCTGAATGCCCCATGGCTTTGGCTTAATCCGCGACATTGGAATTGTTGCGGTGCGGACTATGGGCAGGCGTTTGCAGGCTTCGCTAAAGCTTAGCTTCGCGTCTAACGGTCTGTTGGTGATCTCCTGACCAGCTGCGAAATTATCGGCAGGTGCACCTGTCAGGTCCAGAACATAGTCTTCGGTTTCAAGCGGCAGAAAACCACCCGAACGCATCCAGTTGCCAACACGGCCCGGACCAGCATTATAGGCCGCTGCTGCAAGCCCCCAGTTTCCGAAAGCACCCTTCAACTCGCTTAGAAAACCTGCTGAGGCGGGAATTGCCTGTTCGATGTCGAAAGGATCAGCCAGTCCGCGCTCTTTGGCGGTATAGGGCATGAACTGTGCAATGCCCTGTGCACCGACAGTGCTGATGGCACGATGATCAAAGCGGCTTTCTTTCCAGATAAGACGCGCGAAAAAATCTTTTGGAATGCCGCGTTTTTCTGCGCTTTCTTCAATGAGTTGGCAGATCCGAGTGACAGTGGGCTCCGCTTTTTTTGAGGGCATTGGAGGGCCATAGACTTCCGCTGCCGGTTCGGTTTGAGCGAATGCGGATTTAATAGCATCTGGCCAGCAAAGAAGCTGAAAAAGCGCAATCACTGCGATAGCCAGATGCGAATGCGTCATGCAGCTTTTCCACCCATAAACCCCGAAATCTTTGAAAACAGAGTAAAGCAAGTTTTTGACATGTCGATATGAGTTCGTACACAGCTATCGAATATCCAAAATATGTTCTTGCTCTAAAGGAGCTTTGCGCCATTTTAGCACTCAGATAACAGAGGGATAGAACCATGCTGCTAAATAAAATCAGTCGTTTGAGTGTGTTGGCGGGTGTGATGTTTCTGGCGGGTTGCGTGGCGGAAGGTGGGCCGGATTATCGGCCACCAGTCAGGCCGAGCCCATCGCAGCCGCAAATGTGTCCGATGATTTATGCGCCGGTTTGTGGCGAGCGCGGTTCGTCGCGCAAGACTTTTGGCAATGCATGCCAAGCGCGTGCTGATGGTTATCGGATCGTCGGAAATGGCCAGTGTCGTTCACGACCAGTGACTGGCCCGGGTTCCGGCTGGAGAGGTGAGCGCCCGGGGCGTCCTCCGCAGCAGGGTAACAGGCCGGGCCGTCCGGGTGCTGGTGCTTGCACGCGCGAATTTATGCCGGTCTGTGCAAGAAGAGGGAGTGCTACACAGACATTTCCGAACCGCTGTGAAGCCGAACGTGCCGGCTACAATATAACCAGTGCTAATCGGTGCCGTTAAGCACTAAACCCTAATGACTTAACGCCCCGGTCGGCCAGTTTTGCCGGGGCGGCGCTTTTTGCGGGCAGTTTCTGCCGGGTCTTCATAAGAGCCGACGCCAGCGCGTTCACGACGGATGATGGCATCATCCGCACCTGCTGGCTTTTCTGTCCGCTTGACGGTCATTTCATCCAGCGTGTTCTTGCGGAACAGCGGTTTGGCCATATCCGTGCCCGGGCCCATATTGTCGAGTGACGGCTTGGCAAAGAGCGATTTCTTCGGCTCGTCATCAACTGTGCGATGCGCTTTGCGTCCTGCATTGTGACGACCCTTGGTACGGCCCGTGACCGGGCTTTCCAGTTCAACTTCACGCGCCATCGGATCATCGGCAATTGCCAGTTCCATCTCACGCAGGCGCTTGACCTCATCACGCAGTCTCGCAGCCTTCTCGAAGTCGAGATCGGCAGCCGCATCGCGCATCTGCTTTTCAAGATGCTCAAGATGGGCGGCAAGATTGTTGCCCATCATCGAACCTTCTTCAGCAAAGCCCGAAAGATCGGCGCGGACGTGATCCTGTTCGTAAACTGAATTGAGAATGTCCGAAATATTCTTCTTTACCGAGGCAGGCGTGATGCCATGCTCAAGATTGTAGGCTTCCTGCTTTTCGCGACGGCGGCTGGTTTCATCCATCGCGCGCTGCATAGAGCCGGTGATGTTGTCGGCGTAAAGAATGACCTTGCCGTCAACGTTACGCGCGGCACGACCGATGGTCTGCACCAGAGACGTTTCCGAACGCAGGAAACCTTCCTTGTCGGCATCCAGAATGGCGACGAAACCGCATTCAGGAATATCGAGACCTTCGCGCAGCAGGTTGATACCCACCAGCACGTCAAACGCGCCAAGGCGCAGATCGCGGATGATTTCGATACGCTCGAGCGTGTCGATGTCCGAATGCATATAACGCACGCGAACCCCTTGTTCGTGCAGATATTCGGTCAGGTCTTCGGCCATGCGCTTGGTCAGCACCGTGCAGAGCGTGCGATAGCCCTTGCGCGCAGTTTCGCGGATTTCGCCCAGCACATCATCAACCTGATTTTTCGCAGGACGAACTTCAACCGGCGGATCGATCAGGCCAGTCGGGCGGATGACCTGTTCGGCGAACACGCCGCCAGCTTCTTCCATTTCCCATTTGCCCGGCGTTGCCGATACCGCAATGGTCTGCGGACGCATGGCGTCCCATTCCTCAAAGCGCAGCGGACGGTTATCCATGCAGGATGGTAGGCGGAAGCCATATTCCGCCAGTGTTGCCTTACGCCTAAAGTCGCCGCGATACATGCCGCCAATCTGTGGAACCGTGACGTGGCTTTCATCGAGGAAGACCAGCGCATTGTCTGGAATATATTCGAACAGCGTTGGCGGCGGCTCACCCGGCTGACGCCCAGTGAGATAACGTGAATAGTTTTCAATGCCGTTGCAGACACCCGTTGCTTCAAGCATCTCAAGATCGAAATTGGTGCGCTGCTCAAGGCGCTGTGCTTCGAGCAGTCGACCGGCGCGGTTCAGCTCTGCAAGGCGATGCTGCAATTCTTCCTGAATGGACTTGATCGCCTGATTAAGCGTCGGACGCGGCGTTACATAGTGCGAATTCGCGTAGATCTTGACTGATTGCAGATCGCCGGTTTTCTGAGCGGTCAGTGGGTCAAATTCGGCGATGGTTTCAATCTCATCGCCAAACAGCGAGATACGCCATGCGCGATCTTCCAAGTGGGCTGGGAAGATTTCAATCGTATCGCCACGCACGCGGAACGAGCCGCGCACGAAGTTGATGTCTTGCCGCTTATATTGCTGCGCCACGAGATCGGCGAGAAGCTGGCGCTGGTCGAGCCGGTCGCCGATCTTCATCTCAAACGTCATGGCCGTATAGGTTTCGACCGAACCGATACCGTAAATGCACGAAACAGAGGCAACGATGATGACGTCATCACGCTCAATCAGCGCACGCGTTGCTGCGTGGCGCATCCGGTCGATCTGTTCGTTTACGGTCGATTCTTTTTCGATATAGGTGTCCGACCGTGCCACATAGGCTTCCGGCTGGTAGTAGTCGTAATAGGAAACGAAATATTCGACGGCATTGTTCGGGAAGAAGTTCTTGAACTCCCCGTAGAGCTGTGCTGCCAGCGTTTTGTTTGGCGCAAGAATGAGCGCGGGGCGCTGCGTTTCCTGAATAACCTTGGCCATGGTGAAGGTCTTACCGGAGCCGGTGACGCCGAGCAAAACCTGTGTGCGGTCCTGATCATCAAGGCCGCTGACCAGATCGCGAATAGCGGTCGGCTGATCGCCCGAAGGCTCGAAGCTCGATTCCATCTGAATCGCAATGCCGCCTTCCGACTTGGGTGGCCGGGCAGGGCGGTGCGGTGTCCAGAGTTCGCCGTTCTTGAACAGCGGATTGCCGGATTCAATCAGATCGGACAGTGCCTTGACGGTTGCTGTCGCGCCTGTTGGGTTCAGCGCGGTGGCATCTTCAAGGCTGATGTCTAGACCGGAGACAGGATTAAGACCGGCGGCAGCGCGTTCTTTTGCGGAAGCTGCGCCACCCATCGAAGTGCCGCGAGAACTACGCGAAGGTTCCTTGCTGCGCTCAGGCACCTTCTTGGGTGCCTTTGGTGTTTTGGCTTTCGTCTGAGGCTTGTCGGCCTCTTCGCCAATGTCTTTGGCCCAATCAGAGATCGAGCCCGAGAATGGTGTGCCTGACAAATCGCGCTGTGGCACTTCGCCAAAGCCGCGTGTTTCGTCATGCGAATCCTGAGTGTATTTGTCTTTTGAGGAGGCCATGGACACAATATGGAATTTCGCAGCACAAATGAAAAGGGTGCAGCGATTAAAACCGCCGCACCATGTATCAGATTTGCATGGCTCCTGACATCAGGCTGTCAGGAGTTGCCGCTCACCGTGGCCCTCTTGGACGCCAGCGATCGCCCGGACCGTAGAAATTGGGGTGGTATCCGGGGTGGTCACGCCAGCCGGGACGATCACCCCAATGAGGTCTTGGCTCACCCCACTGACCCGGTCCACGCCAACCTGGACCCGGACGAAACGGTCCCGGACCCCAGCCGGAATTATATGGTCGCGACCCCCAGCCGGGCCCCCATCCTGGCCCGTCGTCCCAACGATTGTGGTTGTTGATTGCCGAGCCAATGACTATTCCAGCGATGAGTGGAATGCCAATTGCTGCTGCAGTCGGGCCGAAATTATCATTGGTGGTATAACCGCCGCCGCCCGTTTGTACGGCGATGTAGCGGGATGACGCCCAGCCATCAAGACCGGCATAATTTACGCGACACCAGCCATAGCCACTCGTGCAGCCTGCAACACCGATGACAACGCCATTTGGAATGCGCCCCATCGATGCATATTGTGTGCCAGGACCCGTGCGTAAATTAATTGTAGCGGTTGCCAAACCGTTTGATGCTTCTGCGCTTGTTGTAAATAAAAGTGCTAATGTAGTAATAGATGTTGCAATAATTAGTTTCATTTTATGCCCCCAGCATTCAATGTAATAATCTTAATATAAATCTATATTGTTATAATAGGCATAATTTTTTCCATCTAATTGATTTTACCATTAATATTTAAAATTTTATACTTAATTTTTATTTTTAGTCGGAAATAACATAATCCCGGGATAAAGTTTTGATACGCTGCGCTGATATGTGATTTTGTTGTGCATGGCTGCGGTGCGCGTGTAGCACTTTTACTCGTTCGCGGCTTACCGCATACTCAGCCCGACTCTGTTCAGGTGATTGAAGGAAACATTGATGATTGATTTGAACGCGCCAAAGGGCATGTTGACCGTGCGTACACAGGCCATGCCGAATGATACCAACGCAGCGGGCGATATTTTCGGTGGTTGGGTTATGGCGCAGATGGATATTGCAAGTGCTATTCGCGCCTCAGAACGTGCTAAGGGGCGCGTTGTAACGGCGGCTGTGCGCGAAATGTCGTTTGCGAAGCCGGTCAAGATTGGCGATGTACTTTGTGTTTATACGGAAATTACGCGTGTTGGTCGCACGTCGATCACGCTGCGCGTGGAGGCATGGGCACAGCGCTATCTCGCAGAAGAGATGGATCTGGTGACGCATGGCGAGTTCGTGATGGTCGCGCTCGACAAGACCGGTCAGCCAACACCGGTTCCTGCGGAATCGTGATCTAAAGCCCGGATATAACAGGGCTTTTTGCTATTTGCAGGCGCGATAACCGCTGCGGCGCTGCATCAGATCAAAGTGAAAATGATCTGCGTGTTCGCGATTATAACCGGGTCCGAGGACCGTGGTGAAATAAGAACACGCATCGGAGCGAACGCTGTTGAGCAGGCCTTTCTCGCGGAAGGCGAAGAAGCCCGGTTTGCGCACTGTGATGCTCTTGCCGTTGTTCAGAACGATTTTCGTAACATCGATAGCATTGCCACTGGAATGCTCCGACATTTTCGCCCCGCGACGGTGGTTCATCGTGCGGCAGGAATAGCCACCCGCATTGTGGATCGTGTTGATGCCGGAGAGATAACGCAAACGCGCTGACGGTTGGAGATCGCCCTTGATCCAGCGTGCGAAGGCTTCCGTCACCTCGCAATTCAATGTTGCTGCTGGCTTGAAAGCGATGTTGCCGCTGTTGAAGCCGCGTACTTCAATCGGGTTGTCGATGCGACAGCTTCCACCTTGATTGATGGGCGATTTTTCGGTGAAGACCACACCAAGGCGCTTTAAGCGCGTTCGGCAGGCGGCTTCGGAATTCGACATCGCATAGATGTTTTCGATTGTGCTGACAGGATTTTGCACCGGTGTGGCAAAGCCATAGTCGCCTGCGTAATGGGGCTGGCTTTGCGTTGTCATCTCATTTGCGTTGTTTTCGATTTCCTCAGCCAGACCAACCACGCGCGGCTCCCTTGGCGCTGGTGGTGGCACGACAATATCTGCATTGGCAATGTCTGCTTGCGGTCGCGGCGGCCGATCACCCGAACAACTGGCTAAGAGAGTCAAAAGCGCAAGACCTGTTGGCAATGCATAACGATGAAAGCGGTTGGACAACGCAAAACTCATGTCCCTGCCTTTCATTCCGGAAATGGTTCTGCACGCATATTAGACCATAAGCGTAAACGAACAGTCAGTGCTGCTGTTAAAGCCTATGGCGATAATCGGGCAGATCGTGGTCATAAGATTGGCGAAATCTCAACGTCACTCTGCTAACACTATCTTGCGGTTGAGGGCCAGACCGCGACATGATCCTTCCGGTCCCCAAAGTTCTTCCCATGTCAGCACTTATTTCGCCAAGCGTCTTGCCGATTCTGCTTCTCATCGGCTCAAACGTATTCATGACTTTCGCCTGGTACGGGCATTTGAAATTCACCAGCACGCCGCTGATAACGGTGATTTTCATCAGCTGGGGTATCGCGCTGTTTGAATATTTTCTGGCAGTACCTGCCAATCGTATCGGGCACGAAGTCTATTCAGCTGCACAGCTCAAGACGATACAGGAAGTTATCACGCTGGTGATTTTCAGCCTGTTCTCGATCTTTTACCTCAAAGAAGCTTTCACCTGGAATCATGTGATGGGCTTTGCGCTGATAGCCGGTGGCGCAGCGCTGATTTTTCGAGGCTAGTTTTTCTTTTCGCACTTTTGCTGGAAATGCTGGGTTATTCAGCCGCCACTGGGATTGGTTCCGCTCTGCGTTTCCAGAACATCGGAACCAATTCCACTGCCATCATTGCGATAAACAACAGTCCGCAGCCGATAAAACCGATAAATGTCAGGCGGTCGCCGAGGAAGATTGCGCCAAACATAGCGGCAAAGATTGCTTCGGATGAGAGGAAAATCGCCGCCTGCGCCGAGGTTGTATAACGTTGGCCAATGGCTTGCAGCGTGAATGCGACGCCTGATGAAAAGACGCCAGTAAACAGCAGCTCTTTCCACGTTAGCGCAATGAAGTTCCAGTTGATGTCTTCAACCACCACAGCAATGGCCAGTCCGGCAACAGCGGCGGTTGCAAACTGCACGCAGCTTAGTGTTATGGGGCGGCCTGCACGATTGGCACGGCTGATCAGCAAAACCTGCATGGCCCAAAACACTGCACCAATGATGACGAGCCAGTCACCTTGTTTGAGTGCGCTTAAAGTGCCGCCGGATAGTAAAAATATTCCCGCGAGACACGCAACGGCGCTTGGCCAAACAATCGGGTGTGGCCAGTTTCGAAACACAATGACACCCAGAACGGGCACCATCACAACATAAAGGCCGGTGAGAAAGCCTGCATTGGTTACGGACGTGGTGATGAGGCCGATTTGTTGCAGGACGAGGCCGGTGAACAGCATCGAACCCACAAGCATAAAATACAGATAGTTCGAACGTTGCAGTCTATGGGGTGATCGTCTGCCTTCGGCAATCGACCATGGCAGCACAGTGATTGCGGCAATAGCCGAGCGGACACCGATAAACAGAAATGGTCCGATGCTGGCCATCGCGGTTGATTGCGCAACAAAGCCCATCCCCCAAATGACACCCGCCAGAAGAAGGAGTAAATTTGCCTGAACGCGTGTCATCATTGCCTCATAAATGCGGGATCAGCTTAGCGGCTTGGCGCGTCATCCCTTCGCGGCTATGCTATAGGCAATAGTCGATAACGGCGGCAAGGGATTTCCTTGTGCGGCGTATTTGGGGATGCTTTTTCGGGAGGGGCTACATGTTTTCTTTTTTCACTAGAAACAAAGCAATTCTGGCAGGCGCTGCGCTTGCAGCTGTTTTGGCCAATGCTGGTCCCGCTACTGCGGCTTTCAAGCAAATTCGCGATAGCTGGGTTCAGTGCGATTTCGCATCCAATTGTACGCTTGCGCTTAAAAGCACGGATAATGGTCCGATATCGTTCAGTCTTTATCGCAGCAGTGCAGTCAATTCGCAGCCTTCATTGCGCCTGTCCGGTTTTGATCAGGGTGCGAAGGCTGGCAAGATCGTCGTTGCTGTTGATGGCAAGCAGGTGATTTCTTTCGACCTCTCAGTGCTGAAGCTCGATGATGGTCAAGGCTATTATGAAAATGCAGCAGACGTAAAAAAGCTGCTTGATGCCATGAAAGCCGGTCAAAAGCTGACGCTGCAATATAATGGCAAAACATATAGCTATTCGCTCTCAGGCTTTGTTGGCGGGTTGATTTACATGGATGAGCAACAGTCGCTGAACGGAACTGTTGCGGCTTTGCAGGCCAAGGGCAATAAGGCGGCTCCGCCCGCTCCAGACGTGTCACTGATTACAACGATCAATGAACTGCCAGAGTCTATTCGTAAAGATTTCAGTGGCGAGGATTCGGTTTGTGGCACTGACGACGGAGACCCTTTTCAGAATGGTGGGGGGTTCAATGCAAAAATAGCCGATGGAACAAACCTCATTGGCGTGCCGTGTGGTTCACCGGGTGCCTATAACCAACCCTTTGCTTTTTATAGTCAGTCGGATGACAAAGTGGTTCCGATCTCCTTGCCGACGATCTCCGATGATGGTCCGAGCACTGTTGATCAAGCTTGGAATATCGACTGGTCGCAATCCTCCAAGACACTGACCGCCTTTTTTAAAGGCCGTGGCATCGGTGATTGCGGAACCTATGATGTCTGGAAGGCAATTGACGACGTAGATGGCAAAGTGCGCTTCGTTCTCCTTGAAGAGCGCTCGAAAGGCGATTGTGACGGCAACTATGCCGGTGGCCCCGAAAAATGGCCTGCAAGCTGGCCTGTCTCGAAAAAATAGCGCGATTTACGCGTATAATTAACAGGCTGAAATTTTTGTTCGTGAAATGATCTTTTAAAATGCTATAGTTTCACCAACATCTCTTTGAACGGTTCCGAAGCGATTGCTTCGGGGACCGTTTTCTTTTTGTGTGCCGCCGGGTGATTTCACCTGTCGGACGGTGATTTTGGTTCTAGTGTGAAGCAAAATCAGGCGGGCAATCAAACTGCCGCTGCACTTAAATCCCGGAGGGAAGTGTAGCGGGCGATGGAAAGGACTGGACTGGGTATGGAAAAGTTCCCGATGACCCCTAGCGGTTTTGAAAACCTCAAGGAAGAACTGCGCACGCGTCAGCAAGTTGAACGGCCAAATATTATTGAGGCAATTGCTGAAGCACGTGCGCATGGCGATCTTTCCGAAAATGCGGAATATCACGCAGCGAAAGAAGCGCAGAGCCTCAATGAAGGCCGCATCAACGAGCTGGAAGATCTCGTTGGTCGCGCCGAAGTTATCGATGTCACCAAGCTTTCCGGCGACAAAATCAAGTTTGGCGCCACCGTTACGCTGATCGACGAAGATAGCGAAGAAGAAAAAGTCTATCAGATCGTTGGCGATCAGGAAGCCAATGTGAAGCAAGGCCGTATTTCGATCTCTTCGCCAATCGCGCGCGCACTGATCGGCAAAGGCGAAGGCGACACGATTGAAGTCAATGCACCGGGCGGTTCGCGTTCTTACGAGATCATCGGCTTCAAGTTTATCTGATGTCTGATGTGACGGTTCCTGTCGATGAGGTTGAGGTTATAGCGCCGAATTTCAAGCGCCGCCTTTCTGGTGTAACTTCAACCATCGTGCAGCTCATCCCTTTGCAACGCGCAAAGGGATTGGGCATTGCCACAATGGGACCGGGACTGCCTGAGAGCCTTCCGCATCTTGGCTGGTCGGCTCTTTTCTCCTTCTGGAAAAAGCCCGCAAAGCGACGCTTTCGCATTTGGCATGCACGCCGCAACATTGAAATGCTGGCAGGCATTGTCATGCGTGATGTCTTGCGCATGAATTTACGGCTGGTGTTCACCTCCGCTGCACAGCGTCATCATAAACCCTTTACGAAATGGCTGATCCGTCGAATGAATGCGGTGATTGCGACCAGTGGCCGCTCGGGAAGCTTTCTTGAAGTGCCGCATGACGTGATTATGCATGGCGTTGATCTAGAACGCTTTCATCCGCCGGTCGGTGAGGATGATCAGTTCAGTGCATCAGGCTTGCCGGGCAAATATGCTATCGGTTGTTTTGGACGTGTGCGTCATTCCAAAGGCACAGACCTGTTTGTCGATGCGATGATCGCGCTTTTGCCGAAATATCCGGACTGGACAGCGATCATAACCGGCCGCACGACGTCTGAGCATCAGGCTTTTGAAGATGATCTTAAAGCGCGCATTGCGGCGGCTGGCCTACAAGATCGTATTCGTATTCTGGGCGAAGTGCCGGATGTGCGTATCTGGTATCGGCGCTTGACGCTTTATGTTGCCCCGTCACGCAATGAAGGCTTTGGCTTGACGCCGCTTGAGGCCATGGCTTCAAAAACCGCTGTCGTTGCAAGTGATGCTGGCGCTTATGCGGAAATGATCGTTGAAGGCACGGGTAGTTTTGTTGCAGCCGGTGACGGCAACGCTTTGCGTGATGCAATTGAGTCTTATCTGGCAGATCCGGCAATGGCTGAGCGTCATGGTGAAACCGCGCTAACATATGTGCGCGAAGCGTTTCCGCTCGAAAAAGAAGCCGCTGCAATCAGCGCGGTCTATGAGCGCGTATTTAACAGCTGAGTTTTTGTCCAAATAAAAAAGCGACTGCGCAGGACGCAATCGCTTTTTCTTGGAATTTTATCTGATCAGAGAATCATCAGAGGTTCGTCCTTAACCGGACGAATGGTCAGTGCTGTGCGGACCGAATCCACATTGGGCGCTGCTGTCAGCTCTTCGATGACGAAGGTCTGGAACGTGTTGAGGTCGCGCGCAACGCAATGCAGCAGGAAGTCAGATTCGCCTGAAACCATCCATGCGCGGCGTACCAGCGGCCACTGCTTTGTTTTCTCGGCAAAAGCCTTCAAATCGGCGTCTGCCTGGCGATGCAAACCAACGGAACAGAAAGCCACCAGATCCTGTCCGAGTGCATTGCCGTTCAGGATGGCGCGATAGCCGCGAATAACGCCGCTTTCCTCAAGTTTGCGCACGCGACGCAAGCAAGGAGGGGCGGAAATTCCGACCCGTTCGGCGAGTTCGACATTGGTGATGCGCCCGTCATTCTGGAGCTCCCGAAGGATTTTCCAATCGATGTCGTCCAGATCAGCCTTAATAGGCATATAAAACTCCGCGCAAGGAAATTTCAGTCAATTGTAATTTTAAAACACTCAGCGCCATTATAGCGCAATACTATCTTGCTCATACCAAAAGAAGCGAGTGGATGTAAACCGCTTAAAGCGTTGTTAGCGCATCCAGAAAGTGCGTGTGAACAGGATAAAGATTGTGATGAGTTCGAGACGGCCAACCAGCATCAGAAATGAAAGCACCCAGAGTGCTGGATCATGGATGGTGGAGAAGTTGCCGACCGGACCGATGACATCGCCAAATCCCGGTCCAACATTGGACAGAGCCGTCAGTGCCCCCGTGAAAGCCGAGACGAAATCGAGGCCGAGAGAAGCCAGCAGAACTGCGCCGATAACCAGCGATGCAATGTAGAGAAACAGATAGAGCAGGACGTTTTGCGCGATCTCGCCTGACACTTCAGAAGAGCCGTACCGGATTTTGATGACCGCGTGCGGCATCACAAGGCGCGCAAGATTAGCGCGTGTCAGGCTCCACAGGATGATCAAACGGTTCATTTTGATGCCGCCGGAGGTTGAACCCGCACAGCCTCCAAGGAAACAGGCGAGAAAGAAGATGCCGATGGCTGGTGGTCCCCACAGCGAATAATCTTCTGTGGTGAAGCCGGTCGTCGTGATGACCGAGACAAAATGGAACGATGCAGCAATCAGCGCGTCGCCAAACGGAATATGGGTGCCAAGCCGCAGGACGATTGCAAGAATGAAGCTGAAACCAATCACGATGGTGAAAAAGAGCTTTACCTGCGGGTCTTTTAAAAGCTCCGTTCGTCGGGGCATGAAAGCTTTGATATAGAGAATGAAAGGCAGGGCGGACAGCACCATGAAGACGGTCGAAACCACCAGCAGCATCCGATTGCCTTCGTAATAAGCAAACGAGTTGTCGTGGGTGGAGAAGCCCGCCGTTGCTACCGTTGCCAGACCATGATTGACGGCATCGAAGATGCTCATGCCAACTGCAAAATAAGCAATCATGCAGGCAGCTGTCAGGCTGAGATAGGCGATGATGATGCCAAGCGCGATCTGGTTCATGCGCGGCAAAATCTTTTCAGACTTGTCTGAGTTTTCCATATGGAAAAGCGCCAAGCCGCCCGCGCGCAGCGAGGGCAGCATCAAAAGCGCCAAGCCGATGAAGCCGACACCCCCGATCCAGCATAAAAGCGAACGCCACAGCAGAATGCCGCGCTGCATGTCATCAAGGCCGGTCAGAGCGGTCGCACCCGTCGAAGTGACGCCTGACATCGCTTCAAAAAATGCCGTCGCATAGCTGATTGGCAGATGTGAGAAATAAAGTGGTATCGAGCCGAGAAAGCTCGCTGTCAGCCACAAAGACGCCGTCAGCAGAAAGCCAAGACGTGGGGTGAAGCGCGTATTCTGGTTTTGTGTGGCGAGCAGAATCAGTAGCGATAATGCGCCGGTTGCCGCAGCCGATCGGATAAAGATCAGCCAATCGTCACTGCCGTCGCGCAGGTCGATAGCCGCAGGCAGCAGCATTGCAACAGCCATAACAAGGCCGAAACGCGCACAGATATTGGCGACTGTCTTATAAATGGCGGTCGGCTCCAGCGTTTTTTGAAAGCGCCCAGCGTCTTTTATAAACGCAATGTATTCTGTGTCTTTAACGCGGGAATTTGCCCTCTGCAATGCACCTGTGACTTATAGGTTTGCTGAAAGGTCACAAGCTGTGGGCGAAGGCCGACAAACGCCGCTCAAACCTTGCAAAGGCGGGTTTGTGAACCTACCTTGTCAAACAATATCAGGATATTGGCAAAGCAGGGTGCAGGATCGTTTTTCTCACTTGCCGAAAATGGCCTGAAACGATTTTTGGACCGGAGATTTCCCTATGTCACAGCGTCACGCGCCCGTTATCATCATCGGCTCAGGTCCGGCGGGTTATACCGCCGCAATCTATGCAGCGCGCGCGATGCTTAAACCGATCATCATCACGGGTTTGCAGCAGGGCGGTCAGCTGATGATCACCACTGATGTTGAAAACTATCCGGGCTATGCGGAACCTGTTCAGGGTCCATGGATGATGGAGCAGATGGCGACGCAGGCTGAGAAAGTCGGTGCCGAAATTCTTTATGACATCATCACTGAAGTTGACACTCAATCGCGTCCCTTCCGCCTGATCGGCGATGGCGGCACGGTTTATACCTGTGATGCTCTGATTATCGCAACTGGTGCACAGGCCAAGTGGCTTGGCCTGGAAAGCGAACAGACCTTTATGGGCGGCGGCGTTTCAGCTTGTGCCACCTGTGACGGCTTCTTCTATCGCGGCAAGGATGTTGTGGTTGTTGGCGGCGGCAATACGGCTGTCGAAGAAGCGCTTTATCTCTCGCATATCGCAAAGAGCGTGACTGTTGTTCATCGCCGCGAAGGCTTCCGCGCTGAAAAGATCATGCAGGACCGTCTGCTGTCGCGCGACAACGTTAAGGTCGTTTGGAACAGCGTGATCGATGAAATCGTCGGCACCGAAGCCAAGCCGCCAGTGGGCGCGACCGTGACTGGCGTGCGTCTTAAGAATATTGTCACGGGCGAAACGCATGTTCACGACGCGCATGGTGTTTTCATCGCTATCGGCCATGCTCCTGCCGTTTCTTTGTTCGAAGGTAAGCTCAAGCAGAAGCCAAACGGCTATCTTTGGACTGCGCCTGATTCGACGGCGACGGATGTTCCGGGCATTTTTGCTGCTGGTGACGTCACCGATGATATTTACCGGCAGGCAGTGACTGCCGCTGGTATGGGCTGCATGGCGGCGCTTGAATCCGAGCGCTATCTGGCTGCACAGGAACCGCTGCACGAAGCTGCGGAGTAATGAGAGGGGGAGAAGGTGGTCGCACCACTCGACTGGGATAAACTGCGCATATTTCATGCCGCCGCAGAAGCGGGGTCGTTTACCCATGCCGCACAGACTCTGCATCTGTCGCAGTCAGCTATTTCGCGCCAGGTTAGTGCGTTGGAACAGGATGTGGGAGTTCCCTTGTTCCATCGCCATGCACGTGGCCTTATTCTGACGGAACAGGGCGAAACGCTCTATCGCACAGCGCATGATGTGCTGATGAAGCTCGAAAATGTGCGTTCCAAGCTTGCAGAGAGCAAGGAAAAGCCGACGGGTCGCCTGCGTGTGACCACAACGGTTGGTCTTGGCTCTGGCTGGCTGATTGAGCGCATTCAGGAGTTCGTTGAGCTTTATCCGGATATTCAGTTGCAGCTTATCCTCGACAATGAGGAACTGGATCTGACCATGCGTCATGCGGATTGCGCAATTCGTTTGCGCCAGCCGCAGCAGCCGGACCTGATCCAGCGTCGTCTGTTCACCGTGCATATGCACGTCTACGCATCGGCGGGATATGTTTCCAAGCATGGAAAGCTCAATTCTATTGACGAAATTGACCAGCATCGCGTGGTGACGTTTGGTGAGCCTGCGCCAAGCTATCTGACAGGGTTGAACTGGTTGGAAGTCGCAGGTCGCACAGATGGAAGCTCACGTATTCCTGTCTTGCAGGTCAATAATCTTCTGTCGGTGCGTCGTGCTGTGCAGCGCGGCGTCGGCATGGCGGTTCTGCCTGATTACATGGCCGACAAGGAATCCGGTCTGGTGCAGTTGTTGCCTGATCTTGAGGAAATTCCGTCCTTCGATACGTTCTTCTGTTACCCGGAAGCGTTGAAGAATTCGGCCAAGCTTCATGCTTTCCGTGACTTCCTGTTTTCAAAGGCGCGTAACTGGACCTATTGATCTGTCCTGATGGTTTTTAAAAGGTCGCGTAGGTTTCTTACGCGGCTTTTTTGTTTCTTAAAGAAAGTGATTTGCTGTTTTTCGCGGCATATCGAAGCTGTTGATGCCTTATGTTTAGGCGATCTATTTTGAAGTTTTATGGAATGCTAGTATTTTGGTTAACAGGTAAGATATTGAAAATATTAATTTTTTTTAGAAATGACAGCTATGCAAGAATTGCATAGCTGTCTTGTGATAAAGTTGAGTTGCAAAAACAATAATCACAAGGCATATAAGAAACATCTTAGCGCTGCGTTTCTCCTCCCATTTGCGCGCGCTGAGTGTTCCCCTCTGGAGGTTTGCCTCAATGGCACCTTCAAAACTCAAAGCCAGACACTTGTCTGGCTTTTTTTTTGGCTTTGTGCTGGGGCATATGCTTTTGCTAGAAATACAGATACGAAAAAGGGGCCTTTCGGCCCCTTCGTCATTCTATATCTCAGGAGTTTAACGAAGGCTTGCGCAGAAGCGCTGAATGCGTGAGCAGGCTTCTTCAAGCAGCTCATCCGAAGTCGCATAGGAAATGCGGAAGTTTGGTCCAAGGCCGAAAGCCGAACCATGAACGACAGCAACGCCTTCTGCTTCGAGCAGTTCCGTTACGAAGTCTTCGTCGGTTTCGATAACTTTGCCAGCTTCCGTCTTCTTGCCGATCAGGCCAGCGCAGGATGGGTAAACGTAGAACGCACCTTCAGGTGTTGGGCAATGAATGCCGGTTGCCTGATTGAGCATGGAGACAACCAGATCGCGACGCGCCTGGAAGGTTTCCTTGTTCTTCGGAATGAAGTCCTGCGTACCGTTCAGTGCTTCAACAGCTGCCCACTGAGCGATGGAGCAAGCGCCGGAGGTCTGCTGACCCTGCACCATATCCATAGCCTTGATGAGCTGCAGCGGGCCTGCTGCGTAACCAATGCGCCAGCCGGTCATTGCATAGGCCTTCGACACGCCGTTCATGGTGAGCGTGCGGTCATAAAGCGAAGGCTCAACCTGTGCAGGCGTCGTGAAGACGAAATCGCCATAGACGAGATGTTCATACATATCGTCGGTGAGGATCCAGACCTGCGGATGACGCACGAGAACGTCGGTCAGTGCCTTCAGTTCGGATTCTGTATATGCCGAGCCTGTTGGGTTCGATGGCGAGTTGAAGATCAGCCACTTGGTCTTTGGCGTGATTGCCTTTTCGAGATCCGCAGCGGTCAGCTTGAAATTGTCTTCGATCTTCGTGTTGACGAAAACCGGGGTGCCGCCGTTGATCGCAACCATTTCTGGATAGCTTACCCAGTATGGCGCAGGAACGATGACTTCATCACCTGGGTTCAGCGTCGCCATGAAAGCGTTGAACAGAATCTGCTTGCCGCCGGTGCCGACGATGACCTGTTCTGGCTTATAGTCGAGACCGTTTTCGCGCTTGAATTTAGCAACGATGGCCTGACGCAGCTCAGGAATGCCAGCAACTGGGGTGTACTTTGTTTCGCCGCGATTGATCGCGTCGATAGCAGCCTGCTTGATATTGTCTGGTGTATCGAAATCGGGTTCACCCGCTCCGAGACCAATCACGTCCTTGCCCTTGGCTTTCAGTTCACGTGCTTTCTGGCTGACCGCGATGGTCGCAGATGGTTTTACACGGGAAAGGGCGTCGGCGAGAAATGCCATGATAGATCTCCATAGATGGCAGGATCAGATAACCGGCACCGGGCGTGGTCCGGTCTTGCGGGCTTTCTATGTCGCATTGCCGCACGAATCGCAACAAAAGCTTTGCAGTTTCGCAACAAATTCCGCGGTCTCGCGCAATTGTGTTGCTTAAAAGTTCTGATCCATCAGCGATCCACGCATATTCGTTCAACTAAACTGATTGGACAGCTGGCAACAGCATCGACATGTTATAGGGATACAGGAGAAGCAGATGCTCACGATCTACTCACAGCCAGATTCTGGAAATTGTTATAAGCCACGGCTTTTGCTTGCGAAACTCGGCAAGCCATTTAAGCACATTGCGGTTTCCGCGCTTGATGGTTCGACCCGAACGCCGGAATATCTGGCCAAAAATCCAAACGGCAAGGTTCCGTTGCTCGAACTTGAAGACGGGCGCTTCATTGCCGAATCAAATGCAATTCTTCTCCATCTCGCAGAAGGCACAGCCTATCTGCCAAAAGATGCTTATGAGCGTGCGCTTGTCTATCAGTGGCTGTTCTTCGAGCAGTACAGCCATGAGCCTTATGTAGCTGTGCGTCGGGCTTTGATGGTTTATCCGGAGCGCGCACGTGATGCGACGCCTGAACGGTTGGCATCAACGCTTGTTGGGGGCGACAAAGCGCTCAGTGTGATGGAAACGCAACTCAAGAAAACACCGTTTCTGGCAGGGGATACGTTAAGCATCGCCGATATTGCACTCTATGCTTATACGCATGAGGCCCATCGGGGCGGCTTCAATATGGACCAGTATCCAGCTGTTCAGGCGTGGCTTGCGCGTGTGGCTGCCGATAAAGGCCATGTGCCAATGGATTGGCTGCCTTGAATTTTGATAAAGAAAAAGGCGGGGTGTTACCCCGCCTTTTTCTTTGCTTTATGGGCAAAACTTATACTGCGACGAGGTTGTCTGCAGACGAACGGCCCGAACGACGGTCTTCAACGATTTCGAAAGAAATCTTCTGACCTTCGTCAAGCGTGGTCAGACCAGCGCGCTGAACAGCAGAGATGTGGACGAAAATGTCCGTGCTGCCCTGATCAGGCTGAATGAAGCCGAAGCCCTTGGTCGTGTTAAACCACTTAACTGTTCCCGTAGCCATGGGAAATTCCTTTGTAACATTAGTAGTCGTTAGTCCGTATGCTTCGCACACGTCCCTGTGGATCGAATTTATGGACAGGAGATCGTCAGGAAGCACGGCAGGCCGGGCGGGTCGCAAAGTCACTTGACCGAAAAATCGATTGCCGAACTATATGCGACAAATTTGACCAGCACAAGACAGGCTTTGCACTCTCTAAAGGCCTATTTTCGTAATGCTTTTTCTCTTTTCCTCGGTTCTGCACGGAAAGGCTTTTGTGAGAAGAGTTGTGGTCACTCCATGTTTTTCAGAAGGTTTTTAAAGTGTCTCGCCCTATCTTCGCGTGAAAGTTACGTCTTATATGTACTCAAGACCGCGCGAGTTGTTGAAAACAACGGGATTCCGTCTGGTTTTGGTCACTATATTTCGTCAGTAATAGCGGCAACGTGAAATCGTACATGCGATGAGGAAAGACGTGGTATCCCAGTCAAAGCAGGATGAGCCGCAAGGTATTGATCGTCGCCTCACGAAGCCGCAAGCTGAAGTGCTGCCGGACGGCAACGATCTTTTCTCGCAAGTCCGCATGATGATGAGCGCATTCTGGGTCTCTCCAGTGCGCAATCAGCTTATTGCTCTGGGAACTGGCATATTTGCGCTGATTGTTCTGATTGCTGTTGGGCAGGTGGCGATCAATCGCTGGAATGTGCCTTTCTATAATGCGTTGTCTGATCGCAATCTGAGTGCCTTCTTCCATCAGTTGCTGATTTTCTTCGCGATTGCAGGCACGGTTCTCATTCTCAACGTGTCGCAGACTTGGCTGAACCAGATGTTCAAGCTGAAATTGCGTGACGGGTTGGCACGAGATCTCGTTGGTCAATGGTTGCAGCCGGGGCGGGCCTTCCGTTTGGCAAAGGCGGGCGAGATCGGCATTAACCCCGATCAGCGTTTGCAGGAAGATGCGCGGCACCTTGCGGAAACAACCAGCGATCTGGGCATAAACCTGCTGCAATCCACGGTTATTCTTGTAAGCTTCGTCGGTGTGCTGTGGTCGCTTTCGAGCGGCTTTGTGTTTCATGTCTGGGGTTATAGTTTTTCTATTCCCGGTTACATGGTGTGGGCGGCTGTGTTTTATGCAGGCTCCGCTTCGCTGCTTTCCTGGTTCGTGGGTCGCAGCCTCGTTAATCACAATGCGGATCGTTATGCGCGCGAGGCTGATTTCCGCTTTTCGCTGATGCGCGTGAACGAACATATTGATGCTGTGACGCTGGCGCGTGGTGAGGCAGATGAGCGTCGCAGACTGGATCGCGATCTTGACGCAGTGCTGCTCGCTATAAAGCGCATTGTTATTGCAACCACCAATCTCACATGGGTTACGGCAGGCTATGGCTGGTTTACCATTGTTGCGCCAATTCTCGTCGCAGCCCCTGTTTATTTCTCTGGTGGGCTGACATTTGGTGGCTTGATGATGGCAGTTGGCGCCTTCACGCAGGTTCATAATTCGCTGCGCTGGTTTGTCGATAACTTTGGTGCGATTGCTGACTGGCGGGCAACACTGTTGCGTGTCGCGAGCTTCCGGCAGGCGATTTTGCGTATGGATGAGATCGGCCATCTTGATCGACAGATTGCCGTTGAGAACAATACGGACGAGCAATTGACGATCGACAATCTGTCGATTGCAGCGCCAGACGGTTGTCTCAATCTCGTTGAGAAGAAAGTTGTCATTAATCCCGGTGAGCGTCTGCTCGTTACGGGTGCCACGGAATCTGAGCGTAGTATGCTTTTCCGCGCACTCGGCGGTCTATGGCCTTGGGGCAGTGGGCGGATTGGATTGCCTGCGGGCGATCGCGTGGTGTTCATTCCACATGCTCCCTATATCCCTCCGGGCAATTTGCATGATGCGGTTGTCTATCCACTCAATGCTGCTGATTTTTCAAAAAATCAGGTTGCTGAGGTTTTGAGATTGGCTGGGCTTGAGCGACTGGTACCGCAGATCGATCGTGTTGTTCGCTGGGATCGGACATTGACGGCTGATGAACAACAAAGCCTCGCTTTGGCGCGGTTGGTGCTGCAAAATCCAAGCTGGATTGTGATCGATGGTACGCTTGATGGTATGGATGAAGAGGCGCGAAAACGTGCTTATGATATTCTGGAAGGGCCGCTGAAAGCCGCTTCCGTGATCCATATTGGCAAGGGATTGGGCCATAATGGCTTGTTTCCGACCAAGCTGCATCTTGAGATAGATTTGGACGCCACACCACTGCGCTTGCCGCATCAATCTTAAAGCAAGAGCTGAAACTAAAAAGGCCGCAGATTTTCATCTGCGGCCTTTTTAAATTGCTCATGTGAAGCTTATGCGCGGAAGTAATCCTGAAGCGGACGAACTTCCATCGAACCAGCCTTGAGTGCGGCAATAGCTTCTGCGGCAGCTTCTGCACCAGCCATGGTGGTGTAATAAGGCAGCTTCTGCATCAAGGTTGCGCGGCGGATCGACTTGCTATCCGAAACAGCGCTCGCGCTGTCGGTCGTGTTGAAGACCAGATGGATCTGACGATTGCGGATCGCATCTTCAACATGCGGACGGCCTTCGATGACCTTGTTGATCTTGACCGCTTCGACGCCATTGGCTTCGAGAAACTGCTGCGTGCCGCCGGTTGCCATGACCTTAAAGCCAATGCTTGCCAGCTTGCGGACCGGACCGAGAACACGTTCTTTGTCCTCATCACGAACCGACACGAAAACCGTACCTTCACGTGGAAGCTCTACACCTGCGCCGAGCTGCGCCTTAGCGAATGCCAGTGCGTAATCGTAGTCGAGGCCCATGACTTCGCCGGTCGAGCGCATTTCTGGTCCGAGCAATGTGTCAACACCGGGGAAGCGCGCGAATGGGAACACGGCTTCCTTAACCGCGATGTGCGGACGAGCGCTTGACTGTGGCTTGCCGCCATAGGCGTTGATCGCCTCTTCAAGGCTTTCGCCAGCCATGATGCGTGCTGCAACCTTGGCAATTGGCGTGCCAATAGTTTTTGCGACGAACGGAACAGTACGCGATGCGCGTGGGTTCACTTCAAGAATGAAGATTTCATCATCCTTGATGGCGAACTGCACGTTCATCAAGCCGCCGACATTGAGCGCCTTTGCAAGCAAGGCTGTCTGGCGTTCCAGTTCAGCGACGATTGTTGGCGAAAGCGTATGCACTGGCAGCGAGCAGGCGCTGTCGCCGGAGTGAATGCCAGCTTCTTCGATATGCTCCATTATGCCGGAAACATAGCTGGCCTTGCCATCGCAAAGGCAATCAACGTCCACTTCGATAGCCTGTGTGAGGTATGTATCGAACAGAAGCGGGTTCTTGCCGAGAAGCGTGTTGATCTGGCCGGTCTTGTCGTTCGGATACTTAGCCTTGATGTCTTCTGGCACCAGTTCAGGAACGGTGTCGAGAAGATAGGTCTGCAAGCCGCGCTCGTCGTGAATGATCTGCATGGCACGGCCACCCAGAACGTAAGACGGACGCACAACCAACGGGAAGCCAAGGTCAGCAACAATCAGGCGAGCCTGTTCAACCGAATAGGCGATGCCGTTCTTTGGCTGATTGAGACCGAGCTTGATGAGAAGCTTCTGGAAGCGGTCACGGTCTTCTGCAAGATCGATAGCATCTGGCGACGTGCCAAGGATCGGAATGCCAGCCTTTTCCAGTGCATTTGCAAGCTTGAGTGGTGTCTGGCCACCGAACTGAACGATCACGCCATGAAGCGTGCCTTTTTCTTGCTCAACGCGCAGGATTTCCAGCACGTCTTCAGCAGTTAGCGGCTCAAAGTAGAGACGATCCGAGGTGTCGTAATCGGTGGAAACGGTTTCCGGATTACAGTTGATCATGATGGCTTCATAATCAGCATCATTGAGCGCGAAGGCCGCATGGCAGCAGCAATAATCGAACTCGATGCCCTGACCGATACGGTTTGGGCCGCCGCCGAGAATGACAACCTTCTTGCGATCCGAAACTTCTGCTTCCGAACGCGGCTGACCAACGAAAGGTGTTTCGTAGGTCGAGTACATATAGGCAGTTGGCGAAGCAAATTCCGCAGCGCATGTGTCGATGCGCTTGTAAACTGGATGCACATCCAGCTCGTTACGCAGCTTTGCAACGTCTTCAGCGTCCTTGCCGATAAGGCTTGCAAGGCGTGCATCAGAGAAGCCCATGGCTTTGAGCATACGCAAGTTTTCTGCGTCCTGCGGCAGACCGTGTTCACGGACGCGTGCTTCCGTTAGGACGATCTCTTCCATCTGTTCAAGGAACCATGGATCGATCTTCGATACATCGTGGATTTGTTCAGTGGTCAGGCCAAGGCGCATTGCCTGTGCAACCATACGAAGACGGTCCGGCGTTGGTGTGCCGATGGCAGCGCGGATTGCGTTCTTTTCGTCGCCTTCTTCAATGTTCGGAATCGCGATTTCATCAAGGCCGGTGAGGCCGGTTTCAAGACCGCGCAGTGCTTTCTGTAAGCTTTCCTGAAAAGTACGGCCAATGGCCATAACTTCACCGACCGACTTCATGGCGGTGGTCAGGATTGGCGAAGAGCCCGGGAATTTTTCAAAGGCAAAGCGTGGGATCTTAGTGACGACATAGTCAATCGATGGTTCAAACGAAGCCGGTGTCGCGCCGCCGGTGATGTCGTTGTCCAACTCGTCCAGCGTGTAACCAACTGCAAGCTTGGCTGCGACCTTGGCAATCGGGAAGCCGGTTGCCTTCGACGCAAGAGCCGACGAACGCGATACGCGTGGGTTCATTTCGATGACGATCATGCGGCCATTGGCTGGATTGATCGCGAACTGAACATTCGAACCACCGGTTTCAACGCCGATCTCGCGCAGCACCGCAATCGAGGCGTTACGCATGATCTGATATTCTTTGTCGGTCAGCGTCAAAGCAGGGGCTACGGTAATCGAGTCGCCCGTATGCACGCCCATCGGATCAAGGTTTTCGATGGAGCAGATGATGATGCAGTTATCCGCCTTATCGCGGACGACTTCCATTTCATATTCTTTCCAGCCCAGAACCGATTCTTCGATCAGCACTTCGGTGGTTGGCGACGCATCAAGGCCGCGTTCGATGATCTCGAAAAATTCCTGACGGTTATAGGCAATGCCGCCGCCGGTGCCGCCGAGCGTGAAGCTCGGGCGGATGATCGCTGGAAGGCCAACATAATCCATCGCCTGCGCAGCCTTTGCAAGCGCATGGCTCATATAGCGCTGCTTGCGTTCAACTTCGCCGAGCTGCCATTCGGTTTCGAGCTTGTCGAGCGCCTTGTCGAGGTCGTCACCTGAATATTGCGACTTCACTTCGTTGCGCTTGGCTTCGTGACGCTTGCGGTCTTCGTCTTTTATTTCGGTCGCGTTCGCCAGCATGGAATTCGGCGTATCAAGGCCGATCTTGTCCATGGCTTCACGGAAAAGCGCGCGGTCTTCCGCCTTGTCGATGGCTTCAGCGTGCGCGCCGATCATCTCAACATTGTAGCGCTCAAGAACGCCCATGCGGCGGAGCGACAATGCGGTGTTGAGCGCGGTCTGGCCGCCCATGGTTGGCAGCAGCGCGTCCGGGCGTTCCTTGGCGATGATTTTAGCGACAACTTCAGGGGTGATAGGCTCGATATAGGTCGCATCTGCCAGATCCGGATCGGTCATGATCGTGGCCGGATTGGAGTTGACGAGGATGATGCGGTAGCCTTCCTCTTTCAGCGCCTTACAAGCTTGCGTGCCGGAGTAATCGAACTCGCAAGCTTGACCGATAACAATTGGGCCCGCGCCGATGATCAGGATGGACTTGATATCTGTACGTTTCGGCATGGGGGCGTATCCTTGTTCTTAGCCTGCCAGAAAAGCCCGCGCGGATTTCCGGCGGGTTGGCAGAAGTATATTCTTTGGGCTAAGTGGGCCTTATAGGCAATGATGAGCCAAAGCGGAACCCCACAAATGCCCTTATTTCAAAGAAAATGCGGGCATTCACCAAAACTTATGGGCAAGCTTGGTTGTAATGCTGGTTTGTAGACGCATTTGTTGCATATGCGTCTTTGTTTATGATTCATGCGCATTTACTTTTTGTGTTGCTGTACCAACTGTTTGTGCGACAATTGTAAGCATTAGTTTGGTGTCACTGTTCACAGGTGGCATGCGGTGAAGGGGAGTTGGTCCATGCGTTGGCAAGGCCGTAGACAAAGCGATAATGTCGAAGACGTACGTGGACAACAGAGCGGAGGCGGAGGCTTTCGCGGTGGTGGCATGGGCGGTGGTCCCGGTTTTCGCATCATGCGTGGCGGTGGGCTTTCCGGTATTCTCATTCTTGTTGTAATGTTCTTTGTGCTGAAGGCTGTAGGTATTGATCCGCTGCCATTTTTGTTTGGTGATGGCAGCATTAACCCGACCCAGACCTCGCAGCAGAGCACTGGCGGCAAGGTTGCCAATGACGAGGCGACGCAGTTTGCGCGCACCATTCTGGCGGAAACCGAAGACACATGGAGCGGCATTTTTCAGTCGCGCGGACAAACCTATGCACCGCCGACCATGGTTCTGTTTTCCAATGGCGTGCGCTCTGCTTGTGGCATGGCATCGTCTGCTTCGGGACCATTCTACTGCCCCGGCGATAAAAAGCTTTATATCGACCTGACTTTCTTCAATGAGCTTGCAACCAAGTTTGGCGCATCAGGTGACTTCGCCAATGCTTATGTGATTGCGCATGAAGTCGGGCACCATGTGCAGAACCTTCTTGGTATCTTGCCACGCTTTAATCAGATGCGTCAGCAGATGAATGAAGCGCAAGCCAATCAGATGTCAGTGCGTGTTGAGTTGCAGGCAGACTGCTTTGCGGGTGTCTGGGGCTATTACACCGATCAGAAGGGCATTCTGGAGGCCGGTGATCTGGAAGAAGCGATTAATGCCGCGCATCAGATTGGTGATGATACGCTGCAGAAGCGTTCTCAGGGTTATGTCGTTCCTGAAAGCTTCAATCACGGCACATCCGCACAACGTGCCAAATGGTTCCAGCGCGGTTTTGATAGCGGGAAGATTGATTCCTGCGATACGTTCAGCGGCGATATTTGATCGCTGCGATAAATATGGACAAAGAAAAAGCCGGGATTTTATCCCGGCTTTTTTGTTTTTAGCTTTATGCAGCTTCTTCGCGTTCTGGAAGAAGGGCTTCGCCCTTGTTTTCGCGGATCAGGTTGATGAACCGGCGGAACAAATAGTGGCTGTCCTGTGGGCCCGGCGAAGCTTCCGGGTGATGCTGCACGGAGAAGACAGGCTTTCCGATAACGCGCAAGCCGCAATTGGTGCCGTCAAATAGCGATACATGCGTTTCTTCGACATGGTCTGGCAGGCTGTCGGAATCAACCGCGAAGCCGTGGTTCATCGAAACGATTTCAACCTTGCCAGTGGTGTAATCCTTGACCGGATGGTTCGCGCCATGATGGCCCTGATGCATCTTTTCGGTTTTTCCGCCGAGTGCGAGAGCCAACATCTGATGACCCAAGCAGATACCGAAAACAGGCAATTCGCTATCAACCAGCTTCTGAATGGTTGGCACTGCATATTCGCCTGTTGCAGCAGGATCGCCGGGGCCATTCGACAGGAAAATACCGTCTGGATTGTAGGCCAGCACGTCTTCTGCAGTGGCCGTTGCAGGCAGAACGGTGACTTTCGCGCCAAGGCCCGAAAGCAGACGCAGAATGTTGCGCTTTACACCGAAGTCGAGTGCAACGACATGATACTGGGCGTCGCCCTGTTCGCCATAGCCTTCACCGAGCGCCCATGGGGTCTGATCCCAGGTCTGGCTCTGGCCGATGGTGACGTCTTTTGCGAGGTCGAGGTTTTCAAGGCCGCTCCAGTTCGCAGCGCGAGCCTTCAATGCTTCGATGTCAAACTTGCCTTCCGGGTCATGCGCGATGACAGCATTCTGTGCGCCACGCTCGCGGATGAGCGAGGTGAGCGCGCGGGTATCAATGCCGGTCAATGCGATAACGCCGCGGCTTTTCAGCCATGCGTCCAGATGTTCGGAAGCGCGGAAATTGGATGGGCTTGTGATGTCTGCCTTGAAGATCGCGCCGACTGCACCGTGGCGATTGGCTGGTGTCAGGTCTTCAATGTCTTCTGCGTTTGCGCCGACATTGCCGATATGCGGGAAGGTGAAGGTGACAATCTGGCCTGCATAGGATGGGTCGGTCAGTATTTCTTCATAGCCGGTGAGGGCGGTATTGAAGACGACTTCCGCCTCAATCGCGCCGGTTGCACCAACGCCCTGACCTTCGATGACGGTGCCATCGGCCAGCACCAGAACGGCGGTTCGCTTGGCAATTGTCCAGGGTGCTGTGTTCGATGGGGATTCGGTCATGGCGTGCACTCCTGCGTGGTTTCGCGCTGCCGTCTGGCGCGCGTTTTCGGTTTATCAGTCATGCGGCATGTATCCGTGTTTCAGCCGCTCAAGACTGAGCAACTTGAACACCGATGTTTTCGGGGCCATATATGCGCCAAAAAGCAGCGGGGATTAAACTTCCCGCCGTGAGCACATGCCGATGTCCTGCTAAGCTTTGAGCAATAGAGAAACTTGCACTCCGGGTCAATTGCCAGAATGCAAGCTTTTCATGAAATGTCGGATTTGAGCGTGTCATTGCTTATGCCCCTGCTTTCAGACTAGAAGCAGTTTTAACCGAACAATTTACAGATATTAGGAGACACCTATGCTGCGCCAAGAGATTTCTGATGCAATGACCGCCGCTATGAAGGCGCAGGATAAGCTTCGCTTGTCCACACTGCGTCTGATCATGGCTGCGGTGAAGGATCGCGATATTGCCAATCGCGGTGCGGGAAAAGATCCCGTTGGCGACGAAGAACTGCTTGGCATTCTTGGCAAGATGGTCAAGCAGCGCGAAGAATCCGCTCGCATCTATGAAGAAGGCAACCGCATCGAATTGGCTGAAGGTGAGCGTGCTGAAATTGCGATCATCAGCGATTTTTTGCCAGTTCAGATGAGTGATGACGAAGCCAAAGCGGCTTGTGAAGCTGTTATTGCTGATATTGGCGCGAGCGGCTTGCGCGATATGGGCAAGGTTATGGCAGCTCTTAAAGAGCGCTATGCAGGCCAGATGGATTTCACCAAAGCGAGTGCGCTGGTGAAAACGCTGCTGCAATAAGCCGCTCAAAAGAGTTTTTGGTGGTCAGTTGCTTTTGTGAACTATCAAATACAAGCAGACATTCATGTCTGCTTACATGAGTTTACAGAAATTTTGCGCATTTTAGATTGCTGTAAATATCTTCCTGAAGCATTCTGATCGTTCACTCGTGAGATTTTTGCCAAGCAAGGCCAAACGAAGATCGGATGAACGGCCATGGAAACAAATCAACTTCATCGTGGTCGGCTCATCGACCATATTCAGCTTGTCGTCCGCGACTTAAAGGCCAGTCAAGAGTTTTACACGGCGGTGCTGGCCGTGTTGGATATTCCTATCAATACGACATCTGATGGCTACTTCTGGGCTGATGAACTTGTAGTTTCGTCGGCAGATAGTCCGGCAGCGCTTGGCGTTTTAACAGGACGGCATCATCTGGCGTTTCAGGCAAAAGATCGTGCGACCGTGGATGTGTTCTATCGTGCCGCACTGGATAATGGCGGACAGGATAATGGTGCCCCCGGCGAGCGTCCGTATCATCCTGATTATTATGCAGCTTTTGTTCTCGATCCCGATGGCAATAATATTGAGGCCGTGTTCCATGGTGAAGCACGGCGTAGCGCACCTTCAGTGGTGATCGATTTCTAACGCCATCGCTTCATTGGTCAGATGCAATCATGTTTTGTGCGCTCAGAAAGGCCGTCAACTTTCTGAGCATTTTTTATGAACTCTGCTTGATTGTTTTCAAGCGTGTGGTGCCGAGCAATCCTTGTTCTTCAAGAACGGGATATGCCATAGAAGCCAGCAGTGAGTTGATTTGCTTCAAATCGCGGATTGTATCGAGGTGGATCGTGCTGGTTTCGATACTGCGTGTTGAACCATCGCGAAGGCGTGAGAAGTGGCGCATGCTCGTCTGTTTTTCCAGATCGCGCAGATTATCCTTTTCCTGCACGAGCTGGCGTGCCGTATGTCCGTCACGCGAAACGATCACGTTAAAGGCCATATGCGCATTGGCAAGCACCATGGCATGAAAATGGCTAAGTTCCTTCCAGCCTTCCTCGGTAAATTCTAGGTTGTGATCCATCTTCTTTTGCACATGCGCGAGCATGTTGCGGACGATGATGTCGCCGACCTGTTCAAGTTTTACGCAAGCGCCCATCAATTCCTGCATGCGCAGTGCTTCAAACTCATCAAGGTTTTTACTGGCAAGCTTGGTCAGATAAAGCTTGATGGCGGCATGCTTCTTGTCCACGCGATCATCAAGTGCTGCAAGTTCATGGATGCGCGCCTGATCGGGGTTTTCATAGAGGTCGATAATGCGTCGCAGCATCACCTCAATAGTGTCACAGACACCGACAACCTCACGCGTTGCATTTGCCAGCGCCTGCGAAGGGCGGTCGAGAACAGCGTTATCCAGCGCACTATATTCTTCGACTTCAAGCGGTTGCATTGGGGCGTTTTTATCGCTGTTGAGATGCACCAATGCTTCAGTCGCACGCAGCACCAGTCCAGAAAGTGGAATGCCAGCGATCATAATAATGACGTTGAAGAGGATATGCGCGTTGACCACCTGCGAGACGGGATCTCCGCCCAGGAACGCAATCGAGGGTTTGAATGTCTCAAACAGGATGAGCATGACAAGCGAGCCAGCGCCACGCATCAGCAAATTGCCGAGCGGCACAACACGCGTCTCTGGCGGTGCCTGACGAGTAAGGATTGGTGCGATGATCGACGAGCCAAGATTGACGCCGAGTACCATGACCACGGCCAGCTCAGGCGTGATCAGTCCGCGTGAAGCAAAGGTAGTGAGCAGAATGACGGCGGCAATGCTTGAGTGAAACAGCCATGTCATCAGCGCTGCCAGAAGATAGGCGGTGACCGGATCATTCGAAAGATAATCGACAATTACCGGCAGAAGCTCGCTCTGGCGGAGCGGTTCAGTTGCATGGCCTGTCATTTCCAGAGACATAATCAGTAGGCCGATACCGACCAGAATGCGCCCGATCTGGCGCCAGTCGCGCCGTTCTGTCGTCATGAAAATGGCGGTGCCGGATACAAGGCAGAGTGGAACCAGAATAGTCAAATCATAGCTTAAAATTTTGACGACAAGCGCTGATCCAAGCTCGCCACCGCGCACAGCCATAAGGCCCGCGACCCCGCCGACAATGCCCGATCCGACAAAGGAGCCGACCAGAAGCGTTACAGCCGTAGAGCTTTGCAGCGCAATTGCAAGCGCAAGACCAAAGGCGATGGAGAGCAGCGGGTTTTGCATCTGGTTGCGCAAACGACGGCGCAAGCGATCACCATAGGCACGCTCCACACCCGTTCGCACCATGCGCGTCGCCCAAAGAAGGAGAGCAACAGCACCAGCAAGATGCAAAAGGACAAGAGAACCGTTCACGGGAACTCCTTTCAGGTTGGCGACGGGGGAACAATATTTCAGTTAAGTCTACGCAACAAAAAGAGAAAAAATATGTTCCGGCTAATCATATAATTAAGGGAATATGGGCCTGAAATGCCCGAAAATCAAGTCGTGTCGCGCCAATGTAAAAGTTATATGACAGTTTTATGACAAGTCGGCCGGTCCAAATGGCAGCCCGGAGCATGTGATTAACGGGGAGCGTTTGGCGCGGGTGATGGACTGCATGTGCGCGCGAGCCTATATAGTCTATAAACTATAGAGTTTGCTGACCTGAAAGAGACAGTCGTAATGCGTTTTCCGCCTTCATTCCTTGATGAGATCAGAGATCGTGTGCCGATCTCGACGCTGATCGGAACGCGCGTTTCATTTGATCGTAAGAAAAGCAATCCACCAAAAGGTGACTTTTGGGGCTGCTGCCCGTTTCATGGCGAAAAGACGCCGAGCTTTCACTGTGAAGACCGCAAGGGCCGTTACCATTGCTTTGGCTGTGGTGTAACGGGCGATCACTTCAAGTTTTTGACGGAACTTGAAGGTGCGAGTTTTCCTGAAGCTGTTGAGCGCGTTGCCGATATGGCAGGTGTGCCGATGCCTGAGCGCGATCCAGAAATGGAAAAGCGCGAGGCGCAGCGTGCAACGCTGTTCGATGTGATGGAACTTGCGGCACAGTTTTTTGAAGGTCAATTGCAGGTTGCTGCTGGTGCCAAGGCGCGAGCCTATTTGCGTGACCGCGGGCTTTCCAGTGCTACGCAGCAGACATTCCGCATTGGTTATGCTCCTGAATCGCGCAATGCGCTGAAAGAGTTTTTGGCGTCCAAAGGCGTTGCAAAAGATCAGATAGAGGCTTGCGGCCTTGTGGTGCACGGTGAAGGCATTGCCGTTTCCTATGATCGTTTCCGCGACCGCATCATGTTTCCGATTGAGGATTTGCGCGGACGGATCATTGCATTTGGTGGTCGCGCGCTTTCTGCCGATGCGCCTGCGAAATATCTGAACTCGCCAGAGACTGAACTCTTTCACAAGGGCCGTATCCTTTATAACGGCTTGCGTGCACGAAAAGCTTGCCAGCCACAGGGTGGCGAAGAAGCAAAGCCGATCATCGCGGTTGAAGGCTATATGGATGTGATTGCGCTTGCGCAGGCTGGCATCCATCAGGCCGTCGCTCCGCTGGGCACTGCACTCACGGAAGAGCAGCTCGAATTGCTGTGGCGCATCAGCCCTGAGCCGATCCTGTGTTTTGATGGTGACGGTGCGGGTGTGCGGGCGGCGCATCGTGCGGCTGATCTTGGGCTTCCGACTTTGCAGCCGGGAAAGTCGCTTCGCTTTGCGATGCTACCCGAGGGGCAAGACCCTGACGATCTGGTCAAGGCAGAAGGTCCGTCGGCGTTTTACGCGGTGTTGCGTGATGCAAAGCCGCTGGTCGATATGGTCTGGACGCGGGAAACGGCGAGCGGTGTTTTTGATACGCCGGAGCGTCGTGCCGAGCTTGAAGCCCGTTTGCGCGAAATCACCAATCGTATCGCGAATGAAGACATTCGGCGTCACTATAGTCAGGAAATGCGTGACAGAGCGCAGGCATTTTTTGGTCAGCGGCGGCAGAGCAACGGCGGTAATACGTTCAATCGCGATAAGGGCAAGGGACGTGGACCACAACAACAAGGCCGTGGCGGTGCAGCCTTTGGCGGGCGCATGGCATTTTCAGACAGCCTCACGCGTTCGAATATGGTCAAAGGCCGCAATGCGCCAGCGCGTGAAACTGCAATCGTTTTGATGTTGCTTAATCATCCGCGTCTGATCGAAGAAGATTTCGAGGCGATGTCGACGCTCGATTTTGAACACGACGCTTTAAGAGTGCTGCATTTCGCAATGCTTGATGTTTTGGCATCCGATCATGTTCAGGACGGCTTTGCGATGCGCAAGGCGCTGGTCGCCGCGGGACATGGCGAAGCGATCGAAACTCTGGAAGCTATGGTTCGACGCACCCGTGAATGGACTGCCACTGCACAGGCGGCTGAAGACGATGTGCGGGAAGCCTTAAAACAGGCGCTTCACTTGCATCAGCGCGCACGCACCCTACATAGGGAACTGCGCGCCGTTGAAGCATCGCTCGATACGGACGAAACGGGCGAAGTCTTTGCTCGGCTTATCGACATTCAAAAGCAGATTGCACAGGCAGATGCGACCGAAGCTCTCATTGATGGCTTTGGACTTTCTTCGGGGCGTGCACCCGGTGCTTCGTAATCTGGAAACCGGCGAATCACTCTAGATCGCCGGAATTTCAAACCGGCTTAGAATGCTCGTTTATAGAAAGTATCATTGCGTAAAAGCCCAGAGAATGGGCCGCGACAATAAATGATTCGCTTTTTAGACCCGAATCAGGTGAGTCGCTCTTGACGTGCGGTACAAATGACGGAATCACGACAGTTCGAGCAAGGATTTAAAGAACTGATATTGATCAATATTCCCTAAGTGGATCTCTGAAACCATCCTGAGCGGGCAAGAATTAAAGAGCGGGCAGGGCCTTAAAAGTGACCAGTGTCCCCGGATCAAACCACAGGATTTTGGAACCAACAGGGCTCGTTAATAACCGCAGGGTTAATTCGGCATTAACGTGAAATCAGCTATTCGCAGAATCAACAGTTAAACGGCGCTCTCGCAAAACCGTTTGGCCACTCTATATATCTTAGAAGCGACTGGTGTCGCCTGGAGACGAGCAATATGGCAACGAAGGCTAAGGAAAACGAAGAAGCCGAAGTCGAGCGCGAAGGTGCGACCGACGGGCCGCTTCTCGACCTTTCTGACGATGCTGTCAAGAAGATGATCAAGGTTGCGAAGAAGCGCGGCTACGTCACTATGGACGAGCTGAATGCTGTGCTTCCTTCCGAAGAAGTGACATCTGAGCAGATCGAAGATACGATGGCTATGCTGTCGGATATGGGCATCAATGTTGTTGAAGACGATGAGCAGGAAGCTGATCGCGACGAAAACAGCAGCGATGACGAGCAGGAAGAAGGCGGCGATCTGGTTGAGGCAACCGGCACTGCCGTTGCTGCCACGACCACCAAGAAAGAGCCTACCGACCGCACCGACGATCCCGTGCGCATGTATTTGCGCGAAATGGGAACGGTTGAGCTTCTGTCGCGCGAAGGCGAAATCGCCATCGCAAAGCGCATTGAAGCGGGTCGTGAAACGATGATCGCCGGGCTTTGCGAAAGCCCGCTGACATTCCAGGCGATTATCATCTGGCGCGAACAGTTGAATGAATCCAACATTCTGCTGCGCGAAATCATCGATCTCGAAACCACTTATGCTGGCCCTGAAGCCAAGCAGGCTCCGATTGTTGAGCGCGTGGAAGAAGAGAAGCCACGCGATGACAAGGCACCGCGCCGTTCGCGCGATGACGACGACATTACCAATGTCGGCGGCGATATGCCTTCGGAAGAAGAGGAAGAAGACGAGGACGAAGCCAACCTGTCGCTGGCGGCTATGGAAGCCGAGCTGCGCCCACAGGTTATGGAAACGCTCGATCTGATCGCTGACACCTATCGCAAGCTGCGCAAGTTGCAGGACCAGCAGGTCGAAAGCCGCCTGCTTGCTTCCGCTGATCTGTCGTCTAGCCAGGAGCGTCGTTATAAGGAACTGAAAGATCAGCTGATCAAGGCGGTTAAGTCGCTTTCGCTGAACCAGAACCGTATCGAACAGCTCGTTGAACAGCTTTATGACATCAACAAGCGTCTCGTTCAGAACGAAGGCAAGTTGCTGCGTCTGGCTGAATCTTTCGGCGTGCGTCGTGAAGAGTTCCTGAAGGAATATCAGGGCCATGAACTTGACCCGAACTGGGTTGAGCGCGTCAGCACTCTGTCGGCTCGTGGTTGGAAAGACTTCGCTGCAAAAGAAGAACGCGCGATTGATCGTCTGCGTTCGGAAATTCAGATGCTGGCCACTGAAACCGCAATTTCGATTGGTGAATTCCGCCGCATCGTCAATCAGGTTCAGAAGGGTGAGCGCGAAGCAACCATCGCTAAGAAGGAAATGGTGGAAGCCAACCTTCGCCTCGTTATCTCGATTGCCAAGAAGTACACCAACCGTGGCCTTCAATTTCTTGATCTTATTCAGGAAGGCAATATCGGTCTGATGAAGGCGGTCGATAAGTTCGAATATCGCCGTGGTTACAAGTTCTCGACCTATGCGACATGGTGGATCCGTCAGGCAATCACTCGCTCGATTGCTGATCAGGCACGCACCATCCGTATTCCGGTGCATATGATTGAAACGATCAATAAGATCGTTCGTACATCGCGCCAGATGCTGCATGAAATCGGTCGTGAACCAACGCCGGAAGAATTGGCTGAAAAGCTGGCCATGCCGCTTGAAAAAGTGCGTAAGGTTCTGAAAATCGCCAAGGAACCAATTTCGCTTGAAACGCCAGTGGGTGATGAAGAAGATTCACACCTGGGTGATTTCATTGAAGACAAGAATGCGCTGCTTCCAATCGATGCAGCCATTCAGGCGAACCTTCGCGATACGACCACGCGTGTTCTAGCATCGCTGACGCCGCGTGAAGAACGCGTGCTGCGCATGCGTTTCGGTATCGGTATGAACACTGACCATACACTTGAAGAAGTCGGTCAGCAGTTCTCCGTTACGCGTGAACGTATCCGTCAGATTGAAGCGAAGGCACTGCGCAAGCTCAAGCATCCGAGCCGTTCGCGCAAGCTGCGTTCGTTCCTCGACAGCTAAGACTTTTTCGCCCGATACCGGATATGGTTTCGGGCGATTTTTATGAGGGCGCATCCCGAAAAGTGTGAAACGTTTTCGGATAAGATGCGCGTCAAACAAAGACTTAGAGCGCCGATCTGATTACATCAGATCTAAATGTGCTCGAAAGAGAGGGAGCGTTATGTCTTTTTTGAAGCGCCTTTTCGGCGGTGGTTCAGCGGAAGAAACACCAGCAGCACCAAAAGAAGCCGGACGCCTTGAACACAAAGATTTTCTGATCGTCGCAACGCCTTACAGCGAAGGCGGCCAGTATCAAGTGTGTGGTGTGATCTCAAAGACAATTGACGGCGAGCTGAAAGAGCATCGCTTTGTGCGTGCGGATCGTTGCCCGGGCATTGAAGATGCTGCCAGCATTTCGCTCAACAAGGGTCGCCAGATTATCGATGAGCAGGGCGAAGCGATTTTCCGCTAATCTGCTTTGATAGATTTGAAAAAAGCCGCGCATGGATAATGCGCGGCTTTTTGCATGCTTTAGTTATTTTATCGCATTATCCTACGCAAAACCGCTACGCACTTTTGCTGGAAATGCTTTAGTGAGGATGGCAGACGAAGCTAACCATTTTGCGGACCATCGGCAGGATCGCCAGCAGGACCGGAAAGGCGATGGCCCATGACAACGCCCACGAGGTCATCCAGCTATAAGCGAGATCGGGATGCGTAAAGCCAAGGCTTTTTGCCGTTGCGATCAATGAGACAACGAATGTCATCATGATTGATAGAATAAGCGGCATCACAACAGATGCATAACGCGCTGGCAGTTTTCTGCGGCGTGAACCGTTCAACTGAGACATGTGTATTCCTGAATATTATGCGGGGAACGCGCAACGAAACATCAAAACGAATAGCCGTTCCCGGCAGAATTGATGCGTTGCTTAACGTAAGACGCTTACGATCATAAGGATGATGCGTCTTATCTATCGCAGCATCGCTTTTGTTTCAATAGGGAAGGGCGGCGATTTGCCCACGCTGTTCAAGGTAAAACCGCTACGCACTTTTGCTGCAAATGCTCTATATGCAGCCCCATGGATAAGAAACCTTTCTGGCAGACCAAATCTCTTGAAGAACTCAACCGACAGGAATGGGAAAGCCTGTGCGATGGTTGTGGTCAATGCTGCCTGCATAAATTGCTCGATGACGATACCGAGGAAGTCTATTGGACAACGGTTGCCTGTACGCTGCTGGACAAGGATAGCTGCAAGTGCAGCGATTATCCGAACCGCCGCAAGACGGTGCCTGATTGCGTGTTTCTGACGCCTGAGATCGTGCATGAGGTTAATTGGCTACCTGCAACTTGTGCCTATCGTTTGGTTGCTGAGGGCGCTGATCTTTACTGGTGGCATCCACTGGTGTCCGGCTCACCGGACACGATCTACGAAGCAGGTGTGTCCATCCGTGGAAAAGTAACGGCTTTTGATCATGAGCTAGCCGATGAGGAAGAATATATCCAGCACATGGTTCCGCTGGATTGAACGGTGTCTGCGTCACATTAATTAAGTTTAATATTGAAGTATGTAAGTGCTAGTTTGCGCGCTGACTTTGAATAAGAGATTGTTTTATATTGATAATATCCAATTCCTTGAAGCGAAATGTTTCGTGACTCTTATCAAGCTGAACGCGATATGAACGCTGGCTTGGCTTTCCGTTCATCTTTCATGGGCTACTTATCGGGTGTCTCAGGTGAGCACCACCTGATAAAAGTTTGAAAGGGTTTCAAGATGTCCGCAATTTCGTTCAAGTCACTTGTTGTTACTGCTGCAATTGGTCTTGCTGCCGTCTTCTCAGCGGGCGCATCTGCAAATGCTGCATCGCCTTCTTCCGCTCCAGCGTTTAGCACATCGGCGCATTCGCCTTTGATCAAGATTGATCATCGTGGCAATCGCCATCATGGCCGCCCAGCTTACCGTGGTCCTGCCTGTTCGGTTGAGAATGCCAAGATGAAAGCGCACCGTATGGGCATTCGCAATGCACGCGTTGCCTATCGTGGGAAATCGGTTCAGGTGCGCGGCTTCCGTCATGGTCATCCAACTGGCGTTGTGTTTGCCAATGCACGCGGTTGCCCGATCATCCGCTAACGGTCGCCTAATATGAGCAAAAGCCAGCCTGAGTTTCAGGCTGGCTTTTTTGTTTGATGATGGAAGGGAAGAGGAGGGCGCTAGTATGGCGAACCCGAAATTCGTATCACCTAGAAGCAGTTCTCGGAGCGAATTTCGGGTTCGAAGCCATACTAGTTAGCTTTTGAATCTAGTGTGGTCTACGGATTTGAAGTTCCTAAACGTGAATGCAACGCCAATGATAGGAACTTCAAACCCACTACACTAGAGCGCCCTTTCTTTATTCTTTGATTTCAAAAACGACGTTGACCGAAACGTTGTAGCTGTTTTCGCCCGCTGCAACTGGAACTGAATCCTCGGGAGCCGCTGCCGCCATCATCTTTACCTGACGTGCGATTGGCATTGGCATATAACCGCGGTTCTGCTCGTTGATTTCGACAACGCGCCCAAGGCTAACGCCTGCTGCATCGGCAAGGGTCTTTGCCTTAGCGATTGCATCGGCGACTGCACGCTTGCGTGCTTCGTTGATTGTCGATGCCGGATCGTCATTAACGAAGGTCAAATCTCCGCCCTGATTGACGCCGAGCGTTACAGATTCATCAAGCACATTGCCGACCTTGGCCAAATCGCGCACGCGGACAGTCAGGCTGTTTGAAACGCTGTAGCCGCTGATCTTTGGTTCCTTCAGGCCATTCTTGTCGTCTGGATAAACATAGCGTGGCTGAATGTTAATGCCACTTGTCTGCAGATCACGCTCTTCAACGCCAGCCTTTTTCATCGCGTCCAACACTTTGGCCATCGCTTCATTGTTGGCGGTCATGGCTTCGCGTGCAGTTTCTGCATCACGCAAAACGGTGAGATTTAGTATGGCCATGTCAGGCGTCGAGTTCATCTTGCCTTCGCCGGTAACGGCGATGCGTGCGGGCTGCTTCGTCATCTGATTCTCCTGCGCTTTGGCTGGCAGTGCAAGTATGCCTGCAAGCATGATTGCCGAAATCGAAGTGGCAAGAAGAGTAGCAGCGCGGTTTTTCATGAGATCTCCTGTAGAGAATGTTGAGGCAGCTTTTGCAAAGCATTCTTTGCGATATTGCTATTTCTGCTTTGTTGCTCGTGTATTTAAGGTTCCTCTAAAGCAAAACGCCACATTATCTGATCTGAAATGCAGTTGAATTGCAATCAACTGTTTCAAATGAGGCCAATTGTGACTTGGGTTGCATGAATGACAATCGAATATGTGCGTATTAGGGCAACTTGTGTAATTGACAGCTTGTGTCCCATGTTTCTTTAAGGTAGTTGCAGTGTTGTGTGGGCCTGTAGCTCAATTGGTCAGAGCCGGCGGCTCATAACCGCTTGGTTGGGGGTTCGAGTCCCTCCGGGCCCACCATTCTCTCTTAAAGAAATTTAACAAATGTCTTGTGCTCAACCCTGACGCTTGAGCACAATTTTGTGCATGGAATTTGTGCGTTAAACAAGTTTTTAGGAGTTTGTTAAAGAAATAGTAACGTAATGAAACAATTTTTCATGTCACGTGAATTTAATTTAGGAGGTCTCAGGCAATGACTAGAAAAACAACCGCTGTTGCGTTGGCGCTTGCAGGGTTGGTGGCGAGTTCTCTCGCGGCTTCGGCTAAGACAAGCTATATTGGCGAATTCCGGGATTGGGGTGTTTATCAGAACACGCAATTGCCTGGAAACAAATGCTACGCGCTGACTGTGCCGTCGAGCTTCCTTCCGGCAAGTGTCCAGCATGGCGATAATTTTATCATGATTTCTAAGAATGCCGCGAGTTACAGTCCTCAACTGGTTATGGGGTATAATCTCAAGCCCGACAGCACAGTGAAGGTAATGATCGATGGCACACAGTTCCCGTTTTTTAGCGAAGGAAACAGGGCTTGGGCGCAGAATGTTGGCGATGAGGCGCGCATAGTCAGCGCCATGCGTTCAGGACGCAGTATCAATGTACAAGCAACTTCAGCGCGTGGCACGCAGACCCGCTACACATTCTCACTGATGGGATTGTCCGCTTCGCTTCAGCGCGTTGATCGCTGCTAAGCGAAGTAAAAAATAAAGCCCTGCCAAGGCAGGGCTTTATTATAAGATGATAGCGCGGCTTCTAAGAAAGCCATTGCTGGTGCTTGTACCAGTCATCGATATCAGACTTCGCACGGTCTTTAGCTAGGCCGTAGCGCTCCTGAATCTTACCTTCCAACTGCTCACGGCGACCATTTATCTGGTCCAGATCATCATCAGTAAGTTTGCCCCACTGTTCCTTGACCTTACCTTTAGCCTGCTTCCAGTTGCCTTCTACGCGATTCCAGTCCATTGGATTTCCTCCGTTCTAGTTTGTTGTACTAAGACAATGCTTCAGCAGGCGATTGGTTCAGATTTTTCTCCGCGAGCAAATGACAGTGACAAATGATGTCGATCAAATTCCCAGGAATTTGAAAGGCTTAGCTTCCTTGAATTCGTTGTTCACAACACCTGAAAAAATATTTTTCTGATCTGGCCCGAGATCAAGCTTCTGAACTTTGCCCTTGTCGGCTGAGAAATCAATGGTCTTAAGGTCTACCCAAAAGACGTTTGGCGTGAGTGCGGATTCAAAGAAATAGAGCTTTTCCTTTTGGTCAGACACGGTGCGCCAGCGGGTCGAAGAAATGTTCGGCTCTTCTGGAGTTGTGATGCCAAATGGAACCGAGGCGTTACGGATGACGCCGAACACGCTGGCGATGGATTCAAGCGGGTCTTCAGCTTTTGGAATGGCATTGATGTAGAACGCGGCGCGCGTGAAACGGTCTGATGCGCGGTTTGTGCCCGGGAGCATCACGGTTCCACCGATCTGTTCCCAGTAGGAATGCAGCGCAAGCTGCTGTTCAAAGGTCGGGGAGTTGGTCATCACCTGATATGTTGGGCTGTGATGGATAACCTGCTTACCATCAATATATTCAAAAATTGCACTATCGCCGCTGGCATCAGAAATCGAAAGGTGCAGCGTAGCAAGGCGGCTTTCGCCCGGCACTGCATTCGTTACGATTGTAAATGGATTTTTGCTAAGCTCTTGTACGGCTTCATCGACGGTCGCAAAATTATCAAGCACATATTGTGCCCATGCTGCGATTGACAGGCCGGGGCCAGTGCCATCGAATTTTGGATACTCAGATTCGACCAGCCAAAGAACATTTGCAACCAGCCCGGCTTCGTTCATGCCGTCTGTTGTCGAGATGTCATAGCCGGAAGCGATGACACTGCCATATTTCGAAGTCCACTTGATAGAATCTGGTCCGGTTTCGCCCGTGCGTTCCATGCCGCGTGGGAAAATCCAAAGATTTGTCCCAACGTCAACCTTCCAGTCCATTGAGCGAGCAGTAATTACGTGATCATTCGCGCCGAGGTAAACCACACGTGTACAGGCCTCGACAACGGGTGCTGCAAACATACTGACAGCGACGAGTGCACTGGTGCACGCTGCGGCGAAGGATTTCTTGAGAATAGTCATACTTACCCCCTTGGTGATGTAGTTTACATACTATGCTTTATTGCTCGCGCGTTTGGAAGTCGGTGCAGATATTGGAAGCCATCAACAATATTTATCTTTCCCCGCCATAGCCCCGGCGTTTCCATTCAGCGAGAGGCATGATGTCGGGCGGGCCGCCGCCGGGTTCAAACCAAGAGTCTACGGCCCATTTCATACCCGCATTGTCTTCCATGACGGCGGTCCAATGAGGGTATCGCCCGTCAAAGAAACTGCCGCGCGTCGTTTTGCGTGCGGGTTTATGATATTTCAGCCAGCCGCGAGAATGCAGATAGCGGATGAATTCATCTGTATTGGTGGATTCATCAACACAATCCATCTGCCCCTTGATACGCGCTTTGCCAAATTGCATACGCGGCTTGTCTCTGACGCCAATCGTAACTGTGCTGCGCTCTTCAAGAATTGAAACTGCTTTGCGCAAAGCTTCTCGTTCTGCGGCAGGCGATTTTGAACCGTTCCGCAGCAAGCCCTGAATGCGACTTAAGTCGTTCGTGGATAGGATCACTTTGGTTCGATAATAGCAGTCGTAACCGTGACATATGCGGAAGGTTGCAGCATTCGCATGTGGTGTTGCCACGAGTAGAAAAGCAGCTGCTACTGTGAAGACAGAGAGGCTGATTGAAGTGCCTAGTTTTACAAGTTTAATAATGACAGATTATCCGAGCTTGTGATTGGTGAACAGAAGTGAAGGTTCAATACGCTCAATGCCTTGATAGGGATTTGCATGAATTGCTAAAATCCAGAGGCAAAATGATGCGGTGGTTGCATAGATTATAAGTGCTTTTATTCCTGCGACAACTCTGTCCGCATGGGTAGCCGCGATGGTTATTGCAGTCAGAATTGTAAGGAACAGAAGCAAATACCATTTATACATATCAACGGATGTTGACCCAACGGACAGGCGGGTATTGCGGGCGTCCTGCAATTCATCGAAATCATGTATGATCTGTGAAATAATTGGTGACGGAATATCGGTCCTTGCAAGGTTGACGATCTCACGACGGATATTTTGCAGTGCCATTTCGACTGGTGCGGCTGGTTCTATGTTGTTATTTTTAAGCCATTCATCTTTCACAACAGCTTCGCGATATTGGATGAGTGCACTTCGCAATCCAGGTTCATCCAGAATATCCGGGCTGGAAGTGCCGATAAGTCGTGAAATGGAAGATCTTTCTTCACTGGTTGCTTGATCCGCCTTGGAGTTTGCGGTCCAGATATCGGCGGCGACAAATCCCAAAGAAAGTGCCCAGGCTGTCGCGATGGTGCCGATAAAAGCGCCGATTGGAATAGAAAGAATATCATGGCTTGCATGTTTGAAGAGAATATAGAGCGCCGTCCGGCCGATCACGAAAACGCCTATGCCCAATAAAATAAAGGCAAAGAAAGAAGCGTAAACCGGGAGCTTAAAAATCAAATCCATTTATTCCTCGGTGCATAAAAACACTATAGTGAAGACCATTATTTCACATACATCTTTTTCGTAAAAAATAGTCCCCATTTTTTGGGGCGTGTTTTAATTGAAGTGAGAAAACTAAATGTTTCAAGTATGAAATTTGGGATACCTATTTCTTGTTTAACAAAAAAAGCCGCCCATGGTGAGGGGCAGCTTTCGGGCTAATTTAAATTTTTGATATAATGCTTTTTTAAAACTGCATAGACCAGCCGACTACCGGTCCGTGTTGGGTCACGTCATATTTGAAATTCTCTAGACCATCATTGTCACGATAATCCTGATAAAGTGCGCGATAGCCGACACGCCATATTGTTGGAATATCGAAGATTCGGGTTCGGTAACCAAGATAAATCTGACCATTTGCACTTAGTTTGGTCCCAGCTCCAAAACCTCCGATGTCAGCTTCTGCGGAAATATTCCAGCGTTCTCCAATGTCATATAATATTCGTGTGCCGATGAACGGATCTGTCCAGTTTGCTTGTCGGGTTTCACTATACGGGTCGACATTCAATTTTGCTTTGATTTGTGTCCAGCGGATGCCTGCTGTTGGCTCTATCGCAAAAACACGCTGTCGACCGTAATAGGTAAGACCATCAAGATCATGTTGATAAATCCTGTAGAAAACCCCGCCTGCCAAAGTTGTTGAAGTGATGTCGAGGCCTAATTGTCTGCCAAGAACATCCTCATCCTGACTGGTTTTTGTGTACTGCCCGTCAAAGTATGCGCCGTAAGTACCGTTCGTAATTTCGATATTGCCCATAAAGCTCATATCAAGATTATTGAGTATGTCCTTAAATGGGACATCAACACTGGTCGACGCGCCTAGCAGACCCGCATTGCCGGTTAGAGAAGCGCCCCAAACATAAGGGCTAAAAATCACCCGCCAACGCTGTTGGTCTTGAATCTCCGTCTGAACAGGGGCAGGAGCAATCATGTCAGCTGCCAGGGCAGATGCAGTCGGCGTTAGAAACAGGGCACTCATTACAGCAACATTACGCATAGTTTTACCCGCAAAATTCCTGCTATTTTTGCTTGAATTCAGCTTCATCACGGATCAATCCCCTTGGAGCGTAATTTAGAAAAAAATAAAGTATAACCTCAAAAGGTGTAGTTACATCAATATGTTAATCATGCCTGAAAATAAACTGAAAAGTTGGAATATTGGGCAGTTTTACCCAATTGGTTTTGTTTAGAGTGAAGAATCTGAGCGTCGGTCATTGCAATAGAATAGCATCCTTAATGGCGCTGATCTTTGAAAGCAGGGTGAGCGGACAGATAGCCGCTCCCGCAATATCATGGTACGTCGTCATAAGCGGCGACGCCGCCTTCATTTTCAAGATTTGCCAGGCGTTTTGCTTCAGAGCGGTTAAATTTCAGCCTCACACCAAGTCCGCCGCCATTCTCCCATATAAATTGCGCTCCAACCTTCTCAAGCGTATCCTGTAAAGCCTGTTTCTGCTCTTCTGAAGGCGTGCCGATCTTACGCTCAAAATGCTCTATTACCTCAGCTTCAATACCCGATAGTTGAGCAAGTCGATCACGGGAGAATTCAACAAGTGCACGGGCTGCACGGCATTGCGGTCCTGAAATCATAATTATCTCCGTTTCGGTGTTCGATGATAGGCTTTTTTCTGGATGATAAGTCTATGACAAAATTAAGCAATTGCGACATGGCCTTTTATTCCAGGAGATGGCGAACAGATTAATCACGCAGTCTTGAGTCTTGAGTTTTTTCGTGAACACAATTCTGCCATTGTTTTTCTTGTTCGCCGCCTTACTGCTCCTTACATAGAATACACAAGGCAGGAATAATCGCATTGTTAGATCGATAGTTTGGCCTGCCTCACAGACACAATAATCAGACGGTTTGCGATGACCACTTATAAATACTTTATTTGGCCTGCTATTTTCACGGTGATTGGCCTTCTGGGTGCGCTCTGGCTTGGATATTCCACAACCGGCACGATTGGCGGGATGATCTCCGTTTTCATCATTTGTGCGGTCTTGAGTGTTCTCGAAATCTCGCTCTCGTTTGATAATGCTATCGTCAATGCGCGCATCCTGCGTGATATGACCCCCGAATGGCAGCATCGATTCCTGACATGGGGCATTATCATTGCCGTTTTTGGCATGCGGATTATCTTTCCGCTCGCGATTGTTGCGGTAGCTATGTGGACCGATCCGATTTCAGCGCTCAAACTCGCGATCTGGCAGCCGGATGAATATGCGCGGGTGATTGCAGAATCCCACACAGGTATCGCGGCTTTCGGCGGCACTTTCCTGCTCATGGTTGGCATGAAATACTTTTTTGATGTCGAAAAAGACGTGCATTGGGTCAAGGTGATTGAAAGCAGTTTGTCGAAGTTTGCTTCCGTTCAGGGTATTGAGATCGGCGTTGCAATCGCTCTGATCCTGTTTTTCTCATATCAGCTTGATGCCGAACATTCCCACACATTCCTTGTGGCGGCGCTATTTGGCTTGTTGACCTTCCTCGCTGTTGAAGGCTTGGGCGCAGTGCTCGACGCTTCGCAAGAGCAGGTCGATATGGTGCATCGCGGGGGCTTAGGCGCGTTTATCTACCTGGAAGTGCTTGATGCCAGCTTCTCGTTTGATGGCGTGATTGGTGCCTTTGCGTTGACGACAAATCTCTTTGTTATTGCGATTGGTCTTGGTATCGGTGCATTTTATGTGCGCTCGCTGACCATCATGTTGGTTGAGAAGAAGACATTGGGCCAATATCGCTATCTGGAACACGGCGCATTCTATGCAATTCTGGTGCTTGCTGTAATCATGTATGTGCAGACGCTTTTCCATATTCCAGAAGTTATCACGGGCCTGATTGGTGCTGTGTTGATCGGTCTCTCCCTCTATTCATCTATTCGCTATAACAAGCGGAATCCAGACTGGCAGAGTGAAGCCGATGAAGCGGCGTTGCATTAGCGCGCACTGCTTAATGGTGAGAAAGGCGGCTGTAGCCGCCTTTTTTGTTGACCGAATCACAAGAGTTGGCAAGCGTTGACTTGCTCGCGACAAGGCCCGTCGGAGCGTATCTTCATATGCCGTCAGTCAGGAATGACTGCGGCTGCGACTTTTTTGGAGAGGGGTTTTCCATGGTCGTTACTCGTTTGAGCAAAACCGCATTTGTTGCGGCAATTGCCTTCTTTGCAACACTTGTCGCCTTCGGTAACATCACCGATTACGGCAGCAATTTCGCTTTCGTTCAGCATGTGCTTCTGATGGACACGATTTTCCCAGATGCCACGATCAAATATCGCGCTATTGAGAGCAATACTCTGCACAATGCCGGCTACATTTTGATCATTGCTGCTGAAACACTGACAGCCATTCTCTGCTGGATCGGTGCTTTTGCGATGCTTGGCCGTTTGGGTGGCGATGCAAAGAGCTTCAATCACTCCAAGAAGTGGGGCATTGCTGGTCTTTCGGTCGGCTTTCTTGTCTGGCAGGTTGGCTTCATGTCGATTGGTGGTGAATGGTTCGGCATGTGGATGTCGTCTACATGGAACGGAATTGAATCGGCATTCCGCTTCTTCATCACGATCATTGCCGTGCTGATTTATGTCGTTCTGCCGGATGGCGAAATCGAGAAATAATCAGATGAAATGAGATGCAAGGGCGGGTTCGTTGATAAGTTCAACGCCCGCCTTTTGCATCTGATCGAGCATCGCATTCATTGATCCGCCAATGTCGATGCCGCAACAGGCATCAAGCCTTACGCGCACCTGAAAACCGTGTGCCACTGCATCAAGCGCGGAATAGGCGACGCAGAAATCGGTGGCTAGTCCCGCGATTGTCAGAGAACCGATTTCGCGGTCACGCAAATAGCCCGATAGGCCCGTTGGCGTTTTGCGGTCGTTTTCATAAAAAGATGAGTAGCTGTCTACGCCAATGCGAAAGCCTTTGCGAATGACGAGTTGCGCGCGCGTCCACTGCAAATCTGGATGAAAGTCAGCGCCATGCGTGCCTTGAACACAATGGTCAGGCCATAGCGTCTGCTGCCCATAAGCCATCTCCACGCTATCATAAGGCTTTTTTCCCGGGTGACTGGTGGCGAAGCTCAAATGTCCTGCCGGGTGCCAGTCTTGTGTCAGGATGACATGCTCGCTCTCTTCAATCAGACGGTTGATTGCGGGCAGAATTTCGTCACCCTTATCGACGGCCAGTGCGCCGCCGGGACAGAAGTCATTTTGCACATCAACGACGAGAAGGGCATGTCCGATCATAAAACGCTCCTGAATGCTTTACGGCAACTATAGTCAGCGATCAGGACTGATGCCAGTGATTATCCGCGTTCTGGTATTACATTGTCTTTGGTGCTACCGAGCTGCTTTATTCACTTGGATAGGGGGTTATGATGACCGATGAAATCACACGTGACAGCAATGGAACGCAGCTGAATGACGGCGATTCCGTTACGCTTATCAAGGATTTGAAGGTTAAGGGTACCTCGACGACGCTCAAGCGCGGTACGCTGGTTAAGGGTATTCGCCTGACGGGGAACCCGGACGAAGTTGATTGCAGCACAAAGCAGGTCAAGGGGCTCGTGCTGCGCACCGAGTTTCTGAAGAAAGCCTAATCAGGCGTCAATTTCCACACGACCACGCGGACGGCTGCAACATGCAAGAATGTAGCCTTCCGCCACCTCATCATCGCGAATGCCACCGTTATGGGTCATCTCGGTTTCACCGCCGATACATTTGACTTTACAGGTGCCGCAAATCCCAAACTCGCAGGCACTCGGGATTTTCAATCCGCCATTGCGGGCCGTTAGCAGGATCGTATCGTTTTCGGTGCATTCGACTTCAACACCTGAAAGTGTGAAGACAACAGTTGCAGGTAGTACGGCAGGCTTTGCGGGAGCCGCAGGTTTTTCAGCCGTCGCGGCCAGTGTCGATGGCAATGGTACGGCAGAAATCTCGCTGGCGGGCTGAAAACTCTCCTGATGGTAATTGGCCATATCGAAGCCAGATTGCTCGAGAAGTCCGCGCACGCCGTTCATGAACGGCTCAGGACCACAGCAGAATACTTTGCGATGCAGAAAATCCGGTGCCAGCAGTTCAAGCCGTGCGCGATCGATGCGGCCATGCAGGCCGGGCCAGACATGGCGTGCCGATGACTGCTCGACAATGAATGCAAGGCGCATGGCTTCCATGCGGCCCGACAGCAATTCCAGTTCTTTGCGGAAGATGATGTCATCCGGGGAGCGCGCGCAGTTGATGAAAGCGACATCGGTTGCCGGTGCGCAATCAAACAGCCAGCGTGTCATGGAAACCATCGGCGTGATGCCGGAACCAGCCGAGATGAAGAGGTATTTTTCGCTCGGATGATTGGCGAGCGAGAAATCACCATTCGGGCCATAGGCTTTGATGGTCATTGGCGGGCGTAGGTGATCCAGCATCCAGCGCGTGCCGATGCTGTCCTTCTGCGCCTTGACAGTGACGGAGATATGATAGGGGCGGGAAGGGGTTGATGACAGCGTATAGGTGCGCAGCACTGGCCCAAGGCCATCGGCCCGTTCAATTGGCAGTTCAAGTGTGACGAACTGGCCCGGCGTGTAGCGGAACCAATTGTCCTCCAGCGTTTTGAAGGAGAAGGTCATGACGTCTGGCGCTTCTTCGATGGCCGAGATGCATTGCAGCATCTGCAACCTGTCGTTCCACGGCAGCATCTCATCCAGATATTTCAGAGGCTGCATGGCCTTCTCACTTCTTTAAGTTCATTACAATTACGCGACGCGGCTGAGCTTTGCCGTCTCGCCCTTCAGGCGAGGTGTGATGGTGTTGGTGTACCATTCAAGGAACTGCATAACGCCGCCTTCATGCTCGACCGAATAAGGACCGGGCTGATAGGCGGGTGAGCGAATGCCAATGGCATTTTCTTCCACGATCTGCCGATCCTGATCATTGGTTTGAATCCACACATGGGTCAGTTCATCGAGGTCGTAATCAACGCCTTCAACCGCATCTTTGTGTACAAGCCATTTGGTCGTGACCATGGTTTCCTCGGCGCTAATTGGCATAACGCGGAATGAAATGGCGTGGTCGACCATCAGATGGTTCCAGGTCGAAGGATAGTTGAAGAGCAGCATCGCACCGATATTGGTGTTACCCGATACCTGATCGCTCAATGGTTTTTTGACCGCTGGTTTGCCGGACATGGTGTAGCTCACCGCATCGCGCAGAAGCGGAATGCGGGTGATCCGGTAGCGACCGTCTTCTGACATATTGAACTCGGCAGGCAAGCCGATGGAAGCGCAGTTTTTCCAGAGCTGATTGATTTCCGGGTCTTCCATCACACCCTGAACGCCAGTAGCGCTTGGCGCCTCGGGATAGGTGCGGCAAAGTTCCGGGTGGTTGGCCGCGCAGTGATAGCATTCGCGGTTGTTTTCCCACACCAGCTTCCAGTTGCCCTTTTCGATGATCGAGCTTTCAAAGGCGACTTTGGCGTCCTTAATGTTGTGCGGTGCCAGATAAGGCTCGACCAGAGTGCGGAAGCTGTTGAAATCTGGTGCTTCGTCTGCAAGGCAAACATAGATATAGCCCGCGACGCTTTCGCAATGTACTTGCTTCAAGCCATATTCGGCGGGCTTGAAATCTGGTCCGACCTGACGCGCAAACAACAGGCGTCCGTCGAGTTCATAAGTCCACTGGTGATAGGGGCAGACGAGCTTGGCTGCGGTGCCTTTTTCTGCTGCACAGATGCGCGAGCCGCGATGGCGGCAGGAATTGTGGAACGCACGGATAGTCCCTTGTGAATCGCGCACGATCACAACCGGATAAGCGCCGACCTGCACAGTCATATAAGAGCCGGTCTTAGGTAGTTCGCAATCGTGACCGACAAACAGCCAGTCGCGATAAAAAATGTTTTCCAGATCAAGCTTGTAAAAATCCGGATTGGTGTAAAATTTTTGCTCAAGGCTGAAATTTGGGTCGCGCCCGGTCAAAAGCCCCAGCATTTCGTTGCGAACGTCCATAGAATCGACCCTTTGCGTCCGTATCAAAGTCGGGCTGGTGCTGTTCTCTCAGCGACGCTTGCCCGACCGAATGTTCCCTTTATCCTCCGGAAGCTACGCTTTCCCCATTATCTCAATGGCTTGTCTGTTCATTGGCTGATGTTCAGACTGGCTTCCGTTGTCATGATTCAATCATTGAAATGTTCTAAACGCGCATTGGGATGCGACATGATTTTCGCGTAAAGACGACACGCGCGCATTCGCGCAGTTCTTCGCAAATATGTGTGAGTTGCGCGCGCGGGATTGCCAAGATGGGAGAAAGCCAGTTACCAAGCTGCCTGATATATTCGGTTTCATTCAATGGGAGGCTCGCAGGCCATGAAACGTTCAGAAGTTAATGAGATTATCCGCGAGAGCGATGCTTTCATCCGTTCTTTTGGCTACATCATGCCGCCATTCGCCTATTGGACGCCTGAAGAGCTGAAAACGCGCACGTCAAGCGATGCAAAGGCCATTCTTGATGGTCGTCTTGGCTGGGATATTACGGATTACGGTCAGGGTAAGTTTGCCGATCTCGGACTATTCCTGTTCACAACACGCAACGGTAATGTTGAAGATCTCAAGCGCGGCACTGGCATGCTCTATGCCGAAAAGATCATGATTTCGCGCAAAAACCAGATTTCGCCTATGCACCGCCATGCATTGAAGGCTGAAGACATCATCAATCGTGGTGGCGGTACGTTGGTGCTGGAACTGTTTAATTCTCGCGCTGACGGCAGCGTTGACGAAGAAACGGATGTGACCGTCGCAACGGATGGGCGCCTCGTGACGCAAAAGGCTGGTGCTCATCTGAAACTGAGTCCAGGTGAAAGTGTCACTCTTCTGCCGGGCAACTGGCATGCGTTTTGGGGCGAGGGCGGCGATGTGTTGATCGGTGAAGTATCGACCGTCAACGACGATTTGACGGACAATATTTTCCGTGAGCCAATTGGCCGCTTTTCCGATATTGAAGAGAACGAACAGCCAATGCACCTTTTGGTGTCGGACTATGATAAGTGGCTCTGAACCTACCGATATTTCGGCTATGCCCGTCTGCAAATGGCACTTTTCTGCGCTTCCGGTGCTCGCGTACCTTTAAGTACGCTGCGCGCCGGTTCTCGAAAAACACCATTTTCGACAGACCATAACCGAAATCTCAACAGGTTCAGCAAGCTTGCGATGAACGAAAAAGGACTGAACATATGAAGCTGGCGATGATCGGAACAGGCTATGTGGGTCTGGTTTCAGGTGTGTGTTTTGCCGAATTTGGCTTTCACGTTACCTGTGTCGACAAGAACCCGTCGATCATCGAACGGCTTGAAGCCGGTAAAGTCACGATCTTTGAGCCGGGACTTGATGAGCTTATGGGACGCAACATTCGTGATGGCCGCCTTGAATTTAGTACCGATCTTGCGACCAGCGTTGCTGATGCCGATGTGATCCTGATTGCAGTCGGCACACCGTCGCGCCGTGGCGATGGTGAAGCGGACCTGCAATATATTGAAGCTGCTGCCGATGAAATCGCGGCAGCGATGAAGCCGGGTGCGGTGGTTGTCATCAAGTCTACCGTTGTTGTTGGCACCAATGCGCGCATTCGCGACCGTATCGCGCAAGCGCGTCCGGGCGTTGAGTTTTCTATGGTCTCAAACCCGGAATTCCTGCGCGAAGGTTCAGCGATTGAAGACTTCATGCGCCCTGATCGTGTGGTGGTGGGTGTTGATGACGAGCGCGGCAAGGCGGCGATGCAGCGGCTTTATCGTCCGCTTTATCTGCGTGAAACGCCGATGGTCGTCACCTCGCTGGAGAACGCTGAAATCATCAAATATGCAGCTAATGCTTTTCTGGCTATGAAGGTGACTTTCATCAATCAGGTGGCGGATCTGTGCGAAAAAACGGGCGGCAATGTGCAGGAGGTTGCGCGCGCTATCGGTATGGATAACCGTATTGGTTCGAAGTTTCTGCATGCGGGACCGGGCTTTGGTGGTTCGTGTTTCCCAAAAGATACCCGCGCATTTGCTGCGACCGGCAAAAAATATGATGCGCCGCAGTCGCTGATCGAAGAAGTAATCGCGGTCAATGAAGCGCGCAAGCTATCGATGGCGGATCGTATTATTGCTGCTGCTCGTGAGAGTGGTACGAAAACGGTTGCGGTGCTGGGCGTCGCTTTCAAGCCGAACACGGATGATATTCGTGAATCGCCGGCGATCGACATTATTTCGGCTGTGCAAAAGGCTGGCATTTCTGTGCGTGCGCATGATCCGGAAGCGATGGATGCTGCCAAAGCAATTTTACCGGAAGTGATCTGGTGCGGTTCCGCTTATGAGGCAGTAGAAGGCGCGGGCGTCACGGCGCTTTTGACTGAGTGGAATGCTTATCGAGCGCTTGATTTGAAGCGTGTCGCAAAAGCGATGGATGGCAATGTGTTGATTGATCTGCGCAATGTCTACAAAGCTGACGATGTTGCCGGAACCGGATTGGATTATCGCTCGGTGGGGCGGACGCTAAAGAGCTAAAAACAAAAACGCCGATCTGAGGATTTCAGATCGGCGTTTTTGTTTGGTGATGTTAATTAGTTAGCTGCTTTCAACCGTTTCTTCTCATTGGCAATAAGCCAGAGATTGCGGATATAAACGATCAGGCCAAAGCCCTGACCTGCGATGAAAACCGGGTCTTTGCGCTGGATGGCGTAAACCAAGAGCAGCACGCCACCAATGAGCGAGAAGAACCAGAATGCCACTGGCATAACGCTCTTTTTTGCTTTTTCAGATGCAAGCCACTGCACAACAAAGCGCATGGTGAAGCAGGCCTGTGCGACGAAGCCAAGAATAATCCAGCCATCCCATTGCGCAACGAACACATCGTGCAACCATTGAGCAAGGCTGCTGAAAATATCAGTCATGGGTAATCTCCGTCACGCGTGGCACAACCTTGCGGCGCTTGCGTAACCACCACACGCCGTAAAGGTCGAGAATACCGCGCAGGCCGCGGTCCAGGATTCCGTAATTTGATTTGCCATGGCGGCGCTCGCGGTCGGTGACATCGATATGCACGACATCAAAACCTTCACGCAACGCAAGCGCTGGCAGATAACGATGCCAGCCATCAAAGAACGGCAGTTGGCGAAACAGATCAGTGTGCAGCGCCTTGAGGCCGCAACCGGAGTCGCGTGTTTTGTCCTTGAGGATCGCGCCACGCAGATTATTGGCAAAGCGTGATGAAAGCTGCTTGAGCTTGGTGTCGGTACGCTTGAGGCGTTGACCGGCGGCAATGCCAAATGCGGGGCCAGCATTGATCAAAGCGTCAGCAAGTGCTGGCAGATAGGCAGGATTGTTCTGCCCGTCGCCATCCATTGTCACAACAATCTGGCCACGCGCTGCGAAAACGCCTGAGCGCAAAGCTGCACTCTGGCCGGACGAACGGTCGTGGCGAATATGACGCAGCGGCTTGCCTGCATGGATGCGGCCAGCCAGCACATCGCTGGTTGAATCTGTCGAGCCATCGTCTACGACAATGACTTCATAGGCGCGGCCCAGCATGGCGCTATCGACTTCATCAAGCAGAAAAGCGAGATTGTCGGCTTCGTTGCGGCAGGGGATGACCACAGAAATCGTCGGTGTTGACAAGCGGAGTTCCTTCATTCCTTGCGCATTTACCGTAAATCAGCGTGCTTAATATCTCAGTACAGGTGCCCTGTAGCGCGCAAGGCGGGCTCCATACCACTGATTGCCGGGCAAACCAAGTGTTTCAAGAAAACGTGAGCCTGACCAGTTTCTCAGAATATGAGCTGCTTTTAGCCGGACTTGTTGTCAGACGGAAGAGCTTGCGCGAGCCAATCCAGAAAATTATGCGTCACTTCATCCCGGTTTAGGTCATTGAGACTTTCGTGCCGTGTTTCGGGATAGACTGTGCAAGTTACTTTGCTAAAGCCCATCGCCCGCATTCGGTGTGCGAGTTTTTTGGTGGCTTTGGCTTTGTCTGTTGCGTGGTCTTCGCCACCGCCAACCAGATTAAACGGCAGATCACGGCGGATATTTGCAAAATTACTGTCAGTCGCACCTGCCTTCATCATGCGGAATACGTCAATCCACAAAGCGATGCTTGCATCAAAACCGCAAAGCGGATCGTTGATATAAGCTTCAACCTCTGAAGCATCGCGCGATAGCCAGTCAAACGCGGTGCGATGGTTGGGGATAGCGTTGCCCCAAGCCCGAAAGGTGAGCTTGGGCAGGATCGAACTTGGAACGTCTGAGCCTTTCAGCATGCGTTCGATTTTCAGAATTGCCATCGCCGCGCTGTTTTCAACGCCGCCGTTGAAGTTGGCATTCCATATAGCTGCGGCATCAATTGTTTCAGAGTGAATGAGCGTATAATTGAGCGCGATCAGTCCGCCCATGGAGTGCCCAAATAAAACCACCGGCAAGCCGGGGTGCGAGTCATGAATATGGCGGTTTAGGGCGAGAACATTATCAATTGCCACTCTATAGCCGTCTTTTTGCGCGAATATTCCTCTTGGCGCATATGCGCCAATATTGGCGCCATGCCCGCGATGATCGTGCGCATAGACATTATAGCCTGCCGCGTTGAGGGCTATAGCAAAGCGCATGTAACGGGCTGAGTGTTCTGCAAGCCCGTGGCAGATGTGCACCGCAGCCTTTGGTGCAGCAATCAGCGATTGCCGAAATGGCAGTTCGATTCCGCCACTGAGCGGCAAGCGATGGATGTTTTCAAACGACATGAAACCATCTGAATTTATGCTGCGCAAATAGTCAAACGCTCTTTTGGTAGTGTCGCTTAAAAAGGCATCCAGAGGTTGAGTGAATTAATTTTAGGCAAATGCAATTTTTGAGCAAATTCCGCTTGAAAACCGCAGAAACCTAAGCAAATCTATCTTTAACAGGGGATGTCGACGGAGTTTTGAAGGAAATCCAGAGGCGTTGAATTTAGGTATTAAGGCATAACTAGCAGGCCATTCGGTGAAAGGGAGGATACTTTCCCGAGTGGTGGCCAGAGGGGAAACCGGGTGACGGAAATATCCGCGCCCGGTTTCATTTTGTTTATAAGCTTTTCAAGCTGAAGTTTGCGCGATGATATTTGCTTCCGCGCGCTATTTCGCCTACATACCCTTCAGAAATTTCCCTGCGGTTCGGCGTTATCGCTGTTCACGCTCTCTAACTCGTGGAGACGACGCGCTTTATGGCACGCCAATTCATTTATCATATGTCCGGGCTGAACAAGGCCTATGGTGCTAAAAAGGTTATCGAAAACCTTCATCTGTCGTTCTACCCAGATGCGAAGATCGGTATTCTCGGTCCTAACGGTGCCGGTAAATCGACGATCCTCAAGATCATGGCTGGTCTCGACAAGGATTACACCGGCGAAGCCTGGCTCGCTGAAGGTGCGACTTGCGGCTATCTTGCTCAGGAACCGCATCTTGATCCGGAAAAAACAGTTCTTGGCAATGTCATGGAAGGTGTAGCTGACAAGACAGCTATCCTCGACCGTTACAACGAACTGATGATGAACTATTCTGATGAAACCGCTGACGAAGGTGCAGCACTTCAGGACGTCATCGACAGCCAGAACCTCTGGGATCTCGATAGTCAGGTTGAAATGGCGATGGAAGCTCTGCGCTGCCCGCCTGCTGATGCCGATGTTACCAAGCTTTCGGGTGGTGAGCGTCGTCGTGTGGCACTTTGCAAGCTGCTTCTTTCGAAGCCTGATCTGCTGCTGCTTGACGAACCGACCAACCACCTTGACGCTGAAACCACTGCGTGGCTGGAAAAGCACCTGCGTGAATATGAAGGCGCAGTGCTCCTCATCACGCACGATCGCTACTTCCTCGACAATGTGACCGGCTGGATTCTCGAACTCGATCGCGGTCGCGGCATTCCTTATGAAGGCAACTACTCTGCCTATCTGGAAGCCAAGTCCAAGCGTATGATTCAGGAAGGCCGTGAAGACGATTCGCGTCAGAAGGCACTTGAGCGCGAACGCCAGTGGATTGCCGCAAGCCCGAAGGCTCGTCAGTCCAAGTCGAAGGCACGTATCAAGGCCTATGACCAGCTGGTCGAAGCCGCCAACAATCAGCGTCCGGGCGATGCCCAGATTCTGATCCCGGCTGGTGAACGTCTCGGTCAGGTTGTTATCGAAGCTGAAGGTCTTACCAAATCGTTTGGCGACCGTATGCTGATCGAAAACCTCACCTTCAAGCTGCCTCCAGGTGGTATCGTTGGCGTTATCGGTCCAAACGGTGCCGGTAAATCGACGTTGTTCAAGATGATCACCGGTCAGGAAAAGCCAGATTCTGGTTCGATCCGGATTGGCGACACGGTTCATCTCGGTTATGTCGATCAGAGCCGCGATCATCTCGACCCGAACAAGAATGTCTGGGAAGAAATTTCCGGCGGCAACGACATCATCAAGCTCGGCAAGTTTGAAATGAACTCACGCGCTTATTGCGGTGCGTTCAACTTCAAGGGCGGCGATCAGCAGGCAAAAGTCGGCAATCTGTCCGGTGGTCAGCGTAACCGCGTGCATCTTGCCAAGATGCTGCAGGCAGGCGGCAACGTTCTGCTCCTCGACGAACCGACCAACGATCTTGATACGGAAACGCTGGCAGCGCTTGAAGATGCGCTCGAAAAATATGCTGGCTGCGCCGTTATCATCTCCCACGATCGTATGTTCCTTGATCGTCTGGCGACACATATTCTGGCATTCGAAGGCGATAGCCATGTTGAATGGTTCGAGGGCAACTTCGAGGATTATGAAGCAGATAAGGTTCGTCGTCTCGGACCTGAAAGCGTCAATCCAAAGCGGGTTACCTACAAGCCGCTGACACGCTGAATGAATTTAGGAGGCCGGTTATATATTTCTGGCTTTCTTGTATGAATTTATACCCCCCAATAATATATTAGTGGGGGGTATATTTTATTTTGCAGCTTCAATTAGCGCTTTTATGTCCTCATAAGAAAGTAATGAGACAATCGTCCCCCAGGTGAATACCAAGTTAGTTAAACCATTTTGACCATTGAAACACAGTAAATAATCAAAATTGTAAGTAAAGGTTAGGTGATCAGATCTTGTTATTTCGATAAACATTTTTATTCCTTTGAATAGATATTAATTTGTTATTTTTATTAAATATATTTTTGTTGAGATTGATTAATATATATTTTGAGGGATTCAAACAATATGGAAGCCATGACAGGTGAGGCTGACAACATGCGTGACTGGTCCGCAAAGCAATATCTGAAGTTTGAAGATGAGCGCAGCCGCCCGGCGGCTGACCTTCTGGCGCAGATAAAGATCGATAATCCGCGCAAAGTGGTCGATATTGGTTGTGGACCGGGGAACTCTACGGAACTTCTGGTTCAGCGCTGGCCTAATGCGAAGATGTCGGGCTTTGATACATCGCCAGATATGATCGAGAAGGCGAAGGCGCGCTTGTCACAAGTGAATTTTGCTCTCGGTGATCTCACCAAATTTGTGCCAGATACCGAAACTGATGTGTTATTTTCCAATGCTGTTTTTCAGTGGGTTCCTGATCACATTGAACAGATGCAAAGGTTACTGTCCGAGCTTCAAACGGGCGCTTATCTGGCAGTGCAGATGCCGGATAATATGGCTGAGCCGACCCATGTTCTGATGCGTGAAGTTGCCAAAACAGAGCCATTTAACGCTAAGATTGGCGATAAGGGCAGGGCACCACTGCCGCCAGCGACGAATTACTACAATGCTTTGATCGAGCATGCATCGCGCGTCGATATCTGGCATGTGATTTATAATCATCAATTGGCTGATGTGGATGCAATCATTGAATGGGTGAAATCCACCGGTCTGCGTCCGTTTCTCGATCCATTGGATGATGATGAGCAGCGCGAATTTTTGAAAGCATACAAATTGCGTCTACTGGAATTCTATCCAACGCTGAATGACGGGCGGGTGCTGCTGCGCTTCCCGCGCATTTTCATCGTCGCTCAAAAATAATCAGAGATTTACGCCTCAGTTTTCTCGTCATCGTCCATGGTGACGAGCCGTGTTGCGCGCCATTCGGTAAGCTTCTTATTGATTGCATCCATTACGAAAAAGCGTGCTGAATCTTTGTCGTAGCCATCATCACGCAAGGCGTCATAGTCGGTATGCGTGTGGCGGACATGCGCAACAGTTGCTAGCCAGACCGCTATAGATGGTGGGAGAGTTTTCATGTGCGGTGCAAGTGCCGCTGCACGGATTGGCTCGGAATCGGAATAGGGGACTGCGGGAAGCAAAAGCGTAAGCGATTTTGCAACTGCCTTCTGGCGCTCGGTGCTCGCACCCATGGCTGTCTTCCTTTCCGGCTTTCAGCAAGATTCGCAATAAGCATACTCTGCTTATTAATTCACTCAAACGGCTACCATAGCTTCATGGCAGTTTTGCTGTGTATGGCTTTGTGAAAATCACTTGCGCGATTTCTATAATTCATATAAACATATCTTTATATGTTTTAGATTGTGGAGGTTGCGAATTGCGTTTGCAGCTCGATCAGATGGTGGATGTTTTAAAAGCGGTGGCTGAACCGAGCCGCTTGCGCATCCTTGCGCTTCTTTCTAGGGGCGATTTGACCGTATCGGACCTGACCACAATTCTTGGCCAGTCGCAGCCGCGTGTGTCGCGGCATCTCAAGCTGCTTGGCGAAGCGGACCTGATCGACCGTTATCAGGAAGGCGCATGGGCCTATTTCCGTCTCTCAGATAATGCGGTTTGTGGCGAAGTTGCGCGCAATCTGTTGTCAAAGCTGGATGTTGCCGACACCTTGCTTGAACGGGATATGGAGCGGCTTTCGCAAGTCAAATCCAGTCGTCAGGAAAAGGCAGCAGCCTATTTCAGTGCCAATGCTGGTAGCTGGGATGAAATCCGTAAGCTGCATGTGTCGGAAAATGCTGTTGAGGTCGCTCTCAAGGGTATCATAGGCGAGAAGCCGTTTCAGGCGATGCTTGATGTTGGTACGGGGACTGGCCGCTTGCTGGAGCTGTTCTCACCGCTTTATCTGCGTGGGCTTGGCATTGATATTAATCGCGACATGCTGGCTGTGGCGCGTGCCAATCTCGACCTGGCATCGGTTGCCAATGCGCAAGTGCGGCAGGGTGATGTCTATGCACTGCCCGTTGAGCGTGAGAATTTTGATCTGGTGACAATCCATCAGGTTCTTCATTTTCTTGATGATCCACTGGCTGCAATCCGAGAAGCTGCGCGTGCGCTGCGTCCGGGTGGTCGGTTGCTGATTGTTGATTTTGCCCCGCACCGGCTTGAGTTTTTGCGCGAAGAGCACGCGCATTTACGGCTTGGTTTCAGTGATGAGCAGATGCTGGGCTGGATGAAAGAGGCAGGGCTGGAACCTGCAAAAACAACTGAGTTGGCGCCAAAGGCTGCAAATGGTGACGATGGACTGACGGTGAAGCTTTGGCTTGCCCATGATCCGCGTTTGCTGATTGCTGATCCGGCACCGCGCAATGCAAGCATGACGGAGACAGTCTAATGGGCTTTTATGGTCTTTCCCGCCGACCTGATATCGGCCAGACCACCCGGGTATCGTTCGAATTCTTCCCGCCTAAGTCGGAAGAAATGGAACAGCGCCTGTGGGAAACGGTAACGCGGCTCGCGCCGCTCAAGCCTGAGTTTGTCTCTGTGACCTATGGTGCCGGTGGCTCGACGCGTGAGCGCACGATCCGCACTGTTGCGCGTATCTTGAAAGAAACTGATATTCAGCCGGCGGCACATCTGACTTGCGTGGATGCGACGCGTGAGGAAGTGGATCGCGTTGCGCAGGAATTTGCAGCGCTTGGCGTTAATCGCTTTGTGGCGTTGCGTGGTGATCCTGCCAGCGGCATTGGCGAGAAATATGTGCCGACAGAAGGCGGTTATCAGAATGGCGCTGATCTGGTCGGCGGTCTGCGTAAGCTTTCTGATTTCGACATTTCTGTTTCAGCTTACCCTGAAAAGCATCCTGAAAGCCCGGATTTCGCGACTGACATCGATATGCTCAAACGCAAGGTCGATAATGGTGCAACGCGGGCGATCACGCAGTTCTTCTTCGATAACGATCTTTATGAGCGTTATGTCGAGCGTGTGCGCCGAGCGGGCATTTATATTCCAATTGTTCCGGGTGTATTGCCGGTGCATAATTTCAAGCAGGTCAGTAATTTCTGCGCGCGTTCAGCAACCCATATACCAACTTGGCTCGCGGAACGCTTTGACGGGCTGGATAAAGACCCGCAGACGCACCAGCTTGTTGCTGCGGCCATTGCTGCCGAGCAGGTCATGGATCTGATTGAGCGTGGTGTGCAGGATTTTCATTTCTACACGATGAACCGCGCTGATCTGCCATTTGCGATTTGCCATATGATTGGCATTCGGCCTAAAGCCGAGCCTGCGCTTGAAGTTGCATGAAATGAAAAAAGCCCGGTTTAAAACCGGGCTTTTCTTTAAGTAAGACACATCAGTTCATCCTCAAAAACTGATGCCGTCTAATGGCTTAGGCTATCCCTTATTCAGGGAATGACGCCTGCTATCAACGCTGCAACAAATGCAAATGCTGCACAGATCATGAGGACGTTCAAAGATCGTGTAAGTCCCATCGGTCTGTCTCCTTCTATGCACCCGACGAGCCAATGACTGGTCGAATGCGCGCTGGTAGAGAACCTGAATCTAAGCGCAAAACGGTTTAAACAAAAGAAGATTTCTTGCTGCAATATGGGGTGATTGCGAAAAAAACCTTCTGTTTACCACCTAAGTCTTTGAAATTTTTGTCTGTAAAAATTTGTTCACATTTCATGAAAAAGCCACGAAACTGCCAATTTTGAGGGTGGCTTTTGCTGTTTTAGCGGATCAAAGCGAGAAAACCAGAGAGAGTCAGCACTGAAAGAACCGTCGAATAGAGGATGACATTCGACGTGATGGCAGCCTCGCGGCGATAGTGTTCAGCCAGCATGAAGGGGCCAGTTCCGGCAGGAAGGGCTGCAAGCAATGTGGCGCTTTGGGCAAGATGTGTTGGCAGATTGAAAACGTAAACCGCTAGCACCCATGTTGCCAACGGCATAACAATGAGTTTGACCGAGACGAGGAAGGCGATGGCGTTGACGCTATCGCGCTCAATCTTACGCGTTTGCGCTAGGAAAAGCCCAAGCGCAACCAATGCGCAAGGTGAAGCGGCGCCGCCCAGCATCTTGAGGAAGGTTTCGGCGGGGGCGGGAATGGTCAGGCCAGTCACAGGCATCAATGCGCCCAGAAATGGTGCAACGAGCAGCGGATTACGCATCAGAGAGCGCGCAACTTTCCAGATAAGGCGCAGCGGCTTCTTCTCTGTTTGCAGACCGATCTCAATCAGCACAATCGCAAAAGCAAAAGTCACGCAGACAGTGATGATGATCGAAATTGTCGTTGCAGCAAGAACACCGGAGCCGAATGCGATCATCGAAAGCGGGATGCCCATATAGCCTGTATTTGGATAGGCGGCATTCAGACCATCGAGCGCATTATCCGCGAGCGAGAGCTTGCCGCGAAGACGAACAAGAAATGGAAGCACGAAAGCAATCGCGCTGCTGAGCAAAAAGACGCTGATAAAGCCGGGTTGCCAGAGATCGCTGCCATGGGTGTTGGCCATGATATCGAAAAGCAGGGCGGGCAGGGCGAGATAGACAACGAAGCGATTGAGTTCTGCTATTGCATGCGGGCCTAATATTTTCAGCTTGAACGCCAGCCAGCCCGAAAAAATCAGGGCAAATACGGGAAGGACGACGATCAAAGTAGAAAGCATGGCGAGATCAACTTACAAGGGGAATGCAAAAAGGCGCGGAGGTGGTCCGCGCCTTCGAGATTGTCAAAATCAGAGCTTTTCGAGCAGTTCCGGTGTTGGCCAGGAATCAGCAGGCATGCCCAAACGCAATTGTTCGGTGCGAACAGCATCGCGGGTCAGTACACCGAAGACGCCGTCAATCTTGCCCATGTCGTAGCCACGCGCCTGCAACTTGGTCTGGAGTTCCTTCATCTGTTCCTGCGTCAGGCCTTGATCAGGATTGCCAGCATTAAAAGCTGGAGCACCTGCAAGACGGGTCGCGAAATAGGCAGCGGTCGTTGCGTAAACAATCGACTTGTTCCATTCAACGAAGATGTCGAAATTTGCATAGGAAAGAAACGCGGGACCTTTGCGACCCAATGGCAGCAACAGCGATGCATCGCCGTCATCGGGGCCGAGTGGGCCATTGAGGCCGGTTACACCGTGCTGCGCCCACCACGAATGCGGCTTGCGATTGGTGCGGATGGATTCTTCCCAAGGGAGATCCTGTGTGATGCGTACTTCTTCAAGCCAAGGCTCGCCACGCTTCCAGCCGAGTTCGGAAATCATACGGCCAGCGGTCATCATAGCATCAGGGATGCTGTTTTTCAGATCAACCTTGCCGTCGCCGTCGCCATCAACGCCACGTTCAAGGTAATCTTTCGGCAGAAGCTGCATCATGCCGATTTCACCAGCCCATGCGCCGGTTGTGGCGGCATCGACAACGCCGGTATCAAAAAGCTTAAGCAGCGCGATTAATTGCGGGCGGAATAGGTCTGGACGACGGCAATCGTAAGAAAGCGTTACCAGTGCGTTCAGCGTATCGAAATCGCCCTGAATGGCGCCGTAATCGGTTTCCAGTCCCCAGAAGGCTGCGAGGACCGGGCCGGGAACGCCATAGGTTTCTTCGACTTTTTTGAAGACGTCAGCATGCTTGGCGAGATTGTTCTGGCCATTCTTCAGGCGCGCTTCGGAGATCAATCGCTTGGAAAAATCGGTGAAGGTGAGGTTGAAAACCGTCTGCTTGCGGTCGCGATCCAGAACTTTTTGTTCGAGCGTCGCCTTGTGCAATTCAGCAATGCCCTTTTCGCCAACACCTGCTTCGCGTGCTTCTTTGGTCAGATTTTCCATCCACTGACCATAATCGATTTCGCATTCAGGCTTCGGTTGATTAGCCGTATCCGTTGCGGCAGTCGGGGCCGGAGAAGCGAGAGCAGGGGAAATTGCAGTTGATGCCAGTAAAGCGGCAGCCATCACTGAAGCGATAAGTTTCATCGAGAGAACTCACAATTAAAGAGGGAAATAACGTCCCCATTTGTTTTTTAAGCTATTGCCTCATCACGTCATGGAAATGAAGCGAAACTTAGTGTGAGCTTCCGTTTATTGCTGAGTTAACGGACCTTGTTGCTTTCCAGCCACTTTTTCCATGCTCCGGCGCTGCCTGCGAAGACATTGATGTCTGCATCACCCTTGATGCCGGGAATGGTGCCGGTGCCAGTATATTGCCAGAATGTCCATGGATGCGGGCCGTATTTCTCAGTTGGATGACCGGCGGTCGAGCGCAACCAGAACGGATAGCCGCTCAACTGGTTGAGGTTGTTCTCATCGAAGAAGTCGACGGTCGTGTAAATGATTGGGCGTTTGCCATAATGCTTTTCAACGGCATCAAGGAAAATCTTCATTTCTTTGCGCACGATGACTTCGTTCGGCCTTAGCTTGCACGAGGGCGAATGTGCATTCCATTCCATGTCGAGTACGGGCGGCAATGCATTTGGATCACGTGGCACATTCTGGATATACCAGCGCGCCTGCTCAATGGCCGGACGGCAGAAATAATAGAAATGATAGGCGCTGCGCGGAATGCCAGCTCGTTTTGCGCCATTCCAGTGTTCGGTAAAGCGATCATCAAAACGGTCACCGCCTTCAGTCGCTTTGATGAACGCAAAGGAAATGCCGCTGCGCCGCACGGCGTTCCAATCAACATCGACCTGATATTTGGAAACATCTGTGCCGTGGATTGGATAATGCCAAGGTGTGCGACCTGTCCATTCAAACGGCTTGCGATCACCAAAGCGCGGCGCGTTAACCGCGCCGGATGGGCGCGCCATCTGCTGCATCGAATTGCCTGACTTTTTAACGTCGGCGAAATCATAATCGACGGTCGTGCAGCCAGCGAGAAGTAGCATGCCAAGGGCTAGAATGCTGCGGTTGGCCAGTTGCTTCATACAGGTGTCTCATCGCAAGAAAACAGATATTGCTTATGTGTTAGCGTATCCGGGTGCGAACGTCACATATTATTTTGATTTCGAGAGATTACTTAACAAATTCAAGGTGATGTTATGTTGATTAATGTAAGAGAGACTTTTGTAGGCTCCCTTTTGGGGGGGGCGGCTTCGGTATTGCTTTTAGGTTGGAGTTCAGCCATGGCAGCGGACGTGCCTGCTAAACCAGCAAATGCTGTCGTTAATTCAAACTTAGAAGAAGATTATAGTGTCACAATGAACAATTTAGGAGACAAGGACTTACGACTTGAGAAGGGGATTGTAGAGTGCATGCATAATTCTGGTGAATCGAAGTTTTTTGTTTTGGTAGGTACTCCATATAATGTTTCTTTAGCTGATAGTAATGAATTTTTTGCAGATTGTACTAATTCAAATAAAGAAGTTAACTGGAAAGTATTTATAGAAAATAAAAATGATGAGGTTAACATAATTAGATTTTCACATCGTAAGTGGAATGGAAGTTGGGTTACTTCTATCACGGATTTGGATGGCAGTATTGATGCTACCTGCGGCGGCACGCCTTGCGCTAATACGGGTACGCCTGGCGTCCCAACGGTTGGTCCTATAGTGATAAATATTCGCGATCAATGACGATTTATAAATCTTACCTTTTCAGAAAACCCTCGGTTGAGAGAAACGTTTTGGATCATGGCTTTGTTTGAAGAAGCAAGTGATTGGCAAACCTCTGTAAGATCTTCGCGAGGCGTCACATGGAACCAATTTAACCATGTGAAAAGTGCTTTTTTAAACCAGCGCGGTAGTCCTTGTTGATTGCCAAAGTCGACGATGTGAAGTTCGCCACCCGGATTGAGGTGGCGTATGGATTCTTTAATAACTGATTGCCATTCTGGGATCATAGAGATGGCATAGGAAATGAAGATACGGTCGAAACTGTTTACATTGAAAAGTGAGCTGGGATCAAAATGTGTCGCGTCGGCACGTTCGAGTTTTGTGCGCTCCGCAATTCCTGCACGCTTTGCTGCGGCTTGAGCGGTTTCGAGCATTTCGGCCGAAATATCTATGCCGTAGAGTTTTGCGCTAGGGTAGGTCTTCGCGGTTTTGACCAGATTGCGTCCCGTACCGCAGCCGATTTCCAGAGCGCTGCCGCCTTCAGGCACGTTGAGACCCGCAATCATCGTATCGCGCCCGAGAAGATAATATTTGCGCGTCGCATCGTAGAAGTGTCTCTGGTAGCGATAGACACGGTCCATAAGACTGGCATGCTCTACGCTGCTGCTCTGTTTTTGATGGACGCTCATATTATGCGTCTTTCAATACATAGAGGTGAAAGCCGCCATAAATAGAAGAGCGGTCACGGTCATGCAAAGCACGAGATTGTTCAGCATGATAATCCCAATGGTCGAGTATTGAGGCATCAACCCGGCCCGGCAGCAGGCTTGGCTCGGCTGCTGTGCGGAAGATAACGCGCGCACCGGGTGCTGCTGTTCTGGTAATTTCGCCCCAGAGCGCGTTGAGCTGTGCGTCGTTCATCCAGTCTTGCGCGTCGAGCAGAATATAGCGATCCACCGACGAAGCAGGCTTTTTGGCGAGAAACTCTGTGTAATTTGCATTGCGCACGCTCATGCGATCAACGCGCGTGCGTACAGTGTCGAAGTTCACGCGCGCGAGATAAGGCGGCAGAGGGCCGGTCTCGTCGTCATTGCTATAGCCGCGTCCAAACGCCTGCCATGCGAAATAGTTTTCGCTGAGAGGGAAGGCGCAGGCGAGTTTCTCAAGCCGAGCGCGGAGCACGAAAGCCATGTCGCCATTTCCGGCTGTTGCCAAGGCATCATATTGCTGTGGTGGAATGCCAAGGCCAAAAAGCGATGACTTACGCGCTGTAGCCCAGCGGACCATTCGTTTTACAAACAATGGTGCTAGGGCAGTATCAAAGAACGTGCGCTGTTCTTCCATGGTGCGTGCTTTGAGAATATCGCGCGGATCAATGCCATAAAGACGGGCAACGCGATGGCCCATGCCAATGAAAACGCCAAGCAGGCCATGGCGGTAGAGATCGCGAGAGAAGATAGAAATGCGCTGGCGACCACTCCATTTGCGCTTTTCCCAATAGGCTCGGCTTTCGCTATCAAGATGTGGTCGAATGAAGCGCTGATAGGCTGCAAGATTGGCCTTGTCATCGGCTTTTCCATAGAAGCGGTAGAATGTTGAGAAGTCCGGCAAGTGTTTGAGCGCCGCGAGCTTCAGCCGATTAAACGCGACATGGGCATTGTTCAGATCGACCGCTTCTACCGAAGCCGGGTCAGCAGTCAGATAAGAAAGTGCGTTGCAGCCGCCCGACGCGATAGTCACTATACGGTGGCCCGGTTCAATGGCAAGCGCCGCCATATCGACTTCCGGGTCCTCCCATATCTGCGGATAAACCAGCCCTTTAAACAGCCAGGCAAATAGTCTTTCGGAAACACCGTCTTTTGAAAGTGCATTGTTTTGAGTGACTGCACGCTTGAGGATTGTATCGTTCGCGCTTCTCTTTTTCATGCCATGTTCCCGGTTATTGCGCTGTCAAATCACTGGTGTATCCAGACTTGTTTGGCAGAGTTAAACATTGTCGGGTAACAGGCGCGTGACGCAGAAAATTATGGTTAGCACTTTGTTATTATGGCGGTTTGTTACCGCTCGTAAGACTATTTGAGAGAACCTTTCCGCATGCTCGCCGTTTTCTAACGTGATGTTGGCGTCGTCAAACACATCGCTTGGAAATAGCTCTGGGGACAAAAGCGTGATGTGACGAATGTCTTTTCGAGGTGATGGGCCGTTAAACCGGTCAAGCACAATAAATCAGAAAGCGTTGGCTATATCCCCGCAACGCTTCAATTTAGGGTAAGGAGAGCCACCGTGAAGAAGTTTTTCATTGCTTCAGTTGCTGCCGTATCGTTTTTGAGTCTTGCAGCCTGTAGCGACAATTCAAAAGACACCAGCAATGCTCCGGCTGCACCAGCGCCTGAAGCGCCAGCTGCACCAGCAGCGCCAGCTAATAACACGACGACGACCCCTGCTACCCCTGCGCCTTCAACGCCGGGTACAACGGGAACTCCGCCTGCAAACTAGCTTGCAGTTACCGTCACGTGAATGCCCATGGTATTCACACGTTTCAGATGGCGGTCCGTTTTCGGGCCGCTATTTGCCTCGAAGGGAGCGGAATAGGTGACAAATTCCGCGATCGTTGGAAACAAAGATGAGATGAGCGCGTTTTCACAGTTTAAACGTCGCCTTTCTTCGGTTATGGCTTTTGTAATGAGCCGTAATTTTTTGTTTTTGATTTCCGCTGTTATTCTTGTTGCACTTGCTGCTTGCGGCAAGGGAAGCGACGATACGGATGCCGTGTCCGCCCAGCCAGAGCAAGAAACCTCTACTCCTGCGCCCGTCGCACAAGAGCAGGATGGCCCTAATCTTATTAAGGCTTTGGAAGATAATTCTGGTGTGATGACACCAGAACAGCAGGCCGCAGCCGTTGAACGTGCCCGTAGTAACGCGGAAGCCGCAGCTAAAGCAGTCGGCCAGACCGAGCAACAGGCTCAAGCGGCAGGTGAAGCCGCTGCAAGTTCCGCACAGCGTTCTTTTTCAGAACGTCAGGCCCAATAACTATTTTGTTTGTTGCTAAATTATTGTTTTTTCGTCGATCGTTGCGTGTTGTTGTTTCCAGTCTTTACAGAATTCTATAGAAGCGATTCATGTCGATCTGGGTCCAAATCGGTGAATTCTTCACCTCTATAACGCTCAGCGCTATTTCCAGCGTCATTGAAGCTGTGCGAACAGTTTTTGAAGGCGATGCCGACACGCGCCGACGCGTTGCTTTTTCTATCGCGATGATTGCGCTTTCCGCCAAAATGGCGAAGGCAGATGGTGTCGTGACTCAGGATGAATTTCGCGCATTCCAGCGGATTTTCTCCGTCCCTGAAGAAGAACATGCGCATGTTGTGCGTCTGTATAATCTCGCGCAGCAGGATGTCGCCGGTTATGAGAGCTATGCATGTCAGCTTGCGGGGCTTTGTCGCGAAGGTGATGAGAATTGTCATTTGTTAGAAGACATTCTCGATGGGCTGTTTCATATAGCGACCGCTGATGGCTATGTTCATGAAAAGGAAATGGCGTTCCTTTCGAATGTAGCCGAGATTTTTGGCTATGACGAAGAAGGCTTCGACCGCATCGCTTTGCGACATGTCAGCCGCGGCGAGGGCGATCCCTTTGCCATTCTTGGTTTGAAACGTGGTGTTTCTTTTGAAGAAGCGCGCAAAAAATATCGCGCGCTGGTCAAAGAGCATCATCCGGACAGGCTTTTTGCTGAAGGCCTTCCGCTGGAATTCATTAATATTGCAAATGCGCGCCTCGCTGCCATTAACAGTGCTTGGGCCAGTGTCGTGAAGCAACTGGAGGCCGCATGAGTGGTTTAGATATCAAGCCGATAGATGACTTGGCAGCGCTTGCATTGGAAAAGCCGGATTATCCGACTGCTACTATTGATGCCTCGCCGAACTTCGGACCTCGCAAGGATGGTAAGACGCCGACTTATCTGATCCTGCATTATACGGGGCTGGCGACAGCAGAGGAGGCGCTTGAGGTTCTCAAGTCTCCTGAACGCGAAGTCTCGGCGCATTATCTGGTTCATGAAGATGGACGTGTTGTGCAGATGGTGTCTGAAAAGGCGCGCGCATGGCATGCGGGAAACAGCTTCTGGAAAGGCGAAATCGATATTAATTCGGCTTCCATCGGCATTGAGATCGTCAATCCGGGTGTTCTCGAAAACTATCCTCCATTTGCTGAGCAGCAAATCGCGGCGGTTATCGATCTGTGTCGCAGCATTTGCTCGCGTTATGAAATCCGTCTCGAAAATGTGCTTGCCCATTCAGACATCGCACCAGAGCGCAAGACTGATCCGGGACATAACTTCCCATGGAGGCAACTGCATGAAGCAGGCATTGGCCATTACATCGAGCCAACGCCGATCCGTGGCGGTCGCTTTCTCGCGCGCGGCGAACAAGGTCAACCTGTCGAGGCTTTGCAATCGATGCTTGCGCTTTATGGATATAAAATCGAGATCAATGGTGCGTTCGATGAGGCCACTGAGATCGTGATTAAGGCCTTTCAGCGGCATTTTCGGACACAAAATGTGGACGGTGTAGCTGATGTATCTACTATAGACACGCTCTACAGACTTATTTTTTCATTGCAAAATGTTACCGCATAAGTGGGAGGCTATTTTTAGAGTTCGCTCAGAGGTGACTTCATAATTCTGTAATATTTTCATTAAATTAGGTCGTGTACGCGCCGGATTTCCGATTTTTTTCTACCCCTACGCGTATCACGAAATATGACAGCGTTTATTACAACCTGTAAGACTATTTTACTTCCCCTACCAATCTTCGGCTGCATTTCCCCATCACATGATCTGCCATTCCCGGCGGTTGTGAGCAGATTATTGCTCGTTGAGCGGGATCATAAATCAAACGGCAATGCTGCCCCCAAGACCAGCAACGCCCCATAAAAACGATCCAAGACGGTAGGTTATGAAGTCAAAATTTGTAGTTGTTTGCGCCCTCATTGGCGCCATGAGTTCTTTTGGTCTAAATTCTGCAATCAGTGCGCCGGTAAACGAGCCAACCAATCTTGCAGACCTTCTGAAAGCCCGTGCACAGAACAAGGCTGTTGAAGCCAACAAGTCTGAAAAGGCTTCGCGTTCAGCCCGCACAGAAACAAAACAGACCGCTAAAAAGGCTTCTGTTATCACCAAGCGTGCAGCACCAGCTGCAAAAAGCACAAAGCGTTCCAAGGTGCTCCCCGATGCACCAAAGTCGGCACAGGTTAGCGGTAAGGCTTATTCGCAGATCATTAATCGTTTTGCTTCAACCTATGGTGTGCCATCTTCGTTGGCGCATGCGGTTGTTCGTCATGAGAGCAACTTCCAGCCAAATGTTCGCGGTGCAGCTGGTGAAATTGGTCTGATGCAGATCAAGCTTTCGACCGCTCGCGGTCTTGGCTACACAGGTTCTGCGAAGGGTCTCTACGAGCCTTCAACCAATATTCAGTTTGGTATGAAGTATCTCGCACAGGCGCAGAAGCTCGGTGGCGGCAGCACTTGCGGCACGATCCTTAAGTATAATGCCGGTCATGGCGCAAAGCGGATGAACCCGACCTCTGCAAAATATTGTAGCTCGGTTAAGTCTTATATGGCTGGTCTGTAACATCTGAATTCATGTTGTCGGTCGCGTAGAGTTTCAGGCCGATGATGTGAAAGAAAAGCCGGTAGCGGTTTCGCTGCCGGCTTTTTTGTTGTGTGGAGATTTTTTCGAAACACGGTTCCCACTTTGTCCGATCATGCTATATACGCGCCGTCAGTCGGTCGGGCAGCCGCGCTTGTCATATGTCGAAAGACGGCAGGTGAGGAAAGTCCGGGCTCCATGGAAATACGATGCCGGGTAACGCCCGGCGGGGGCGACCCCAGGGATAGTGCCACAGAAAGTAAACCGCCCCGTCTTCCGTACCGCTTGTCTAAGCGGCAGGGATGACGGGGTAAGGGTGAAAGGGTGGGGTAAGAGCCCACCGCGCCGGTGGCAACACAGGCGGCACGGTAAACCCCATTGGGAGCAAAACCGAATAGGGACGGCGCGCCGGTTCGCAAGGACTGGCAATCAGTTTCCGGATCAGTCGTCCGGGTGGGTTGCAAGAGGCGGGTGGCGACATCCGTCCCAGATGAATGGCTGCCACGTTGGACGCAAGTCCGGCCATACAAAACCCGGCTTATAGACCGACTGACACTCTATTCATTTGCTAGATCGGTACGCCCGTGAAGAAGTCGTAGATGAGCTTCATGTTTAGAACGACGATGATCGCGGCGGTAATTGCCGCAAGGAATGTCACCCAGCGCGGTGCCACCAGTGCGCCCATCTTTTTCTTTTCTGCTGTAAACATCACAAGGGGAATGACGGCGAATGGCAATTGAAGGCTAAGCACGACCTGAGACAGGATCAATAGTTCGCTGGTTCCCTGTGATCCATACATGATTGTAACGATAGCAGCCGGAACAATCGCGACAAAGCGTGTGATAGCACGGCGCAGCCAAGGCTTCAGTTTGATGTCGATGAAGCCTTCCATCACGATCTGGCCAGCCATAGTCGCTGTAATCGTCGAATTAAGACCGCAACACAGCAAAGCTATTGCGAAGAGCGTTGGTGCCAGCGCTGAACCAAGCAGCGGATTGAGCAAGGCATGGGCCTTGTCGAGGTCTTCGACGCCGGTATTGCCGGTCGCGTGGAAACTTGCGGCAGCAAGGATCAGGATGGAAGCATTGACCAGCAGTGCAAATGTCAGAGCGATGGTGGAATCAAGCGTGGCATAGCGAATTGCCTCGCGCTTTTCCGGTATTGTTTGGCCATAGTCGCGTGTCTGGATGATGCCCGAATGCAGATAGAGATTATGCGGCATTACCGTCGCACCGATGATGCCCAGTGCGATATACAGCATATCTGGATTGCGCAGGATTTCGGTGGTGGGTGCAAAGCCACGGATAACATCACCCCAGTTGGGATCTGCCATCAGAATTTGGATCAGGAAGCAGATTGCAATGACAGCCAGCAGTGCAATGATCAGCGCCTCAACACGACGAAAGCCTTTGTTCTGGAGATAGAGCACCAAAAGCACATCGGCGGCGGTGAGGATAACCCCGATTTCAAGCGGGATGCCAAACAGCAAATTGAGACCAATTGCCGTGCCGATGACCTCGGCAAGATCGGTGGCACAGATGGCAAGTTCTGCGAGCAACCATAAAGGCCAGGCAAGAAAACGCGGATAGGCATCGCGGCAGGCCTGAGCAAGATCGCGTCCTGTCGCAACTGCCAGTCGGGTGCAGAGGGCTTGCAGAAGAACGGCCATGAGATTTGAAAGCAGCACGACCGACAGCAGCATGTAGCCAAAGCGCGAGCCTCCAGCGAGCGATGTTGCCCAGTTGCCCGGGTCCATATAGCCGACTGCAACCAAATAGCCCGGACCGAAGAAAGCCATAGCGCGGCGGAGTTTAGAACCGGAGCGACTGACCCGTATCGAGCGGTGGACATCTGACATTGAGGCTTCACCGCGATCACGACGCCAGCCTTCAAATGTAACCTCTTTCGCCGTGGTTGTCGTCGTATCCTGCGGGGCCATGCCTTAAGCTTCCAAAATGCAATTGCGAATTATTTGCATTTAATAATCCTGCGTGGCGGTTTCGTCAACGACGGTGGGAAAAGCAGCTTTCATAACTATGTGATCGTGAAAGTCGAATATTGGATGATTTAATTGTCGGTCGAACTGAGCTGATGCCGCAGGGACAGGGCAAAGAAAAGTGCTTCATTTTATTGCGGGGAAAACTTTTCACACAAGACGGATTTATGAAGGTCGCTGTCAAAGGATAACGGTTCATTAAGCTTAATATCCGATAACTGTTTGAACGAATCCGCCAAATCGACACCTGTCTGAAATTGGCCGGAATGATGCGCAAAACACTGGATAGCGGGACGTGATCCCGGGAAAGGATCGTGATGATGGCTAGCCTCGGCGGAGACCAATCTCAAGCCGAAGGGGCTCAGGTCCGTCACGTTCCGGTGCTTATCTCCGAAGTGATTGACGCTCTGAAACCCGAAACCGGCAAAGTGATCGTTGATGGCACCTTTGGTGCTGGCGGTTATACGCGCTGCATTCTTGAGCAGAGCGCAAATGTGATTGCAATTGATCGTGACCCGACTGCGATTGCTGCAGGGCAGGTTATGGTGAAAGAGTTTGGCGGCAGGCTCAATCTTGTTGAAAGCCGTTTTTCTGCGCTGGATCAGGCGGTTGAACAGGTGTTGGGGGCGGGTGCCATGGTCGATGGCGTTGTTCTCGATATTGGTGTTTCTTCGATGCAGATTGATGAAGCAGAGCGCGGTTTCTCTTTCCAGAAAGATGGTCCGCTTGATATGCGTATGTCCCGCAAGGGTCCAAGCGCTGCCGATGTCGTAAACCGTCTTAAGATGGGCGACCTCGCACGCATTTTTAATTTTCTGGGCGAAGAACGTCATGCTGGCCGCATTGCGCGCATGATCGAAAAGCGCCGTGAAGCACAGCCTTTTACACGCACCCTTGATCTCGCCAATGCCATTGAAGCGCTGGTCGGGCGCAATCCGAAAGTGCCAATTCATCCTGCGACACGTGTGTTTCAGGCGCTGCGCATCTATGTGAATGACGAGTTGGGTGAACTGGCGCGCGCGCTGATTGCAGCCGAGCGTGTTTTGAAGCCCGGCGGCCGTCTCGTTGTTGTCACCTTCCATTCGCTCGAAGATCGTATGGTTAAGCGCTACTTTGCGGATCGTTCTGGCGGCAGTGCAGGATCACGGCATTTGCCGGCAACGCATGTCCGCCTGTCAAGCTTTACGCCAGCAGTGAAGGGCGCTGTCGGCCCGACGGCTGAAGAAGAAGAGCGTAATCCTCGCTCGCGCTCCGCAAAATTGCGCGCAGGTGTGCGAACTGAAAACCCGCCTCTTGAAGATGATTTGACGCTTTTCGGGTTGCCTAAACTGCCTGAAACGCATGAACTTGGCCGGAGTTGAACGAGTGCTGCGTACTTTTGAACTCATCATGATTGCGGCGATGCTGTTGGCAGCAACAATCACCTATACCATCAAATATGATGCGGAGAGGCAGATCTCGGTTATTGCCAAACTCCAACGTCAGATTAATTCTGAGAAGGACACCATCACGCTTCTGCGCGCAGACTGGGCATTGATGACCCAGCCAGGCCGTTTGCAGAGCCTGGTAGGTGTTTATGCTGAAGAACTGAAACTTGCACCCATTGAGGCTGAGCAGCTGGCGATGGGCGTTGAAGATATTCCAGAACGTCAGCTTGATGATATTCAGAAGTTGATTTCAGGTAGTGATGAACTGGTGGCGAGTGGCATGCTGGAACCCGATGCGACGACCACCGGAAGCGTTAAGAAGAATGGAGCGAGGCACTGATCATGCGGCTGAAGCTCGGATTTTCCAAGAAGAACAAAAATACGGTTGATGACGGCAACATGCCGGCTGGCAATGAAAAGCTGGCTGGCAACATGGCGTTTGTGGGTTCGCGCAAAAAGCACGGCAATCGTGCGCGCAATCGTTTGTGGATGGCCATTGCCTGTTTCGTCGGTATTTACGGTGTTATCGGCGGCAAGCTCGTCTATTTCGGTGTCATTGGTGGCGAAGACGATAACTCCAACGGTCCTGCTGTGCATCAGCTCGCGTCGCGTCCCGATATTCTCGACCGCAACGGCGAAATTCTTGCGACAGACATCAAGACCTCATCGCTGTTTGCTGAACCGCGCAAGATCGTTGATCCAGATGAAACAATTGAGCTGCTTTCAACGGTTATTCCCGATCTTGATTGGGAAGCCACCTATCGCCGTTTGAAGGGTGGCGCAGGGTTCGTATGGATTAAGCGCGGTCTCACACCGCGTCAACAGAGCCAGATCATGGCGCTTGGTGTGCCGGGTATTGGTTTCCGTACCGAAAAGCGCCGTTTCTATCCCGGTGGCCCGACTGCGTCGCATATTCTTGGCCTCGTTAATGTCGACAATCAGGGCATTGCCGGTATGGAGAAATATATCGACAGTCAGGGACTAAGCGATTTGCGTGCGGCTGGTATGGCCACCGCACAATCACTTGAACCAATCAAGCTGTCGATCGACATTCGTGTTCAGCACATTATGCGCGACGTACTCGTTAAAGCGGTCGAACGCTATCGCGCGATTGCTGCGGGTGCGGTGGTGCTGAACGTGAAGACTGGTGAAGTTATTGCTATGGCTTCAGTGCCGGATTTCGATCCGAACAATCCGGTAAATGCGCTGGATAAGGATCGACTGAATCGTATGTCGGCGGGTACCTATGAAATGGGCTCGACGATTAAGAGCTTCACCACGGCTATGGCGCTCGACTCGGGCAAGTTTACGCTGAACTCGAAGATTGATGCCTCGCGTCCGCTGGTCATTGGTCGTCAGACCATCCGCGACTTCCACGGCAAAGGCCGTGTGTTGACGCTGCCAGAAGTCTTCATCTTCTCATCCAATATTGGTTCGGGACATGAAGCGAATGTCGTTGGTATTGAAGGTCATCGCGCGTTCTTGAAAAAGCTCGGTCTTCTGGATCGCATGCAGACAGAGCTTCCAGAAGTTGCGCGCCCTGTTGAACCGCGCGTTTGGAAGAAAGTTCATTCGATGACCATTTCGTTTGGTCACGGCATGATGACCACGCCATTGCAGACGGCGGTTGGTGCTGCGGCGCTTATGAATGGCGGCAAGCTGATCGAGCCAACTTTCCTTGCGCGTACGCAGGCGCAGGCCGATCTGGTCGCACAGCAAGTTATCCATCCGCAAGTCTCTGCCGATATGCGTTATCTCTATCGTCTGAATGCGACTGCACAGGGTGGTTCGGGTAAGCGCGCAACGGTTCAGGGCTATCGCGTTGGCGGAAAAACCGGCACGGCGGAAAAGGTTGTTCATGGCCGCTATTCGAAAGATGTGCGCTTTAATGCCTTTCTCGCATCGTTCCCGATGGATGATCCAACCTATGTGGTTTTGACAATTATTGACGAACCGAAGCCCGAAGAAGGCAAGTACAGCGCGACCGCTGGTTTGAATGCTGCACCGATGGTTGCTGATATTATTCGTCGCTCAGCCACTTTTTTGGGGGTTAAGCCCGATTTTAAACAGGAATTTGCGCCAGCAGAGTCAGAAATCGCCACCGCTGCTGCTGGATATGATTGATTCGTGTAATTGCATGTAGCGCGTGATACGTCCCTTTATCTGGAATTGGTATGGCCATGAAGTTGAAAGACATCGCACTTTTTAAGGATCTTACCTCCGGTTCCGCAGGTGATCTGGAAATTACTGGCGTCACATCGGATTCTCGAAAGGTGGAGCCGGGCTTTCTGTTCGCAGCTCTGAAAGGCGTTAAGGCGGATGGCTCTGCCTATGCGATTGATGCGGCCAAACGCGGCGCCGTTGCGGTTATCGCTAGTAAAAGCGCTGTTTTAGAAAATATCGGTGTGCCTGTCCTTCATGTCGAAGACCCGCGTCATGCGCTCGCCGTCGCTAGCGCTCAATTTTATGGCAAGCAGCCAGAAGTTATGGTTGCGGTCACAGGTACAAGCGGCAAGACTTCCGTTGCGTCGTTCACGCGTCAGATTTGGGCCTATGCCGGTTTTCCTGCTGCTAACATTGGAACAACTGGCGTTTTCTCGCCAACGCGCAGCGATTATAATTCGTTGACGACACCGGATCCGGTTGAGTTGCAACGCCTTTTGGCGGAGCTTGCCGATGAAGGTGTGACGCATGCTGCGATGGAAGCTTCGTCGCATGGTCTTGATCAGCGTCGCCTCGACGGTGTGAAGCTTGCCGCTGGCGCTTTCACCAATCTTGGCCGCGATCACATGGATTACCATGCGACGATTGAAGAATATCTGCACGCTAAGATGCGCCTGTTTGATACGCTTTTGCCAAAAGGTGCGCCCGCGATTATTTTTGCAGATGACCAGTTTTCGCCACAGGCGATTGAAGCTGCAAAAGCCGCTGGCTGCGATGTAAAGACCGTTGGCCGTAAGGGTGATTTCATCACCATTAAGCGCGTTGAACATGAGCGGTTCCGCCAGCATGTCGAAGTGCGCATCGCTGACGAAATCTTTGAAATTGAACTGCCGTTGGCTGGTGATTTTCAGGTTGCGAATGCGCTGGTGTCGGCTGGTCTTGCAATGGTTACGGGTGTTCCTGCTGCCGCTGCAATGCGTGCACTTGAGCGTCTTAAAGGCGCTCCGGGTCGTCTTGATCTCGTTGGTGCGACCGAAGAGGGCGCTCCTGCCTATGTCGATTATGCCCATAAGCCGGAAGCGCTTGAAAATGTGCTGACGTCCGTGCGTCCGTTTACAACGGGTCGCGTGATCGTGGTGTTTGGCTGTGGTGGTGATCGTGACAAGGGCAAGCGTCCGATCATGGGCGAAATCGCAGCGCGTCTTGCTGATGTGGCAATCGTTACCGACGACAACCCACGTTCAGAAGTGCCTGCGCAAATCCGCGCCGAAATCATGGCTGCGGCACCCGGCGCAACCGAAATCGGTGATCGTCGCGAGGCGATTTTCACAGCGGTTTCGATGATGATGCCGGGCGACACATTGGTTGTTGCGGGCAAAGGACATGAAGAAGGTCAGATCGTTGGCAATATTACTTTGCCATTCTCTGATCATACGGAAGTGGCGGCAGCACTTGGCGCGCGCCTTGAGGAGCATAAGGGATGAGTGACTGGCTTTGGACATCTGCCGATATGGTGGAGGCCATGGAAGGCCGGCCTTTCGGTACGTTGCCTGCGGGGATCACCGGAATTTCCATCGATAGCCGCACGTTGAAAGAAGGCGAAGCTTTCTTCGCGATCAAAGGCGATCTGTTCGACGGGCATGACTTTGCAACGGCTGCCATGGCCGCTGGTGCAGGTCTGTTGGTCGTGAACGAATCCCGCCTTCCTGCGCTTGGTCATCTCAAAGTGCCGATGATCGTCGTTGAAGACGTGCTTGAATCTTTGACCAAGCTCGGGCTTGCCTCGCGTGAACGCTCCAAAGCGCAGATCATCGCCGTCACTGGCTCTGTTGGTAAGACGACAACCAAAGAGGCGCTGCGTCACGTGCTGGCAGATAGCGGCAAAGTTCATGCGTCGGTTGCCTCGTTCAACAACCATTGGGGCGTGCCGTTGACGCTTGCCCGTATGCCAGCCGATACCGATTACGGTGTGTTTGAAATCGGCATGAACCATCATGACGAAATTCGTCCACTGGTGAAAATGGTACGTCCGCATGTGGCATTGATCACGTTGATTGCGCCTGCGCATCTTGGCCATTTTGCAAATCTTGAAGAAATCGCAGTAGCGAAAGCTGAGATTTTTGAAGGCGTTGTGCCGGGTGGCTATGCGCTGCTCAATCGCGACGACAAGCGCTTCAAACAGCTTGAAGAGCTCGCTGAAAAGGCAGGCGTCGAGCACATCGTTACTTTTGGTGAAAATGCGCGTTCGGACTATCGTCTGCGTGAAGTCAAAATGCATCCAACTTGCTCATGCATGACCGTTAAGATCGGCAGTGAAGAAGCCGTCGTCAAAGTTAGCATGCCGGGACGCCATATTGTGCAGAACATGCTTGCTGTTCTGGGTGCTGCTCATCTCGTTGGTGCAGATATGGCAAAGGTTGCCATTGCCATGGCAACGTTGAGCGCTGAAGGCGGTCGTGGTGCGCGTCATGTGCTGGAACATCCAGATGGCGGTTCGTTTACGCTGATTGATGAAAGCTACAATGCAAACCCGACGTCGATGCGCGCGTCGCTATCGCTTTTGCAGGCAACGCCGCCGGAAGGTCCACGCGGTCGCCGCATCGCAATTTTGGGCGATATGCTGGAGCTGGGTCGTCAGTCTGGCAAGCTTCATGCGGACCTCGCGCGCCCGATTGTCGATGCCGAAGTGAACGTACTTTATATCGGTGGCCGTGAAATGTCGGTGCTGAAAAATGCCTTGCCGGTTGAAATTCACGTCGAATACAGGCAGAGCACCGAGGAATTATTGCCATTGGTGATGAAAGCAGTCCGCCCCGGCGATGTGGTCATGGTGAAATCCTCGAAAGGGATCGGTTTCGCTAAGATCGTCAAGGCGCTGACAAACCAGTTTCCACCGGTGGTGCCTGCCGAATAGGCGTGTTTGAGGGATTTTTCTCCGTATGTTGATGCTTCTTGCAGTTTTTGCCGATCATGTGACACCGTTCAACGTGTTTCGCTACATCACGTTCCGCACTGGCGGCGCGATGATTACCTCGGCACTGATCGTCTTCTTGTTTGGTCCTGCGATCATCAATTCGTTGCGTGCGCGACAGGGAAAAGGCCAGCCAATCCGTGCTGACGGACCTCAGACTCACTTCAAGAAAGCCGGTACGCCTACCATGGGCGGACTGATGATCATGACCGGCATTCTCGTGTCGTGTTTCTTCTGGGCCAATCTCTCCAGCGTTTATGTCTGGGTTGTCTTGATGGTCACGGTCGGCTTTGGCGCAATCGGCTTTTATGATGACTACCTCAAGGTCACAAAGCAGTCGGATAAAGGCTTTTCCGGCAAGTCGCGTCTTGGCATTGAATTTCTGATTGCTGCCGTCGCAGCCTTCATCATCATGCGCGCCGGGCAGGAGCCGTTCTCGTCGTCGCTGACATTCCCATTTGTGAAGCAGTTCGTTCTTAATCTCGGCTGGTTCTTCATTCCTTTTGCAGCCTTCGTGATGGTTGGCGCAGGCAATGCGGTGAACCTGACCGATGGTCTTGATGGTCTCGCAATCGTGCCAGTGATGGTTGCTGCTGCTTCCTTCGGCTTTATTGCCTATCTGTCGGGTAATGCGATTTTTGCTGATTACCTGCAAATTCACTTTGTTCCGGGTACGGGTGAACTGGCGGTTGTGTTGGGCGCTGTGATTGGTGCGGGGCTTGGCTTCCTCTGGTTCAATGCGCCACCGGCCGCAATTTTCATGGGTGACACGGGTTCGCTTGCCCTTGGCGGTATGCTCGGAACGGTTGCTGTAGCCACCAAGCACGAGATCGTTCTTGCAATCATTGGCGGTCTTTTCGTCATGGAAGCGCTGTCGGTGATTATTCAGGTTGGTTCGTTCAAGCTTACTGGCAAGCGCGTGTTCCTGATGGCACCTATTCATCATCATTTTGAAAAGAAAGGCTGGACGGAAAGTCAGGTCGTGATCCGTTTCTGGATCGTGGCGATTATCCTTGCCATGATCGGCCTTTCCACACTGAAGCTGAGATAAGGCAGACGAATGATCCCGATCACCGCCCTTAAAGATAAGACTGTTGCCCTCTTCGGACTGGGCGGGTCGGGCATTGCAACGGCCAAGGCTATTGTGGCTGGTGGCGCGAAGATCATTGCCTGGGATGATAATCCCGACAGTGTGGCTCGCGCGCAAAGCGCAGGCATTGCAACAGGTGATTTGAGGCAGGCGGACTGGTCACAGTTCGCTGCCTTTGTGCTTTCGCCGGGTGTTCCACTGACGCATCCAAAGCCACACTGGACAGTGGATCTGGCGCGCGCTGCTGGTGTTGAAATTATTGGTGACGTCGAACTCTTCGTACGCGAGCGCAATCATATTGCACGGGATTGCCCGTTTATCGCCATCACCGGCACCAATGGAAAATCGACGACAACCGCGCTGATTGCGCATATTATCAAATCATCAAGCCGCGATATGCAGCTTGGCGGTAATATCGGCACAGCAATCCTGACACTGGAAGCACCTGCGCCAAATCGTTTTTACGTGGTTGAGTGTTCGTCTTATCAGATTGATCTTGCGCCATCGCTTAACCCGACTGCTGGTATTCTGCTCAACCTGACGCCTGATCATCTTGATCGTCATGGTTCGATGGAAAACTATGCCGTAATCAAGGAGCGGCTTGTTGCGAAAAGTGGCGTGGCAATCATTGGCGTCGATGACGACTATTGCCTCAGCATTGCAGATCGTCTCGAAAATACTGGCGTCAAAGTTGCTCGTATTTCCAAGGATAAGCGCCTTGAGAATGGTGCTTTTGCGGACGGTGCAAAGCTCTATTCCACTAAAGCTAGTGGCGTTGAGGATTTAGCTTCGCTTGAAGGTATTGGTTCGCTGCGCGGCGCGCATAATGCGCAGAACGCGCTTGCAGCTATCACTGCCTGTCTTGCGGTTGGTCTTTCAATCGAAGAAATTCGTGCTGGTCTGAAAAGCTTTCCTGGTCTTGCGCATCGCATGGAACAGGTAGGCCATCGCGGTAAAGTCCTGTTCGTCAATGATTCCAAGGCGACCAATGCAGAAGCGACCGCACCAGCCTTGTCGTCTTTTGCCAATCATATTTACTGGATTGCCGGTGGTGTGCCCAAGGCGGGCGGTATTGCGTCGCTTTCTGGTTTCTTCCCGCGTATCACCAAAGCTTATCTGATCGGTGAAGCTGCGGCGCAATTTGCTGCCACACTTGGCGATGCGGTGTCGTTTGAAATTTCCGACACTTTGGCTGCTGCTGTTGAACATGCGGCACGCGATGCTGGCGATGATGGTTCAAGCGAACCTGTTGTTCTGCTTTCGCCTGCCTGTGCAAGCTTTGACCAGTTTCAGAATTTTGAAAAACGCGGTGATGCATTCCGCAGCGCCGTTCTCGCACTCCCGGGTATTGAGCCAATCGGAGGGAAAAGCTGATGGTAAGTCGCGTTGACCGTGGTGCTGTTGCCAATTGGTGGTGGACAATCGACCGTTACTTTCTCGCTGCATGTCTAGGCCTGATGGGTCTTGGTGTGCTGCTCTCCTTTGCGGCCAGTCCTGCTGTTGCGCAGCGCATTGGCCTCGATAGCTTCCATTTTGTCGAGCGTCAGACCCTATTCATGATTCCCGCTGTAGGCGTGATGATTGGTGTTTCGTTTCTGTCGCCACGTCAGATCAGACGCTTTGCATTGCTGCTGTTGGGCGCATCGCTGTTCCTGATGCTTGCGGCGCTGTTCATCGGCATTGAAATCAAGGGTGCGCGTCGCTGGGTTAGCCTTGCGGGTGTTTCCATTCAGCCGTCCGAGTTTATGAAACCTGCTTTTGTGGTGATTTGTGCGTGGCTCTTCTCAGAGCGCGAGCGCGGTGGCCATATGCCGGGCTATTTTTTGGCAATGGCACTCTTCTGTGTCACCGCTGGACTGCTGATGTTGCAGCCGGACTTCGGGCAAACCATGTTGACCACTGGCACATGGGGCGCGATGTTCTTTCTCGCTGGTTTGCCAATGTTCTGGATTCTGGTTCTTGGTGGTATCGCGGTCGTGGGTGCTTTTGGCGCTTACATGACGCTGGATCACGTTGCGGGCCGTGTAAACCGCTTCATGACTGGTGAGGGCGACACGTTTCAGGTGGATGCAGGTCGCGAAGCTATTTTGCGTGGCGGCTGGTTCGGTCAGGGACCGGGCGAAGGCACGGTCAAGCGCATCATTCCAGATAGCCACACCGACTTTATCTTCTCTGTGGCCGCTGAAGAATATGGCATCATTCTTTGTATGATTATTATGGCGCTGTTTGCGTTTATCGTGATCCGTGGCCTGTCGATTGCGCTTCGTGAGCGCGATGCTTTCACACGTCTGGCTGTTTCCGGCATCGTGATCCTGTTCGGTTTCCAGTCGATCATCAACATGGCTGTTAATCTGCATCTGATGCCTGCAAAGGGTATGACGCTGCCATTCATTTCTTATGGTGGTTCATCCCTTGTAGCGATTGCGATCACGATGGGCATTTTGCTGGCGCTGACACGTCGTCGTCCGGAAGCGCGTATGACGCATACGGTCAGCATGGGCGAGCGCATTCCAGTTTTGTGAGGGGACTATGGGCAAAGGCGTAATCGTACTGGCTGCCGGGGGGACTGGCGGCCATCTGTTTCCAGCTGAAGCACTGGCACATGAGTTGAAGTCTCGCGGCTGGGATGTGCATCTGGCAACGGACGCTCGCGCGCAGCGCTTTGCCGGGGCATTTGCAGAAGATCATGTGCATGTCATCCGTTCAGCCACCATTGCCGGGCGCAATCCGATTGCGCTGGCACGCACGCTCTGGTCTCTGTGGCAGGGCAATCTCGACAGCCGCAAACTGTTCCGTCGCCTGAGACCGAAACTGGTTGCTGGCTTCGGTGGTTATCCAACGCTGCCGCCGCTTTATGCTGCGAGCAATATGGGTATCCCGACCATGGTACATGAGCAGAATGCTGTCATGGGCCGTGCCAATAAGGGACTCGCCTCGCGCGTGAAGGCAATAGCTGGCGGGTTCCTGCCGGAAACTTCCGGTGCCTTTGCCGATAAGATTATTTCGACGGGCAATCCCGTTCGTCCGCCTGTACTTGCGGCTGCCAAAACATCCTATCGACCAGCCAAAGAAGGCCAGCGTTTTCGCCTGCTGGTATTTGGTGGTAGTCAGGGTGCGCAGTTTTTCTCACAAGCCATTCCCCAAGCGATTGCGCTTTTGCCGGAGAGTGAACGGGCAAGGCTGCTGATAACTCAACAAGCCCGCAAAGAAGACGAGGCGGCTGTTCGTGCGGCTTATCAGAAGCTTCGTATTCTTGCCGATGTTGCGCCGTTCTTCAACGATATGCCAGCACGCATCGCCGATGCGCATTTTGTCATTTCACGTTCGGGGGCTTCGACTGTTTCGGAAATAGCCGCGATTGGTCGTCCGGCGATATTGGTGCCTTTCCCGCATGCGCTTGATCATGATCAGGCAGCGAATGCGGCAGCCCTTGCGAGTGCTGGCGGTTGCGAAGTTGTCCGACAGGCAGAACTGACGCCGCAACGACTGGCTGACATCATCAGTGCTGCGATTAACGAGCCAGAAAGGCTTGAACAACAGGCTAAAGCTGCAAAAAGCGTTGGTAAGCCTGATGCCGCGCAGTTGCTTGCTGATCTTGCAGAGGCTATTGCAGCAGGACAATCAGTTCAGGAATTTAAAGAAGGAACTCGGCCATGAAAATGCCGCTCAACATCGGGCTTGTCCATTTTATCGGGATCGGCGGCATTGGCATGAGCGGCATTGCGGAAGTGCTGCACAATCTTGGCTATAAAGTTCAGGGCTCGGATCAGTCGGACAGCGCCAATGTGCAGCGTCTGCGCGAGAAGGGCATTGAAGTCTTTGTCGGCCATAAGGCTGAGAACCTCGGTGATGCGGAAGTGATTGTTGTCTCTACAGCAATCAAGAAGACCAATCCGGAACTGGCCGCTGCGCGCGAAAAGCTTCTGCCGATTGTTCGCCGCGCTGAAATGCTGGCGGAGCTGATGCGCTTCCGTCGCGCGGTTGCCATTGGCGGCACCCATGGCAAGACCACCACCACATCAATGGTCGCAGCTTTGCTTGATGCTGGTCATCTTGACCCGACGGTTATCAATGGCGGCATTATCAATGCCTATGGCACCAATGCCCGTATGGGCGACGGTGACTGGATGGTCGTTGAAGCCGATGAAAGCGATGGTACGTTCCTCAAGCTTCCAGCCGATATTGCGGTTGTTACCAATATCGATCCGGAACATCTGGATCACTACGGTAACTTCGACAATGTGCGCGCAGCCTTCGCGCAGTTCGTCGAGAATGTACCGTTTTATGGTTTTGGCGTTATGTGCCTCGATCATCCCGAAGTGCAGGCTCTGGTAAGCCGCATTGAGGATCGTCGCATCGTGACCTACGGTCAGAACCCGCAGGCAGATGTGCGTTTTGTCAATCACCGCATGGAAGGTGCCGTCAGCGTATTTGATGTGCTGATTCGTTCGCGCAAGGGTGAGACGACCGAGATCAAGGATCTGCGTTTACCGATGCCGGGTCTGCACAATGTTTCCAACGCAACGGCCGCGATTGCGGTTGCGCATGAGCTGGGCATTTCAGCCGATGATATTCGTCGTGGCCTTGGCGCGTTCGGCGGTGTGAAGCGTCGCTTTACGCATACAGGCTCGTGGAATGGCGTTGAGATTTTCGATGACTATGGACACCATCCGGTTGAAATTCGCGCGGTACTGAAAGCCGCACGCGAAGCAACCAAGGGTCGTGTTGTTGGTATTGTTCAGCCGCATCGCTATACGCGTCTGCACAGCCTGTTTGATGAGTTTGCAGCGTGCTTCAATGATGCGGATACCGTCATTGTCGCGCCGGTCTACACTGCTGGTGAAGACCCGATTGAAGGCGTAAATTCGGAAGCGCTTGTTTCGCGTATCAAGACTGCAGGTCATCGCGATGCGCGTTTTGCAAGCGGTCCTGAAACATTGGCGCCGCTTGTCGCATCGATTGCTGAACCGGGCGATTTTGTGGTTTTCCTTGGTGCGGGCAACATTACGCAATGGGCCTATGCGCTTCCAAAAGAATTGGCCGAACAGGGTGCAAAGTAATGGAAAGCGGCGAAGCACTTCTCAAGAAGCTCGACGGCAGGCTGTCGGGGCTGCGTGGCAAAATGATGCCGGATACGGGCATGGACAAGATCACCTGGTTCCGTGCCGGTGGTCCTGCACAGGTTCTATTTCAGCCCGCAGACGAAGAAGACTTGTCTGAATTTCTGAAAGCTGTGCCAGAAGAGATTCCGCTTCTGGTTGTGGGTATAGGCTCCAATTTGCTGGTGCGTGACGGCGGCATTCCGGGCTTCGTTGTGCGTTTGTCGGCGAAGGGCTTTGGCAGTGTCGAACAGGTTTCGGAAACGCAGTTGAGGGCAGGGGCGGCGACGCCGGATAAGCGTGTAGCGGCGGCGGCACTTGAGGCAGGGCTTGCAGGTTTCCATTTCTATCACGGCATTCCCGGTGGCATTGGCGGCGCGCTGCGCATGAATGCGGGTGCAAATGGTGTTGAAACCCGCGAGCGCGTGGTGGAAGTGCGGGCACTTGATCGCAAGGGTGAACTGCACATTCTGTCCAATGCCGATATGGGTTATGCCTATCGTCATTCCTCAGCATCGTCTGATCTGATTTTCACCTCGGCTCTCTTTGAAGGTGTTCCGGGCGACCGTGAAGATATTCAGAAGGCGATGGACGAGGTGCAGAATCACCGCGAAACGGTGCAGCCTGTGCGTGAGAAAACCGGCGGCTCAACCTTCAAAAATCCTGAAGGGTCGTCGGCATGGAAAGAAATCGACAAGGCTGGCTGTCGTGGCTTGCGTGTCGGTGGCGCACAGATGTCTGAGATGCACTGCAATTTCATGATCAATACGGGTGACGCCACCGGATATGATCTCGAAATGCTTGGCGAGACAGTTCGCGCTAAAGTTTATGAGACTTCCGGCATTCGCCTTCATTGGGAGATCAAGCGGCTCGGCTTGTTCCGTGAAGGGCAGGAAGTTAAAGAAATCGTATAAAAATTAATATTTTAAGAAGCCCGGATTTCCCACTGAAATTCCGGGCTTTTTTCTGCTTATTGAGTCGTTCGTAAGTTGCTCCCCTTTTGATAGGGGCTTGCCACGGAATCAACTCTCTGATTCTTTATGGTTAACCGTACAGTGATTTGATTCGTCAGAGTTTTCTGACTTGGGTGTCTGCTGCGTAGTGTAGCCGGGCTATCCTGATTCTATTTTTGATTCGAGCGCAGGGGATGCGCAGAGGGGATGACTAACGTGGCTGGACAGAAGGCTGTAAAGCATGTTGCCGTTTTGATGGGCGGTTTCTCTTCAGAGCGTCCTGTCAGTCTGTCGTCCGGTGCGGCTTGTGCGACTGCTCTCGAAGAGCGCGGCTACCGTGTTACGCGTGTTGATGTTGATCGCAATGTTGCCAGTGTTCTCGCTGAGTTGAAGCCTGATGTGGCGTTTAATGCGCTGCACGGTCCGTTTGGTGAGGATGGCACCATTCAGGGCATCCTTGAATATCTTCAAATTCCTTACACGCATTCTGGTGTGCTGGCGTCCGCGCTTGCCATGGATAAGGATCGCGCCAAGACGGTTGCGGCTGCTGCCGGCGTATCTGTTGCGCCTTCGCGTTTGATGAACCGTTTTGAAATCGGCAATGAACATCCGATGCAGCCGCCTTATGTGGTGAAGCCTGTGCGCGAAGGCTCAAGCTTCGGTGTTGTCATCGTTCAGGAAGATCAGACTCATCCTCCGCAAATCATCAGCTCGGCCGAGTGGAATTATGGTGCGGACGTTCTGGTTGAAAAATACATTCCGGGCCGTGAACTGACCTGCGCCGTGATGGGTGATCGCGCGATGGATGTCTGCGAGATCATTCCGGTAGGGCATCAGTTCTACGATTTTGATTCAAAATATGTGCCTGGAGCATCAACTCACGTATGTCCGGCAAAAATTTTACCAAATATTTACCAAAAAATACAAACAATGGCACTTACGGCGCATCGGGCAATCGGGTGTCGGGGCGTAAGCAGATCAGACTTCCGTTTCGATGACCGTTTTTCCGAAGAAGGCGAAGTTATTTGGCTGGAAGTTAACACTCAGCCGGGAATGACTCCTACCTCGCTCGTACCTGATATCGCGAAAGCGGCGGGTATCTCTTTTGGTGAATTGTTGAGTTGGTTGGTGGAGGACGCGTCTTGTTTGCGTTAAACGGCAGATCACATGAATACAGGCGTTCTGGCGCGATGCGTGATGCATCGGGTGCAGCCTTTGTTCTGCCGCGCTTTCTGCGCAAGCCATTCCGCTTTGCTGTTCGTTTGTTTCAGGGCAACATCAATGTTCCGCGCTATGCTGGCACGATTGGTATGCTCGGCTTTCTTGGCGCAACAGGCGTTTACGGTATGGTTCTCGGTGGTCATTCCGAGAATATGGTCAAGGCGACTGCCTCGACACTCGGTTTTGCAATCGAAGACGTGAAGGTCGTTGGTAACAACGAGACCTCCGATATTGATATTCTCGGTCAGCTTGAGCTGGATGGTGAAACATCGCTCGTTGGCTTGAGTGCTGAGGCTGCGCGTCAGGCGATTGCGAAGCTTCCTTGGGTTGAAAGCGCAGAAGTGCGCAAGGTTTATCCGGGTACTCTGCTGGTGTCGCTTGAAGAGCGTAAAGCTTTCGCGGTCTGGCAGAATGGTCAAGAGCTTTCGCTGATTGATTCGGCGGGGGATACAATCGTTCCGTTCCGTCCGGGCCGTTACAACGCTCTCCCGCTTGTGGTCGGTGAAGGTGCTGAAAAGCGCGTTAAGGGCTTCGTGGACGAGGTTGCGGCCTATCCTGCACTGGCTGGCAAGGTTCGTGCTTACATTCGTGTTGCTGATCGCCGCTGGGACATTCTGCTGGAAAACGGCGTTCGCATCATGTTGCCGGAAAATGAGCCAATGAAAGCTCTGGCCGAAGTCGAAAAGATGGATAGCGAAAAGCATCTGCTGTCGCGTGACATTGCTGCGGTCGATATGCGTCTTGATGATCGCGTTACGGTTCAGCTGACAGCGAGTGGCATGGAGCAGCGCGAGAAGTTCCTGGCAGATCGTAAAAAAGAATTAGCCCGCACGGGGAAACGCGTATGAGTATTCTTGGCGGAAAAGGTTCATCACAAGCTGGAAGTGCAGGGCGCAAGGTGCGCCTGCTGACAGTTCTGGATGTTGGTTCAAGCAAGGTTTCTTGCGTCATTGCGCGTCTGCGTCCGCATGAAGCTGGTGCGCTGCTTCCGGGCCGCACGCATCGCATGGAAGTGCTTGGCATTGGCCATCAGCGTTCGCGTGGTGTGAAGTCTGGCGTCATTATTGACCTTGATGCAGCTGAACAGTCGATCCGCCTTGCAGTCGATGCTGCTGAGCGCATGGCTGGTCTGACGGTTGATAGCCTTATCGTTAATATTTCTGCGGGTCGTTTGAAGAGCGAGACCTTTACCGCGAGTGTTAACCTCGGCGGTCATGACGTAGAGCAGACGGATATTCGTCGCGTATTGGCCGCTGGTGCCAAGCAGGCATTGGCTGCGGAACGTCACCTCGTTCACTCGCTACCGGTTGGTTATACGCTGGATGGTGAGCGCGGTATTCGTGATCCACTCGGTATGCTGGGCGACAGCCTTGGCGTTGACATGCATGTTCTGACGGCTGACGCAGCACCGCTCCGTAATCTCGAGCTTTGCATCAATCGCTGCCATCTTTCGGTCGAAGCGATTGTTGCGACGCCTTATGCAAGCGGTCTTGCTGCTCTCGTTGGTGACGAAGCCGAAATGGGTGCGGCATGCATCGATATGGGTGGCGGCACGACCACGATCTCCGTCTTCTCCGAAGGCAAGTTCATTCATGCTGATGCAGTTGCTATCGGCGGTTCGCACGTCACCATGGATGTGGCACGCGGCTTCTCCACGCGTATGGAAGATGCTGAACGCCTTAAGGTTATGTACGGCTCGGCGCTGCCTAGTGCAGCTGACGACCGCGATCTCATCTCGGTTCCGCCAATTGGCGATGACGAGCGTGATGTACCCAATCAATATCCGCGTTCGGTTTTGACGCGGATCATCCGTGCACGTGTGGAAGAAACGCTTGAATTGGTTCGCGACAGGCTGAACCAGTCGGGCCTTGGACACATCGTTGGCAAGCGCGTGGTGCTGACAGGTGGCGCAAGCCAGCTGCCGGGCATGCCAGAAGCAGCCAGACGGATACTTGCAAGGAATGTGCGTATCGGGCGTCCGCTAGGAATAGCGGGATTGCCTGAAGCGGCTAAGGGTGCGGCTTTCTCCGCGACTGTTGGACTTCTGATCTACCCGCAAGTGGCAGGCATTGAAGAGCGGTCGGTGAAAGCAGCTTCCTCCGGTCTTATGACTGGTACGGGCGGGCGAATGCAGCGTGTCGGCCAATGGCTGAGAGAGAGTTTTTGAGTACACTGAGTGATTTCATTGCGTGATGTGGGCGTAACCATCAGCGTAATAACCAATTAGCACCGCGGCGGCGAAGCGGTGAGAGGCTTTAAGAGGAACGAGAACCATGACAATTAATCTGCAAAAGCCGGACATTACCGAGCTGAAGCCTCGTATCACCGTGTTCGGTGTCGGTGGCGGCGGCGGCAACGCGGTCAACAACATGATCAATGCCGGTTTGCGCGGTGTAGATTTTGTTGTCGCTAACACTGACGCGCAGGCTTTGACCATGTCGAAGTCCGAACGCATGATCCAGCTCGGCGCAGCTGTCACCGAAGGTCTCGGCGCTGGTTCGCAGCCTGAAGTTGGTCGCGCAGCCGCTGAAGAATGCATCGACGAAATCGTCGATCACCTCAATGGCACGCATATGTGCTTCGTCACTGCCGGTATGGGCGGCGGCACCGGTACGGGTGCGGCTCCTGTCGTAGCACGTGCTGCACGCGAACGCGGTATCCTCACCGTTGGCGTCGTCACAAAGCCTTTCCATTTTGAAGGTGCTCGCCGCATGAAGACGGCTGAGCTCGGCATCGAAGAACTGCAGAAGAACGTCGATACGCTTATCGTCATTCCAAACCAGAACCTCTTCCGCATTGCCAACGACAAAACCACCTTCGCTGATGCTTTCGCAATGGCGGATCAGGTGCTCTATTCGGGTGTTGCCTGCATCACCGATCTGATGGTCAAGGAAGGCCTCATCAACCTCGACTTTGCTGACGTTCGCTCGGTTATGCGCGAAATGGGCAAGGCAATGATGGGTACCGGCGAAGCTTCGGGCGAAGGCCGTGCAATGGCTGCTGCAGAAGCTGCGATTGCTAATCCGCTGCTCGACGAAACCTCGATGCGCGGTGCTAAGGGTCTTCTCATCTCGATCACCGGTGGTCGCGATATGACCCTGTTTGAAGTTGATGAAGCTGCAACACGTATCCGTGAAGAAGTTGATCCTGAAGCCAATATTATCCTTGGCGCTACTTTTGATGAAGGCTTGGAAGGCGTTATTCGCGTCTCTGTTGTTGCCACTGGCATCGACAAGAAGATCGGAGACGCGGCGCCTGCGCCGCTGGAATTTCGCCAGCCGGTAAAGCCAGTTGCCCAGCAGGCAAAGCCAATGGCTCCACATGGCATTCTTCGCCCTCCAGTAGCTGAACAGCCACGTCAGGTTGAACAGCCTGCGCCAGTTGCTCAGTCGATCGAAACTGAAATTCCAGTCGCACCAGTAGCGCCTGCCGCTTCTGCAGCACCTGAGTTCCGTCCGCAGAGCCGCATTTTCCAGGCGCCTGCTGCTGAAAGCTTTGAACGTGCACCTGTTGCTCGTCCAGTCGCTCCACAGCCGCAGATGCATCACAATCAGGCAACTGCTCAGGCTATGCAGCCACAGGCTTATCAGCAGCCACAGCAGATGCATACAGAACCGGCTCCTCAGCCACGTCCTGCTCCGCGTATGCCAGCTGTTTCTGATTTCCCACCTGTTGCACAGGCTGAAATCAATGCACGTCGTGCAGCGCCTCAGCAGCCTGTTCAGGAAGAACGCGGCCCAATGGGTCTGCTTTCCCGCCTGACACGTGGTCTGACCCGTCGTGAAGAAGAGCAGCCAGCAGCTCGTCTTGAGCCAGCTCAGCAGCGCGAGCCTGCGATGCGTCAGCCAGAGCAGCGCCGTCCAATGCAGCAGGATGCTTCGATCTATGCACCGCGTCGCGGCCAGCTTGACGATCAGGGCCGTCCACAGCCACGCGCTGCTTCGGAAGAAGATCAGCTCGAAATTCCAGCGTTCCTGCGCCGTCAGTCAAACTGATCAGCAAGCGCTGTTAGAAATAAAAAGCCGCAGGAAATTTCCTGCGGCTTTTTTCATTGGCGCTTCGTTATATTTTGTAAGAAAGCGTGATTTTGATCGGTTCCCGGCAACTACTATTTGTAGCCAATGCTTACATATCTGTGGGCGATGTTTCTGCGTAGTGGTAGCTCATTTTTGCCATATCTCTTTTATTTAAGGGGCATGAAGAAAGCTTAGTTACGTTGATTGGTCCGCTGAAAAGACTTTGGCAGGACGCCACATCGCGCTTTGATACAAGATAGATTGGACCCCGTTTTGAGCGTTTATCAAAAGACAATTGGCCGTGTTTTCACGTTGTCGGGCGTAGGTGTCCATGGTGGTACAAGTGCGTCGGCCACGTTTTTGCCAGCAGATGCTAATACGGGAATTATCTTCCGCCGCTCTGATGTGAAGGATGCGCCGGATACGCGCGCTCATGCCTCCGAGATAGGCGCAACCGATCTCTGTACGGCTCTTGGACCGCAGGAAGCGCGAATCAATACCGTTGAGCATCTGATGGCAGCGATTGCCGCTCTGAGCATCGACAATCTTATTGTTGAGGTTGAAGGGCCGGAAGTTCCCATTCTGGATGGCACCTCTGCGCGTTTTATCGATGCATTCGATGAAGCTGGTATTGTGACGCAAGACGCCAAGCGTCGGTTCATTCGCATTCTCAAAACCGTACGCGTGGAAGCTGGCGGATCATGGGGTGAGTTTCAGCCTTATTCAGGCACGCGTTATGAAGTCGAAATCGATTTTGAATGCCCGCTGATTGGCCGTCAGAAATACGCGAATGACATCAATGAAGAGGCCTTCCGTAAAGACATCTCCACTGCCCGTACTTTTGGCTTTATGAAAGATGTCGAACGTTTGTGGGCAGCTGGTTTGGCGCTTGGTTCTTCGCTTGATAACTCGCTTGTCATTGGCGACGACAATTCGGTGATCAACCCGGGTGGCTTGCGCTTTAAAGATGAGTTCGTGCGTCATAAGACGCTTGACGCCGTGGGTGATCTTGCGCTCGCTGGGCTGCCATTCATTGGCTGCTTCCGGTCATATCGCGGTGGTCACAGACTCAATGCTGAAACAGTAAAGGCGCTTCTTGCTGATAAATCGAATTACGATATTGTTGAAGCAAGTGGTGTTCGCCGCAATTCTGATAATTCAGATCTGGTGACCGTGCGCCCAAATATTTCGGCACCCTGGGCACTTTAAGGGTGTGATGCGAAGGGCTTGGCGTTTATGGCCATAATTGGGCCGTGATCGCCGGGTCATGTCTGCTATGAGTCGGCGTATCGTATGTGAAGTGACAGCCAGACCTCTCCATTGGATGAGGATGTAGCAATTGGTTTGCAAAGATAATGCCTTAGGCCGTTCTGAATTGCCATTTTCTGACGTTTGATCAGCTAGACGATTGCCGATTACGCCAGCATGTGGTTTATGAACGGCCAAAACAGCCTTGGCTATGTTTACCTATGTGCTGATGCTGATGTATTGGAATGGATGGAAATAAGCGCAGATCAATCTATTTGCTTATGTCCTTACTGAAAAGACGTTGCCAGATGGCCGGAGACCGCATGACGAGTTCGAATTTCCCGGTGAAGACGAAAACCGCGCTGATGGTCAGCGCTCTTGCCGTTTTTGTTCCGCTTGCGGGATGTGCCAGCAAAAACGACGATATCGATCTGACCAAATATGTTGAGACGATCGATCCGGCGGATAAGCTTTACAACGAAGGTCTTGCGAACCTTGATGCTGGTCGTCTGGGCGAAGCTGCGAAGAAGTTTGCTGCGGTCGACCGTCAGCATCCTTACACCGAATGGGCTCGCAAGTCGCTCGTCATGGCAGCCTTTACCAATTACCGTCAGGGCAATTACGAAGAAGCGATCAACATGGCGAAGCGTTACAACACGCTTTATCCAACATCGCCTGAATCGGCCTACGCTTACTATATTATCGGTCTGAGCTATTTCCGTCAGATTCCTGACGTGACCCGCGATCAGGCTGCAAGCCGTCGCGCCATTGCTGCGATGCAGGAAGTTGTCGATCGCTTCCCGAATTCCGAATATGTTGACGATGCCAAGACTAAAATCCGTGTTGCGCGCGATCAGCTCGCCGGCAAGGAAATGCAGGTTGGCCGTTACTATCTTGAGCGCAAGGAATATCTCGCAGCGATCAAGCGTTTCCGTCTGGTGGTTGAAGAATATTCCAACACACGTCAGGTTGAAGAAGCGCTCGCTCGGCTGGTCGAAGCCTATTATGCGCTTGGTCTGACGTCTGAGGCGCAGATGGCTGCATCGGTCTTGGGCAAGAACTTCCCGGATAGCCGTTGGTATAAGGATAGCTATAAGCTTCTGCAGAGCGGTGGTCTTGAGCCACGTGAAAACGGTGGTTCGTGGCTGGCCAAGGCTTCGTCGCTCATCACGGGCGGCAACTAAGCCGATACCTGCATGCTGTCGCACCTGTCGATCCGCGATATTGTTCTGATTGAAAGGCTCGACATCGAGTTCAAGACCGGCTTGTCCGTGCTTACGGGCGAGACCGGTGCCGGTAAATCGATCTTACTTGATTCGTTGTCGCTCGCACTTGGTGCGCGCGGTGATGCCTCTCTGGTTCGCCATGGTGCAGATCAGGGGCAGGTGACTGCCGTGTTTGACGTGCCCAGTGGCCATCCGGCGCGTAAATTTCTCAGTGAAAATGGCTTTGACGATGACGGTGACGTCATCCTGCGTCGCCTCCAGATGGGTGACGGGCGCACTCGTGTTTTCATCAATGATCAGGCGGCAAGCGTCGCTCTGCTGCGTGAACTCGGCAAGCGCCTCGTTGAAATTCACGGTCAGCATGATGATCGTGCGCTGATCGATACTGATCTGCATCGTACATTGCTGGATGCTTTTGGCGCTCTTGATACTGAGGCTCAGACTGTTCGCGAGCGCTATAAAGCATGGCGTGATGCGGAAAACGCGTTGTCGAAGCATCGTGCGCGTGTCGAACAGGCTGAGCGTGAAGGTGATTATCTGCGCTCCTCCGTTGAAGAACTGACCAAGCTTGATCCGCAGCCGGGCGAAGAAGACGAACTCGCTGAACGACGTGCGATCATGATGAAGTCGGAAAAGATCGCCGGTGATGTGAATGAAGCCGGTGAGCTGCTGTCAGGCAATGGTTCACCTGTGCCGACACTTGCAAGCCTTGTGCGTCGTCTTGAGCGTAAAATCCCGGAAGCACCGCATCTTCTTGAGCCTGTTTGTAAGGCAATTGATGAAGCACTCAATCACTTGGCGCTTGCGCAGGATGGTATCGACCATGCGATGCGCGAGATTGATTTTGATCCGCGTGTGCTGGAGCAAGTCGAAGAACGCTTGTTTGCTTTGAGAGCCGCCGCGCGCAAATATTCGGTCGCAGTCGAAGGCTTGCCCGCCTTGCGCGACAAGATGGATACCGATCTTGCTGATCTTGATGCCGGGGCAGAAAATCTCATCAAGCTCGAAGCTCAAGCTACTGAAACACGCGCATCTTATGATGCAGCGGCGAAAGTCCTGTCTGAACGTCGCACGGATACGGCAGAGCATCTGAAGGCGGCTGTCATGGCTGAGCTTCCAGCGCTGAAGCTGGAGCGCGCTGAGTTCATCGTCGAAATGACCACGGATGGTAATGCCCGTGCTGCCGAAGGCATTGATACGGTTGAATATTGGGTTCGCACCAATCCGGGCACCCGCGCTGGCCCGATGATGAAGGTTGCATCGGGTGGTGAGCTTTCACGTTTTCTACTTGCGCTCAAAGTGGCGCTTGCTGATCGTGGTTCAGCACCGACACTTGTGTTTGATGAAATTGATACGGGTGTGGGCGGTGCGGTTGCTGATGCGATTGGCCAGCGCCTTGCACGCCTTTCATCGCGTGTGCAGGTGCTTTCGGTTACGCATGCGCCGCAGGTTGCGGCTCGCGCATCAACGCATTTCCTGATTGCAAAATCCGCGACCAATGAAGATCGCATGTCCACATCGATCCGTTCGATTGGTGTCGATGAGCGGCAGGAAGAAATCGCTCGTATGTTGGCCGGTGCCAGTATTACCGATGAAGCGCGCAAAGCAGCTGAGCGTTTGTTGGCCGAGAATAGCGCACTCGTCTCCTGACAGAACGCTGTCAGTGTGACCATGTGTTCGTAACTGCGCGCGGCTGTAGGCGCAGCTTCATTTCTTAGCTATGTTGAGCAAAATTGAATCAGCAGGTTTTGCCACGCATATGTCCGATATTTCCGTTGAAAAACTGACCGACCTTGAAGCCACCGCAGAACTGGAGCGGCTGGCGCGTGAAATTGCGCATCATGATGAGCTTTACCACGCCAATGATCGGCCCGAGATTTCGGATGCGGATTATGATGCGCTGAAGCGGCGCAATGATGCGGTTGAAGAGCGGTTTCCGCATCTGGTTCGGCCAGACAGCCCATCGTTGCGTGTTGGCACGGCACCTGTCTCGAAGTTCGCTCAGATTACCCATGCACGACCGATGCTGTCGCTTGGCAATGCGTTTTCGGATGAAGACGTTCAGGATTTTGTCGGTAGCGTTTATCGGTTCCTCGGACAATTGCCGGATAATTCTATTGCCTTTACGGCTGAACCGAAGATCGACGGGCTCTCCATGTCGATCCGCTATGAAAATGGCGTTCTGGTGAGTGCTGCTACGCGTGGCGATGGCACGACCGGTGAAAATGTGACGGCCAATATCCGCACCATTGGCGAAATTCCCAATAAGCTTCCGGCGGGTGCGCCAGTCATCGTTGAGGTGCGCGGCGAGGTCTATATGGCCAAGAGTGACTTTCTTGCGCTCAATGAGCAGATGGTTGCAGAAGGCAAACAAACTTACGTCAATCCGCGCAACACTGCTGCAGGCTCGCTGCGCCAGCTTGATGCGAAAGTAACCGCCAGTCGTAAGCTGAGGTTCTTCGCCTACGCATGGGGTGAGATGTCGGAAATGCCTGCCGATACGCAGCATGGCATGGTTGAGGTGTTCGCCAAGTGGGGTTTCCCGGTCAATCCGCTGACAAAGCGGTTACACAGCGCCGATGAGTTGATCGCCCATTACCGCGCCATTGGTCTTGAGCGGGCAAAGCTCGATTACGATATTGACGGTGTGGTTTACAAGGTAGATCGGCTTGATCTGCAAACGCGGCTTGGTTTCCGCTCTCGCAGCCCACGCTGGGCCATTGCGCACAAGTTCCCGGCAGAGCAGGCAACGACGATTCTGCGCGGCATAGACATTCAGGTTGGGCGTACTGGCGCGCTGACGCCGGTGGCGCGCCTTGAGCCGATTACCGTGGGTGGTGTGGTTGTCACCAATGCAACGCTGCATAACGAGGATTATATCAAGGGCATTGGCCTGAAGGGTGAACGCATCCGCGCGGATGATCACGACATTCGTATTGGTGATACGGTGATTGTGCAGCGTGCAGGCGATGTTATTCCGCAGATCGTTGATGTGGTGCTGGAAAAGCGTCCCGCTGATGCTGTGTCGTTTCCTTTCCCGCAGAAATGTCCGATTTGTAAAAGTCATGCTGTGCGCGAAGAGGGCGAGGCGGTCTATCGTTGCACGGGTGGTCTGACTTGTGCTGCACAAGCGGTCGAGCGTATTCGCCATTTCGTTTCGCGCAATGCTTTCGATATTGAAGGTCTCGGCGAAAAGCAGGTCGAGTTCTTCTTCCATGCGGAAGATGACAGTCTGAAAATCAAATCGCCTGCGGATATTTTCACGCTGCAGAAGCGACAGGAAGCGTCGGTCTTCAAGAAGCTTGAGAACATCGACGGCTTTGGCGCGACTTCGGTAAAGAAGCTCTATGACGCGATCAATGACCGGCGTGAGATTACGCTGCATCGCTTCTTGTTTGGTCTCGGTATTCGCCATGTCGGCGAAGTGAATGCCAAGCGCTTTGCGAGGGCCTATCTAACCTATGAGAAGTTCGCCGAAGCAGCGACAACGGCTGTCCCGCCAAAAGAGGGCGACCGTAGCGACAAGGGCAACGAAGCATGGCAGGATCTGATTGCCGTTGAAGGTATAGGCGCGATTGTGGCGGAAGCCGTCGTCGATTTTTATGCAGAGCCGCATAATCAGCAAGTGCTCAACGCGCTGCTTGCAGAAGTGAAGCCGCTGGATGAAGTTGCACGCGTGGCAACTGGATCACCGGTTGAGGGTAAGACGGTGGTGTTTACCGGCAGTCTTGAACGCATGTCGCGCGATGAAGCGAAAGCCATGGCTGAGCGTCACGGTGCCAAGACGGCGGGTTCTGTTTCCAAGAAGACCGATCTTGTTGTTGCAGGACCGGGTGCTGGGTCGAAGCTTGCGAAGGCATCAGAACTTGGCATCGAAGTTATTGATGAAGATGCGTGGCTGACATTGGTTGGAGAAGGCTGATGGCTCCGTTCAAAGGTTTTGGTGACAAGGCTATTCCATTTCTCAAGGCGCTCGATTTTCATCAGAACCGCGAGTGGTTTGTTGAAAACAAAGACTTGTTTGAAGAGCATCTGAAAGAGCCGCTCGGTGATCTGATTGAGGAGCTGACAGTGCGCTTCGAAAAAGTCGGTTTGCCGTTCAAGGGGGATCGCGTGAAATCGCAGTTCCGCATCAAGCGGGATACGCGGTTTTCGCATGATAAAGCGCCTTACAACCGGCATTTGTCGGCGCTTCTCTCTAATTCCGGCACGAAGTGGGACGAGAGCGGCTGTTTTTATGTTTGTATTGGTTTGCCGGGCATTCGCGATTGCTATGCTGGTGTGGCGTGGTGGGGACCGAAGAAAGAGCTGCTTCAGGCTATCCGCGAGGCAATTGTCGAGAAGCCAGACGTGTATCGCGCGGTTGTGGCAAAGCTTAAGAAAAGTTGCTTGCAGATCAGTGATCATGAGCGGCTGAAGCGCACACCGCGCGGTTTTGAAACCGTGACAGATGCTGATCTTCTTGAGGGCATTCGCAACCGACATTTTGCTGTTCGGATGGAAATTGATCCGGAGAGTATTACCCGCGCTGATCTTGCTGATCGGCTGGTCAAGTTTGCTGAACAGTCCCGACCGCTGATAGACTGGATCAAGAAGATTGAGGGCACAGTTCCGCAAGCATCAGAATAATTCATTTCAGCATCACTGGTTTTTATCAGTGATGCTGAAATGCTGCGCGTATATTCTAATAGTATGATTTTTATCGAAAATTGATTTCAACTTAGCCTGAAATTCTCTAAGCACTTCATGAGTGAGGAGTGCTAATCGTGGATCAGGGTTTTCGGCTAGCACCTGCGTCAGCAGGGAGCGAGTTCTGGGGTGGTGTTAAACGGGGCTTGCCTATCGTTGCAGCTGGTGCGCCGTTCGGTTTGCTGTTTGGTGCTGTTGCAATAGACAACGGCTTTACCATTGCCGAAGCCATTTTTATGAGCGGAATGATCTATGCAGGCGCCAGCCAGATGGTTGGTCTTGATCTTTTCGGCCAGAATATTGCGCCATGGATGATTGTGCTGTCGATTTTCGCGGTCAATTTCCGCCATGTACTTTATTCGGCGACCGTTGGACGTCGTATCCGCCATTTCACATTTGTGCAGAAGGCACTTGCGTTCTTTTTGTTGGTCGATCCGCAGTATGCTGAAGTTGAAATTCGCGCCGAGGCGGGCCGGAAAATCAGCTTCGCATGGTATATGGGGCTTGGCCTCACGATCTATATCTGCTGGCTGATCGAGACGCTTATCGGTGCGCTGTTTGGCAATCTGATTTCCGATCCTTATGCGCTTGGGATCGACTTTCTGCTGCCAATCTATTTCCTAGGCATGGTGATGAGTTTTCGTCATCGCGAACACTGGTGGCCGGTTGTTATCGTCAGTGCGGTCTGCGCAGTGGCCGCTTACAAGTTCGTCGGTTCGCCATGGCACGTGACGCTCGGTGCGATGGGTGGGGTTGTGCTTGCCGCTGTTCTCGCAAAACCGCAAAAAGGGGAGGCATAGATCATGTCCACGACGATCTGGATCATTCTTGCAGGTGCGTTGTGCACCTATCTTACCCGCTTTGGCGGACACTTGATTTTATCGCGTTTTGAGCGTGTGCATTATCGCGTTGAAGCAGCGCTGAATGCAGTGCCAGCGGCAGTTCTGACCGCAATTGTTGCAGCGCCCGCATCGGATCATGGCTGGCGCGAATTGCTGGTGCTGGTTTTCTGCGTGTTGTTGTCATTGCGGGTTAGCATGATGACAATGTTTTTTGCAGGCGCAGCACTATTGATCGCGCTGCGCCATTTCTTTCCGGTTTAAAGCGGGGCGGTTGCTGCTTCGAGCCACTTGGCCTGTGCATCATCAAGATGACCGATAAGCTTCTCACGCACGCTGGCATGATAGGCATTCAGCCAGTCCAGCTCTTCCTGCGTGAGCAGTGATTTGTCGATCAGGCGGCGGTCGATGGGGCAGAAGGTAAGCGTTTCAAAGCTCATCATCGGCAATTCGCCGGCTGCTGGCACTTCCGCTTCCTTGACGATGATCAGGTTTTCAATGCGGATGCCGTAAGCGCCCGGCTTATAATAGCCCGGTTCGTTGGAAAGGATCATGCCGGGCAAAAGCTCCTGCACGCCTTTCTTTGAAATGCTCTGCGGTCCTTCATGAACCGACAAATAGCTGCCGACGCCGTGGCCGGTGCCATGTGCATAGTCGAAACCTTGTTTCCACAGCGCGATGCGTGCCAGCACATCAATGTCCTGACCGCGCGTGCCTTTCGGGAAACGAGCGGTGGTGATCGCAATCATTCCCTGCAGCACAAGCGTGAAAGAGCGGATGGTTTCGGGCGTGATGGTGCCGACTGCAACCGTGCGCGTGATATCCGTCGTTCCGTCGCGATATTGCGCCCCGGAATCGATCAGATAAAGCTCGCCATCGTTAAGCTTGCGGTTTGTATCGGTGTTGACGCGGTAATGGATGATTGCGCCGTCCGGACCTGCGCCGGAGATCGAATCAAATGAAATATCCTCCAGCGGCATCTGGAAATCGCGACCAGCCTTGTCGCGGCTTTCCTCCAGCTTTTGCGCTGCCGAAATTTCATCAACCGTGCCGGGTTTTTCGCCGTCAAGCCAGGACAGGAAATTGACCATGGCAACGCCATCGCGCTCGTGTGCTGCGCGGGAACCGTCAAGCTCTGCCTTGTTTTTGATGGCGCGAGGCAGGCGGGCAGGGTCTTTGCCATGAATGACATGGCCACCAGCAGCTTCTACCGCAAGACGAAGCTTTTCCGCAGCGAGTGCCGGATCAAGCACAATCGTTTCGCCTTCTGCTGCGCGCGCACTCAAATGGCCTTCAAGCTTTGCGGGTTCGCAGAGTTTCGCAAGCTGCGTGAGATAGGCGCGGGGTTCAATGGCAAGCTTGCGCTCGTCGATGAACAGTTCCGGTTCGCCCTCTGCGGGGATGATGGCAAAGCTCAGGGGCAGAGGCGTGTTGGAGACATCCTTGCCGCGAATATTGAACACCCAGGCAACCGATGAAGGGTCGGTCAGTACTGTTGCGCTTGCACCTGTTGCTGCTACGGCCTTTTGTATTTCCTTGATTTTGTCTTCAGCCTCGTGGCCCGAAAAGCGCGCTGGCTGAATAGTGACTGGTGCAAGTGGGGCTTCTGGCTGATCATCCCAGACGAGATCAACCAGATTATGCGCAACCGGCACCAGCTTTCCGTCCTGCTTTTCCAAAGCATCGCGGAGAGCGGAGGCTTCGGAAATCGTATGCAGCCAAGGATCAAAGCCAATCGTCAGGCCTTTACCATTTTCGACGAGCCAGCTTGCAGGCGGATTGGTGACGAGGCTTTCATAAGAAAACACGTTACCATCCGTCTGATTGCGAACCTGCAACTCATAGCGGCCATCGATGAAGACGAAAGCCTTATCTTTGAGGACCAGTGCCGCACCTGCCGAACCGGTAAAACCTGTGAGCCAGCCAAGGCGCTGTGCACGCGGCGGCACATATTCGCCTTGATGCTCATCAGCACGCGGAACGAGAAAGCCGTCGAGCCCCTGTTCCGTAAGCTTCTCGCGCAGTTTGGCAACGCGTGGCGCACCATTGGCTGGATCGGTGGTTACATCAAAAGTCTGGAAAGCCATGAGCGTAACTCGCAATAAATAAGGGAAACGTATTACTTCAGGTGAATCGTGACCCAGCCTTCGCGGTGGAAGGTTTTCTGATGGGTTAGCCCCTGTGCCTGATAGGCGGCAAGCACCATGTCATGCTGGCTGTCAAGAATGCCGGACAGGATGATTGAGCCGTTAGGTGCCAGATGTGATTTCAGCGAAGGCGCGAGTTCCATCAGCGGATTGGCGAGAATATTGGCGACGATCAGATCAAACGGCGTGTAGGAACGGAAGATCGGATGGTCAAAGCCTTCGGCAGTCGCCGTGACGACATGCTCGCTGACGCCGTTAAGGACGGTATTTTCAGCGGCTACAGTGACAGCAATCGGGTCGATATCGGTGGCGAGAACCGGGATTGGAGCAAGCTTGGCAATGGCAATTGCCAGAACAGCCGAACCGGTTCCGAGATCAAGCGCATTGGTTGGATGCTCACGCTCGACAACTTCCTCAATCATTTCAAGGCAACCCGACGTGGTGCCATGATGACCGGTGCCGAAAGCAAGGCCAGCATCAATCAAAATCGGAATATCATCGGCTTGCAGCTTGTCGCTATCATGCGAGCCATGCACGAAAAAGCGTCCGGCACGAACAGGTTTCAGGACTGAGAGCGAGTGCGTGACCCAGTCGATGTCTGGCAGCTCTTCAGTTTCAAACTTGCCAGCACCCACGAGCGCGTCTATGCGCGCTGCAAGTTCCTCGGCTCCATCTTCGGTATAGACGGAAACTTCGAAAATCTGACGGTCTTCATCGATTTCGGTAATCGCAATCGGGAAGGCTTCATCCTCGAATGCTTGTTCGATGATGTCATAGATTCGTTCGGCTTCCGTCTTGTCAGCCGAAAAGAAGAGTCGTGATTGGGGCATGGATAATAAGCTCTCAAATCGAATTGGAAGCTTTGTTTACCCGTTTGTGCGGCCTTTGGCCAGATTCTTCAACTTTTCCAGAGCAGTATCTGGGTTCTCCTGATAGGCAATCGTTCCACGGAAGCGGCCGCCTTTGTCGAGAAGGAAAACTGAAGCCGTGTGATCCATTGTATATTCGCCGTCTTCGGTCAGAACCTTCTTGGCGTAGATGTGGTAGGACTTCACCATGTCAGCCACGTTTTCTGGTGTCCCGGTCACGCCGATGATGCGGTCTGATACGTTGCTCACATAGGTTTTCATGATTTCCTGTGTGTCGCGCTCAGGATCCACGGAAATGAAATAAGCTTTAATATCAGATGCTTCTGGTCCGAGCTGTTTGAAGTAGCCGTCCAGTTCGTAAAGCGTGGTTGGGCACACATCAGGGCAATGGGTGAAGCCAAAGAAAACTACGGAAGGTGTGTCGCGCAGTTCTTTTTCAGTGAAAGGCTTGCCATCCATGGCCACGAGATTGAACGGACCGCCGAAAGGCTGATCGGCGGAATTACGGTCACGGATCATATTGAAGCCCGCAGCACCAACAATCACAATGATGAAGGCGAAGATGAAGATGGGCAGGAATTTTTTCATGTCCGGTCAGCCTTGAATTTTGTTTTGCATTTATCGCAGATAAGCACGCTATTTAGTGTTTACATCGTTATGCAATAGGAAAGCGCTTATTTAACGAGCGCATCTTATGTTGAAACGATAGATTCAGTCTAGCAGAGTACAAAGATTTCAGAAAGTTTTGAAATGACGCAGGGCGAAGACCTTCGTTTCCAGAATAGTGAACCGCGCATTCATTCGACCGCACAGCTGAAAAGCTCCAAGTTGGGGCGTTATGCCGACATTGGTGAGCGTGTAATCCTGCGCGAAGTAACGGTGGGCGATTTCACCTATCTGGAGCGTAACAGTGAAGGAATTTATGCCGATATTGGTAAGTTCTGCTCAATTGCTTCCAATGTGCGGATCAATGCGCTTGAGCATCCGATGGAGCGGTTAACGACCCATAAGGTGAGCTATCGTCCGAATGAATATTTTCGCTATCTGGGCGTGGACGGTGCGTTCCGTGAAAGGCGACAGGCCAAACGCGTCACAATCGGTAATGATGTATGGATCGGCCATGGCGCGGTGATCACACCCGGTGTGAGCATCGGTCATGGTGCGGTGATTGGTGCCAATGCCGTGGTGACGAAAGACGTGGTGCCTTATCGTATCGTGGGCGGTGTGCCAGCTCGTATTATCCGCAAGCGCTTTGATGATGCCATCATAGATCGATTGCTGGCTCTATGCTGGTGGGACTGGCCGGTAGAAAAGCTTTATGAGGCAATTCCTGATATTCAGACGCTTGAAATTGAAGCATTTCTGGAAAAATGGGGCCGTTGAGACTTGCTCTCTTGCAATGCCTGATTTGCTACTCCACCTTTGAGAATGAAGTTGCTGGAGAGATCGAATGTCAAAGATGAACAGGTTTGTGGGAATGCTTGTCGCGCCAATGTTGCTGCTCGGTGCTTCTGCTGCTGTATCGGCAGAAGAAGTTGGCAAGGTCGGTGTTGACTGGCTCGGCAATGATATTGCGATTGATGCGGTTCAAGATCCGAAGGTGCAGGGCGTAACCTGCTATCTTGCATCGTTTTCGCGCGGGGTTATCGACCGTTTGCAGAAGGGCAACTGGTTTGAAAACCCGTCCAATGCATCGATTTCATGTGAGCAGTCCGGGCCCATTACCATTGGCGACATTAAGCTTGGTAAGGGTGGTGAGCGGGTCTTTGCGGAGCGCACCAGTTTGATCTGGAAGAAGCTGGTTATCACCCGCATCTATGATCAGAAAAACAATACGCTTCTTTATCTCGCCCATGCGACACAGGTTCAGGATGGCTCGGCTAAAACATCACTGTCGACCGTTCCGCTCTTCAAAGGCGATGTAACCTGGGAAAAAGGAAAGCCGGAGTAATCTCCGGCTTTTTATCTTAAAGAAACTATGCGCGCTGGACGAAACTATCGAGAACGCGTTTTTGTCCGGCCTTGTCGAAGTCGATGGTCAGCTTATTGCCATCGATAGTCGAGATCGTTCCATTGCCAAATTTGATATGGAATACACGGTCACCGACAAAATAGGCAGATGGCTTATCCGTGGTTGATTTTGCAACCAGTTCGCCGTCAATCGTGCGCCCTTTTATCGAGCCACGACCTGCACCAAAACCGGAATCAGTTTCGCCATAGCCGACGCGTTCGACATTTGCACCGGAGCGCGAGCCCCAATTGTTACGCGTTGCATCCGAGCGGTTTTGTTGTGCGCGCTGCCAACCGGGCGTTGAATAAGAGTTTTCGAACGGGTCAGCCTTGTCGAAGCGCGATTGTCCGTAACCGCTATTGCCATAGCCGCCGTAATTGCCTTCCATTTCCGCCACTTCGACATGCGTTTCTGGAAGCTCTTCCAGAAAACGTGAGGGAATGGTCGACTGCCACATGCCATGGATACGGCGGTTGGAAACAAACCAGATATGCAGGTTCTTTTTCGCACGCGTCACGCCGACATAAGCGAGGCGGCGTTCTTCTTCGAGACCTGAACGACCACCTTCATCGAGTGCACGTTGATGCGGAAACAGGCCTTCTTCCCAGCCGGGCAGGAAGACGGTTTCAAACTCAAGCCCCTTAGCAGAATGGAGCGTCATAATGTTGACCGCATCCATATCGGTATTTTGCTCAGCATCCATGACGAGCGCGATGTGCTCAAGGAAGCTGCGCAGGCTCTCATAGTCCTCCATGGAACGGATCAGTTCCTTAAGGTTTTCAAGGCGCCCCGGCGCTTCTGCTGACTTGTCGTTCTGCCACATGGAAGTGTAGCCCGACTCATCCAGAATGGTTTCTGCGAGTTCTGTATGCGGGGTGTTGTCGAGAAGCGTTTGCCAGCGGCGGAAATTATTGACAACCTCGCGCAGCGCCGAACGTGGCTTTGGTTTCAGCTCTTCGGTTTCCACCAGATCACAAGCGGCTGCGAACATCGAAATGTCGCGCGCGCGTGCATAGTCGTGGATCAGGCGAATTGCCGCTTCACCAAGGCCACGCTTTGGCGTGTTGATGATGCGCTCTAACGCCAGATCGTCTGCTGGCTGGGCAACGACACGCAAATAGGCCATGGCATCGCGGATTTCGAGGCGTTCATAGAAGCGTGGTCCGCCGATAACCCGATAGTTGAGGCCAAGCGTCACGAAGCGATCTTCAAACTCGCGCATCTGGAAGGATGCGCGCACGAGGATCGCCATGTTGTTGAGCATATGCCCTTGGCGCTGCGCCTGTTCGATTGCTTCGCCAACGGCACGGGCTTCTTCTTCCGAATCCCATGCAGCGTGGATTTTGACTTTTGGATCGTCGGGATTCGGCGCTTCGGTGAAAAGTGTTTTCCCAAGACGACCTTCGTTGTGGGCAATCAGATGTGCTGCCGTGCCAAGAATATGCGCTGTCGAGCGATAATTACGCTCAAGCTTGATAACAACCGCGCCCGGAAAATCCTTGTCGAAGCGGAGGATATTGTCCACTTCCGCACCGCGCCAGCCATAGATCGACTGATCGTCATCGCCCACACAGCACAAGTTAACTTTATTGTCGTTTACGCTTGATGAGGTCTGCCGACCATCAGATGGAACTGGAGCAGTGCTTTTTGATTGTGGCCTTTGAGCAAGCAGCCGCAGCCACATATATTGGGCCGTATTGGTGTCCTGATACTCGTCCACCAGAATGTAACGAAACTTCGCGTGATACTCGCGCAGAATGTCGGGATTGTTGCGGAAAATGCGGATTGGATGCAGCAGCAGATCGCCGAAGTCGCAGGCGTTCAACGTGCGCAGGCGCTCCTGATAAGCCTGATAAAGCTCGCGGCCCTTGCCGTTGCCAAACGAACGCGCATCACCTTCCGGAATATCCGCCGGACCAAAGCCCTTGTTTTTCCAACCATCAATCATGTTCGCAAAAGTGCGAGGCGGCCAGCGCTTGTCGTCGAGACCTTCAGCCTGAATAAGCTGCTTGATGAGACGGATCACGTCATCTGTATCAAGGATGGTGAAATCAGACGTGAGGTGCACCAGTTCTGCATGTTTACGCAGCAGTTTCACGCCGATGGAGTGGAACGTGCCAAGCCATGGCATGCCTTCAACTGCACCACCAACCAGATGGCCGATACGCTCTTTCATTTCGCGTGCGGCCTTATTGGTAAAGGTCACAGCGAGAATCTGGCTTGGATAGGCGAGGCCGGTCGTTACAATATGTGCGATGCGGGTGGTGAGTACGCGGGTCTTGCCGGTGCCTGCACCTGCGAGAACCAGAACCGGGCCTTCAGTGGTCAAAACGGCTTGACGCTGCTCTGGGTTGAGGCCCTTTAAATAATCGGGTTCGCCACGCTGCTGGTTGCGTGCTGCCATGGCGCGTGCGGCAATTCCGCCTGACGCAGGTGTGCGGTCGGCAGGAGTTTCATTGCCGAAGAACGGCATATCATCGGGAAAATCAGACATTGCTACCGAATGTAGTGATTCGTTGATCAAAAACCAGCGAAAGCGTTAAATTACTCAAGCTGTGAGATACGGCGGTCGGTGAAATTGAGCCGATGTGAAGCAAGTGCTTCGACAAGGCCGCGCATTTCCGGTTCGCGTTGCAGCAGCTCATCAAGCTCCGTCATCTGGTTCATGGCGATCAAACGTAGAATATCGTCGCGGATCGTTCCATCTTCCCGGCGCGGCAAATGCGCAACCGGCTGGATGAGTTCAAGCTTTGTGCCTTTGAGCCGCGCACGCAGGCTTTTTTCGTCTGCATCGGCAGTTTCAACAAAGGCGTAGAGGCCGACGCCTTTGGCCGGCAGTGAATAAAGCGCGAGCGCTACGTCTTTCACACGCGGGTCTGACTTGAGAGCCGCCATAATAGCCGGGCCTTCATTGTCGATACGGTCGCCCGTACCTTCACCATCGGACCAGCTGAAAATGCCGCGCGTGATGAAGTTATAAACCTTCTTGCCCGTAGCGAGCCAGATGCGTGACGGCAGCGAACGACGCGCCAGAATGCGCTTTTCGGTTGGTGTCATCAGATCGGGCGCAAAGGCACGTTTCTGCTTGATGAGGTGACGGAAATCTTCATAGGCGAGCAAACGATAAAATCCGCCACGACGGCGATGCACGCTTGCCAGCTGGAAATCGATTACCGCTGCTTCGCCTTCCGGCGTCATCAGCCAGTTTTGTGGCTTGGCCAAATCGTTGTGGGTAACGCCCATGCGACGCATGTCACGCAGGATACGATGCGCGGTGCGATACCATTTAAGCTGTGCCGGACGCGCAAGATGCAGCGGTGTGCCTTCCGTCCATGAACGATAGAGGCCGTCTTTGTCTGTATAGAGAAGCTGTGGAACACCTTCGATGCCGCGCACGGTTTTCAGGCCGCGAATTTCGCGTCGCGCTAGAATCCATGCCAAAGGCTTCGACCACCACGGGGCTGCACTTACGACACGACGGATAATTCTTGTCTCGGGATCGCCCGCAAAATAGCCTGCGCGTGTTTCGGAAAAAACATCGCGTTTGAAAACTGCGGTCTCCACAAATTGCGGTATGCGGTCGCCTTGTGCGGGTACATCAATATTTGGGTTCTGAGCCATGCAGTTCCACTAGCCGCTTGCGCTCAATCAATCAAGTTTGATGGTGGCGTTCAACGGTTGCAATCATGTGAATGAGGGCGCAAAAGAACACAATAATTGTTTTGGGAATGGTTTTGGGGAGAAAGCGGATCATGGCGCAAAGCGACGATATCAAGCAGATCATCCGGCAGGAACAGGCACTTATTTTCACAAGCTTTACGGAGAATGATGCGTTTTCACTCGGCCAGCGGCTACGCGATATTGCGGTGAAGCAGAAGCTGGCGGTTGCGATTGATATTTCGCTCTGGGATCGCCGTTTGTTTTTTGCAGCCACGGCTGGAACAACCGCTGACAATACCGAATGGCTGCGGCGTAAGTTTAATGTCGTGCGTCGCTTCCACGCTTCGAGCTATCGCCTTGTTCTGGAACAAAACCGCGAAGATAAAATGTTTGCCGAACATAAGGCGCTTGATATTGCCGATTATGCTTTGGCGGGTGGCGGATTTCCGATCCATGTCGCAGGTGCCGGTGTAATTGGAACGGCGATTGTTTCGGGTCTCCCGCAGCGTGAAGATCATAACCTTGTTGTGCGTGCCATTGCCGAACATTTGGGCCAGGATCCCGTCGCGCTGGCCTTAGTCGCAGCATAATTTGAAATACGGAGAATAAACGATGTCGCTTCAGAATGTGGTTGCCCTTCAGCGAAATGAAGAGGGCATCGCAGCCGCAGTTGCACTCCTCAAGCATCGGTTTGGTGAGCGCGCCCAGACCGGACAGGCAATTCGCGAGCAACATGGCCACACGACGACTTATGTGCCGACGCAGGCGCCCGACATTGTCATTTTCGCGCAGACGACAGACGATGTGCAGGCTGTGGTCCGCATCTGTGCCGAGCATAAGGTGCCGGTGATAGCGTTTGGCGCTGGTTCCTCGCTGGAGGGACAGGTGAATGCACCAGCGGGAGGGGTGTCGATTGACCTCACACAGATGAACCGTGTTTTGGCAGTTCATGCAGAAGACCTTGATTGCGTGATTGAACCGGGAATTACGCGGCGCGAGTTGAACGAATATTTGCGCGATACTGGGCTGTTTTTCCCAATCGATCCGGGTGCGAATGCCACGCTTGGCGGCATGGCTTCAACTCGGGCGTCTGGCACCAATGCCGTACGCTATGGGACAATGCGTGAAAACGTATTGGCGCTAAAAGCTATCATGCCCGATGGTCGCCTGATTGAGACGTCAAAACGCGTGAAGAAAACAGCGGCTGGCTATGATCTGACACGGTTGCTGATCGGCTCTGAAGGCACGCTCGGTATAATCACTGAGCTGACGTTAAAATTGCAGGGTATTCCGCAAGCTGTATCGGGTGGGATTTGCCCATTCCCGGATGTTGAATCGGCCTGTCGTGCTGTGATTGAAACCATCCAGATGGGCATACCCGTTGCGCGCATTGAGCTTGTGAACAAGCTTCAAATGGAAGCGCTTATCCTTCATTCCAAGTTGCCCTATGAAGCGCAGCCTTATCTGTTTGTCGAGTTCCATGGCACCGAAACCGGCGTTGCGGAACAGGCGGAAATCTTTGGAGAGATCGCTGCGGAAAATGGTGGCGGCGAGTTCCGCTGGACCAATGATCCGGAAGAACGCGACCGCTTGTGGCGTGCACGGCATGATGCTTATCTGGCATCCTTCCTCCTGCGTCCCGGTGCGAAGGGTGTTTCGACTGATGTTTGCGTGCCGATTTCACGGCTTGCCGATTGTATTTCAGAGACTGAAAAAGACCTTGCTGAAAGCGGGTTGATTGCTCCTGTCGTTGGCCATGTCGGAGACGGTAATTTCCATCTGCTTCTTTTACTCGATACGGATGACGCATCGGAAATGGAGCGCGCCGAAGAGTTTATGGATCGACTGGTAAAGCGCGCGCTTGCCATGGAAGGCACGTGTACCGGCGAGCATGGTATCGGGCAGGGCAAGATGAAATATCTTGCAATGGAGCTTGGTGACGCGACCGACTACATGCGGATGATCAAGAAAGCGATCGATCCAGATAACATCATGAATCCGGGAAAAATCCTGATTTCCTGATTCAAATCAGTCATTTGAATCGCCTTTTTAAGAAGGCGATTCAATGTCGCGGCTGAATCAGCGATTGCGCAGGCAATTTGCCTTGTTATCGCCGGATCGATCCCGCTATGTTGCACCGATAAAAATCGCGTGATTCAAGATTTGCGTCACGCTCTGCATCTTATCGGAGTTTCGCTTGGGCCGCATATTCGTCATCGTGGGTGGGTTGCTGGTACTGCTATTAACGGCAGCGCTGGTCGTTCCGCCATTTGTCGACTGGAGCGGCTATCGTGCCGAGTTCGAGCGCGAGGCAAGCCAGATTCTTGGGCGTCCGGTTCATGTGACAGGTGACGTGAGTGCCAGGCTTTTGCCGTTTCCATCTGTGACATTTTCTGATGTGCGGGTTGGTGCAGACAATGCAAATCCGGTGATGACCGTCGACAGGTTTTCGATGGATGCGGAACTGATGCCGTTTTTGCGCGGCCAGTTGCTGATTTTTGATATGCGCGTTGAGCGCCCCAACACGATTATTTCGCTCGACAAGGATGGCAAGGTTGATTGGGCCATTCGTCCTTCCACACCGCTTGATCCAGCGCAGATCAAAGTCGAGCGTCTCTCAATCACGGACGGTACGGCGACCCTCATCGATGAAGCCAGCGGACGTATTCATAATGCCAGTGATATAGATGCTGTCCTCTCTGCGAACAGTCTCGCGGGACCATGGCTTGCCAATGGTACTTTGGAAATTGAAGGGCAGAAGCTGGCGCTTGATATTACCAGCGGTGAAGCCAAACCGGACGGTTCTCTGCGCTTGCGCGCGCGCATATCGCCCGAAGCGGTGCCTGCGTCGTTTGAGACTGATGGTGACATTACGCTTGATAATGGCCGCCTGAACTATGCTGGCAGTTTTTCACTGCGCTCTGCTGATGCGATTGCGTCAGTCGCGAAGAACCAGAAAGAGCCAATAGAGAAGCCATTTTTCAGTGACCTTCGTGTCAGTGGTAAGTTCTCTGCGAACAAAAGTCACTTCGATGCCAGCGAGTTTCGCATGGAGCAGGGGCCAGCCGACAATCCTTATGTGGTGAACGGCAAGGCGCTCATTGATTACGGTGATAAGCCACATTTTGAAATCAGCGCTGATGGCCAGCAGATTTTCTGGGGCCCGGTAGAGACGACACAGGATCAGCAACCCACACCTGTCGCTGACGGTGAACGCCTTGAGACGTTACGCCGTATGCTTGAGCAATTGCCGATCCCCGGAATGCCCGGCAACGTCGATTTACGGCTGCCTGCGGTAATAGCCGGCGGCACCACAATCCGTTCTGTGACAATCAGTGCAGAGCCTGACGGCAATGGCTGGAATATTGGTCAGTTTGAGGCTGATCTGCCGGGCCGGACTAAGATTGAGGCCAAAGGCAGGCTTTCGGTCGGGCGCGATTTCGGCTTTGAAGGCGATATGCTTGTGGCATCTCGCCAACCATCCGGGCTTGCAGCATGGCTGAATGAAACCGTCGATGAATCCATTCGTAAACTCGATAGCGTCGGCTTTTCAGGCAAAGTTAATTTGCGTGAAGGCATGCAGAGTATTGATAATCTTGAAGTCGGAATGGGTCAAACGACGCTGAAAGGTACATTCCTGCGGCAGGTAGCAGGTTCTGCCGAACCAGCAATTACGTTGCGGTTACAGGGTGGATCAGTTGATAGCAACGCGCTTCGCGCATTTACGGGCTTTTTCTCAGGTGGTCATGGCATTGCTTCAATTGATGGACAGGCGCTTGATGTTGGTTTCACCGCTGGCCCTGTTCAATATGAGGATATGGAAGCGGCGCGTGTTGATCTTGCCGTCCGTATTCATAATGGCCGTTTTGATTTTGACCGTTTAATGGTCAATGATGTTGCAGGCACGACGCTGACTGCAACAGGTACCTATGAGCCTTTTGCAGCAACTCCGTCAGGTAAGCTTGATGCGACTTTGCTTTCCGCCGATCTGTCACACTTTTTGACACTTGCTGCGCATCGTCATCCGCAAGTTCCGTTTTTCCGTTCGCTCTCTGCGCGTGCCGACAATTATCCCGGTCTGTTTGACGATACGGAGATAAATATCATTGCTAATGCCGTAGCACCTACCGGCAACGGTGTAGCTGCTGCGCCGGTTGCAGGAAGTGCCAAAGGATCACGCGCCAAGGAAGTGCTAGCAAAGACACCTGCAAAGGGTGGCGAGGCATCGTTCAGCGTGACGGGCAAAGCAGGCGGAATGAAGCTTGATTTGTCTGGCACGACCAGTGGCGGAAGCGCTGAAAACGATCCGATGCAAATGCAGCTCAATGGAACTGCGTCGGCCACAAATGGCGAGACGGTTCTGGCTTTGTTGGGTGTTCCAACATTGCCGCTGGGGCTTGCTGGCGAATTGACGGCTGATCTTACCATGCAGGGTGCGCCGAGTGCTGGTATGCGAACGCAACTCCGGCTGACTGCACCTGACGGTACAGCTGTTGCGGATGGTATTTTGTCGATGGTTGGCGGTGATATTGCGGCAAGCGGTAAGGCTCAGGTGAAGTCTGCTGATCTGCAACCTTTTATTGCGACAGCGGGTTACACGCTTCCGGGATTTGGCGAAGGACTGTCTGCCGATTTGTCGAGCGATTTCCAGTTTGCCAAAGGTTTGCTTCGGTTCCCCAATTTTGCGGGCAAGCTTGGTGGCGATGATATCTCCGCCCGTATCGAGGCGAACTTCTCAGATAGTGGACTTCCGCAGATCAAAGGTGAGGCAAAGCTGACCTCTGTTGAACTTGGCAGCCTTGCAGCAATCATGCTCGGTCAGGATGCACTTGAGCCATCTTCGCCGCGTAAGGCTTCTATCTGGCCAAATACGCCATTTGCAACACGCCCATCTTTGCCGCTGTTGATGGATATGAAGCTGACTGCGGCGCAAGCACATATGGATGGCTTTGGAACCGTAAGCGATTTTTCTACGCGGCTTCAGAAGAATATGGATGGGCTGGCGCTCAATGAGCTGACGGGAAACTGGGCTGGCGGATATCTGGTTGGCAATGTTTCTTTACGCAACAACGATAAAACAGCGCTGCTGTCTTCCGATCTTAAATGGAGTGGTGCACGGCTTGAAGATTTCTATCATTCTTCGACGGGTAGCAGTCCATTGAATGGAACGATCAAAGCCGCTCTGACTTTGAATGGTAGCGGCTCGAATGTTGCCGAACTGGTTGCGTCTCTTGCCGGTTCAGGCAGCGTCGATGTTGAGAATTTTCTAATTAATGGCCTGGATCAAACGGCTTTCCCGGCAATGTTGACTGAGGCTGATAGCTTGGGCGATCAGCCCGCGGGTGCCACGCAGCTGGATGCGAAGGCCTTTGGCGCATTGACCGATAAGGTAATCGGTCAGGGTCGGTTTGCGGTTGGTAATCCGCGCTTTGATTTCACGGTTGCAGGGGGCATTGCACGACTTTCGCCAATCAGTCTTGCAACTGGCGACGCAACATTGAGCGGCGATATGCAGCTTAATCTGTCTACTCTGGGTCTCAGCGGTGAGGGCAGTTTCGCATATGAGCAAGCGGACGATGCGCAGCCGTCTACGACACCAAGCCTTCGTTACACAATTGGCGGAACCTATGACGACCCTACGGTTCAATTTGATCGCCAACCTCTGGTTCAGTTTCTAACGCAGCGCGCATTGGAGCGAGAGCAGGAACGGGTTGAAGCGATGCAGGCGAGCATCATGGAGAAGCAGCGCCTGAGACGCCAGCTGGACCTGCTGGCCTCTGATGCTAAAGAACGAGAGCGTGTGCGCCTTGAGGAAGACGCTCGCGAAAAAGCAGAGGCTGAGGCTCGTGAACAGGCTGCCAGAAATGCACTGGAAGCACAGAAACCAGCCGAGGGCACTAATCCACCAGCGCAATTAAATGGGCAGGGCGGTCAGTCACTCAATGAGTTTTTGAAAGATCTGGAGCAGGCGCCAAATGTTGCGCCGAATTCTCAGCCTTGAGACTGAATTTTCGATTTTAGCCAGTCGAGGATATAGAGCCTGAGAGCGGAAGAGAGATTGACGCTGCGTTCGCGCTGCCCGTCGATCTCCGTCACAAGCGATGCGACAGATACCTGCCGCGTGTTTGCGATCTCTTCCAGCAGCTCAAAGAATGGGTCTTCGAGCGTATAGCTTGTTGCATGTCCACGAATACTCACAGAGCGCTTCTTTAGTCGTCCTGTAGTGCTGACGGAGCCGCTCACTCTTCAGCCTTCGGCTTGTTGATTGGCTCAAGCTTATTGTTTTTGAGAAAACTATTGGCTTTGCGCGTTTCTTCTTTTGCAAAGCTTTTTTCGGCTTTTGTCCTGCCAAACAGAATGCGGTTCTGATCGGCTTGTTCTTCCCGCGAGGCACGCGCCTTGTTCTTCTTGAACTGGCGCAGATTGATAATTTCACTCATGAATGCCTGCCATGGATATTAGTGGGTGTCGCCTTATTTATTTGGCGATTTTGGATTGGTCACCCACCATATGATCAGCGAAAGTATCACGAGGAGCAGCAGCCCGAAAGTCATTTGCCACATCGGAAAGTTTGGCGTGTCTTTAGCGACGAAGAAACCGGCAATGATACCACTGAACCAAAGAACGATCTGAGCAATAATTCGCAACATGTTGGGGCCTGTCCTGTGATGCGTTTTCGTTGATCTCAGTTTTACAGAGCATTTGTTGAGATGCTTTGATCGAAGTCAAGAGCGGCACGACTGCTATAAAAAACACCGGCAGAATGTTCAGCCGGCGTTTGGTATCTCTAATGAAGACGGTGCTTATTTTTTACGGAAAGAATCGAGCGAAACCACATCTGCCGATGGTTTGGCTTCAGCTTCGTCATCCTCAGATGCAGGCTCATCCTTTGCAGCGGCTTCACCCTTATCAGCAGCAGGTTTGCGCGATTTAGATTTAGGCTTGGCCTTTTCAGGGGCGTCTTCGGACGAGATCAATTCGATAGAGGAGACATTACCACCTTCGTCATTATCGCTTGTTGGCTGCACAACCGACACATCGAACTCAAGTTCAAAGTTGACGGATGGATCGTAGAAGCCGCGAATGGCGGAGAATGGAATTGTCAGTTTTTCCGGCACATCACCGAAAGACAAGCCGATTTCAAACAGCTGATCAGTGACAACCATGTCCCAGTACTGGTGTTGCAACACCACTGTCATCTGCTCAGGATATTTTTCCTTAAGCCGAGACGAAATGCGTACACCGGGCGCTCCAGTAAGGAACGTGATGAAGAAGTGATGATTGCCAGGCAAGCCAGTCGCTGCCACTTCCGCAAGAACCTTGCGAATGACGCCACGGAGGGCTTCCTGAGCGAGAATATCGTAACGGATGAGATCCTGAACCATAGATTGCTTATCCCACGGATTCGCAGGTTGATGTCAAGTTTGTTCTCTGACGAATCTAAAATATATCAAGAAAAAAGTGAGGCCGGGCAGGTGCAAAAATGCTTACGCGCGCGCACCAAAGGCCATCAAAAAGGTCCGAACACCGTTGATTGCGCTTTTTTCAATGATGGAATCATCAACAGCCTGACCAGTTAGCAAGTGGTAATGAATATCCGCATTGATGAGCGCCAGATAATGACGCGCGGCCAAATCAGGGTCTTCAATGACCAGATCTCCGGCCAGAGCCAAACGCGCAAGATGAGCGGCAATGGCTGGAACGGCCTGTGCCGGGCCTTTATTGCTGCAAACATTGCCATGCAGTGGCAGAGCATCCTCATCGGACTGAAACAGTTTGCGCAAGAACACAGTAGAAGAATCATGCACGCAATTACGGCTCATCCTGATCGAGAAGGCGACCAGATTTTCTTCAAGGTTTTCACCAGACTGAGGAAAAGTAGCAAGTACAGCAAAAAGGCCAGACGACATTCTGTCGAATGCATCGTCAACGACAGCTGCCAGCAGCGCTTCTTTGTCCTTATAGTGATTGTAAATTGTCTGACGCGATACGCCTGCTTCACTGGCAATCAGATCGATGCTGGCGCCCTGAAACCCATCCCGATAAAAAACGCGTGCTGCCGCGCAAAGAATGAAGTCGCGTTTCATGCATTGACCGGGTTTTAATCCCGATTTTGCGGACGCAGAATTTGCCCCTTCAGAAAGGAGAGGGCGTCTGTCTGCCAGAACGGCACTATCGAGCATGTCAGTAGGTTTCATATCCATAACATAATGCGGCTTGACGGTTTGGACAATACTGTCTAATTTTACAGTAGTGTCAAAACAGTTATTAAAACTCGTCCATTATGGGGATGGCTACACGCTTTTGAGAGATTACGATACCCGGTTGGGGGCTGGGAATATCGCAAATGTCGCGAAAATATGTAGCATAAACATGTGGATAGTTGCCTGGTTGCGATATTTGGTCCCGGCTTAGCCATCCTCCCAAGCGATGTGCGGGAACCAAACTCTTAACGGGTGACTCACGAAACATTGATGAAAGTACGCCCCCAATGAGTTCAGGCTCTCCCACTTCAGGTCTCGTGCGTAACGCGATTATCCTTGGCCTTCTTTCGGCAATCGGCCCATTTGCCATTGATATGTACCTGCCCGCATTGCCAACCATAGCGACCGATCTCCACGCTGAGACCGGTGCCGTGCAGATGAGTCTTTTGGCATTCTTCATTGCTTTGGCGCTTGCGCAGCTTTTTGTTGGTCCCCTGTCGGACATGGTGGGACGCAAGCTCCCACTTTACGGCGGACTTGCACTGTTTGCTGTTGGTAGTATCGGCTCGGCACTTGCGACCAATATTGATATTTTGGTCTTGTTCCGCTTCATTCAAGGGTTGGGTGCAGCGGCAAGCTCGGTCATTCCGCGTGCCATTGTGCGTGATCTTCACACAGGCGTTGATGCGGCAAGGCTGATGTCGCTGCTTATGCTCGTCTTTTCTATTTCGCCCATTCTCGCACCGTTGAGCGGTTCAGTTCTTATCGATTTCTTCGGCTGGCGTGGTGTTTTCTGGGCTGTGTTCGTGGCAGCCATTGTAGGCGTTGTGTTGATAGCAACCGCGCTTAAAGAGACGAGAGGTAGTGAGGCGCGGCTTGATAGCAATATCAGCAGCGCGCTTGCGGGTTATGGTCGGTTGCTCAAAGATCGCTATTTTATGGGGCTGGCTTGTATTGGCGGCTTCGGCATCGCATCATTCTTTGTATATCTGGCGAATTCATCGTTTATTCTGATTGATCATTACGGCCTCAGCCCAAGCCAGTATGCGATTGCGTTTTCGATCAATGCTGTTTCGTTCTTTAGTGTTTCGCAGCTGAATGGCGTCTTGGGTGCGCGTTTTGGATTGCGTCGGGTGATGCAGGTTGCCGTTTCAGGCTTTGCGGCTGTTATGCTGGCGATGTTTGCAGCAGTCTTGATGGGGCATACCGGCCTCTGGCTTATCGCTGGCTTTCTTTTCGTTGGCTACGGTTTTTTGGGACTTGTTATTCCGACGACCGCTGTGCTGGCTCTCGAAGATCACGGAGCAATCGCTGGAACAGCATCGGCACTTCTTGGAACGTTGCATTTCGTCATTGGCGGCATTGCGATTGGTGTAACCGGCGCATTCTTTGACGGTTCTGCCAAACCGATGATCGGCGGTATTGCGATCTGTTCACTTATCGCATTTCTGCTCAGCCTCGTTGTGTTTGCACGCAAAACACAGCCAGAAGCGGAAGTTGCAACAATCTAAAGATGGGAAAAGTGGAGGCTTCTGTTGCCAGGTGCCTCCGAACCCCGCCTCAAGGTGCTAACCAGAAGGACTTAGGTTGGGTTTCCCGCACCGCGATTAAGCAGCGAGAGCGTAACCCTGAGCTTTGTTGTCATTTGCAACTACTCAATTGACCCGATAACGGTGGTATCATGCCGAGCAAAAGAGCGATCTTTACACCCTTGTCGATCCTATTTCGCCCCCGCCACAGCGCAACTCGCGTTTACTGCTTCTTGCGTTCTGGTGGAGGCGCCGGGTACCGCCCCCGGGTCCAATAGGTTTATTACATCGTCCGTTTATCACCATAGTCAGCTTGCGCTGACACGACGTATATAGGCGTCCTTCTCCACGATTGGAAGAGGGGAGTTGTGATTTAACAGGTTGTTGGCGCTCGTTTGTCTGCGCTTTTTGCGTTCATTTTTCATTGACAGCAATCGCAGGCTGGTCAATCCTGACAAGACTATCGGTGCATGCCGGATTGGGATTGTCATTGTCCGGCTGTAGCGGAGGTTTAACCGGGGCTAAAGCCAATCGAAGGAGAGTGAATCTATGAGTGACTATCTCGCGGATGTCCGTCGTTATGATGCCGCTGCTGATGAAGCCGTTGTCGAGAAGATCGTAAAGCATCTTGGCATTGCGCTGCGCAATCGCGATTCCTCTCTTGTCTCTGCAACTGATCCTGAAGAACTTAAGCGCGTCCGCGATAGCTGGGTTCACAAGAAGCTTGGCGTTGCGGATGAAGCTAAGGCCGTCGAAGTGGTCAATCACGTTGCAGAAGTTATGAAAGGTGATCGTAACAAGGGTCGCGTCACCTTCTATTATCTGGTTGCGAAGCAGCTTGGTAAGCTCGGCGATCTTTAATCGTCGTCCACAGTCCAGACTGAAAACCCCGGTGTTATAAGCCGGGGTTTTTCTTATATTGGGTTAATACGAATCGACCCGGAAAGTACCCCTATGCGCACCTATCTCGATCTTCTCCAGCATGTGCTCGACAATGGCTCAGACCGTGGCGACCGCACGGGGACGGGCACGCGTTCGGTTTTCGGCTATCAGATGCGCTATAATCTGGCTGAAGGGTTTCCGGTTCTCACCACCAAGAAGCTGCATCTGCGCTCAATCATCCATGAATTGCTGTGGTTCCTGAAAGGCGATACCAATATCGCTTATCTCAAGGAAAATGGCGTTTCGATCTGGGATGAATGGGCCGATGAGAATGGCGATCTCGGTCCGGTCTATGGTTATCAGTGGCGTTCATGGCCAGCGCCTGATGGTCGCCATATCGACCAGATTGCGAATCTTCTCAAGATGTTGCGCGAAAATCCTAACTCACGACGTTTGATCGTTTCAGCATGGAATCCGGCGCTGGTCGATGAAATGGCTTTGCCACCGTGCCATTGCCTGTTTCAGTTTTATGTCTCGGACGGCAAATTGTCTTGCCAGCTCTATCAGCGCTCGGCGGATATCTTCTTAGGCGTTCCATTCAATATTGCATCTTATGCGCTGCTGACCATGATGATTGCGCAAGTTGCAGGTCTTGAGCCGGGGGATTTTGTGCATACGCTGGGCGACGCGCATATCTATTCCAATCATTTCGAGCAGGCACGTTTGCAGCTGACCCGCACGCCAAAAGCTCTGCCGACAATGCGCATCAACCCTGATGTGAAAGATCTCTTTGCTTTCCGTTATGAGGACTTTGAGCTGGTGGGCTATGAAGCTGATCCGTCGATCAAAGCACCGATTGCGGTTTAAGATATGACCATAAGCAAAGCTGTTCTTTCGATTGTTGTTGCCGCGTCTGAAAACAATGTCATTGGCCGCGACAATGATATGCCGTGGAAGCTTTCGACCGATCTCAAGCGCTTTAAGGCGCTGACACTCGGTAAGCCCGTTATTATGGGGCGCAAGACATGGGAATCTATTGGTCGCCCGCTGCCGGGCCGTCCCAATATTGTCGTGACGCGCGATGCAGGTTTCAAAGCCGACGGAGCGACCATTGTCAGCTCGCTCGAAGAAGCGATTGAACTGGGGCGCAAGCTTGCGATTGAGCTTAGCGTGGATGAGGTCTGCATCATCGGTGGCGGCAAGATTTATGCGCAAGCATTGCCTTTTGCGGATCGAGTGCATCTAACGCGCGTTCTCGCGACCATTGATGGTGACACATTTTTTCCGGCACTCGATTCGAAAATCTGGAAAGAGATCAGCTCGGAAGATGTGCCTGCGGGCGAGAAAGATAGTCATCCGACACGCTATATTCGGTACGACCGACACGTTATGTAAATTATAACGCAGGAAATTTGCCGCTTCACGTTGAAAGCGGCCCTCGCGATGCCTATAAAACGGTAACATTAGTTGATGACGGGAAATTGAACAGGATTTTCCGTCTCCCGGACGAGAGGTGAGGATGCCCTGGAGTAATCAGAATGGCGGCGGCGGTGGCCCATGGGGTGGCGGCGGCGACAACAATAATAATGGCGGCAATGGCGGTAACGGTGGCCCTTGGGGTCAAGGTCCGAAAGGTCCCCGCAATGGCGGCCAGAACACGCCTCCTGATCTCGAGGATATTCTTCGCAAAGGGCAGGATCGTCTGAAAAAAGTTTTCCCAGGTGGCGGCGGCGGAAAAGGCGGCAGCAATCGCGGTGTATTCTTCCTCATCGGTGCAGCAGTGTTTGGCCTCTGGCTTTACCAGTCGGTCTACACGGTGCAGCCAGATGAACTCGCGGTCGAACTCGTTTTTGGTAAGCCAAAAGCTGAAGTTTCCGAGCCGGGCCTGCATTTCCTTTTCTGGCCAGTTGAGACCGTTGAAAAGGCTCAGATTGTCGAAAAGCAGATCAATATCGGTGGACAGGGTTCACGGACTGCGACGCAGGGCCTGATGCTGACCGGCGATCAGAACATCGTCAATGTTCAGTTCTCGGTTCTTTATCGCGTTGCCAATCCACGCGATTATCTTTTCAATGTCGAGAATCCTGATGCCATGGTGCAGCAGGTTTCCGAGAGTGCGATTCGTGAAATCGTTGGTCGTCGTCCTGCACAGGATGTCTTCCGTGATAATCGTGCTGAAATTGCACAGAGTGTACGCGACATTATTCAGGCTACGCTTGATCGCTATAATACCGGTATTCAGGTGAATGCGGTTTCCATCGAAGACGCAGCGCCGCCGCGTGAAGTGGCCGATGCGTTTGATGAAGTGCAGCGCGCTGAACAGGATGAAGATCGCTTCGTAGAAGAGTCCAATCAGTATTCCAACCAGCGTCTTGGTCAGGCACGCGGTCAGGCAGCGCAGCTGCGTGAAGAAGCTGCGGCTTACAAAAACAGTGTTGTTCAGGATGCGACAGGTGAAGCACAGCGCTTCAGCTCAGTTGTCGATCAATACAAAAATGCACCAGAAGTAACCCGCAACCGCTTGTTCCTCGAAACCATGGAAGAAGTGCTTGCTGGCACCAAGAAGGTTATCGTGGAAGCTGGTAAGGATGTCGTGCCTTACCTGCCATTGAGTGAACTTATGCGCCAGCAGCCGCGTCCGGGTGCCGCTGATGCAACGACGAATAGCGGAGGTAACTAATCATGGCCAATAACAGGCTTCCGTTTATTTTTGGCATTATCGCCATCGTTGCTTTCGCACTTTATTCGTCGGTATTCATCGTTAATGAACGCCAGCAGGCAATCGTTCTGCGCTTTGGTCAGATCGTTGATGTGAAAACAGAACCGGGTATCTACTTCAAAATGCCATTCGGTTTCCTTGATGCGGATACGGTTCAGCTGATCGATGATCGTCTGCTGCGCTTTGACCTTGACGATATTCGCGTTCAGGTTTCCGGTGGTAAGTTCTACGACGTGGATGCATTCCTCGTTTATCGCATCACAGATCCGCGCAAGTTCCGTGAAACCGTATCGGGTAGCGTTATGCTTGCAGAACAGCGTCTGCGTACACGTCTTGATGCGGCATTGCGTGGTGTTTACGGTCAGCGTGGCTTTGAAGCAGCACTTTCCGAAGAGCGCGGTGAGATGATGCGTGAAGTTGCAAATCAGCTTCGCCCTGATGCGACATCGCTTGGCATCACCATTGAAGACGTTCGCATTCGTCGTACGGACTTGACGGCTGAAGTCTCACAGCAGACCTATGAGCGTATGAAGGCAGAGCGTCTTGCCGAAGCAGAACGTCTGCGCGCGCGTGGTCGTGAAGCAGCACAGCGTATTCGCGCTATTGCCGATCGTCAGGTTGTAGAAACTGTTGCTGAAGCGCGTAAGGACTCGGAAATCCTTCGCGGTGAAGGCGATGCAGAACGTAGTGCGATCTTTGCTGAATCCGCAGCGAAAGACCCAGATTTCTATGCCTTCTATCGTTCAATGGCAGCTTATCGTAAGGCTCTTGAAACGCCTGATACAACACTGGTTATTTCGCCAGATTCGGAGTTCTTCAAGTTCTTCCGTGATGCTGGTGGAAAGTTGCCTGCGACCGCGCCTGCAACAGCGCCAGCGCAGTAAGAGAGATTATCGCAAATGAGCGATTTTCTAGCCGCCGTAGGACTTCTCTTCGTATTCGAGGGGCTGCTCTACGGCGGCTTTCCTTTCTTCGCCAAAAAGCTGGCGCGAGACGCATCTCAGGCGCCGGAAGGCATGTTGCGGATTGCCGGGCTTTGCGCATTGGCGATTGGCGTGTTCATTGTCTGGCTTGTCAGGGGATAAGCCACTCCATCCGTGATATTTCTGCTCTCCACTCTATGCGGGGCCGTAAACAGGCCGTATTTTGCAGCGATCTAATCTTTTCGCTTTTTCATGCAGACAGAAACGGAGCGGAGCTTCATGGCAATTGCATCCAAGGCGGGATTTGGCCGCACCCTTTTAGCAACCGTTGCTCTTGGAGCGATGAGTTTTACAGGGACAGTTGCAATTGGCATATCTCCCTCTTTTGCTCAGCAAACAGCCCCAATCAGGCAAGGGCCGGGGTCCGTTGCCGATTTGGCTGAAGGGTTGCTTGACGCGGTCGTGAATATTTCGACATCGCAGACGGTGAAAGAAGACGGCGAAGAAGACAGCGGCGTTCCAATGCCACAGGTGCCGGAAGGTTCACCATTTCAAGAATTCTTCAACGATTTTTTCAATGAAAAAGATGGCGATAAGAAAGGCGATTCGCGCAAGGTGCAGTCGCTCGGTTCTGGTTTTGTGATTGATGCTGAAAAGGGTTTCATCGTCACCAATAACCACGTCATTGCTGATGCCGATGAGATTGAAGTCAATTTTGTCGACGGTTCCAAGCTGAAAGCGGAGCTTGTCGGTAAGGACACCAAGACCGATCTTGCCGTGCTGAAGGTTGATCCGACCAAGCATAAGCTCAAGGCTGTTGAATTTGGCAATTCCGACAAGGCGCGCATTGGTGATTGGGTGCTGGCAATCGGCAATCCGTTTGGGCTTGGCGGCACGGTGACTGCCGGTATTATTTCCGCTCGTAAGCGCGATATTCAATCCGGCCCTTATGATGATTTTATTCAGACCGATGCCGCGATTAACCGTGGCAATTCCGGTGGTCCGCTGTTCGATATGGACGGCAAGGTGATCGGTATCAATACCGCTATTTATTCGCCGTCGGGAGGGTCAATTGGTATTGGTTTTGCGATCCCCGCAGAAATGGCTGTTGGCGTTATCGATCAGCTTAAGGAATTTGGCGAAGTGCGTCGTGGCTGGCTTGGTGTTCGCATTCAGCCTGTTACTGATGATATCGCGCAGAGCCTTGGCCTGAAAGATGCTAAAGGCGCGCTTATCGCCGGTCTCATAGAAAACTCAGGCGTTGATAATAAGGCGATCAAGGCGGGTGATGTTGTGATCCGCTATGATGGAAAACCTGTCGAACGTGCGCGTGATTTGCCGCGTCTTGTGGCCGAAAGCGCTGTGGGCGATGAGGTTGAGGTTATTGTCGTGCGCGATGGCAAAGAGCAGACCGTCAAGGTTAAACTCGGCCGTTTGGTCGAAGACGATAAAAGCACAGAGGAAGCAGCCGAAGATCAAGCTCCTCCGCCAGATATGGAAGAAGGCGAAGAGGGGCAGGAACTGCCAGATGCTCCAAAGTCGGATACAAAGAAGAAAGAACAGCAGGAACAGGCCGCCGCAACGGTGCTAGGCATGAAGCTTTCAGAACTCAATGAAGATGTGCGTGGTGAGTTCGGCATTGCGGAAGATGTGGAGGGCGTTGCAGTTCTTCACGTGATGCCGGGTTCGGCTTCCGCTGAAAAGCGTATCGAAACGGGCGATGTAATCGTCGATATTGGTCAGGTTACGGTTAAGACGCCAGCCGATGTTAAGAAGCGTATTGATGCACTGCGCCGGGAAGGTCGGAAGAACGCGCTTCTGATGCTGGCTTCGCGCTCTGGCGAGTTGCGGTTCGTGACGATCCGTATCGACTAGCTTCTTCCTAAACTGGAAATGCAAAAGGCGTCGCAACTGTTGCGACGCTTTTTTTGTTTGTGTTTAGAATCCCTTGCCGGAATTGGCTCGGAAGGTGATTCAGTTTTTCGATGGGTTTGCTGCGGAATAAACGACATGACGTTTGAGGTGGGGCATGTCGTCAGGCACCTTGGGGTGGTCGAAGTCGCGGGCTTCATCCCGCACCATTCCGATGCGCTGCATAACTGATGTCGAGCGGTCGTTATTGAAAACAGCAAATGAGACAACTTCAGGAAGTTTCAGCTTTTCGAAGGCGTAAGCCAGCAGTGCTTTTCCTGCTTCGGTCATATAGCCCTTTCCCCAGAAGGACGGTGTAAGCCGCCAGCCGATTTCTACCGTGCCGTCAGGGAGGCACGGTTCGAGATCTGTGAGGGCGAGACCAGCAAAGCCGATTGATTGTCCGCTTTGTTTTTCCTCAATAGCGTAAAAGCCATACCCTGTTTCTGTGATCATTGTTTGCAGACGTTCAAACAATGCGTCTGATTCTGTGCGAGACAGCCGAGACGGGAAGAAACGCATTACCTCAGCATCTGAGTTGATTTCGTGAAGCAATTCGCGATCCCGGTTTTCCCAGTTGCGAATAACGAGGCGAGGCGTTTCCAGAATAATCATTCGACAAAATCCGATTTACGATAGCCTTGAATATAAAGGAGGGCGGTCAGATCGCCATGATCGATGCGCACTTTGGCCTGTGCCGCGACCGCAGGTTTTGCATGAAGCGCAACGCCCGTGCCTGCAAGCTGGATCATGCCAAGGTCGTTTGCGCCGTCACCCACAGCGATTGCGTCCTGTGGTGTGAGCCCAAGACGCTCTGCGATTTCAACGAGCTTTTCGACCTTGGCTTCGCGACCGAGGATTGGATCAGAGACCGTTCCGCTTAGATGCGTGCCATCATGCAAAAGTGTGTTGGCGCGATCTTCGTTGAAGCCAATCATTTCAGCAACGCGCTTTGTGAATGATGTGAAGCCGCCGGATACGAGTGCTGTATATGCGCCGTGCTTGCGCATGGTCCGAACCAGTTCCACGCCGCCCGGCATGAGTGTGATGCGGGTTGAGATAACCTTGTCAATCACCGACAGCGGTAGACCTTTGAGAAGCGCTACGCGTTCGCGTAGAGCTGGCTCGAATTCAATTTCGCCATTCATAGCACGGGCGGTGATGAGCGAGACCTGTTCACGCAGACCTGCTTCTTCGGCCAGTTCATCAATGCATTCCTGCTGGATCATGGTGGAATCCATGTCGGCAATCAGAATTTTCTTGCGTCGGCTGTCCTGTTCCTGCACCACGACATCAACTGGTGCGCCATCAAGGGCGGCTCGCAGAGCTTGCTCAGCCTCGTCTGAGGTGATGGTTGATGGAAGTGGTATGTCGCAAGCAATGCCATCGGCCAGCCAGTAAAGTCCGGTTGCATTCACTGCCGCCGAGGCTTTAATCCCAAGCGAAGGAACAAGCTGTGCTTTGGCTGGATTGGCAATCAGTGTAGCAATAAGAGAAGCGGATCGGGACATGAGGAGCATTTCCTGCGATGAGTGAAGCGGCGAAGGATGCAATCCTGATAGCTGGCCCGACGGCCAGCGGCAAGTCGGCTCTTGCCCTTCATCTGGCAAAGAAGACCGGCGGCTTCATCGTAAACACCGATTCCATGCAGGTTTATGACGTACTTGATCTGTTGAGTGCACGTCCGCAATCTGACGAGCTTCGCGAAGCTGAACATTATCTTTATGGGCATGTTGCTCCATCTGTTTCCTATTCAACCGGAAAATGGTTTGCAGACGTTGAGGCGCTGCTGTCGCGCGCCGATCTCAAAGGGCGCACGCCAATCTTTGTTGGTGGGACGGGACTCTATTTTCGCGCTTTGCTTGGTGGGCTTTCGCAAATGCCGGAAGTACCTGGCGATTTCCGCGATTATTGGCGCAACAAAATGAGTGAGGATGGAGCGGAAGCGCTTCATAGGTTGCTCGCGGAACGCGACCCAGAAATTGCTGTCACGTTAAGACCGACTGACAGTCAGCGTATTGTGCGTGCACTTGAAGTGTTTGAAGGAACCGGAAAGTCGCTGCTGCACTGGCAGAAAAACACAGGAACGGCGCTTGTCGACGATGTGACTGCGAACAAGATTATTTTGTTGCCAGATCGTCAATGGTTGGGCGAGCGGATTGCACAACGCTTCAATCTGATGTGGGATCATGGTGCACTTGAAGAGGTGCATGCATTAATGGCGCTGGACCTTGATCCAGCCTTGCCGGCTTTAAAAGCTATTGGCGTGCGCGAGATTTCGGCCTTTTTTGCCGGTGAGATGACGCGGGAAGAAGCCATTGAGCTTTCGGTTATTGCCACGCGCCAATATGCCAAACGGCAATCGACATGGTTTAGAAATCAGCTCGATGATAGCTGGAAAAGATATATTTCGGGGCAAGAAGCGCTGCTAAGGCAATAATCTTATCAAGAATGCTCTTTTTATATAAGAAAATATCACGTTTTATGCATTTTCGCGTTGACGGCGCGATTTTCGCTGATTAGTCTCGCCGCCATGAACAGAACAGCTCTTATTCTTGTGGTACGTACGCGCATGGGCAGGATGGTGTAACCATCCGGCGAAAGCTCCCATGCGCGAAAGACAGGCTCCCTCGGGGGCCTTTTTTGTTATCTAAACACCAACGAAATTGAATATGTAAAGCAGACGGGAAGTGACGACGATGACGGCAGCAAAAAGCGAGGCGGCAACGATCTCCGCAGGACAACGCGAAATGACCGGCGCGGAAATGGTGGTTCAGGCTATGATCGATCATGGCGTGGAACATCTTTTTGGCTATCCGGGCGGTGCCGTGCTGCCGATCTATGACGAACTTTTCCAGCAGGACAAGGTTGAACATATTCTTGTTCGCCACGAGCAGGGCGCTGGCCATGCCGCTGAAGGCTATGCACGTGCAACCGGCAAGGTTGGCGTTATGCTGGTGACGTCTGGTCCGGGTGCCACCAATGCGGTTACGCCTTTGCAGGACGCTTTGATGGATTCAATCCCGCTGGTTTGCATTTCCGGTCAGGTTCCAACATCGCTGATTGGTTCTGATGGTTTTCAGGAGGCTGATACCGTTGGCATTACGCGCCCTTGCACCAAGCACAACTGGCTGGTTCGCGACGTAAATGATCTGTCGCGCGTTCTACACGAAGCGTTCCATATCGCCTCAACCGGTCGCCCGGGTCCGGTTCTGGTTGATATTCCAAAGGACATTCAGTTTGCGACCGGCATTTATACGCCACCGCAGACATCGCCGCGCACCAGCTATCGCCCGACTATTGAAGGCGACAAGACTGCAATTGCTCAGGCCGTTGAAATGCTGTTGAGCGCCAAGAAGCCAGTCATTTATTCGGGTGGCGGTGTTATCAATTCTGGTCCTGCAGCCACGAAACTGCTGCGCGAACTGGTTGAGATCAGCAATTTCCCGATCACATCGACACTGATGGGCTTGGGTGCTTATCCTGCGTCGGGTAATAATTGGCTCGGTATGCTTGGCATGCACGGTACATACGAAGCCAATATGACTATGCATGATTGCGATGTCATGCTGTGCGTTGGTGCACGTTTTGACGACCGTATCACGGGTCGTCTCAATGCGTTTGCACCGCACTCGCGCAAAATCCACATCGATATTGATCCATCCTCGATCAACAAGAATGTCCGCGTTGATGTTCCGATCATTGGTGACGTTGCGCATGTTCTGGAAGACATTGTTCGCCAGTTCCGCGCGGCTTCTAAGAAGCCGGATGCAAACGCAATTGGCGCATGGTGGGAGCAGATCAATCGTTGGCGCGCACGTAAGTCACTGGCCTATACGCCAAACAAAGACGTCATCATGCCGCAATATGCATTGCAGCGTCTGAACGAACTGACGAAAGATCGTGATACCTATATCACGACTGAAGTTGGTCAGCATCAGATGTGGGCAGCGCAGTTCATGGATTTTGAAGCGCCAAACCGCTGGATGACATCGGGCGGTCTCGGCACCATGGGTTATGGCTTGCCAGCCGCTCTCGGCGTTCAGATTGCGCATCCAGATGCGCTGGTTATCGATATTGCTGGCGATGCGTCGATCCAGATGTGTATTCAGGAAATGTCGGCTGCAATCCAGTACAATGCGCCAATCAAGATTTTCATTCTGAACAATCAATATATGGGCATGGTTCGCCAGTGGCAGCAGTTGCTGCATGGCAACCGCCTGTCGCATTCTTATACCGAGGCAATGCCTGATTTCGTGAAGCTTGCAGAAGCTTACGGTGCGCATGGCATTCGTTGCGACAAGCCAGCTTTGCTGGATGATGCAATCATGGAAATGATTGAAATCAAAAAGCCGGTTATCTTCGATTGCCGCGTTGCCAATCTAGCCAACTGCTTCCCGATGATCCCGTCTGGCAAGGCGCATAATGAAATGCTGTTGCCTGATGAAGCGACTGACGAAGCTGTTGCCAATGCTATTGACGCCAAGGGCCGTTCCCTAGTCTGATCCGGAGTAAAGAACATGAACGCACAAAATCTAGCATCCGGCTCGGCATATTTCATTGCAGCGGATACCCAGACACCAGAAACGCATACGCTTTCGGTTCTCGTTGATAACGAACCGGGCGTTCTTGCCCGCGTTATTGGCCTGTTTTCAGGACGTGGCTACAATATTGAAAGCCTGACGGTTTCTGAGACCGAGCATGAGCAGCACCTGTCGCGCATTACGATTGTAACGCGCGGTACGCCAAATGTACTTGATCAAATCCGCCATCAGCTGGAACGCATTGTTCCGGTACATCGCGTGGTTGATATGACCCATCGCGCTGTTGAACTCGGCCATGAGCGCCCGATTGAGCGTGAATTGGCGTTGATCAAAGTTGCAGGCAAGGGCGAGGCGCGCGCCGAAACTCTGCGTCTGACCGATGCTTTTAATGCAAAGATTGTGGATGCAACGACCGAGCATTTCATCGTCGAGATTACTGGTAAAACCGCCAAGATCGATCAGTTCATTTCGCTGATGAAGCCACTTGGTCTCGTGGAGATTTGCCGCACTGGTGTGGCTGCAATGAACCGCGGCCCGCAAGGTCTCTAAGCTTAGTCCGCACTGATACAATATCCTTTGAAACCGGCACAATGTTTTGATTGTGCCGGTTTTTTATTGGGCTAACTTCTTCTCACAAAAAGCTGCTGATTGCTCAAAAGGTGAATGATGTCTGTGCTTCCGACATATGATGATGTGGTATCTGCGGCCCAATTGATTGAAGGCCATGCGCATAGAACGCCAGTCTTCACTTCAGCGACCATTGACGCCCAAACGGGTGCACAGTTCTTTTTCAAATGCGAGAATTTTCAGCGCATCGGCGCGTTCAAGTTGCGTGGCGCTTACAATGCTTTGGCGCGCTTTACGGACGAGCAGAAGAAGCGCGGCGTGCTTGCATTTTCGTCTGGTAATCATGCGCAGGCGATTGCCCTATCTGCAAAGCTTCTTGGTATCGGCGCAACGATTATCATGCCCGAAGACGCACCGGCCGCAAAACTCGACGCGACACGCGGCTACGGCGCAAAGGTCGTCACGTATAATCGCTACACCGAAGATCGTGATGCGCTTTCTAAGAAGCTTGCGGACGAGGGTGGTCTAACCCTCATTCCGCCATTCAATCATCCCGATATTATTGCGGGGCAGGGCACAGCAACCAAGGAGCTGATCGAAGAGGTTGGGCCACTTGATGCATTGTTCGTCTGTCTCGGAGGTGGCGGTCTGTTGGCAGGCTCCGCACTGGCTGCGAAAGCGCTTTCGCCCTCATGCGACGTTTATGGTGTTGAGCCAGAAGCTGGCAATGATGGTCAGCAGTCGTTTCGCTCAGGTCAAATCGTACATATTGATGTGCCAAAAACTTTGGCCGATGGCGCGCAGACACAGGCGCTCGGCGATATGACTTTTGCGGTTATTCAGAAAACTGTTCGGGATATTTTGGCTGTGAGCGATGATGAACTCGTACAAGGTATGAAATTCTTTGCCAGTCGCATGAAGATGGTGGTTGAACCGACAGGGTGTCTTGGTTTTGCTGGGGCTATGCAAATGGCACCAGAACTGAAAGGCAAACGCGTCGGCGTGATCGTCAGCGGTGGCAATGTTGATCTCGAGAGATTTGCTGCGCTTGTTAGAGCGTGACGCGCTTATCCGTCCCCACAGCGCTCGCTCTAACTCCTTATTCTTACGCATGTCGTTATCGGAAAACCGGTTCCCACTTTTCCGCGACATGCTTTAGCTAAAACATCTGATCACGGTTTGATCTTGTTTTTGAGTGCCGAATCCTGTCTGAACAGGGGATGCAGTTTTCACCAGAACAGGATCAGGCTTTAAAAGCCGTTGGGAAATGGCTGAAGGAAGGGCGTTCGCCAATCTTCAGGCTGTTTGGTTATGCCGGAACGGGTAAAACCACACTTGCGCGCTATTTTGCCGAGCATGTGGATGGTGAAGTGCAGTTTGCAGCCTTTACCGGCAAGGCCGCGCAGGTTCTGCGCTCCAAGGGTGCAAATAATGCCCGTACACTGCATTCGCTGATTTATCGTCCGCGTGGTGAAGAAGCCGTTGAAGACGAAACGACTGGCAAGACATCGATTGCGCCGACGTTTTCACTCAATCGTCAAAGCCCGGTAGCCAAAGCAGCCCTCATCGTTGTGGACGAATGTTCGATGGTCGATGAGCAGCTTGGCCGCGATCTGATGACCTTTGGCACTCCTATTCTCGTGCTGGGTGATCCAGGGCAGTTGCCGCCGATTTCGGGTGGTGGATTCTTTACTGAACATGAGCCAGATTATCTGCTGACTGAAATTCATCGTCAGGCACGTGATAATCCGATTATCCGTATGGCGCTCGATGTCCGTGAGGGCAGGGAACTCAGTTATTGCGACGAAGGTCGGGCAAAGATTATTTCCAAGTCTGAGGTCAATCAGGATCTGGTTCTTTCTGCCGATCAGGTGCTTGTGGGGACCAACCGCACACGCAAGCGCTATAATCAGCGACTACGTGAGCTGAAAGGCTTTAGCGCTGAGTATCCGCAGGCAGGCGATAAGCTTGTGTGCCTGCGTAATGATCCGGCAAAAGGATTGCTGAACGGCTCGCTGTGGAAAGTCATGACGTCTTCTAAAGAAACTGTGAAGCCCGGCATTAATTTGCTTGTTTCGCCAGAAGATGAAGATCGCGGTGTCGCCAAGATCAAGCTGCTCAAAGCGCAGTTTGAAGACCCGGATGCTGAAATTCCGTGGCAGACGAAGAAGCGCTTCGATGATTTCGATTATGGTTATGCCCTGACGGTGCATAAGGCGCAGGGTTCGCAGTGGGATAATGTCGTACTGTTTGACGAGAGCTATGCCTTCCGTGACACGCGTGAGCGCTGGCTTTACACAGCCATAACCCGCGCGGCGGAGCAGCTTACAATCGTCAAATAATTACTGGTCAGCGGGTTCGGCGTTTAGCCATGCCCATGCTTTTGGTTCATCTTCCGCTTCAAAAGTTTTCATTTCGATGGAGAGGAATGGCTGCATCAGCGTTACGCTGGCTTGTATCCATAAAGGTCCGCCAACAATCGCATAGCGGCGTAAGTGACGGAGCGACTTGGCTCGCATCGACAGCATGCTTTCGGAAAATGCAGACCCCCAATCGACGCCTTCATATCCGGTCAGACGAATGAGAAGATCGATTTCTTCGTGCCCTTCATAGGCCGCGTCGAGCAAGCCATAGAGATTTTCAAGGGCTGCATCATCGAGATGTCCTTCGATTGCAAAGGCAAATACATCTTCACGATTGGTTGCAATGCGACGGACGACAGGAATGTCTTCATTGCGCATAAGGACCTCCATTGGGTGGAAATTGCTTTTTAAAAACGTCATATTTCTTGTTGGCCTTAACGTTTTTGATGGGGCAAAAGTTGCGTTCAGACTGATAAAATTTGAGTAATGTATTTCTTGACGATTCATTGTGGGTGCGACCGGAAAGCACTGACATTTTTTACCATCGCGGGATATAAAGCCATATCCTTATCTGTGGGAGCTATGCTCTATGCCTGCAAAACTGTCCGTCAATCTCAATGCCATAGCCATGTTACGCAATCGCCGTGATCTTCCATGGCCAAGTGTAACAGGCCTTGGGCGAGCAGCGCTTGCAGCGGGTGCTGCTGGTTTGACAGTGCATCCACGTCCTGATCAGCGCCATATACGCTTTTCTGACCTTGGCGACATTCGTGCGCTCATTGATGATGAGTATCCGCAGGCTGAGTTTAATATTGAAGGTTTTCCGACAGAGGCGTTTCTTGATCTGGTTGATAAACACCAGCCCGAGCAAGTGACGCTGGTGCCCGATGATCCAATGCAGGCGACGTCTGATCACGGTTGGGATTTTGAAACCAAATCTGACTTCTTGGCTCCAATTGTTCAGCGCCTCAAGGCAAACGGTATGCGTGTTTCGCTGTTTGCTGACCCTGATCCGCTTGGCTATGATAAGGTTAAAGCGATTGGTGCTGATCGTATCGAGCTTTACACTGGGCCTTATGGTGCGACTTATGACGATCCCTCGGCTGCAACGCGGGAGCTTGTCCGTATCGGTAAGGCAGCTGATGCGGCCACGAAGCTGGGGCTCGCAATCAATGCCGGGCACGATTTGACAGTTGAAAATCTGCCTGCGCTGGTCAAACGTGTACCGCAGTTAAGCGAAGTTTCGATAGGTCATGGCCTGACGGCAGATGCTTTGATGTACGGTATGCCGGTTACGGTCAGTCGCTATATTGCAGCGCTGGCGGGATAGATGGTGCGTAAAACGCATGGCTTTTAAACAAGCTGTGCAAAATCTGCATTTGTGCGCGGACGTAACAAGTTATAGACCGCGCGCCTGATGTTTATGTGCTGGGGGCATGCAGGATCAATTAAGGGAAGCATAAATGAAGTTTTCCGCAGTCCAAGATTTGTACCCCCGGCGATTGCTTAAGTTATCCGAAGTTTGTTTTCGTCGAACTGTTGAGTTGTTAGCGGACTGAATGAGGAACTTTAACGTCTGGCCAGAGTTTTTTGCTGGCGAAGATTTTCCTCTTTTTCTTTTTTCCTGCAGGTTTTAAAATTACGGCCTTGTGAGGTGTCTGCATATGAGCAGCGAGCATAATGATAAGAACCAGCCAGTTGCAGATGAAGCACAGGCCGGTTCTCAAAACACGCTGCCTGTTGGCGTTATTCCTGAAAACGGCACAGTTTCTGAAGAAAACGATCATTCGCAAGACAGCATGAAAATGCTCGTGCTTGGCGCATTGGGCGTTGTTTACGGCGATATTGGAACAAGTCCGATCTATGCATTTCGCGAAGCGCTGCACGCAGCGACGTCGGATGGTATTCTGTCGCGAAGTGATATTCTCGGTGTCGTCTCGCTGATTTTCTGGGCGCTTTTGCTCGTTGTGACTATCAAATACGTGATCTTCGTGCTCCGCGCCGACAATAATGGCGAGGGTGGCATTCTCTCTCTGATGGCTTTGGTGCGGGCTGCCTTAAAAGGGCGGCCTGACGTCATTTTGGCAGCCGGTATCTGCGGTGCAGCGCTGTTTTTTGGCGACGCGGTCATTACGCCTGCGATTTCTGTTCTGTCAGCTGTGGAGGGGGTGCAGATCGTTGCGCCCCACATGACGCCCTTTGTGGTGCCCATTACGGTGGTTATCCTTGTCGTTCTGTTTTCGATTCAGAAATACGGAACCGGGAAAGTTGCTATCGTATTCGGGCCAATCATGGCCGTATGGTTCCTGGCGCTCGGCGCTTCTGGCCTATGGCACATTTTTGATGATCCGACTGTTATGGCAGCACTCAACCCTTATTATGCGCTGCGTTTTCTGGTGGTTAGCCCGGGTGTGGCATTCATCACCGTCGGCGCAGTGTTTCTTGCGATGACGGGCGCTGAGGCGCTTTACGCTGATCTTGGTCATTTTGGCCGCAAACCGATTGTTCGCGCTTGGCTTTGGATCGTGTTCCCATGCCTGTTGCTTAACTATTTCGGACAGGCGGCATTCGTGCTTTCGCATGGTGAAGCAGCAGCTCTGCCATTCTTCGAGATGATGCCGGAATTTGCACTCTGGCCGATGGTGTTGTTGGCGACTGCTGCAACAGTAATCGCTAGTCAGGCGGTTATCAGTGGTGCGTTTTCAGTGGCACGTCAGGCGGTGCAACTCAATATTTTGCCGCGTCTGGAGATCCAGCATACGTCGGAAAAGCTGCATGGGCAGATCTATATTCCGCGCGTCAATCTTCTGCTTGGTCTGACTGTCATTATTCTGGTGCTTGGCTTCGAGAAGTCGAACAATCTCGCTTCGGCTTACGGTATTGCTGTGACCGGCAATATGCTGGTCACGACCGGGCTTCTTTATTTTGTTATGACACGTATCTGGAACTGGCGTGTCAGCCGCGCACTACCAATTATTGTCGGCTTTCTGATCATCGATCTGCTATTTTTCAGTGCCAACATCATCAAGGTGCATGACGGTGGTTGGGCATCGATCCTGTTTGCTGCCATTCTTGTGGTCATCATGTGGACGTGGGTGCGGGGTACGCGTCATCTGTTCCAGAAAACGCGTAAGGCGGAAGTGCCGCTTGATCTCATCGTCGAGCAGATGAACAAGCGTCCGCCCACGATTGTGCCCGGCACAGCTGTGTTTCTGACCGGCGATCCCAAGAGTGCTCCAACTGCGCTGATGCACAGTCTCAAGCACTACAAAGTGTTGCATCATAACAATGTGATTTTGACTGTAGTAACCGCATCCAAGCCCTGGGTTTCGAGTGCCGACCGTGTGCGTGTTTCGCAATATAATGAGCGTTTCATGCAGGTGACGTTGACGTTTGGCTACATGCAGCAGCCAAATATCCCGCGAGCTTTGGGGCTTTGCCGCAGGCTTGGCTGGAAGTTCGATATTATGACGACGTCGTTCTTCCTGTCGCGTCGCTGGCTGAAAGCGTCAGCGCATTCCGGCATGCCGCTCTGGCAAGATAAGCTGTTTATCCTGCTCGCGCGCACTGCGTCCGATGCAACGGAATATTTCCAGATTCCAACTGGTCGTGTTGTGGAAATAGGAACGCAGGTGAATATTTAAAGAAAGAACCTCCAATAACAGATTTGGAGGTTCTTTTTCATCAGATTATAATTGTGTAATCTCGTTTCTTGCTGAAAGTATACGTATTTTCTTAACTCTACCTTCTGATGTGTCTACGGATGTATATTTTAAAGCAGCGGCAGATCTTAAATTATCACCAAGTCTTTTTTTCATAGTATATGATGATATGCTATTTAAGATTGTTTCTACAGTTTTTCTATCAGCATCGTTCGATATTTCGAAGGGTATAGATCTTCCCTCTTCGAGATCAAAAGCACGACCTGTTCCTTGATTAGCATTAAAGCTTCCAATACTGAATATTTTTATTCTAATATTGTTATTAATGACATTTTCCCAAACGTATTTTTTGGTGTTTGGTGTGTATTTTACTATTTTTTCTTCTGATGCACCGGGAGATGTTATATTGATATTTATTACACCATGATTGATGACGTTGTGCCCTAGTCGCACCGATGGTTCCACTGCATCTACGAGAGCAGAAATGTCGCCCCCTCTAGCTGCTTCAATGGTTTGGATGCTTTTAGGTGGCTCAGTTTCGGGGGAGCCTGTAACACGTCGGAAAACTGTTTTAAGCATGTCAGTTAGCAGATTTCCCGCTACGCCCAGCGCGAGTGGTCCTCCAATAACTGCTGCTGGGTAAGCGATTTCGTAAATGGATTCGAAACTTCCTGGACGGTGAGCAATCAAATTAAAATCAATTGGTAGTCTTTCAAACTCTCGTCTTCTAATTTTTCCTTCGACGAGATAGCTGGAGACGATCAAGATTGATCTCGTGATGCCTTCAAGTGATTTTGTACCTTCATAAGCGGGAATCTTATGTTGATCTGCCAAGTCTCCTTGAAATTTAACTTCTAGAAGCATTGCCCCTCCTTAATAACAGCCAAGCCGACTATCGATTTATTATTTCAAGTTGTCATTTTCAATGGTGCTTTGATCTTTGTGTGCTGCCTTTTATGGGAAAATTTGCACTTCATTCCTCATTACGAAAAATCCTGCTTGACGGTCTCACAGGTAAGGATTAATAAACGGAACCGTACCGTACGGTACAAGTTGGAGGGATCAACCGGTGACTGATAAAAGCGAAGAATTGCAGGCTCAGAAGCAGCCGTCTTTCTCGCCGCGTCAGAACGAAGTTCTGGAGCAGGCGTTGCGCCTTCTTGTTGAAGGCGGGGACCGCGCTTTGACAACGGCAAGCATTGCGCGCGCTGCCAATTGCTCCAAAGAAAGCCTCTATAAATGGTTTGGTGATCGCGATGGTTTGCTGACTGCGATGGTCCGCTGGCAGGCATCAAAGGTTCGCGTTGTGCCTGTGGCACGCGAGAAGCTTGATGCTGAATCGCTTTTCTCAAGCCTTGAACATTTTGCTCGTGACTGGTTGCTGGTTCTGTCGGGGCGCACATCCGTTGCGCTGAACCGTCTGGCTGTCAGTCACTCTGCCTCTGGTAAGTCCGCATTGGGTGACATCGTTCTCTCAAATGGTCCGGTTGCCATGGCCAAGCGTCTTAAGCCGATCCTTGAAATGGGGCAGGAAGCAAAGCTTCTGGCTTTCGACGATATTGATGAAGCTTTTCGTGCATTTTTCGGACTTGTCGTCCGGGATATGCAGATCCGGTTGCTGCTTGGCGACCGGTTGGAATTGACTGACGAAGTGGTAATCCGGGACGCCCGGCGCGCTACAAAGCAGTTTTTCGCTCTATACGGAGCTTAGTTTTCTGCGGATACGAGGATGCCGCAGAATAATCTGAATGAAGGGAATATCGAAATGCGCGTTTATTACGATCGTGATGCAGACGTTAACCTGATCAAGTCGAAGAAGGTCGTTATCGTCGGCTACGGCAGCCAGGGTCGCGCTCATGCGCTGAACCTCAAGGACTCCGGCGCTGCCAATGTGCGCATCGCTCTTCGTGAAGGTTCGGCAACTGCAAAGAAGGCAGAAGCTGACGGCTTCGAAGTCATGAATGTTGCTGATGCATCCAAGTGGGCTGACCTGTTGATGATGGCGACCCCTGATGAACTTCAGGCAGACATCTACAAGGATCACATTCAGGACAACATCCGTGACGGCGCAGCAATTGCTTTCGCACACGGCCTCAATGTTCACTTCGGCCTTATTGAGCCAAAGAAGACCGTTGACGTTGTCATGATCGCACCAAAGGGTCCAGGCCACACGGTTCGCGGCGAATACCAGAAGGGCGGCGGCGTTCCTTGCCTTATCGCTATCCATCAGGATGCTTCGGGCAACGCACATGATCTCGCTCTGTCCTACGCTTCGGGCGTAGGTGGCGGTCGTTCGGGCGTTATCGAAACCACCTTCAAGGAAGAGTGCGAAACCGATTTGTTCGGTGAGCAGGCTGTTCTTTGCGGCGGCGTTGTTGAACTTATCCGCACTGGTTTTGAAGTTCTGGTCGAAGCTGGTTACGCACCAGAAATGGCTTACTTCGAATGCTTGCACGAAATGAAGCTCATCGTAGACCTGATCTACGAAGGCGGCATTGCCAACATGAACTACTCGATCTCCAACACTGCTGAGTGGGGCGAATACGTCACTGGTCCACGCATCATCACTGCAGAAACCAAGGAAGAAATGAAGCGCGTTCTGAAGGACATTCAGACCGGCAAGTTCACTTCCGATTGGATGCAGGAATATCGTGCAGGCGCAGCGCGCTTCAAGGGTATCCGTCGTAACAACGACAGCCACCAGATCGAAGAAGTTGGTGAAAAGCTCCGCGGCATGATGCCATGGATCGCAGCGAACAAGCTCGTCGACAAGGCACGCAACTAAAAAGCTGCGATATTCAGACTCTGGCCGTCTGCAAATGGCATTTTGTTACGCTTCCGGTGCTCACGTACCTAATGTACGCTCCGCTCCGGTTCTCACAAAACACCATTTTCGGGTAGAGCGCCGTGCGCCCGTTAGGGCGCACAAAGGTCGCTCTAATTTTAAGATAGACGCATCGATCTGTCCAAAAATCGAAAACGATTTTTGGGCCGATGCGTCGGCCATCAGCCTGAATCTCTTCAGATTTTGCAGTGCTCTACGATAAAAGAAAAAGAGGGGCGTTTCTTACGCCCCTTTCATGCATAGGGATTTGGTCGTGTGAAACTTAGCACACGAAAAGATCGTCTGTTGCTTTTGGAATTTATGTTTTGTGCGTTGTTCAGCCAAAACAATTCAGAATATCTTTATTCCGTCTGAGCATGGAAGAAAGTGTTCTCGTTAGCAAAAAATTGCGCTATCGCTAGAACTTTATCTGGCGAGTTTGAGGAGGCTTAGCCTCCATCGTATTGAGGAGATTTCCGGTGCTGGACTGGGAAACTGTATTTGCAACGCGCTCGAAGCGTATGCGCGCTTCCGAAATCCGTGAACTTCTGAAATTGCTGGAGCGTCCGGATATTATTTCCTTTGCTGGTGGCATTCCGGATCCGGCGTTGTTTCCACATGCTGAATTTCAGAGCGCTTATCAGGATATTTTTGGTGGTCCTGAAGCCAATGCAGCTCTGCAATATTCGGTATCCGAAGGCTACAAGCCGCTGCGCACATGGCTGGTAAGTGAACTCGCTAAGATCGGCATTCCATGCACTGAAGATAATGTCTTCATTACTTCGGGATCGCAGCAGGCGCTCGATTATCTCGGTAAGCTTTTCATTTCGCCCAATGATACGGCACTTGTGACCGCGCCTACCTATCTTGGCGCGTTGCAGGCATTTAATGCCTATGAGCCGACCTATGACATTCTCTCGCTCAATGGAAATCGCACACCGGCTTCCTATAAGCAGCATGCGGAAGATGCTGGCGGTCAGGTCAAGTTTGCTTATCTCTCGGCAGATTTCAGCAATCCAACCGGCGAAACCGTTGATCTCGCAGGCCGCAAGAAGCTTATGGCTGATGCGGATGAGCTCGATATTCCGATCATCGAAGATGCTGCCTATCAGTATCTGCGTTATAATGGCGAAGCCATTGCGCCGATCCTGTCGCTTGATATTGCGCGTAACGGCGGTGACATCGAAAAGACCCGCACGATTTATTGCGGATCGTTCTCGAAGACACTCGCGCCCGGTTTGCGTGTTGGCTACGTCGTTGCTTCGCAGTCGGTTATCCGCAAGCTCGTTTTGATGAAGCAGGCTGCTGATCTTCATTCTTCGACCATCAACCAGATTGCTATTCATCGTGTTGCGTCGACCGGCTTTGATAAGCAGGTTGCAAAGCTGCATAGTGTTTACAAGCACCGTCGTGACAAGATGCTGGAAGCTTTGGCCAAGTATATGCCGGAAGGTACAGATTGGACCAAGCCAGAAGGCGGCATGTTCATCTGGGTTACACTGCCAAAGGGTATGGATGGTGCAGCACTGCTTGCAGCTTCTATTGAAAGCGAGAAGGTTGCATTCGTACCGGGCAAGGCATTTTTCGCAGATGGCACCGGCGCGAATACGCTGCGGCTCAGCTATTCATGTGCCAATGACGAAATGATTGATGAAGGCATCATGCGACTTGGTCGCTTGATCCGCACGCATTCCAAATCGGAAGCTGCATAAATTCAGAAGCCGGGCATTGCCCGGCTTTTTTGTTTTATTGAAATGGTGAATTACAGCCCGTGCGCGGCCCTGCAAACGGCTGATAGGTGTTATCCGAAGTGCGATAGCTGCGGTAATGGTTTGAGCACCATGAAATATGGTTGCTGCTTGGACCAAAAGTTTTGACAGCAGTGCGATCAGCGGGGCGAACCTGAAGCGGATCGCCATTCTTATAGATAGGGATGCCTTCGCGCGAGATGTAATTGCCGCTGTCGCGGCAACCCGCGCCGTAGCATTTGGGCGATCCAGCCTTTGGCTGATAGGGGCGTGGCAATGCGCCAGCAACAGGCGGTGTGCTTGGGCGCAAAGACGGCACATAAGGCGTGTTCAAATCAACAGCCGCCGCGCTACCGACGAGGCTTGCTGCAAACAGACCTGTGCAAATTGCAATGCGTCCTATCTTTCCAAGCATTTCGTCATCCCGATTTAAAAATATTATATGGTGACTTTTCGGAGCAAAACCAGCGTGCCTGTAAAATCCTGAAAAGAACCACTTGCTAATCATAGCGCAAGTCGCGAGATTGCGCAGACATGTTTACGATAGCCACATTTAATGTTGAAAATCTGATGCGCCGGTTTGATTTTTCCGGTTTTCGCAATGAATTGCATCAGGACCGCTCGCTTAAGCTCTTTGAGATCAGCGATGAAAAGCAATACCGTCTGCTCGAGCAGGCGCGGGCCGTTGCCCATACCGACGACACGCGGCAGATGACGGCTCTGGCTATCGCTGAAACGCGCGCCGATGTGCTTTGCCTGCAAGAAGTCGATAATCTCGCAGCACTCAATGCTTTTGAATATGGCTATCTTTTCAAGATGGTCGGGCAGGGCTATCGCAATAAATATCTGATCGATGGCAATGATAGTCGCGGCATTGATGTTGCCGTGATGGCGCGGGATACGACGCGCGATGGTCAGCGGATTGAAGTGCTTGAAGTCACCAGCCATGCCCATGTGACCTATAAGGAACTCGACCTCTATCAGCCAGTTCTGGCTGAACTGGGGCTAGAGCCGCATGATCGCATTTTCAAACGCGATTGCCTTTGTCTCGATATGCGTATCGACGGTAAACCGCTGACATTGTTTGTCGTTCACCTGAAGTCGATGGGCGGTTCCCGCAACGGGTTGGATGGTCGGACTGCGTCATTGCCAGTTCGGCAAGCTGAAACGCGTGCGATCCGCCATATCATCGAAGAAAAATTTGGCGCGGGCAATACGGCAGATAAGCGCTGGTTGATTTGCGGCGACTTCAACGATTATCGCGAACGGATCATCATCGAGGGTGATGAGTGGAACGGCTATCAGTTCACGCCGGTCAAAGAAGCGGCTAGCGCGCTCGATACTTTGTTGAGCGATGGCTTTGCTATCAATCTTGTGGAGCGTCGCCCAGAGATGGATCGTTGGACGCTCTATCATACGCGTGGGCCGCAGGAGCGCCATCTTTGCCAGCTTGATTACATCCTTGCGTCGCCAGCGCTGGCAGACAAAAACGGTGGTGCGATCCCGCAGATTATCCGCCGTGGTCAGCCATGGCGCACAGTTTTTCCGCCGGGACAGGAAGTGGATCGCTATCCACGGACTGGATGGGATCGCCCGAAAGCCAGCGACCATTGCCCGGTGGCTGTGACGCTGAACATCGTTTGAGAATGAGTCGGCCGATGCAGCATGTGAAAGAAAACACGGTTTATGAAATTGACCATGTGAATGTGCAGATTTTGCCGGGGCGGCTAGATTATGCGCAGGTGAACGAGGCAGCCATTGCCGAAAATTGGCAGCGCGAACGTCAGGCCAACCCGACATTATTTAATGGTGAAATTTATCTGGCGCCTGAAGCACGGCTTGAAGGCCGTTCATTTACCGCTGGTTTTCATCGCACCAGCTTTGCAACGCTTATGTATTGGCGCAAAGATATGCAGAATGTGCGGCCATGGCACATCTTTGGTGTGGGCGTGATCGTATCATCTGAAGGCCATCTTATTGCAGCGCGCATGAGTTCGCATAATGCGGTCGCTGGGCGCGTTTATTTTCCAGCAGGCTCTATTGATGACAATGATATTGTCGATGGACATGCGGATTATGAAACCAATATGGCGCGTGAAGTCTTTGAGGAAACGGGCCTAAAGCTTAGCGATGCCAAGGTAGAAGCAAGGACGCATCTTGTGACAGCTGACGGGAGCATCGCGCTTTTTCGCCGATATTACTTTGAACTTTCAACCGCTGAATTGTTGAAACAGATTGAAGGCAATCTGGCGCTACAGGCTGAACCGGAGCTTTCGGAAATAATTCCGGTCACACAGGCAGGGGCAATGGGGCAGGCGACGCCGTCTTATGTGCGGGCGTTTGCTGACTGGCATTTTGATAATCAACAGTAACGATTGGTTCTTACAGATGACAGCGCCGATAAATTGGCTATGCTCGCAGCTCAAGGCTATTCGCTGACTGTGATCTGAGGGAGACGTGAACGATGACCGAAGCTGCCAGTACCGGCCGGTATTATGAGGTTTTTGACGTTTTTGCCGATAAGGCATTGGCAGGAAACCCGCTGGCTGTCGTTCATGACTGCGAAGGTCTGACCGATGCGCGCATGCAGGCAATCGCACGCGAGTTCAATCTGTCTGAGACGGTCTTCATTTTCGCGCCTGAAAACCCAGTGCACGAAGCGGCGGTTCGTATTTTTACACCGGATTACGAGCTGCCTTTTGCCGGACACCCGACTGTTGGTGCTGCCGTATCATTAGCACGACATCGCAGGACAGGTGATGAGTCCGACCGGATTGTTACGCTTGAAGAAAAAGTTGGCGTGGTTCGTTGCGGAGTTATTCTCGGTGAGAATAGTGCCTTTGCCGAATTTGATCTGCCGCGCTTGCCAGAAAAGATCGATATTAAAATCGAGAAAGAAGAAGCGGCTGCCGCAATCGGGCTTGGCACGCATGAAATCGGTTTTGAAAACCATATTCCTGCTATCTGGAGCGCTGGTACACCCTATCTTCTGGTGCCGGTTCATAATCTGATTGCAGCTGCAAAGGTCTCTATCGACCCCGTCTATGTTAGCGAAAGCCTGCCGCATGTCGGCGACCGGCCATTGCCGATCTATGTTTATTGTCGTGAGACAATTCTGTTCGATAGCAACTATCATGCACGCATGTTTGTGACCGGATCGAATGTCTATGAAGACCCGGCAACAGGATCTGCGGCCGCGGCTTTTGCGGGCATGATCCTCGCCAAAGACAAGCCAGTAGACGGAAGTTCACAATGGTGGATTGAGCAGGGCATGGAAATGGGCCGCCCATCGCGTATTCGTCTTGAGCTTGATGTATCTAAACAGGTACTCACCGGAGCGCGTATTGGCGGGACGGCTGTAAAGATTGCTGAAGGGCGTTTGTTCGTTTGATTTTCATGTTTTGATTGCAGTCAAAACATAATCGCTGCTCCATAGCAATCTATTGATAGGTTCGATGAACAAGGGACGCTGGATATGTTAATCAAAGAAATGTCTGAAGTTGATGTCCGCGATATGATTCAGCATACCGAGATTGGGCGGCTGGGTTATGTGCTTGATAATCGGCCCTATGTCGTACCGCTCGGATTTAAGTTTAGCGGCGGCGCGCTCTATTCGTTCACTACAGATGGGCAGAAAACTGAGGCCATGCGGAAGAATAGTGCGGTCTGTATTTTATTCGATCAGATCGTATCAAAGACGCAATGGCGCAGCGTTGTCGTGAATGGCCATTATCGCGAAATTACGCGCGATCAGGAAAAGGCCGCCATCGTGAATATGCTCTCAAATGAGCCAACGTGGTGGGAACCAGCTTACACCAAGACGATTACCAGTGGCGGCACACAACGCAAACTGGAGCCAGTTTTCTTCCGCGTTGATATTGAAAGCGCCACTGGACACCAGACAGTTTAATTCTCTCTTTCGCGCATTATTCCACACAAAACCGCTTCGCACTTTTGTTGAAAATGCTTTAACGAACCACCAGCACTGGAACCTTGCTGTGCGTCACGACTTCATAAGTCTGACTACCAAGCAACATGCCCTTGAGGCCACGGCGACCGTGTGACGCCATGACAATCAGGTCGTTACGCAATTCTTTGGCGGTTTCAATAATCGATGTCGCCGGGTGCTGGGCCACGACGTGCAATGTGTGGATTTCAACACCTGCTTCATTTGCTAGCTCACGGGCGCGCGCGAGAGCTGCGTCGGCATAGTCGTTCCATTCTTGTTCATAGCGTTCGATGAAAGTGGGACTATCAGTAAATCCACCTGGAAGGCCGGTAAGCGAATAGGGGGCGGTCACTATGAGGACGGTTGCTTTGCTGCCCATAGCTTTTGCCGTGTCAAACCCATGAATGAGGCCACGTTCGGCAAATTCTGAACCATCGGTGGTTATTAGTATATTCTTATACATTGTGCCCTCGCATTAACTATTTGAACCTATAAATTAGGTAGCAATTTATCCATACCAAAATGGATATAGCGTTCAAATTGAATAAAGCGGGACTTTAAAGTTTTATGCCACTTGATTGCGATACATTTCATGCGAGCTGGGTTGCGACTGTTCTTAATCTGGATTGGCCATCCAGAGCTTCTACACAGATTGAAAATGACTCCGAGCGGGTAAAGCTTCAGAAGCAAGAACTGGTGCGTATGTTTGATGAGGCAACCGAACACGGCATCAATGCCGTTATTTTTCAGGTTTCGCCTGCTGCGGACGCTTTTTATAAATCAGATTATCTGCCGTGGTCGTCTTATCTGACAGGTACGCTTGGAAAAGACCCGGGCTTTGACCCGCTGCGCTTTGCAATTGCGGAAGCCCATAAGCGAGGCATTGAGCTTCATGCTTGGCTTAATCCTTACCGGGTATCGATGGATGTGCGGCCCGCTACACGCAAAGAGCTGAAGAGTTCTTCCAATGATTCCTCGCCGAGCGTCTATAAAACCAACCCGGAATGGGTAGGTATTTCAGCGGATCGGTATGTCCTTGATCCGGGCATTCCGGCTGTGCGCCAATGGGTGAGCAATATCACTGCCGAAGTCGTTCAGAAATACGATGTTGATGGTATCCAGTTCGACGATTATTTCTATTATGAAACCCAAGGCTCGCCGCTCAAGGATGATAAAACCTATAAGCGTTTTGGGACGAAGTTCGCCAGTAAGTATGACTGGCGGCGCTACAATACTTATACGCTGGTGCAGGAAATTTCAGAACGGATCAAGGCGACCAAACCGCATGTTCGCTTCGGCATTAGCCCGGGCGGTGTCTGGCGCAATCAGGTGGACGACCCGCTTGGCTCTGCGACTCGTGCAGGCAAAACCAATTATGATGGTGACTTCGCTGATACGCGTGCCTGGGTCAAGGACGGTTTGATCGACTATATCGCGCCGCAGGTTTACTGGTCGTCCGGCCGCAAAGATGTGCCCTATGGCCCGATTGTCAAATGGTGGGCGGATACTGTGCGCGGCACGAAGACTGATCTGTATATCGGTATGGCGCTCTATCGTGCCGGCAGTTCTTCGAAGTCCGAACCAGAGTGGCTTGAGGGAAATGGTGTTGATGAAATCAAGCGCCAGCTTGATCTCAACAACTCCATACCAGAAGTAAAAGGCAATATTCTTTTCCGCCAGGGATTTCTGTCTGACCCCAAACTTAAAAGCGTTTCTGCATATCTGAAAAAGAAATGGGGTAAGTGCGGCACGCAAAAATAGTGAGCTCATTTCAATTTAAATATTATCTAATTGATTTAAATCAAAGAAAGTGTGCCTTCGCGGATGCTAATGATTGTGCGTTGTCAGGTTCCACCAGAACTGATGGCCCGGGATGTCGAGGCCCAACCTAAAACGACATCCCGGCTAAGATTTTCTCATTTAAGGATCTGTCGAGCGCACCAGCGCGATCTTTTTTTGCAGTGTTGCCCTGATCGACAGTCAGCGGGTGCTGTCAACATTGCCCTCCATCTCATTAAATCGGCACCCGCGAAAACTCTTTTCCAAAACGCTTTTTGATTCAGTTGCTTCTGCAAGTTTGCTGCAAATCTGATTCAGAGGGGCATTATGTTGCAGTTGATAATCTACCATGCCCTTGCTATCGCTCGTCCTAGGATACGGTTCTGCCTGCAAGGTGGATGAAAAGGGAACACGGTGAGGCCTATTTCTAGAGCTGAGACCGGGACTGCCCCCGCAACTGTGACCGGAGAGTTGTCCTCCCGTGATCGTTATCGCGATCATAGCCACTGAACATTCGCGTTCGGGAAGGCGGAGGATTGATGAAGACCCGGAAGTCAGGAGACCTGCCGCATCCAGTCACCCATGGCTGACACGAGGGGTGTTCAGTCGCGGCCGTCCGTAGCGGTGACATTGTGAAATGTTGCCGTGGGACAAAGACGGGGCGCTTGCGCCCTGATTTCTGACACCTGCGGTGAAGCAACGCTCGCGCGCAGGAAGTAGACTAATGCATATTCTCAGACTATCGGCCTATCTCGCATCAACCATTTTGGTGGCTATGCCGCTCGGCGTATTCGCCCAGACGAACGTGAACGCTCAAGAGGGCCTTGTCCTTGATACGATTGTCGTCACACCGCTTCGTCGTGCGACGTCGTTGCAGCGCTCCACGTCGTCCGTCACTGTGATTGACAGCCAAGAGATAGGCCGTTCGGCAGCGCCTGATCTGCAATCGCTCCTAAAATATTATCCGGGTATCTCGATCACCACCAATGGCGGGCAGGGATCGTCTTCGAACCTTTATATTCGCGGCATGTCGTCAAAACAGACCGTTGTTTTGGTCAATGGCGTGCGAACTGCATCGGCCACGACTGGTGCAACATCGCTTGCCAATATTCCACTGAGTTCAATTGATCGTATTGAAATCGCCAAAGGCGCGCATTCCTCGCAATATGGTGCGGATGCGATGGGCGGCGTGATCAATATCATTACCAAGCAGGGAGGTGCCTGTGGCGAGCGTTCTTTCTGCGGCAGTGTTACGACAGGTGTTACGCATCCATGGGGCGGCTATGCGTCCGCTTGGCTACAAGGCCAGAGTAAAGACGGCATCGGCTATGCCTTTGGTGCGGCGGTGACAGGCACGCAGGGTTATAATTTCAAACAGCCGGGGACATTCGGTTATGAACCGGATCGGGACGGATTTCTGCAAGGCTCGTTTAACTTCTCCCTTGCAAAGGATTTCGATTGGGGTCGGATTTATACGGATGGCCTTTTGAGCCGCGGGCGCAACCAGTATGATGCGACAGCGCCCTCTTTTAACGAAGCTTACACAACTGCGTTCAATGGAAAGATCGGCACACGTATTGATCATACGGACGACTGGTCTTCGACGATTGAACTCAGTTCCGGGCTGGACCACAGCCGGAATTTCCGTAAGAACGTGAGCGGGTCTGATCTGTTTGAAACCAAGCGCTATGGCATTTTTGCTTCGACTGAAAAGCAGTTTGAAACTGGCGGCGTTTCTCATGTGCTGACGGGTGGTGTGGAAGCCTATCGCGAGGAGGTCAATGCCACGACGGTTTATGCGGAAACCAGCCGTGATCTGGCGGCATTGTTCGGGCAATATTCGCTGGAATATGATGCGCTGCGCTTTGATGGCGGCGTGCGTTATGATCACAACGAGCAATTTGGCGACGTTGTGACTTATAATGCCGGGGCCAGTTATGAGGTTTTGCCTGATTTGGTGCTGCGCTCGTCATTTGGCACAGGCTTTCGAGCGCCGACTTTCAATGAGCTTTATTACCCTGGCTACGCAAATCCTGATTTGCAACCGGAAAAATCCCGTTCTTATGAAGTGGGTCTTAACTGGCAGGCAACAGATAAAACCAGCGTCGATATGGCTTTCTACCAAACGTGGTTGCGCGATGCGATCATGAGCACAGCGCCTTCCTATCTGCCCTATAATGTTGCCCGGGCAAAGATCACCGGCTTTGAAGCCACGCTGTCTCATCGCTTTAACGAGAGGTGGGGCGTGAAAGGCTCTATTGATCTGAAACGTCCGATTGATGAAGACAGTGATAATGATCTGGCTTATCGCGAACGCGTCAAGGCAACGGCAGAAGTCAGCTACAAGCCGGTCGATAAGCTCGATTTGACTGGACGGCTGCTTTATGGCGGTCCGCGCTTCACGAATGCAGCAAACACCAACAAGCTTGATCCCTATGTGACGGCAGATTTCGTTGCGCTTTATGACATTGATGCACAGTCGCAATTCAAGCTCTCGGTCGAGAATATTTTCGATAAGGATTATCAGACGACCTCTGGTTATATTGCGCCGGGACGCACCATAAATATTGGGCTAACGCGGAATTTCTGATTTCAGATGATGTGGGCGTGTAAACAGGTAGTTAGGAAGAATATCAGACTTTGTCTTCTGGCAGGCCTGTTTCTCGCTGGATTTCAGTCTGCATTCGCAGAAGATCGGCCTCAACGCGTCGTGTCGATTAATGTCTGCACGGATCAGCTTGCGATGTTGCTGACTGATCCCGCTCAATTGCAATCGGTGTCCTATCTCTCGCGTGATCCGCTTTTGTCGGTGTTGAGTGAGAAGGCAAAGGAATTGCCAGTCAATCATGGGCAAGCCGAGGAAGTCTTCCTGATGAAGCCCGATCTGGTGCTGGCAGGTACATTTTCTTCGCGTGCTACAGTTGGGCTTTTGCGTGATTTGGGTGTGCGGGTTGAGGAGTTTGCGCCTGCACGATCATTTCAAGATATCAAAGCACATATGAAGCGATTGGGGGAATTGTTGGGGCGTGAAGAAGAAGCTGAACGGCAGATTGCTGCTATGGATGCCGATTTGTTGGCGATCAAAAAGCCTGATCGCAAGCAAACTGTGGCACTTTATTATGCCAATAGCTACACGGCGGGACGCGGTACGCTGATTGATGAAGCGATCCGTTTGGCAGGGCTTGATAGTATTGCGGACAAGGCAGGCGTTCGCGGCTCAGCCATGCTGCCGCTGGAAATGCTGATAATGGAAAAGCCTGATATCTTGGTTCGAGGTTCGCGCGGGCGACCGCCTGCACTGGCCTTTGAAAATTTCGAGCACCCGGCATTACGTGCTCTTGAAGGCCATACGCGGATGGTGGCACTCAACGATAATCTGACAGTATGTGGCGGACCATTCAGTGTTGAGGCTGTTGCAAAGCTCGCGGAGGCCGCGCGTGACTGAAACCTGGCGTTTTTATCTCCTGCTTGTTGCACTTGGTTTGCTGGTTCTTGCGCTCTTTGCGCTTTCGCTGCTGGTTGGTCCGGCATCGATAAGTGTGGGTGAGAGTATCCGAGCGCTTTTTACCGGGCAGGGCGATGTGATTGCGCTGGTCATGCGTGAGATACGTCTTCCACGTGCAATCCTTGCCTTGCTGATCGGTGCGTCGCTTGGGCTTTCAGGCGCGGCCCTTCAGGGCTATTTGCGCAATCCTCTGGCTGAACCGGGACTTCTTGGGGTGAGTTCCTCCGCATCCCTTGGTGCAGTGATCGCAATCTATACCGGGCTTTCGCAGATTTTCCCGCTGGCTCTGCCATTGTTGGCGCTCGTCGGGGCGTTTCTGTCAGTCTTTCTGGTCAAGGCTCTGGCGGGACGTCATGCCGGGACGTTGACGGTTATCCTTGCAGGTGTTGCCGTCACCAGTCTCGCGGGGGCCATGACGGCACTTGCGCTTAACCTGTCGCCCAATCCATTTGCGGCCATGGAAATTGTGTTCTGGATGCTGGGCTCACTCGCTGATCGTTCAATGACGCATGTGTGGCTTGCAGCGCCATTTATCCTGATTGGCTGGGTGATGTTGTTTTCGCTCGGACGGGCGCTCGATAGTCTCACATTGGGGTCGGATGCTGCCGTCAGTATGGGCGTTAATCTTTCCCGCGTTCAGGTTATGGCGGTCCTTGGCACTGCGGCCAGTGTCGGGGCCTCGACTGCCGTAGCGGGTGCAATTGGCTTCGTCGGTCTTGTGGTGCCGCATTTGTTGCGTCCGCTAGTTGGCGCAAGACCATCGCGACTGCTCGTTTCCAGTGCTTTTGGCGGGGCCGCGCTTCTCCTGGCTGCGGATGTTCTGGTGAGAGTGATCATGCCGGGACGCGAATTGAAGCTTGGTGTGCTGACCGCAATCATTGGCGCTCCATTCTTCTTGTGGCTTGTGTTCAAATATCGGAGGCGGTTGGTATGACTATGCTCTCCGTTAAAAACCTTGATGTGTCGCTCGGCCACAAAGTCGTTCTTGAAGCTGTCAGCTTTGAGGTGCGTGAAGGTGAGTTTATCGGCCTGATTGGGCCGAACGGCGCTGGCAAGACAACGCTTCTGCGTGCGCTTCTCGGGCTTACGCCTTCATCTGGCACCATTTCACTTAATGGTTCGGACTTGAGACGCATGCACGTCGCTGACCGTGCCAAGGCAATCTCTTATCTGCCACAGGAACGCGATGTTGCCTGGCCCGTCACAGTACGGATGCTGGTCTCGCTCGGGTGCTCGGCGCTGAAGCCGGTTTTTGCTGGTTTGGACAGGGGCGATGAAGCTGCCATTGAAACAGCAATGCAGCGTATGGGTGTGACTGAGTTTGCGTCGCGTCCTGCAAACGAATTATCGGGGGGCGAAAGAGCGCGCGCTTTGATTGCGCGTGTTTTGGCGCAGGATACACCTATCATTATGGCAGACGAGCCGGTGGCCGGACTAGATCCCGCGCATCAGCTTGAACTGATGGAAGTGTTTGCGGGACTAGCCGCCGAGAAAAAGACAGTGATCGCCTCGCTGCATGATCTTGGTTTGGCTGCAAAATATTGCACGCGGTTGATTGTTCTTGATCAGGGTAAACTCGTTGCCGATGGCATGCCGGAAGAGGTTCTTACTCCTCATTTGCTCAATGAGGTTTATGGAATCGATGGGCAGTTGTTGAAAATCGATGATGATTTCGTCCTGCACACGCGCAAACGACTACGGTAGATTTTTACAGTTTCCATCGAAGAAATTTGCAAAATTGCGAGCATTTTTCCACCGGATGGTCAAAAATCCCAAATTTCGGCCAATCCTGCTTGCTCTTACAATTTCTTGTGATTAACCAATCATCTATCAGATACCGTTGAAATTGCGCTGAAAGGATGAGAAATCGTGGAGCAGGCAACGAGCGGAAAACGCAAAGGCGGACGCAAGGCACTTTGGGCAGCCGTAGCAGTCATCGCAATCGCCGCTGCAGGTGCAGTCGGATACAAGATTACACTCGAAAAGACGATCAATGCTCAGCTTGAACGGCGCGGCGGTAAAGCTGCTTCGGTTTCCGCTGACTTCCTTGGTCATATCAAGCTGACTAATGTGGTGCTTCCTCTTAAAGACGGCACCGACATTACGATTGGTTCGATTGAAGGTCGTCCAAAAATCCTGTTCCTGAATGGCATGCTGGACGCCAAGGACATCAAAACAGAAGTCGCACAGTTCAAAATTGCACTACCGAGTGTTGTTATTGATGATGCCAATTTCGACATTGGCATGCTGCGCGATACTTTTGGGAATGGTGAGTTGAGCCTTGCCGAGCGCGTTGGTCGCTTTTCTGCAAAGCGCATGTCTATTCCAGAAATCAATGTCGTTCAGATGTTGAACGACAAGGAACAGAAGACGTCCTACAAGGATGTCACGCTTGAAGATATCGTGCATGGTCACGTGGCGCGCTATACCTCGTCTGGAGCGACCTTTGATCTCGATCTGACATTGCCAAATGAGTCAGGTAAGATTGAAGAAGAACGCATGGCCGGTACGATCGGCGTTTCAGAAGGTAAAGATATTGACGGTGTTTTCATCGCGCGTCTTTACACTGAAGCTGCGGGTCCAAATGATACCGAAGCCAAGCCGGTTTATGGGCCTTTCTCCGCAAAAGATATTGTTATCAAAAGCACGAAATCGAATTTTAGCTATGCGGAAATCCGTAGCAATGGCTTCACGATGCGCTTGCCAGCGGAGCCGTTGACGGAGACTTTGCAGAAACTTGAAGCTGCTCAGGATATTGATGCGCTTCCGCCTGAAGAGCGTAAGGAGTTCTTTGTCCGTCTTATCGGTCTTTTTGATACGATTGGTAAGGGCGATGTCGAATTGCTTGGCATGAAGATCCAGCCCGGCGATCCTGAAAAGGGGCAGGGCAGCATCGAAAAAATGTCGATGGCGTTTGACAATAAGAAGTTTGATATGTCGCTCAACGGTTTCACAGCTGGCAGCGGCAAGGATTACGTCAAGTTAGACGAGTTTTCGCTTAAGGGCTTTAATTGGGCGCCTTCCGCGGAAGCTATAACGAAGTTTGCCGCTTTGAACGAAGAGGAAATGGAGAATTTCCCGTTCACGACGATGCTTCCAGAGTTTGGCACAATCGTTGTCAAAGGCATCGAAGCCGATGTTCCTTACGACAACAACGCCAATGACGATATTGATATTGAGGATGAAGACGGCAATCCAGCACCAAAGCCGGACGGTCTGCCACATCGCTTGAAAATCGGCGTTAAAAGCTATGAAGTCGCGCTGAATAAGCCAGTGAATGGCATTCCATCCGATATTCGTATTGCCTATGAAGATATGTCTTTGCCAGTGCCAGCGGATAGCAGCGAAGAAATCTATCAGCAGCTTCGTAAGCTTGGTTATGAGCGCGTCACGATTTCTTCAAACGTGGAAGCAAACTGGGACGAGCCGACGCAGAGCCTTATCATTAAGGACATTTCTGTAAGCGGCAAGGATATGGGTAAGATTTCCATGTCTGGTCTGATGGGTGGCTTTACCAAGGAGTTTTTCTCTGGTGACAAGGTGCTTGCTCAGGTTGCGCTTCTCGGACTGAAAGCGCGCGAAGTGAAGCTGAAAGTTGAGAATGAAGGTCTCGCTGAAAAGGGACTGAAGCTCTATGCAGACGAAAACGACATGTCTGTTGAAGAAGCACGCAGCACACTCACGCTTATCGCGAGTGCAGTCTTGCAGGAACTTGCTGCAGACCAGCCACAGCTTGAAGGCGTAATCTCGGCATTCAATACGTTTTTGGCTAAGCCGAAGACCTTTGAAGTGACTGCGAAGTCCAAGTCTGAACGCGGTATCGGTGCATTGGAAATGATTGCGGTTTCGCAAGATCCGATGTCGATCCTCGATAAGATCAATATCGAAGCAACTGCCGACTAATGTGAGCGTTCTTTAATAGCTGAACAAAAGCGCCGGCTCATGTAGCCGGCGTTTGCATTCTGAGCTGAATTTCAGATAGGGTGCGCAAATTCAAGTTCATCATTCGGAATTCATCAATGCTCAAAAACATAAATCCACTGCTGACCGGTTCCCTTCTCGAAGTGCTTGCGGATATGGGCCATGGCGACGATCTGGTTATCGTTGACGCCAATTACCCTGCACAGGCTTCTGGCGTTCAGGTGATTGATTTGCCGGGCATCAGCGCAACTGACGTCGCAGAAGCTGTTCTGTCGCTTTTGCCGCTTGATGACTTTGTCGATCTGCCTGCGGCTGTCATGGAGTGCCCTAGCGAGACGCCTGCGATTTTTGGTGAGTTTGAAGCGATCATTGAAAAGGCTGAAGGTCGCAAAATAGCGGTTGATCCGATTGATCGCTTTGCTTTCTATGACCGTGCAAGTGCTTCTTATGCTGTCATCCGTTCGGGTGAAAAGCGCCTTTATGGCAATATCATTTTCAAGAAGGGCGTTATTCGCTCGTAATTGAAACTAAAAAAGCCCCGCGATGCGGGGCTTTTTTATTAATGCTATTTTACTGCTGAGGCTTTGGGTGATGATGTTCCATCTTGCCCTTGCCACCGTGATGCGGACCCTTTGGGCCGTGGTGGAGTTTCTTGGCTCCGCGCAGTTCATGACGATCAAGCTGACCATCTTCGTTGCGGTCAAGTGCTGCGAATTCCTTCTGGCGCTGCTTTTCAATCGCTTCCAGTGTGATTTTACCGTCACCCTTAACGTCAAGGCGGCGTTCTAAGCGATCTGCTGCACGGCTTACCATGCGCTTAAGGGCAAGCGCTTCGATTTCATCGCGAGACAGCACACCGTCACCATTGGTATCTGCGGCTTTTAGTTCATCCATGCGGGAGAACTTTTCCAGATCAATCGGTCCGCGCTTGCCTTTGGTTCCATCAGTCTGCGTAATGGAAGTATCCGTAGCCGATTTTCCTGTATTTTCGGTTGCTTTTTCCTGGGCAAAGGCCGCGGTAGAAAGCAATGCTGACGCGATAACTGCAACATACAAGGTCTTCGATTTCATGGTTCTATAACTCCATCACTCTATACAAGGGCGCCATTGATTGGCGTGTGAGTAATGTGGGTCATTTTAGGTGAACCTGATATGAACAAGCCAATTAATAATTGGTAATGTTAAGCTGCCCGTTTTGCGCGCAATCTTTCTCTGAACATTGAGAAGAGGCCAGCTGCCACAACAATGCTTGCGCCTGTCAGGATGTTCCAGGTTAGCTGTTCGTGGAAGACCAGCACTGCAATCAAAGCGCCCACAACCAGCTGTAGATATGTTAGCGGCTGCACTTCAACGGCTTCAAGAATGTCGTAAGCGCGAATGAGGCAATAGTGGCTCGCAATACCAGTCACGCAGAGCGCTGCCATCCATGGCCAATCGTGCAGAGCGATAGACTCGACATGGAATAGGCCGATCATGGTGAGGACAGCCGCGCCACCAATGCCAGTATAGAAAAAGCTGGTCATTGAGGTGTCGGTTTTGCTGACCGCGCGCGTTGCAATGGCATAAAATGCAAAAATAACGGTGGCGCTAATCGGAAACAGCAGTGCCCAGTCAAACTGGACATGGGTTGGGTCGATAATGAGCAGGACGCCAAATAAACCCACGAAAATCGCCACCCAGCGACGCCAGCCAACCTTTTCGCCAAGCAGCGGCACTGAAAGCATTGTGATCAGCAATGGGGCTGCCTGAAAGATTGACTGCGTCATCGCCATGCCGACCCGGCTGAGACCGTAAACCAGTATAACGATTTCAGCTGCAAGAAGTATTCCGCGCAGAACCTGTAAGACTGGACGTTGTGTTGAAGCAGCGCGCGCAATTCCCCCTGAGCGCGTTGCTACAAGAATCACAAAGGCTGCAAAAACCCAGTAACGCACCATCGTTATAAAGATGGGCGAATAGTGTGAGCCGAGATACTTCGAAATGCCGTCCTGGGTAGCGAAAATTGTGACAGCGAGAAGTGTGAATGTGTAGCCAAGGCTTTTGGGGGTCATGAGGCACTCATAGTACCACTGTGCCAGTTTCGCTATGTCTATTTGTCAGGAATCGTTCTTTTCAGCGAACAAAAAAACGACAAAGAATAGCTAGGAATTTTTCGAAAGAGTTTACTCGTTGCCCTTGCCCGGGCATTCGGTAATCAGCGGTAACTCTTTGTAAGAAAGGAGAAAATGGTGGGTGATGTAGGGATCGAACCTACGACCCGCTGATTAAGAGTCAGCTGCTCTACCAACTGAGCTAATCACCCACTCGCTTCTCCGAGGCAGCGGCCCCAGTGAGGTGAGCGGTTCTATAAAGGCCGCTTTTCTTTGTGTCTAGCCTTCAATTGAAAAAAAACGAAAAAAAGTTGAATGAATTTCAAAAGGCCCGGAAATGGTGGGTTTTTCTAAATTACTATTTGCGCGTATATCGGGCATATCTTTGATCTGCGTCTTTTGATTGCTGGTTCTTGGCCGAATCCAAGGAATCAAATTGTTCAAGATTCTGTCTTTGAAACATTTTTTCAGTGTGTGGTTGCAACGAAGCGCCTGAATTTCCATATGCATGAAGCTCAAATCACATGCGTTTGTGTCTTGTGATGAGAATCCCTTCCGGCTTTTCATGGGCGCGCCGCAAATGTCGCAGTCATGTCATCAATTTTTGATGCTTGTCTGAGATGCTTCGGCATATAAAAGACTTGATAGGCGAATATGATTTTTGCCATTGAGAAGATGCTGCAAGCGTTTGTTACGCGCAGGCAGGCGAGGGGTTCACGCACCGGATTGTCCTCGTTTAAGAAAACCCGAAGCCGCACCTCATGTTGGGATGCGTTTTCATAATCCGGTTCGCGGCATTTTGAGGACGGAATGGAAAGCATAATCAGCGACCTCGGACAGTTCATCTCCGATCATCGGGCATGGGCCGCTCCTATCGTGGGCGTAATTGCGTTCGGCGAGTCGCTCGCTATTATTGGTATGCTTATTCCAGCGACACCAATCATGCTCGCGATTGGTGGCCTCGTTGGTGCTGGTATTGTTGAGCCATGGCCAATTATCATCGGTGCGATTATCGGTGCCGTCATCGGTGATATCGTTTCCTATTTGCTTGGCTGGTGGCTTGGTCGCAGCATTATTCATAAATGGCCGCTCAACAAACACCGCACGGGAATTGCGCGCGCACGCTTGCTGTTTCGCCGTTATGGTTTTTCGGCTGTCTTCCTCGGACGCTTCTTTGGTCCGGTACGCTGCACGGTGCCGATGGTTGCAGGCATGATGTCGATGGATCAGAAGCGATTCCAGACAGCAAATGTTCTTTCTGCTATGGTCTGGGCACCTGTTATGTTCCTGCCGGGCTGGCTCGCTGGTCGTGGAATCGGTGTTTTTGCCAAGATGGATGGCGATCATATGTTCTGGGCCGTCGTCGGAATCACTCTTGTGACGATTGTTGCAACCTTGGTTGGCATGCGCTTTTTCAAGGGCCGTCCGCGTCGCGAGCGTAAGCGCGGCGTTCATGTTTCTCCAGCAGAATAGCATATGGTCTTGCGCGTGAGCCGCGCGTCTGCATAATGCAGCAATCTTTTGCTTATTTAACAACATGGCATTTGAGGGTGAGCAAGCAGCTCCACTCGTGTCTTTTGAAAAGGTTCATCGCGCTTTATGCCCGACGACAGTTCTGACGACCCGTCTTCACGAAGTCCCGCTCCCTTTCAGGGAGCGTCGGACTTAAAAGGCTTTGAGCTTACTCACGCCGTTTGCAATTTCTTCTCGCCGATCCGTGTTTCTACGGTTCGGGAAGAAAACGCATGCGGCGTTTTTTCTGTTTCCTCTTCTTTTTGATTTTATAGGAGCCGACACATCATGGATTGGTCCATGGACTGGATTGCCGACCCCAATGCCTGGATAGGTCTGGTAACATTGGTGGTGCTTGAGATTGTTCTCGGCATCGACAATCTCGTTTTTATCGCAATTCTCGCCGATAAACTTCCGCCGCATCAGCGTAATCGTGCGCGTATAATTGGTCTTACACTGGCCTTGGTCATGCGCCTTGCGCTGTTGGCGTCGATTTCGTGGATCGTGACGCTGCGCGAACCACTGATTACCGTGATGGAGCTGTCATTCTCCGGTCGCGACCTTATCATGCTGGTCGGTGGTCTGTTCTTGCTCGCAAAGGGTACAATGGAGTTGCATGAGCGCCTTGAAGGCGCCCATGGGCCAAAGAACTCGCGGGTTGTTCATGCTGTTTTCTGGCAGGTTATTGTTCAGATCGTTGTCCTTGATGCGGTTTTCTCGCTCGATAGCGTGATTACAGCTGTCGGTATGGTGCAGCATCTTCCTGTGATGATGATTGCCGTTATCATTGCTGTTGGCGTTATGATGCTTGCATCGCGTCCGCTGATGGACTTTGTGAACAAGCATCCGACGGTTGTTATTCTCTGCCTTGGCTTCCTGATGATGATCGGCTTTAGTCTGGTTGTCGAAGGTTTTGGCTTCCACATTCCGAAGGGCTATCTCTATGCCGCGATCGGCTTCTCGGTACTGATCGAGGCTGCCAACCAGATGGCGCGTAAGAACCGTGAGAAACTGGTGACCACCAACGATCTGCGTGAGCGGACCGCAGGAGCCGTGTTGCGGCTCCTCGGAGGTCAGCGCGACGACAATCCGCTCTCCGATACAGTTGACGTGATTGCGCAGCAGACGGCATCCAACGACATCTTCCTTCCAGAAGAAAAAGAGATGATCCGTGGCGTTCTCGATCTTGCAGATCGCCCTGTGCGCACGATCATGTCGCCGCGCAATGAGATCGAGTGGCTTGATCTTGATGAAGACGAAGCGGAATTGCATCAGGCAATTCGCGAGCTTTCGCATTCGCGGGTCGTTGTAGCACGTCGTCAGGTTGATGAATTTGTCGGTGTGGCGCTGGTCAAGGACTTGTTGCTCGATATGAGCGATAAGAAGCCGATTGACTGGGACAAAGTGGTCAAGCAGCCGCTCGTGGTTCATGAAAATGCGAATGTTCTGCGTGTCATGGAGCAGTTGCGTGTTTCGCCGGTACAGCTTGCTGTGGTGATTGATGAGCACGGCTCGTTTGAAGGTGTGGTTACCCCGACGGACGTGCTTGAAGCCATTGCTGGCGAATTCCCGGATGAAGACGAAGAAGCATCTGTCGCAGAATCAGACGGGCAGGGCGGCTATCTGGTTGACGGCTTCACCGATATTCGTCGTATGAGCAGCATCCTTCAACGCGATCTCGTGGATGACAGTGATCGTTACACGACGCTGGCCGGTTATGTCATTTGGCACCTTGGGCATTTGCCGCTGGGTGGTGAGAGTTTTGTTGCTGATGGGTACGAGTTTACGATCCATTCGATGAATGGTCGCCACGTCGAAAAGGTCCATATTCGGCCGGTTGACGATTACGAGGTGTAAAAAGGAATAATTTTGCGAGCAGCTGCACGGTTGCTCGCAAAATATTTCACCCTGTTAATTCCTATAGAATAGGTGGGATATTGACTTTCTGAGCGAAGCCTTCAAAATTAACACATCGTTCAATGTTGTGGCGAAAACGCGGCTTTGAAAAGATGTGCTAATAGGAGGCTCTTATGAACCGCAAATTTCTATTGCTGATTAAAAGCCTGAAAAGCGGCGCGCAGTCAGTCATGACCTCTTTGGAGCAACCATGGCGCGGTATGAAGCTGAATGCCGAGGAAATTGCACGGCGGCGCCGTAATCGTGTTGAACGCGGCGAGCAAAATTTTCTCTGGTGCTGGCAGCATCGCGGGTTCTGGTAGGTATTAATAACCGGAAAAAGTTTCGAAGGCCGGAAGCAAAAGCTTCCGGCTTTCTGGTTTTTGTTGCGCGCTTTAAAGGCTATTTAGAAAATTATTCTCCAACGGATTTTGCTGTTAGGCGGGGTTTCCAAGAATGGCTATGAAAGTAGTTTATATATTTAAATCAATGATTTAGATTGATTCTTGTTTATCTCTCTGTAGATTTGTTTCCCAATGAAAGTCGATTTATGGGCGCTTTGCGCAAGCAAAGTGAGAAGGGTGCGATCTATGAAGAAAATTATTCTATATGCGGCGGTGGCTCTTGGTTTGGGCGCGGTCCCAGTGCAGGCGCAGCAGCCGACAGAAATTCTCAACGTTTCCTACGACATTGCGCGTGAGCTTTACGAGCAGGTCAACAAGGCATTCGTGGCCGATTGGAAAGCCAAGAATGGTGAAGACCTCACCGTCAATCAGTCTCATGCCGGTTCCTCCAAGCAGGCCCGTTCTATCCTCGAAGGCTTAGAAGCTGATGTTGTAACCTTCAATCAGGTAACGGACGTTCAGGTTTTGCATGACAAGGGTGATCTGATCCCTGCTGATTGGCAGAAGCGTTTGCCGAATAATTCATCGCCATATTATTCGTTCCCGGCTTTCCTCGTGCGTGAAGGCAATCCAAAGGGTATCAAGAACTGGGATGATCTGGCGCGTGAAGACGTGAAGGTTGTGTTCCCAAATCCTAAAACTTCTGGCAATGCACGCTATACCTATCTTGCAGCGACTGCCTATGCGAATGAAGCCTTCAAGGGCGATCAGGACAAGGTTCACGAATTTATCGGTAAGATTTTCAAGAACGTGCCGGTGTTTGATACCGGCGGTCGTGGTGCAACGACAACCTTTGCTGAACGCGGCATCGGCGATGTTCTTGTGACATTTGAAGCGGAAACCCGTGGGACTGAAAAGGTTCTTGGTGCTGACAAATATGATGTCGTTGTTCCTGAAGTGAGCTTGCTCGCAGAGTTCCCGGTAACGGTTGTTGATAAGGTCGTCGACAAGCGTGGATCGCGCAAGATTGCTGAAGCTTATCTCGATTATCTCTATTCGCCGGAAGGTCAGGAAATTCTCGCGCAGAACTTCAACCGCGTCCACGACAAGGATGTGATTGCGAAGCACAAGGATATCTATCCTGATGTTCGTCTTGTAACTGTTGAAGATGCTTTTGGTGGTTGGGACAAGGTGCAGAAAGATCATTTCGCCGAAGGTGGCGTGCTTGATAAGCTCTTTACTGCTAAGTAAACAAAACTACCCGGCGGGGATATTCGATCCCCGCCTTTGTTTTGGAAAATCTAAAGTGCATCCCGAAAAGTGTGAAACGGTTTTCGGAGTAAGATGCACGTTAAACTAGATAGAGCATTTCAAATGCCTCAAACTATATTGGAAATGCTCTCGTGTCGCTTTTGAGCATGAAACGCAATTCGGTGCTGCCGGGGTTCGGGCTGACCCTCGGCTGTACTTTGCTTTATCTGGCGGTGATTGTTGCCCTGCCGCTGCTGGCAATGATCCTGAAAACTGCAAGCCTTGGCTGGAGTGATTTCTGGAGAATCGTCACGTCAGAACGCGCTTTGGCGACGTTTCGCATTACGATCAGTGCAGCAGCCGTAGCCACCGTCTTCAATGGGCTGTTTGGCTTGCTGTTGGCATGGGTTTTGTCGCGTTATCAGTTTCCGGGCAAGCGGTTGATCGATGCGGCTGTGGATCTGCCATTTGCACTTCCAACGGCTATCGCCGGCTTAGCGCTTGTGACGCTGTTTGCACCCAATGGCTGGTTTGGAAGATATCTTGAGCCGATTGGCATCAAGGTTGCCTATGCACCTATCGGCATCATGGTTGCGATGTTTTTCACAAGCATTCCCTTTGTCATCCGCACAGTGCAGCCGGTGTTGGAAGATATGAGTGCTGATGTTGAAGAGGCTGCACGTAGCCTTGGTGCAAAGCCGTGGCAGATTTTTTCGCATATTATCTGGCCGACGATCTTTCCCGCATTTCTTGCGGGTGCTTCGCTATCTTTCGCACGTAGTCTTGGTGAGTTTGGCTCCATTGTCTTCATTTCCGGCAATCTGCCTTTTGAAACAGAAGTGACCTCGCTTCTCGTGTTCATCAGGCTTGATGAATATGATTATCCGGCTGCGGCGGCTTTGGCTTTTGTCATGCTGTTGATGGCTTTCTTCATGCTTCTTGTGACCAATCTTATTCAGGCAAGGCAGCTTCGCTATGCAGAGCGCTAGTGTTCAAGCGCGCAATGCGCCCGGTCCCGTCCGTAATCTGCTGATTGGCCTTGCAGCTATTCTTTCCGCGATCTGCATTGGGGCGCCGCTGGCGATCATCTTCTCCTATGCATTCAGCAAGGGCGTCGGTGTCTTCTTCAGCGAAATCCTAAAGCCCGATACGCTGCATGCGGTCTGGCTCACGATCCTGACGGCGATTGTCGTTGTTCCAATCAATATGGCCTTCGGCGTTTGTGTGGCATGGCTTGTCACGAAGTTTCGTTTTCCGGGGCGCAGGCTTCTGATTACCTTTGTCGAAATTCCATTCTCGGTGTCACCGATTGTAGCGGGTGTGACTTATCTCTTTTTATATGGCTCTCAGGGGCTGCTTGGCCCATTGCTTGAGAGTTACGACATCAAGATCATGTTCACGGTTCCGGCGATCTTTCTGGTGAGTCTGTTCGTGACATCGCCCTTTGTCGCGCGCGAGCTTATTCCGCTGATGGAAGTGCAGGGCAGCGATGAGGAAGAGGCTGCTCTGACGCTTGGAGCGAATGCCTGGCAGACTTTTTTCTACGTCACACTGCCCAACATCAAATGGGCGCTGCTTTATGGCGCTGTGCTTTGTAATGCGCGTGTGATGGGTGAGTTCGGCGCAGTATCTGTCGTATCGGGCGCTATTCGTGGAAAAACCAATACGCTGCCTTTGCAGGTGGAACTACTGTTCAATGATTACAACGTAGCAGGCGCTTTTGCTGCCGCTTCGACTTTGGCTGGCATTGCGCTTTTGACACTGGCTTTAAAAATCTGGCTTGAGCGCAAACAGCATAGCTAAAGCGCATCCCAAAAAGTTTTAAGCGGGTTTTGGCGAAGATGCGCTTATGAAAAAATGAAACCGCCCGGCTTCAAGAAAGCGGGCGGTTTGCGGTCACGCTGCTTGGGAGAGCGTGTGTTTTATTGGTTCTCTTTGTAGCGACGATGCGAGGATTGTACCTTCCGGCCAGTGCGTGAAGCCGCTGGCTACATTGATATGTCCTGCATGGCCAATATCAACAAAGCCGGAACCCCAGACATTGGCGATAGCTTCGGCCTTGGCAAAGCTCATATATTCGTCATCGCGACTGGCGACGACAATCGACGGAAACGCCAGTTCATGACGCGGTAAAGGTGCGAAGCTCGCAAAACGGCTGTCGCGACGCGACATGGTTTCAACGTCTGCCGGGGCGACGAGAAGCGCGCCAGCAACATGGGCCGCAGCCGGACGGCTTGCAAGATGCGAAACAAGAATACAACCAAGACTATGGGCAACCAGAACTGCGCCGGGATTTTCGGCGAGTTTGGCTTCAAGCGCGTGCATCCAGTCGGATAGCACCGGATAGTGCCAGTCGTCTTGTTCGACGAGCACTGCTGACGGATCGTCATGCAACCATTGGCGCTGCCAGTGGCCTGCTTCCGATCCCTTGTAACCGGGGATGATCAATGTCGCAGGCATGCGTTAGTTCCTCTTGGAAAATGCCTTGGGAGGCTGTTTTGCTCTGCATTGGGAGGTTATGCGAAACAATTTCCAAGATAAGGGCTATTTCATATCATTTTAAGGAAAATAAATTCAATTAGAGGCGGGAGTGTAAAAAATAATCCCGCCTCTGCAATCCTATTTCTTTTGTTTATCGTTCCAGCGAAGCACGAATTGCGATTTCTCGAAAACGAGTACGACGATCAACGACATTGCAAATGGAATGAGAAGATAGAGCAGGCGGAATACGATGAGAGCCGCCAGAACATCGGCTGGGTTCATATCCGGCAAGCCAGTGAGGAACACCAGTTCAAGCACACCGAGGCCGCCCGGCGCGTGCGAAATAAGCGCTGCTGAGAATGATACCAGAAAGATGCCAAGAATGATCAGGAAGCCCGGATTTCCGGCTTCCGGGAGTGCGAAATAGATAATGCCAGCCGCACCAATCAGCTCCAGTGGAGCCACGATGAGCTGCTGTGTCACGACAGGCAGACGCGGGTATTCCAGACGAAACTTGCCGATCTGCAAAGGTCGAAGCTGTAGCCAGCTGCCAAAGACATAAAGCAAGACAAACGCCAGCATGACCAAAGCAATAATGATCGAAATGGTTGGCGTCAGTTCTTCATTGAAGCGCATCAGAATATGCGGCTCCAGTAGCAGAACGATACTAGAAGTGATGATCACGCCCAGAATGAATGTGAAGGAGCAGAAGGCAATCAGGACGGCAATTTCACTGCCCGGCATGCCCTGTGAGGAATAAGCACGGTAACGAACCACAGCGCCCGATACGACTGATGCGCCGATATTGTGTGACAAGGCGTAGGTTGTGAACGAGCAAAGGGCGATGAAAAGCCAGGATATTTTGCGACGCAGGTGAAGAAGTGCGATGCGATCATATCCAGCGAGCGAGCTATAAGCGAGAAGTGCAGCTGCTGCTGACAGAAGCCAATGATGCGCGCGAATTGCGTAAAGACTATCCAGAACGTCGTCGAGAGAAATGCTACGCAGTTCCCGATAGAGAAGCCAAACAGATATAGCGACTGCACATAGGCCAATGATCGGCCAGATATAATCCTTGAACTTCATTAACTGGCCACCGCACGTTCAATTCGCATTAAATTCCCCTTTGTCATCCGCCCCGGACTTTGCGTGTATCGTGGAAACGCTCGTAATCCGTTCTTCCTTCTTTATCGCTTTTTCCATTGCTGCGGCGATTTCTGCTTCGCCGAGAATGACAGAGTCTGCACCAAGATCGTGCAGATATTGAGCTTCAGCTTGCGAACAGGCACGCACAACAATACGCACATTTGGGTTCGCCTGCCTTGCAAGACTTGTGATGCGTCCTGCCTCAAAAGCATTTGGAATTGCAATCACAACATTTTGGGCAAAAGATGGATTCGCCGTATCCCATATTTCAGCATCCGAGCCATTGCCCGCAATAGCTTCAATGCCGATTTCTTTCAATCTGAAATAAATCTTTGGCGAATCTTCGACAATAAGGAACGGAATGTGATTTTCCTGAAGACTTGCGGCCACGCGACGGCCAATCTGACCATATCCGACAATCACCGTATGATTCCTGAGCTTGCTTTGCGGTAGTCGTGCAGGTTCAGAAATGCTGATGTCGGCCTCCGTGCTTTCGCTATCGGATGGATGAATACCAAGGCGTTTTTCGATCCGTGGTCGCAGACGGTCTGCAACAATGAACATAACCGGATTGAGGAAGATCGACAGGATAGCGCCTGCAAGGATCAGGTCGCGTCCTTCTGGTGGCAGAAGATTCAGCCCAACGCCAAGCCCTGCAAGAATGAACGAAAATTCGCCGATCTGCGCTAGGCTTGCGGAAATGGTGAGCGCTGTTCCGACAGGACGTTTGAATGCGCGGACGATAAAGAATGCGGCAACTGATTTGCCCACGAGGATGATAGCAAGCGTTGCAATGAGGGGCAGGGGATCACGGATGAGGCTCATCGGATCAAACAGCATGCCCACGGATATGAAGAAGAGCACTGCGAAAGCATCGCGTAGCGGCAGAGATTCTTCTGCTGCGCGATGGCTGAGTTCAGATTCACTCATCACCATGCCAGCGAAGAACGCACCGAGCGCGAAGGATACGCCAAACAGATGTGCTGCACCAAAGGCGACGCCGAGCGCAATCGCCAAAACGCCTAAGCGGAACAATTCGCGCGAGCCGGTTTGAACGATGACGTTCAAAAGCCATGGGATCACTTTGCGTCCCACAACTAGCATCAGAGCTATAAAGACGACAACTTTGGCAATCGTCAGCAGAATAATGCCGCCAATGCCAAGGCCCAGCCATTGAGCTATAGGGTCGCTTGTCGCGGCATGGCCTGCTTCACTACCGATGCTTGCAAGGGCTGGCAAAAGTACCAGCGCCATGACCATGGCGAGATCTTCCACAATCAGCCAGCCGATTGCAATACGACCGCGCTCTGTATCAATGAGGCGCATATCCTGCATTGCGCGCAGGAGGACGACGGTACTTGCCGTTGAAAGTGCGAGACCAAAAACCAAACCGGCTTTTACATCCCAGCCGAGCGCTAAGCCAAGTGCTGTACCGAGTGCTGCTGCTGTCGCAATCTGCGCCAGCGCGCCGGGAACGGCGATAGCTTTAACGGAAAGAAGGTCTTTGAGAGAGAAGTGCAGGCCGACGCCGAACATCAGCAGAATAACACCGATTTCGGCCAGCTGCAGGATCAGGTCCTGATCAGCGACGAAACCCGGTGTGTGCGGACCAGCAATGACGCCCGCGAGAAGATAGCCAACGAGAGGAGAGATTTTTAGTCGGGTGGCGATAGTGCCGAAGATGAATGCCAGACACAGACCGATGACGATTGTCGCAATCAGAGGCGTGTCATGGGGCATAGCGGGGCCTTCCCGATTTCAATTATGCAAAGTTTTATGGAAGAAGCCGGGCACGGCGAAAACCATGCCCGGCAATGAGTTTACTTCTGTGTTGAAGTGCCGTTTTCAAGAACAGCCTGATGTGCTTCCTGACGGTGCTGCCACCAGTTGCCAAGCAGAAGCAGGATCGGTGCCGCAATGAAGATCGACGAGGTTGTTGCGATAAAGATACCGAACAGCATTGGCACGGCAAAATTATGCACCGCGCTTCCGCCCCAGATTGCCATTGGCAGCAAGCAGAGGAAAGTCGTCACAGAGGTGTAGATACAGCGGATGAGCACCTGATTGATACTCATGTCCACGATCTCACGCAGCGGCTTTGATTTATAAAGACGCATGTTTTCACGCATGCGGTCATAAACCACGACCTTATCGTTTACCGAGTAACCGATAGCGGTCAGAAGCGCTGCAATGGCCGTCAGGTTGAAGTCGAGCTGTAGCAGCGCGAAGAAGCCAACCATTTTGGTGGTGTCGAGAATGAGCGTGATGATCGCGCCAACCGCGAAGAACCACTCAAAGCGCCACCAAAGATAGATGAGCATTCCGAGTGCTGAAAGTACGACCGCGATGAAGCCTGAGCGCGCGAGCTCGCCAGAGACTTTTGGTCCGACGACTTCAACACGTTCGATCTTTGCGCCAGCGTCGATTGCAGCAATCGATTCACGCATCTTGTTAACGGCAACCGTCTGCGCTTCTTCGCCACCATCCTGACGCTGAATGCGGATCAGAACATCGTTTGGACCGCCGGCGGACTGAAGAGCCACTTCGCCAAGTCCAAGAGCGCCAAGCTTTTCACGCAATTGCGCGAGATCGGCTGGTTGTGACGTGGTGACTTCTGCCTGAATACCGCCCTTGAAGTCGATGCCGTAATTCAGGCCCGGCTTGAAGAACAAGCCAATCGATGCAAGCGACAGCACAATGGACACGGCAATACCGACGAAGCGTGCATTCATGAAGCGGAAGGTTGGATTTTCCGGTGCGATCTTCATGAAAGGCTTGATGATAAGTACCTTGAGCTTACGCGTGCGGACATACCAAGCCATCGCCATGCGAACGAGCGTTACGTCAGTAAACATCGAAATGACGATACCGAGCATCATGGCGACAGCAAAGCCGCGTACAGGGCCAGTGCCGAACATGAAGAGAAGAAGGGTCGAAATCAGCGAGGTGACGTTCGAGTCAACAATGGTTGCAAAGGCTGCATGGAAGCCTTTATCGAGCGCTGCCATAGCGCCAAGGCCTTTGCGGGTTTCTTCTCGAATACGTTCGTTGATCAGAATATTCGCGTCAACCGCGATACCAATACCCAGAATAATACCTGCAATACCGGGCAGTGTCAGCGTTGCTCCGATAAGACTGAGGGCTGAGAAGGTGAGGACGGTATGGAGCAGAAGAGCAACGTTCGCAATAAGACCCCAGACGCCATAAAGCAGCTGGATGAAGACCGCGACGAGGATAAAGCCTGCGATACCTGTGATCAGACCCATCTTAATAGCGTCGCCGCCAAGGTCAGGTCCGACCGTACGTTCTTCGATAACTGTCAGCGGAGCAGGCAATGCGCCAGCGCGGAGCAGTGCAGAAAGTACAACACTGTCCTGAACCGTGAAGCTTCCGGTAATCTGACCAGAGCCACCTGTGATTGGTTCATTGATACGTGGCGCGGTCAGCACTTTGCCGTCGAGGACGATAGCGAAGGGACGGCCTGTATTTTTGGTCGTAATATCTGCGAACTGACGCGCGCCAAGGCTATCGAAGCGGAACGAAACGATTGGCTCATTGGTGCGCTGATCAAATCCTGCACGCGCATCGGTCAGGCGTTCGCCTGAAAGCGCGATCTGATCTTCAACCGGATATTTGATGTTTGGATCTTTAGAATCCGGCAGGATGCTGACGCCCGGAGGTGGTGCATCATTTGGATTGGCATCAGCTACCATGTGGAAGCTCATCTTCGCGGTACTGCCCAGAAGCTGGCGAAGATGTGCTGGATCTTGAAGACCTGGAAGCTGAACAACGATGCGGTCAGAGCCAACACGCTGGATTGATGGTTCGGCAACACCGACCTGATCCACGCGCTGGCGAATGATTTCAAGGCTCTGCTGGAGAGCGGCATCGAGGCGGTATGTAAAGCCAGCCTGTGTCAGTGTCAGACGAATCTGATTGTCACTGCTGGTTACATCAATGTCGTTGATCGCCGTACCGAAGCCAGTCGTATTAACCTGAGAGATCAGAGTTTTAAGAGCTGTGTCGGCTTTCGCGCGCTGATCGGCATCCGGAATCGTAACAATAACGGAATCGCCAACTGCACGGATAGACTGAGGCTGAATGCGTTCGGCACGCAGCTTGCCACGCGCATCATCGAGAAGCGCACGCATACGGTCACTCTTGAGGCTTGCTGCATCCACTTCGAGAACGAGGTAGGAGCCGCCACTCAGATCAAGGCCCAGTGTAACCTGTCGTTTTGGGAACCACGAAGGCATTGCTTCGAGTTGCGTTTTTGTAAAGAAATTGGGCAAGGCAATGATGATACCGATCAGAACGATCAGTCCATAAAGCACAGCGACCCATTTAGAAGTACGCATGAGTTGAAATTCCGGCTATTGAGTGCTTATAAGTTTGTAGTAAAAACAAAGGCTTATAGCGCATTTTTTCGTAATTGATTCAGGGTTGGCCGAAGCCACCTTCAAAAGAAGGTTTCACGCCATTGCTGGCGGTGCGCGTGCAGAAACAAAACTGCTTTGCGAAAGCCGCAAAAAATGTGGGCTTGTGGCGATTTCGACAGGTTGCCCATCGTAAACGACAATCTCGCTGGCGAGAGTTGCGATCCCATCGCCATTGCCGTGAGGATAAGCTGCCTTGATTTTAGCAGCAATCGCATCTGTCAGAACAGCACGCATCGGCTGGGTTGCCGGTGTGGATTGCTGACGTGGGGGAAGTGCAGGTGCGTTATCGACCTGCTGCGAAGCCATTTTTCCAGGGAGCGGACGGTTCACTTCGCCGCCGAGTGCAGAAAGGTCAATTGCGAACAGAAAAGCGGCAAACGACAGAACGCACGTCACAACCAGCATGAAACCATGCTGATGATAACGATCAGTGCGCTGATCTGCGTTGTTCATGCCTTTAATCAAAACGCCCGAACTTTCTTCGACAGTCTTTCCGTAGAAATAAGCCAGTTTCAGAATGATTTTGCCTATAGCTAAACCGTTCTGTTTATTCGATTTTATGCAATGCCCGATTCAAAAACATCGTAATTTTACCGGGGCTTAGCGATGACACCTACAGCATCGATTCAAAAAAGGGAATCGTTTTCTGTATGGGGCGGGTCATGCATTGAAATCCCTGAATAAAATCAAAAGCCCATTTTGGTATCCAGCTTGCCATAGTATTGCTTCTGTTATCATGCGCTTTATGTTCAAAAGCAGATCGAGAAACCGGCAGAGTTGAAATTGACATATTTATCGACGTTCCGCGCAGTTGCATTTGCAATGACAACTTTGGCTTTTTCGTTTGGCGCGATTGGTCACTCGAATGCGCAAGATCCGAAAGTGTCGAAGCCACAGGCTCCAGTGGCCGCTGAGCAATCTATTCCGGAAGAAAAAGCAGTTGTTGAAAATAGCGCACCCGTCTCTGGTGTCGTGCAACAGCAAAAGCCGGTTATCAACGATCTTAAGCAGCAGACGAAAACGATTAGTGACCAGTTGCAGAAATCTGTAACGAACGATGAATCTCTGGCGAATTTCAAGTTGCAGCTCGATGGTCTTTCCAAGAAGCTGCTCGATGCTGGCGTTGCGTTTCGTCCGCGACTAACGGAAATCAATACGCGTCTCGAACAATTGGGTGCTGCCCCTTCTGGTGATCAGGCCGCAGAGCCAGCAATTGTTGCTGAAGAGCGCGCAAGGCTGATCGCTGAGAAAGCTGAGATCAATGCGGTCATCGGAGAAACTGAAGACGCTTCACTTGCAGTCAATCAGATGTCTGCAAAAATTGGCAATATGCGGCGTGATCTGTTTGCACAGACATTGTCTCAGCGTGTGAACCTCGATCTCACACTTGGTTCAGAAGTAACTGCCGCCGCTGGAAATCAGATGGTTTCACTGTGGAGCATTGTGAAATCATGGTGGCGTTTCGTTTCCACCTTTAAGCTCAACTCATTTCTGGCCGCGGCTTTCTTTGCCGTTATTGCTGCTTTGGTTATTCAGCTTGGTGCACGACGGGTTCTGGGATCGCTTTATGAGCGCGACGTCACCAATGAAGCGCCTTCCTATCTCAGCCGCTTGTCGGTTGCCTTCTGGTCGACGGCGATCCCTTCGGGCGCGGTCGCTGTTTTCTTAGCTACCACCTATTTCTGTCTCGATTATTTTAATGTGCTCAGGCCAGATATTGCGACGCTTCTACAATCGCTGTTTATCGTTCTCGGCATTGTCTTCTTTATCAGCCGGTTGGCCTTTGCCTGTATCAGTCCTTACACCCCCGCGTGGCGGTTGGTGCCTATTGCACCGCGTCCGGGCAGGGCATTGGTTTGGCTCATTACAGGTATGGCACTGATTAACGGGCTGGATTCATTTTTCAGCAAGGTAAATCAGGTGCTTTCGTCGCCATTGTCTTTGACGATGGCAAAAAGCCTTTTGTCGACTGTTGTGATTGGCGTTCTCATTCTCATCATAGCGCTCGTAAAGCCGGTTGAGAGAAATGTTGGAGAGGCAGTTCGTCCCTGGCCGAAAGCCTTCCGTGTATTTCTCATTCTGCTTGGCCTTATCCCTATTGTCACAGCCTGCTTCGGCTTCATTGGTCTTGCGCGCTTTATGGCGCAGCAGATTGTTGTCACTGGCGCATTTCTCGTGACGATGTATCTCGGCTTTTTGACGGGACGCGCGATTTCTGAAGAACAGGCCTTTGCGTCCAGTCCGATTGGCCGGGTGATGCGTGATCGCTTCCATTTCGACGAAGCAAAGCTGGACCAGCTTGGGCTTGTTGTCGGCATTCTTATCAATCTAGCAGTTGCCTTGGTCGGCATACCGCTGGTGTTGATGCAGTTTGGCTTCCAATGGGTCGAACTCAAAAACACGTTCTATCATTTGATGACAGGCTTCCAGGTTGGCAGCATTTCCATATCGCTTATGGGGATTTTGACCGGTGTGGGCCTTTTCATCATTGTCTATCTGATGACACATTGGTTCCAAAACTGGCTGGATAGCAAGGTTCTTGCGCGTGGTCGTGTTGATTCAGGCGTTCGCAATTCTATCCGCACAGTTATCGGCTATGTTGGGCTGGTGCTTGCCGGATTGGTGGCAGTATCTGCCGCTGGCTTCAATCTATCCAGTCTGGCGCTAATCGCTGGTGGTCTGTCGCTTGGTATTGGTTTTGGTCTTCAGAACATCGTCCAGAACTTTGTTTCCGGTCTCATTTTGCTGGCAGAGCGCCCGTTCAAAGTCGGAGATTGGGTGGAAGCCGGAACGGTCAGCGGTATTGTCAAAAAGATCAGCGTTCGTGCGACCGAAGTTGAAACCTTCCAGAAGCAATCGATTGTCGTTCCGAACTCGACACTTATTAACGGCAATGTTGGTAACTGGACGTTGCGGAATAAGCTGGGTCGTATCGATATTAATGTGCAGGCTGCCTATACGGATGAGCCGCGCCGTGTTCACAGTCTTCTGTTAGAAATCATTCGCGGCCATCCATCGATTTTGAAAAATCCGGAGCCGTTTGTTGCACTTCAGAGCATGACGGATTCCTTGCTCGTATTCGATGTCTATGCGCATGTCGCAGATATTACATCGACGGGTGGTATCAAGAATGAGCTGCGGTTCCAGATTGTTGAGCGGTTCCATGCTGAAGGCATTCAGCTGGCTTCTTCTTCGACGGATCTGGTTCTGGGTATGCCGGAAATTGAAAAGCTTTCGGATCTGATCAATAGGGAAGTGCCGCGTGCTGCAAAGCCGCGAAAGGAAAAGGCTGTGGAAGCTGACAAGCCAGAACATGATGACAAGGTATGAACGGCCTGTTCAGTTGCGGTTCAGTTTTGAAGTCTTATAAGTAATCAAGAATGAGAGCAGGGGACTGCTTAAACGAGTGGGGCCGATTTTCGGCTTGTAGCGGGAGCGGCGGTAACGCTGAAAAGATATGAATAAAGTTCAGGTCCATTTTGCTGGCAAAGTCGCACTCGGCGCAGTGCTTGCACTCTCTTTTTCTGTGCCAAGCCTCTATGCTGCCAGCGTTTCCAATAACGATGCAGCAGAACAGACAATCGTTGTGACCGAAGGTGCGGCAAAGCGCGAGATGCTGATTGCTGCGGGTGAGACCGTTGAGTTCTGTGATGGTGGTTGCTTCGTGACGTTTCCGAATGGTGATCGTGAAGCGCTGAAAGGCGATGAAAAGATTGTCATTTCCGGCGGCAAGGCATCTTTTCAGTAATTTCCTGTCTCATTAGACTAAAAGAAAGCCGGGGTTTTGCCCCGGCTTTTTGTTAACTGCGAGGCTTGGAATTTTCCGGGTCGTAAAGCGGTTTGTAGCCAATCGATACGACCTCAACTGGATAGTTCTCGCCAAAATATTCCACATTCAGCTTGCGGCCTTCCTGACAATAAGACCATGGCAGATAGGCAAGCGCGATATTTTTGCTGATGGTCGGACCATATGCAATGGATGATGTAAACGAGCGGCGACCGAGTTCATCGACAAGTGTTTCACCTGTTTCAGGATCGAGCACCGGCAAAATACCGACCGGATAACGTGCAATGCCGTTGGAATCGACATTCTCGCTCATAACCAATGTGCAGAGCATTGCTGGCTGATGTTCGCGGGCTTTATATTCGAGGTGCTTTGCCTTGCCGCAGAAGTCTGCTTCCTTGACCTTCGGACGGGCGAGGTCCGCTTCCAGCAGGTTATATTCGGTGAGCAGATCTGCGTTCTGAAGACGCAGACTTTTTTCCATGCGGCGTGTATTGGCATAGGTTTCAACGCCAACAGCAATGGCACCCGTTGAGCGCAGCGCATCCCATACGGCAAGCCCGTCTTCATATTTCATGTGCAGTTCCCAGCCCTGTTCGCCGACATAGGAAATGCGGAATGCAGTTACGTCTTTATCTGCAATACGGATCGGCTTGATCGCTGCAAAGGCGAAGTTTTCGGGATCAAGACCATTCGGGTCTTCGACAACCTTTTTGAGATTTTCGCGGGCATTCGGTCCCCAAATGCCAATAGTGACGTATTTTTCCGTCACATCGGTGATGGTGACATCAAAGCCTTTATCTTCAGCAACCCGGCGCATGTAATGGAAATCACGCGGACCAGCATCGGCGCCGTTGATCATACGAATGCGGTCAACCATGCGAATTGCCGTGAAATCGGCGCGCACCATGCCTTCACTGTCGAGAAAGTGCGTGTAAATGCCTTTGCCGATATTGGCATCGCCACCGATTTTTGCAGCACAGAGCCATTCCATCAGCGCGACATGGTCAGGGCCTTCAATGTCATACATGGCGAAATGCGAGAGATTGATAATGCCGCAATCTTCGCTCAATGCGAGATGTTCGGCATTGGAGACTCGCCAGAAGTGGCGGTTATCCCATTCGTTCTCGCGGACCGGAATGCGGTCACCATATTTTTCCAGCAGATGTTCGTTGGCCGCATAGCCATGTGCACGCTCCCAGCCGCCCAACTCCATGAAGTAGCCGCCAAGTTCTTTCTCGCGCTCATAAAATGGCGAGCGTCGAATATTGCGGCCTTTGGAGAATGGCTCACGCGGATGCACTGCCGGATTATAGACCTTCATCGCGGTTTCGGTGCAGCGATCCCAGATGAACTGCTCGGTCATTTGATGCGGATAAAAGCGCGCATAGTCGATAGCGTGATGATCAATTGATGTCCGACCATCGGTCATCCAGTCGGCGATAAGCTTGCCCATGCCAGGGCCGTCTTTGACCCAGATTGCAACCGCGTACCAGAGACCGCGCACTTTCTGGCTTTCGCCCATTGATGGGCCACCATCGGTTGTCACCTGCAAAAAGCCGTTGAAAGAATGGCTCTCATTATAACCCAGTTCGCCCAGGATGGGCGTCAATTCAATGGCGCGTTCGAGCGGTTCGAGCACCTGCTCCATGTCAAGATCGCGCTGTGAGGGCGACAGGCGGGCTTCGTGCTTTTCAAGCAGATCGCGAGGGTGGCAAAGGCGCGGATTGGTTTCCTCATAGTATCCCCATTCGATCTGGCCACCTTCGGCAGTCTTTGGGTCGCCCGTGTCACGCATATAGGCTGAATTGCCCTGATCGCGCAGAAGCGGCCAGCCGATTTCCTTGCCGGTGCCTGCAAACTCATTATAGGGACCGAAGAAGGTCAGCGGATGGTCGATCGGCATGACGGGCAGGTCTTCGCCAACCATTTCGGCAATCAGACGGCCCCAAAGTCCGGCACAAATAACGACATAATCCGCTTCAATTGTGCCGCGATGCGTAACGACTCCTTTAATGCGACCGTTCTCAATGACCAGCGATTGCGCCGGAGTATTGGCAAAGCTTTGCAGCTTGCCAGCGGATTCGGCTTGGTCGATCAGCTTGCCAGCAACGGTTTGCGAACGTGGAATAACGAGACCAGCATCTGGATCCCAAAGACCGCCCTGAACAAGGCTTTCTTCAATAAGTGGGAACTTCTCTTTGACTTCGGAAGGCTCCATTAGGCGGGCACGTGTACCGAAGGCTTTGCCAGATGCGACCTTGCGCTTCAGTTCTTCCATCCGGGAATCGTCGCCAACGCGTGCAACTTCAATACCGCCGACGCGGGCATAATGCCCCATTTTTTCGTAGAAATCGATGGAGTAAAGCGTGGTCCAGCATGAAAGAAAATCATGGCTGGTGGCATAGCAGAAGTCGGAAGCATGTGCTGTGGAGCCGATATCGGTCGGGATGCCGGACTTATCAATGCCGACAATGTCGTCCCAACCGCGCTCAATCAGGTGGTGGACGACCGATGCACCGACGATGCCGCCAAGTCCGACAATGACGACTTTTGCCTTCTTAGGAAACTCTGCCATTTTATGCGATCCCATTTATAATTTGATGGAATCATAGTGATTGGTGTGAGCCAACAATAGTCATTCTACGACATAATCAGAGCGTCCGGCGACCGAAGTTAAATGTGTATTTGATTGAGCCGAAATGTTGATTTTCATATGCGTGCGATATTGAGAGTTTGATTCATGCTGCGTGGCTATCACACTGATTTAAAATAAAAAGCCACGCTTTGTAGCGTGGCTTTTAATGCGATCAAGCTGCTATCAGCATTTTACGATCAGCTCGCTCCTGTTGTGGTGAACGACCATAAAGTTCGCGATAACACTTGGAAAAATGCGACGCGGAAACAAAGCCGCAAGCAACAGCCACTTCCACTACCGGCATAGAGGATTGCAACAGCAGATGTCTCGCTCGATCGAGGCGGATTTCGAGATAATATCTGGCTGGCGAGCGGCCCATTTCCTGCCGGAAAAGCCGTTCGACCTGACGGCGCGACAGACCTATACTATGCGCCACATCAATGAGGGTTTCCGGCTCCGAAAGATTGGCCTCCATCATTTCGATGATGGTTAGAATTTTTGAGTTCTGAATGCCGAGACGCGCACGCAGTGGCAGTCGCTGACGATCATGCGGATTACGGACACGGTCGGTGAGCGCTTGTTCGCAGATACGGTTGACTAGATTATCATCAAAATCATCGCCAATAAGTTTCAGCATCATATCGAGTGCGGCGGTGCCGCCAGCGCATGTGTAAATATTGCCGTCCACCTCAAAGAGGTCGGCATAAACTTCTGCTTTAGGAAATGCTTCGGAGAACCCCGGAAGGTTTTCCCAGTGGATCGCGCAGCGTTTTCCTGAAAGAAGGCCCGCGGCGGCTAGAATATGCGCGCCGGTGCAGAGGCCGCCCACTGCAACCCCGCGGTTATATTCTTCACGCAACCAGGCAAAGACAGACTTGTTGCGGAACTCTTCGACATAAACGCCTGAACAGACGAACACCATGGACGGACGTTGCTCACGCTGAAGGAAACGTCGCTCGTCTTCCAGCGAAGCATTGACCGCGCATTCCACGCCGTTCGATGCGTTAACCGGCTTGCCATCACTTGATGTGAGCCGCCAGCGATAGGCTTCATAGCCCAGCATCCGATTGGCAATGCGCAGAGGTTCAATCGCTGTCGCAAATGCGATCATCGAAAAGTCTGGCACCAGAAAAAAAACAATAGATCGCTTAATCGATGAAGCTTCAATCATAGCCTGACCGTTCCCATTCTTAAAAGCCTTGTTGCGGTTCCCGACGCAATTCAGGCCTTGTGCCTCCGTCATGACACCGGAATATTACCGGTCTTGTCATCCGGTCGTTTTTTGACCGGTCTTCCTGTTGCGACAGCCTTGTTTTATAAGGGGGTGGCTATGGCGCAAACAGAACAGACATATTGAGACATAGAACGTTCAGATTGAATAGTGCGGCTAAATGCCTGCCGTAAATTGGTGCCTAGATGTCGCTAAATTGAAGGCATGGAATATCCTGCCCTCAATTTGCAATATTACTAACGTCTTTCGGCTTTTAACGTTGGAGCAGGCAGCCGATCATCAACGCAAGGCCAGCCGATATCGTGGAGAATGTGTTCTGGCAAAGCCTCCAATGCTCTGCGGCTCCTTTTAATGCGTCGCTGGTATTTCCAGTTGGAATAAAGTGCGCTGAGTGTTGCTATGTTTGCCGTGAGCCAGCTTGGGATTAAAGACGGGCGCGAGCCGCATTGGTTTTGTAATGCTTCACATTGAATGCTCATTTTCGTTCTCCAGACAAAATTGAGATCGCGTGTTTGGGAGTGGCTTGATCTCTATGCCCAAAGCTTGCGGCCATCTTGACGTTCAATCAAACGAAATATACAAAGCTATAAGATCAGAAAAATTGAACTAGCGAAAAGCTATGGAGTTCAACATGACAGCGCCGGTTCAGCATCCAATGCCAATGCTCGACATTGATGTGTTGCGTACATTTGCGGCTATCGCAGACACTGGCAGTTTTTCTGCCGCTGCCAATGTCGTGTTTCGCACGCCCTCTGCTGTCTCCATGCAAATCAAGAAGCTTGAAGAGCAGATAGGCGTTGTTGTGTTCGATCGCGATGCGCGGTCTGTAACGTTGACCAGCGATGGCGAAATGCTTCTGGGCTATGCACGACGATTGCTTGCTCTAAACCGCGAAGCTGTCGCTAAATTTCTGGCTCCTACGATCACGGGTGTTGTTCGTCTGGGATCGCCGGACGATATCGGGGAATGTGTTCTGCCGCTGGTGTTGAAGCGTTTTGCCGAGACGCATCCCGGTGTTACGGTTGATGTGGTGATTGATCAAAGCACCAATCTTCGTAAGCGTCTTGATGAGCGGCGTCTGGACGTTACTCTGGTTAACCTCTCCCATACTGTTCCAAGCAAAGGCGATATTGAAGTTTTGCTTGATGAGGAGCTTGTCTGGGCGGGTGCGAAATGCGGAACGGCTTATCGTCGTGATCCGTTACCGCTTTCAATATGGGAAGAAGGCTGTGCATGGCGCGGCAATGCGCTGGAAGCGTTGGAAAGTTCGGGGCGGCAGTATCGCATCGCCTATATGAGTTCGCACTCAACGGGTCAGCGCGCGGCAATACAAGCGGATCTCGCGATTGCACCGTTTGGTAAGACGCTGCTTGGAGAAGGTATTGTTGCACTCGGCCCAGAGCATGGTTTGCCGGAATTGGGACGCTATCAGCTTGGAATGATCATTCGTCCTGATGCAAGGCAGCATATTCAGGTTGTGGCGGATCATCTGCGCAACGTCTTTGAATCTTATCGCCGTAGTGGTCGGTTTGAAACACTGCGTTCGGGTTGGGGTAGCGTTGCAGTTGCGTGCGGTTGATCTGCGCTCTTGTCGAGAAAAAATGCTGCGCTAGATGTCTAATATGACAGCTGTAAGAACAGCTTCACCACCAGAATTCCGGGCTGGGCGGGCCGGTCTATCAGGAGGTTTACTCGTTCACTGCGACCTCAATGGAGAGCCCCTATGAAGCTATCTCGTATCGTTCCTGTTGCGATTATTTTATGCGCTTTTACACTTGCCTCATGCGCGAATACAGTTCGCGGCGTCGGTCGTGACGTTAAAGGTACTGCAAACGCAGTAGAGGAAACTGTTCAGTAAGATAATAGGTCCGGGTCTTCCCCGGACCTATTCACTTCTTCAAGAAATAACTCACAGTCATATGCTTGTCCGGCCGCGTCAGATAAATAACTTCTGTCGTATTAACGCCAGTATCTGGACTCGAAAAATTGGCTTGATGCATAAGCTGCGATATGCGCTCATTGGGCGTCGCATCCCCAAACCACATGACAAGAGCCGGCTTTGTTATATGTGCCGCGCCATAAGGCGTTTCGGGGTGAATCACTTCAATCGATGGATCAAATAACCTGAAATTACCTGCAATTTGTGCATTGTCAGTCAGGATGGTTCTGAAATCGCCGTCCTTACGCATTTCTTGGTAAAGCCCCTGATAATTGAGCTGTCCATATGGCGGGTTGCCGGAACCATAGGTGAGATAATAGGCAAGTACTGGTGGAACGACGAGGGCTAAAGCAACGCTTATGCCAGCAAATTCCTTGAGTGCACGGCTTCCCTGTCGATACTGCGATAAAAGACTTGCAAGGACAGCTGGTGTTAGGAAAAGAACGGGCTGCAACCAGCGGTCCTTGATATTACTGACACCAGCTAAAAGCACGCCTGCCAGCACAATCAACATCCCAACAATGAGAAGGCGGTGCATGAATACTTCACCAGCCGTAAATGGTTTCATTGGCGATTTGCGTTTAGCGGCATGAATCAGCGCAATTATGCCCGCTATTGCCAATACGACAATTGAAAAGAGGAATGCGGCTTCGACAAAGCTCACGACGCCATTAAAGCGGTCGGAGAATAGGTTGCCGGACACGCCGATCTGAAGCTTACCTGAGCGCGCAATGACGCTGGATTTATGTGCGACCATCCATAATAACGTGGGTGTAAAACAAATGGCGAAGGTAGCTATGGTCACAAAAGAGAGCTTCGATAGCAAAACTCTCCGATACTCCGCGATTGAGAGGCCTGTTGCTATCAACATGACCACGAACAGCGATGCGTTGAACTTTCCCAGCATGGCTGCCGCCATGGTTATTCCGAGTGCGGCGGCTGAAAGAGTATGTCTGTCACGCATATACCATGCGAATGCAAGAAAAGCCCAACCACAACCCGCTGTGCCTGCGATCGAATGGGTGAGCGCGCGTTGCGATTCCCAGCCAATTTGCGGCACCAGAAAAAGCCCGAGCATGGATGCGGATGCAACGAGGCGAGAAAAACCAAGCAATCTCATTGCAGCGAATACGCTCAGAAACAGGCTCGCAAGCATGCCAAATTTTACAATTTGAAGTGTCAGCAAGGATGTTCCGAGCACTGAAGATGCAATACTGGTTATCCAGGTATATAGTGGGGGCTGTGATCCCCCATAACCCCAGTCAAGATAGCTTATATTTGCGAGCTGCTCGGCATCATCCAGGCCTGCGCCATTTGAGACGAATGTGACAAGGGTTGCCTGAAAAGCAAAATAACAAAGCACAAAGACCACCGCCATCGGCAAGCCAAAGAATGATTTATCGGTGGTATGCAGCGTTGTCGCTTTGAGGGTGGTCAAAATACTCATGCCCAAAATTTCAACCGTATTGAAAATACGATGCTTAAATCGAATTGGTCAAAGCGCTCTTTTACCCATCATACAAAATTGGAAGACGCTTCGTGCGAAAATACCTGTCACAGGATTGTGGCCTGATTTCAATCGTTCAGTATAAAACTCGAAGTATCATCACGCATATTTTACATTTTTACAACAATAGCAAAAAACCGCGCTGCCTCGTCAGGTGCACGGTCTTGCCAAATACGCATGGCGCTTCCACCAAACAATACACAGGTGGAAGAGACTGAAGCTCCGGTACGCAGTACCAAATCCGGAGCCAGAGAAGAACTCAATCGTCTCTGGCTCCTTTTTAGCGCAACATCGTTACCGGAGAGTTATCAGATGCTTAAGCAAATCTAAACAACGTCAGTTTTTTGCTGTTTATTGAAGAAATTACCGACTTTACGCTTTTGCTGAGCGTAAAAAATTGATGATGCCCGAAAAATCTTCTCCGCCGTGTCCTTGATTGTCAAAGCGCTCGTAAAGTTCTTCCGCATGAGCGCCCAGGGGAGTGGCCGCGCCTGCGCTTTTTGCAGCTTCTTGTGAAAGCTTGAGGTCTTTGAGCATGAGTGCTGTTGCAAATCCCGGCGTATAATCACGGTTTGCCGGGGATGTTGGTACTGGGCCGGGCACCGGACAATAGGTGGTCAGCGACCAGCATTGACCAGAAGAAGTGGAAGCCACATCAAATAGTGCCTGATGCGAGAGGCCCAATTTTTCTGCCAGCACAAAGGCTTCACTGACTCCGATCATCGAAATGCCGAGAATCATATTGTTGCAGATTTTCGCAGCCTGTCCTGCGCCATCACAACCGCAATGAACAATCTTACCGGCCATCGGTTGAAGAAGCGGTTCAGCCTTGGCGAAAGCATTGTCGCTGCCGCCCGCCATGAAGGTGAGGGTGCCAGCCGTTGCACCACCTGTGCCGCCTGAGACTGGTGCATCGACTGAGAGGTGACCGTTATGGGCCGCGATCTCGTGTGCTTTGCGGGCCGAATCTACATCAATCGTTGAACTATCAATAAAAAGTGAGTCTTTACGAGCCTTAGGGGCGATGTCTTCATAAACAGAAAGAACATGTTTGCCCGCGGGCAGCATGGTGATGATCGCATCTACATTGCTTGCAGCTTCTGCAGCACTTGCCGCAATTTCAAGCCCGTTGGCTTTGGCTTCTTCAAGATGAACAGGCAGTAGATCGAAGCCTATGACCTTGTGCCCGGCCTTTACCAGATTGGCGGCCATTGGCCCGCCCATATTGCCGAGGCCGATAAAAGCGATAGTGGCCATGAGTTCCTCCCATTCGATAAATGTATCAGCGTCCGATCATCTGGCGTGCGATGATGACGCGCATGATCTCGTTGGTGCCTTCAAGAATCTGATGAACGCGCAGATCGCGGACCAGTTTCTCAATGCCGTAATCATGAAGATAGCCGTAGCCGCCTAGAAGCTGCAGCGCATCATTGGCGACGTCAAAGCCGGTATCGGTGACAAAACGCTTGGCCATGGCGGACCATTTGCCAGCATCATGCGTCTTGCGGTCGAGTTTGCTCGCGGCGGTGTAGAGAAGCTGCCGCGATGCCGATAGTTCGGTCTCCATATCTGCAAGGCGGAACTGCAAAGCCTGAAATTGATCGATTGTCTTGCCGAAAGCCTTGCGCTGCCCCGTATATTCCAGTGCTTTATTGAGTGCAGATTGTGCGCCACCCAGCGAGCAGGCGGCAATATTCAGTCGTCCACCATCAAGGCCGGCCATGGCGATTTTGAAGCCAGCGCCTTCTTCTCCCAAGCGATTAGCAATTGGCACGCGGCAATTGTCGAAAATCACTGTACGGGTGGGCTGCATATTCCAGCCCATTTTGTGCTCGTTGGCGCCAAACGACAGGCCGGGCGCATCTTTCGGCACAATGAGCGTGGAAATGCCCTTCGGGCCGTCCTCGCCGGTACGCACCATTGTAACGTAAAGATTGGTCGCACCAGCACCGGAAATAAACTGCTTGGTGCCGTTAAGCACATAATGATCGCCATCACGCTCTGCGCGGGTGCGAAGTGCGGCGGCATCCGAACCTGATCCGGGTTCGGTCAGGCAATAGCTGGCAAGCAATTCCATTGATGTGAGTTTCGGCAAAAATGTCTGACGCTGGCTTTCATCGCCAAACGTATCGATCATCCATGCTGCCATATTGTGGATGGAAATAAAGGCTGAAAAGGCTGGGCAAGCCTCGGCGAGCGCTTCGAAAATAAGGACCGCATCAGACCTCTTGAGTCCGGATCCGCCGAGGTCTTCGCGAACATAAATACCGCCCATACCGAGTGGGCCGGTTTCTTTTATAACGTCAATCGGGAAATGCTTGTCGCGATCCCATTGCAGGGCATGGGGTGCAACAAAATCAGTTGCAAAACCGCGTGCCATATCCTGAATGGCAAGCTGATCTTCATTGAGTTCAAACTGGTTCTGGTCGGCAGTATCCATGGTTTCCTCCCTATGAGCACCGCACCCTCCTGATGCGACTAGATCACAATGGCGCGTGGCTGCCAACGCTCCATTGGAATAATGTTGCTCACTTTTGCAATAAACTGATGCGCATTTTTACATATAAGGTTGCCGCAACCGCTTGTGATTGCCAGTGGCATGAAGTTGGGATAGGCAAGCTCCCATGACACGCGCAATCATGTTTCAGGGGACGGGTTCGGACGTCGGCAAAAGTGTTCTTGTTGCCGGTCTTTGTCGTGTTGCACGCAATCGCGGACTGATAGTCCGGCCGTTCAAGCCGCAAAACATGTCTAATAATGCGGCCGTCAGCGATGATGGCGGTGAGATTGGCCGTGCACAATGGCTTCAAGCTCTGGCTTGCGGCGTGCCATCATCGGTTCACATGAATCCGGTTCTGCTGAAACCGCAGACTGATATGGGCAGCCAGGTGGTTGTTCAGGGAAAAGTGCGTGGCGAAGCGCGTGGGCGCTATTATCAGCAGCTAAAGCCACAATTGATGGCGGCGGTGATGGAATCTTACGCTAAAGTCAGTGAAGGTGCCGATCTGGTATTGATCGAAGGTGCGGGGTCGCCCGCCGAGATCAATTTGCGCGCTGGCGATATTGCTAATATGGGCTTTGCGACACAGGCCAATGTTCCTGTCGTATTGGTCGGAGATATTGATCGCGGGGGGGTGATTGCCTCACTCGTCGGTACGCACACAGTTTTGTCTGATGAAGATCGCGCTATGGTGCGTGGCTTCCTGATCAACAAGTTTCGCGGCGACGTTTCTCTGTTTGATGATGGGCTGGAGGCGATTACTCGCTTTACTGGCTGGCGATCCTTTGGGGTTGTCCCTTGGCTGAAAGCCGTGTCGCGATTGCCTGCGGAAGATTCGGTTGTTCTGGAACGAGCAACGCGCGGCGATGCCAAAGCCTTAAAAGTAGCGGTTCCGATGCTGCCGCGTATTGCCAATTTCGACGATCTCGATCCATTGAAGGCAGAAGATCAGGTGGAAGTTGTGATGGTTCCACCCGGACAGCCTTTGCCGGATGATGCTGGTCTTGTGGTTATACCGGGAACCAAATCCACAATCGCCGATTTGATTGCCTTCCGTGAAAATGGTTGGGAGCGCGATTTGCATGCGCATGTGCGACGTGGCGGGCATATCCTTGGGATATGTGGTGGATTTCAAATGCTCGGAAATCGCATCAGTGACCCTCATGGCATTGAAGGGCAGGTGCACGAGATTAATGGCTTAGGCTTGCTTGATGTCGAGACAATCATGGAGCCAGAAAAAATCGTCCGCAATGTTGCGGCTCATTCGCAACTCTATGATGCAGCACTTGATGGATACGAGATCCATATAGGGCGAACATATGGTCCCGACGCTATCCGCTCATTCTCGCGGATCGGCGATCACGATGACGGGGCAGTCTCGGCGAACGGTCGGGTAATGGGGACTTACCTGCACGGTGTTTTTGGTGCGGATGAGTTCCGTCGGCATTTCCTGGCGACGCTCGGCGTGAGCAGTTCAGGCGAGAATTATCGTGCTGGCATTGAAATGGCACTTGATGAGCTGGCTGACGGCTTAGAACGCTGTCTGAATATAGATGCGTTGTTTGCACTCGATTGACGCCGCATTGGCGAAAGCCTAGTGTTAATTTACACGACAGGTTTTGCTGGGACGAATCCCGGCGATACCAAAAGGGAATGCGACGGACGGACCCAATCCGGGCGTCTTTATCGCAGCCGACCCCGCGACTGTAGAGCGGAGAGGGATGAGGCAAGCCGGTTAACCGGCAGCCACTGGAAACTAAGCGTTTCTGGGAAGGCGCTTCAAACCCTACGACCCGTGAGCCAGGAGACCTGCCTGTAGTGTGAAGGGCATTTTGTCCGCACCCCATGGGAGGTTTTCCCCGCTGCCTACACGGAGGTTGTCATGGCTGCACGTACCCAAAATTCGGTTCCCAACACTTTATCTATGCCGCTCGCAACGCGTCTTGCCACAGCGGTCGTTTCGCTGCTTCTCGGTGCATTTCTGATTTACGGCGTGGGTCTCGCCCATTCGGATACGCTGCATGATTCAGCGCACGATACCCGTCATTCATACGGGTTTCCCTGCCACTAAGCCGTTTAGCTTTTTGAAATAGGAAATGAGCAACGCTTGATGGTGGACGGCCATCGGCGAATAATTGCTGTTGAGGGAATAAAATGTTGATTCGATATCTTCTGGCCACGCTTGCTGCTGGCCTTTTGGCGGGGCTTATAGTGACGCCTGCTATGTATTTGAAAACCGTTCCGCTGATTATTCAGGCGGAAACTTATGAAGACGCTGGTGGGGGTCATAGTCATGGTGAAGCCGAAGCTGCTGCACCGCACGATCATGCAGCAGCTGCAACCAGCGAAGGCGAAGAAGAGGGTGCTGAGCTACCTTTTGGCCGTCTTGGCAATACATTGCTTGCCAACCTCGTAGCCGGTGCAGGCTTTGCTCTGCTTTTAGGCGGTGTTGCGCTTCTTCTCGGTCGTCGCATTACGCCGCAGAACGGAATCCTTTGGGGGATCGCAGGTTTCTTTGCCGTCGCTTTCCTGCCAGCTCTGGGGCTTTCGCCAGAACTGCCTGCCATGCCTGCGGCCGACCTTGCACAGCGTCAGCTTTGGTGGATTTCGACCGTCGTCTTGAGTGGTGTCGGCATTTATCTGCTGGTTTTGCGTGGCGAGATCATTTCCAAAATCCTGGGAATTGTTCTGATTATCGCGCCGCATCTCTATGGCGCGCCGCATCCTGAAGATATTGCATCTCCAATTCCATCGCTGCTTGCTTCGCAATATGCTGTCGCATCGCTTGCAACAAATCTGTTCATGTGGGTGGTCATAGGTCTTGCGCTGGGCTGGTTCATTCAGGCTTATGCTAAGTCAGATATTGAAGGCTGATAGGCATGGCTCTGCCCCAAAATGAAAATGCAAAAATTACATTCGTTCTTGGCGGAGCCCGTTCTGGTAAGTCGTCGTTTGCGGAAAAGCTGGTTGAGGACTCAGGACTTCAGCCAGTTTATCTCGCAACCGGTCGCGCATTCGACACAGAAATGGAAAACCGCATTTCCATTCATCGCGACCGTCGTGGGAGTGAATGGCAGACGGTGGAAGCGCCGCTCGACCTCGTGGGGGCGCTTGAAAAACATGCAGTGCATGACCGTTTCGTGCTGGTCGATTGCCTAACGCTCTGGATCACCAATCTGATGATGGCAGAGCAGAATATCGCTGCTGAAACCGAGATGTTGATAGCGGCACTGCGTCAGCTTTCAGGTCCGGTTGTTTTCGTTTCCAACGAAGTTGGCCTCGGCATTGTGCCGGAAAACCGGATGGCGCGAGAGTTTCGCGATCATGCCGGTTTTTTGCATCAGGCCGTAGCATCCGTGGCGGATGAAGTTTATTTCATGGCGGCAGGTCTGCCGCTCAAAATGAAGGGATAATTCGATGCAGGGACAAAAGATTCCAGCGACCGTAATCACCGGCTTCTTAGGTTCCGGCAAGACGACGCTGATCCGCAATCTGCTGGAAAACGCCAATGGCAAGCGCATCGCGCTCATCATCAATGAGTTTGGTGATCTCGGCGTTGATGGCGGGATTCTCAAGGGCTGTGGTATTGAAAGCTGCCGTGAGGAAGATGTGATCGAACTCAACAATGGTTGTATCTGCTGCACCGTTGCTGATGACTTCATTCCGACGATGACCAAGCTTCTGGATCGTGCGGATCGTCCTGATCATATCGTGATCGAGACCTCAGGTCTGGCACTGCCTCAGCCGCTGGTCGCCGCGTTCAACTGGCCTGAAATCAAGACACAAGTAACAGTCGACGGAGTGGTGACGGTTATCGATGCTGCCGCCGTTGCTGAAGGCCGTTTTGCTGACGACCACGACAAGGTAGATGCTCAACGTGCAGCGGATGAATCTCTTGACCATGAAAGCCCTTTAGAGGAACTTTTTGAGGATCAGATTCATGCGGCTGACCTTATTGTTCTGAACAAGGCTGATCTGGTTGATCCGTCGAAACTCGATAGCGTGAAGGCCGATGTGGCTGAACGCTCAACGCGTCGTGTCAACATGGTGCCAGCAAGCTTCGGTAAGCTTGGTGCGGACGTGCTGCTCGGTCTGGGCGTCGGTACGGAAGACGACATTGCAAACCGCAAGTCGCATCATGAAATCCATCACGCTGATGGTCACGAGCATGATCACGATGAGTTTGAAAGCTTTGTGGTCGAAGCAGGCTCGGTTGCTGATCCAAAGGCATTTACCGAGAAGCTCAAAGCGGTGATTGCGGAACATGATGTTCTGCGTCTCAAAGGCTTTGTCAATGTGCCGGGCAAGCCGATGCGTCTGGTTGTGCAGGCCGTTGGTCCGCGTATTGAGCATTATTTCGATCGCCCATGGGGTAAGGATGAAGTGCGCAATACGCGTCTTGTCGTCATTGGCTTGCATGAGATTGACGAGCAGGCAATCACCAAAGCCGTGAAAGACGCCGTTTCGTAATGCATCTTTTACTTGCCCAGAAAGGAACGATAAGCGACGGCAATGAGGCCGTCGACCTCGGCCAGACGCCGGGTGACATATTGTTCCTTTCCGCTGCCGATACGGAGCTGGCCAGTCTTGCTCAAGCACGTAAGCTTGGTCAAAGCGGGCCAAGTCTCCGGCTCGCCAACTTTCTAAGCCTCATACATCCCATGTCAGTTGACGCTTATGTTGAGCGCACAGCACGACATGCGAAGCTTATCGTCGTGCGGATTATTGGTGGCGAGACCTATTGGCCTTATGGGCTTGAGGCGCTTCATGCCTGTGCGGTTTCGCACGGCATCAAGATCGCTGTGCTGCCGGGTGATGATAAGCCCGATTACGGACTTGAACGGTTCTCAACCGTTTCATCGCAGGAGCGAGATGCACTCTGGCAATATCTGATCGAGGGCGGGGCCGCCAATACGTCGCGCTTTCTCGATTATTGTTGCGCATTGATTGATGAAAGCGAAAAACCGGAAGAGGCGGCACCGCTTCTGAAAGCTGGGCTGTGGTGGCCCAATATGGCCGTGCCTTCGCTTGATCTCATCCGCCAGCAATGGAAGGTCGCCGATGCGCCTGCTGCGGCAATTATTTTTTATCGTGCTCTGGTGCAGAGCGGGCAGACGCAGCCAGTAGAAGCACTGGTCAGTGCATTGCAGGCCAAGGGACTGAACCCGGTTCCTATCTTTGTTTCCAGCCTCAAAGATCGGCTTTCGGCGGCGGTTGTTGATGGCCTGTTTGAAGATTGCCAGCCGGATATTGTGCTCAATGCAACCGGCTTTGCGATTTCTTCGCCGGGGGCGGAGCGTAAACCAACCGTGCTGGATAAGCGTGGCAATATGGTTTTGCAGGTGATCTTTTCCGGTACGCCAAAAGCCACATGGCAGGCATCGCAGCAGGGGCTACTGGCGCGTGATCTTGCGATGAATGTGGCGCTGCCGGAAGTGGATGGTCGCGTGCTGTCGCGTGCGGTGTCGTTTAAATCGGCCAAGCAATTCGATAGCACTGTTGAAGCCAATATCGTCACCCACGAGCCGGATGAAGGTCGCGTGGCTTTTGTGGCGGAACTGGCGGCAAACTGGGTGCGCCTGAAACGTAAGAAGCCAGAAGAACGCTGCGTTGCGCTGATCCTTGCCAATTATCCGAACCGCGATGGCAGGCTCGGCAATGGCGTTGGGCTTGATACGCCAGCCGGAACTTTGGAAGTGCTGCGGGCTATGAAAGGTGAGGGCTATCAGGTGGATGATGTGCCTGCCGATAGTGATGCTTTCATGCAGCTTCTCATGGCTGGTCCAACCAATGCTGCACATGATGGGCGTGTAATCCGCGAAGTCATTTCTCTGAATCAATACAAGACGTTTTTCAAAAAACTTCCCAATGTGATTCAGCAGGAAATTGAAACCCGCTGGGGTGGCCCCCAGAATGATCCATTCTACGATGCGGAGCTGAATGGCTTTGCGCTGCCGCTGATGAAGCTTGGCGAAATCATTGCCGGTATTCAGCCAGCACGCGGCTATAATATCGATCCGAAAGAGACCTACCACTCGCCCGATCTTGTGCCGCCGCACGGCTATATCGCGTTTTACGCCTATCTGCGTGATGTGGCGAAAATTGATGCTATCGTGCATATGGGCAAGCATGGCAATCTGGAATGGCTGCCCGGTAAAGCCTTAGCACTATCGGAAAATTGCTATCCTGAAGCGGTCTTCGGCCCTACGCCGCATGTCTATCCATTTATTGTCAATGATCCTGGTGAAGGCACGCAGGCCAAGCGCCGTGCGGGTGCCGTGATCATCGATCATCTGACACCGCCGCTCACACGTGCTGAAAGCTATGGCCCGCTCAAGGATCTGGAAGCGCTGGTTGATGAATATTACGAAGCGTCGGGTGTCGATCCGCGCCGCCTGTTGCGGTTGAAGGCGCAGATTCTTGATCTTGTGCGCGATATTGGTCTCGACCGCGACGCGGGTATTCACGACCATGACGATGAAGACATGGCGCTGCAAAAACTTGACGCCTATCTCTGCGATCTCAAGGAAATGCAGATCCGCGATGGGTTGCATATTTTTGGGCTGGCCCCTGAAGGGCGTTTGCTCACAGATTTGCTGGTAGCACTGGCACGCGTTCCGCGCGGCATTCCTGTTTCGCTGGGTGGTTTGCCGGGCGAGCAGAGCCTGCAACGTGCTATCGCAAAAGACGCAGGCCTTGGCGAAGATTTTGATCCGCTCGATTGTGCGATGGCTGATCCGTGGACTGGGCCGAAGCCTGCATTGCTGGTGGACACAAGCCCTGCAAGCTGGCGCATTGCTGGTGATACGGTCGAACGTATCGAATTGCTGGCAGCGCAGTTCGTGGAGGGTGAAGTCGAGTGTCCGGTAGGTTGGACGCAGACCAATGCTGTGTTGCAATCGATCAACGAGCATTTGCGTCCCATGGTGACATCGTGCGGGCCTTCGGAGATCGAAGGCTTTTTGTCTGCCATTTCGGGGCGCTTTGTGCCGCCGGGACCGTCGGGCGCCCCAACGCGTGGACGGCCAGATGTCTTGCCGACTGGGCGTAATTTCTTCTCGACCGACAGTCGTGCCGTGCCGACACCTGCCGCATGGGAACTGGGTCGCAGGTCGGCGGAACTGCTGATTACACGTTATACGCAGGATCATGGCGAGTGGCCGACCTCGTTTGGTTTGACCGCGTGGGGTACATCCAACATGCGCACCGGCGGCGACGATATTGCGCAGGCTTTGGCGTTGATCGGTGTGAAGCCAGTATGGGACATGGCATCGCGTCGTGTTACTGGCTATGAGATCGTGCCGATTGCCAAGCTTGGACGCCCGCGTGTGGACGTGACATTGCGTATTTCCGGCTTCTTCCGCGATGCTTTCCCTGAACAGATTGCACTGTTTGACAAGGCCGTGCGTGCTGTGGGTGCGCTCGATGAAGAGGCGGAAGACAATCCGATTGCTAACCGCATCAAAGCCGAACAGGCACGGCTTATCGCAACAGGTGCTGATGTAAAGACTGCCGAACGCCGCGCGGGCTATCGCGTGTTTGGTTCCAAGCCCGGCGCCTATGGTGCTGGATTGCAGGCGCTGATTGACGAAAATGGCTGGGCCGGTCGCAACGATCTGGCGGAAGCATGGCTCGTCTGGGGTGGTTATGCCTATGGTGCGGGCGAAGAGGGACAGGCGGAACGCGGGCTGCTTGAAGAGCGGCTTCGTTCTGTGCAGGCCGTGGTGCAAAATCAGGATAATCGCGAGCACGATTTGCTCGACAGTGATGACTACTATCAGTTTGAAGGTGGCATGGCCGCTACGGTTGAAAATCTGACTGGCGCGATGCCGACCGTCTATCACAATGATCATTCGCGGCCCGAAAAACCGGTTATCCGCACGCTCGAAGAAGAACTTGCGCGCGTCGTGCGCGGCCGTGCGGCAAACCCTAAGTGGATCGCTGGCGTGATGCGTCATGGCTATAAGGGCGCTGCGGAAATTGCGGCCACTGTCGATTATCTTTTCGCTTTCGCGGCTACAACCGGCAAAGTTGGCAACCATCATTTCGAGGCTATTTATCAGGCCTATATCGCTGACAGAGCCGTGCATGATTTCATGCTTGAAAAGAACCCGGCTGCCCTGAGTGAAACCGCTTCAAAGCTTAATGATGCAATTGAACGTGGCTTCTGGGTGCCGCGTTCTAATTCAGCACGGTTTGAGCTCGAAAATCTTATGGAGTATCGCACGAAAGCAGTGATGTGACGTGCCTCTCTTTGTTTGCAAGCAAAGTCCGATCTGGAAGATCTGCTATCTTCCGTAGACCTTGCTAAACTTAAAAAAATGATTCCGGAAAGGGCATTAAATGGCTGAGAAATCTGCGAAACTTCTTTCAATGACGGAAGAGGAATTGAATGCCCGTCATGCGGATAAGATGCGCAAGAAGAAAGCCGCGCGCGACAAGATTCAGGCCACCAAGACCGATGAAAAAGGCCTTGTGATTGTCCATACGGGTAAGGGCAAGGGTAAGTCGAGCGCAGGCTTCGGTATGGTTTTCCGCGCACTTGGCCATGGCATGAAAATCGGCGTTGTGCAGTTTGTGAAAGGTTCATGGGATACCGGCGAGCGCTGGGTTCTGGAAAAATTTCCGGAGCAGGTGACGATCTCGGCCCTTGGTGAAGGCTTTACATGGGAGACGCAGGATCGTGCCCGCGATATTAAAATGGCACGCGATGCATGGGAGCAGGCAAAGGCCCTGATCCTCGATGAAAGCTATGACATGGTGCTTTGCGACGAGCTCAACATCGTGCTGCGCTATGATTATCTGCCGGTCGAAGAAATCATCGAAGTGCTTGCGGCCAAGCCTGAGATGAAACACGTCATCATTACTGGCCGCAATGCCAAGGATGAGCTGATCGAGTTTGCTGATCTTGTCACAGAGATGGAAATGATCAAACATCCCTTCCGTTCGGGCGTGAAGGCGCAAAAGGGGATCGAGTTCTGATCATGGTAGCGAGCTGGCAATTCTGGGCCTTGATGTCGGCGGTTTTCGCTGCCTTGACGGCGATATTCGCCAAGGTCGGTATTCAGGGTATCAATTCAGATTTTGCCACGCTGGTTCGCACGCTGGTGATCATCGGCGCGCTGTGCCTGTTTCTGACAGTGACAGGCCAATGGCAGAAGCCCGGTGAAATTTCTGCAAAGTCGTGGGTATTTCTCGTGCTGTCCGGTCTTGCGACCGGCGCGTCATGGCTTGCCTATTTCCGGGCGCTGCAAATTGGTGACGCGTCACGCGTCGCCCCTGTTGATAAATTGTCGGTCGTATTGGTTGCGCTGTTTGGTGCTGCATTTCTTGGCGAACGTATGGCTACGATCAATTGGCTCGGAATTGCACTGATCGGTTGTGGCGTCGTGCTGGTAGCGTTGCGCGTTTAAAACCCGATCATCTGCCGGATCGGATTGCTCGGCTCCATCAACAGCCGCACGGCAAGCGCGAGGCTTACGACAATCAGCAGGGGCTTGATGATGCGTGAGCCAATTTTCATGGCGAGGCCTGCGCCAATCTGCGCGCCGATAAACTGCGCTATTCCCATGCAGATGCCGAGTTTCCAGTTGATCGTTCCAACAAGAGCGAAAGTGGCAAAGCCGCCAATATTGGATGCGCAATTGAGCAGCTTGGTATGAGCGGTTGCTTTCAGTACGCCGTAGCCTGCGAGCGCAACGAATGCCAGCATGAAGAATGAGCCGGTGCCCGGACCGAACAGCCCGTCGTAAAAGCCAATCAATGGAACAAGCGTGACGCCAAACAGGAATGGTCCTATCCGGCGCGCGCGATCCACGTCGCCAAGGCTTGGCTTCACCGCAAAGTAAATGGCAATCGCGATCAGCAGAATTGGCAGAGCGGCCCGCATGATATCGACTGGCAGGACTGTTGCAAGAAGCGCACCGAGAACGGAACCAACAAGTGATGCGATGGCTTCGGGCCATTGTTCACGAATATTGACGTGGCCTTTGCGCGCATAAGCAATTGTTGCAGAGGAAGAGCCGAACAGACCTTGCAACTTGTTTGTGCCGAGCGCTTCGACAGGCGGTACACCTGCCAGAAGCAAGGCGGGAATTGTAATCATACCGCCTCCGCCTGCGATAGAATCGATAATGCCCGCAATGAAAGCGGCCATGGTCAGCAGAAGCGTTAATGTATCGAAAAATTCTAGCATGGAGGGGTCCGGCAAAAGTTGATGCAACATAAAGCACGCAATCGCATTGCGCCAGACAGCTATTTGCGGAACCTTATTAAGGCTGACGTTGTTTTTCGGTTCGTGCACCATTATCAATGCAGGTCTGTTCGGTATCAGGAGACAGTCATTCATGAGCGAAAGCTTTTTCGAACGTATTACTGCGTTTCTCAGCAAAAAGAGTGCTGTGCAGCGTGTGGCCGAAGACCCGGCGCTCGCCTCGGAACTGCTTCTTCTGCTTCATGTGGTCTTTGCCGATGGTGATCGCCATCCAGCGGAAATTGCTGCGTTCAGGCAGATCGTTTCCGAGAATTTTGGAATTTCGGCCGAAGAGTTGCCGGAAGTAACTGAATATCTCAAAGACTTTGGTTATGAGACAACCACCAAGCAGGCGGCTTCGATGCTGGCTGAAATGGCACCTGAACGCCGTGCGTCGTTGTTGCGCGATTTGGTTCGGATTGCGCGTGCGGACGATCATGTTGATCAGTCGGAAACAGCCATGATCAAGCGTATTGCAGATATTCTCGGTGTCACATCAGAAGACATCAGAGAAGCGCAGCAACCGGCGCCTCGTGCGGTCTAACGAAAACCTTGTTGCTCTTGGAATGGGTTGCTCCTCAGGCGTAAGTCTTGAGGAGCTTATTTTGCTGGCTGATAAAGTGCTGGCAAGTGCCGGAGCGGAGCGACCGGCGGTCATATCAACGATTATTGCCAAGCAAGATGATCCTGTCTGGGGTCAACTTTCTCAACATTATGAGTGCGAGCTGTGCTTCTTTGATGCTGCGCGGCTTGAACAAGAAACGCCAAAGTTGAAGCACCCGTCGGACGTGGTTTTCGCTACAGTTGGCTGCCATGGTGTCGCAGAATCTGCGGCTCTTGCGGCAGCAGGGGTTGATGCAGAATTAGTGGTCGAAAAAACGGCCAGTGAACGCGTCACCGCAGCAATTGCGGTGACGCGAAGCATATGAGCTAAGCGATCTTCACTTTGCGACGTTGCACGATATAGGTTGCAACGGTGGCAATGATCAGCAGGATTGCTGCTGCAACGATGACCGCTACATATGCATTTTCAAATGCCCCAGATGCGAGGGTAATCAAGGCATTGGCATCAGTTGCTGGCATCGATTGTGCAGCAAGAAGTGCTTCATCAAGACTGTCGCGCACAATAGGCGGAATGTTTGAACCGGCAGGCAGGACAAAACTGGCTGTGTAGAATGCCGACAAAATGCTGCCGAAGATTGTTACACCCAGCGCATTGCCAAGTTCGAATGAAACCTCTTCAACAGAAGCGGCCATGCCAGCCTTCTCAATAGGCGCGTTACCCATGATCGCTGACGATGCTGCTGTCATGACTGCACCAACGCCAAAGCCGAGAATTGTCAGGCCCGTTATGTAGAACATCGGTGCTTTTTTATAGGTCAGACTATAAATGATAATACCAGCTGCCGTAATACCGAGCGATGTCCAGAGAACTTTGCCTGCACCAAGACGTGGCAGTTGAATACCGGCAAGTGGCCCAGCCACGAATGCAGCCAGCGGAATTGGCAGAATCATCAATCCTGCCTGCAAGGGTGACAAACCCTCGATTAATTGCAGGCGCTGACTGAAAACCAGTTCCATGCCCGTGAGCGAGCCTGATGCGACCAGAGCCGCAAATACGCCGGTCGAGAACAGCCTGTTGTTAAACAGCGAGAAGTCGATGAGCGGTTCCTTGCTCGCAAATTGGCGTCGCACGAAGATGGTCGTTGCAATGAGACCTATAATCAGGGCTCCCGCAAAGACAGTCATCGATGCATCGCGCTTGGCCAGTTCCTTGACGGCATAGGTCAATGCGATAAGGCCAATCATGATCTGGATCGAGCCGACTAGATCCCATTTGCGCTTAGAGCCAAGCGGACGATTTTCGAGGTTGAAGGCTGAAAGTGCCAACGCCACCAGAACCACAGGCACGTTGATCAGGAAGACCGAACCCCACCAGAAATATTCGAGCAAAACGCCGCCCGCGACAGGGCCGATGGCTGCGCCACCCGAAGCAATTGCTGCCCAGATGCCAATAGCAAGCGAGCGTTCCTTTTCATCGGTGAAGGTCAGCCGAATGATCGACAATGTGGCAGGCATCATCATCGCTGCGCCGCAAGCGAGCAGTGCGCGAGCTGCAATGAGTACCTCCGGATTTGGCGAATAGGCTGCGCACAGCGATGCAACACCAAACACCACCAGGCCATTCATGAACATGCGCTTGTGGCCGAGCTTGTCACCCAGTGTGCCAAGACCCGGAAGAAGACCTGCCACCACCAGCGGATAGATATTCATGATCCAGAGCTTCTCGGAAGCACTTGCCGCTAGATCATGGGTCAGGCGCGGCAGCGCTGTGTAAAGCACTGTCATATCCACAACGATCAGAAACAACGCGCTGGAAACAATTGCGAGAACGAGCCAGCGATTTTGCGGCCACATCGGATTATACCTTTTCAATACGAGCGTATTCAAACTTGTCAGGGTGGCTGACATAATATAAATCCGTCCGTATGGAAAGTAAGAAATTGCAGAAAACTGGTCGTCCGCGCTCAATCGACCGTGACCATGTGCTCGACATGGCCGAGAAGCTGGTTGCCGAGGGGGGTATCCTTGCGCTGACCATGGATGCGGTCGCGCAGGCCTCGGGCGTCACCAAGGGCGGCGTTCAATATTGCTTTGTGAATAAAGACGGGCTGATGAAAGCCATGATCGAGCGGTGGGGCGACCGTTTCGATGATCAGGTGACGGCACGAAAACAGCACAGGCAGGATGCGATTTCACATATTGCAGCGCATATCGCTGTCACGCGTGAGAGCGATGCCGAAGATGATTCTCGATTTGCTGCGATGATGGCGAGCCTTATTCCTAACTCGCATTACCTGGATGAAACCCGGGCCTGGTATCGCAAGCAGTGGGATGGTCTTGATGTTTCGACGCCTGAAGGCAGGCGCGCGAGATTGGCGTTTATTGCCAATGAGGGAGCGTTCCTGCTCAGAAGCTTTAACTTCTTCGAGCTGACATCGGAAGAGTGGCAGTCGATCTTCAACGATATTGAAGCGCTTTTACCTGAAAAAGATTGACTCCTCTGTCACCTGACAGGCATTCGAATTGCCTGAACAGAGGAAGAAAACGTGACAGTTCATTTCATTGGCGCCGGTCCCGGTGCGGCCGATCTTATCACCGTGCGCGGTTTGCGATTGATAGAAAGCTGTCGAGTTTGCATCTATGCAGGATCGCTGGTGCCGAAAGAAGTCGTTGCGTCTGCACCCGAAAATGCGCTGTTGATTGATAGTTCCTCACTCACGCTTGATGAAATCATTGCGGCGATTGAGGCTGCGCATGCTCAAGGCCACGATGTTGCGCGTGTTCATTCTGGCGATCCGTCGATTTATGGTGCGATGGCCGAGCAGATGCGCCGGCTCGATGCGCTCAATATTCCTTATGATGTGACGCCAGGGGTTCCGGCTTTTGTTGCTGCTGCGGCTGCGATGAAGCAGGAGCTAACAATCCCGGAAATTAATCAGAGCATTATTCTCACGCGCACTTCGGTCAAATCTTCTGCCATGCCAGAAGGCGAAGAGCTTTCTACTTTTGCAAAGTCGGGTGCGACGCTGGTCATCCATCTTTCCATTCGCAATCTTGCGAAGATCGAGGCAGAGCTTAAGCCATTTTATGGTGCCGATTGTCCAGTGGTTGTTGCCTATCGCATCGGCTGGCCAGATGAGCAGATTTTGCGTGGAACACTGTCCGATATTGCGAAGAAAATCGAACTTTCAGGTGTTGAGCGAACCGCGATGATCTTTGTCGGGCGTGGTCTTGATCCGAAGAATTTTCGTGACTCAGCGCTTTATCATGAAGCGCACAGCCATGTTGCGCGCTCAAAATCGTAAAACGGAACGTGCGAAATCGAGTGCTTCATCCACTGTCGCGACAATCGTTCTGGCCGCAACTGGTGGGCGGCTGATCATCATGACCGGGATGGCGAGATCACGGGCCGCTTTGATTTTGGCATAAGAGATGCTGCCGCCGGAATTGCGGCTGACAATCAGCCCGATTTTGCGTTCGCTGAGGAACTGCTTTTCGGCGTCATAATTACCGGGCTTTGCCAGAACGATCTCGCAATCGTGCGGGAGGTTTACTTCCGGCGGATCGATCATTCGCATGATGAAGTGCACATCGTTACGTTCGGCAAAGGGCGCAATGTGCTGTCGTCCTAATGCGAGCAGAACGCGCTCGCTGGTGGGGATTAGATTCGAAGCCTCAGCCTCACTCACGACATCAATCCAGTTGTCGTCCGGTTGTCTTTGCCATTCAGCACGTTCAAGCCGTAATAGCGGAATATTTGCCATATCGGATGCCACGACAGCATTTTGTGAAATGCGCGTTGCATAGGGATGCGTCGCGTCGATCAGGAGATCGATCTTGTCATTTACCAGATATGCCGCAAGACCGTCTGTGCCACCAAAGCCACCTGTTCGGATTTTACCGCTGATTGCCGTCGGGTTTGCTGTCCGGCCTGCAAGTGAGGTGATAGATTCAACGGGCAGGGGGGCGAATGCAGAAGCAAGTTTTGCTGCTTCTGCTGTGCCGCCAAGAATGAGAATCTTAGAGACGGGCAAGGATATTGCCTTTGCGATCCGTGACGATGATTTCGACGTCAACGGGCGCGCCGCGCAAGGTTGCAAGTGCGGTTTCTTTTGCTTTTTGCGCAATGGGTGTGGCCATGTCGATGCCACGGCCTTGAGTCAATTCAAGCACTTCGAGCGCAGTGTTCGCAAAAAGAATCCGGTCCTTAATGTCGCCTGGCGCGCCAGCTTTTTCGGCGATTTGCCAGAGGAATCTTTTGTCGACCTGCGAGCGCGCTGAATGCAGATCGAGCTCCCCTTGTGCAAGCTTTGTCAGCTTAGCAAAGCCACCGGCAATTGTGAGCTTGTCGATTGGATACTCGCGAAGATATTTGAGAACGCCGCCTGCAAAGTCACCCATGTCAAGAATGGCGAAGTCGGGTAAATCATAGATCGCCTGAGCTGCATCTTCGGAGGTTGAGCCGGTGGCAGCGAGTACGTGCTTTTGCTTTTCAGCGCGCGCTACATCGATGCCGCGATGGATCGAATGAATCCATGCTGAGCAGGAGAAAGGATGCACAACGCCTGTCGTGCCTAAGATGGAAATGCCGCCGACGATACCAAGACGCGGGTTCCATGTTTTCTGTGCAATTTCCTCGCCACCCGGAACCGAGATCGTAATGACCAGATCAGCAGGCAGGCCATATTCGGCGCAAATCTGCTCGCAGATTTCTGTCATCATGCGGCGCGGTGTTGGATTGATTGCCGCTTCGCCCGGCTGAATTTGCAAGCCGGGTCGGGTTACGGTGCCCACACCTTCGCCAGCCTGAAATACAATTCCTGTGCCGGGAGGGGCCGGGAAAACCGTTGAGATGATTGTCGCGCCATGCGTTACATCCGGGTCATCGCCAGCATCTTTGACGATACCGGCCATAGCATAGCCTTCACCCAGCCCTTCATATTCAAGCTGAAAATAAGGGACTTCACCTTTTGGCAGGATGATGCCGACCGGATCGGGAAACTCGCCGGTAATCAGCGCAGTCAGGGCAGCCTTGGTTGCGGCGGTAGCACAGGCACCTGTCGTCCAGCCGCGACGCAACGGTTCTTGCCCGTCAATTTGCGTTTTTTCCTTGCGGGGCGTGGTTTCGTCGTTCATGGATGCCTGCGGATTTATCTGGTGACACATTGCAAAATGACTGAAAATATTCAACCGAACATTACCCCATCTGGCGCTGACAGGATAGCTTTGCCTGCAATAGAGCCGGGGCATGTCTGGTTGGTGGGCGCCGGTCCCGGCGATCCGGGTTTGCTGACGCTTCATGCGGCCAATGCCTTAGGTCAAGCCGATGTGATTGTCTATGATGCTCTGGTCGATGAATCCTGCCTTTCTCTGAGAAATGCCACAGCGGTTTTGGAATATGCTGGTAAGCGCGGTGGCAAGCCTTCGCCAAAGCAGCGCGATATTTCGCTGCGTCTGGTTGAGCTGGCAAAACAGGGTAAGAAGGTTCTGCGTCTTAAAGGCGGCGATCCTTTTGTTTTTGGGCGCGGAGCGGAGGAAGCGCTGACGCTCGTAGAACATAGCGTACCGTTTCGCATCGTGCCGGGCATTACAGCGGGCATTGGTGGCCTTGCCTATGCCGGAATCGCGGCCACACATCGCGATATCAACCAATCGGTGACGTTCCTCACAGGCCATGATGCAACCGGGCTGATGCCAGATCGCATTAATTGGGAGGGGATTGCGCAGTTTTCCCCGGTTATAGTGATGTATATGGCGATGAAACACATTGACCTCATCACAGAGCGTTTGATGGCTGCGGGTCGCTCACCGGATGAGCCTGTGGCTTTTGTCTGTAATGCCAGCTTGCCCGAACAGGTGGTTTTGGAGACCACGCTGTCACGCGCGGTTTCAGATGTGGAAGCATCGGGCCTCAAGCCACCAGCAATCGTCGTTGTTGGAGAGGTCGTGAAGCTGCGCTCTGGTCTTGACTGGCTTGGCGCGTCTCAGGGACGTAAGCTGACAAGTGATCCACTTCATCTGAACAAGGAGAAGAGCGCATGAATGGTTTCATGATTGCGGCACCTGCCTCCGGTTCGGGAAAGACAACTTTAACGCTTGGATTGCTGCGCGCTCTAAAGCGGCGTGGCGAGGCGCTTGCACCGGCAAAAGCTGGCCCTGATTATATCGACCCTGCCTACCATAAGGCTGCGAGCGGTGTAGATTGCTTCAATCTTGATCCATGGGCCATGCGGCCAGAGCTTATCAGTGCCATTTCATCCCGTATGACCGAAGGCAACAGGCTGCTGGTTGTTGAAGGCATGATGGGGCTTTTCGACGGATCGCTCGATGGAAAGGGTTCGTCGGCAGATTTGGCGCGAACTCTTGATCTGCCAGTGGTTCTAGTGGTCGATTGCGCCCGCCAATCCCATTCTATCGCGGCACTCATTTCAGGTTTCAGCCAGTTTAGCAAAGATGTGCTGATTGCCGGGGTCATCCTTAACCGGGTTGGCAGCGGCAGGCATGAAGCTATGCTGCGTGAGGCGATCAAGCCGCTTGGCATGACAGTGTTGGGCGCAATTCCGCGCGATGAAGCGCTGGTTTTGCCTTCAAGGCATCTGGGTCTCGTTCAGGCGGGTGAACATGCCGATCTAGAGCGTTTCCTTGAGCACGCTGCGGATGTGGTTGATGCGCGTATTGATTTACGCGCATTAGAGCATATCTGGTCCGGCCCAAAGCATCATGAGGCTATGGCGAATGTTCCTCGCCTGACGCCGCTTGGAAACCGCATTGCAGTCGCGCGAGACGACGCCTTTGCCTTTGCCTATGCGCATCTACTTGCAGGCTGGCGCAGGCGTGGTGCCGAGCTTTCATTCTTTTCACCGCTTGTTGACGAAGCGCCCGATGAAAGCGCTGATGCTGTTTATCTGCCGGGCGGGTATCCTGAGCTTCATGCCGGAAAACTGAGCCAAGCGAAGTATTTCCAGCAGGGTATGAGACGCGCTGCGGATCGTGATGTGCACATTTATGGCGAGTGTGGCGGCTATATGGTGCTGGGTGAGATGCTGGAAGATTCGTCATCGGTAAAGCATCCGATGCTTGGGCTGCTTCCGCTTGAAACAAGCTTTGCCAAACGCAAAATGCACCTTGGCTATCGCAAACTGGAACCTTTGTTGGGTTCGCCATGGCAGGTAGAGCTTTTGGCACATGAGTTTCATTATGCCAGTATTGTGCGGGAAGGTAAGGCCGAACGACTGTTCCGCGTCAGCGATGCGTTGGGTGAAGGCGTGGGTGAGGCAGGACTGCGCGTCGGTTCAGTTGCAGGTTCCTTCATGCATGTGATTGATTTTTCCGGAGAGAATGCCTGAACATGACTATTGAGCATGGTGGAGCGCTGGATCGGGCTATTGCGCGCTTTGGAGGCAAGGCTGAAGACTGGCTTGATCTATCAACGGGTATCAATCCTGAACATTTTCCACTGCCAGAACTGGCTGCACCCTTGTGGAATCGTTTGCCGGATGAGGGGCTGTTGCAGCAGGTCCTGACTGCGGCGCGTTCCTATTACGAAGCAGGTCCGAATGCGCCAATCGTTGCCAGCCCTGGAACGCAGGCACTTATTCAGCTTATACCGACATTGTGTAAACCTTCGAAGGTTGCCATTTTAGGCCCGACCTATCAGGAACATGCGGCAGCTTTTAAAGCGTCGCGCTGGGATGTCGTCGAATGTGCGACGCTCGACGACCTCCCTGATGATGCGCGCGTGGTTACAATCGTCAATCCGAACAACCCGGATGGCCGGATTGTTGCGCGGCCTGATTTGCTGGGGCTTGCGCAGAAGCTCGGCGAGCGCGGTGGTTTTCTGGTTGTGGATGAGGCTTTTGCCGATCCGCATCCGGAGGTGAGCATTGCAAGACATGCTGCGAGTGTGCCGCTGGTCGTGTTGAAATCCTTTGGTAAATTCTTTGGCCTTGCAGGTGTCCGGCTTGGGTTTCTGCTTGCAAATGATGAACTCGTGAAGCGCGTTGCAGACAGGCTCGGTCCATGGGCCGTGGCGGGGCCAACGCTGGCGATTGCGCGACATGCTTTCGAAAGTGGTGTTGAGCTTGAGGCATTTCATAGTCGCATTGATACAAGACGGGCAGAACTTGCCGCGACGCTCGCACATTGTCAGCTCGTGGAAGTCGGTGGCACAGCTCTGTTTTCGCTGGTTGAACACGAAAATGCGCATGCAATTTACGACGCACTTTGTGAACGGCATATTCTGGTCCGAAAGTTTGCCTATGCACCAAGCTGGCTGCGCATCGGATTGGCGCCCGATCAGGCGGGTCTTATGCGATTGGAACAGGCATTGCGGGATATTCTCCGCTTGAAAAAGTGATTCAGGAAAGCGCACCAAGTCTATGGAAATAAAGCTGATTATTCTTGCTTTAGCGCTCGTTCTGGACCGTGTGGTGGGTGACCCGCCACAGCTCTGGCAAAAAGTTCCGCATCCGGTGGTTTTGTTCGGCAGAGCAATTAGCTGGGGTGAAAAGCGTCTCAATGATCATAGCCTTTCTGTCAATGCATTGCGCAACAATGGCATGTGGCTGATAATCGGACTGGTGATTTCCTGTGTTGTGGTGGGGGTGGTGCTAGACTATTTGCTGCCTTATCTTGGTACTGCGGGTGCGCTGGTCGAGATTGTTATCGTTGCGGTGTTTCTTGCACAGAAAAGCCTTGCCGATCATGTGCGAGCGGTGGCTTCTGGATTGCGTGAAGACGGTATTGAAGGTGGTCGCAAAGCGGTTTCGATGATTGTCGGACGCAATCCTGAGCAACTGGATGAAGGTGGCGTCAGTCGTGCGGCGATTGAAAGCCTTTCCGAGAATGCGTCGGATGGCATCATAGCGCCCGCTTTTTGGTTTTTGGTGGGCGGATTGCCGGGGCTATTCGCCTATAAGCTCATCAATACTGCCGACTCAATGATCGGTCATCTCAATGACCGCTATCGTCATTTCGGACGCTTTGCGGCGCGTCTTGATGATGTCGCAAACTATATCCCAGCACGGTTGACCGGATTACTTACAGTAATTGCTGCTGCATTTGAGGTTGATAAAAAAGCCGGGAAAAGAACACTCAGCGTGATGTGGCGCGATGCGCCGTTGCATCGTTCGCCCAATGCTGGCTGGCCGGAGGCAGCCTTTGCGGGTGCGCTTGAGCTCGCTCTCGCCGGACCGCGTCAGTATGGAACTGAAAAAGTGGAAGCGCCGCTGTTTTATGGCGAGGGTAAGCGCGAAGCTGATGCCGCCGATATCGACGCTGCACTTTCGCTTTTCTGGTCAATGATGAGCGTAATGACAGGGCTTGTTATTGTGGCAAGTCTCATTGGACTTATCCATCGGCTGGTATGAAACTCGTGCCATCATAACGTTGCAGACGGTTTGGATTGTCGGTCCGATTGCCATTTGCATCAAATTTCAGCGTGCCAATTGCAGTTTCAAACGAATTGTTTCGTAAGATATCAATGACGGATAGCTGCTGTTCCTGCGCCTGTTTTATCGCCTTGGCTGCGAGTTCAACTGTAGCAAAGCCCATGACTGCATAGGCTTCCGGTAAGATGCCCGCCTTAGTGATGGCCTCAGTTGCAGGCTTTGCTGTTGAAAGATCCTGTGCCTTTAGCGGAGCAACCATGAGTGTTCCGTCGCTTAGCTTTTGTGGACCGGGAGCAGCATTCAAGACGCTGCCGCCCGCGATAGTCAGCGGATATTTAAGTGCCTGAGCACTCGCACCAATGGCGGCAATATCATCACGTTCGCCGCCGACATAAACATGGGTTGCACCGGCGCGACGCAAACGAGAAACAAGCGCGTTTTGGTTTTCGAGCCCGGGCCGGTAAGTATCGGTAAAGACGGGCTGCAATTGCTGGTCTTTAAGACTGTTCAATACATGCGCCGCACGCTCGCGACCTTCAATGGTGCCGTCATCGATAATGGCGAAGGGCTGCGCGCGCCACAGACTGCCGAGGAAACTGCCTGTCGCCCGCGTTTCCTTGTCGAGCGACGTTGTCAGACGAAAAACAGCCATTGTTGGTGATGCGCGTTTTTCGGTCAGTGTGGGTTCGCTTACGCCAGAGGTGATGACAGGAATATTGTTTTGGGCGAGCAGAGGCAGTGCTGCTTCAAGCGCTTCGGAGCACAAAAAACCAGCAGCTATCTGCACTTTTTCATGAACAAAACTTTCGGCAACCTGCTTGCCGCCTTCTGCATCACAGCGATCATCGGCGATGATAAGCCGTGCATTTACCGCTGTAGCAGCCACATTCGCGCCATCCCGGAGCTGATTGCCCAGTGCTGCAAAGTTTCCGCTTAAGGGGGCAGCAAAGCCGATACGTATATCGTTTGTATTGTCCTGTGCTTTGGCGCTTGCGCCAAACATTGTGCAAGCCGACACCGCGATCAGCAGCAGCTTTAAATGCTTGCGGCCATACAGTCCGTTGCGGAAAACCGCTGTATATTTTTCTGGAAACTGCTTTGGCGTGATCACAGAGGCGGTCTTCTTCAAACATTTCATGACAAATTCAACGAAAAGTGGGTAGCGGTTTCCTCGCCTTTGTGCAATGCCCGTAAGCAGATACAGGTAAACGGAGAGACATCTGCGCTAACCTGACAGTCAATACGGATAGTTGCTCACGTGCAAATGCAAAATAATGCTTCCCCCGATGCTGTTTCTGTTGAGCCAAAGACTTATCGCGATGCGATGAGCCATTATGCGGGCGCAGTTCAGCTTGTCACGACTGCTGGTTCAGCTGGCCGCCGTGGTCTTACATTGACCGCTGCTTGTTCGGTTTCGGATAATCCGCCGACTGTGCTGATATGCTTGCAGAAGTCGCATCCGGAAAATCATCTTTTCATTGAAAATGGTGTTTTTGTCGTCAATACGCTTGCAGGAATCCATGAACAGCTGGCCGATGCGTTTTCCGGTCGACTGGGAATGACGCAGGATGAGCGTTTTGAGCTTGCAGAGTGGGACGTGCTAGCAACGGGCGCACCGACACTGACAAACGCACTTGCGGTTTTTGATTGTCGTGTAACCAGCGTTCAGGAACATTCAACCCATCATGTGCTTTTTGGTGAAGTGCTCGGCTTGCGTTCAAATGCCGATGAAGAAGCGTTGATTTATCTCAATCGCCGTTATCATAAGCTGGAGCTCTGAACGTGTTAGGGGGAGGGAAAATGATCAGGCGCGGTGGATTGGTTGCAAGTTTGTTGCTATTGACCGCAACATCTGTTTTCGCCCAAGGGCCGCTTCCTCCCTTCAAAGATGGCTATTTTGCTTATCCAGGCGTGCTTAGCAGCGCCGATAATGGCGATTATAAAGTCATCGATTACAATGAAATGCGCGATATTAATGGCCGCGATGCTGTACCGGAAAAGCGCGCCAAGGATGCCTATGTTTCGCTAAAAGCGCGGGCCTATCAAAAAGATATAATCTTTCAGACTGCAGCGGGGCCAGTAAAAGCCATGGCTGTGGGTAAGCAGAGCGGTGCATCGTTTATCGTCATTTATCTTCACGGGCGCGGCGGTAATCGTCTGCAAGGCATGAATGATTTTACCTTTGGCGGCAATTTCAACCGCGTGAAGAACCTTGTGGCGACCAATGGCGGACTTTATCTGACTCCGGATTTCAAGGATTTTACCGCAACTGGCGAAGCACAGATTGCCGGGCTCATTGAAGCTGCGAAAGCGACGTCGCCATCTGCACCACTTATTTTGGCTTGCGGGTCGCAGGGTGGGGCGCTTTGCTGGCGCATCGCTTCCAATGAAAAAGCTGGCAATCAGCTTGCAGGTCTGATCCTGATGGGTTCACTATGGGACGAAGGTTTCTTCAAATCTCCAGCGTTTAAGAAGCGTGTGCCGGTGTTCTTTGGCCATGGCAGTCGGGATCCGGTTTTCACAATCGATAAGCAAGAGGGGTTCTATCAAGAAATCCGCAAGCGTTCACCCGGTTATCCCGTTCAGTTCCGTCGTTTTGAAAGTGGCAACCATGGGACGCCGATCAGAATGAGCGACTGGCGCGAGATGTTGAACTGGATATTCACGAAACAATGATGACGTCGTTGGGGATGCTCAACGAAAAACCGGCATTGTGGCCTTCCTGCCACTCGACAATCCGTCAAAAGCGAATAGTTATCTCAGTTAAAATTTTACCTAATCAGCAGATCGTAAGAGGTTGATCATGTCCGGACGCACCCGCAACGGAGCCCGTTTGTTTGTTATTGCTATGCTGGCTCCATTGGCTGCCGCTTGTACGACAACCACGCAAAATGCGACGGTTCCCGGCAAGTCGGAAGCGCCTGTTGCAGCTTCCAGCGTTTCATTTCCCCGCTTTGTTCCGACCTATTCGGTCGATTCATCGCTTGCTCAGCCTTGCATCACAGCTGCTGCTAACAAGTATTTCTTGCCAGAGCGTGCAATCACGGCTGTTAATTCACGTCCGGGTGCGGGCGGCGGCACCGACGTTGATCTGAAGGTTGATCTGCGCACCGCTGTTTGCCAGCTTTCTGCAGGTGGTTCAGTTCGTTCGGTTATCGATACATCGCCTAAGAGTGCCGATCAGGTTGCAGCGGAAGCCGCTGCCGCTCAGACAGCTTCGGCTGCTCCAGCGCCGAAGAAGGCCAAGAAGAAGTGATTCAATAAAATCTGGTAACATGCGATAAAGGCAGGGATTTCCCTGCTTTTTTTTATTTGTCCGGCTTTTCGCCGTACCAACGCGGCGTGTATACCCACTCTCCGCCTTCCGCGCGCGGAAAGCGGGCAGTGTGCGATGAGCCGACGATCACCACAGTGCGCATGTCGACATCATCAGGTGTGAGTTGCCCAAGCGAAACAACGCGGGTTGTTTCCGCAGGCCTGCCAATATCGCGACCAAGCACGACTGGCGTTTCATAATCCCGATACTGCCGGAGGATTTCCAGCGCTCGACCAAGCTGATGCGGGCGGGCCTTGGAAATGGGATTGTAAAAAGCCATGGCGAGATCGGCTTGAGCTGCCAGTGCCAGACGCTTCTCGATCACATCCCAGGGCTTGAGATTGTCCGAAAGCGAGATGATGCAGAAATCGTGCCCAAGCGGTGCACCAATGCGGGACGCCGCTGCCATTGCTGCCGAAATGCCGGGCTGGATAACCAGTTCAACGCCGTGCCACGCAACATCAGATGATTCATGCAGTGCTTCGACTACGGCTGCAGCCATGGCAAATACGCCGGGATCGCCGGAAGATACCATCACGACGTCGCGGCCTGAAGCTGCAAGTTCAAATGCATGGCGTGCGCGCTGCATTTCTTCGCGATTGTCGGTCATGTGAATGATCTGATCGTCGCGGAAGGGGCCTGCCATGCGGACATAGGTTTCATAGCCGAGGATATCGTCGGCCTGTTCAAGATCACGCTGCACGGCTGGCGTCATCAGATCACGTGAACCGGGGCCAAGCCCAATAACCGTGAGCTTGCCGCGCTTGCGACCGATAAAAAGAACATCTGCAGGTGCTGCTGCAACAGCCAGCGTTAGGTTTTCAGTCGTTATGTGTTGAACAGGGTTTTCGACAGACGCTGCTACAAGATCAGCATCGCCTGCAACAAAGCGCAATGGCGCTTTCAGTGCTTCTGCAGCCTTATGGATATGCGGTGAAGCACAATCTTTCTCGTGAGCCAGAAGTAAAGCAAGTGAGTCTATCGATAGGCCTGTATCGTCAAAGGCTTGTCCTATCAGACCCGCAAGGTCTTCTGTCGGCTTTTCGATAGCGATGGCAATTGTTCGCGGATGATAGATCAACTCGTTCGGCTTTGCTGCGCGTTTTTCGGGCGTGATGCTGATTGTGAGTTGCCCATCGTTGGCAAACGGCAGCTTTGATGCCGAGAGCCAGCGAGAATTACCTTTGATTTGTAGTGTTTGACCTGCCAGCAGGTCGGACATGAAGGTCTTGGCAGCGTCCGGATTGGCGAGTGTTAGTTCTGCCGGAGGATGAAGCAGGTTGATACCGAAGCGCAACTCGCCAGTTGTGGTGATCGCGGGGGCTACTTCCAATGCATGAGCGATTATTCGCGCAAGATCGTTGACGCCCGACAAGCCGCCAAGCAATGGCACGACTGCACTGCCATCTTCCGCGACAGCCAGAACTGGTGGTTCGATGCGCTTATTTTGCAGAAGGGGTGCAAGGGCGCGGATGATGATGCCTGAAGCGCACAAGGCGATCACAGGCCGACCTTCTTCATAAAGTGCGCGGATTATATCGCCAAAATGAGCAAAGCTTTTGTCGGCGCTGTGAACTCGGTTTTCCAGTCCCAGCACTTCCGCATTTCCAAGTGCTGACTGCACGTTGCGCGCCGTGGAAATTGCAGATTCGCTCAAGATCAGAATTGCAGGCTTCATGCGCCGTTCCATTTGCTGCCTGGTACGAGAATGATCGAGAAATAAGGGCAATCGCTACCACTGACCTCGGCCAATGGTGCAATACGCTGGTTCTGCATGGTTGCACGTTCGATATAAAGCGCACGATCCATCAACCCAAGCTCGTTGAGCACATCACGTACTTTATCGAGATTTTTCCCGAGTTTCATGATGGCTGCGGCCTCAGTACCAGCGAGACGTATTTTGAGTTCTTCCGCACTCATGACGCCTGAAAGGATCGACAGGGTTTGATTGCGGTAGACCAAGGGTGCGCCGAGCACGGCAGCAGCGCCCAGAACAGAACAAACGCCAGGCACGACTTCCGTTTCGTATTTTTCGGCCAGTCGGTCATGGATATACATGAACGAGCCATAGAAGAACGGATCACCTTCCGCGATTACGGCCACATCGCGGCCTGAATCAAGATGGTTTGCAATCGTCGTGGTGATCTCGGCATAGAAATCGCTGACGATCTGCTCATAATCCATGTGATCGGGCAGTTTTTCCGTTGTTACCGGATAGATGAGTGGAACCAAAGTCTGTTCTGAAGACAGATAGGTTTCGACGATTGTCAGTGCATTGCCCTTTTTGCCCTTGGCTGCGTGGTAGGCGACCACAGGAGCGGATTTGAGCAGTCGAAACGCTTTGAGTGTGATGAGTTCGGGGTCGCCGGGGCCGACACCCAGACCATAAAGCTTGCCTTTGAGGGCCATTATTCGCGCTCCGAAGCAAGTGCATTGACGGCAGCTGCGGTCATAGCGCTGCCACCACGACGTCCGCGCACAATCACGAAAGGGACGCCACGGTTGTTCTCAGCCAGCTCGTCCTTGGATTCTGCAGCACCCACAAAGCCGACCGGCATACCGATGATAAGCGCAGGTTTGGGTGCGCCATTGTCCAGCATTTCAAACAGGCGGAAGAGGGCGGTTGGCGCATTACCGATAGCAACGATGCTGCCTTCAAGGTGTGGGAGCCAGAGATCGAGCGCTGCGGCAGAGCGTGTATTGCCGATCTTTTTCGCCAGCTCCGGAATCGATGGATTGTTCAATGTGCAGATAACATCATTATTGGCTGGGAGTCGCGAACGGGTAATGCCTTCTGCAACCATGCGTGCATCGCAAAGGATCGGTGCACCTTTGAGCAAAGCATCACGTCCGGCCTGTCCAGCGCCTTCTGAGAAGACGATGTCTTCAACGATATCGACCATGCCAGATGCGTGAGCCACGCGCACGGCGAGCTTTTCGAGATCCGCAGGTATGCGGCTCAGATCGGCCTCGGCGCGGATGATGGCGAAGGAGCGGTCATAAATGGCCTGCCCATCGCGGATGTAATCTGTCATGGCGTCTGCTTTTACTATTTGTTGAGCAGCTTTGCTGCTTCATCAATGGTGATGTTTGACGCCAATAACCGCCCAAAGCGCGATGGTCCAGCTTTGTCTTGTAAAAACAGGTCGTAATGCATTGGGGAGCGGGCAAGAAGCGTATGTGGCAAGGGAGAAAGTGCAGCGCAGGATTTGGCGCAGCCTGTGATGTGAATCTGTTTGGTGTCGCTTTTTAGCTTACGAGCAAGCTTTTCACTCTCTGCCTGCGTATCTGCAAGCGCTGAGGCGCAGCCTTTGGAGCCGGAACAGGCACGAAGGCGGGCGGCAGGCGAGGCGGGCTCGGTGGAGAGGCCTAAGGCATGCAGCGCACTGATGATGCTCTTGCCTTCAGCTTCCCGAATATGCGGGATTAGAATGCCTTGCCATGGGGTGAGGCGCAGTTCGCTTTGGGCAAGGCCGGCAAGTCCACGCAGTTGCTGCGGTGTCAATCGACCAAGCAGCGGCATTGCGCCGACATAAAAGTTGCCGTCGAGCTGGCGATGTAAGCCAAGATGCGCGTGAGCGATGGGTGCTTTGCGTTGCCAGCTTGCTGGTGCATCAAATGCGAATGGAAGCGTTTGCAGAAAATCTGCGACTGGCATCACCTCGAAGAGGTGCTTGATACGGGCAATGCCTTTTTGGCTCGCGCCAAGAAAATGCTGCAGCAGAGTCTCGATAAAAGGCAGCGCGTGTTCGTTTGAAACTGTGCCAAGCGCCTGTCTGTCAGGCGAGGAAGCTAGTCCAAAAGCATAGGCCTTGCCACCTTCAATTGCTGAGAGCCAGATATCGCCTGAATGCGAAATCATAGCGCAATCTTCGCCACCGTCGATCTGGAGCGAGAATTTGGGTGACAGCGCGTGATAGGTCTCGTTTTCTTGCAAAACTGAAAGCAGGTTGGCGGCGAGGCCAGTCACATCGCTGATCTGACCATCATCGATGCCAGCTGTCGGGCTGACCATGACATTACGAACATCATCAGCTGCTTTGTTTTGCGCGCCAAGCCCGGCGTCGTGAAGGGCTTCGATCACATCCGGCCAGACGTCGGGATGAATGCCGCGAAGCTGAATATTGGAGCGAATCGACAATTCAATTGCGCCCGTTTTAAATCGTTTGGCTATATCTGCGATGGCTTGAGCCTGTGCCACGCTGAGCCTTCCGAGCCTGAGCTTGATGCGGGCGATTGCGCCATCCTTGCTCATCACCATGCGCGCAAGTCCCGGACAGGCATTACGCCGGTCGGGTCTGATAGCAATGGTCTGGCTATTTTGCTGGCTCAACATAATGGCCTTATACGCCTTCGTGCTTGCACTTGCTACTGCACCGCCATACGAACAAAGAAAAGGAGCAATGCTTATGAGTTGCTGGCTGACAGTGATCGGTATTGGTGAGGATGGGCTGGCGGGTCTTGGAAAAAACGCTCGCGACGCGCTCGACCGTGCTGATGTGATTTTCGGCGGCAAGCGGCATTTGGCGCTCCTCAATTCTGACGTTCAGGCTGAACAGATTTCATGGCCGTCACCGTTTGATAATGCATTTCCAATGATTGAAGCCCAACGCGGCAGGCAGGTGGTTGTGCTGGCAAGCGGTGATCCGATGTTCTTTGGTATGGGCGCATCATTGAGCCGCCATTTCTCGGCACAGGATATGCAGATCATCCCATTTCCATCGTCATTGTCGCTGGCTTCAAGCCGCATGGCTTGGCCTTTGCAAGAAGTGCGCATAGTCAGTGTGCATGGTCGTCCGTTTGAATTGCTGGCACCGCATATCCTGCCGGGCGAGAAGATCCTCGTATTGAGCAATGATGGTATGACGCCTGCAAAAGCTGCAGCTCTCCTCAAGGCCAAAGGCTTTGGCCAAAGCCGCCTGACAGTGCTTGAGCATCTCGGCGGAACAAAGGAAAAATCGATCAGTAGCAGTGCTGATAGCTGGTCATATGAAAACTGTGCCGATCTCAATATTTTGGCAATTGAATGCATCGCTGCGCCAGATGCGACTGTCTTTTCGCCAGTCAGTGGATTGCCAGACCATGCTTTTGAAAATGACGGTCAGCTGACGAAGCGCGATATACGTGCAGTGACACTTTCACGGTTGCAGCCGCTGCCGCACGAGCTTTTATGGGATGTAGGTGCTGGTTGTGGCTCGATTGGTATCGAATGGATGCGTGTTCACCCTTCTTGTCGGGCAATCGCAATCGAAGCTGATGAAACGCGGCAAGCTATCATTGAGCGCAACGCGCTTGCTTTGGGCGTGCCCGGTTTGCAGCTTGTAAAAGGCGAAGCGCCGGATGCACTTGATGGCCTCGAAGCACCGGATGCAATTTTCATTGGTGGTGGTGTTACAGGTGCGGGCGTGATCGAAGCTTGCTGGGCAGCCCTAAAGCCCGGAGGGCGCTTGGTTGCCAATGCCGTCACATTGCAAAGCGAAATGCAGCTTTTCAACTGGCAACAGCGATATGGCGGTGAGTTGACACGCTTGCAGGTTGCGCAAGCAGGGGCGCTTGGTTCCTTTGATGCATGGCGTCAGGCACTGCCCGTCACAATTTATTGCGGTATCAAAACAAAATGATGACTTGAATAGTCATATTATGTTCGGTTAAGGCTTGATCGTTATTTCTGATGAGGAGACAGGCATGTCCGAATTGAGCCTGAACGCCAACGCCCGTATTGCACTCGACAACCCCGATCGTATCGTTAATCAGCTACTGGATCATTTTGATGAGCATGGCGATGTGGAGCGGAACGAAAGCAGTGCAAAGCTGGTGCTAGGTTTCGGTCAGGCGGATGTGCGCTGGAATGATGAAGCTGTCGATGTTGATGTGCGCAGCGATGACGATACCGGCCTTGCCTATATGAAGCTGTCGATTGCTTCGCACATTTTAGAGTTTTTGGATAAAGACGAAACGGCACCGAAAATACGCTGGGTTGGTGATGGCGCAGCGGGAGAGTTGCTGCCTTACTTCCGCGAGATGAAGGTCGTTTCGGTTTCTGATGTCACGCCCCATATGCGCCGCGTTCGTTTGCAGGGCAATGATCTCAAACGTTTTTCGCAACATGGTCTGCATATCCGTCTGCTCTTCCCGCAGAAGGCATTGGCTCAACCGCAATGGCCGGTCATGGGCGAAGATGGTCGTCCGGTATGGCCTGAAGGTGAAGCGCAGATCGTTGCACGTGTTTACACTATTCGCCAGCTTGATGCTGACGCAGGCTGGGTGGACATCGACATGGTCATCCATGGTGATGATTGTGATGCCCCGGGTTCTGGTTGGGCCATGAGTGTGAAACCGGGTGATATTGTCGGTATGACTGGCCCGGGTGGCGGCGATGCAGCGCAAGATGCAAAGTGGTATTTGCTGGCTGGCGACGAAACAGCATTGCCTGCGATTGGTCGTATTTTGGAGCGTCTTCCGGAGGGGGCGAAAGCTGTTGTTCGCGTTGAGATCGATAGTGCGGCAGAAGAACAGATTATTCAGACCAAAGCCGATCTTGACCTTCAATGGCTGTATCGTAATGGGCAGGAAGCTGGAACGACCACGCTTTTGCAAGATGCTGTTCAGGCAGTAGAGTTGCCCGAAAACGAAGATAGCATCTATGTTTGGGTAGGATGTGAGTTCAATGCGTTTCGCGCCATCCGCACCTATATGCGCAAAGAGCGCAATGTGCCTAAGGATAAGCAACTGATTGTTGCCTATTGGCGGCGTGGTAAGGACGGGGATAATGCCCGTCGCGGATCGGATGATTAACGCGAGTGCGCTTGAAGGGCTATATTTTTTCTAACACCGTTAGCATTCAGCTTTTGAAGCACGTTCCTAACAGGCATTTCGAGTATCTGGAAACTCCAGATCAGTTTATATTCAATCAAAATCAATCTTAAAAATAAGGGCTACGTATGAGTGTAGCCCTTAACATAAAATGATCCGTGTAATTTAAAAACGGTAGTTTACGCCCGCTTTAATCGAATGATTTTTGAGGTTGTTATATTGAGTAACCCCATTCACTTTTGATTTCACGTCATTAAACCGCTGGAAATCATATTCAGCTTTCACGGAAATTGGGCCGGATATCGCTTGCTCTACGCCTGCTCCAATGAGCGCGCCACCCTGCCAGCCGGGCGCTGACGTGGTTGCGTCTTTTGCCTTGAATTTTGTTACGCCATAGCCCGCTGTGCCGTAAATCAGTGTCTTGTCCATTGCATAGCCAACTTTGCCTTTAGCATTGCCGTTCCAAGACTGCTGAAGGCTTCCACCATTTCCGATGCGGTGTTCAGCTTCTGCAAAATTACCCTCTAACTCAGCGCCGAAAACCAGATTGTCGCTCTGCATGTTTTTGCCGACTACTGCGCCACCAAGGAGTCCTGTACGGTTGGTGAAAGGGCCTGGCACTCTGGATGAGGAGGCTCCAATTTGCGCACCGATATAATTGCCTGACCAGTCATGTGCTCCAGATGCAGCAGGTTCATTATAAGTATAGTCTGAACCACCCATCATATCTGCGGCTAATGATGGACCAGCAAAACTAACGAGTGCGGCACCGAACGCCGCGGCGATGTAGGAACGCTTCAACATTTTTTACTCCAGTTTTTCCGCCTAAAACGCTGACGGAAAATATGCGTGATTTACTTTGAAGGGCCGATTCCGGTTGTCTTCAATCTGATTATGTCCTCGCTTGCGATTGTGTCTAAATTTAAGAAAATTCGAGCTAGATCGAGGGGAAAGCCCTTTGTTTCAGGCGGTATACTTAATGAAAGATGAACGCGCTGCTCATGCGTTTCAGATGAGTTTTAGACCGCGCATACTGACATGTCCGTGCTTGCCAATGATGATATGGTCATGGACAGAAATGCTCAAAGATTTGGCCGCATCGACCAAAAGCTTTGTCATGTCGATGTCGGCACGAGACGGTGTTGGATCGCCTGATGGATGATTGTGGACGAGAATAATTGCTGTCGCTGAAAGCTCTAATGCACGCCGCACAACTTCGCGCGGATAGACAGGTGTGTGATCGACCGTTCCTTGTTGTTGCACCTCATCTGCAATGAGGCGGTTCTTTTTATCAAGGAACAGAATACGGAATTGTTCTCGCGTTTCATAAGCCATTGCAGTGGTGCAATAAGCGATGACTTGGCTCCATGAACCCAGCACTTCGCGTTCCATTACGGTGCTGCGTGCGGAGCGCTTGGAGATTGCCTCAACGATTTTTAATTCAAGCGCGATGGAGGGACCAATGCCGGGTGTTTCCGCTAAAAGCTTTTCAGGCGCGCCTAATACTTCCGCGACGGTCCCAAAGCGGCTTAACAACGACTTTGCAAGCGGCTTTGTATCCGCTCTCTGGATAACTCTGAATAGCAAAAGCTCCAGCAGTTCATAATCGGCGAGTGGACTTCCCCTTCAAAAGTGGAGGGCTTCTGTTAGATAAAACTGACAGGAGACTTAGAATTG
>NZ_JAMJWE010000010.1 GCF_023554105.1 Brucella sp. 21LCYQ03
AAAACCGCTCATGCCGACAATCATGCCATCTTTTATCAGGCTTGCTGCTTCTTCCGCAGTGATGATCTTATCACGCAGAGATGTGTTCCTGATATGGAAAAGCTACCCCAACTGCATCATGCCGTAGGTAAAGCTATCTGATTATGCTGCTTCCTGCAAAAGTGTAGCAAAAGCCTCGGCAGGTGTCTTAAATCCAAGACACTTGCGCGGTGTTGCATTGAGATTATGGGCGAGGGCGGTCAACTGTGCCTGGCTGACTTGTGCCAGGTCCGTGTTGCTGGGCAAATACCGTCGAATGCGCTTGTTGATGTTCTCAATCGCGCCTTTCTGCCAGGGTGAGTTTGGGTCACAAAACCAGCTTTTAGCTCCCATTCCATCCTCCAAAGCCCGATACGCCATAAACTCGGAACCACGATCAAAGGTAAAACTTCGACGTGCGTGATAAGGCAGTGCAGCAAAGGCCTGAATGATTTTATTCATGATAGGCTTTGAGTGCCGACTGTTGTTTTTAATGATGATGCAATAACGACTTTTGCGTTCAACAAGGGTCATGACATTGGCTTCTCCAAGGTCACGTTCAAAGATAATCAAGTCGCCTTCCCAGTTACCGAATTGCAGGCGATTGCCAATAAAATCAGGACGTTGATGAATACGAAATGCTTCTGGAATGCGGGAACTACGTGATCGTCTGGTGCCGCGTGGGCAGCGTTTTGTTCGCATCTCAGCCAAGTATTCATACAGCTTCAGCGCGTATTCTTCCTTTGAATAAATGAAACGATAGATCGTTTCTGCGCATAGACGTATCGCGCTCAGGCCATGGCTAATCAGCCGGCCACAGATCTGTTCCGGCGACCAATGTGCTTCCAATTGTTCAATGACAAACTTGCGCAGCTCTGGATAACGTCTGAGCTTGCGCAACCGTGTTCTGCGGTCTTTGCTGATGTTGTCGGCAACAACGCTATGATAGCCATTATAGTCTGGTATCTCAGTGTCCCGAAAGCTGTTGCGTTTGATCTCGCGATAGATCGTCGAGCGATGGCGACCCATCAGCCGCGCAATATCGCCGAGAGGGACTTTGAGCTGTTTAAGTTCGAAAAGACGGCGACGTTCGGACAAAGTGATCTGCGAGTAGCAATTCGACATCCAATTTCCTCCATGGCTAACCACATGAATTCATTGGCATGTTGCAGTTTAAAATAGAATGCACCCCGGCTACAAATATTGATCGCATAAGATAGATTATGGAATAATCTGCTTGATGGCTGAAAAAGCGAATCGGCTATTGCTTAAATCGCAACAAGGCTTATGCGACACAAGAAAAGTCCATATATTGTGGGGTTTTCATTATCTTAGCAGATATGCATTGTTCCATTAATTCGATAAAATAGGTTGGACCGTACTGAAATCCTTCTTTCTCTTTCGGCTTATTAGGTAAAAAAAATATATATTATTCAATAATTTAATAACATGCCTTGCATGACGAAATCTAATCCATAAGATGCACGCCATTTCGAAAATTACCTAGGAGGGGTTCTTCGTGTTCGGCAAAATCTTACTCACAGGCGTGTGTCTTGCAGCACTTATGGGTGTGGCTTCGGCAGAGGTCGTTCTTAATCGTGGCAACGATACAGATCCGGCAACACTTGATCATCACCGTACATCTACGGTGTCGGAAGGTAATGTTCTTCGTGATCTTTACGATGGCTTGACCATTCAGGATGCCAAAGGTGAAGCGGTTCCCGGCGTTGCAAAGTCATGGGATGTTTCCGAAGATGGCACTGTTTACACCTTTCATCTGCGTGACGATGCAAAATGGTCGAATGGTGATCCTGTAACAGCCGAAGATTTCAGCTTTGCATTCCACCGCCTAATGGACCCCAAAACGGCTGCCGGCTATGCAAGCATGTTGTTTGTGATCAAGAATGCCGAAGACGTTGCCGGTGGCAAAAAGCCAGTTCAGGATCTAGGCGTTGAAGCTGTTGATGATCACACGCTAAAAGTTACGCTGAACTCCCCTGCTCCGTATTTCCTTGAGCTTTTGACGCACCAGACAGGCTTCCCGCTGCATAAAAAGAGTGTTGAGGAAAATGGTGATAAGTTCACCACGCCGGGCAAACTTGTGACGAATGGGGCTTATGAGCTGGTCAGCTTCACGCCAAACGACAAGATCGTCATGAAGAAGAATCCGAACTATTATGAAGCAGATCAGGTAAAGATTGACACGATCAACTGGATTCCATTTGAAGATCGTGCAAGCTGTATGCGCCGCTTTGAGGCAAAGGAAGTTCAGATTTGCTCTGATGTACCAGCCGAACAAATGGATTACGTTAAGAAGAACCTCGCTAATGAGTTCCGTATGGCACCTTATCTTGGCGTTTATTATCTGCCAGTGAAAGGTAAGTCTGCGGACAGTAAGTTGAAAGACCCGCGTGTGCGTCAGGCCATTTCAATGGCCATTGATCGCGACTTCATTGCCGATCAAGTCTGGCAGGGCACAATGCTTCCGGGCTACTCACTGGTTCCTCCGGGCATCAATCATTATACCAAAGAAGCGCCAAAGCTCGATTATTCCGATGATATGTTGGATCGCGAAGACAAAGCGAAAGAGCTTTTGAAAGAAGCGGGTATTGAACCCAATACTCTGTCGATTGAACTACTTTACAACACATCCGAGAATAACAAGAATACAATGGCAGCTATTGCTGATCAGCTTGGCAATATTGGCATCAAGGCCTCGCTCAATGAGACCGAAGGTGCGAGCTACTTCAATTTTCTACGTGAAGATGGGCCGTTCGATATTGCCCGTGCTGGCTGGATTGGCGACTATAATGACCCGCAGAACTTTCTATACATTTCTCAAAGTGATGTAAGTTTCAATTATTCTAAGGTTAAGAACCCCGAATTTGATGCGAAGCTCGCCGAAGCTGCAAAAATTCTGGATCTAGATGCTCGTGCGAAAGTTCTTGCAGAAGCCGAACAGCTCAAACTTGATGATATGAGCAATATTCCGATCCTTTATTATTCCTCACGCGCTCTTGTTTCCGACAAGATCGATGGCTGGAATGATAATCTTATGGATAGTCACAAAACCCGCTGGCTTTCGTTCAAAAACTAATTTTGAGCTTGGGCTGCGCTAACAAGCGCAGCCTTCTTCTCTTCTGATTGGGAGTATCAGAAGGCTCTGTTTTTTTGCAGAGTGATTTCTTTTGAAATATTGGAGGTTTATGTGTTTCGAAAATTTTTAATATCAGGCGTTTGTTTATTTTCTATTTGCTCAGCAGCATCAGCAGCATCAGCAGCAATTGTAATTAACCGTGGTAATGACATTGATCCATCGACGCTGGATCAGCAACTAACAACGACGGTTCAGGAAGATCGTGTACTTAAAGACCTTTATGAGGGACTCGTTGCTCAGGATAGCCGCGGAAAAGCAATTGCCGGTGCAGCCTCATCCTGGGAAATTTCACCCAATGGCCTCATTTATATATTTCATATGCGTGAAAATGCGAAATGGTCCAATGGTGATCCTGTGACAGCAGGTGATTTCGAGTTTTCATTTAAGCGCTTAATGGACCCGAAAACTGCCGCTGGATACGCCAGTGTCTTTTATGCAATCAAGAATGCGGAACAGGTGGCAACAGGCAGAATGTCAAGTGATCAGCTTGGCATAAAGGCACTCGATGACAAAACACTGCAGATCACACTGAACACTCCGACTCCATATTTTATAGAACTCCTCACTCATAACACAGGTTTTCCGGTTAATCCGAAGGCGGTCAAACAATATGGGCCCCAATTTACCCAGCCTGACCATATGATCAGTAATGGTGCCTACGAACTCGTAAGTTTCAATCCTAATGACAAGATCGTCATGAAGAAAAACCCCTATTACTGGGATGCTGATCATGTCCAGATTGATCAGGTGAACTGGGTGCCGTTTCAGGATCGCTCTAGTTGCATGCGCCGCTTTGAGGCGAAAGAGATCGATATTTGTTCGGACGTTGCTGCTGAGCAGATCGATTATGTAAAGCAGAGCTTAGGGAAAGAGTTTCATCAGGCGCCTCTTCTCGGCATTTATTACATAGATATCAAAGGGGAACCTTCAAGCAAGCTACGAGACCCTCGCGTTCGTCAAGCAATTTCTATGGTAATTGACCGAGATTTTCTGGCGCAGGAAGTCTGGCGAGGTACAATGCTGCCAGCAAGTTCGATCGTGCCGCCCGGTATTAATGATTATGTGAAGGATGCACCCAAACTAAGCTTTGCTGATCAGGACATATTGGACCGCGAGGACAAGGCGAAACGGCTTCTCAACGAAGCTGGTGTATCATCAGATAGCCTTTCAGTAGTTTTACGTTACAGCACCTCCGAAAATCATAAGAACACGATGGCAGCGATTGCCGACATGCTGAACAATATCGGCATACACGCCTCGCTTGATGAGGTCGATGGCACGACCTATTTTAATTATCTTGAACAAAAAGGCATGTTTGACATTGCGCGCGACGGCTGGGTTGGAGATTACAACGACCCAAATTCATTTCTGTCCGTTTTTACGACTGATAGCTATTTCAACTACGCTGAATGGTCGAACAAAGATTATGATGCATTGATGAAGAAATCCGCCGGCACGACCGATTTGGGCGAGCGGGCAAAAGTACTGGCTGGTGCAGAGAAGATTTTACTTGAAGACGGTGCCGCTATTCCCCTGCTTTACTATTCATCCACGGCACTCGTCGCTGATAAAGTCAAAGGCTATGACGATAATCTTATGAACTCGCATGCTACGCGCTGGCTGTCGATAAAAAGCTAAACAAAACAATGCCCTTATAGGGATTTGCCGAACTGTTTCACAACAGTTTGGCAAAGAAGGGAAATAAAAAATGCTGGGCTATACGCTCCGACGATTGGGTAGTGCAATACCCACTATATTTATCATTGTCACACTGACATTCTTTCTGATCCGACTCGCACCTGGTGGCCCTTTCGATCTTGAGCGTCCTATCGATCCGCTCATTCTCGAAAACCTTAAAAAGGCCTATAATATGGATGCGCCGCTCTGGCAGCAGTACCTTATTTATCTGGGCAATCTTGTGCAGGGTGATCTTGGTCCGAGCTTTACGCGCCGTGACTTTACCGTCAATGATCTGTTTGCCTCGGGTCTGCCGGTATCGATTATGCTCGGTTCAATGGGGCTTGTGCTTGCAACTATTCTCGGCACGATTTTGGGAACAATGGCTGCGCTGAGGCAGAATTCAAGCGTTGACTATTTTGTAGTGGCACTTGCAACATTTGGCATCACGACACCAAATTTTGTCGTAGCCCCCCTTCTCAGTCTCCTGTTCGGTGTCATTCTTGGCTGGGTTCCTGCCGGCGGCTGGTCTTCGGCCAATATGCTTTATTGGATATTGCCCGTTTTGACTTTAGCGTTACCACAGGTAGGCGTCATTGCCCGGCTTGTGCGTGGTTCAACCATCGAAGCATTGCGTGCCAATCATGTTCGCACAGCTCGGGCTTATGGTCTCCCAACGCGTATCGTCGTTGGTGTTCACGCGTTGCGCGCCGCCATGCTCCCGGCTGTATCCTATTTGGGTCCGACGGCTGCTGGCCTTCTGACTGGCTCTGTCGTCGTCGAAACGATCTTCGGCATTCCAGGTATCGGACGTTATTTTGTACAAGGTGCTCTGAGCCGCGATTATACCCTTGTTATGGGCACAGTCGTTGTCATCTCGATCTTTGTTGTGGTGTTCAACCTGATCGTCGATCTTCTCTATGCATGGCTCGATCCGAGGGTTCGCTATGACTGATTTTACCGCAGCAGTAGAAACTGAGAAACTTGGCACTGTACAAAGCCGTTCACTCTGGCAGGATGCATGGCTTCGCCTCCGCAAAAATAAGGCAGCTGTCACAAGCGCAATTGTTCTTATCGTTTTGGCTTTGGCCGGGATTTTCGGGCCAATGATCAGCCCCCATCCATACGATAAAATCTATCCGCAATTCGTGCGTGTTGCTCCAAGTCTGGAGGCTTATCCACGCACTGATACAATTATTCCAGGACTTGATCGCGAACTCGCGCGTGCGCGCCTTCAGTCATCCACCGAACCTGAACTTACTGGTAAGAGTATCATCGTCGAGTTTACCGCACAAAGGGCAACCGATGAGCGAGTATTACGCTATTTCCAGCGCTCAGACCTGTTTAGCAATCCAAAGATTGAACTCGCTACTGATGGACTTTCCGGTAAACTGACACTTGATGTTGCGCGGAACTATTTCATTCTTGGAACCGATAATCTCGGGCGCGATCTACTCACGCGCATTCTGATCGGTGTGCGTATTTCACTTGCCATCGGTTTGCTCGCATCTGCCATGGCCCTTGTGCTTGGCGTTGGATACGGTGCAATTTCAGGTTATCTCGGTGGCCGTGTCGATAATGTGATGATGCGTCTCGTCGATATTCTATATTCGTTGCCATTCATCTTCTTCGTGATACTACTTCTTGTCTTCTTCGGAAGATCCATATTCATTATTTTCATAGCAATAGGTGCAACGGAATGGCTCGATATGGCGCGTATTGTGCGTGGTCAGACATTGAGCCTTAAACGACAAGAATTCGTGCAGGCTGCAGAAGCGCTCGGCGCAACACGGCGTGGCATCATCACGCGCCACATCATTCCGAACGCGCTCGGACCTGTGATAGTTTTCGTTACGCTGCTTGTGCCAAAAGCTATTCTGCTCGAAAGCCTTCTCTCATTTCTGGGTCTTGGGGTACAGGATCCCCTCACCTCGCTTGGGCTTCTTATCTCGGAAGGCGCTCAGAACATGCGTGGCGCAAGCTGGCTGTTAATATGGCCTGCCGCAACACTTACCATCATTCTGTTTGCGCTTAACTTCCTTGGTGACGGCCTGCGTGACAGCCTTGACCCGAAGGATCGCTGAGATGACAAAAGAGAATATTCTAAGTGTTCGCAACCTTCGCGTAACCTTTGATACCAATGACGGACCTGTTGAGGCGGTGCGTGGCATCGACCTTGACGTGAAAGCCGGTGAAACCATCGCTATTGTGGGTGAATCCGGCTCCGGCAAAAGCCAGACTACAATGGCGATGATGGGCTTGCTCGCGCAAAACGGCAAGGCGACGGGTCAGGCGCTCTATCGTGGTCAAGACTTGATCGGCATGTCTGATAAGGCGCTCAACAAAATTCGTGGCGCAAAGATCACGATGATATTTCAGGAGCCGATGACATCGCTCGACCCCTTATATCGGATTGGTGATCAGTTGGCAGAACCGCTGCGCTATCATTCGGGCATGAGCAAAAGGCAGGCACGTCCACGAATTCTGGAGTTGCTCAAACTGGTTGGCATACCTGAACCTGAGCGGCGCATCGACAGCTATCCCTATGAATTGTCAGGTGGACAACGTCAGCGTGTTATGATCGCCATGGCTCTTGCCAACGAGCCGGACATCCTGATTGCGGATGAGCCTACAACGGCGGTTGATGTTACGATCCAAGCACAAATCCTTGATCTGCTTGCTGACCTGCAACAGCGTTTGGGTATGGCTGTGGTGTTCATCACCCATGATCTTGGCATCGTGCGTCGCTTTGCTGACCGTGTCTATGTAATGCGTTCGGGCGAAGTGGTGGAAACCAACAACACAGAACAGCTTTTTACGGCACCCGAGCATTCTTATACAAGGATGCTTCTTGACGCTGAGCCGGAGGGGGAAAAAGCTTCACCTTCGGCAGAAGCAACAGTACTGATCCGTGCCGATAATGTGAAGGTTAACTTCCTTATCAATAAGCCATGGCTGGGTGCGGCCACGTATATGACAGCGGTAAACGATGTTTCACTGACGCTGAAGGAAGGTCAGACAATTGGGATTGTTGGCGAGTCTGGTTCAGGCAAGTCAACGCTTGGTCGTGCTATTCTGCGTTTGCTACCTTCAGAAGGTCGCATTGCATATCTTGGCAAAGAGCTGCCAACCGAGCCGCAAGCGATGCGTCCGAAGCGTCGCGAGCTGCAGCTGGTATTTCAGGACCCCTTTGGTTCGTTAAGTCCGCGCATGACGGTGGGGCGCGTAATAACGGAAGGGCTTCTCATCCATGAGCCAAACCTTTCAGCTAAAGAGCGAGATCGTCGCGCCCAAGAGGCTTTAAATGAAGTTGGTATGGATCCAGCAATGCGAAATCGCTACCCGCATGAATTTTCGGGGGGGCAGCGCCAGCGTATCGCCATTGCCCGTACGATGATCCTAAAGCCAAAAGTCATCGTGCTTGATGAGCCGACAAGTGCGCTGGATCGTTCTGTACAAAAGCAGATCGTTGCACTCCTGCGTGATCTGCAAAAAGAACACGGCCTTTCCTATCTCTTCATCAGTCACGATATGGCGGTTGTTCGAGCCGTATCCGATTATGTGATCGTTATGAAAAATGGAAAAATCGTTGAACAGGGTGATACTGAACAAATCTTTGACGATCCGCGAGAGGATTATACAAAGGCACTTATGGCCGCAGCACTCAGCCAAGAGCGTTTTGGTGCAGCCAACTAACATATTAAAAACGGGGCTTTAGCCCCGTATTCTATTAGACTGATTTAATCTAACTGAATCCTCAACTGACTGAATTAAATTAGTGGTATGACAAGGCAATGTGCTACGATTGCCAGATGGATGATCTTTTTGCAAAACTTGAAAGCCGCGAAAATCTCTCGGACGGCGCTGTGCTTTTACGCGGCTTTGCGTTAAAAAATGCGAGCGAAATTAATAATGCTATAGAGAGTGTGGCTCAGGTTGCGCCGTTCCGAAACATGACCACACCGGGCGGTTTTCGAATGTCCGTCGCAATGACCAATTGTGGCAGTTTCGGTTGGGTTACCGATCGCAAGGGCTATCGTTACAGCACGGTTGATCCCGAAACCGATAATCCATGGCCTAACATGCCAGACGTATTACGTGAACTCGCTGAACATGCGGCGCGCGAAGCAGGCTATCCAGAGTTTTCACCAGATGCCTGTCTTGTCAATCGATATGACCCCGGCGCAAAAATGTCTTTGCATCAGGATAAGGACGAGAAGGATTTCACCAATCCGATTGTTTCTGTATCGCTTGGACTACCCGCAACCTTTCAATTCGGCGGATTGCAGCGCAATGACCCGGTGCGCAAATTTGTGCTACACCACGGCGATGTTGTCGTCTGGGGTGGATCATCCCGACTCTTCTATCATGGCATTCTGCCATTGAAGGATGGAGAGTATCCGCAACTCGGTCGAAATCGCTATAACCTTACATTCAGAAAATGTAATTAATATTACAAAATTTTTCGTAAAAACAATGAATTAAATTCGTAAGTTAAATAATTAATTCATCAACAAAAGCCCGAACCTCTGCATCGAGGCCCGGGCTTATCATTTATCAGGTCAGTGCTTTATCACGCGTTTCGACATTGATGAAAAACGCGATCACACCAGCCAGTGCAAGCAGCCCAGCAAATAGTGCGACAGCCACAATGAAACTCTGGCTGATAACAAGCGCTAGAGCCGATGGTGCCAGCAATCCACCGAGGCGTGCCATGGCACCCGCAGCCCCCATGCCACTCGCGCGCAAAGCTGTCGGGAACAATTCAGGTGTCAACGCATAGAGCGCCCCCCATGTACCAAGCAGAGCGAAGCTCATAATCAGGATTGATGCGCCGACCAAAACCGAGTTTCCAGCAACGGTGAACAGCACACAGGAAGCCGCACTAATGAACAGGAAGGTGATGAGTGTCTTACGACGTCCCCAAGCCTCCACGCCATAAGCTGCGAGTGCATATCCCGGCAACTGTGCCAAAGCGACGATAACCAAGAAGCCATAGCCACGCACGAAGCCAAAGCCATCACCGGCCAATTTCGCTGGTATCCAAGTGAAGATGCCGTAATAGGACACCGAGACGAGGAACCAGATCGCAAGCGTTGTCAGCGTGCGCTGACGCAGGTTTGGCGACAGCAGCTTTTCGTTGGTCACGAGAAGCGGCGCTTCGAGCGTCGCTTTTGGAGGCAGTTCCTGTTTGCCATTCTTGCGCAGCACACGGTTCATGACTGCCTTGGCTTCTTTTTCCTGCCCGGATTTAAGCAGGTGCATCGGCGATTCTGGCACCCAGAAACGCAGCCAGATACCAATCAGAGCAGGAGCAGCGGTTACCACGAAGATGTAACGCCATGCATCGGCAACACCGGCAAGGCTTGCGGCCCATGCAGCTAGGGCGATAATGACCGTCCCGACTGCCCAGAAGCCTTCCAGCATCACCAGCCAGCGACCGCGATTTTTGGAAGGCAGAAACTCCGCCATCATCGCATAATCGACTGGCAATGTGCCGCCAACAGCAACACCCGTGAGAAAGCGGAGGCCAAGCAGAATTGCGAAATTTGGCGAGAAGGCTGAAAGCAAACCGAAAACCGCATCGCACCCAACGGTGATAAGCAACACGCGACGGCGGCCGTATTTGTCTGCCAGTCTGCCAAATGCTGCAGCACCTATCAGCATGCCTAAAAAGAAGAGTGTTCCCGTCTGTAGGGCTTGTGGGACAGTGAGGCCAAATGTCAACGCGATGGATGCAGCGGTGAAGCCCACAGCCAAAACCTGCATAGCATCCGCGGCCCAGACCAGCCCGAATACGCCGAGAAGATTGCGCTGGAAGGGGCCGGTTCCGGCCTGATCGAGCGTTTGTTCGATAGTAATTTTCATGCCGCGTAGATCCCCTTGTTCGGCCGAAATTTCTTAACGCCGCATTTGCTGCGCCTCTAATAGGCAGGTGTCAACACAGGAAAACCAAACCGATCAATACTTTTGCTTAAATTGAGCATAAGTAGTTATGGCTGTGCTTTTTTCGTCACGCTTGGGAGTGGTTTCATTGCAATTAAAAAGCGCTTATCACTGCTAGCACTGAACAAAGAGGGATCGACATGAGTCTGACAGCACGCGATTTTGGTATTGTTTGTGGCACGATGCCGACAGGTGAGCACAATGCTATCACCGATGTTCCGGGAGTGTTTGTTGGGCACCACACTTTAGTCGATGGCGATGTAAACACCGGTGTTACTGCTATTCTGCCCCACTCAGGCAATCTTTATCGCCGGAAAGTTCTTGGCGCGGTCGATGTGATTAATGGGTTTGGCAAAAGCATTGGTCTGATGCAGGTTGAGGAATTGGGTAATATCGAAACCCCTATCCTGCTTACGAATACTTTTGGCGTCGGCACCTGCGCCAATGCGCTTATTCACGAGGCGATTAAGGCCAATCCGGATATTGGCCGCACGACTGCCACTGTCAATCCTGTCGTACTTGAATGCAATGATGGACCGTTCAACGACATTCAGGCCATGGCTATAACAGAGGAGCATCCACGTCTCGCTTTGCAAAACGCCAGCAGCAGCTTTGCGCAAGGCAATGTCGGAGCCGGCACTGGCATGACCTGCTTTGGCTTCAAAGGCGGTATTGGCAGTTCGTCTCGTCGCTTTACACTTGATGGAGTCGATTATCATCTTGGTATTATCACACTTACCAATTTCGGGCGTACGGGTGATCTCGTTCTTCCTGATGGTCGCAAGCCGTCGCCCAAAACCATAGCCCAGCCAGAAAGAGGCTCGGTCATTGTCATATTGGCAACCGATGTTCCGCTTGAGCATCGTCAGCTAAAACGGGTTGTCAAACGCTGTGGCGCCGGGCTGGCACGGCTTGGTGCTTTCTGGGGCAATGGTAGCGGTGATATTGCGCTTGGATTTTCAACGGCTGTAGCGTTTGATCATGATGAGTCGCGCGATCTTGTGGCAATGCAGTGTCTGAATGAGAATCGGATTGACATTCTTTTCCGCGCAGCAGCCGAAGCCACACAGGAAGCCGTACTGAATTCCATGTGCGCTGCAGAAACCTTTGTTGGCCGCGGAGGAAACCGCCGCATATCCTTGTCTGACTGGTTGAGACTAGCTGAGTCTCAGTGAGTCTCGAAATGAGCGTTATCCGGATAGGTGGCGTACCTGTTCACCATAACAGCTTAACCCAACAAACCTTATATTTTAGATTAGAAAAATACTTTAATGTTATGATTTATAATGAAATTTAACAATAATAAACGCAACGATCGCTTTAGCTGCAATATATCACACTGAAGAAATTTGTCGTTTTTGAGCGAATTATGAAGGGGGTTGTTAACCTTCATTTTTTATTACTAAGGCTCATTCGGGCGACATATCTATGGTTCAGGTATCATGCGTAATTTGAGAGAAAATCTTCCCCATACTGATGGCAATCGTGCAGAGTCTGCTCCTGAGCAGAAGCCGCAGCGCGACCCTTTGGGAGCGCATTCGCCAGACTCCGACGGCGCTTGGAAATCATATTTTTCGCTAGGCGCGAATGTTCGTTTTACACGGACACCAGAGATTGATCTGGTTCGCCGCCGCGGTGAAGATTTGCCCGACATCAATGGGCGCGCAAAGCCTGCTGTTGTAGAGGCTGCGCCGATCGAGATCGAAAAGGTTGCGGAAGTTCAGCCAATGGCTGTTGCAGCACTTCAGGAATCTGTTTCACAGAATATGGTCCGTACGCCAGTCGCGCCTGTGCCTCCTGTTCTTCATGCGCCCGTTATCCAGCCAGTCGAAACTGCACCAGTGCAGCTTTCTTCGAGGATTGAAGCAGCGCCCGCAGCAGATGCTTCCGCAGCGATTTCAGCATTTGCACATCTGTCTGACTTTGCTTTTTGGGAAAGCTTTGATTTCGATAGCGCGCCAGTTCAGCCAGTATCGGTTGTTGCAGACGTTGCAACGCCAAAGCGTGCCGCACCAACTGTTGAATCGATCATCGCACAGTTCCGCACGGTTGAATGGAATAAAGCCAAGCCTCATGAAGCACCTGCTGCTGTCGTAGAACAGCCTGCTCCGGCTGCTGAAGTCGTTCAGCCTGTTCGAGTTGCTCCGGCTCCACAGCCAGTTGCCGCTCCCGTTGCAGAAGTAAAGATCGAAGCATCTCGTGCGCCTATCGAAGTGGCTGCACCTCAGGCAGCTGTCGAAGTCGTCGCTGATGTTGCTGCCGAAGCAACGGAAGATGAAGTCGTACTTACTGTTGCTGAAGCAGAAGAGCATGTGGTCGAGGAACTTGTTGCTCCTGCACCTGTAGCAGAAGCGCCAAAGGTTGAGGCCCCTGCGAAGACAGCCCCTTCAATCGCTCTTTATCAGCCGCAGCCCCTCCCCCGGACAGAAACTGTCGTCATGCATGGCGACTATGAATTTCCGCCGCGTGATCTGCTGCAGGAACCGCCCTCACTTGATGGAAATGTCATCACGCAGGAAATGCTTGAGCGCAGCGCTGGCCTTCTCGAAAGCGTGCTGGAAGACTTTGGCGTACGCGGAGAAATCATCCATGTTCGTCCCGGCCCTGTCGTCACGCTCTATGAATTTGAACCGGCACCTGGCGTAAAGTCTTCGCGTGTGATTGGTTTGTCTGACGACATTGCACGTTCTATGTCGGCATTGTCTGCACGTGTAGCTGTTATTCCAGGTCGCAACGTCATTGGCATAGAACTGCCAAACGCCAGTCGCGAAACTGTCTACTTACGCGAAATGATTGACTCTCGTACGTTCGAATCCTCGAACTATCGTTTGCCGCTTTGCCTTGGCAAAGGAATTGGTGGTGAGCCGATCATCGCAGAACTTGCAAAGATGCCTCATTTGCTTGTTGCTGGTACCACCGGTTCGGGTAAGTCTGTTGCTATCAACACGATGATCTTGTCGCTTCTCTACCGCTTCAAGCCGGAAGAATGTCGCCTGATCATGGTCGATCCAAAGATGCTGGAACTCTCCATTTATGATGGTATTCCGCATCTGCTGACGCCGGTCGTGACCGATCCGAAGAAGGCTGTTGTGGCTTTGAAATGGGCCGTGCGCGAAATGGAAGACCGCTATCGCAAGATGGCACGTCTGGGCGTTCGCAACATCGAAGGCTTCAATCAGCGTGCAGCTTCTGCCAAGGGCAAGGGCGAAACCGTCATGTGCACGGTGCAGTCCGGGTTTGACAAGGAAACCGGCGAAGCAACCTATGTTCAGGAAGAACTCGACCTGACGCCAATGCCATATATCGTCGTGATTATCGACGAAATGGCCGACCTGATGATGGTTGCCGGCAAGGACATCGAAGGTGCGGTGCAGCGTCTTGCACAGATGGCGCGTGCGGCTGGTATCCACCTTATCATGGCAACGCAGCGTCCTTCGGTTGACGTTATCACCGGTACGATCAAGGCCAACTTCCCGACCCGTATTTCGTTCCAGGTCACATCGAAGATCGACAGCCGCACCATTCTTGGTGAAATGGGTGCCGAACAGCTTCTCGGTCAGGGTGATATGCTGCATATGGCCGGTGGTGGCCGTATCGTTCGCGTCCATGGACCATTCGTGTCTGATGAAGAAGTTGAAAAGGTCGTCAATCATCTGAAAGAACAGGGCCGTCCGGATTATCTGGCGACTGTAACCGAAGATGAGGAAGATGAAGACACAGCGCAGGACACAGCAGTGTTTGACGCTTCGGCCATGGGGTCGGAAGACAGTGACGATGTCTACGAGCAGGCTGTGAAGGTTGTTTTACGCGATAAGAAGTGCTCGACTTCTTACATTCAACGTCGCCTCGGCATTGGTTACAACCGTGCGGCTTCACTTGTTGAGCGTATGGAACAGGAAGGTCTTGTTGGTGCCGCGAACCATGTCGGCAAGCGTGAAATTCTAACCGGCAATCGCGACTAAGTTTAAAATTACGAGCTATAAATAGCCGGGTTGCACGAGCGACCCGGCTTTTTCATATGCATATGTAAGGGCTTACGCAGTGTTGTATTTGGTGCTTGTCAAGCTCTCCAATAAGGTTAATAATCTCTTCATTCGTACATTCTTGACTACCGGACGGAGTAGCCTTTGAGGCTTCTGCCGTACCCAAAAACAGGGAGAATGATCGATGAGAAGCATCACTATCGGACCAAGTGCAAAGCACACACCTGTGACAACGCAGATGCTCCAGAATGCCCAAACGCAAATGCAAAAGCCTTCTGAAGATAAGACCCAAGTTTGCAATGTTCTTCGCCTCTCGAAAGGCGGCTACTCACATCGCAGACGTCGAGTTCAAAAAAGCGCATAGAAAAACTTGGATAATTCAAAGCGCCGCATCCGGTCAGAGGGATGTCGGCGCTGTTTCTTATTGATCAATCACGTAGTTTTGCCCGGCCCGCCCTTTATTACAGCGCGCATCTGGAGTATTTCAAACAGCAATTCTCCCCCATCTCCCAGGAATAATCATGACAACGCCCATGCAAGCCAGTTCGACACCGCAAAAGAAGAAATCGCGCTTCTTCCTTGGCTTCATGGCTGTTTTGGGGGCGCTATTTTTCGCATTGTTTCTGAGCCTTGGCATCTGGCAAGTGGAGCGCCTGCAATGGAAGCTCGACCTGATTGCCCGCGTTGATGCGCGCGTTCATGCGGAGCCAGTTGCTGCTCCGGGCAAAGACGACTGGGCCAATGTCAATCAGGCCGATGACGAATACCGGCATGTCAAGCTGACCGGCTCTTACCTCAATGACAAGGAAGTGCTGGTTCGCGCGCTGACCGAACGCGGTTCAGGCTTTTGGGTGCTTACACCGTTACGTTCGGATGATGGTACACTGACGTTCATCAATCGTGGCTTCATTCCGGATGCCAAGCGCGATCCATCTTCACGCGTAGAAACGCAAATCGCTGGCGAGACGACTGTAACTGGCCTTCTGCGTATGCCGGAGCCTGATGGCTTCTTCCTGCGTCCCAACGACCCTGCCCGCAATGAGTGGAACTCGCGCGATGTCAAAGCCTTCGCCGAAAAAGAAGGCTTGGGAACAGTCGCGCCCTATTTCATCGATGCAGATGCTAACTCCAATTCCGGCAATGTACCCATTGGCGGTCTGACGGTTGTTACTTTCCGCAACAACCACCTCTCTTATGCAATCACATGGTTTGCCCTTGCAGCTATGATTGCCGGTGCAGCCGTTTTTGTCTGGCGGCACGAAAAAAAGTCAAAAGACTAAGCATGCAGCGCGTGGCCGAGCGCTTTCATGCTGGCCTCGGCAAAGCCTTCACCAAGGGTTGGATGGGCGTGGATAGTTCCTGCTATATCCTCAAGGCGTGTGCCTGTTTCAACAGCAAGCGCGAAGGCAGATGACAGTTCGGAAATCCCGACACCAACCGCCTGAATGCCAAGTATCAAATGGTTATCAACGCGGGCGACAACCCGGATAAAGCCATCTTCCCGCTCGATAGTCATCGCGCGTCCATTGGCCTGAAACGGGAAAATGCCGGTCTGGATATTATGACCTGCCTTGCGCGCTTCATCAGGAGATAAGCCGACTGTTACGATCTCAGGATCAGTAAAACAGACTGCCGGGATGCAGCGCTTATCCCACGCCTGTTTGCCGCCCGCGATGATTTCAGCAACCATTTCTCCTTGTACCATTGCCCGATGTGCAAGCATGGGCTCACCTGTTACGTCGCCGATGGCATAGATGCCGCGCATGGACGTACGACATCTATCATCGATGCGGATAAAGCGGCCATCCATATCGAGCCGGATTTCGCTCAAACCCCAGCCATCGGTTTGTGGCTTGCGACCAACCGTGACCAGAATCCTGTCAGCAGGAATTGAATGCGTCTTGCCATCAGTCAGCACGACATCCAGCGCGTTTCCATCAGCGGATAAGCCTTTGGCAGACGTGTTCGTCAACACTTCAACGCCGAGTGCTTTCAGCCGTGCCATGATCGGACGTGTCAGTTCCGCATCATATTGCGGCAGGATGCGATCAGTGGCTTCAACGATTGTGACTTTTGCACCAAGCTTTGCAAAGGCTGTGCCGATCTCAAGCCCGATATAACCACCGCCAACAATTGCAAGCTTCTCTGGTATTTTATCCAGTGAAAGCGCTTCGGTTGAAGAGATAACATTTCCGCTAAAAGGCAGTGACTGGATTTCAGCTGGTACGGAACCAGTCGCGATCACAATGTTCTCGGCATGGATAGTCTGGCGACCGGTATCGGTATCCACCACTACGGTTTTACCATCCATAAAACGCGCCTGCCCCTGAAACATTCGCACGCGGGAGCGTTTCAGAAGTCCGGCGACACCGCTGTTCAGTCGATTGACGATGCCGTCTTTCCATTCGAGCGTTTTGGCAAAATCGATCTTAGGACTTTCAGCGGTGATGCCAAGCGCGCCTTTAGACGCGAAAGTCGTGAGGCGATGAAACTCGTCAGCGGCATGGATAACAGCTTTGGACGGTATGCAGCCGACATTCAGACAGGTACCGCCCAGCCGCTTCTTTTCGACCAGAACCGTATCGATACCAAGCTGGCCTGCGCGAACACCGCAGACATAACCGCCAGGACCGCCGCCAATGATCAGAAGTTTGCAGGAAATCTCACTCATCCGATCAGCCCTCTACAAAAATCATCGCAGGCGTTTCCAGCAAGCTCTTCAGCTTCTGCACGAATACTGCCGCATCCCATCCATCGATAACGCGATGGTCGAAGCTGCAGGAAAGGTTCATCATTTTACGCGGCACAAATTGTGTGCCGTCCCACATCGGGCGCACGGCCATTTTGTTGATGCCGACAATCGCCACTTCGGGCCGGTTGATAATCGGCGTGGTTGCGATAGCGCCTAGTGGCCCCAATGACGTGATGGTTATGGTCGAGCCTGTCAGTTCTTTGCGCTTAGCTGTGCCGTTGCGCGCTGCTTCCGTCACCCGGACAAGTTCAGATGCTGCGGTAAATACAGAAAGGCTTTCCGCGTGACGAACCACCGGCACGATAAGACCGTTTGGCGTCTGGGTGGCAATGCCCACATGCACACCGCCAAACTGACGAATAATGTCCGTTTCATCATCGAAATGTGCGTTGAGACTAGGCTGTTCTTTGACTGCCTTGACGATTGTACGGATAACAAATGGCAGCAAGGTCAGGCGCGGACGCCCTTCCTTCTTCTCATTGTTAAGCCCCGTGCGGAGGTCTTCAAGCTGTGTGACATCGACTTCTTCAACGATAGTAATGTGCGGAATATGGCGTTTTGCTTCGGCCATACGCTCTGCAATCCTGCGCCGCAGGCCGATGACCTTGATCTCGTTGATCGAGGTGTCTGCAACATAACCCGACACTGCAGACGCGGCTCCGCTCTCAGTCTGGAAAAAGGCGTCCAGATCTTCATGCGTAATGCGCCCGGCAGGGCCGCTACCTTTGACACGTCTTAAATCAATGCCTGCTTCGCGTGCGCGCAACCTGACCGATGGTGTTGCTAGCGGTTTTTCACCTTCTGCGCGCACCGGCCCAGCACCAGTAAAAGCCCGGCTTGAGGTTTCTTTTTTCTGCGCAACAGGTTTAGGTGGAACCGGCGTCTGCAACAGCACAGGCGCTTCCGCGCTGGCTGCTTGCGGCTGAGATGTTTCAGCAGGTGCAGCAGCGATAGCTTCTGGTGCTTCCGCTTTTTGTTCGCTGCTTCCACCTTCTATTTCAAGGCGAACCAGTTCGGAGCCAACAGCAATTTTCTCGCCAATTTCGCCATACACCGCGATGACTTTACCGCTGCGCGAGGAAGGGATTTCAACTGTTGCCTTATCGGTCATGACGGCAGCGAGCAGATCGTCCTCCCGCACAATATCGCCAACCTTCACATGCCATTCGACAAGTTCAGCCTCTGCAACGCCTTCGCCAACATCAGGGAGCTTGATCGCAAAATGAGCCATTTAAGCCTCCATGATTGAAACGAGTGCACGACCGACACGATCTGGCCCCGGAAAATAGGCCCATTCCTGCGCGTGTGGGTATGGCGTATCCCAGCCGGTCACGCGGATGATCGGTGCTTCGAGATGATAGAAACATTCGCGCTGCACGAGTGCCGCAAGCTCGGCGCCGTAACCGCAGGTCAATGTTGCTTCATGCACAATGACGCAACGTCCGGTCTTCCTGACGGAAGCCATAATAGTTTCAGTGTCGAGTGGAAGCAGCGTGCGCAGGTCGATCACTTCCGCGTCGACGCCTGTTTCCTCAGTCGCTGCTAATGCCACATGAACCATCGTGCCATAGGCCAGAACAGTCACATCGCTGCCTTCACGTCTGATCGCAGCCTTGCCGAGCGGCACTGTATAGTAGCCTTCTGGCACTTCGCCCAGCTCATGCTTTTTCCAAGAAGTGACAGGCTTGTCGTGATGTCCATCAAAAGGTCCGTTATACAGCCGCTTCGGCTCAAACATGATCACCGGATCAGGATCTTCAATCGCTGCCAGTAACAGGCCTTTGGCATCGGCGGGCGTTGAAGGCATCACGGTTTTCAAACCGGAAACATGGGTGAAAAGCGCTTCCGGACTTTGGCTGTGCGTCTGCCCACCATAAATGCCACCGCCGGAAGGCATACGAATAACCATAGGGCATGTAAACTCACCCGCCGAGCGATAACGCATACGCGCAGCCTCTGAGACGATCTGGTCGTAGGCCGGATAAACGTAATCAGCAAACTGCACTTCGATGCATGGGCGCAGACCATACGTGGCCATACCAATAGCAGTACCGACGATACCTAGCTCGCTGATTGGTGCATCGAAGCAGCGCTCCTTGCCGTATTTCTTCTGCAAACCGGCTGTGCAGCGGAAAACGCCGCCGAAGTAACCAACGTCTTCGCCGAACACGACGACTTTCTGGTCGCGCTCCATGGCAATGTCGTGAGCGTTCTGGATCGCCTCAATCATCGTTAGTTTTGTCATGATTAGAACCCCGCCTCCTGACGCTGGCGAACAAGATGCGGCGGTGTTTCGGCATAAACATCTTCAAACATGTCGCGCATCGAGGGTTTTCGGCCGTCGTGAAGGGTGCCGATAGCTTCTGCTTCGCGCTGTGCACTGACGACGAGGTCGAGAATTTCCGCTTCTGCTTGCTTGTGCCGCTCATCAGACCAGACGCCACGCGCAATCAGGTGATTTTTAAGCCGTAGTATTGGATCACCCAAAGGCCAGGCATCGTTTTCGGCCTTCGGACGATAAGCCGACGGATCGTCAGAAGTGGAATGTCCGCCAGCGCGATAGGTCACATATTCAACAATCGTCGGCCCCAGATTGCGGCGTGCACGTTCGACTGCCCATTTACCCACCGCATGTACCGCCAAATAATCGTTGCCATCAACGCGAAGCGAAGGGATGCCAAAGCCATGGCCGCGTGCCGCAAACGTGCCGGAACCGCCACGTGCAATGCCCTGAAATGTCGAGATCGCCCATTGATTATTGACGATGTTCAGAACAACCGGGGCTTTATAGGTGGATGCGAATACCAATGCTGCATGAAAGTCGCTTTCAGCGGTCGAACCATCACCAATCCATGCAGCGGCAATTTTGGTGTCATGGCTGATGGCTGAAGCCATCGCCCAACCCACAGCCTGCGTATATTGTGTGGCGAGATTGCCGGAAATGGTGAAGAAGCCATGGTCTTTCGAGGAATACATCACCGGCAGCTGACGACCTTTAAGCGGATCTGCTTCATTTGAAAAAATCTGGTTCATCATGGTGACGAGCGGATAATCGTCGGCGATAAGTAGGCCTGCCTGCCGATAGGTCGGGAAATTCATATCGCCCTTGCGCAGCGCCTTGCGGAACGCGCAACTGACCGCCTCTTCACCCAGGTGCTGCATATAAAACGAGGTCTTGCCCTGCCGCTGCGCCATCATCATCCGCGCATCGTAAGCACGCAGGATCATCATGTGGCGGAGACCTTCTTTCAGCTCTTCATCGGTCAACGTACCCGCCCAGGGGCCAACCGCCTCGCCTTCGCGGTTCAGCACTCGGATGATGCTGAAAGCCAGATCGCGCATTGATTCCGGCTTTTCATCAATCTCGGGACGTCGGACACTCCCTGCCCTGGGTATTTTTACGTGGGAAAAATCCGGCGTATCGCCCGGGCGCCATTCCGGTTCAGGGACATGCAAAGAAAGCACAACATCATCGCTCATGCAGGTGTTCCTCAAAACGTGCACTTAATGTCGAACGAGAGAGCAGATTATTGGTTCCGGCAAAATTGATGCCAATTTGTCATTGGCTATGAATACGGCGCAATGACCTCATTTCTCCCATGCGAAGCATTGCTGATTTCCTCCTTCAACACTGCTTTCGTCAGGATGGAACGGCATTAAAAATAAAGCAATATTATTTTTCTTGTCGCGAACTAAATTCTATCAGAACGGTTCTGTTGGATTGGACAAATAGCGTAATAAAATTTCTACTTTCTTCTAAATGCACCATATGAAAGGAACTTATCGATATTTTAAATAGTGAATATAAGAAATATTATTACGATATGCATAACAAATTTAGAGTACCGACTGGTACCAAATGCGACCATTTTTTGATGATTTATTTTACGCAAAAGAAAACGGCCCGTTTCCGGGCCGCCATCAGTAGCACTTAGTGATGCTTGTTACCTTCACGCGCAAGTTCTGCGGTCGGGTCTCCGTTCAGTCGCTTGCGTGCTCTATCGTCCATTAACTCGTACCACATAGCGTTCAGCACAGCGAAAGCGGCTGCGAGTGGTAGGCCAAGAAGCCAGGAAAAATACCACATCTTGTTTTCCTTTCTCGATTACATTGCATGGGCGATGACAGCCCAATGATGCATTAATAAGCGTGATTGCTTTCATCCTCGATGTCGCTTTTCTCGACCTTACCCCATAGAACTTTGTAGACCCATGATGTGTAAGCGACGATGAGCGGCAGGAAGATCAACGTCACCACGAGCATGATGAACAGTGTCATATGGCTCGATGATGCATCCCAAACGGTGAGGCTTGAACGCAAGTCAACTGACGATGGCAGGATGAACGGGAACATTGAAACGCCAACCGACGCAATAATCCCAAAGATTGAAACCGCACCAAACAGAATTGGTGCAAGTTCCCTTCCCGTCCGCAGCGCGATAAGCACAAGCAATGGTCCCAGAATACCCAGTGCCGGTGCGATAAGCAGCACCGGATAGTTCATATAGTTATCGAACCAGGCTGCATGATCCAGCTCCACAACCTTGCGCAGCGGATTTGACGGACCATCCGGCACCACAGTGCTGGTTATCTTATAACCCGAAACCCACATCCAGCTGATGACGCCAGCAAGGACATAAAGTGCTGTGGTCACAACAGCTGCAACACTGCCATATGAACGCGCCCGTGCCTGAACCGTACCAGTTGTTTTAAGCACGAGCCACGACGCTCCATGCATGACCAGCATAGCGACAGACAATAGGCCGCATAGCAGCGCAAATGGATTGAGCAGACCGAAGAAGGTTCCGTCATAGAAAATCTGAAGATCACCATTGAAGCGGAACGGAACGCCCTGCAACACATTGCCGACGGCAACACCAAAGATCAGTGATGGCACAAAGCCACCAATGAACAGCGCCCAGTCCCAGCCTGTGCGCCATGCATCGCTGTCACGCTTGGAACGGTATTTGAAACCAACCGGACGTAAAATAAGCGCGAACAATATGGCAAACATCGCCAGATAGAAGCCGGAAAAAGATACTGCGTAAAGCGGCGGCCAGGCGGCAAAGATTGCACCACCACCGAGCACCAGCCATACCTGATTGCCTTCCCAGACGGGTCCAATCGTATTGATAATCACGCGTCGCTCGATGTCAGTCTTGCCAACAAATGGCAAAAGTGTGCCGACACCGAGATCAAAGCCATCCATGACGGCAAAACCAATGAGCAGTACGCCGAGCAGTACCCACCAGATGACGCGCAGTGTTTGATAGTCCAACAAATCGCTGAGTATCATGTTCTTTACTCCGCTGGCGCAATGCTTGCAGGTGCCAGCTTTGCTTCCGGTTTGCTGTCAGGTTCTGGTCCAGCCTTAATGGCACGCAGCATGAGCGCCATCTCTATGACGAAGAGGACTGTGTAGATTGCGACAAAGCAAACGATGGTGAAGAGAACCGTCGAGGCACCAAGATTGGAGACGGCAATGGCTGTCGGCAGGATACCTTCAATAATCCACGGCTGACGCCCGAACTCTGCAACGATCCAGCCCATTTCCGCTGCAATCCACGGAAGCGGTATTGCAAAAACTGCGACTTTCAGCAGGAACGGATAATGATCGAGCTTACGACGCGCAGACAAGACGAAGAATGTCCCCGTCAGCAGAATTAAGAAGAAGCCGATGCCAACCATGATGCGGAACGACCAGAACAACGGCAATACACCGGGAACTGTATCATTGGCGGCTTGTGTAATCTGCGCATCTGTTGCCTGACGCGGATCATCGACATAGCGCTTAAGAAGCAGCGCATAACCCATCCACTGACTGTTATCAGCGAACGCGTCTTTCACATCCTGTGACACAGCATTTGTATCGTGCGCAGCGCGAATTTGCTGCAATGCATCATAGGCAATCAAACCCTTGCGGATATGGCCCTGCGCATTCTCGACAAGCTGTTCGATACCTTCGATGGGCGTTGTCAGCGAGCGCGTGCCGATAAGACCCATGACCCATGGAATATGAACGGCATAATGCGTTTCGCGTGCTTCCTGATCAGGAAAGCCAAATGCAGTGAACGAAGCCGGAGCTGGCTCTGTTTCCCACATAGCTTCGATGGCTGCGATTTTCATCTTCTGATGTTCGTTGGCGAGATAGCCACTTTCGTCACCCAGAACGACAACAGAAAGTGATGCGGCCAGACCAAAAGAGGCAGCGACTGTCATCGAACGCTTCGCAAGTTCCGTTGAACGGCCTTTCAGCAAATACCATGCAGAAACGCCCAGAACGAAAATTGAAGCGGTTACATAGCCAGCCGATACCGTATGCACGAATTTAGCCTGTGCAACCGGATTCATCAAAACTGCGAAGAAATCAGTAATTTCCATGCGCATGGTTTCGGGATTGAAAGCCGAGCCAACAGGATTTTGCATCCAGCCATTGGCAATCAGAATCCAGAGTGCCGAGAAGTTGGAACCCGCAGCGACAGCATAAGTCGCCATCAGGTGCCCCACTTTGGACAATCGATCCCAGCCAAAGAAAAACAGGCCAACGAAGGTCGCCTCAAGGAAGAAGGCCATCATGCCTTCAATCGCCAGCGGCGCTCCGAAAATATCGCCAACATAATGGCTGTAATAGCTCCAGTTCATACCGAACTGAAATTCCATCACAACGCCGGTTGCGACGCCCATAACGAAGTTGATACCAAACAGCGTACCCCAGAATTTGGTCATCTGCCGCCAGATGAGCCTTCCGGTCATGACATATACGGTTTCCATGATGGCAAGCAGCACGGAAAGACCAAGTGTCAGAGGTACGAAAAGGAAGTGATAAAGTGCCGTGATTGCGAATTGCAATCGCGACAGGGAGACAATATCGAATTCCATCTCTTTAGCCGGACAGTCCGGCCCTCCTGATGTTACGAGCTGCTGCCGGCATCTACCGAAAACAGCCCCCTACTCATATTTCACCTCAGGGAATTGAGGATTTCGCCAAAAGACGCCTCTCCTTTGGACATTGATTGAATAAGAGCGCCTTGATCCAAAACAATTGCCCGATCACAAATCTGTGCTTCGCGCTGAATATGCGTTGCAATCAGCAGTGTACGACCCTTTGCCTGTTCACTCAGGCGGGAAAGCACGTCTTCAGCGGTCGCCTGATCAAGTCCTTCTGTTGGCTCATCGAGAAGCCATAAAGGGGCGTCCGTCAGGAACAGTCGCGCCAGTGCAAGTCGTCTGGCCTGACCGCCAGACAGCCCTAACCCGCCTTCGCCCAAAACTGTGTCCAAACCCTCGGTTTGAGACTGCATGAATTCTCCAAGCCCTGCGGCTTCCAATGCAGTATTCAAATCTGCATCATTGGCATTTGGATTTGCGAGCTTAAGATTGTTGCGAAGACTGTCTTTGAAAAGCTCTGTGCGCTGGGTCAAAAGGCGAGCAGGAAGTACCTGAACTTCGCCGCTCTCAGCGTTAACCTCTCCGGCAAGCACATTAAATAGCGTGGATTTTCCCGCGCCGCTTGTACCGATCACAGCAACACGCTCGCTTTCTTTGACGATAAGATTGATAGCTTTTAAAGCAGTTACTATAGAGTCTTCATGACGTGCGACAACGCTTTGAAATTCAATAGCATTTCCATTTTTCGGAAGGCTTATATCCTGCACGTTATCCGAAGCGGAAAGCGCAGGTCCAACGCGGCGAGCCGCCAAAATTGTACGGCCAAGCTCCATCGCTCCTCGTCTTAGCGCAGCAAATGGCTCCATCGAACCAAGAATGATCAGAAGCCCAAGTGCAGCGACCGGCGCATTGATAAGCTGAGCTTGCATAAGGAGCCCAACACTGATGAGCCCTCCAGCCATCAACCCGGCATGAAGAATGCTAAGCTTAGCGCCCGTTGAAACTTCAATCCGGTTGAGAGTACGGTCGCTAGTTTCGATATAACTATCCGCACGCAATATGCTCGCGTTCTGATTAGCCAACCGTCCCGCCATGATCAGTTCTGTTTGCCCTGCAACCAAATCAACGGTGCGTGCGCGTAACGCTTCGGTTCCTTTGGCGCGCTGACGCATTGGCTTTTCGGAACGTCTAGCGGCCCGGAGCGGAAAGCCAAGTCCAAAAACCAGAAGTAACAATGCAAACACCAACCCAAATGCTGGATGCATCAGCCCGAGTGCAAATCCTGCGATGATGGCCGTTACAAGGGCTGCACCTGCTGGCACGAGTACGCGCAAATAAAGAGAGTCGAGCGCATCAATGTCGGCAGTCAGCCGGAACAACAGTCTTGCAGGCCGCTTGAGCAAAGCATTAGCCGCAGCAGGTCGCGCCCATGCGCGAAACAGCTTTTCACGAAGAGCAGCCAGAATGGCGAGTGTGGCTTCATGTGTCACCAGCCGTTCCAAATAACGCGTGCCTGTGCGCAGGATAGCAAAGAAGCGAATACCCGCTGCAGGCATGAACACATCAAAGACAATTGCAGTTGATACACTCAAACCTGCAATCGCAGTGGCTGTAATGAACCAACCAGAAAGCCCTAGCAGTGCAATGCCTGCCAGCACAGTCATCGTTGCGGCAATAATACCGGCGTAAAGAAGCTTGCCCTTGCTACTGAAAAAAAGGCGTAAGATTGGTCGTAGTGCCTGAAGACCATTCATTCCGCAGCCCTCTTTTGCCAGATCTCTGTTGTAGAGTTCATATCGTCCAGTCGAATGATGCGATCCATGCGGCTGGCCAGCTTTTCGTCATGTGTGGAGATTATCAGCGTCCTGCCTTTGGCGAGATCGATAAGGCTATCAGCAATGCGGTCTGCTGTTTCATGATCAAGATGAGCTGTCGGTTCATCGGCAAGGATAATGTCGGCATTCTGATCGACCGCAACGCGTGCCAAAGCCAGCCTGAGCGCTTCACCACCAGAGAGACCCGCGCCATTTTCGCCAATAACGCCTGCGCCAGTAACTCCCGCGACATGGCCAAGCGCCATCTGCTCAACAATAGCTTGCGTTTTCTTCGCATCGGCGTCACGACCAAGAGTAATATTAAATCGTGCACTGCCAGCGAATATATGAGGCTTTTGTCCTACCCATCGCATCCTTGAACGCAGAGTTGTCGCTGTTTCATCGTCAAGAGCAATGCCACCAATACGGATTTCACCTGCCTGCGGCGCAGCAAGTCCCGCAATTAAAGCCAGCAATGTCGACTTGCCATAACCACTGGGAGCAAGGATCGCGACATGCTCACCCGGCTCAACATCAAGGTTGAACCCTTTGAAGATGTCTGGCCCATTGCCATAGTGAAAACCAATATCCCGCATGATCAGCGAAGGTTCGGTTTCCGGTTGATTTGCTGGCTGAGCCGCGCCCAGAACGGGCATTTCATGGGCGGCAAGATTTTCCAGCGCGTCAATCGCAGCTTCACCTGATGCGCGATCATGCCAAACGCTCGAGAGATCACGCAAAGGCTCAAAAAACGCTGGTGCAAGCAGAAGGATAAAGAGCCCTTCGGCAAGTGTGAGCTTATGGCCCCATGCACCAAAATCGAGCGTTCCGAGAAGATGGAAACCAATATACACCGCAACCATGGCAACGCCGATAGCCGCGAATAGCTCGAGAACAGCCGATGAAAGAAAAGCGATCCGCAGAACAATCATGGTCTTTTTGCGCAAGGTTTCAGCATTATCGCGCAAGCGGGTTGCGGTCATATCCACGGCATGAAAGCTGCGAATTGTCGCCAGACCGCGAAGACGATCAAGCAGAAAACCATTCATATCACCCAAAGCGACAAGCTGCTTTTCACTGGCTGCTTTTGCGCGCCAGCCAATCAGGGCCATAAAAATCGGGATTAGAGGAGCTGCAATCAGCAAGGTCAGTGCAGCAATCCACGAAAACCACAGAACTGCTACCAGAATTGCCAGTGGCACCAGCATGACGCGAATGCGGACGGGCACAAATCGTGACAGGTAAGGAACAACCATTTCAGCCTGTTCGGCAAGAATACTGGCTGCCTCACCGGACGATGAGCGTGATGTGTCAAGTGGTGAGCGTTGTGAAACTGCTGTGACGGCCTTTTCGCGTAGCTTTGTGAGTTCTGAACGCGCAGCATCGAAAGCCATCGACGCGCCACGCGCATCAAGCAAACTGCGTATGCAGCCTAGAAAAAAGAGTGCAGCTGCTAAATAGTAGATTGTTGCATCAAAACCAGTATTGGCGAGAAGGCCAACACCGTAAGCAAGGATTGCGGCTTGTGGCAGCCATATGAGTGCTGCCACTGCCTGAAGTCGCGCCCCCTTTTTCAGGAGAGATGGGACCGGACGGCGACGCGAGCGACGTTTGTCGTCCGGTTTTTCGCTGTCCTGTTGTGTCACTTCTTCCGTTTGGGCGCGCGCGACTGTCACTCTCGCTTAGGCTCCTTTTTGGCCGCTGTTCTGCCGCGTCCCAAAGCAACGATCCTATCGGTCGTTTCCAGAAAACGCGTAACCTTGGCACCAAGCGCCAGAAGGCTGGTTAATCGGTCTGTATCGAGCTTCTTAACGTCATCATACCAGTTGGTAAGCCGTTCGATGAGCGCATACATGTCTTTCATGCGCTCCTGTGCGAACTTGTCGCCGTCATCTTGCGGCTGCTCCATCAGCACTTCACGCAACACAGTCAATGTCGGGTCGATCTCACGCTTTTTGCGCTCTTCAGCGAGCGTACGCAAAATGACCCACACATCACCAGGTGTCGTGAAAAAGTCGCGACGGTCGCCTGGTATGTGCTTCAAAAGCACAAGGTTCCAGCCCTGTAATTCGCGTATACCCATTGAGACATTGGAGCGTGATACTCCAAGCGCCTCAACGATATCATCCGCACACAGAGGTTCAGACGATAGATAAAGCAGCGCATAGATTTGACCAACCGTCCGGTTGATACCCCAGCGACTGCCCATCTCTCCAAAGTGGAGAACAAACGACTGAACAATTGGCGTTAATTCCAAGTCTTCTCTCCCGTAAATTCTGAATTTTCAGAAATTACTGAAATTCAGATAATTTAAATTGCCTGATCCTTCAATCCGCTTGTCTGGATGCAGGGTGCATATGGACAATTGGCCGCAGCCCTCAGCACTCCTCCAAATGCCTCAGACCAAGCTTCCAACCATCATTTCTGGTCGGAAGAAGAAGGAAGCTCTTTGCTATCCTGCGTTTGATCCCGATGAATCACGGCTCGGCTAAGCAACATGAGCGTTACCGGGGTTGTGATAACCACAAAAACGGTAATCAACACTTCATGCAGAATCGGCTTGGATTGCAAGATGGAGAAAAACATGATTGAAGCGATCAAGATTCCGCCTGCGCCGAACGAAGAACCGATTGTCGGCGCATGAATGCGTTCATAAAAACTTTTAAAACGAACAAGACCAATACATCCGACAAGCGTTAAGAACGAACCGGACACCAGAAAAAATGCAATGATTATTGCGGCCCACACGGGCAGATCAGCAGCTCCGATCATTCGATCACCTCCCCGCGCATCAGGAATTTCGCAAGCGCTACGGTCGCAACAAAGCCCAATATTGAAATAATGAGTGCTGCTTCAAAATAAATGACGCTGCCGGTACGCATTCCGAATGTCAGTAACAGTAAAAGTGCGTTCAGATACAGCGCGTCAGTTGCCAGCACGCGGTCTTGCGCACGCGGGCCGATAAGCAAGCGATAGACTACACACCCCATCGCAGCGACCAGCATAAGCTGCGCAGCCAGAAGCGACCAGAAAAGAATGACTGCACTCATGCTGATTGCTCCTCTTTAACAACGTCCCTCGCCCCGAATATACGGATAAGTGGCTGCTCATAGCGTTGCTTGATAAGTGTCCGCCAAGCTTTCGCATCTTCCAGATCAAGAACATGGATTGTCAGCGCCTTGCGGGTAACATTGTAATCTACCCAAGCGGTTCCCGGCGTTGTTGTGATAATACAGGCAAGGACAGCCAATGCCGTTCGGTTTTCAAGCTCCAGCGGAATAACCACAAAACCCGGATGCCGTTTCTTTCGCTGTGACAGGATAAGCTTAACGACTGCGAGATTGGATGTGAGAATATCAATACTTACGGCACCAAATAGCCAAATCATCGTCGGGATAGAGCGCAGATGATTTTTCTGAGGCTGTAGTGCTGTCATTGCATAGCAAGCAAGCAGCGAAATCGGGATTGATAAAAGCAACTGTGCTCGTGTGAAACCATTCAGCAAAAGCCAGAAAATGATCAATGCTACAAAGAGTAGTGGGAAAGGTAGAACTTTTCTCATTTTACCTCCACCGTTTCTCCGCTTACACGCGGCGCTTGCAGAACGCTGTTGATATAATCTTGCGGCGAATGAAGCGCGCGAGCCGTTGCATCCATATAGCCCATGGCTGGACCGGCCGCGATCGTCAGTGCAAGACAGACAGCAAGAAGTCCAGCAATTGGCACCACTTCGCGTACCAGAACGCGTGGAACATTGCCTTCAAGTGATGCCCAGAATGTGCGTATGCCCGTACGTGTCATTGCAATAAGCGCTGATAGGCCCGACAGCAGAATAAGCGCGATTAATACCCAGCTTGCAGGACTGACAGGCATTGCCAATGTCGGTGCGGCGCCATCACCATTAAACACTGCGGCGAGGATCAGGAATTTCGCAATGAAACCTGAGAACGGCGGCAAGCCAATAAGCAGAATAGCGACAACCGCGAAACAGGTGCCAAGAATAGCCAGAGTTGCTGGCAGAACGACGCCAACTTCCTCTTCTTCTTCTTCCTCTTCGTCATCACCATAGGCTTCCATGGTAACAGCAAGAACGTTAGCTGCCGCATCCTGACCGCGCTCGATCAGTTCGATCAACAGGAAGAAAGCGGCAATCGTGAGGGTGGAACTGACCATGTAAAACAGTGCAGCGCCCGTCATTGCCGTATTACCGCTACCGATTGCTGCGAGCAGAGTGCCAGACGATACGAGAATGCTATAGCTGGCCAACCGTCCCATTGCCTGCGATGCAACCACACCAATCAAGCCAAAAGCCAGCGTAACCATGCCACCGTAATAAAGCCAATCGTTACCGAAACCATAGGATTCACCGGCCCCAATACCGAACATAAGCGGCGACAGGCGCAGCAATACGTAAATGCCAACCTTACTCATGATCGCGAAAATTGCAGCAATCGGCGCTGCCGCTGCCGTATAGGTCGGAACGAGCCAGAAGTTCAGCGGCCACATCCCTGCTTTCACGAGGAAAGCTACGGCAAGAATTGCAGCCCCTGCTTCGAGAAGCATCCGGTCTTCAGCAGCAACCTGCGAAATCTTGTGTGCGAGATCAGCCATATTAAGCGTGCCTGTCACACCATAGATCAGGCTGACACCGATCAGAAACAGCGACGACGCAACAAGGTTGACTGCAATGTAATGCATGCCAGCTTTAACACGGGCTGATCCGGAACCATGCAAGGCGAGCGCATAAGATGCAGCCAGCATAACCTCGAAAAAAACAAACAGGTTGAACAAGTCGCCAGTTAGAAATGCACCGTTCAATCCCATCAGCAAAAGCTGGAAGATCGTATGGAAGTTCGGGCTTGCCTTGTGCCAATGCGCCAGCGCAAAACTCAATGCTGCGAGCGCAAGCACACTGGTCAGCACAAGCATTAATGCGGCAAGACGATCCAGCACTAAAACGATACCAAACGGCGCTGGCCAGTTGCCAATCAGATAAACGTCGGCTGCGGGCGCGATTTCGCTGGCAACGCCCATCAAAGTGAACGCGATAACAATCAATCCAATGATCGAAATCGTGTTGATTGCCATCTTCAGCTTGCGTTTGCGTTCATCGAACAGCAGCAAAAACGCCGCCGTCACGAGTGGCAACAGAATTGGTGCGACAATGAGATGTGACTTCCAGTCCAAAATCAATTCTCCTTGCCGTCGACATGGTCGGTTCGCGTCATACCGCGCGATGCAAGGAGAACGACCAGGAAAAGAGCCGTCATTGCAAATCCGATAACAATAGCAGTCAGAACCAGTGCTTGTGGCACTGGATCAGTATATTGCGCCGCTTGCACATTGATGCCTGAATCAAGCACCGGTGGCGCATTGGTGCGTAAACGTCCCATCGAAAAGATAAACAGATTGACTGCGTAAGAAACAAGCGCGAGGCCAATTGCAACCTGAAACGTGCGCGGACGCAAGATCAGCCACACACCAGACGACATTAGGACACCGATTGCGACAGCGAGAACGAGTTCCATCAGTTGTCCTCCTTCGCAGCAGCAAGTTTTTCAACGCGATGCTTACGGATTGACTGATGCGCCAATGCGATCAACATCAGGACCGTCGCACCAACAACAAGCACGAAAACGCCGATATCAAACAGAAGCGCGCTTGCGACCGGCATCTTTCCGACATGTGGTATATCCGCATATTGGAAGAAGGTCGTCAGGAACGGGTAGCCGAAGAGCCATGCGCCCGCTCCGGTGGCCGCAGCAATCAACAAGCCAAAACCAATCCAGCGAACAGGCAGAATACGCAGGTGATCTTCAACCCAGCGCGTACCAGCCGCCAGATATTGCAGAATGAATGCAATCGCCAGAGTGATACCAGCTGCAAAGCCGCCGCCTGGCAAATCATGGCCGCGCAGAATCAAATGCACAGCAAGCACGATAATGACCGGGAACAGCCATTTCATGATGACAGATGGAACAGCCAGATAATCGGTCAGGGTTTCACCCTTTTCACGATCTTCCATTGCCTCGTCATATGCATCCTGAATTCTCTGCTGTGCCGTCGAACCGGTGCTATCAGAAGCCGGACGGAAACGACGCAGAAGTGCGTAAACCGTGAGCCCAACTATGCCGAGAACGGCAATCTCGCCAAATGTATCAAAGGCACGGAAATCAACGAGCGTAACATTAACGACATTTTTGCCGCCACCGCCTGAATAGGCATTTTGCAGGAAGTAATCGCCAATGCTTTCCGGTGATGGGCGCGTCATCATCGCATAGGAGATGATGAACACACCAACGCCACTGCCAATTGCCAGCACGAAATCGCGATAACGACGGATTCTTGGGCCAAACTTGACAGGGATCGGATCCGGATCTTCAAAGCGCTTCGGCAGCCAGCGCAGGCCGAGAAGCAGCAGCACGGTTGTTACAATTTCAACGAGCAACTGCGTAACCGCGAGATCTGGAGCTGAGAGCCAGACAAAGGTAATGCAGGTGATGAGGCCCGCTCCACCCAGCAATATCAATGCAGCCAAGCGATGATACTTAGCCTGATATGCAGCGCCAATGGCACAGGCGCCACCAAGAATCCAAAGGCCAGCAAAGATTGGATCAACCGGCTGCACGCCAAGCATGCCGGCATGGATACCATCTTCAAAAATTGGCCAAGCTGCAGCAATCAGTGCAAAAGCAACAACGATGCGAAGCTGCGGCTGAAGACGTCGTGTACTCAGGAAACTTTCAGCCTTACGCGCCCAGTTCCACGACACAGTTACCAGCACGCGTTCAAAAATACGCTGGCCTTGCAAATGACGGAAAAGCGGCGGGCCGTCTTCACTGGTCGCAAGATAATTCTTAAGCGCCATGAATAAAATGACGCCGCCAATCATCGCCACGATACTCATCATCAGCGGCAGGTTGAAGCCATGCCAGACGGAGAGGCTATATTGAGGCGTTGCATCGCCCAGCACCGACGTGACAGCCGAATGCAAAAACGGACCAATGGCGATATTCGGCACGATACCGATCAACAGGCAAAGCAGAACCAACAATTCTATTGGACGACGCATCCAGTGAGGCGGCTCATGCGGAGCTTTTGGCAGATCATGTGGCGCAGGTCCAAAGAAAGTTGAATAGATAAACCGCACGGAATACGCGACGGTGAAAATACCAGCCAATGTCGCAATATAAGGTGTGAGCGTATCAAGTGTCGATGCCATATGCGTTTCGACCGCTTCGGCAAAGAACATTTCTTTCGACAAAAAGCCGTTAAGCAGCGGCACACCGGCCATCGACGCACTCGCAACCATGGCAAGCGTGGCCGTATAGGGCATAGCTCGCGCTAACCCGCTCAATTTTCGCATATCGCGGGTGCCGGTTTCGTGATCGATAATACCGGCCGCCATGAACAATGACGCTTTAAAGATAGCGTGATTGACCATGTGGAATATCGCAGCAACAGCGGCCAGCGGACTGCCAAGGCTTAAAAGCGCTGTAACAAGGCCTAGATTGCTGATGGTCGAATAAGCCAGCAAACCTTTGAGATCTTGCTGGAACACTGCAAAGAAGCTGCCGATTAGCAAGGTTGTGAGACCTGCCAGTCCAAGAATCCAGAACCATTCTTCCGTACCAGAAAAGACCGGCCACAGACGCGCCAAAAGGAAAACACCCGCTTTCACCATCGTCGCAGAGTGCAGGTAGGCTGAAACTGGCGTCGGCGCAGCCATCGCATTCGGCAGCCAGAAATGGAACGGGAATTGCGCTGACTTTGTGAAAGCCGCCATCAAAATCAAAAGAAGCGTTACAGTATAGAGCGGATGCGTGCGAACGACGTTCCCAGCTTCCAGAACTTTGTCGAGATCGTAGCTGCCAACAATGTGACCGAGCAGCAGCACGCCCGCCATTAAACAAAAGCCACCAATACCTGTGACAGTTAACGCCATACGCGCGCCGTCACGCGCACTTGCATTGTGATACCAATAGCCGATCAACAGAAACGAGAAGATACTCGTTAGTTCCCAAAAGACGGCGAGCAGCACAATATTACCCGACAAAACCACGCCGAGCATCGACCCCATGAATGACAAGAGGAACGAGAAAAACCGAGGGACCGGATCTTCGGGCGACATGTAATAACGCGCATAGATCACGACCAACAAGCCGATGCCGGTAATCAGCATGGCAAATAGCCATGCAAAACCATCCATACGGAATGTGATATTCAATCCATAATTTGGAAGCCAATCGATCGATCCGCGAACAACGCCGCCATCAGATACAATTGGATAAAGACTTGCGGTTATAACGAATGCGACAAGGGCAATTGCTGCCGTAAACCAGGCAGAACCACTTCTATCAACTCCACGAAATAGACCTGTTACAGCGCTGCCAAGAAACGGAAGAAGGACCAGCAAAAAGAGCATCCTGCCGTCCATCGTCATGCGCCCAAGGCCTCCTATCCGCAATCAAGGTTGATCCGAAGCAGGCACCGCTCATGAAAAACAGTAACAGAAACGCTCCGGTAAGGTGTCGAGAGGAATCATATATTCCGATGTTTTTATTATGACCGGCTAGGCACTTTTATGGCAATAGCTTTCAATGGCTTATCGCGTTATTTTGAATCATTTTATTGTAGAATGGGCCGCAAAAATTGGTTTCAAGGCGTGCATTTCCCATGTCACCGCTCTTTATCGGTCATATTGACGCGTAAGTTTTGCATTCAAATGACAAGCCATAAATTCATTTGATTAGCGATTCCTAACCTTCGAGAAGCGTCGCAGCCAATTGTGCTGCCTGTGACCGTATATCTGGAACCGCTGTCACCTCCCAGAACAAGCCCTTTGTTATCGGGCCGATTGCAAATAACGGTCCCGTCGGTTCTCCTCGAGCATTCAGCAATTGTAAATCTGCGGTTACGTCAAGCCCCAGATCGAGTGCATCAGGCCTGCCCAAACCGTTTTCCATGAGACTAATTAAAGCAGCATTCCGCGTTGTCGAAAAGCGCGCGCTACCACCACGGCAATCGATAATGGATTGAACATCTAGCTCGATATCTTTTGTGGCGTGACGCTCGCGATAGCGAATAGCAATATGATCACCTTTGTTTTTGACTGATAGAAGGTGCGCGGCTGTGATAGTCAGTTGGCCTGATTGCTGTGCAGCCTCAATGCGTTTTGCAATTGCAGGAGCCATGCGGTGACGATGAACATCCCACCAGGGCCGCAAATGACGCAGAAAACTTTGTCGTTGGCGGATAGGCAGTCGATTCCAGATATTCCGGGTATGTGGCCGAAGCCCGTCAATTACGCTGCGCCAGCTTTTGCCTTCAGCCTCACGGTGCGAAATCATCTTGCGAACAATGCGGATTAATGCAGGCAAACCATCGGCGATTGGAAGCGAACTCGCTTCAATTGAAAATGGATCAGACGGTGCATGTGCAGCCGGAACCAATCCGCGTCGTGAAATTGCATGGATTTCACCTGTATGCCCGCGATCAAGCAATGAAATCACGCTATCGATCATTGATAATCCAGTACCAAAAATGGCAACGGAATGATCTGAGGGAATGTTGAAATAGCCATTGCTCGACCAGTACTCAGTCACAAAACGACCAGATGTCGCTATTGATGCCTCATTACCCGTCGCAATGACTATTGCATCAGCTGAAAAACTTTTCCCATCGACTGTTTCGACGCGCGGTTGTTTACCTTCAAATGCGATGTCAGATACTTCTGCGTTTTCTATCAAAATGCGCGGGGTATCTTCTCCCAGATACGGCTTGAGAAGATCGTTAAGATAACGGTGATATACACAACGCGGCGCAAAAGAATGGGCTTCCCATTTTTCGTCTGTAGCATCTTCAGAATGCTTTTGAAGCCAATTCAAAAAATGGTCTGGTTCGTCCGCAAACGCGCTCATATTGCTGGCACGGACATTGAGCAAATGGTTAGGGTTCTGCGTCGAATAAGCAATCCCTGCCCCGACATTTCCCGAGCGTTCAAAAATTCGAATATGCGTTTCGGGGGACCTCTTCAGCAATTGGGCGGCCATCAGCACACCGCTTGCGCCACCACCGATAATAATAAATGACTTCAAATCATAAACCCCATTTGCCTTGTGCAGGTCGCAAATTTACGCGCCAGCTTTTCTAGGCTCTTTTGTTATTTCCTATAAATTTTGTCAGATTTTATAATAATATAAAAGTCCGAAGCGGATTTTTCTAAGCTATGCCTCATAATTCGTTTCGCCAAATGAAACACTGAAACCGAAAAACGTCGTATCTGTTGACAGTGTGTTTCAGAAACATGGGCTGGCTTCTCCTTCTAAAATCACAATATTTTGCAATAGAGTTTTCACTTTGCTGCATTAGGTATGCAGTGCAGAATCGCCGTAACAACAGGAACATGCACGATGAGCAATAGCTATATTGACGCTCTCAAGAAGCGCCGCACGCAGTACGCACTTGGTAAGAACCTCCCAATCTCCAAGGATGCTGTGGCAGAACTGATCCGTGAAGCAGTCAAGAATTCCCCATCTTCCTTTAACTCGCAGAGCTCACGCGCTGTTATCCTGTTTGGCGCTGAAAGCGACAAGCTTTGGAACATTGCAAAAGAAGAACTTCGTAAAATCGTTCCTGCCGACGCATTCGAACAGACTGAAGGCAAGCTCAACAGCTTCGCAGCTGGCGCTGGTACAGTTCTATTCTTCGAAGATCAGGACGTTGTAAAAGGCCTTCAGGAACAGTTTGCCCTTTATGCAGACAACTTCCCTGTCTGGTCTGAACAGGCTGGCGGCATGGCGCAGCTTTCCGTTTGGTCGGCTCTCGCCAATGAAAATATCGGTGCAAGCCTTCAGCATTACAATCCACTGGTTGACGCTGAAGTTGCCAAGACTTGGGGTATCCCTTCGTCCTGGAAGCTGCGTGCTCAGATGCCGTTCGGCTCCAATGAACAGCCTTTTGGTGACAAGGGCTTTATGGATGATGCTGAGCGTTTCAAAGTTTTCGGATAATCCGTTCTAAACTTAGATGAAAAGCGGCTGGATTTTCCAGCCGCTTTTTTATTTGCGACCAATTCTGTCTAACTATTGTGCCCCCTCAAAAATCGGAATCTATTATCGGTGCGTTCTTGAGAGTCGGCTTCCGGGGAGAAGCCCTCGAAACGCATTCATATCGATGACCAAAGGCTTGCAAAACCTGTGGTCTCCAGAGGGACAAATTATGAAGTTTACCACCACGACGCGCCTGATGCGCTCAACCATTCCAGCTGCACTCACTTTCGCGCTGTGCTTTTCGGCATCATCGAAAGCTGTAGAGGCCGCAACACCAGCTGATACGCTTGTGATCGCGATGAGCATCGATGACATTATTTCGCTTGATCCGGCAGAAATTTTTGAAATCACAACATCGGAAATGCTGACCAGCACCTACGAGCGTCTTGTCACGACAGATGTTAAAGACCCAACAAAGATTATCCCACAAATCGCTGAAAGCTGGACATTCTCAGAAGACGGTAAGTCCATCACCTTCAAAATTCGTGACGGCTTGAAGTTTGCATCGGGCAATCCGATTACAGCACAGGATGCCGCCTACTCGATACAGCGTGCAATTAAGCTAGATAAAAGCCCGGCATTCATTCTCAGTCAGTTTGGTATTACACCCGAAAACGTCGAGCAAAATGCTGTCGCCGTTGACGATAAAACGTTTGTTTTCACGACCGGCAAGCCTTTTGCGCCAAGCTTTGTCATGAACTGCCTGACGTCCAGCGTTGCATCAATCGTTGACAGCAAACTTGTCAAAGAGCATGAACAGAAGACGGAAAAGACAGAGACCTATCCGTTTGAGACAGACTTCGGTTACGAATGGCTGAAAAACAATTATGCTGGTTCAGGTCCGTTCGCACTCAAGCAATGGCGCGCCAACGAAGTGCTGCTGCTCGAACGCAATGATAATTACACTGATACCACGCCAGAAATGAAGCGGATCATCTACCGTCACGTCAAAGAAGGCATGTCACAACGACTTTTGCTTGAGGCAGGCGACATTGATATCGCACGCAATCTGGAACCGGGCGACATTGAGCAGCTGGCAAAGAATAGCAAGTTCAACGTCATCAACGCACCGAAGGGCCGCGTTTATTATCTGTCGATGAACCAGAATGTGCCTGAATTGGCAAAGCCAGAAGTGCGTCAGGCGCTGAAATATCTGATAGATTACGACACGATCGAAGGCACACTGATCAAAGGAATTGGCCGCAAGCATCAGTCCTTCCTGCCAGTTGGTATGTTTGGCGCTACGGATGACAACCCATTCGACTACAATGTTGAGAAAGCCAAGGAACTGCTTGAAAAGGCAGGACTAAAAGATGGCATCAGTATCACGCTCGACGTGCGTAACAATCAACCTTATGTCGGTATTGCTGAAAGCATTCAGCAAACAATGGCAAAGGCTGGCGTGAATGTCGAGATTTTGCAGGGCGATGGCAAACTGACCACAACGAAAGTTCGCGCCCGTAAGCATCAGCTTGCCCTTGGTATCTGGGGACCGGATTATTGGGATCCGCATACAAATGCCGTCACCTTCACAAACAATCCAAACAATGGCGATGAAGTCAATCTGCGCACCACAGCTTGGCAGGCTTCATGGGATATTCCGGAGTTGACCGCCGAAACAATGGCAGCTGCCGAAGAGCGCGACACAACGAAGCGCGAAGCCATGTATAAAGACATTCAGAAGAAGTTTCAGGAGACAAGCCCGATCGCTGTGATCTATCAGCAGATTGAAACGGCTGTGACCGGTGCCAATGTGCACAACTTCGATATGGTGGCCGATGCCAACTATGTCGCTACAGTGACGAAAGACTAAAACAAAATGGCCGGGTGATTTATTACCCGGCCATTTTCTATTTCTCAAAACTGAATGAAGGAAGTTGTTCTAATGCCGCCTTTAAGGCTTCAGACCAGCTATCCGATACCGTTTGATAATAGGGATCGCTTGCTTCAAAGCGCCTGTGTTCGCCCAGTTCAAGTCTTTCTGTCTCATAGACCTGCATATCCAGCGGCAGACCAACGGAAAGATTAGCTTTCAGTGTTGAGTCAAACGACACCAGCAGCAGTTTCACAGCATCCTCAAAGCTCATATCCGGCTGATAGGCCCGAACAAGAATTGGCTTGCCATATTTGTTCTCGCCAATCTGGAAGAATGGCGTATCCTCGGAACTCTCGATGAAATTGCCTTCAGGATAGATATAGAACAAGCGTGGCTGACCACCTTTGATCTGTCCGCCAAGAATGAAAGAAGCACCAAAAGCATCAGCATTCTGTCCGCCAGTCGCAGAATTACTGATGACTTCTTTGACGGTATCGCCAATCAGACGTGCGACCTGAAACATAGATGGCGCATCAAACAATGAAGGATGACGCTCATCCGGTGCTTTCATGCGTTCTTCAAGCAGGCTTGCAACTGCTTGTGTTGTTGCCAGATTACCCGCTGACAACAGAACAATCACTCGTTCACCGGGTGTTGTCCACGTCCGCATTTTTGAGAATTTGGAAATATTATCGAGACCCGCATTTGTCCGCGTGTCCGACATGAACACAAGGCCACGATCAATTTTCATTCCAACGCAATAGGTCATCAATAATTTCCGGCAGGCAAATCTTAAGTTGAAATAATCACTGCCCTACATTGATGTGCACTGCAAGACTTTCAACCGCTCCTCCAAGCCTTACACCCGAAATTGGTGCTGCATCGCGATAATCCAAGCCCGTCGCAAGACGCACGTAGCGATCATTGGGACAAACATTGTTTGCTGCATCAAAGCCCACCCAGCCCAGGCCATCCACATGCGCCTCGGCCCAGGCATGGCTTGCCGTCTGCTCGTCAGTGCCTTCCATTAGCAGATAGCCCGAAACATATCGCGCCGGGATTTTCAGCAACCGCGCCGCAGACAGAAAAATGTGACTGTGATCCTGACAAACACCCTTCCCTGCCTCCAGTGCGCTTTCGGCATTGGTCGCTACACTGGTCGTACCGGGCATATACTCCACGGATGAATGAACTTTACCCATTAGTTCATGTAGTAATGCCAGTCTTTCCTGAGCCGCGCCTAAATCACCCGCCAGCGCACGAATTCGTTCCCCCGGCAGTGTCAATTGCGTTTCGCGCTCAAACAACCACAACGGAGCGTAGCCATAGACTGGTCCAAGGACGCCAACGCGGTCTTCCACATCGACGCTACCGCTGGCAGTGATGATGATTTCAGTAATGTTACGAACATGCTGAACAAGGTCGGTTTTGTTACCGAAACCATCGATGTAGGAAACCTCTGGCTCTCCGCCTTCGATCTTCAACTCCCAATGCTTAACCAGTTGGCCGGGAAGTGTCGGCGGACGCAGGCGCAGGCGCTGCACCGCATAAGGAACCGGGTTTTCGTAGCGATAATGGGAAACGTGCCGAATATTGAGCAACAAGCAATCACCTCAATAGAAGTTATAGGTTTCCGCGATCTCGTTGCCGAGCCGGTTGTTACGCGCGATAAATTCCGTCAGAAACTCATGCAGACCAATATCGAAAATAGCACTGATGTCCTGATTTTGCAGTGTCGCATAAATCTTGTCAGCTGTCTGATGGCAGACGTCGCTATCGCCATAATCCTTGGCGAGAAAATTCAAATGGCCGTTGATGCTCTGGTAGCAATGATTAAGCGAGCGCGGCATACGTCCATTTAAAATAAGATAATCCGCAACATGTGCCGGGCGATAGTCACCGTCATAAACCCAGCGATAAGACCGATGTGCTGACACGGATCTCAGAATTGACTCCCACTGGTAATTATCGAGCGTTGTTCCGACATAGGACACAGCAGGCAGAAGCACATAATATTTCACATCAAGGATGCGCGCCGTATTATCAGCGCGTTCAATAAATGTGCCCAGACCTGCAAAATCGAAAATCTCATTGCGCAGCATCGTGCCGTGAAACGCGCCGCGGATCAGTGCTGTCTCGCGCTTAATCTGATCAAGCAGTGGCGGCAAGTCAGCTTCTTTAAGTGGCTTGCACAATGATTTTTTAAGCACCATCCACGCTTCGTTGATGCTCTCCCATGCCTCGCGGGTGAGTGCAGTTCGCACCATACGCCCATTGGAGCGTGCAGTTTCCATGCAGGACATCACGCTGGATGGGTTATCCATATCGCGCAGAAGAAAGTCAGCGACATTTGCTGCATTATAAGCCTGATATTTGGCTGAGAATGTCTGGCTTGCACCAGCCGAAACCACGACGGAAGACCATTCTTCCGGTGCATCTGATGTCTTTGTAAGCGCCATACGCAGTCCCGCATCGACCAGACGTGCCATGTTTTCGGCACGCTCAATGTAGCGAAACATCCAGTAAAGCCCGTTTGCCGTACGGCCAAGAAGCATAATTCATTCCCCTTTGCACGCTCTGATCTTTGCGTCAGTTGTTGCGTGTGATGTAATTTTGAGCATATCGGTATTGGAAAACTGGTTCCACTTTTCCGCGACACGCTTTAGTCGTCGAGTACCCAGGTGTCCTTAGTGCCGCCGCCCTGGCTGGAATTCACGACAAGTGAACCTTCTTTTAGCGCCACACGCGTTAGCCCGCCGGGTGTGATCCGAATACGGTCTGAAACCAGCACAAATGGTCTGAGATCGACATGGCGCGGAGCAAGGCCGCTTTCGGTGAAGATCGGTGTTGTCGAAAGTGCCAGTGTCGGCTGCGCAATGTAATTACGCGGACGCGCTTTCAATTTTTCAGCAAACGCATCGCGTTCTGCTTTCGTTGCCGCAGGCCCAACCAGCATTCCATAACCACCCGAACCATGCACTTCTTTGACGACAAGATCAGCCAGATTGTCGAGCACATAACTTAAACTATCAGGCTCCGAGCAGCGCCATGTTGGCACATTTTCCAGAATTGCTTTACGACCTGTATAGAACTCAATGATCTCCGGCATATAAGAGTAGATCGCCTTATCATCGGCAATGCCTGTCCCGGGTGCATTCGCGATCGTGATGTTACCAGCCCGATAAACATCCATGATACCCGGGACGCCAAGCGTAGAATCCGGTCTGAATGTCAGTGGATCGAGATAGTCGTCGTCTACGCGCCGATACAGAACATCAATCGTGCGATAGCCTTTCGTTGTGCGCATCGCCACACGACCATCGACAACACGCAGATCACTGCCCTCAACCAGTTCAACCCCCATCTGATCAGCAAGAAAAGCATGTTCAAAATAGGCGGAGTTATAAATACCCGGTGTCAGAACGGCGACCGTTGGCACACCTTGCGTTCCGGGTGGAGCAACACTTGCCAGAGACTGGCGCAGCAACTGCGGATAATTTTCAACCGGGCGCACTTTTACATTCTGAAACAGCTCTGGAAAAAGCTGCATCATCGTTTCGCGGTTTTCCAACATATAGGAAACACCGGACGGCGTGCGCGCATTGTCTTCCAGCACATAAAACTGGTTTTCAGCTGTGCGCACAATATCGACGCCGATAATATGCGTATAGACATTGCCCGGCGGACGGAAGCCGATCATCTCAGGCAGAAAAGCCTCATTGTTGGTGATCAGCTCTTTCGGAATACGTCCTGCCCGCACAATCTCCTGACGATGATAAATATCATCAAGAAATGCATTTAGCGCCACCACACGCTGCTCAATACCCTGTGAAAGCTTGCGCCATTCCTGACCGGAAATAATACGCGGGATGATGTCAAACGGAATTAGCCGCTCAGCAGCGTCTTCATCGCCGTAGACTGCAAAGGTAATGCCGGTTTTGCGAAAGACGCTCTCGGCATCCTGCGTCTTTTGCAGAAGTTTATGCTGATCCTGCTCGTCTAGCCACTGTTTGAGAAATTCATATGGTTGGCGGACACCCTCGCCCTGTTTTAGCATCTCATCAAATGGCTTCACTGAATTCCCCTTATTTTTAGCTAATAGTCGGCTTCAAATTAGAGAAATGCAAGTGTGCTAATTATGCAAAAGTGCAAAGCAGGGTTGCGCAATTTCGTCGCGACATAATGGAGGTTGATCGCGATAATCCGCAAAAATCAGCCGGGTCTATGCGCTTTAACGACAGATGGATCGGTTTCAATGCGTCCCGCACCAATCAGATCAAGGCAATACGGTACAGCGGGGAAAATGGCCTGCAAGGTCATTGCAATCGAAACAGGTTTACCCGGAAGATTGAGAATAAAGCTTTTGCCACGACTGCCTGCAGTCTGACGAGACAAGATCGCTGTGGGCGTCTGCTCAAGGCTTGCGCGACGCATTTGCTCACCAAAGCCCGGCAACTCTTTGTGAAGAACAACTTTCATCGCTTCTGGCGTTTCATCGCGTGGGCTTGGTCCAGTGCCGCCAGTCGTTAGGATGAGATCGCACCCAACATTGTCGGCGAGATCAATTAGCGTGTCGCGTACAGATGCCATACCATCCGGTATAACGCGCCGGACCGTCTCATAAGGCGTTACAATCGCGCTTTTCAGCCAATTTTCGATAGCTGGCCCGCTTAGATCTTCGTATTCACCGCGACTTGCACGGTCGGATACTGTAACGACGCCGATTTTCACTATGTCTTCCTTTTTACTACGTAAACCAGCCAACTAATAGCGATATGCATTGCAACTGTGAAGGTTTTGAAAGGCTCTCAGAGCGACCCAAATGAAGTATATCAGGCCGATCTTAAAATGCTGTTGCTTTCCTTAGAAATACGAGCTTCAATCATATAATTGATGGGGGAGAACAAAATGCCATTCAGAGGCAAAGAATATCACGGAACGTTCGCACCCGAAGATTTGCAGCTGATGCAGGCTGCGTATAATCGAAGCTGCGCCTTGTTAGATCGTTGTCCGACAACACATGAGGCGAAGAATGAACTCGCCCGCGTTATTATCAGAACGTATCAATCCGGAGAATACGATCCAGAAAAGATCGCTGCAATCGCAGCGCGAGTGGAATTAATGCGCAGTTGAAATCTGTTACACAATGTAAACTATCCTATACTATGGTAGTATAGCTTTCGGATTTACTACAGACTTGCCTTTACAAGCGAAATGCAGGTTACGAAATTCGGTCAATCACGACCAACAATGAATGAACCAATATGCCGTTCTCGAGGGATTATTATTTCAAGCGTTTTAGCCCTGCTGTTCTGGAACAGTTACAGGTGGCTTTTGTGACGTCTTGTCAGCGCTTGGGACGCTGTCCCATAACGTCACCTCAGAAAGATGAAATGGCCCGCGAGATTATCCAGATCTATGAATGCGGCATTTCCAGCCCAGATAAAATCGCCGATCTGATGATGCAGATTGAAAGCGTGAAGCCGAAGCCTTTTGCAGAGCAAATCTTTGAGCAAGATTTCGATCAATCTGTGAAACGCGCTTGATCTGTTTAAAAAATAATAATTTAGTTTTAAATTATTTTCTTATATTTTTATCATAGAGTAATGATTTTACTCAGTTTTATGGCAATTAACTATAAATGAAATCTCCTGTTTATTAAGCCTTTCATAAACTTTGAATTCAACATTATCGCATAGGCTTCGGTCAGCAATTTGCTTGAGGTGAGCATTGCGTGTGTTGGTTGATGGCTTTTGTGCAGCCGATGTAATTGGCTTCTGAATGCCTGAGTTTTGTGTGTGGGTATCATGCGTCTTTCGATTATGTCTGCGATTGCCCTCGCCTGCACCGCGCTTGCGGGATGTACATCAAGTTCAGGCATAGACAGCCTGATGTCCCAACCATCCGCTGACCTGACTGGCTCTGTCATCAGACCGGCAGAGCCCGTTATGGATGTAGCAAGAGCCTCGCAATCATTGCCGCCTGAACCACAACAGGAAGTCCTCGCCTGGGCTGGACCGGTGCCAGACGCCGGTCCCTTCAAAGCCACGCCTCCTGCGCCTGTCGTGCAGCCTTCTGAGGAACGCATCATTACGCCTGTTTCAATGCCGAAACCGGAGGTCGCAGCCTATCCACCTGTGCGCTTAGCACCTGAGCAACGCTCTCGTGTGTATGGTCAGCGCTTCCGTGATGCAAAGCCAATCAATTTCGGCAAGGCGTCTCCGCGTCAGCACGCAGTACACGGCGTTGATGTTTCCCGCTGGCAAGGCAATATTGACTGGGCAACATTGCGCAAGAACGGTGCAAACTTCGCCTATATCAAAGCCACCGACGGCGGCGACCATCTCGACCCGATGTTCCGTAAAAACTGGCGTGAAGCAAAGGCAGCGGGCCTAAAGCGCGGTGCATATCATTTCTTCTATTGGTGCCGTGTCGCAAGCCAGCAAGCTGACTGGTTTATTCGTAACGTTCCAAACGATCCTGATGCCTTACCGCCAGTTATCGATGTGGAATGGAACGGCGACTCCTCTTGTAAGCGCCGCCCATCTCCTGCACAAGTCCGTGAAAAAATGCAGGTTTTCATGGATGCGCTGGAACGTCATTACGGCAAGCGTCCCGTCATCTATACCGCGCCCGACTTCTATGATGACAATCTTAAGGGCGCATTTACCGACTACCCGTTCTGGCTTCGCGCTGTTGCGCAGCACCCGTCCAAGGTCTATCCCGGCCGCCGCTGGTTATTCTGGCAATATTCCGGATCAGGCCTGTCGCAAGGCGTAAACGAAAAAATTGATCTCAACGTCTTCCATGGAAGTGAAGATCAATGGCACAAGTTCGTGCAGCGTTTTGCAAGCTCATCCTGATAAAAAAGCTCATCCCGAAATTGGGATGAGCTTAATCATTTTCAGGGTTTGCCAATATTTTCCAAGTCATATGGCGTGGACTGATACATCTCATTGATCCAGTTGCCGAACAACAAATGGGCATGTCCACGCCAGCAATTCTGCGGCTTACGGCTGGCATCATCATTCGGGAAATAATTTGCTGGAACTGGCGTATCCGGCGAAAGCTGAATATCCCGGAAATATTCATCTGCAAGTGAGGTCGTATCATATTCAACATGGTTGAACATGTGCAGTGAACGATGCTTCGGATCTTCCAGCAGACAGAGACCGCTTTCAGGGCTATCGACAAGAACTTTCAGATTGCTATCTGACGGAATGTCGTCTTTGCGCACTTCCGTCCAGCGTGAAACCGGAATAGCAAAATCGTCAGAGAAACCGCGCAGATATGGCGAAGATGGCTCAAGGTTTTGTTGGCTGAAGACACCAGACGCTTTGCCCGGCAAATCATATTTTCCCATACCATGGAAATGATGCACAGCCGCCTGCGCTGCCCAACAGATATTCAGCGTGCGATGGACATGGGTTTGCGTCCAGTCAAAAACCCGCTGCATCTCATCCCAATAAGTCACGTCTTCAAACGGCATACGCTCTACAGGCGCGCCGGTAATGACAAAACCATCAAAGCGCTCGTTACGCACGTCTTCCCATGGCTGATAAAATGACAGCATGTGATCGGCAGGTGTGTGGCGTGCTACGTGATTGGTAATGCGAACAAGCGTCAATTCCAGTTGCAGCGGCGTCGCGCCGAGCAACCGCGCAATCTGAGTTTCCGTGGTTACTTTATTGGGCATCAGATTAAGAAGACCAATTTTCAACGGCCTGATATCCTGACGAATAGCGTCCGCCTCACGCATGACCATAACACCCTCTGCTTCGAGAACACTGGTTGCGGGCAGATCGTCAGGAATTTTAATAGGCATGCGCGTCAGTCCTTCGTTATATCGGGGCAGACGCGAGTGGCTTCATCCGTATATTTGCCGGTTGGGCCACATCCTTCCTTTTCAGGAAGTACCACCTTGCCCGGGAAGGCAGGTTGGCGTTGGGCGTCGCCCCAACTCTTGATGTAAGGCTACTTCTAATCAAACAAACATATTCTGGCAATAGCTATTGCGGTTCGGAAAAACGCAATGTTGGAAACTCATTTCGTAAACGGCTAACTGACAGGATTCCTATCCTCTTAAATAGGGCCGAAACAGAAGCACCGCATTCCAAGTAAAAACGGAAATAAGCTCGATTTTGATTAAGTAATAAGCACCGGATTAACGAATTGTTCACATATCTTTAAATTGTGTTACCATGACTGAAAATGGGAGGGAAACATGAGCAATATTTTCTTCTGGATGGCACTAGTTATTTTGCCAGTCTTGGCAGGCACAGCTTTTGCCTATCTGCGTCATGTGAATCATCGCGACGACTTTTAGCTTAAGACTTGCCGATGTTTCGGACTATTTGCTCGACTTACCAACGTCGAAGCGTGGTTAATTGACTAATTTCCAAGTTGCCCGCTTGTTGGGCGGGTGACAGTTATTTTTCGTATTTCATACAGACTGCATCATTTCCCAGACGCATTTACATCGAATTGTGCACTATCAAAGGTCTATGAAATCGAGGCAATGTCCGCTCAATAATATCCGGGACATCACGCTTTTTATAAAAACATGATAGTTTTTATCAGGAATAAGCTTCACTTTGCCGTTAAGTCCTTTACGATCAGTCTGGTAGCGTTATTTTAAGGGCGCAACTAACTTCTATCAGCGTGACTCGTGCTCACGCCAAACTCAGGTGTATAGCTTCAATGAGCGGACCGGATACCCCCCATATCCTCGTCGTCGGTGCAGGTTTTGGTGGCCTGCAATTAATCCATGATCTGAAAGGCGCAAATGTTCGCATTACGCTTGTCGATCAGCGTAATCACCACCTCTTTCAGCCTCTGCTGTATCAGGTTGCCACAACGATCCTGGCGACATCAGAGATTGCATGGCCAATTCGTCACCTATTCAAGGACCGTAAAGAAGTTACGACTTTGCTTGGCACTGTCGTGGACGTCGATACGGCATCTAAAAAAGTTAAACTCGAAAACGGCAGCGAGATTGACTATGACACGCTGGTTTTAGCAACCGGCGCACGGCACGCTTATTTCGGCAATGATCGCTGGGAAAAAGTGGCACCCGGTCTTAAGGCGCTGGAGGACGCCACGACCATTCGCCGCCGCTTGCTTCTCGCATTCGAACGGGCAGAACGTGAAACCGATGCTGCAAAGCGGCAGGCATTGCTGACATTCTCGGTGGTTGGTGGGGGACCGACCGGCGTAGAACTCGCAGGCATCATTGCAGAGCTGGCCAAGGATACGATGTGGCCAGAGTTTCGCAATATTGACACGCGTCAGGCGCGTATATTGCTGGTGGAAGCTGGCCCGCGCATTTTGTCCGCCTTCCCTGATGCTCTCTCTGAATATGCCAAAAAAGTTCTGGAGAAAGTCGGCGTAGAAGTGCGTCTTGGCGTGCCGGTCAAGGAAATCACCGAGCATGGCGTGACTGTTGGTGACGAGTTTATTCCGTGCGAGACGACAATCTGGGCAGCAGGTGTCGCCGCCTCACCTGCTGCAGCTTGGCTTGGCGCTGAGAGTGATCGTGCGGGACGCGCGCGCGTATTGTCAGACCTCAGCATACCCGGCCATGAGAATGTTTTCGTGATCGGCGATACGGCTTGGGTAGAAGGTCCAGACGGTAAACCTGTGCCGGGCATCGCGCCCGCTGCCAAGCAACAGGGGGCCTATGTTGCGAAAGTCATTCGCAGTCGTGTTTCAGGCACAGCAACGCCAGCACCATTCCGCTATCGCCATCAAGGCAATCTCGCAACGATTGGTCGTGGTGCTGCTGTTGTCGACATGGGACGCATCAAGCTCAAAGGATCGCTGGCTTGGTGGGTATGGGGCATCGCCCATATCTTCTTCCTGATCGGTACGCGCAGCCGCGCAGCCGTAGCATGGAGCTGGCTCTGGACTTTCATATCAGGTCAGCACAGTGCGCGCCTGATAACGCAGGGCAAAGCAGCAGAAGACAATAAATAGACAAAACGGCCCGCTTTTAGCGGGCCGTTTTCATTTATCGAAATAAGAAGTTATTCTGCAGGCTGCAAAAAGCCTTCTTCAATCGGTTCTGGCTCAATCTCAATAGGCTGTCCATTCATCGCAGCATTAAGACGCTCGACATCCAACTCGTTTTCCCAACGAGCAACTACGATTGTCGCAACCGCATTGCCAACGAGATTGGTCAGTGCACGACATTCCGACATAAACCGATCAATACCAAGGATCAGCGCCATGCCAGCAACAGGAACTGCCGGAACAACGGAGAGCGTTGCCGCCAGTGTGATGAAGCCTGCACCAGTGATACCCGCTGCGCCCTTAGAGCTGAGCATCGCGACCAGCAAAAGCAAGACCTGATCTGTCAACGACAATGGAATATCAGTCGCCTGTGCGATGAAAAGTGCTGCAAGCGTCATGTAGATATTCGTGCCATCAAGATTGAACGAATAGCCGGTAGGGATGACAAGGCCAACAACCGAGCGTTTGCAACCCGCCTTTTCCATCTTGTCCATAAGGCTCGGCAATGCGGCTTCAGACGACGACGTGCCAAGAACGAGCAACAGCTCTTCCTTGATGTAACGGACAAGCGCGAAGATCGAAAAGCCATTGTACCGTGCAACCGCGCCAAGAACGATCACAACAAACAGAATTGCCGTGATGTAGAATGTTGCAATCAGCATGGCGAGATTAGCGATCGAGCCGATACCATATTTGCCAATCGTGAACGCCATGGCACCAAAGGCACCGATTGGCGCTGCCTTCATGAGGATCGAAACCAGTTTGAAAACAGGTGTCGTCAGCATCTGAAGGAAATCTGTGACCGGCTTGCCTTTGTCGCCCACCATAGCGAGCGAAATACCAAACAGCACCGAGAAGAACAGAACCTGAAGAATATCGCCAGATGCAAATGCGCCAACAATCGTTGTCGGAATGATGCCAGACAGAAAACCGGTGATGGTCTGTTCGTGCGCCTTTTCTGTGTAGTTAGCGACAGCTTGCGGATCAAGCGAAGCAGGGTCGATATGCATGCCAGCGCCCGGCTGAACAACATTTGCAACAATCAGGCCGATGATCAGCGCAAGGGTAGAAAATGTAAGAAAGTAGATCATGGCTTTGCCAGCCACACGTCCGACCTTCTTCATATCGGTCATACCGGCAATGCCAGTTGCAACGGTCAGGAAAATAACCGGCGCGATGATCATCTTAACAAGCTTGATGAACGCATCGCCTAACGGCTTAAGCTGGGTGCCAAACTCCGGGTAAAAATGCCCGAGCAGAATGCCCGCGGCAATTGCGACCAGAACCTGGACATAGAGCTGCTTGTAAAGAGGGATTGGGCGGCGTGGTTCGTCCACGGCACCATGTGGTACAGAAATCATGACTTCCTCCATTTGGCTCTATCCGGATCGCGTCCAGCCTCCCGAGCCATTCGTTCTTTCATTCGACAGCAGCGCTGCCGGTCGCGTCATGATTTGCAAGGTTCGTGCCAGTTGGAGATAAACGAACTATCTAATTGGAAAACTTAGATTTTCTAGAAAATTGAAACAATTAAACATCTAAATTGCGCGGTAAACCGCACATTAATCTTTGCTATTTGTGCGATTTAATGCACACTATAGTGATGAATGACCAGTCAAACACAGGCACTAAAACGCCGTTGACCCTAAATTCCAACCGCCTTACATGGTGGGTGTTTGGTACAATTTGTATTGCTGTGTTTGCATTGGCCTTCTGGTTCGTCGGCAATGATGCCCGTGAACGTGCATTACAGACGCTACGCGAGCAAACGCGAATTGACTCTAATCTCAATGCGGCGTTTCTTCGAGCAGTGCTTGAAAAACAACGTGCGCTGCCTCTCGTTTTATCAAAGGACAAAGAGCTTACAGACGCGCTAGAAACAAACAATTCTGCAACGATTGATCTTTTGAACCGTAAATTCGAAGCACTCGCAGAAGGCACACAGGCAGCTGTTATTTATCTTATCGGTCTCGATGGTGCAGCGATTTCAGCCAGCAATTGGCGCGAACCGGATAGCTTTGTCGGCAATGATTATCAATTCAGGCCGTATTTCAAAGGCTCACTGAAAGACGGCAGTACGGAATATTTTGCACTGGGCAATGTGAGCCACCTGCCGGGGCTTTACATCGCACGGCGTATTGACGGCAAAAATGGTCCACTTGGGGTTGTGGTCGTGAAGCTCTCATTCGATCAACTCGAAAAAGACTGGCACGAAACCGGTCGCCCCACTTTTGTGACGGATGATCGTGGTATCGTATTGATCACCAGCCTTCCGTCTTGGCGCTTTATGACGATTGGCGAATTTCCCCCAAAACGGGTTGAAGCTATTCGCCAGAGTCTTCAGTTTGGCGATGCTCCACTCAAACCGCTGCCGCTCTCAATGAGGCCCATTGACGGTGATACTGATACAGTTCTGGTTGAAGCACTTCTTCCAGGAACGGCTAAGAATACCGATTATTTGGCGATTACTTCGCCTGTCGAAACAACGCCGTGGCAAATATACAGTCTTGCGCTCATGCGGGCACCTGTTGAGGCCGCGGTCCGCGAGGCTCGCCTTGTCGCTTTCATTATCATCGCAGCGTTCGCCACGCTTATTGGTATCGTGTTACGTCGCAGGCAACGGATTATCGCACGAATTGCGGATGCACAACGTCGACAATCAGATCTTGAAGACCGCGTTATCGAGCGAACGCAAGATCTGGTTAAAGCACGTGACCGGTTGCAGTCAGAGATCAGCGATCACCATAAAACAGAGACGATGCTGCAAGGTGTGCAACAAGATCTTGTTCACGCCAACCGACTGGCGATCATGGGGCAAGTTGCAGCGGGTGTTGCGCATGAAATAAACCAGCCGGTCGCAACCATTCGCGCTTATGCGGACAATGCGCGAATATTTCTTGAGCGAAAACAACTGGAAGCAGCAACCGAAAATCTTTCTGAAATTGCGACACTGACAGAACGCATCGGGGCGATCACTGGTGACTTGCGCACTTTTGCGCGTAAAGGCCATCGACCGTCAGAAGCCGTGTCACTCGCAGAGATTATATCTGGTGCGCTGGTTCTGCTACGCAGCCGCTTTTCCGGCAGTATGGATCAGTTTGATATTGAGTTGCCATCGAGCGACGTGAAAGTTACCGGGCATTCATTGAGACTGGAACAAGTGCTAATAAACCTATTTCAAAACGCTCTTGAATCTGTTGAAATAAAAGGAAAAAGCGGGAAAATAAAAGTCAGAACCAAGTCGCTTTCTAAAAGCATCGTGCTGACAATTTCTGACAATGGTGCCGGCATCCCGCAAAATATTCAGGAAAATCTCTTTACGCCATTTAATACGTCGAAAGACCACGGCCTTGGTCTTGGTCTGGTAATCGTGAAGGAAATCCTCACTGATTATGGCGGAAAAATATCTGCAAAAAGCGGCGTCAACGGCACGACCTTCCGCGTAGAGTTTAAGAAAGCATGATGAACATTCCCGTTATATTGGTCGATGATGATAAGGCACTGCGCCGGGCTACGCGACAAACTCTGGAGCTTGCTGGCTATGACGTGCAGGACTTTGGGAGTGCGACTGAGGCGTTACCGGCGATTACTGTCGCATTCGAAGGCGTCATTGTAACAGATGTGCGTATGCCGCAAATCGACGGATTGGAGCTTTTTGCACGTATTCAAGCGATTGATATTGATCTGCCGGTCATCCTGATCACCGGTCATGGCGATATACCCATGGCAGTGCAGGCTATTCAGAATGGCGCTTATGATTTCATCGCTAAACCCTTTGCCGCTGACCGATTGGTTCACAGCGTTTTAAGGGCAGCAGAACGCCGGAAACTGGTTCTGGAAAATCGTAAACTGCGTGAATTGGCGGACGATGCACAAAACGATATGCCGCTCATCGGCCAAACACCGGCAATCGAAAACCTTCGCCGTACCATCCGTGATATCGCCGATACCAATGTTGATGTTCTGATTGCGGGCGAAACCGGAAGCGGCAAAGAAGTCGTGGCTCAATTGCTGCATGATTGGGGTGGTCGCCGTAAAGGCAATTTCGTCGCCCTTAATTGTGGTGCATTGCCCGAAACAGTGATCGAAAGCGAACTCTTCGGTCACGAAGCTGGTGCGTTCACCGGCGCTCAAAAGAAACGCGTCGGACGTATTGAACATGCAAGCGGTGGCACGCTTTTTTTAGATGAAATAGAAAGCATGCCACCTGCTACACAGGTAAAGCTGCTTCGCGTTCTCGAAATGCGTGAGATCACACCGCTTGGCACCAACGAAGTTCGCCCTGTTGATCTACGTGTTGTCGCTGCTGCAAAGATCGATCTGGGAGACCCGCTGCAACGCGGCGATTTTCGTGAAGATCTTTATTATCGGTTGAATGTGGTTACGTTGACGATCCCACCATTGCGCGAACGTCGTGACGACATTCCCCTGCTTTTTTCTCATTTTCTTGCACGGGCTGCACGACGCTTTAATCGCGACATACCTGCACTGGATAGCACGACGCAGCGCTACCTGATGGAACATAACTGGCCAGGGAATGTGCGCGAACTGGTGCATTTCGCTGAGCGTTTTGCGTTGGGTGTTAAACTTCCCACTCAACAATCAGTTAGTCTGCAAGACGAACAAGAAACGCTGCCAAAACGCTTAGAGCGCTTTGAAGCCGATCTCATTCGCGAAACGCTAACGGCACACAACGGAAATGTGCAGGACACGCTGGACTCACTCGGCATTCCACGTAAAACATTTTACGATAAAATGCAGAAGCACGGAATCAACAGAGCAGAATACAAGGCTGGAAATTAGTAGGTTATCCTGTTCAACGAAATTAAAACTATAAAATCACGTAAAACAATCGCTTGATTATGTTGCTCATCTTTTGCGCCGTATAACAGCGTGATAATTTTACCATTAGAACTTTGTAAAAGTTCTCTTACGGTTTCAGCGTTTTCACGCAATTCATCTACGTACTTTACTTTAAAATCGCCCCATTTTTCCGGATCATGACCAAACCATTTACGCAGTTTAGTTGTCGGCGCAACGTCTTTCGCCCAAAGATCAATCGCTGCCTTTTCCTTATTCATCCCACGCGGCCATACGCGATCCACAAGCACGCGGAAACCGTCTTCGGATTCCGGCGTTTCATAAACGCGTTTAATTTTAATGTTCACCATTGCACGCGTCCTATTCGAGTTCGTCAACCAGATAGGCAGATATAAGCTTACGACAAGATCAAGCAGCTAATAGTCGGCTGCCTCGTACAGAGACGTCGTGATTTGCACAAAGAATAATAATAATAATAATGAAGATACGCAAAAAACTGGCAATGCTGCGGCTACGCCTTACGGGTCCAATTAGCGACATATTGCGCAGCCAATCGCAAAAGTTAGTATGGGGTAAAATGAATGCAGAATGTGGCTCAAAAATCGAGCACAGCACAATCGCAATTTCTTGTATTGCCATTTTATGTAATGAAATCAATTACTTAGGAGATTTTAGATGGTACGGACGGGTGGATTCGAACCACCGACCTCAGGAGCCACAATCCTGCGCTCTAACCAACTGAGCTACGACCGCGTACCTAAATCTCAACGAACTTTCTTGCGATGTCCGCCGACAGGGGGTCACATACGGAGAATCGAACCACATTGCAAGTGATTAAAACGATCTTTTTTGAAGATTTCCCCGATTGTTAGCTCGAAACCCGTAATCACTAAAATTCTACGCAATCCGGTTACCAAGTTTTATGCATGGTTGTGCATAAACAAGGATTATTCACCGACACATAGAATTGGCTTACCCACATTAACTAATGAAATAGAAAATCAGGCCCATATCGAAGGCGAATATAGACCACTCCTCGCAAGAAGCTTATTAAAGAATTATTAATTGGCGCTCCGAGTGACCACGAGAACAGTTAAAGGACCGGTATGTCAGGATCATACCCATTCATTGATATAGTCGCGCTAGACAATATCAGCGAAGGCTTTGCCCGAGGCGATGCTCAGCTTGTGCTGACGCGCGACCTATCAACCGTCCTTTGGATCAATGGCTCCGGTGCCAAACTCTTCGGCTTTAAACACATCCAAGACATTATTGGCGGCCAACTCGAATTGCCCATTGCAACGCGCCGCCAGATCGCGGGTGCCAGCAGTGAAACGGCGGGCGTGCCACGCATCGTCACTGTGCGCCTCAATTCCGGGCTTCGTTCAGAAATTATACGTCTACACGTTTCGCATCTAACAATGCCGGACGGCATTGAGGCATTATTACTTGCATCAGAACAAGAAGGCTCTACGCCAGATGCCATTATTGCCGGTCTCAGCGATGATACGACACACGTGGCACTCATAGACGATAAGGCTCAGTTGATTGCTACAAGCGAGCACTTCGCAGCGCTCGATATTTCCGTTTCAACACTTGAAGACCTAGTCATCGAAACGCGCGATGCGTCCGAGCGGATCGTGAAGCGCCGCATTCGTTCTGGAAAAAACTCAGTCCCCGGCGCAATTGCCAAGCTCACCGATAATCCTGTCATGCACCTCATCTGCATCGTTGGTGAAACGACAACCGTAATCAAAACGGATACGCCCGCAATAGCCGTGATCGTTGAAGATGAGAAAGAGGCTGAAAAACCCACCGCGCCGAAGAGCTTTGTTTTTGACGCTAAGGGATCGCCTGCTCGCTTCATCTGGAAAGTTGATGCAGAAGGCACATTTACCGAAGTCTCGCCGGAACTGGGCAATATAATCGGACCGAACGCAGCAGATGTTGTTGGTCGACGCTTTGCAGAAGTGGCGAATGTTTTCGGCTTCGACACCGATGGCAGCATCAGCGCACTCTTAAAACAGCGTGATACATGGTCCGGCAAAAAGCTGCTTTGGCCGGTTGAAGGCACGAGCTTGCGCGTGCCGGTGGAACTCGCAGCATTGCCCGTCTACTCACGTGATCGCGAATTTATCGGCTTCCGCGGCTTTGGCCTTGTTCGTCCGGAAGATGCAGAACAAGACCCCGAAACGATTGGTACAGTCCTCGCAGGCGGAACGCCGGTAAAGCGAGACGTGGCACCAACTATTCAGGAAATGCTTAGTGCCGAAGATGAAGACGATATTCTGGCTCTTTCAGAAGAAATCGCCAATGATGATCGACCTAAAGCAAAGCACAACCAATCAGAAACCCCAACGCTTCCGTTCGAGCTAACACCCAATCCCGGCCGTCGCGAGTCTGACAAGGTCATTGAATTGCTCAATGCGGCGGCGCGCGGCAAACTGGAAGCAGATCAGGCAAAGCAGCAAAAAGGTAAAGAACAGCGCCCGGAGGGTGGCTTGACCACGACGGAGCGCAATGCATTTCGTGAAATTGCGGATCGACTGCGCAAGCAAGGATTGGCGAATTCGCGTCAGGACAAAGATGCTTTGCCGGACGACGTTGCACATACGCAACCCGCAGCAGAGCGCGTTGCGCCTATAGCGCTTGTATCGGAAAACACATCCGTTGCGGACGAGACATCGGCGCCTGCAATACCTGCGAAACAGCAGCTTGCTGACGAAACCGCACTACTCGCCAATCTTCCTATCCCTGTTATCATTCATTCAGGCGATATAATCTATTACGTTAATCAGTCACTTTTAGACCTGACTGGCTATGCAGCGCTGACAGAAATTCAACAGGCTGGCGGCATCTCGATCCTATTCAACAGTGACCGAAATGACGACGAAAAAGCCGATGGCATGGTCCTACGCCGTGCTGATGGAAGTGAAGAGCCTGTAGAGGCACATCTGAACGCCATTAACTGGCGAGATGGCCGCGCTTTGATGCTCAGCCTCATGCCTATGGCGAGTGCTCAAACTGTTAGCGTTACTGAGAATGTGGATCAGCGAGCACTTCAAGGGCACATAGAAGAGCTCAAAACCATTCTTGATACGGCCACAGATGGCGTCGTGCTCATCGACACGAACGGGCGCATGCGGTCCATGAACCATTCCGCAGCAGCTTTGTTTGGCTATGATCAGGCTGATACCGAAGGCAAATTCTTCTCTATGCTCTTTGCCATCGAAAGCCAGCGCGCAGCGATGGACTATCTGCATAGCCTGTCCGACAATGGTGTTCTCAGCGTGCTCAATGATGGGCGTGAAGTCATTGGCCGCGAAGCACAAGGCGGCTTCATTCCGCTATTTATGACGATGGGAAAGCTCCCTCATACAAGCGGCTTCTGCGCTGTTCTGCGCGACATAACGCAGTGGAAGCGCACCGAAGAAGAGCTAACAAATGCCCGTAAGGAAGCGGAGCGTGCATCCAATCAGAAAACCGAATTTCTTGCCCGTATCAGCCATGAAATCCGTACACCGCTGAATGCGATCATCGGGTTTTCCGAGCTGATGTCTGACGAAAAATTCGGCCCGATTGGCAATGAGCGCTATCGTGATTATCTGCGCGACATCAACCGTTCTGGCAATCACGTTCTGGCCTTGGTCAATGATCTGCTCGATATCTCGAAGATCGAAGCAGGCGGCGTCGACATGCAATTCGAAGCGGTTTCACTCAACGATGCAATTGGCGAAGCAATTGCGTTGATGCAACCGCAAGCCAATCGTGAACGCGTGATTATCCGTTCCAGCTTCCAGTCGAACCTGCCCGATATCGTTGCCGATGCACGTTCGATTAAGCAAGTCGCGCTCAACCTGCTTTCCAATGCCGTGCGCTTCACTGCAACAGGCGGGCAAGTGATCGTTTCAACCAATTACGAACTGAACGGCGATGTCGTGATGCGTGTTCGTGATACTGGTGTTGGCATGACCAAGGCTGAAATTGAGCAAGCGCTTAAGCCGTTCCGTCAGGTTAATACCATGCAACGCCGTCAGACTGAGAGCGCGAAAGACTGGCGCAATGAAGGTACGGGGCTTGGACTTCCACTGACCAAAGCGATGGTTGAAGCCAATCGCGCTCAGTTTACAATCGACTCTACTCCCGGTCAGGGAACTGTCGTGGAAATCGTTTTCCCTCCGACACGCGTTCTGGCGGACTGATCCTAAAAAGTTTAAAGCCCTCTCTTTGGAGGGCTTTTTCGATTAGCCAAAAAAAACGCCGGTAAAAACCGGCGTTGGAGAATCTCAGAGACAAAGAGACACAGAAGCAGACATGGGCGAAGCTGAGGTAGCTCGATCATAGCTCAGTGTTGCGCTCTTTATCCCGCCAAACCCGTTAATAGGGCGTTAAATATGGGTGCTTGGATTCAGACATTAGAAACTCGCGTAAAATCAGGGTTAATTTCTTAGAAACAATTGTTTAACCATAGGCAGGAATCAGCATAGGCGGCTTTGCTTTGCCACAGTGCTGAGTTAGATTACGAAATATGTCTCACTGATAGGATGGTTGATGCGCTGGCCCCGATTTATGCGCCTTATTATTGCGGTCATCATTCTTGGTGCAGCAGCGGTGGCCACCCTGCTCGCGGTTATACCGTTTATTGTCTCGACCGATGCGATCCGTATTCGCGTTGCGCAAGAAATCAGTGCATGGACCGGCTATAGCGTTGAACTGCGTGAAGCACCGCGTTTGCGGGTGTTTCCAGTTTTACGTGCGTCGCTTGATGGAGTGACGCTCAGCAAACTGTCCGATCAGGGTGCAAAGCCCTTTATGAGCGCCAACCGCATTGAAATCGAGCTTTCTCCGCTTGATGCCATCATGGGGCGGCTGTCATTTTCTGAAACGCAAATTGTCCGGCCACATTTTAATATCGGTGGCCCGGTTGATAATTTTGCGGAACTTCTGGATGCGATTGCAAGTTCGAATGGCCGACTTGGCACCGCAATCCGCGCGCAGCGCGCCTTGCAGCAGAACGGTGCCAATGACAAAACTCTTGCGGCACAGCAAGCGTCTCAGCCTTTTGGTCGCGTTGTTCTTCGCGATGGAACGATCTCGTTCAATGATCCAGATTCGCAGGAAGAGCCGAAAGACGATCAGCAGATCACCAAGCTGAATGCCACACTTGAATGGCCGCGTACTTCAAGCGCTGCAACGCTTCGTGGCAGTGCGCTCTGGCGCGGTGAAAACACGCAATTCAGCCTGACGGCAGCTCAAGCCTTGCCGCTTCTTGCAGGTGGTATCTCTGATGTAACGGCGAGTTTCACATCAACGCCTCTCAACATCACATTTGAGGGCAAAGCCAACATTTCCAATGATCGTTTCTTTGAAGGCGCGTTGAGCGCTAAAACGCCTTCATTGAGCAATTCTCTGCGCTGGCTGGCGCTGCCACCTGTGGCTGGCAGTACCGAAATTGGAGCCTTTTCTCTTGATTCCACAATCACATCGACCCCGCGCCGTCTGAAATTCGACAATGTCGAAATGACAACCGACGAGAGTCCGGCAAAAGGTGTGATTGAAGTTGGTTTTGAGCAGGATACGCCTGCAATTGCCGGAACGCTGGCTTTTGAAAAGCTCAATCTGCGACGTCTTTTTTCGATCTTTGTGCCACTGCCTGAAAACCAGCCACGTTCGCCAAGCGATCGCGATCTGAACGAACGCGACATCATCAATACAAGCTTCATCAACCGGTCAGAGCTCGACCTACGCCTTTCCGCACAAACGGCCACCGCAGGACCGGTCACCATGACTGGCGTGGCAGCAGCTGTGCAGATCAGAGGCGGTCGGGCAATGTTCGACATTGGTGATGCCAAAGCTTTTAATGGCATTCTTCAGGCCAACCTTCAGATTGTGCGTGATCTCAAAACAGCAACCGGTGAATTACGCTTCAACGCTTCTGATATTGATAGTTCACAGCTCTTTGCGGCGCTCGGTTTCGACAAACCGTTTGTCAATGGCAAAGGCAATGTCTCGCTATTCATGAAAGCTCCTGCAAATCGTTGGTCAGGCTTGCTGAATAATGCGCAGGGCAATGTCTCAGTGCAATTGAACAACGGCCAAATGCAAGGCTTCTCAGTTCAGGATTTTCTGACGAAAGCCGAAAGTCAGGGCTTTTTCGCGCTTGAGCGACAGGAGAATGTATCCTTGGCTTTCAATCGCCTTGATATGAAAGCAAATCTTTCCGATGGCGTTGCATCATTGGAAAATGCAACGCTTGTCACATCGCAAGGCACGCTTAATCTTGCTGGTATTGTACCATTTGTAGATCGCAGTCTGGCACTTAGTGGCGAAGTAATCTTCCCCGATAGCCAACCTCAGCAGCAGGAAAATACAGACGGTCAGCAGGCACAGCCCTCGCCAGTGAAGCCGCCACTGCATTTCTTCGTTGGTGGTTCATGGGATCGTCCCTTTATTTCGCCATCGACCATGGGAAGCGGAACAGCGCAGTAATCTGCGCTGTTCCTTTTTTGTTTAACCCATACGGAACGCTGCTTGTTCGTCACGACGGCGCTGCACTTCGCGGCGCTTGTTGACGACTGACGCGATGATCACGCCCGTCGTCACCACAGCGATCAAGATGGTGCAAACCGCGTTGATTTCCGGTGTCACACCAAGCCGCACTTGCGAATAAATCTTCATCGGCAGCGTGGTTGCGCCCGGACCCGAAGTGAAGCTTGCAATCACAAGATCATCCAGCGAAAGGGTAAAGGCAAGCATCCAGCCGGAAACAACCGCGGGCAGGATCACCGGAAGGGTGATCTTCATAAAAGTGGTGACAGGTGGCGCACCGAGATCCATTGCCGCCTCTTCCAGCGAGCGATCAAAGCTAACCAGACGCGACTGCACAACCACGGCCACAAAACACATCGAGAAGGTGATGTGTGCAAGAGTTACCGTCCAGAAACCACGGTCAAAATTCATCGCCACGAACAAAAGCAGCAGCGAAAGGCCAGTGATGACATCCGGCATAACCAGAGGTGCATAGACCATGCCGGAAAACAGGATACGTCCGCGAAATCGCGTGTATCGTGTCAGTGCCAAGGCTGCAAGCGTACCAAGCAGAGTTGCAACCGTGGCCGACAAAAGCCCGACGCGGATTGTCACCCATGCGGCATCCATCAGCGCTTGGTTGCGAAACAGTTCGCCATACCACTTGGTCGAGAACCCCGCCCAAACGGTCACGAGACGGGATTCGTTAAACGAATAAATGACCAGCAGAACAATCGGCAGATAGAGGAAAGCAAAGCCGAGCGCGACTGAGGCGATGTTAAAACGGGACCAGTTGTTCTGCATCTTATTTCCCCTTCTCCTGCTGGCGCGCCTGCACCTGCTGGAAGATCACAATTGGCACAATCAACAAGAGCAGCAGCACCACTGCCACCGCCGAAGAAACCGGCCAGTCGCGATTGGAGAAGAACTCACTCCAGATTGTTTTACCGATCATCAATGTCTGCGATCCGCCCAAAAGATCAGGGATCACGAACTCGCCAACTGCTGGAATGAAAACGAGGAAGCAGCCCGCCACAACACCAGCAAGCGACAACGGGAAAGTGATTTTCCAAAATGCTGAGAACGCCGTACAGCCGAGATCTTGAGCGGCTTCGATCAGCGAATAATCCATTTTCTCAAGCGCCGAATAAATCGGCAAGATCATGAACGGCAGATAAGAATAAACGATACCAATGAAAATCGCCGTATCTGTGTTCAGGATATTAAGCGGCGTATCAATGACATTCAGCCACATCAGGAACTGGTTGAGCAGGCCTTCTGGCTTCAAAATACCGATCCACGCATAAACGCGGATGAGGAATGACGTCCAGAACGGCAGAATAACCAGCATCAATAGCGTCGCGCGAAGGCTCTGCGGCGCACGCGCTATGCCATAGGCCATCGGATAGCCCACAAGCAGAGCCAGAAAAGTAGAGATTGCAGCAATTCGCAGGCTCGACAAATAGGCCTTGTAATAAAGCGGGTCGTCTACAAGCCAAAAATAATTGTCGAACGAGAACTGCTTTACCTTTTCCCAAGCGGCAGCAAACCCCTGCGTCACATCAACCGTTGGCTGATAGGGCGGAATGGCCATCGTGACTTCGGAGAGTGAAATCTTGAAGACGATAAAAAACGGAACCAGAAAGAACAGCAGCAGCCAAAAATACGGCACTGCGATCACGAGGCGACTGGTTATGGAAGCAATCAGCTTTTGCATGTGCCTCCCCTCCTTAAGCCGTCAGCACCAGACCGGCATCGGTGTCAAATGAAACCCATACACGCTCATCATAGGTTAGCGGGTTTTCCGTCTTACGCACGGCATTCAGACTTGCAGCCTTAATGGTACGGCCATTTTCGAGGCGAACGTGGAAAACCGTCATATCGCCAAAATAGGCAATATCCCAAAGCTCGCCTTCAACTGCATTGACGGACGTCTCTTCCGGTTTCTCGCGGGTGATGCGCGTCTTTTCAGGACGCACCGCATACCAGACCTTTTGGCCAGCGCTCAGCTGCTCGCGAGTTTCGGTCTGAATATGAAAGCCGAATTTCTCAGTGGCGATTTCTGCCTCACCACTCGCGGCTTTGACCACTTCGCCTTCGATGATATTCACATTACCGATGAAGTCGGCCACGAACTTGGAGCCGGGCGCTTCATATACTTCTGCCGGTGTTGCCACCTGCATGATGCGGCCCTTGTCCATAACGGCAATACGATCGGACATAGTCATGGCTTCTTCCTGATCGTGGGTAACGACCATGAAAGTCAGGCCCAGCTTGACCTGCAAATCCATCAGTTCAAACTGAGTTTCTTCGCGCAACTTCTTATCGAGCGCGCCAAGCGGTTCATCGAGCAGCAACACTTTTGGACGTTTAGCAACGGCACGAGCCAAGGCTACACGCTGACGCTGACCGCCGGAAAGCTGATGCGGCTTGCGCTTGCCATATTGCTCAAGCTTCACGAGTTTCAGCATTTCAGCAACGCGCGCGTCGATTTCCGACTTCGCCATACCGTCCTGCTTGAGACCAAAAGCAATGTTCTTCTCAACCGTCATATGCGGGAACAGCGCATAGGACTGAAACATCATGTTCACCGGACGCTTATAAGGAGGAATACCGCGCATATCCTGACCATCCAGGGTGATGCGACCAGAGGTTGGCTCTTCAAAGCCCGCCAGCATACGCATCAGCGTGGTCTTACCGCAACCGGAAGCGCCCAAAAGCGAAAAGAACTCTCGATTAAAGACATTGAGCGACAGATTATCAACGGCAGTAAAATCGCCGAAAATCTTCGTTACATTCTCAAATGAAATATAAGGCTTCGCTGCCGGATCATTCCAAGGCGCGAATTTGCGGCGAAAACTGCCAAAAGATTCCATTCCGTTCCCCTATCGCTCTATCAGGAACCTGACATTCACAGGCAGAGCCTGCCATTAAGGTATATTTTAAGACGTAGAGCGGCCCTCCTGTATGAACAGTGAGCCGCTCTCAATTTCAACGCTTAACGCGCCTCAGCAAGTAAGCTGTCTTACGATTTAACTATTACTGGCCTGTGACAATCTTGGTCCAGGCGCGTGTAACATAGCGCTGTGTCTTCTGATCATAAGGCGTTGGCACAAAAAGCTTTTTCAGCACATCTTCGCTTGGATAGATTTCTGGATCATCCAGAATTTCCTTGTCGATGAATTCTTGTGAAGCCTTGTTGCCGTTGGCATAGAAAACAAAGTTCGATGCCTTGGCAGCAACTTCCGGACGCATGATATAATTCATGAATTCAAGCGCTTCTGGCACGTGCTTTGAATCTGCCGGGATAGCCATCTGGTCAAACCACATCAGCGCGCCTTCCTTCGGGATCGAATAACCGATCTCTACGCCCTGATTGGCCTTCTCTGCACGATCGCGCGCCTGAAAAATATCACCCGAATAGCCGATAGCCATGCAGATATCGCCGTTTGCCAGCGCATTGATATATTCCGACGAGTGGAACTTGCGGATATTTGGGCGTATCTTGAGATAAAGCTCCTGAGCCTTTTCCATATCTTCAGATGATGGGGAATTTGGATCAAGACCGAGATAGTTCAGAGCCGGGCGCAGCATTTCGCTGGATGTATCCAGCAGGTAAATACCACAATCCTTTAGCTTAGCCGAAATCTCCGGGTTGTAGAGAACATCCCACGAGTCAATCGTATCCGTACCAAGGATTTCTTTGATCTTGGCCTTGTTATAGCCAATGCCGGTGGTGCCCCACATGTAGTTGATGGAATATTCATTGCCCGGGTCATAGGTCGCCGCACGGGTTGAAATTTCGTCCCACATGTTCTTGAGGTTCGGCAGCTTGTCTTTATCAAGCTTCAGGAACACGCCTGCCGGGATCTGACGACCAAGAAATTCACCCGATGGCACCACGAGATCGTAGCCGCTACCGCCCGCAAGAAGCTTAGTTTCGAGAATTTCGTTGGAATCATAAACGTCGTAGACGACTTTGATTCCGGTTTCCTTAGTGAAGTCCTTGAGGATCGAATCGTCGATATAATCCGACCAATTATAAATATTGACCACCCGCTCCTGCGCGCTTGCGGGAAATACGGCGGCGCTCACAAGGCCCGAGACCATTGTTGTCGCCAGAAGAAAGGATTTCATCCTCATCGCGTGCTCCATTCTGCACCGTAATTTCCGGTACAGCTTAAGGGTGGGTAAACTGTTTCACTCACTACCTTTTTAGATTGTGCAGCATTCGTCAACCGGCTGATGACAACACGAACATAAAAATTGCGATGCTCGCGCCTTACCGACGAAATATCGAAGCTTTACTGAAAGTCAAAGGCAGAGATTCCCGCCACCATTTCATCAAGCCCTAATGGACGCGTAAGCGGCGGCTCGGCCCGTGTGATGCAACCCTGTCGTTCACAAAGCCGACAGGCGGGACCGATTTCCGTGCTGGGAGAACTTATCGCTCCGTAGATTGTGTCGCGACCCGCATCAAGCGAGCAGCCGAGTAGAATGGCAGTACGGCGCGGACGCTCGTTGAAAGCGCCTTGCGGCCCTTCAAGCGTTCGCGCAATCGTCAAATAGCCGGAGCCATCGGACAGTTCTACTGGCTCCACAAGCACCTGCCCTGCTTGAGTAAACGCTGCATAGACCGGCAGTTTGGGACATTGCCCACCAAACCGGACGGGAAATCCTTCGGCACCCGCCATGCGCAAGCGATTGCCCGCATGGTCAATTTCCATCAAGAAAAACGGCAAGGCAGAGTTACCCTGTCGTTGAAGCGTTGTGAGCCGGTTCGCCGCCTGTTGAAACGACACACCAAAGCGAGAGCGCAACACGTCAACATCATAGCGCGCCCGCACAGCTGCATCGCGAAACTGCCGATAGGGCATCATCAAAGCCTGTGCTGCATAACGTGCCAGTTCAAAACGCGCGATGCGCTTTGCTTCACTGGACGAGAGTTTCAGCGCTTCCGTTTCGGCGCCGATCATCACCTGCATACGAATAAGCGCCGCTTCCATCGCAATTTCCTGCAACTGATCAAAGGGCGACAATCGCTCCGATATAAACAGTCGCTGCGAATGCCGGTCGTAACGTCTGCGCCAGTTCGGCATGGTCGCGACGGGCAGCGTACGCACAGTAATGCCATGCTCGCGCCGCAGCCATTCTTTCAGCGCACCCGACAAATCACTTTCGGGTTTCAGCAGCGCATAAAAACTCTCTGCCTCTTCTTCGATACGCGGATAATGATTGGGTCGCCGCGCCATAACATCGCGCACTTCATCAAGTGGCAGACGCGTGGCAGAAAGCTGCGCATCGCTGCCTTCATGCGAAAGCAATTGCGACAGATCAGACAAGCGTTGCTGTTGCTCACGATAGGCGCGATAAAGCTTCACGATGCCAGTGGCAGCATTGGGCGCCGCCTCGCCAATTTCCACCAGCTCCTGATCGCCCGGCAGTTCACCTGTCAAAAGCGGATCGGAAAATACTTCCTTTAAGCCCGCAACCGTTGTTCCGCTCTCTGCCTGAAGACCGTCCAAATCAAGCTTGTAGACGCTGGCAAGCTTTAACAAAAGCTGTACCGTCAGCGGACGCTGATTACGCTCAATAAGATTGAGATAAGACGGCGAAATGCCAAGCGCTTCGGCCATAGACGTCTGCGTCAAACTGCGCTCGTTGCGGATACGTCTAATGCGTGGACCAGCAAATATCTTGCGTTCGCTCATCCGGTCCTCCCAAACCAAAACGGCAACCTTTACAATTCATGACAAAATATCCGCAAAGCCAAGCTTTGACAATATTTACAAATTTACAGATTGCCGCAGTCAATTTTCAGACAGCATGACTTCAATTATCAGGCCGTTTTACTGCTTTTTATGGCTGTCCTAGCTTCACAGTTGTAAATCTAGTCACAGAAAGAGCGACGATATTCTGCTCTTCCAGAACCTGATCAAAGTGTGAGGAGACACCGAAATGACAGATTTTTACAGCCTTATCCCTTCGGCACCAAAAGGTCGCTTTGACGGCATTGAGCGTGCGCATACAGCCGAAGATGTGAAGAGGCTGCGCGGTTCGGTGGAAATCAAGTATTCGCTGGCGGAGATGGGTGCAACGCGTCTCTGGAAGCTGATCCACGAGGAAGATTTCGTCAATGCGCTTGGCGCACTTTCCGGCAATCAGGCCATGCAAATGGTTCGCGCAGGTCTGAAGGCGATCTACCTTTCCGGTTGGCAGGTTGCAGCGGATGCGAACACGGCTTCAGCCATGTATCCCGACCAGTCGCTTTATCCGGCGAATGCCGCACCTGAACTCGCCAAGCGCATCAACAAGACGTTGCAGCGTGCCGACCAGATTGAAACAGCAGAAGGCAAAGGCTTGTCGGTCGATACGTGGTTTGCGCCAATTGTTGCCGATGCGGAAGCAGGCTTCGGCGGACCGCTGAATGCTTTCGAGATCATGAAAGCTTTCATCGAAGCGGGTGCTGCCGGTGTGCATTATGAAGACCAGCTGGCATCTGAAAAGAAGTGCGGCCATTTAGGCGGCAAGGTTTTGATCCCGACTGCGGCCCATATCCGTAACCTTAATGCGGCACGCCTGGCGGCTGACGTTATGGGAACTTCCACGCTTGTTATCGCCCGCACGGATGCGGAAGCTGCCAAGCTTCTGACCTCGGATATCGATGAACGCGACCAGCCTTTCGTTGATTACGATGCGGGCCGCACAGCGGAAGGCTTCTATCAGGTGAAGAACGGCATTGAGCCATGTATCGCCCGCGCGATTGCCTATGCGCCCTATTGTGATCTCATCTGGATGGAAACATCCAAGCCCGATCTCGAACAGGCTCGTCGCTTTGCGGAAGCCGTGCATAAGGCACATCCGGGCAAGAAGCTCGCTTATAACTGCTCACCGTCGTTCAACTGGAAAAAGAACCTCGACGACGCAACGATTGCCAAGTTCCAGCGTGAGCTGGGCGCGATGGGCTACAAATTCCAGTTCATCACACTGGCCGGCTTCCACCAGCTCAACTTCGGCATGTTCGAACTGGCACGCGGCTACAAAGATCGTCAGATGGCAGCTTATTCCGAGCTGCAACAGGCGGAATTTGCAGCCGAAGCCAATGGCTACACCGCAACCAAACACCAACGCGAAGTCGGCACCGGCTATTTCGATGCTGTATCACTCGCAATCACCGGCGGCCAGTCTTCGACAACCGCTATGAAGGAATCCACCGAAACAGCGCAGTTCCGTCCGGCTGCTGAGTGACGCCCAATTCTTGAGAGGAGAATAAAAATGGCTTCGATTGCACGCGTTAAAGAAAGAGCAGAAGAGCAATCAACCTCGATGAGCACCGATCAGCAAAGCGCGATCCGTATGCTTGCCAATGATCTGCACCGCCTCAATCAGTCGGTTATGAATGCAGTCGAGGCCGGTGTTTCGGTTGAGCTGGTTCGCTCCGCTCGACATCACGGTGGAGAAGGCAACTGGGGCGATCTGCTGATCCCGGTTATCGTTACCCGAAACCCATGATCGTGCTTTTGACGATTGCCTTCACCACCATGCTTTTTTCTTTGTGTGCCTGCGGCAACACGGGAATGGCGAAGGCAACTGGGGCGATCTGCTGATCCCGGTTATCGTTACCCGAAACCCATGATGCTCGCCATCGCAATCACCGTCGCCACCGTGCTTTTCACTTCGACAACGCTGTGGCGGCGGAAAAAATTAAGTCCAGAGCGCATCCCGAAAAGTGTGAAACGGTTTTCGGACCAGGATGCGCGTCAAAAAAACATTTAGAGCGCATTTCGGTCGCTTCATCCAAAGAACATATATTAGCACTTGATATACCAGTTCATCCATGTTGGACTGGCCCAACTGACCTCCCCGGCTGGCCCTGCCAGTCGGGTTCTTTTTTACATCAGCAGATAATCTTTCGGCTGCGGCAGGTCTGGCAAATCCGTTTCGCCCAGTGCTTCTCGCAGATTGATCTCAATCGTATCCGCAATCGCGCCAATCGGCAGATCATTGGGCAGCGTGCCAAATGGCTCTTCAAGTTCATCACCCAACGCATCGAGGCCAAAGAAGGTATAGGCGACCAGCGTGGTCGCAAAAGGCGTTCCCCAGCCGAGCATATCTGCAAATCCAAACGGAATAAAAAAGCAAAACAGATAAGCGGTGCGGTGCAAGAGCAACGTATAGCCGAAAGGCACGGGCGTAAAACGCAACCGTTCAGACGCGGCCTGCACCTCGGAAAGACCACTAACCGATGCATTAAGCGTCTGAAAATCAATCGCATCAATGCGCCCTGCACCACGCAGTTCCGCAAGCAACACACCAATCTTGCGTAAAATGTAATCCGGCCCGTTGCGGCTTTGGGCAAAGGCCTTCTGCTCATCAAGCGTCAGCCACTTATGCGCCTTTGCTTGTCCATCACCGGGGCGCAAATGCGGCACCATCGATTGCGTAAAAGCGATTGTATAGTGAAGCAGCTTTTCACGCGCGCCTTCCATTCCCGGCAACTGATCAAGAACCAGCGTCGCTCGTGCAAAACCGCGTGTAACATAGACCAGTTTACCAAATACTTTGCGCGCTTCCCACCAGCGGTCGTAACAAGCATTGTTGCGAAAACCCAAGAAGATGGAAAGCGCAATACCGAGCAGTGCAAAAGCCGTACCGTTATTGAATGCCGGAACCCAGCCGGGAAAGGCACGATGCGCCCAGACGACGACCATCGACAACACGAAAACCGCAAATATCTGCGGCAATATCCGCGTGACGATGGAGCCTTTGAGAATGAAAAACAATTTCCACAAAGGCGGGCGCGGGCGAATGATCATTTATTTTGTCCAGAAGACGATTAGAGCGCCGTGCACCTTATAAGGCGCACAAAACTCGCTCCGACACTTTTAAAACAGGGCACCGCTATACGCCCAAACTCCGGTGATCCGCCAGCGTTAGTTTAGTATTTTTTCCAGTTCAGCCCATGTCTCATTCTTGGTTGGCACTCCCATGCCCCCCTTTTGACTTGCGGCATTGCGGTTCAGACGCGCAAACGCAACTTTTTTGCCGTCTTTTTCGACCCAACCGACATACCAGCCAAACTGACGGCTGCGGTCAATTTTGCCTTTCGCATCACGTTCAAAACCCGATCCAGTTTTCCCATGAGCTCTCCAACCATTTTTAAGATTTTGCGTTGGCAGAATGGCCATAGTTTTTTCTGCAACACCAGCCGAAACAGGCAGCTTTCCATCAAGCAATTTACGCAGGAAAGCTATTTGTTCATCCGGAGAAATCTTAAGCGATGAACTGATCCACGAGCGCTGCATGCCATTGTTTTCGCCCAGATCACCGCGAAGGTCGCGATTACCGTAATCAATTTGATCGGTATATTTCTGGAAATTGTCTTTCCCAAGTTTGCGGGTCAGTTCCTGCGAGAACCAAACAACCGATTGATCCTGCCAATATGTCGGATCGACTGATTGCTTCCAAGCTTCACGCCAAGAGGGATATTCTTTTTTATAAGGCCAGACCGGATCATGCGCATCTTTAAGAATACCGCTCTCAAAACCCATCACGGCCAGAGGCACTTTGAAAGTCGATGCCGGACTGACACGTGTGGCACAATCATCCCCGTCCTTTGCCAGCACTTTTCCGCTATCGGCTTCAACAACCAACATACAGGCCAACGTCTTTTCATAGGCATGTGCCTGCAAGGCAGAAATGGGCAAAAGCGCAAGCGAAGCTATAACGATATTGGCAAATCGGGCCTGCGATTTCGGCATCAAAACTCTCCTCTTATTCTTTGCCCGCAAACTGTTTTAGCAATCATGGCAAAACGATAGCAAGAACGGCCCCATCCCCCGAATTTAACTGCGATTTTCTGAAAAGCTTCATTTGTCAACGCGATCTAGCGCAGCTATCATAAGGACATACGAAATCATTTTTTGGTGTTGGATGTCAGCTGATACGACGGAAAAAAAGGCAACGCGCGCGCCGCGTCGCCGTACTCCACCCCATGTTAAATCGCTTCGCGGTGTGAAAAACTGGAAGCAAGCCACCGAATGGCTGGCATGGCGCGACATCGAAGACATCGAATGCATCACACCTGATCAGGCGGGCGTTGCCCGTGGCAAGATGATGCCATCGAAGAAGTTTACGTCGAACACGTCGCTGGCACTGCCTTCCGCTGTGTTTATGACCACAATTTCGGGTGATTACCCGGAAGATGGCCATGGCTTCCAATATCCGGAAGATGATGGCGATCTGCGACTCCTCCCTGATCTTTCAACGCTGTCAGCAGTGCCTTGGGAATCTGATGCAACGGCGCAGGTAATCTGCGATCTGGTTTATCAGGATGGACGTGCGGTAGAATTCACGCCGCGCAATGTGCTGCGCTCGGTCGTGGCCGCTTATAGCAAACGCGGTCTGAAACCTGTTGTGGCACCGGAAATCGAGTTTTATCTGGTGCGCAAAAATCCGGATCCGGATTATCCGTTGACCCCACCAGTGGGCCGTTCTGGCCGCGCAATTGGCGGCGGTCAGGGCTATTCGATTGCAGGCGTCAACGAATTCGACGAACTGATCGACGACATTTACCACTTCTCCGAAGGTCAGGGCCTTGAGATCGATACGCTGATCCACGAAGAAGGTGCGGCCCAGCTTGAAATCAACCTGCGCCACGGCGATCCGGTTGAACTGGCCGATCAGGTTTTCCTGTTCAAACGCACAATTCGCGAAGCGGCTCTCAAGCATGATATGTATGCAACCTTCATGGCCAAGCCTATTCAGGGCCAGCCGGGATCGGCCATGCATATCCACCAGTCGATTGTCGATAAGAAGACCGGGCGCAACATCTTCTCCAATGAAGACGGTTCGGAAAGCGAAGCCTTCCGCCACTTCATCGGTGGCATGCAGCGCCACGTGCCAAACGCGCTTGTGATGTTTGCGCCTTACGTGAACTCCTATCGTCGTCTGACGCCGTCTGCTTCGGCTCCAGTCAATGTGAAGTGGGGTTATGACAACCGCACGACCGCATTCCGCGTGCCGCGTTCCGAACCGGGCGGTCGTCGCGTCGAGAACCGTATCCCATCGTCAGATGCTAACCCTTATCTGGCATTGGCAGCGTCGCTTGCTTGCGGTCTGATTGGTCTGGTCAACAAAATCGAGGCTGATCAGCCCGCATCAACCAGCGTGAACACCAAGGAAATCGACTTGCCCCGCGGCCTGATTGATGCGGTGGAGCTGTTTGAAAACGATCAGGAATTGCGCAACCTGTTTGGCAGTTCATTCGTCACGACTTACGCGGCAATCAAGCGTGCCGAGTTCGAAACTTTCATGGAAGTTATCAGCCCGTGGGAACGCGAGTTCCTGCTGCTCAACGTCTGACCGGTTCCACATGCCATACCAGTCCCCAATATCTCCCGGCGTCTCCTGGTACGAAGCGAGCGTAGCGGAACGCCCGCAATATCCCGAATTGGATGGTGCACGGCAGGCGGATGTCGTGGTCATTGGCGGCGGATATACCGGGCTTTCGGCAGCCTATCATCTCGCCAAGCAAGGCGCAGATGTCGTTTTGATTGAAGCCGCCCGTTTTGGTGATGGAGCATCGGGGCGCAATGGTGGCCAGTTTGGAACAGGTCAGCGCACATGGGCTGAAGACCTAGAAAAGCAATATGGCTTTGAACGGGCGAAGGCACTGTTCGATGTTGCGGAAGAAGCCAAGGCGCATCTGCTTGGCTTTGCCAGCGAACACAATATCGACATGGAATATATGCCCGGTCAGATTTCTGCAGCACATAAGCCACGATATTTAAAGCACTACCGCGACCATGCGGAGCAGATGGCAACCCGCTTCAACTATCCGCATATTCGCTATGTTGAACGGGATGAAATGGCTGCACTTCTCGGTTCAAGTCGCTATCACGGTGGTGCTTATGATGCTGGCACCGGGCATATTCATCCGCTCAAATTGCTGATTGGACTGGCGAGAGTTGCTGCCGAGGCTGGTGCGCATATTTTCGAGAACACCAAAGCCACCAAAATCACCACGGCAAGCGGGCGCATCCAGATCGAAACACCACGTGGCACGATTTCAACAAAGCACGCATTTCTCGCCGTCAATGCACATGGCGGTGATCTTGAACCGACGAGTGCATCCCATGTCATGCCGATCCGTTCGTTTATCGGTGCGACTGCTCCTTTGGGAGACAATAGCCCGATCATTCCGGGCGGAGAGTCAGTCGATGACTCACGCTTTGTGGTCCGCTATTTCCGCAAATCAAAAGATGGACGACTGCTGTTTGGCGGCCGTGAAGCCTATACGGCGGACAATCCGCGTGACATCAGCGAGCATATCCGCCGACAGATCGCCGAAATTTACCCCGCACTCGACAAAGTCGAAATCACGCAAGCATGGGGTGGCTCGGTTGGTATCACAATGCCGCGTCAGCCTTTCGTGCGCGAAGTGATGCCCGGCGTCATCTCGGCAGGCGGCTATTCCGGCCATGGCGTAATGCTCGCCAATTATATGGGCAGGCTTTATGCGGAGACGGTCAGCGGCAAACGCGATAAGCTTCAACTCTTTGAAGAGCTGCGCATTCCCGCCTTCCCCGGCGGACGCACGCTGCGCGCACCACTGCTGTTTGTTGCGCTATCATGGTACGCGCTGATGGATCGCATTTAAAGGCACCCTACCCGGCGCTTAATGCCAACCTCTGATAGGTTTCTTCAACGACATCGCGCATTGGAAGCATACCACTCATACACAACAGGGCGTGCAAGTTCTCAAGGGTGCCTTCATAGCCCATGATTGGCGCAAAAGGCTTCATGCCTACACTTGGCTCATCGGCATAAAGCCGCTGATACTCCATGAAATTCGTGAAGCTCAGATAGCTTTCTCCACGCATGAGGTAAGTTTCTACCGCTGCGCCTTCAGCCATAATCACCGCATGGCAATCCAGAACAACGTTATAATAGTCAATCATATCGTGTGCAGAAACGCGCGTGATCGACCGGTCATTGACAAGATCTTTCGCCCGGATCAAAACGCCATTGATGAAAAGAGCGTGGTTCGATGACACATAGAGATCACGATAAGGAGCCTTACCGTCGATTGCATGACGCGCGATGCGAATTGGCATAATGCTTTCGCTCCACTCTGCGCCGCTCTTCCGATAACTTTGCCAACCAATCCATTTGACAGGCATGAATGAACCGTCAACCGTTCGGACCAGGCTTCCGATCCCAAGGTTTTCTATCGCGACTGGTCCCATCGCGGTTTCAATTAAAGTGCCTTTCAAAAGACAGTTAGCGCCCGAGCCGCCGCCGTTCTCCCACCATTTTGTACCCATAGCGCGCGCCGGAAGTGAAGATAAAGATGATGCTAACGCTCCAATCGCGACTGCTTTCGCAGCTACGCCTGCGGCTGCTCCGAGAAAATGTCGTCGCGCACGATTGCGTGGCGAATGCTTGTTTTGATCCGATGACATATGTCCCTCCGCTCTTAAAGCGCTACGGCATCGGCCCAAAAATCAGTACAGATTTTTTGCAAAGCACGATGCATCAATTCAGTTATTGGAAGCGTCAATCCGCGTTACGCGGATTGCGTCGCCTCACTGCTTTGCCCCAAAGATTACTGATCTGATATTAGCTTATGACGCACTCGAAAATATTACGGCAATCTGATCTAAAGCCTCCGCGAATAAAGGTAGAACATACCGCAAAGGTGGTAGATTTACGCGCGTATGAGGCGTTGAGCAGGCCCGCCATTGCTAACCAAAGTTAAGCGACACCGGTGATTTAACTCTGACGACGACAAGAAACACCCTATAAATTCGACCGCAAATCACAGCGGGATTTTTCGATGAATAACGATACACTTTTCCTTTTAAAGCCGGGCTTTGAAGACCCCGCTTATCCGGGCAAAAAGTTCTACTGCTGGCATTGCACTTTAATGGAAGGAGTTCTGGCCTCGTTTCCTGAGCTTGCGAAGCAGCTCGACGTCAAGGGTATCGCGTGGCCGCGACCACGACATCGTGTCATCGCGCTTGTGGGTGAAGAAAACCAGTCCTTGCCTCTGCTGATCCTTGCAAACGGGGATCATTTGCCGCATCAAACCGGAGAACATGGAGGTCGCGCTTTCATTTCCGACAAAAAAGCAAGTATTAAAGCTCTTTCCGAGCGACATGGCTTTCCCGATCCGCATCCGTGAATAAGGACAAATTCGTTCTCAAGATCAGCCATCCAAAGGAACAGCTTGCAGCAGTGGCACCGCTGCTCTGTGCAGGCATCACCACATGGTCGCCGCTGCGTCACTGGCGCGTTGGTCCGGGCATGAAGGTCGGCATCGTCGGTATTGGTGGCCTCGGACATATGGGCATCAAACTTACTCATGCGCTCGGCGCTCATACGGTGGCTTTCACCACATCCGAGAGCAAGCGTGAAGACGCTAAGGCGCTCGGTGCGGATGAAGTGATCGTATCGCGCAATGAAGAAGAGATGAAGGCACATGCCAACAGCTTCGACTTCATCCTCAACACCGTTGCAGCCAGCCACAATCTTGATGCCTTCACACAGCTTCTGAAGCGTGACGGCACCCTGACACTGGTAGGCGTGCCAGAACATGCGCATCCATCGCCAAGTGTCGCCACGCTGATCTTCAAGCGTCGTTCGATTGCTGGTTCGCTGATCGGTGGCATTGCTGAAACGCAGGAAATGCTCGATTTCTGCGCTGAGAAAGGCATCGTTTCTGACATCGAAATGATTGCCATTCAGGACATCGAAAATGCCTATGAACGTATGCAGAAGAGCGGTGTGAAGTACCGCTTCGTCATCGACAGTGCGACACTGGCAGCGTAACGAACTAAAAACGGCCCGGTTATTCCGGGCCGTTTGATTCATACGGGTATTTCGGAAACCTGCTTCACCGTCTGGCTCGGAACGTCGGTCTTAAGGCTCTGTACGCCCTTAATGCGGCTCAAATGCTCTGACTGGAACCGCCGATAATCCTCAATATCCGCCGCCACAACGCGGATCATCGCATCAAAATCGCCGAGCATGAAATAGCATTCAACCACCTGAGGCAGTTTCAAAATCGCTTGGGCAAATGTTTGCAGTGTTTCTTCGTCCTGCTGGTCAAGACGAATGCGCACAAAGAAGGTCAGCCCTTTGCCGATCTTGGCCGGATTAAGCACCGCCACATAGCGATCAATCACCCCCGCCTCTTCTAAAAGCCGGACACGACGCAAACACGGCGACGGCGACAGCCCCACCTCGCGCGCCAAATCATTGTTCGCAATGCGACCATTGCGCTGAAGCACGCGAAGAATCCGTCTATCGATGTCATCCAGCTTCATTGGCTCTCAGTTCCATTTCTGCGAATATTATTGGCATTTTGTGCCAAATATTGATGCAAGAGAACGATCTTTGCAACCCGATTGCGTGAAAGATTGGCTACATTGCCCATCGATCAAGCAGATCACGCAATGCATGAGGGGCAGCCTAGAGGCCCGCCAACGGAATTTATATGGATATTTCGCAGGACTACGCACCACAGAAGAGCCGGACCGCACGCAACTCGGAATTTCGCCGGGGTGCTGTTGCGGGTTTTCCTGTTCTGCTCGGCATTATCCCCTATGCGGTGGTTTTGGGTGCGCTGGCCACACAAAAAGGCTTGAGCATCATTGAAGTTCCATTGATGACCGGCCTCAACTTTGCGGGCGGTTCGGAATTTGCAGCCATCCAGCTCTGGACGTCCCCGCCGCATATTCTGCTGGTTGCTGCAATTACCTTTCTGGTCAACAGCCGCCATCTGCTGATGGGCGCAGCACTTGCTCCATTCATCCGTCATCTGCCTAAGCGCAAGGCTTTTGCAACGCTGTTTCTCATGTGTGATGAAAGCTGGGCCATTGGCATTGCTGATGCCAGACGCCGTAAGGCCAAAAGCATCAACCCTGCTCTCAGCCTGAAATTCTATGCCGGTGTTGCGGTCCCGTTTTACATTGCATGGGTGTTCTTCACCACGCTCGGCGCTGCTTTTGGCCCGATGATGGGTGATCTGCGTCCCTATGGGTTCGATATGGCATTTCCGGCTGTCTTCCTGGTGCTGCTTGCAGGCATGTGGAAAGGTGTTGCCCCAGCCCGCCCATGGCTGGTTAGCCTTGTTGTGGCAGCAACAACCTACCTGACTATTCCCGGCGCGTGGTATGTCGCAGCCGGTGCAGTTTCCGGCTTGATTGCAGCTTATGTTCTGGCAGGTAACGACAATGATTGATCCATTAGCAGTTGCAGCCATCGTTCTGATGGCAGGCGTCACCTATCTCACCCGCATCGGCGGATATATTCTCTTGCGCAACCGCACGCTCAGCAAGCGCGCCACAGCCGTCATGGAAGCAGCGCCCGGCTGCGTGCTGATTTCGGTTATTGCTCCTGATTTCGTATCAGACAAACCAGCCGATCTCTTAGCACTTGCAATCACAATTCTGGCAGCTACACGCTTTTCGATGCTGCCAACCGTCATCATTGGCATCTGCTCGGCTGGCTTTTTCCGCTATCTGATGGGCTAATTTGACAATGCCAGCTCGTCCAAAATCCATTCGCGAAAAGCACGGATCTTAGGCATATTCTTGCGTGCTTTAGGATAAACCAGCCAATAGGCCTGTCCATCATCACAAAGAAGATCAAAAGGCTGGATTAGCTGCCCGGAGGCCAGTTCAGCCGCATGAAAGGCAGGCGTCAGGATGCCAACTCCCTGCCCGGCAGCGGCTGCGCGTCCTTCAAGATGCTGAGCGCCATAACGGCTAAATGCATTGCCTTGTATTTTGGGATCTTCAATTCCAGCAGCCTTGTACCAGATTTTCCACCATGGGTCGGTGGGATCAACAGCACGAAGATGCAAAAGGTCAGCAGGTTCTTTAATGCCTCCGACCGACTCTATCAGCTTGGGACTGAGCATCGGCGAGAACTGCGCTTTAATGAGCTCGTGCGAAATCATACCGGGCCATTCACCTCGCCCGCTGCGTATGGCCATATCGACATTTGACGTCGCGAAATCGACCATATCGTTCGATGTATCCAGTCGCACAGCCAGCGCCGGATGCTGCATCTGAAATGATCCCAACCGCTGTACGAGCCAGTTGGCTGCAAACGTCACCACAGCGCTGATCGTCAACACGCCTTGCGTATCTTCACGCGCAGATGCAAAGGCGGCCCGCATAGCTTCAAAAGCATCATTAATGGCAGGGGCAAGACGCTTGCCCAACTCGGTCAATTCCACCTGACGCGGCTTGCGTAGAAACAGCGGTGCGCCAACGCGTTCTTCCAGCAATTTTATCTGATAGCTGACGGCAGCCTGCGTCATGCCAAGTTCTTCTGCCGCACGCGTAAAACTCGCATGGCGGGAAGCAGATTCAAAAACACGAATGGCTGAGAGTGGCGGCAGGGCTTGCGACATAATACATAAGTTCTCCTTATGCATCATAATCGATGTTCAATTGGAAAACAACGCGTTTTTCCGTCATAAGCATAGGCAGAATTTAATCGACAGCCGAACTTCCCACTCGGCCCTAAACTTAGAAAAATCGAGACCGACCATGCGTGATGTTGAGATCAGCTCATCAGCGATTGCCGCTGCTTGCCCAAAAAAAATAGCGTCATCCGGCCTGTTTGCATGGATTGCGCGCTTGTTTAAGACGAAACGAACCCATTACGTCATCAGCGAAAATTCGCCGGAATATTTGTTGCGCGACGTGGGCATCAAAGAAGGACGACCTTCCCGCTTTGACCGTGCCGGACACAAGCTGCCCGAATGGTGAAAGTTAGCCACTAACCACCGCGAAGCCACGTGCTTTCAAACCGCGCCGGTCCTCGCGCAGATTATCGATCAGACGCGACCGGCTTCCTCCCAGATGCACTGTCATCAGAGCTATCGCTTGCGACGCATCTCCTACGCGCACTGCATCCAGAATTGCGTGATGCTGCTGCCATGCCCGCGCCAGCGCGTCCACATCACGCACTTCAAGCCAGCGCGCCCGCGACAGCCGCTGCATGGCATCGCGAACACCACGGCTCAAAAACTCATTGCCTGAAAGTCGTACGAGTTCGATGTGAAAGTCCATGCCCGCACGGTGCCATTCCTCGCGTGTGCTCGTGGCATCGCAACTGTTGAGCATTTCAGCGATTGCCTCGACACCACTGCGATCTTCAAGTGCACAAGTGACATTGAGGGCAGCAATCTCCAAAGCCTCGCGATAAACGCCGATCTGTTCAATCTCTGCGAGATTGATAGGCGAAACAGTCCAACCGCGCCCTTCCCGCCCGACAAGCCCTTCCGCCTCAAGGCGCAAAAGTGCAGCACGGATCGGCGTGCGCGATGCGTTGAACTGCGCTTCAATCGCTCGTTCGGTCAGCCGCTCGCCCGGCCCTAGTTCAAGCCCGAGGATCATATCGCGAAGCTGCTCTTCGACTTGACGCATCTGTGACATTGGACCCTCAACAATTCTGGCAAGCTGCCAATTGACAAGCCGTTGCGGCAGGCGCATGTGTGTATTCCGTTTTGGTATCCCAAAATGGCATACAATGCAATCACGCATAAAACTAACGGAACACAGCATGAGCACCCAGCACGCCACAAGCGGCGGCAAGGCCAAGATCGAAGCGGATGAAACCCATGAACGCTACTGGAAGCAGAACCTTCTTATCTGCCTCATCGGTTCGTTCACCACGCTTGTTGCTATGTCGCTACTGCTGCCGTTCCTGCCGCTTTATGTGGCGCAACTGGGTGTGGCAGATGAAGCTGCTATCGTGCAATGGTCTGGCATAGCCTATGGCGCAACCTTTCTTGCCGCCGCAATTGTCGCTCCTTTCTGGGGCAGGCTCGGCGACCTTTATGGCCGCAAGCTTATGCTGATCCGCGCCAGTCTTGGCATGGCAATTGCCATGTCGCTGATGGGCATGGTCACAGATATTTGGCAGCTCGTCGCGCTTCGCCTATTCGTCGGCATTGCAGGCGGCTATTCGTCGGGCTCCATGATCCTTGTCGCGACTCAAACACCCAAAGACAAAACCGGCTGGGCGCTGGGTGCCTTGTCTGCTGGCATCATGGCCGGCAATCTGGCTGGCCCTCTGCTGGGTGGCGCGCTTCCACCGCTGATTGGCATCCGCGCGACCTTCTGGCTGGCTGGCAGCGTGATCTTCCTGACCTTCCTTGCAACAACATTTCTGGTCCGCGAAGATCGCAAACCACCCAAACGAAACAAGGAACAAAAGAAGCAGTCTATTTGGGCAGCGGTTCCCGACCGCAGACCCGTCATTGCGATGCTTGCGACCGGCATGTTGCTGATGTTCGCCAATATGTCGATTGAGCCGATCATAACCGTCTATGTGATGCAATTGGTCGACGATCAGGCCAAGGTCACTCTGATTTCCGGTGTAGTGATGGCTGCAGCAGCGCTCGGCAGCATATTGTCGGCCTCGCGTCTTGGCCGTCTGGCAGATCGCATCGGCCATAACCGCGTTATCACTGGCGCTTTGGCAATTGCTGCTCTGCTGCTGATACCACAAGCTTTCGTAACCGAAGCATGGCAACTCATCGGCCTACGCTTCCTGATGGGCTTGGCATTGGGTGGCTTGCTGCCCTGCATCAGCAGCGTCATCCGGCACAATGTCCCTGATCGTGTCGCAGGGAGCGTGCTTGGCCTTTCTGTTTCGGCGCAATATGTCGGGCAGGTTGCGGGTCCGGTCGCGGGTGGCTTTGTCGGCGGACGCATGGGGATGCCGTGGGTGTTTATCGGCACCTGTCTCTTGATGGCAATGGGCGCGCTTTATAACTGGATGGTTTTGCGCAGAGCTTCACAGAACTGACGTATGGCGGGAATAGGTACACACAGCAATTGAGTCCTTTTTGAAAGCCTGACATGACATTCCAACCATTCGCGCCCTTCGATGCACTGGCACAACAGCTTCTGCCGCACGCGCTGGCGGCAAAAGGCGATGGCTCGCATGATCTGTCCCACATTGCGCGCGTATGGAAAAATGCTGCTGCAATTCAAAAAGCGGAAGGTGGCGACGCGGAAATACTCTTTGCCGCCGCCCTGCTCCATGATTGCGTCAGCGTCGAAAAGAATTCGCCGGATCGTCATCGCGCATCAGGACTGGCCGCGGAGAAAGCATCCAACCTCCTGCGTGAGCTTGGATGGAATGAAGAACGCATCGCCTCCACCGCTCATGCTATCGAAGCACACAGCTTTTCAGCCAATATCGAAACGCGCACGCTTGAGGCAAAGATATTGCAGGATGCAGACCGGCTGGATGCGATTGGCGTGATTGGTGCCGCGCGCTGCTTTTACATTGCAGGGCGCATGGGCAGCGCACTTTACGACAGCAACGACCCGATGGCCAAAAATAGACCACTGGATGATAAAAGCTATGCGCTGGATCACTTCCGCACCAAACTTTTCAAGCTTGCCTCCGGCTTCAAAACTGAAACCGGAAGCCAAATGGCAGCGGCACGCCACGAAAAACTGGAAGCCATATTCAATGACTTCCTAAGCGAAGCGGGTTATTAAATCGAATAGCCACCATCCACGCTGAGAGCGGTTCCCGTTACCATTGAAGACGCGTCGGAAGCGAGGAAAAGTGCGGCTTCCGCCACATCTTCCGGCTTGGAAAAACGGCCAAGTGGAATGGTGGCTTTCAGGTTTTTACGCGCCTGCGGGGTGTCTTCTGCAAGGAACATACCCAAAGCCTCGCTGTCGCTTTCGGCAGGACAGATGCAATTGACGCGGATATTCTTGTCAGCCAGCTCCAACGCCATGGCCTTCGTGGCACTCACAACCCAGCCTTTGGAGGCGGCAAACCACGTCAGCCCCTTGCGCGGGCGATTGGCCATGGCTGACGCCGTATTGATAATCACGCCGCTGCCCTGATGCTCCATGATCGGCGCAACCAGCAGAGTGGAATAATAAATCGCCTTCATATTGACCGCATTGATGAGATCGAAGTTATGCTCATCCACATCGGTCAGCGGCATGTTGCGATGTGTGAAACCGGCATTATTGACCATAATATCGATGCGACCAAATTTATCGAACGCAGCACGCGCCAGACGTTCCATGTCATCTTTGCGCGACACATCTGCCTGAACAGAAATTGCATTATCGCCAATATCCGCGAGTTCATTTTCAAGGCGCTTCACATTCACATCAGCCAACACGACTTTCGCACCCTCAGCTGCAAAGCGGCGCGCTATGGCAGAACCGAAACCCGATCCCGCACCCGTGATAATCGCAACCTTGTCTTGCAGCCTCTTCATGTCATTCTCCTTTTGCGGATGCGCGATATGATCCGCCCGTCAAATCAGTAAACTTCGCTCTGCACAGATGTGTTCAAGCATAAATATGGCTCTATGTTGAACATGCCATCAGTGCATATGCAGTTAACTAAACGGCAAAGACAGCTGTAATTGGCAACATTCGCGAGAATGTTACAGTGGAGTATTGAATTTAAATCGATTAGATTATAGACAGAGGATGCGCGAAAATCGCAATCTGCTATGAGCAGAGTGATTTGCGTCAGAATTGGAAGAGAGCGATATATGACCAGCCAGATAATACCGGTAGAGCCCTTCGATTGCATCGTCTTTGGTGGCTCCGGCGATCTTGCCGAACGCAAACTGATTCCTGCGCTGTATCAGCGTCAGCGTGCGGGTCAGCTCAGTGAGCCAACGCGCATTATCGGCGCATCGCGCAGTGCGATGACCGATGAAGAATATCGCAAGTTTGCGCGTGATGCGATCAATGAACACGTAAAGCCTGCCGAAATTGACGCCAAGGAAGTCGAGACTTTCATCGCTCGTCTTTCCTATGTTGCTGTCGATGCGAAGTCAGAAGACGGCTGGGCCGCTCTGAAAGATGCCATCGGTAAAAAGCCTGAAAAGATTCGCGCTTTCTATCTCGCCGTCAGCCCAACGCTGTTTGGTGATATTGCAAGCCGCCTCAAGTCGCATGGTTTGATTACCCGCGACACACGCATTATCGTTGAAAAGCCAATTGGCCGTGATCTCGAATCCGCCAATGAACTCAACGACACAATTGGCAGCGTTTTCCGCGAAGACCAGATTTTCCGTATCGACCATTATCTCGGCAAAGAAACCGTTCAGAACCTGATGGCTCTGCGCTTTGCCAATGCGCTTTATGAACCGCTCTGGAACTCCGCACATATCGATCATGTTCAGATTACAGTCGCGGAATCGGTCGGTCTTGAAGGCCGCGCAGGTTATTACAACACCGCTGGCGCACTGCGCGATATGGTGCAGAACCATATTCTCCAGCTTCTCTGCCTCGTTGCCATGGAACCACCTTCGTCGCTCGAAGCCGATGCGGTCCACGACGAAAAGGTTAAGGTGCTGCGCTCACTGAAGCCAATCACCACCGCAAATGTCGAAGACGTGACGGTTCGCGGTCAGTACCGCGCTGGTGCATCCGCAGGCGGTCCAGTTAAGGGCTACCTTGAAGATCTCGGCAGCGATGACAGCAACACCGAAACTTTCGTTGCGCTGAAAGCTGAAATCGACAATTGGCGCTGGGCTGGTGTTCCGTTCTACATGCGTACAGGCAAGCGCCTTGCATCGCGTGTTTCGGAAATAGTCGTCACCTTCAAGCCAATCCCGCATTCGATCTTCGGTGAAAATGCTGGTAAGGTGGTTGCCAACCAGCTCGTCATCCGCTTGCAGCCTGACGAAGGTGTGAAGCAGTGGCTGATGATTAAGGATCCAGGTCCGGGCGGCATGCGTCTGCGTCACGTTCCACTCGACATGAGCTTCGCCGAGTCGTTCAACGAACGTAACCCGGATGCTTATGAACGCCTGATTATGGACGTTGTGCGCGGCAATCAGACGCTGTTCATGCGTCGCGACGAAGTGGAAGCAGCATGGCGCTGGGTTGATCCAATCCTCAAGGGTTGGGATGTCAACAACCAGCAGGTTCAGGGCTACACGTCAGGCACTTGGGGTCCATCGTCATCGATCGCTCTTATCGAGCGTGACGGCCGGACTTGGCACGAAAGCTGAGAATGCTGAGACCGGAGACGTTGACAGACATTTCCGGATCAGTCTTTGTGCCAAAAAAGAAAGAACGAGCGCGAATATCCGATGAGGGCGTGCTCGTTCTGGACGTATGGACTTGAAAGGTACGGCATGAGCATCGAACGGCACGATTTTACAAGCGGGACAGAACTGGCGCAGTCGCTCTCTGAAGCAATTGCGGACAAGCTCTCGGCCGCTATCGCTGAGCGGGGGCACGCGACAATCGCTGTTTCCGGTGGCACAACGCCGCTCAAGCTGTTCGATATCCTGTCGCGCAAGATGATTGACTGGACGCTCGTCACGATAACACTCGTCGATGAACGCTTCGTCGCGCCAACCAATGAACGCTCAAATGAGAAGCTGGTGCGTGATCATCTCCTGCGTGACCATGCAGGCGTTGCAAAATTTGTTGGCCTTTATAATCCGGCCGCAACGGCTGAAACGGCGGCGCTTGCAGCGGCCAGCCGCATCGACGCCCTGCATCGTCCTTTCGACGTGGTTGTGCTTGGCATGGGCAATGATGGTCATACGGCTTCATTCTTCCCGAATGCTGATCGTCTTGATCAGGCAATCGACCCAAAGACCAAAGCGGTGGTTCTGCCCATTCATGCAGAAGGTGCGGGCGAAAAGCGTCTGACACTGACTCTGCCACTACTGGTGGAAGCGGACATGCTGGTTCTGCATATCGAAGGTGCTGCCAAACAGGCAACGCTTGAGAAAGCACTCTCCAGCGACGACGAAAAAGAAATGCCGGTTCGCGCCGTGTTCCGTCACGCGCGCAAGCCGATACAACTCTACTGGACGAGCTAACAGTCTCAATAAAGACGCAGTTTGCGTTTGGGACTGTCGGCGTTAAACTGAGCCACAGGCAAGCCTGAAGTTATTTCACAGGTGATACCCATGACGACGCAAGCTGCGCATACCCGCATCAAGGCCATCACTGAGCGTATTGTTGAGCGCTCGAAACCCACTCGCGAAGCTTATCTCGGACGTGTTCGCGAAGCAGCTTCTCGCAAGCCACATCGCTCAATCCTTGGTTGCGCCAATCTCGCACATGGCTTTGCAGCCTGTGGCCCAAATGACAAGGCAGCGCTGACCGCCGATGTCGTGCCAAATCTTGGTATCATCACCGCTTATAATGATATGCTTTCGGCGCATCAGCCGTTTGAAACCTATCCGGAACTAATCCGAGCAGCTGCACGCGAAGCTGGCGGCGTTGCGCAGGTTGCAGGCGGCGTGCCTGCCATGTGCGATGGTGTCACGCAGGGTTTTGCAGGCATGGAACTCTCGCTGTTCTCACGTGAAGTCATTGCTATGGCAACCGCTGTCGGCTTGTCGCATGATATGTTCGATGCTGCCGTTTACCTCGGCGTTTGCGACAAGATCGTACCGGGATTGATTATTGGCGCGCTGACTTTCGGTCATCTGCCAGCGGTTTTCATCCCGGCAGGACCGATGACAAGCGGTCTGCCGAATGATGAAAAGGCAAAGACCCGCCAGCTTTATGCCGAAGGCAAAGTTGGCCGCGCGGAATTGCTTGAATCCGAGTCAAAATCCTATCACGGCCCCGGCACCTGCACTTTCTATGGCACAGCCAACTCCAATCAGATGCTGATGGAGATCATGGGCCTGCATCTGCCCGGTTCATCCTTCGTCAATCCGGGCACGCCATTGCGAGACGCACTGACCCGCGAAGCCGCGAAACGCGCACTGGCGATCACGGCTTGTGGCAATGAATATACACCAGTTGGCGAGATGCTTGACGAACGGTCTTTCGTCAATGGTATCATCGGCTTAAACGCCACGGGTGGTTCGACCAATCACACTATCCATCTCATCGCCATGGCAGCGGCTGCGGGCATAAAGCTCACATGGAAAGATATTTCCGAAATATCTGATATTGTGCCGCTTCTGGCGCGTGTCTATCCCAACGGTTTGGCCGATGTGAACCATTTTCATGCCGCTGGCGGCATGGGCTTTTTGATCCGCGAATTGCTCAATGGCGGGATTCTGCACGAAGAGGTTCGCACCGTGTGGGGCGAAGGTCTGCGCCCTTATGCGATTGAGCCGAAGCTCGGCGAAAATGGCACCGTCATTCGTGAACCCGTTCCTGAAAAGAGCGGTGACGACAAGGTTCTCGCTAAGATTGGCTCGCCTTTCCAGCCAACCGGCGGCATCAAAGTGCTGACTGGCAATATCGGCAATGCGATCATCAAGGTTTCTGCCGTGAAGCCGGAACGTCATGTCATTGAAGCTCCAGCGAAAGTCTTCAACGATCAGGCTGAATTGCAGGCGGCTTTTAAGGCTGGCGATCTGACGGGGGATTTTATCGCCGTTGTCCGCTATCAGGGACCAAAAGCCAACGGTATGCCCGAACTGCATAAGCTGATGACTGTGCTCGGCATTTTGCAGGATCGTGGACAGCGTGTGGCCCTTGTCACCGATGGCCGACTTTCCGGTGCATCCGGCAAAGTGCCGTCTGCAATTCATGTGACGCCAGAAGCACTGGACGGTGGCGCAATCGGAAAAATCCGCAATGGCGATATTATCCGGCTTGATGCGGTGAATGGGACATTAGGCGTACTCATAAATAATGCGCTTCTGGATGAGCGTATCGAGCGCTGCCCTGATCTTTCAGCCAATGAACATGGCATGGGTCGCGAACTTTTCCGCGCCTTCCGCAACATCGCCGGACGGGCTGACGAAGGCGCATCGGTGTTTTAAGATAAAGACACGCTTCTAATTGAAAGGCCGCATGATACATGCGGCCTTTCTTTTATTTTCAGAATACTGGCTTCTCAAAACCAACACTGCGGCAAGCAGCCGTTAAAGTGTTTGCCATCAGCATTGCGATGGTCATCGGACCCACGCCGCCCGGAACCGGCGTGATGGCTCCAGCCACCTTCTCCGCATCCGGAAAATCAACATCGCCAACCAAACGCGTTTTGCCTTCACCCTTTTCAGGCGCAGGAATGCGATTGATACCAACGTCGATCACCGTCGCACCCGGCTTAACCCAATCAGCCTTGACCATCTGGGGACGACCAACAGCAGCGACCAGAATATCTGCGGTACGCGCAATCGCTGGCAGGTCTTTGGTGCGGCTATGCGCAACGGTAACAGTTGCATTGGCTGCAAGCAGAAGATTGAACATTGGCTTGCCAACAATGTTGGAACGGCCGATCACAACAGCATTAAGACCCGACAGATCACGACCGTGAACGCGCTCGATCATGATCATCGCGCCTGCTGGCGTGCATGGAACGAAAGCCGTGTCGACTTCGCCGGTGCCAAGCTTACCGACATTGATGAAATGGAAGCCATCAACGTCTTTTTCCGGCGCGATCGTCTGAATCACGCGGCCTGAATCGATGTGCTTTGGTAGTGGCAGCTGCACCAGAATGCCATGAATAGCCGGATCATTGTTGAGACTGTCGATCAGATCAAGAAGCTCCTGCTCGGAAGCATCCTCAGTCAAATCGTGCTGAACAGAAACGAAGCCGCATTCCTTGGCTTTCTTGCCTTTAGAGGCAACATAAACCTGACTGGCCGGATCTTCACCGACAATCACCACCGCGATGCCGGGGACAACGCCGGTCGCAGCCACGAGCTTTTCAGTCTCACGCTTCACCGTGGAAACGACGTCCTCGGCGAGCTTCTTGCCATCGATCAATTGGGCCATATTGAATGCTCCGATCTAAACAGACGATGCCTTGGGATACACCGCCTTCGTTCTAAAAACATGCCAATAAGCGTCATCAGTGAAGATGACAATCTCTAAGCGGCAAGTTTTAGGATAAAGTCGCAAAATGCCGGAGTGTGAAGGCTATTTCATAGAGCAATGCGACCGATACAAACACCGCGTGATAACGCCGGTTATCAGTGAACATGGCCACCAGACTGGCCGCTATCAGCAATGCAATACGAACGGGATATTCGAAGCCGTAGAGATAGTAATGGTCCATGCCTTTAAGCAAAGTATCAACAACATCAGCCACATAGAGCAGTGCCAAGATACCGAAGAACCATTTTCGCCGCGAGATGAAATAGTCGCGATAGCCGGTATATTCTCCCATACTGTCAGGAAACAGCAGAGTGCAAAGCAGGAAATAAAGTCCAGCATAGAAAATTACGAAGAAGTAGATTTCGAAAGTCCATAGGTGGATCGTGCGGAGACTAAATTCGAACCACCAGAAATGAATGACCGACAGAAGAATAAAAGCGACCCATGCAATATGCACCGGATAGATATTCTGTTTGCCCGGATGCTGAATAAAACGCGCAAGCCCCGTCAAAAGACGGGAAACGCTAAGGCCAAGTATGATCCCGATGATAATGCGGACATGCGTGAAAGCTTCCGCAGGCGGCACGCCGGTTGTTAACAACGGGTCCATAATTTTCCTCCCGATACCTTATCCAAAGCATCATCGTGCATAAGTGTAAGTAATCAATAAACTACGGAATTTATAATATCCGGTTGATTTCAATCCAATAGTTTTTGCTTAATCAACCTTGCGAAACGGAGCCTATGGCGGCTATACCAACACGGCATTAGAGCGTGTTTCGAGCTGATTGAATCAGATCAGCGCTCTAGATATTTGTTTCAAAGTGTATCTTCTCCGAAAGACGTTTCAAAGTTTTCGGTACACGCACCAATCCAATAAAGGCGGAACATTCTCATGCAAGATACAGTCATTCTCGTCGGTTGCGGCAATATGGGCTTTGCCATGCTCAAGGGCTGGCTCGACAGCGGCATTTTACAATCCGAGAATGTGCATGTGGTTGAACCTTCCGAAGCCCTTCAGAGCCGCGCAGCTCTCGCCGGTGTAAATGCCTGCTCAAGCGCCGATTCCCTCTCCGATGACCTTAACCCACGCATGGTTCTGGTTGCCGTCAAACCACAGGTCATGGGTGCTGTTTTGCCAGCCTATAAGCGCTTTGCACCGAACGCGACCTTTGTCAGCGTCGCTGCGGGTATTCCTGTTTCATTTTTTGAGCAGCATCTCGGTAGCGATGCAAAGATCATGCGTTGTATGCCGAACACACCTGCTGCCATCGGCAAGGGAATGCTTGTTACCTACAAAAACGCCAATGTCAGTGACGACGATGCAGCTTTCGTGAAAAGCTTGCTTAAGACATCGGGCAAGATCGCAAGCATTACTGACGAAGCGCAGATGGATGCGGTGACTGCCGTTTCCGGTTCCGGTCCTGCTTATGTATTCCACTTCATCGAAGCGCTGACAGATGCTGGCGTGACAGCTGGTCTTCCGCGCGAAACAGCAGCGCTTCTTGCCATGCAGACCGTCATGGGTGCAGGTGCATTGGCCGCAGCAAGCAGCGACACCCCAACCAAGTTGCGCGAGCAGGTTACAAGCCCGAACGGCACAACTGCAGCGGCACTGGACGTCTTGATGGGTGAGGATCGCCTCAAGAATTTGGTCGCCGATGCCGTTGATGCGGCACGCAAGCGTTCGATTGAGCTTGGAAAGGCTTAAACCAAAACTCGCGGTACCGCTTCAATCAGCGCCTTTGTAACAGGTGCTTGCGGCGCCGCGATCAACTCCCGCGCAGGGCGACATTCAACAATACGCCCGCGCTCCATCACAGCAATCCGATCGGCCATTTGTGCAGCAACCGCCAGATCATGCGTGATGAAGAGATAAGCCGTGCCTTCGGCCTTCTGTATTTCCTGCAACAGTTTCAGAATTGAGCCACGCACCGTCACATCAAGGGCCGACACCGCTTCATCCAGAACAATAAGCGAAGGATTTGTTGCAAAGGCCCGTGCAATTGCCACACGCTGACGCTGGCCGCCGGAAATCTCATGCACCCCGCGTTTGCTCAACTTGGGATCAAGGCCAACTTTTTGCAGAAGCTCTGAAATATCGCGCCTTATCCAATGAATACGCAACGGCTCGCTGAGCAGATCATGCACCATTGCGCGTGGATTGAATGCCGAAAGCGGATCTTGAAACACCATCTGCATCCGCGCGCGGCGCTTTCTTAGTTCGCTGCCTTTGAGCGCAAGCCAATCCTCATTCTCAAACTGTATCGAACCGGATTCAAGCGGATGCAGCCTTAGAAGCGCGCGCGCCAATGTGGATTTACCGCTGCCGGAAGGTCCGACCAGCGCCAGCGTTTCACCTTCTGCAATCTCAAGATTTACATGATCCAGCGCCAGCTTCTCGCCATAGCGCACGGTCAGATCACTTGCCTGCAACAAAGTTCTATCCATGTTGAAGCTCCAGCACCGGAACGGCTGCAATCAGCGCTTTTGTATAATCGCTCTTTGGGTTTGCTATGATCGCACGCGCTGGGCCGCTCTCCACCAGTTCACCATGACGAAACACGGCAATACGATCCGCCAGATTGGAAGCCAGCGCAATATCATGTGTGATGAAGATCAGCGTCATGCCGTCAGCCTGAACCAAGGCGCGCAGCAGTGCTACAATTTCTTGTTGCACAATGGTATCGAGCGCACTGGTTGGCTCGTCGGCAATCAACAGAGTGGGGTTTGCTGCGATGGCAAGAGCTATAGCGATACGCTGTTTCTGCCCACCGGAAAACTGATGCGGATAGCGCGAAAAACTTGAATTAGGCTCCGCTATCTGAACGCGCGCCAACAGCTCGAGCGCCTTATCTTTTACCGCATGACGATCAATGTTTTCGTGAGCACATATAGTTTCGACGAGTTGCGCACCAACGCGCATCAAGGGATCGAAACTTGAAGCCGGATCCTGAAACACAAAGCCCACATCACGGCCCGGCTTTGGTTTTCCATTCGGCCATTGGATTGCGCCCGAAACGCGAGCATTGGCTGGCAGCAGGCCGGCAAGGGCCAACGCCAATGTGCTTTTTCCAGAACCGCTTTCACCGATAATGGCAAGCGTTTCACCGGTATTTATATCGAGGTCAAGATTGTTGAGCGCTGTATCGCTGCCATAGCGCACGCCAAGCTTTTCAATATGGGCGAGCACGCTCATACCTGCACCTCGCGCCGCGATGCAGCATGCGTGATGCCTTCGCCTGCGAGATAGACGCCGACGACAGTCAAAGCCAGCGCAAGCCCCGGCAAGATGGACAACCACGGTGCAGAGCGTAAAACCGTGCGGCCTTCGGCAATCATGCCACCCCATGTCACGCGATTAGGATCACCAAGCCCTAAAAATGACAACGCTGCTTCAATCAGAATTGCAGAGGCGACAATCACCGGCACAAGCGCCAACACCGGCGGCAAGGCATTGGGCAGGATTTGCCGGAAAGCAATTTCCAGCGGGTGCATACCAATAACGCGGGCTGACGCCACATAATGGCGCTCGCGGATCGACAGCACCTGCCCGCGCGTAAGGCGTGCAGCCTGCGTCCAGCTTGAAAGCGCTATCGCCGCAACCAGGACCGGCAGCGAAGGTCCGGCTATGCTGACCAGTGCCAGCGCCAGCAAAAAGCCCGGTATAGTCTGAAAAGCTTCCGTGATGCGCATCAGCAATTCATCGATCAGACCACCGGCGAAACCTGAGAGTGTACCGACAATGCTGCCAATCAGAATAGATGCAGCCGCTGCGGCCAGCCCTACGACCAGCGATGTACGGCTCGCATGGAAAAGCTCGGCCAGCACATCACGACCCAGCCTGTCTGTTCCGAGTGGAAAGGATGCATTTTCGAAGGGCGCAAGCATTGGCGTTGCAACAATACGCAGCGGATCGCCGGGAAAGAGCAGCGGCGCAAAAAGCGCTGCTGCGATAAGCACGAGCAAAATAATCGCGCCTGCAACGCCCTCGCCCGATCCGAAGTAACGTCTCATCGCACTCATGGCCGGGCCTTTTGCGCAGATATGCGCGGATCAAGCCAGAGATAGAGAAGATCGACGATAAAATTGACGGCGATCACCAAGATAGCACTCGTCAAAATGACGCCCAGCAGCAAAGGCGTATCGCGGCTTGCAACCGCCTCCTGTGCGAGCCTTCCAAGGCCGGGAACTGCAAAGACGCTTTCAATCACCACGCTACCACCCAGCATGGAAGCGGCTTGCAGTCCAAGCATGGTGACAAGCGGTGAGAGCGCGTTACGCGTCACATGACGCAGCACGATGCGCGGGCGTGATATGCCTCGCGCTTTCAGTGCGCGGACGAAATCCATGCGCCAGATGTCGGCCATGGAAGCGCGCATGACACGCAGATAAAGGGCCAAATAAATCAGCGCCAGTGAAACAACAGGCAGCAGGAGATGACGCGCTATATCAAACCCACGCGCCAGACCTTCCTTGCCAGAAGCAATCGTCTCAATACCGCTTGAAGGCAGCCAACGTAATCGGATTGAAAACAGAATGACCAGCACAAGTGCCAGCCAAAAACCGGGAATGGCATAGATTACAAGCGAGGCAACCGAGAGGAAACGATCGCGAAAACTTCCCGGTCTTGCGCCTGCGACAATCCCAAGAGCCGACCCGACCGCGAAAGACAGCGCCGTCGCAGCACCCATCAGCAAAAGCGTATTGGGAAGGCGCTTAAGAATGACAGCGAGAATGGGGCGGTTGAAACTGACCGACCAACCAAGATTGCCCTGCAAAAGTGCGGCGAGATAGGCAGTCAACCTGTGCCAAACGGATTGATCCAGCCCCCAGCGCGCGCGCATTTCAGCAATGGCACTCGCATCACCACCAAAGCTTACCGCATAGGCATCAACCGCATCACCGGGAGCCAGTTCCAACATCAAAAAACAGCCAACAATAATAATCAGCAGCACAATTATGCTGCCGATCAGTCGTTTCCTGAAAAGGGTTAGAATCTGCGCCACGTCGTGAACGTACAATCAAAGCAACGCTTCGTCACAATATTTCGTCACTGTGCAATAAACACATCTGCCCAGTTGGAAACTGCCCAGCGCGGATTGTTAGAGATATTCTTAACGCGGTCATTGGCAACCGTGATAAAGCCCCATTCCGCCACATTGATGAGCGGCAGATCAGCTTCGACCAGTTGCTGGAACTGATGATAAAGTGCTGTGCGCTTTTCTTCGTCAATTTCATGTGCAGCCTTGGCAATTACCGCGTCCAATTCCGCATTGGCATAACCACCCTGATTGGAGAACGGCACACCTGCTGCAATCCCGCTCTCGACCAGAATGGTCGTCGAAATGGCCGGATCGCCGCGATAGACCGTCGGTGCAATGGCGAGATCAAAATCGTGATCGGTATAGACTGCCTTTTGATGTGCTGCTGAATCATTGTTGACGATACGCGCATCAATACCGATTTCCGCCAACGCCTGCCGCAGATAATCGCCAAACTGTTTGGTTTCGTTGAAATATGGAGCTGGCAGCAGTTTCAGTGCAAAGCGCGTGCCGTCCTTGCCACGCTTATAACCCGCCTCATCCAGCAGCGAATTGGCCTTCGCCACATCGAAAGGATAAGCGGCAACATCGCCGGTATAAAACTGGCTGTCATATTGCGGAACCGGCCCGGTGGAAGGCTTGGCATAGCCCAGGAAAATCGTCTTCACGACGAAATCGCGATCAATCGCATGAGCGATCGCCTGACGCACTTTAAGGTCTGAAAGTTCCTTGCGGCGATGATTGATTTCGACGACCAGTTGATATGTCAACGCCTCATAGCCTTTAGAAATAACACCGATCCCCGGCACTTTTGAAATGCGATCGAGATCAGCCAGAGGCACGGCGGAAAACGCAGCAAGGTCAATTTCCTCGGCTTCCAATGCACCTGCGGCGGCAGCGCGATCCGGCAACACGCGATAGATGATTTCATCAAGATAAGGCTCGCCCTCGCCCCAATAATCTTCATTTTTCGCAAGGCGATAATATTCGCCGGTCTTGTGCTCAGCATATTTGAATGGGCCAGTGCCAATCAGTTTCTCATTGGCGGGATTGGCGGCAATATCCGTGCCCTCAAACACATGCTTTGGCAGCACTGCGGTCAGCGCTGGCAGCGCATTGCGAATAAGCTGAAACGGTGTTGGTTCGCTGAAGTGGAAAACTACCGTATGCTCATCCGGCGTTTCGACTCTCTCCAAGGCCTTAAATACCACGCGGCCAAGATTTTGCAGCGGTTTCCAGACCTGCACCGCCGAAAACGCAACGTCTGCAGATGTGAAGGGCTTACCGTCATGCCATTTGACGCCCTCCCGCAGGCGGAAGGTCGCGGTCAGACCGTCATCAGAACCTTCCCAACTGGTTGCAAGGCGTGGCTCCAGACCGTTTTCACCTTCAAAGGAAGCTTCGGCCAAAGGCTCGATCACCTTGCTCGCTACGAAGAAAACGCCGTTGGAAGCGACAATGGCCGGATTGAGATTGCGTGGCTCAGAATCTGCGGCCACGATCAGTCGCCCACCTTTTTGCGGTGCATCTTCAGCCAGCGACCAACGGGGTAACAGCGGCAAAGCCGCAAGCGATGTCGAACCAATCAGAAATGCCCTGCGTGATGCAACAAACCGAGCCATGTCCCTACCTCCGAAATCCCGTTTCCTTTGTCTACAACGGCGCTAGCGGAATTGCAGGGTAAATCCTGTCACAGTGGCAATAAATATCGAAACTTGTTTCTCTTTTCGCAAGGCTAATCTATCGGCAGCTCTCTGCTCGACCAATCCGCTTTAGGGATAGGGTCACCAATCGCATATTGAAACGACGAAACCGCCATGTCTTTTGGGTTAACTTCGCAATTGAAATCGAGGTTGTACCATTTTGCATGACTTCTGAAGGCTCCATCGGACATCTTCAAACTCGTCTCTGTCAGCGCCCCACCCGTGCGCGCCATCATGTCAGGAATAATATCAGGCCGGTGATGCCGGATCTGCTCCAATGCCTCTATTCCGCAAATTTGAATGACCCGATCCGTGGGAGAAAGCTTTCCCAAAGCCTGTTTAACATGCGGGTTTGACAGCGCGTCCTTCGAATAAATTTTCTTGGCCTTCGTCATCTGCACATCTTGCTTCGCCAAACTGGCTACACTCACAGACGATTTTTCTGCGCTGAGAATTGGATCAGTAGCAGATGATTTATTCTGATTAGGCTCGGTTTCACCTTCCGTCGGTTGAGGCGCATCTTCGCCCTCTTGGTCGGAAGGTTTGGCAGGTTCAATCTTGGTGTTTTCTTTCTCTTCGTTTGCAGCGGTCTCAAAAGCCTTCTGTTCAGATGCGGCTTTGGCAGCATCATCCGACTTATCCGGCTGTTCCTCAGCCTGTGCCGAGGGTGGTGGCGGAACGAGTTCGACCTTCACATCTTCCGGCTGGACAGAATGCGTTGACACCGGAAAGGTGATCAATAGCAGCGCGAGCACGGCACCATGCAGTCCGACCGAAACGATGCCACCCAAAACTGTGTCTTTGTCCACCACCAATGACGATCTCTTCATTTCAGTACAATTTGAGACTGCTTAAAATGATGCGTGTCTCAACCAAAATGAAACATGAAACAATTTCGCTTGAAAAGCATCCCTTTTCCCAACGCCATCAAAGTAGCGCGCTGTGAAAACTGAGAACAGACATTGCCTTACTACATAGACTTTGCAAAAAGACTCAAACATCCGTATTGGCAATTTCCACCACTCAATAGACTTCCGAGAGATGCTGAAAGAAAGTGATTCTTCCATGATTGTTATAGACAACCACATACAACGGAAAATCAGCTTCGCATTCGGCGCGATGCTCTTGATCACTTCGCCAGTCCATTCGCAGGTTGCATCAACAATTCAGACACCGCCAGCATCGGATATTGCTGCACTTTCAGGTGAAAAATCTCTGCATGAGCTAGCTTTGGCCAATCTCGTTGCTTCGAACTGCGAGATTAAAGGTGTCACAAAAGGCGATGCGGCACTGATCGGCGGAACAGCGCAAGCAGTCGCAAGCCACATGAACCTGACTATGGATGCTTACATTACCGACTATGTTCAGCCGGCAATGATGAAGCTTGCCACTCCAACGGCATGCGAAGAGCACACGCCGATGACGAGCGACGTCTTGCAGAACATAAAAGATTTGGGCGGAACAGTATTAGACTGATTAAAGAAACTTGCTTACATCTCGAAAATAAATCAAAAGCAAAAACAGTCGAAGCTTTTGGCATGAAAGATGTAATGTAATGTACGAGAAGCGTACCACTCCACCATTGAGCCAAAGCCGTTTCATTGAACGGATGATGAAACATGCTTTTTATGTGATAATCGTCATGCTCATCTCAGTGGCGTTCGGTGCGATTGGGTTTATTATTTTCGAAGGCCTTGGGCTTGAAGATGCAATACTGCATTCAACATTTATTCTCAGTGGTTTTGGGCTGATCAGCGTTCCTGCAAGCACAGCAGGCAGAATGTTCGCTGGAATATATGGCCTGTACGCCAATATTTTTTTCCTGGCAGGCTTCAGCATTATGTTTGCTCCAATCATTCACCGCATATTGCACAAAATGCATGCGGATGACTTCTGAACGCAAAGGAACTGATTTTCTCCTTCCGGCCTAATTAAAGAAATTTTCTCCTTGCCAAACACCCATCCTTGCGTAGATCATGGTTAATTATGTGTTGTCGTATTTCGTGAGGAGATGTTCGATACGGCACATACATGGCGAGCTTTTACGGCTCTTTTAACCGCATTTGCGGAGTCTTGTATTGTAGTTTCCGTAAGTGCCTAAGCCAATCATATTGGAAGAGAGGAAACAGAAATGTCTAGTTTGCTGCCCCCACTTCATGACGGTCACGCACCGATCTATTTGCATCACGCATTTCAGAACGCAATCGATGCTTACGAAGACTGGAATTTAGAAACAGCGGAGCCAGTCGTCGCAATCAATGGAAAGATCACTCGCATCAGCGTGGTTTTCCGGCGACTATGGAGTTGTACTGATATTGTCCCACGTCACACGCTTGAAGCGTTGAGGGATATTGTTCCGTCAAACCTTATTCATGCGGAACGCTGGAAAGACAGCGCTACATTTGCCGAAGCTGCCCATCTCATGCGGACGGCGCTTGAATGGCGCAAGGCGCGACGCGTCCCTGCCGTTTACTAAGACAAAATAACTTATGCCGCGGGCGGGATTTAACCCGCCCGTTTTCAATCTACTCTTTAATTCAAAGCTTGCGGAAACGCACACGCGCACTGCGTTCAATAGCTGCAACAGTCAGCTCATCCAGTGTCCAGCGATCACGCAGCATCTGCAAAAACTCAAGCTCTTCCTGCTCGACATGAAGGTCAGCCGCCGCCACTTCGACAGCCAGTGCGTAGGCCGTGTCGTAGAGTTTTTCCGGCAAAACATCATGTGCAAGATCAAGAATACGCTCCAGACCATCGTCATAAGAAAGCATTTCCAGACAGTCACTGGCAAGCTTCGGCAATCTGGCAGCATCAAAACCCTGAAAAACTGGCAGGCGCGACACCACATTGCTGATCGACGCCAGCTCTGCGTCGGTCATGGTTGTATCTGCGGCGGAAGTCGTCACCATGATGTAAACGAGTGCGTCCTGAGGTGAAATGTTTTTCATCGAATGCTCCTGCATCGTTCAACCGGAATCATAGTTTCGGCTAATTTTGAAGAAAATTAGGGAGCATGTAAGGCTTACGCAAGGAAATTCGGACGTAATCACTGTGGCAAAGATTGACGTGCAAGCTCCGCCGCGCCATAGAGCAATGGTACATTACCGTGCAAAAAATTTCATCAAACAAAGCCCTTCACAGGACATCAGGATAAAATCATGACTTCGCACCGCCTTCCCGAAATTACGCTGGCCCCGGAACTGACCGCGGCGGCTGCGGAAGCGAAATCGTGGCCCTTTGAAGAAGCAAAGAAAATCCTCAAGCGCTATGCCAAGTCCGGCATGCCTGAAACGGTAATTTTCGAAACCGGTTACGGTCCATCAGGCTTGCCGCATATCGGTACGTTCGGCGAAGTTGCGCGCACCTCGATGGTCCGCCATGCCTTCCGCATTCTGACAGAAGACAAGGTCAAGACGCGCCTGATCTGCTTCTCGGACGATCTCGACGGGATGCGCAAGATCCCGGACAATGTTCCGGACAAAGCTGCTCTTGAACCGTATCTGCAATTGCCACTTTCAGCCGTACCAAATCCATTTGGCGGCGAATACAAGAGTTTTGCCGAGCATAACAACGCAATGCTCTGCCGCTTCCTCGACACTTTTGGCTTCGATTACGAGTTCGCAAGTGCGACTGAGTACTACAAGTCCGGCAAGTTTGATGCCGTGCTGCTGAAAGCTGTCGAGCGCTATGATGACATCATGAAGGTGATGCTGCCTACACTAGGCGAAGAGCGTCAGGCGACCTACAGCCCGTTCCTGCCTATCTCGCCAAAGTCTGGCCGCGTGCTCTACGTGCCGATGAAGAGCGTGGATGCCAAGGCTGGCACTATTACTTTTGACGATGAGGACGGCGTTGAAACCACGCTGCCTGTCACCGGCGGCAATGTGAAGCTACAGTGGAAGCCGGATTTCGGTATGCGCTGGGCAGCGCTGGGCGTCGACTTTGAAATGTTCGGCAAGGATCACCAGACCAATGCGGGCATTTACGACCGCATCTGTGAAATCCTTGGTGGTCGCGCGCCAGAGCATTTCGTTTACGAACTCTTCCTCGACCAGATCGGCCAGAAGATTTCGAAGTCAAAGGGTAACGGTATCGCGATTGATGAATGGCTGGCCTATGCGCCGACCGAAAGCCTTGCGCTCTATAACTTCCAGAAGCCTAAGACCGCGAAGAAGCTCTATTTCGACGTAATCCCGAAGGCCGTAGACGAATATTTCACCTACCTCTCGGCTTATAACCGTCAGGAGTGGAAAGACCGTCTGAACAATCCGGTCTGGCACATCCATTACGGCAATCCGCCAAAGGTTGAACTGCCGGTTACTTTCGCGCTGATGCTCAATCTGGTAAGCGCATCGAATGCAGAAAACCCAAGCGTTCTATGGGGCTTCATCTCGCGCCACGTACCGGGTGTTACGCCGGAAAACAATCCGGAACTCGACGCGCTCGTTGGCTATGCGATCCGCTACTTCAATGATTTCGTCAAGCCGACCAAGCAGTTCCGCACCCCTGACGATGTGGAACGTGCAGCACTTGAAGGCCTTGATGCGAAGCTTGCGACGCTTCCAGCTGGTAGCGACGGCAATGACATTCAGAACTCAATTCTGGACGTTGCGCGTGCAATCGAGCGTTATCAGGATCATACGAAGAAGAGCCCCGAAGGTGGTCCCGGCGTATCGGTTTCCTTCTTCCAGATGCTCTATGAAGTGCTGATCGGTCAGGAACGCGGTCCACGCTTTGGTTCATTCGTTGCCCTCTATGGTATCGATGAAACCCGCGCACTCATTCAGAAGGCTCTTGCTGGCACCTTGTCATAAGCGACCAATAATTCGAAAAATGCCCTGCGCTGATCAATCAGCGCAGGGCATTTTTGTTTATAGCACCTTTCAATCAGAACAAATCAGATAGGAAGGCCTCAAATGTTTATAGGCATATCCCAAAAACCGTTTCACCCTTATCTGGATGCACACTAGTTTTGCGGCGCGGGTGGGAATTCACTATCAAGCTGTTGCGGTCTTGTCGGTTGATCGGGAGTCTGCGGCGTTAGGATTGATGGCTGGTCAACCCCATTGCCAAACTCCGGCAATGCGCTTTCAGGCTTATTTCCATAAATCCCAAGTTTGCCAGCTTCTGCTTTTTCACCAGCATCCTGATAATCACCACCGGCAACTGCTTTGGCCCATCCATTAGCTACAAGCCACTGAGCGGGATTCTCGTTGCCGACACTGCACTGCGTCGCAATAGCAGCGCCGCTATCATCCTGCGGCAGGCGGCACATAATTGCACGAGCGCGTAACCACTGACGAAATGCAGTGCGGGCCTGCATACCACATGGCCAATTTTCACCCGATGGCGATTGGCACGATTGCTCAATCGGCATGACTTCTATGCCTTGCAAATCAACAATACGTCCCTGACTTTCTAGCCGCCCTGCTGCTATTGCGACAGGTCTCTGTAAAAGCTGCATCGGCTCTCGATCATCCACAGGCGTTGCTGGCACAGGTGGCTCTGGTGGTTTTGGCGTGGAAGCTAAGCCGAGATCACTCAAAGGCGGCCGCGCAGGTTCACGCTCAAGCCCGCTCTGATCCGTATCGCTTTGACCACTCTGACTGCCAGAGTTCTGCTCATTAGTGTTTGGCGCAGCTTCTGGAGCCAGTGTCTCTGGCGCCGCAGGATTATCCGCTCCTGTGTCCTTCTCAGGCTCGTTATAATCGAACTGCTCGACGACAATTCCATTGCCCGAACCCGCTTCCGGTTTGCTTTGACCGTCGCCACTTTCGACAACCGTCACTAGGCGATCCAACGCGCCATAAAACGGTGCAACAAATGCAGCGACGAGGATGGCTCCAGTTAGACCAGCCAAACTACCAAAAACAATACGTGCATTATTCTTGCGATGCGGTTTGCCCATTACTGACTGGCCCACAGAATGCGCGCGACCCACTCAACATCTTTCATTTCAAAAGCACGGTTCGGAAATTCAGGATTGAACGAATGCAATTCGATTGTACGTGGTGTCTGGCGATGCAATATTTTGGCCATTACCTCTCCGTCTTTCGTGCGAACAACCACACGGTCGCCACGGCGAACCGCTGCATTGGGTGCTACGACCAGCGTATCGCCATCACGATAGAGCGGCAACATTGAGTCACCAGAAACTTCCAGTGCATAGACATTATCTGTGGGCGCTGCGGGAAACTGCACAACATCCCAGCCCTGACCAGCTGGAAAACCGGCATCATCAAAATAGCCACCTCCGCCCGCTTCCGCCATGCCAAGCAGCGGAATGGCGCTTGGCTCCTGCAGATATTCGCCATAATTGGGCGTCGAATTTTCACCACGAATGAGCCGCGTAAATTCATCCAACGTTGCCCCGGTGGCTTCCATCACTTTGGCAAGTGACTCTGTCGAAGGCCAACGTGCGCGGCCGTCTGATGCATATCGCTTGGACTTATTAAAAGTAGTCGGATCCAGCCCTGCACGACGCGCAAGACCAGACGCACTTAAAGAACTGCGTTCTGCCAAGGCATCAATCGCAGCCCATACGCTATCGTGAGAAAACATTGCCGCAACCTACAAAAGAGGATTTTAAACCTAATTATCTAACATATATTGTGGCAAACTTAACAGAATTCCTAAAACGACGCAAGATGTACGATTTTACAGGCAAATTTTCTTATACATAGAAAAAACGCGCAACATCGGAATGTCGCGCGTTCTTCACTTCAGTCAAAGACTTATACGTTAAGCGGCTTTCTTCGCTTCACTTTTATACGGATTGAAGCGCTGATAGAAGCTTTCGCCGTTCTCCGCCATATCGACCAGCAGCTTCGGTGCCTTGAACTGCTGGCCGTATTTACGCTGCAACTCCTTGGCAAGCTTGACGAATTTCTTCGCACCCATGCCATCGATATAAGAAAGCGTACCGCCGGTATAAGGTGCGAAACCAAAGGCCAGAATAGAGCCGACATCGGCTTCACGCGGATCGGTGACAATACCTTCTTCCATCACGCGTGCAGCTTCCAAAGCAATCGTCACGAGGAAGCGCTCTTTCAGCTCCTTCACGTCAATTTTATCAGGGTTCTGCTGCGGATAGAGATCTTTTAGACCTGCCCAGAGATGCTTCTTGGCAGGCTTGGCTGGGTATTCGTAAAAGCCCTTGCCGTTCTTGCGGCCCTTGCGATCAAACTCGTTGACGAGCTTGTCCACCAGTTCCACATGACGCGGATCGACAGCCTTTTCACCAAGATCGGCAAGGGTTGCCTTGAGGATCTTCTGCGAAAGATCGATTGCGGTTTCGTCGTTGAGCGCAAGCGGGCCAACCGGCATACCGGCCATACGGGCGGCATTTTCGATCATCGCAGCAGGCACTCCTTCAACGAGCATGTTGTAGGCTTCCGACATATAGCGCAGAACGCAGCGATTGACGTAGAAACCACGCGTGTCGTTAACGACAATCGGCGTCTTCTTGATCGCACGTACATAATCAAGGGCTACGGCCAATGCCTTGTCAGACGTCTTCTTGCCAAGGATCACTTCCACCAGCATCATCTTATCGACCGGCGAGAAGAAGTGGATGCCGATGAAGTTCTTCGGACGCTTGGAGACTTTCGCAAGGCCAGTGATTGGCAAGGTTGAGGTATTAGATGCAAAGACTGCTGAAGTTTTCAGCACTTCCTCAGCCTTTTCGGTCGCCACACGCTTGACTTCGCGGTCCTCAAACACGGCTTCGATCACCAGATCCGCACCTTCGAGCAGCGCATAGTTAGGCGTTGCGGTGATGAGCGACAGGAGCTTTTCCTTGTCGGCTTCCGTCGCGCGGCCCTTCTGCATTTCCTTGCTGATAAGATCGGCAGCATGGGACTTACCCTTGTCCGCAGACTCCTGATCGCGATCGATCAGCACCACCGGAATGCCAGCCTTGGCCGTCACATAGGCAATGCCTGCGCCCATGAAGCCAGCGCCGATAACGCCAATCTTCTTGAACTTGTTTGGCTTTTCATCGACTGGACGACGTGCACCCTTGTTCAATTCCTGCAACGACACGAACAGCGAACGGATCATCATACCCGCTTCGGTCGTCTGGAGAATTTCTGTAAAGTAGCGCTGCTCGATCTTGAGACCGGTATCAAACGGCACCAGAAGGCCTTCATAAACCGATTTCAGGATAGCAAGTGCCGCCGGATAATTACCCGACGTTTCACGGCGCAGAATGGCGGTTGCAGCAGGCCATAGATTTGCACCCGCAGCCGAATAGATCGCGCCGCCCGGCAGCTTGAAGCCTTTTTCATCCCACGGCTGAACCGGCTTGAGGCCAGCCTTGATGAGCTTCTTTGCGGTTTCAACGAGCTTCTTGGCAGGTGCGACTTCGGTAACGAGACCCATCGCCTTGGCGCGCTGCGCCGTCAGGCTGGAACCGGTCGTCATCATCTGCAAAGCGTCCTGCTGGTTGGCAAGGCGCGGAACACGCTGCGTGCCGCCAGCGCCCGGAAACAGGCCGACTTTCACTTCCGGCAAGCCCATCTTCACGCCCGGCGCGTCGGACGCCACTCGGGCATGGCAAGCGAGCGACATTTCAAATGCCCCACCCATGCAGGTGCCATTGATGGCCGAAACCCACGGCTTGCCCGAGGTTTCGAGCTTGCGGAACAGTCCGCCCATACGACCGACATTGTCGAACAGCGACTGGACAGCAGCCTGCTTGTCCTTTGCCTTTTGCTTCTGGAATTCCTTGAACATACCTTCAAGCATGGTCAGGTCAGCACCGCCGGAGAACGTGTCTTTGCCCGACGTGATGACCACGCCCTTGACCTTTTCATCAGCCGTCGTCGCGTCGATGATGACGTTTAATTCCTGCATCGCCTCGATGGTGAAAACATTCATCGACTTTTCAGGCATGTCCCATGTGACGAGTGCAATGCCATCGGCGTCGGTTTCAACTTTGAAATTTACATAAGCCATTCGTAGAACCTCCCCTTACACGCGCTCGATGATCGTGGCCGTACCCATACCAGCACCGATACACAAAGTGACCAGTGCCACGTTGAGGTCGCGACGTTCCAATTCATCCAGCACCGTGCCGAGGATCATCGCGCCAGTTGCACCCAGCGGATGGCCAAGCGCAATCGCGCCGCCATTAACGTTGATCTTGTCGTGCGGAATGTCAAAAGCCTGCATGTAACGCAGAACCACGGCAGCGAAGGCTTCGTTCAGCTCGAACAAATCAATATCCGAGATTTTCATCTTGGCTTGCTTCAGAAGCTTTTCCGTTACATCGACCGGGCCAGTCAGCATAAGCGCCGGTTCAGAGCCGATATTGGCAAAAGCACGGATACGCGCGCGCGGCTTGATGTCGAATGCTTTGCCAGCCTTCTTCGAGCCAACGAGAACGCCTGCTGCACCATCAACGATACCAGACGAGTTACCGGCATGGTGAACGTGATTAATGGCTTCGACTTCTGGATGCGCCTGAATGCCAACGGCGTTGAAGCCGCCCATTTCGCCCGGCATCACGAAAGATGGATTGAGCTGACCGAGCGCCTGCATATCGGTGCCCGGACGCATATGCTCATCATGATCAAGAATAGTGAGGCCGTTCTGATCCTTGATCGGAATGACCGAATTTTTGAAATAGCCTTTTTCCCAAGACTTGGCGGCGCGCTTCTGGCTTTCGACCGCATAAGCATCGACGTCATCGCGCGAGAAGCCGTATTTCGTGGCGATCAAATCAGCTGATACACCCTGCGGCATGAAACGGCCCGGAAAACCAACCGATGGGTCCATATACCACGCCCCCCCCGACATGCCCATGCCAACGCGCGACATGCTTTCAACGCCACCAGCAATCACCAGATCGTCGGCTCCGAACGCAACCTTGGCAGCGGCCAGATTGACCGCATCGAGACCCGACGCACAGAAACGCGAAATCTGAATGCCCGGCGCCTTGAAGTCGTACCCAGCTTCAAAAGCCGCAGACTTCGGAATAACTGCGCCCGCTTCGCCGACCGGATCGACACAGCCGAAAATAATGTCATCGACCTTTGCCGTGTCGATGCCGTTGCGGTCGCGCAAGGATTCCAGAACCTTCGCGCCCAGACGAACGGCAGGCACTTCATGCAGGCTACCGTCTTTCTTGCCACGTCCGCGGGGTGTGCGGACGTGATCGTAAATATAAGCCTCAGCCATTTTTGCTCCTTCCCGCTAAGTTCGAAAACTTAGCCTGATATCTAACTCAAAATGCGTCTGCGTTAAGCGCCATCATGCTATCTGCACCCGACTGGATGCGCGCGAGATGGGCAACACTTTCCGGCATGATCCGCTCAAAATAGTAGCGCGCGGTGACAAGCTTGGCTTCAAGATAAGCCTTATTGCCCTCACCACTGCCAAGCTTTTCTTCGGCAACCTTCGCCATGCGCGCCCACATGTAACCAAGCGCCACCAGACCAAAGAGATGCATGTAATCGTTCGATGCTGCACCCGCATTGTCTGGCTTTGCCATCGCGTTCTGCATCAGCCACATGGTTGCGGCCTGAAGATCGTTGACGCCCTTTTTCAGATGTTTGGTGAAGAATGACAGCTTTTCATTTTCGCGGTTGGTTTCGCAGAATTCACCCACTTCCTTAAAGAAAGCGGTGATTGCACGGCCACCATTCAGCGCCAGTTTGCGCCCAACCAGATCAAGCGCTTGAATGCCATTGGCACCTTCATAGATCATGGCAATACGCGCATCGCGCACATATTGGCTCATGCCATGTTCTTCGATATAGCCGTGACCGCCAAACACCTGCTGCGCCATGACAGCATGTTCAAAACCCTTGTCGGTCAGAACGCCTTTCAGAACTGGCGTAAGCAGGCCAACAAGATCGTCTGCCGCCTGACGCTCTGCTTCATCGCCGGAACGATGGGCGATATCAGAGTTCAATGCCGTCCAGAGGATAAGCGCGCGACCGGCTTCGTTATAAGCGCGGATATTCATGAGATTACGACGGATATCCGGGTGCACGATGATCGGATCGGCCTTCTTGTCTGGTGCTGCTGCACCTGAAAGCGCACGGCCCTGAATACGCTCACGCGCATAGATCGCGGCGTTCTGATAAGCAGTTTCCGCAATCGAAAGCCCCTGCAAAGCTACACCGAGACGCGCTTCATTCATCATGGTGAACATGGCGCGCAGGCCTTTATGTGCCTCGCCAATCAGGAAGCCGGTCGCATCGTCATAGTTCATCACGCAAGTTGCATTGCCGTGGATGCCCATCTTTTCTTCGATAGAACCACAGGACACGCCATTGCGCTCGCCCGGATTGCCATCGGCATCCAGAATAAACTTGGGGACTATGAACAGCGAAATGCCCTTCACACCTTCCGGCGCGCCATCAATACGAGCCAGCACCAGATGGATGATGTTTTCCGACATGTCATGTTCGCCAGCCGAGATGAAAATCTTCTGGCCGGAAATCTTGTAAGAACCATCTTCCTGTGGCGTCGCCGTTGAACGCAGCAGCCCCAGATCCGTACCGCAATGCGGCTCGGTCAGGTTCATTGTGCCGGTCCATGTGCCCTCCACCATCTTTGGCAGATAGGTGTCTTTCTGCTCATCCGTGCCGTGAGTAAGAATCGCCGCAATCGCGCCCTGCGTCAGCCCCGGATACATGGTGAGCGCCATATTGGCCGAGGACATATATTCGCCAACGGCTGTATGCAGCAGATAAGGAAGCCCCTGCCCGCCATATTGTTCCGGCACCGCAAGACCAAGCCAGCCGCCTTCGCGATACTGGTCATAGGCTGCTTTGAAACCCTTTGGCGTCTTCACCGAACCATCGGACGCGCGGGCGCAACCTTCCTGATCGCCGGTATGGTTGACCGGAAACAGCGTGCCTTCGGCAAGCTTCGCGCCTTCGGACAGGATCGCCTCGACGACATCGGGCGACGCATCGGCAAAGCCCGGCAAATTGTTATAACGCTGATAATTCAAAACGTCATTGAGAACGAAATTTGTATCCTCAACTGGCGCACGATAGCTCGGCATCGAAATCCTCCAAATCAATTACCCGCTGTTTCGCCGGGACGAAACATACATTAGCTTGCGTCATCGACATGATTGTCACGCGAAAAACTCAAATACGTGACAAAATGCCTTTAATGACAAATTGGGCTGAAAAACCTAGAAATCCAGCCATTTTTGCCGAATTCGAACCTCCTCCAATCAATAATATGTCGATTGAAATCAGATTTCAGGACGAAACTAACGCATTTTGACGTTTCCGTAAACGTCAAAATTTATGTTAAGTCGTGTGTTTTTATTTTAACACCCAACAGAAATCTCTTGTTAGGCGTCCTTTACGTCATCCTATCGAAATTTCTTTGTATCAAGACTATTAGGTAGAAATAAATTTATAGAAGATTCCATTTAAAATTTAGAATATCAATAATAACAATGCTTTATCGGAATGAATCTATCATTTCCTCCGTTGGCTTATCGTAAATCATATCCATTTCTGCGAGACGCACGGCTCTTTCTGGGAGTAACTTGCCATTCAGCCTGCATTCATTATTTCAGAGATAACAATTTCGTTAAGTTGTCGCACTTTGTTCTAATTTAGCAAATATCAATAGCTTCAACGAAGAGCACAAAAAATGTGCCATTCGCATTTTTTGCCTTCCTCAAGGAGCAGGCCATGTCTTACCGTTCGAAGCGCGTGACGCTGCTGGCAGCAGCCGTTGCACCAGCCCTCTCGCTGTCTGTGATAACGCAGCCGACATTTGCGCAAACACCAAATCCCCCGATATTAATGGCTCAGAATAGCGAGGGAGAACCTTCTGGCGATATGAATCTCCAGCAACAGCAGGAAGAGGAGCTTAGACGCGCCGAAGAAGAGGCCCGTCAAGCCACTGAAGAACAGCAACGCGCGGCGGAAGAAGAAAATCGTCGTCAGGCAGATGAACAACGCAGAGCAGCGCAAGAGGAATCAGACCGCCAAGCTCAAGAGCAACAAAGGGCTTCTGAAGAGGCACAGCGTGAGGCGGCCGAGCAGCAGCGCGCTGCTGAACAACAGAAATCCAATGAAGAAGAATTACGCAAACAATCTGAACAAGCGTTAGAAGATGCACGACTAGAAGCCGAAAAACAGCTGCAAGAGCAGGAAAAAATTGCCGAAAAAGCAAAACGTCAGGCTGCGCAACAGCAAGCTGATATGGATCAGCAGAAAGCTATAGAGGAAGAAGCGCGCAAGAAAGCTGCTGAAGAAGCTGCAAAACAAGAAAGCGAGCAACTGCGTTCGGTTGAAAGTACCGATACACCGACTGAGGAAGGCGAGCCAGCAACGCCTGCTCCAGAGCCTCAGGCACCATCATCTGCAGCCGATGAGCCGATTAAGAAAGAATCCGCGCCAGAACAGCCAGCTTCCGCTCCTGAGAAACAAGAGATAAAGAATGCTCAGCCGTCAGATGAAAACGATGCGCCTAAGCTGCCTGAGCAGCCAGTTGAACAGCCCACAACAAACCCATCACAGGCAATCATCGACGAACGTAGTAATGCAGAAAATCAAGAAATAGCGAAAGATCCTTCAAAGACTGACGACACAGTCGTTCTCCCTGTTGAGAACGGCGCTGCAATCCTCGACAGTGATAAGGATGCAGACAATCGCGGCGGCGAACAGTCGCGTAAAGAACGGCGTATGCAACGCGAAAAGAACCGCGCAGCAGAGCAAAATGTTTCGCTTCCTACGGATGACGCAAATGCCCAGGTTGAAATTCCGCAAGTGACAAAGGATGAGCTCTCCAAAAAATTACAGCATAATTTGGAAGAAAAGGGCGAGCGCGTTGAACAGGCACCGGCGTTCGCTTTTCCTGGCACAACAAATATTATTAACAATACGGTTATCAATAATAACACTGTGAATAATACGACCGTCAATAATAACAATTTAAACTCGACGAATGTTCAGGTTGTTGAGCAGTTGGATAATCGCGTTATTCTTGATGCTGGCGATCGTGTTCTGGTTCGAGGCGATGATCGCCCTCGCCTTCGACGTGATGCAGAGCGCTCCTACTATGACGAGCTTCCGGGCGGGCGGATGCGTGAAACCATTGTACGCCCGGGCGGCTATGAAATAGTCACGGTATACGATCGTTATGGTGATATCATTCAGCGAAACCGTATAGATAGCGCTGGCGAAAATTATTTAATGATCTACACACCAGATTACGACGACACTCCCGGATCAGATTTTATTGATGTGGGTTATGAATTGCCACCCATGCGCTTAACGGTTCCAATACGTGATTACATAATCGACGTCGCAGATGACCCCGATCGTGACTTCTATGACTTTTTGGCAAGGCCTCCCGTCGAACGTGTTGAACGCGTTTATACAATAAACGAAGTTAGACATTCTGCACGCTTGCGCGATAAGGTTCGCCGTATCGATCTCGATACAATTCATTTCACTACGGGCAGTTCGGAAGTGTCACTTTCGCAAGCCAAAACCTTGCGTAAAGTTGCAGATGCAATGAACAAGGTATTGCAGAAGGACCCAGGCGAAACCTTTTTCATTGAAGGTCATACAGATGCAGTGGGTTCCGATCTGTCAAACCTTATCCTGTCAGATAAGCGCGCAGAGTCGGTCGCAAGCTTATTAACAGAGGTGTATGACATTCCGGCTGAGAACCTTGTCACCCAAGGCTATGGTGAGCGCTTTCTCAAAGTTCGGACTCAGTCCGCGGAGCAGGAAAATCGTCGTGTAACGATACGACGCGTTACGCCTTTGGTACGCCCGGTAGCTCAGCGGTAATTGAGTGCAGACATGTGATCGCGCAAATACGCGATCACATGATTTGGCAGGCGCAATTGATTGTGGAGCGCAACCGATTCCAATCAGTAAGTACTTTAAAACATCCACCAGAATATAGACTCAGTTAATTGATGCCACGCGGGACGACTTTGAGGCCATGCTGGAAACCACAATCAATTGATTGAACTCGCCACGTTTGAAAGCATTGAGAAAACGAGGATAATTCTTAAATACAACACATCCGTTTGAGTTTCCACTTTTTCCAAGCATATATGTATGAGCGAGTAGGCCATCTCTATTATGGGGATTGCGGCCATCGGCGGGCGTCAAACGGATAGCAGCGACACCATGAAAAAGGCTTTCGCGCATCCGCAAATTATAGACGTGTGGAGGTGTTGCTCCACGATTCTTCGTCGTTACTGAAGCGGGGTTATCACGCATAGGTCCAATACCTGAATGTGCCTCTAGTCGTTCGCCATTTGGCAAATAGACTGTAGCAGCGGAAATATCATAAATGGCTGCACGACTACTCACCGGCGATCTGAATAAGCGTCTCAATAGACCTTCATGCTTCGGTTCTTCGGTCTCTTTGCTGACAGGCAAGTAAGCAAATTTTGGCTTTTCTTGTATAGAGGGCTGCCTTACCATGGGTTTGCGCAAAGGCAATGGAACACTATCTGGCAATTGTGCATCCGGCACAGCTTTAATTGAGGCGTGTCGGATACTCGTAGCGGGATATACTGATGGTAAAGCTTGGGCAGTCGGCTTAATTTCCTCTGGTGGAATGAAAGGTACTCGCTCAGCACGAGGCTCCGTCACAACCGCAAAATCTGCAGGTTTTTCTTCGATAACTCCTTCTGTGCCGACATCAGTAATAAAGCCCGCGTCTTCATTTAGCTTGCTGCGCCGCCAATCTAAATTGGAGTAACGCGTATTACCTGTATAGGCTTCAATAAACCGCTCCCGGATTACGCGATCCAAACCAATCTTATGATCTACAATTGCTAGCTGCGGCGGAAAAGCGTTTGGTGAACGGCGCACTGCAGCAGGCACCACGGTGGCGAAAATAGGTAAAGCAGTTTCAATTAATCCGATAGCACTTATTAAACCAGCACCTGAAAGCAAACACGTACCCATAATAGAAGCAATTCGTAAAAAACGATATACTCGCCTTCCAGTAAATATATTCGTAATATTTAAATCAGGCGCGAACCTTAATTCAAACGTGTCCGTAACAAGTGCCATAATGCTCGACCTGAGTGAAAAAAAACTCTTCGGACAGCCCATTGCGATAACAATTCGTCAAAAATACGAACATGTTTTCTTTGAAGCTTGACCGTCAATCCGTGCCAATCATGCCGAATTATGGTAACTAAAGTCTTTACGCGCGAGATTTATGGACATTTAAATTTAAAATTATCAAGCCGTGAGAAGGTAGCTGGCCGGTAAGAACCGTGGAAATTCGTGTCCATCAACGCAAACGCGATTTCGTCCACGCCGCTTAACCTGCATGAGAGCCATATCAGCACGTTTGACTGTTTCCCATAAAGTTTCATCCTCGCGAAGCATTGCGATTCCAAAACTGCTTGTAATCCTGCGGCCTGCCGGCAGTGCTAAAAAACTTTGGCGGGCGACATTATTGCAAAGTCGATTTCCCAGCATTTCGCATTGTTCCGGGCTCCCTTTAACCAGAATAAGAAACTCCTCACCGCCAATACGACTGACAACACTTCCGCTACCAGCCGTGATGCAAAGCAGCTTCGAAAACTCTGCAAGCAACATGTCCCCGGCTGCATGGCCTAAATCGTCATTTACTCCTTTAAAATGATCAATATCAGCGATAATCACCGCCTGATAACTTCTGCTATCTTTGACTAGCTTTTGATTTGCATATCTTTCCAAACCGCGGCGGTTCAAAACACCTGTAAGAGGGTCAGCATCCCTTTCATGTTGCAGTTCTTTAATGACGTCAGATGTCGCAACAACCAAAATTATCAGCCCCAATAAAACACCGCTGAAAGACAGCGCAATAATCGAAGCTATCCAATATTTTGACTGTAAAAGATGCTCATGGCTCAATACGTCTTGAAGCATGCTTGCTGTAAAAAAACTTCTTAGAATAAAATATGCAGCAAATGCTATCAAAGAAATTCGAAATATGCGCCCAGTTAAGTCAACCCAATCGGGTTCCCTTGCTTGGAAACAAAGGATCGTCAGCATCAATCCGAGGCCTAAACTGGCAACTGTCGCCATATAACTGTAATTGATGCCAGCTAGCATCATATACCCAATTATGCACAGGGTTATTACGGATATCACGCCGCTTATCACAAACGAAAAATGCTTAGCGAGGCGCAGCATAACAGCTTCACAAAATAGATAACAAGCAATCAGATGGAACGCCGCAGCAGCCAGGGCAGTCAAGTCAAGCCTTGAAAAAACCGATAATATTTGAACCAAAAGACCGCACGCAAACACAGCAAAGCTCATTCCAAAAAAAATCATATACCGGCGCTTCGTGTCGAGCATCCAGACGCCCAACATCGTGATCGCAAACAACATTATGAGCAGCGGTGGAATAAAACTCACGTATAATCCTACAAAACCAAAAAATCATGAATGAAATTAATAGTCAGTGCCATTTGAAACGATTAGAACCAACCAAAGTCAAGTTAACTTTTATAAATAAAAGAATAATCTAATTTTAAGTTTATAGACAAATAAATTAAGCGATAACTAATAAACAATAATAAACAATAATATAAATATTAATAAATAATATTTTCTTCTTTTTGGGTTATAAAATATCCACAGATACTGTCACTTCTCGAATGAAAATGGCCTAAAATTAAGAGAAGGCAATTCCCATATTAATTGTTACTAATTATATTAAAAGCTTGGTGCAGGGTTTGCAAAATGCCATTCTAAGGCATTATACCCTCACTTTGGAGAAGTTATATGCGCCACCAGTTCGACCTCTTTGCGTCTCCATTACCGGACGAAAAGAAGCCGTCAGAACTGCGCCCTGCCCGCACCAAGGTTGGAAAATCAAACGCTTTTGATGAAGCGGAAATGGTACAGCGGCTGAAAGACAGCGGGCGTTATCGTATTTTGCAGAGACTTGATCCTCCGCGAACAGTCGCGAATGCTGATAAGATTAGTTTCCCACGACTTGGCATTGTGGTTGATACTGAAACGACCGGCCTGAATGCAGCGCAGGAAGAAATCATCGAAATCGGTGCGGTGGCCTTCCGTTATGCTGATGACGGTTCAATCGGAGACGTCTGTGCGACTTTTGGTGCGTTGCAGGAGCCCTCAAAACCTATCCCCGCAGATATTACCCGTATCACAGGTATCACTGATGAAATGGTAGCCGGGCAAATAATCCCGCGTGCCAAACTTGAAGCACTGATTGCGGAAGCCGACATCATCATTGCACATAATGCTGGTTTTGATCGGCCTTTTCTGGAACGTTTTTCACCCGTCTTTGAAAACAAGCCTTGGGCTTGCTCGGTCAAGGAGATTGACTGGACGGCACGTGGCTTTGAAGGCACCAAACTCGGCTATCTGATCGGCCAGAGCGGCTATTTCCATAATGGCCACCGTGCGGAAGACGACTGTCAGGCGTTGCTCGCCGTACTGAAGGAGCAATCCGGCAAGACCACGCCCTTTGCAGAATTACTTAAAGCAAGTCAGAAATCGCGTCTTCGCATCTATGCAGAAAACAGCCCGTTTGAAATGAAAGACAAGCTAAAAGAGCGTCGTTATCGCTGGTCCGATGGCACGGACGGACGGCCAAAGTCTTGGTGGACGGAAGTCGGCGAAGACGAGCTTGATACGGAACTCGAATATCTGCGCACCGAGATATACGGCTGGCGCGATGCAGAACCTCTGGTTCAGAAACTCACTGCGGTTGATCGTTACAAAGAGCGAGCGCCACTCAGACCAAAATAAAGAAAAGGCCGCATCACGCGGCCTTTCTTCTTATGCAATAATGGGCCAAGGACGCTGAACGGGTCGCCTATCCTCATAGGCCTTTGCAAGTCGCAGCACGCCCAGATCATCAAAGCGCTGGCCAAAAATCTGCAAGCCAATAGGCAGCCCCTTGGACGTATAGCCACAATTGAGCGAGATTGCAGGCTGTTCCGACATATTCATCGCAACGGTAAACGCGATGTGCTCGAAAGGACGCTGCGGATCATTGACCGGAGAGGCCCATTCCGCCGGATAGGTCGGCATTGGAGCGGTCGGGGAAATGATGAAATCGAAATCCTTCGACGCCGCAAGAGCTGCATGGCGCATCGCATCTATTTGGGAAAAGCCGGAATAGACTTCCTCGCCAGTCAAACCTTCAGCGGTTTCAGTCCATTGATAGATGTATGGCAAGATTTTCGCACGGTTTTCCGGCGTCATCTTAGAGACGTCGGCCCAGGAACGTGCGCGCCAGAAGCGATCAAGCCCATCGATCATGGTGCGATTGAGGAATGGGGCAACCGGCTCAATAATCGCGCCAGCATCCGCGAACAGCTTCGCTGCCGCTTCCACAGCCGCGCGTGTTTCGTCGCCCGTTGGTTCGCCAAAACCGGCATCGAGCCAAAGGCCGATTTTGAGACCTTTTACATCGATATCAAGGTTCATCCAGTCGATATCCTGATATGGCAGGCTCATCGCGTCACGGCGATCAGGACGTGAAAGCACCGACATATAAAGCGCGCTGTCGGCAACCGTGCGCGTCATCGGACCGGCAACACGACCAAGAAACGCCGGATCGATTGGAATACGCCCGAAAGACGGTTTCAGGCCAACCAAACCGCACCAGCCGGCAGGCAGGCGGATGGAGCCACCAATATCCGTACCGATATGCAGTGGCCCGTAACCAGCAGCACCAGCGCTGCCCGCACCAGCACTTGAACCGCCCGGATTGGCGTTCAAGTCCCACGGGTTGCGAGCAAGCTTATGAAAGCTCGAAAGCCCAGAGGACAACATACCGAGATCAGGCATGGTTGTTTTAGCCAAAAGCACGCCACCAGCCTCGCGGGTTCGGGCTGCGGGCGGCGCATCAACGGCTGCAGGATTGAGAGGCAGTGCTGCACAGCCGAGCGGAACGGCAGTACCTTGCGTGGCAATATTTTCCTTGATCGTCAGCGGCACGCCGTCAATGGGGCCAGCGGGCTCACCTTTTGCCCAACGCTCTTCCGATGCGTTCGCAGATGCCCTTGCGTTTTCCGGATCATAAGCCCAAAGCGCATTCAGTTTCGGCTCATAGGCCTCGATGCGCTCAATTACAGCTTCCGTAACTTCAACCGGCGAAAGCGATTTCGCCTTATAGGCAGAAACAAGATCGACAGCTGACAAATCGGCAAGTGAAGACATGGCGTTCCCTTATTTCATTCTGGTAGTTTGATTGTAGAATTGAGCTTGCGGGCACGTTTGCGCCGTCCCGAAAATGGCTTCGGCACAGCATCAACCAATGCGCGCGTATAGTCATGCTGCGGATTATCGAAGACCGCGTTGGTCTCTCCCTGCTCGACGATATTGCCGTGGTAAATCACCGCTACACGATCGGTAATTGCCCGCACGACACCAAGATCGTGACTGATGAAAAGATAGGAAAGGCCGAATTTTTCCTGCAGATCCATCATCAAATTGAGAACCTGCGCCTGAATAGAGACGTCAAGCGCCGAGACTGGTTCGTCGGCCACGATAAGCGCCGGTTTGGTAATCAGGGCTCGGGCAATAGCGATACGCTGGCGCTGCCCCCCGGAAAACTCATGCGGATATTTTTCGGCAGACGCTTTTGGGAGGCCGACAGCTTCCAGCACTTCTGCTACGCGCTCATCCCGCTCCTTGCTGCTTGTCCCGCGCTCCAGTGAAACAATCGGCTCCGAAATGATCCGCTTGACCGTGTGGCGCGGATCGAGCGAACCATAAGGGTCCTGAAAGATCGCCTGAAAACCTTTACGCGCTTCACGCAGACCTGAACGGTCAAGCGCGTAGATATCCTGACCATTGATAAGGATTTGGCCAGATTGCGGTCGTTCCAGCCCCATCACAGCACGGGCAAGTGTTGATTTGCCCGAACCGCTTTCGCCTACGATACCAAGGCTTTGCCCTGCTTCGATCTCGACATTGACACCGTGGAGAACGCGCAACGACCCCGGCTTTGAAAGGAATGAAGGGCGCGGGAGCTGATATTCACGCACGACATCCCGAACCTGCAAAATCATCTTGCTCATGCCAGAACCCCGCCATCGCGTGGATGCAGACAGGCAGCGCGATGGGCAATGCCTTCGCTTTCACCGATCAGATCAAGTGGCGGAATGAGCTTTCGACAATCGCCTTCAACGAATGCGCAACGATCAGCGAAGCTGCAATATGGCGGGCGTGCCAGCGGGTCCGGTACAACACCGGGAATTGCCGCGAGGCGCTGACGCGGCTTCGTATGATCGCGAACCAGATTAGCCCCATGTGGAGAAGCCTGAAACAGCCCCCGCGCATAAGGATGCGCCATACGATTGAACACGGCTTCGGTTCGCCCCGTTTCCACGATCCGCCCTGCATACATCACTGCGATACGGTCGGTCATTTCCGACACAACGCCGAGATCATGGGTAATGAGCATCAACGCTGTTCCAGTTTCGTCGATCAGCTCATCCATGAGATCAAGAATCTGTGCCTGGACAGTGACATCAAGCGCTGTGGTCGGTTCATCGGCAATCAGCAGATCAGGCTCGCACGCAATCGCCATGGCGATCATCACGCGCTGGCGTTGTCCGCCGGAAAGCTGGTGCGGATACAGATCGAGATTAAAGCGCGGTGCAGGCAGTCCCACGCGATCCAGCAACTCACGCGCCTTGCGTTCGGCATCAATGCGGCTTTCGCCAAGATGCAGTCTGCGGCCTTCGGCAATTTGCGCACCAATGGTTTTAACCGGATTGAGCGCTGTCATTGGCTCCTGAAAGATCATCGCCATGCGGCGACCGCGCATTTTGCAGAGTTCGGCTTCTGGCTTGTTTGCCAGATCCTGCCCATCAAAACGCAAGGTTCCGCGCACGCGCATCCGGTCTGGCAGCAAGCCCATGGCAGCAAGCGCGGTAATCGACTTGCCACTGCCAGATTCACCCACAACGCCCAGACGTTCACCACGATTGAGGGTTAATGTAATGCCAGAGACGATATCTGCAGTGCGCGTGCCAAATGGCAGCTCGACAGACATATTGTCCATTTCAAGAAGAGGTGTTTTTGGCAAAGCTTTTATCATCTCTGCCTCCTTACGCGTGGATCAAGAATGTCGCGCAGACCGTCACCCAGCATGTTGAGACCAAGGACTGCGAGTGTAATGGCAAGACCAGGGAAGATCGCCAGCCATGGCGCATCATAGATAAAGGTCTGTGCATCATTGAGCATCTTGCCCCAGCTCGGCATTGGCGGCTGGGTACCAAGCCCCACATAGGAGAGACCTGCTTCCGCCACGATGGCGAGTGCGAACTGGATCGTCGCCTGTACGATCAGCACATGATTGATGTTGGGCAGAACATGCAGCAGCGTGATCGAGATATCGCCGCGCCCTGCGCAACGCGCTGCCTGCACATATTCGCGCTTCCAAAGCCCGAGCGATGCACCACGCGTAACACGGGCAAAGACGGGAATATTGAAAATACCGATTGCAATCATGGCGTTGACCGCACCCGGGCCAAAAATAGCGGTGATAATGACTGCGGTCAGCAACGCCGGAAATGCAAAGGCCAGATCGGTCATACGCATGACAAAGCCATCAACCAATCCACCGCGCGCTGCAGCAAAGGCACCGAGAGGGATGCCTATACCCGCGCCAACAAGCACAGCAATAATCGACACGGCAATGGAATTGCGCGCACCGACCATAATCATGGAAAACACATCACGACCGAAATTATCCGTTCCGAACAGATGACTGAAGCTCGGCCCCTGCAGCTTGTCGCGGAAGTTCATGGCGGTGGGTGAATAAGGCGTCCAGAAATAGGAAACGAGAGCCATAGCCACCAGAATAGCGGTAACAAGCGAACCGATCACAAGGCTGCGGCTTAAAAACAGCGTCCGAAAACGGCTTGGCTTTGCAATTGTCTGAACCTCACTCATCGGCTGCCTCCCGTCGAAAGACGCGGATCAATGAAGCCATAGACAAGATCGACAATGAAGTTGACCGTAATCACGGAAGCCGCAAGCAGCGTCACCAGCGACTGCACAGTTATCAAATCGCGCTGGGCGATTGCCTGAAACACCAGCCTTCCAAGGCCGGGAAGATTGAAGACATTTTCAATGATGATCGTTCCAGCCAACAGAAATGAGAATTGCAGGCCAATAATCGTGACGACCGGGATCAGCGCATTTGGCACCGCATGGCGCCAGAGTGCCGCGTTACGGGTAAGACCTTTTGCGCGCGCGGTCCGCACGAAATCCTCACCCAGCGTTTCGATAACGGCGGAACGCGTCACGCGGGCAAGAATAGCGGCAAGCGGCAAAGCGAGAGCCAGCGCGGGCAGAAACAGCGAGCGGATACCGTTCCAGAATCCACCTTCCCAGCCAGCAAAGCCAGAAGCTGGAAACCAGCCGAGCTGCAAAGCAAACAACAGGATCAAAAGCAGGCCAAGCCAGAAATTCGGGATAGCAACCCCCACCTGCGCCACACCCATGGAAAGCACATCGCCGGTTTTGCCACGTTTGGAGGCCGCATAAACGCCCACGGGAATAGCTACCGCGACCGACAGAACCATGGACAAAAGCGCCAGCGGCAGCGTGACCATAATGCGTGGTCTGAGCAATTCACTGATCGGCACGGAATAGGTGTAGCTTGTGCCGAAGTCTCCCTTCAGAAAGCCGCCAATCCACGAAAGATACCGCCACCAAAGCGGCTGATCGAGGCCGAGCTGTTTGTGAAGCGCTGCCAGTGTTTCAGGTTGCGCGTTGATGCCAAGGATAACTGCGGCGGGGTCGCCCGGCAGCACCTGCATCAACAGGAAGACGATGACGGAGGCCGCAAGCGTCGTAAGCAAGAGCGAAACTATTCGCCCGGAAATATAAGCCAGCAAGGCGACCTCCTAAGCACAATCCCGAAAACTTGTCCGGTTTTTCGGACAAGATTGTGCGTCATAAAAATGCAGGAATGAGCGCTTCACGCCATTCACTCCACATTCCATTTCTTGCCGTGCCGCAGCCCCTTGATTGTTATCGCTGCACGGCTATTCGCGTAAAACCGCCCCGCCAAAAAGCCGGGGCGGAAATGTTCTTATTCGGCCCAGTAAGCCTGTGTCAGATCATCAGCCGGGATCGGCATGTTCTTCCACAGACCTTTGACGTTCTTATTCCACACACCGATTTTTGGCAGCGCATAGAGGAAGATATTCGGCTCGTCTGCAGCAAGCTTTTCCTGAAGCTTCTTCACCAGTTCGAGCTGTTCTTCGTCGCTACCGGCCTCGGCATAGGCTTTATAGAGCGCCTTATATTCCGGATTGTTGTAGTTGAAGTAGTATTTGTCGCGAGCATAGATATCGAGATCACGCGCTTCGGTATGTGCAATGATCGTGGCATCGAAATCCGAGCGCTTGAATACCTGATCCAGCCATTGTGCAAACTCGATTGGAACGAGATTGGCCTGAATACCCACTTCCGCCAGCATGGCTGCGATGATTTCACCACCGCGACGCGCATAGGCCGGAGGTGGAAGCGTGATGGTGATTGACGTACCGGCCGGAACGCCCGCCTCTTCCAGCAGTTGCTTCGCCTTTGCCGGATCATACGGATAGGTTTCCGATAGGTCGACATAACCCGGATCGACCGGCGCATAATGCGAGCCGATTGGCGTACCAAAACCGGAATAGACACCTTCGATCAGCGACTTGCTGTCAATGGCATGGGCCAGTGCCTGACGCACCTTCACATTGTCGAATGGAGCCTTGGCATTGTTAAGCGAAAGCAGAACTTTGCCTGCAGTATCACCGACTTCGACCTGCAACTTATCATCGCTCTTGAAGCGACTGATCAATTCCGGCGCCTGGAACATCGGGAAGACATCAATGTCGCCAGCAAGGATTGCAGCGGCTGCTGCCGAAGGATCGCTCACAAAGCGGAAAGTGACCGCAGAAAGCTTTGCTGGCTCGCCCCAATAGTCCGGGTTACGGTCGAGCTCGACACGATCACCCTGAACCCAGCGCTTGAACTTGAACGGACCCGTTCCGACAGGCTTGGTCTTGTTATCGGCTGCCGAATTCGGAGCGATCATAACCGCGTCGCCCCACCCCATATTGAACAGGAAGTTCGAGGTTGGCCGCTTCAGCGTTACAAGGGCAGTCGCTGGATCAGGACACTCGGTGCTGGCGATTGGTTCAAAAAGACCCTTTTGCGCATTGGTGGAATCTGGAGCCAGCGCACGCTCGTAGGAGAACTTTACAACCGAACAATCGAATGGCGTCCCATCGTGGAACTTCACACCCTGACGCAGTTTGAAAGTGTAGGTCTTCTTATCGTCAGAAACTGTCCAGCTTTCGGCCAGTTGTGGCTTTACTGTACCGTCTTCGACGATACGAACCAGGCCTTCATAGAGATTGGCATAAGTAACCTGCCGTATACCGGCAGCAGCATTTGCCGTCGGATCAAGGCCCGGCGGTTCCAGAACTTCACCGACCACCAGCGTATCCTTTGCGAAGGCACCGTTGATCGATGCGAGCATCGTGGCTGTAATCAGCCCGGCTTTCAGCAGTTTACTCATCGTTTCTCTTTGGCTCCCCTTGTCAATTTTTAAATCGAACGCCCGCCATCGACGTCGAGCGCAACCCCGGTAATCATAGAGGCTTGAGGCGAGCAAAGGAAAGCCGCAGCTTCAGCCAAATCATCTGGTTTCAACAGGCGACCCATCGGAATGGAATCGCGGAACTTTTTGCGGATTTCTTCGGTATCCTCGCCCATGAAGGTGGTGAGAAGCGGTGTCTCACCCGCAACCGGGTTCAAAGCGACCGCACGAATCTTTGCCGGCGCAAGCTCGATAGCGAGCGCCTTGGTTACAGAAACCACCCAGCCCTTGGTCGCATTGTACCAAGCGAGATTCGGGCGCGGACGACCCGCGCCGGTCGAAGCGACATTGAGAATGACGCATTCCTCTCCCTTGGCACCATTGCTCTTAAAATGCGGAATAAGCTTGCGCGTCATCAGATAAACGCCACGCACATTGACGCCAAGAATGCGATCAAACTCTTCCGGCTCAACCAGCTCAGCATTCTGCGGCTTATGGCCGATGCCAGCATTGTTGATGAGAATATCGACTTTACCGAACTTCGACAGTGCGGCTTCTACCGCTGCATCAACGTCTACTTCCTTGGAAATATCGGCAGCGACCGCCAGTGCTGCATCACCAATTTCACCTGCGACGCGCTCAGCACCTGCTTTGTCGCGATCCACGATAACGACTTTAGCGCCGCCTCTGGCAAAGCGCTTTGCCATGCCCTCACCAAACCCCGAACCTGCTCCAGTGATGAGCGCGACCTTACCTTCAAGCGACACTGCAATTCTCCCAAATGCTAAAATTTATCCGTGCCAGACCGAAATGGTCTTCAGCGAGGCAAATCCGTAGAGCGCCTCAAAACCCTTTTCACGGCCATGTCCGGATTTTTTTACGCCGCCGAATGGCAATTCGATACCGCCGCCAGCGCCATAATTATTGATGAATACCTGACCGGAATGGATAGCGCGGGCCAAACGGAATTGGCGTCCGCCATCATTGGTCCAAATCCCGCAGACGAGGCCATATGAAGTCCCATTGGCAATCGCAATGGCTTCCTCTTCGGTGTCAAAAGGCAGAATGACCTGAACCGGGCCAAAAATTTCCTCCTGCGCCAGACGATGGTCGGCAGGCACATCACGGATCAGTGTGGGCAGCACATAAGCACCACCTTCAGGTGCATCGTCCACCAACACACCTTGCGCCGCAATCGCCAGACCACTTTCCTTTGCAAGGTCAAGATAGCCGTCAACAATCGCTTTCTGGCGCTGCGATACAACGGGACCGACAGAAAGATCATCGCCTGCCGGGCCAACTTTCAACGCGCGATAGCGTTCGCTCATGCGAGCCACAACATCTTCATAAACGCTGCGTTCAACCAGAATACGAGAGGATGCCGAGCAGGTTTGGCCGGCATTCTGAATGCCTGCATTGACGAGGAACGGAATAGCACGGTCGAGAACAGCATCCGCGAAAACGATCTGCGGAGACTTTCCACCAAGCTCCAGCGTTACGGGAACAGTGTTTTTTGCGGCTGCCGCCTGCACTGCTTCGCCAGTACGCACCGAGCCGGTAAATGAAATGTGGTTCACGTCCGGGTGCTCCGAAAGTGCTGCACCCGCTTCTGCACCAAGTCCGGTTACGACATTGAGTGCGCCTTTCGGCAGACCAGCTTTCTCTGCAATCTTTGCGAATTCCAGAATGGTCAGGCAGGCTTCTTCCGCAGGCTTGACCACAGCAGCATTGCCCATCGCCAGTGCTGCGCCGAGACTGCGACCTAAAATCTGCATTGGATAGTTCCACGGAATGATATGGCCCGTGACGCCATGCGGCTCATAGATCGACAGAACGGTGAAACCGTTTTGATAAGGCAGCGTGTCGCCGTGAACCTTGTCAGCAGACGCGCCATAGAATTCGAGATACCGCGCCAGCGCCACAACATCGGCGCGCGCCTGAGTTACGGGCTTACCTACATCCCTTGATTCAAGATCAGTCAACAAGTCGATGTTTTTCAACACTTCTTCTGAAACGCGGTGCAAGACGCGACCGCGCTCGGTCGCAGTCAACTTTCCCCATTCACCGGAAAGTGCGGCACGGGCTGCGGCCACAGCCAGATCGACGTCGGCTTTCGTGCCGCGCGCAATGAGAGCCAGATCGCTACCATCGGAAGGATTGCGAAGCGTAATGTGCTCTCCACCCAAAGCGTCTTGCCATTGACCAGCAATGAAATTGCCATAACGAAGAAGGCCTGAGCCACCCGACTTGTTTTCATGCTTCATTTTCATTCTCCCGCAGAGGCATTTCCGCCTCCAGTCTTGCCGTTGTTGCGCGGATATGGGCGCGCGCCAGCCGCTCGGCTTCCTCCCCATCACGCGAAGCGATGGCTTCAACTATTGCTCCGTGTTCGCGGATTGCATCGCGTGCGCGGTCTACAGATAACGAAAAAGATGGCGCGAAAACCTGCGATGTCATGCGCAACAGTGGAACGAATGCGATCAGCGACGCATTGCCCGCCGTGTTCATTACCGCCATGTGAAAATCGACATTCGTCTGCGTATAAGCTTTCGGGTCCCATGGATCGACAACCGTTGCCTGCCCGGCAATATGGGCACGCAGCTTTGCAATGTCCTCATCTGTTGCGCGTTCAGCCGCAAAACGTGCAGCAACGCCATCGAGAACTTCTCGAACAGCATAAGCATCAATCAGGCGTGTAAGATCAGCGGAGGCCACACGAACGCCCCTGCCCGGTAAGTGAATAACCAGCCCGTCACGCTCCAGAACACGCAAGGCTTCGCGCAAGGGCGTGCGGCTAATACCAAATTCGGCAGCGATATGTTCTTGTCGGAGGATGGCACCCGGCGCATAAACGCCCGCATAAATTCTCTCACGAAGCGCTTCTGCAACTTCGTCCAGCAAACGGGTCTGACTGCGCCATTCAAAAGCCGCCAAAAGAAAAGCCTCCCAACTTTTCTGGACACAATATCCTGGATACAAAATTCGTCAAGCCAGATAAGCCAACATTCGACTGGGCAAATTTGATGTTTATGAATGAGGAATAACTTCTATTCGCTTACGAGCGTGCTGAGCATTTCAACCAATTGTAGCATTTGATCAGAGGCATTGTCCGTATGCTGAATAACGATTTCCATGGGGTTGATCAAAGGTAGGCCAGAGGCTTCAGGAACAATGCGATGCGTGGACAACGCCACCCGGTCAGGTAACAGGCTTACACCCAAGCCCTCTGCAACAGCGCTTTGAACACTGGCAAGACTGGAGCTCGTAAATACCACATGCCACGGCCTCCCTATACGATCGAGAGCTTCCATCATATCGCTACGATAAAGACCATTTGGTGGGAACGCCACAAGCGGCAAAGGATTCATATGAGACACTGGGTAATCAGCGCTTTCCAACCATGAAAGTGGCTCAGGCCAGTGTATCACACCTCGCGTATCACCTTGCTTTTGCTTGACCATCACCAGATCATATTCGCCGGTCTCAAACCCCTTCTGTAAATCACGGCTCATCCCACTAGTGACTTCCAGCTTCATATTGGGATGTGCGCGAAGGAAGGCTGCAAGTGCCGGCGTAACAAGCTTCGCCGCAAAGTCTTCTGCCAAACCGAGGCGAAACACGGCTGCCAATGAACTGCCGGTCATCGCAGCAGTCGCTTCGTCATGGAGATGCAGCATGCGTCTCGCATAGCCGAGCAACTTTTCACCTGCGTCCGTGGGCCGGACATCATGTCTGGCGCGCTCTAGCAAAGGTTGCTTCGCAGCGTCCTCGAGTCGCAAGATCTTCTGGCTCACAGTCGATTGCGTTGAATGTAATTGCTGTGCCGCAGCGGTAAAACTGCGCGTATCCACAACAGCTACAAAAGCACGTAAAAGATCGAGACTAAAAATATTATTCATTTTATTAATGGACGCCAGTTGAACATTTAATTTTTAAATATGTCTCACTGCAACTATTTTAGCAAGAAATAGGAGAACAGCCATGCGTCAAACCTTAATCCGCTTGAATGCCTTGGCATTAATTGCAGGAGCAATTGTCATGACAGAACCGTCACTGCCGGGTCATCAAGCCACAGCATATGCGCAGACTTCGCTTATTGATGCAGCTAGCGCGGGGAACCTCTCTGCTGTCAAAGAAGCAATCAAAGCACGTGCCAATCTTGATACGCGTGGCAAAGCGGGCGAAACAGCTCTGCTTGCCGCAACACATGCCAATCACGTCGATGTAGCCCGCGCACTTATTGATGCCGGTGCTGACGTGAATGCAAAGGATTCGATCAAGGATAGCCCCTATCTTTATGCTGGCGCACGCGGCCACCTCGAAATCCTCAAGCTAACGCTTGCTCACGGCGCGGACCTGAAAAGCACAAATCGTTACGGCGGTACGGCCCTTATTCCCGCTTCCGAGCGCGGCCATGTCGAAACTGTTCGTACGCTGATTAAAGCGGGTGTTGAGGTCGATCACGTCAACAATCTTGGATGGACTGCGTTGCTCGAAGCTATCATTCTTGGTGATGGCGGGCAGCGACATATTGATATTATGAAATTGCTAATTGATGGCGGTGCAGATGTTAATCTCGCCGATAATGATGGGGTCACACCATTACAGCATGCGCGTCAACGCGGGTTTTCGCCAATGGTGGCTATGCTTGAAAAGGCTGGCGCAAAATGAGCGCCAGCAATACTTTTCTCAGTCAGGCAATCGCGCTTGCTTTTGAAAATATCAAACAGGGCGGACGCCCATTTGGTGCCGTCGTCGTGAAAAATGACAAGATTATCGGGACTGGTGTCAACCGTATGCAGGCTGATTGCGATCCAACCGCGCATGCCGAACTGCTTGCATTACGTGCGGCAGGTCAGGCTTTACAATCAGTGCGCCTCGATGATTGCACGGTTTACGCGAGTGGTCAGCCCTGCCCTATGTGTTTTGCCGCCATGCGTATGTCAGGCATCAAAGAAATCATCTTTGCCTACTCAAACGATGAGGCAGAACCTTATAATCTTTCAACAGCACAGATTGCGAAAGAGCTTGCCAGGCCGATCAATGAGCAGACAGGAATAAGGTTTGATCATTGTTCACCACAAGATGAGGCTCAGCTCTATCGAGTATGGCAACAAAAACAACTATCCGAGCAATAGACCTTAAAATGGTTTCAACCTCAGCCCCATCCGTAGGCAAGCAGGCAACGCCTGTAGCGCTTATCGTTCTCGTCGTGCTCATTGGCCTCAATCTGAGGCCATTTCTAACGGCACCCGGACCTGTGCTCAGCTATATCGCAAGCGATACAGGCATGGGTTTTGGTGCACTGTCATTGCTAACTTTTCTGCCGATGCTGTTGATGGGACTTGGGGCATTTGTAGCACCGCATATCCAGTCCATTGTCGGAACACGGCGCAGCATGTTCGCAGCACTTATCGTTCTGGCGGCGGGCTCAATTTTACGGGGATTCGTTCCTGATAGTTTATCGCTGATCCTGACCGCTATTCTCTGCGGTGCGGGCGTGGCAATGATTCAAGCGATGATGCCGGGCCTCATTAAGGCAAAGTTTCCAACAAACATTGCCACCGTGACCGGCCTATACTCTGCAATGATCATGGGTGGCGGTGCACTTGGTGCTCGTCTCACGCCGTGGCTTGCGGGTACCGAACATAACTGGCGATTCGCACTTTCCGTTCTCGCAATTCCAGCAATTCTGGCTTTGCTCACCGCAATTCCGATTCTTCAGGAAACGAAATCTTCCGGCCCGAAATCAAACATAGCAGGCAAATTGCTGCGCCGTCCGCGCACATGGATATTGATGATCGCATTTGGCCTTGTAAATGCGGGCTACTCATCAATGGTTGCATGGTTGGCACCTTATTATCAGGCACTCGGTGTCAGTCCTGCGGCGACCGGTAATCTGGTTGCAGTAATGGCGATTGCTCAGGCACTTTCCGCCTTTATTCTTCCACTTCTTGCCAGTCGCAGCATTGATCGCCGCCCTTGGCTGCTGCTGACGCTAGCTATGCAATCTATTGGTTTTGCGGGCCTTGCATTTCTGCCGCAACTCTCGCCGATGTTTTGGTCGGCGATATGTGGCGCCGGACTTGGTGGTAGCTTTGCGCTCGCCATGATTACATCGCTTGATCATCTACCAAAGCCTGCGGAGGCTGGCGCTCTTGCAGCTATGATGCAGGGCGGTGGCTTTCTAATTGCAGCGCTTGGCCCTGTTGCAACGGCTTTCTTGCACAATTTGACAGGGACATTTGCCTCTGGTTGGATCATGCATCTTATTCTGGTTGCCAGCATCTGCCCGCTATATTTAAGCTTCAATCCTCGCCACTATGCGCGCGCGATGAAACTGCCCAATATGAACGAAAGCCCCACACAATAGCGTGACTATGCTTGGTTTAACCGCGAGAACCGGTGCTTTTCAGGCGTTAATGCTCTACATGACGTGCGAACCTTACCCATCTGGATAAGGTTTCCAGAATCCTCTCATACATTCGCCGCGCGCTGGTCTGCTTGTGCGGTACTGGTTAGTGGTCGATAAAATGAAGCATGAAAAGGTTATTCAAGAAGGTACGTTCGTAGCACCGGATGGCCTGCCAAAGCCGCGTTTATATTGGGCCTGGGCGACCCTGATGGTGGGGCTTACTCTTGCTGTCATCGACGGCACTATAGCCAATGTTGCACTTCCAACGATTGCGGCCGACTTTTCTGCCGGGCCATCAGCATCGATCTGGATCGTCAATGGTTATCAGCTTGCAATCGTAATCACGCTTTTGCCGCTTGCAGCTTTGGGTGAGATTTACGGCTATCGTCGCATTTATCTTCTGGGTGTATCGTTGTTCACACTCGCATCCATTGCCTGTGTTTTTTCCAGCTCGCTTGAAGCTCTTACCATCGCACGCGTCATTCAAGGCTTTGGTGCTGCGGGCCTGATGAGTGTCAACACTGCCCTACTCCGCTATACGGTGCCGCAGGCCAAGTTCGGCACTGCTATCGGGTTAAATGCCTTGTTTGTTGCTGTTTCTTCAACAATCGGACCAACGCTTGCGGGTGTGATTCTTCATTCGCTGAGTTGGCCTTGGCTTTTTGTCATCAACATTCCGCTGGGCGTTCTGGCTGTTGCTATGGGGCTGAAAAGTCTGCCCGACAATGAGCGTTCATTGCGCCGTTTCGATTATCTGAGCGCTATACTGAGTGCACTTACGCTTGGGCTTTTGGTGACAGTGGTTGACAGTGCTGGCAGCGAAATTGATGCATCATGGCTTCTGTTACAGGCAGTTGGCTGTATCGCCGCCGCAACATGGCTTATTCGCCGCTCAATGCGCAAAACAGATCCGCTATTACCGCTTGATCTGCTACGAATTCCAGTATTCAGCCTTTCACTCTGTACTTCTATCATGTCATTTCTGGCACAGATGATGGCGTTCATTTCGCTGCCGTTCTTGTTTCAAACGGTTTACGGCTTTCAGCCCATCGAAGTCGGCTTTCTGATGATGCCATGGCCAATTGCTCTGGCAATTGTTGCACCAATATCTGGTAAACTTTCTGACAAATATTCACCCGCAACGCTCGGCCTTATCGGGCTGATCATTTTTGCAACTGGCCTAGGGCTGATGGGACTTTTACCCGAACAACCAACGGTTCAGGACATATGCTGGCGTATGGCACTCTGCGGAATAGGCTTTGGCTTCTTTCAGGCACCCAACAATCGCATGATTATAACATCTGCCCCGCGAGCCAGAAGTGGCGCAGCAAGCGGCATGCTCGGCACAGCGCGGTTGATGGGCCAGTCGCTTGGTGCAGCGTTCGTCGCATTTCTGCTAGGGCATTGGGGACTAACCAACATCCCCAATATCTTACTTGTCGCAGCTGGTTTTGCCGCATTGGCCTCAATTATCAGCATCTCCAGACGCAAGCGATGAATTAGCCTGTGAATCTTTGAAAATAACTTAGTCGAAACATGAAATTCCCTGTTGCAATCTCAAAAGCGTTGGTCCATATAGCGCTTGCCTAACGGAAACGACTTCTCCTAGAGAACAGTTTCCAAACTGAAAACTGGCGCGAGCGGGTGTAGCTCAGGGGTAGAGCACAACCTTGCCAAGGTTGGGGTCGAGGGTTCGAATCCCTTCGCCCGCTCCAGTTTTCCAGTTTAACTATAGGTATCAAAATCCCGGCTTTGTCCGGGATTTTTGCTTTTGAAAGCTAACTTAATTGCTATCAACAACCCCTTTTAAACAGTGGCTATTTCATACTAGTCGTTAAAAGAGAATTTTATAAACAGGACCTGATAAACGGGCCCTGTTGCATGAGCCTATAAAATGATTGGATGAACCACGTTAAATTTTTAATCCAATGCCCGACCTTACCTATAAACAACTACAAATTTTTGCATAATTCTTGTCATTTACGAGTTATTTGAGTTCGATGTTAGTGCTCTGGTAGATTGATATTCGTACTGCATAGACTTTTTGTTAAGCCGTTGTAATAGCGATTGATATAGGTCCCATTGAGGACTCATGATAACGATGATTCGAATGTGTTGTTTTCAAAGCTGTAAATAGGGACAGGGTGCGTTTTGGCCAGCAGGAGACTTAGCCACAACCGGCTTTCATTCTCTTTTCGTGAGAGGCATGGGATAGTATTTATATGAATGTGAGCTCTCCATGGCAAAGATTATCAAACCTGCCCCGATTGGGTAAGCAGATAATTCTGCTATTAACCGACTGTGCGCTTCTTTTGCTCAGTGCTTATCTCGCATTTGTCATGCGACTTGGTTTCGTTTTCGTGCCTTCGCATGCCCAGCTTTTTCTTATAGTCATTGCACCAGTTCTCGGCATTCCAGTATTTGTTCGGTTTGGACTTTATCGTGCAATAATCCGTTACCTTGCTGAAAGATCAATCTGGCCGATCTTCCAGGCAACAGCAATCGCAGCGCTGTTCTGGGTGGCGCTTGTTTTTCTTATGGAGCTTTACGGTAGTGCAGGCCTGCCCCGCTCGGTGCCTTTGCTATACTGGCTTTTGAGTACGGTGCTTATTTCCGCAAGCCGGTTTGGAGCAAAATGGCTTTTGCGCAATGCCGGAGCGGGGAAAAACTATTCGAGCTCCGCACTCATTATCGGTGTTGGTGAGCCAGGGCGTCAGCTTGCAGCTGCATTAAGAAGCCACAGCGACACACAAATTATCGGCTTTGTCGATCCAAATGGATTGCTTAACGGGATGGATATTACCGGTCTGCGTGTGTACCCCGCCAAACAAATACCAGACCTAATTGAAAACTACGGGATAAAACAAGTAGTCATATCAGAACCAGAACTAACGAAACAGCAACGGCAAGACTTTGCACGATTGCTCGGCCCTCTGTCAGTCAACACACGCATTCTCCCGCCGATTGCCGATCTTACAACCGGTAAATACCTCGTCAGCGCACTTCGTAATGTCGAAATCGATGACCTTCTTGGACGCTCTCCTGTGCCCCCTGACACCAGCCTTCTGCGAGAAGTTGTAGAAGGGCACCGCATCATGATTACCGGTGCGGGTGGATCCATCGGCAGTCAGCTTTGTCAAACTATCGCTGAGTGGAAACCTGAATGCATTGTCCTGTTTGAATCAAGTGAATATGCACTATATCAGGTTGAGCGTCAGCTTAGACAAATTACATCCTGCGAAATCGTTCCGGTGCTGGGATCAGTGCAGGACAAACATGCGCCGGAAAAAGCAATTCGTGTACATCGTATCGACACTGTTTATCATTGTGCGGCTTACAAACATGTCCCGCTTGTTGAACAAAATGCGCTTATTGGCATTTGTAATAATGTGTTCGGTACACTTAATGTTGCTGCTGCTGCGCTTGCCACGGACGTCGAGCGCATGGTTCTGATTTCTTCGGACAAAGCTGTACGTCCAACAAATGTTATGGGTGCAACAAAACGATGGGCAGAACTCATCGTCTATCAGTACGGCATGCTTGCCGAGCAGGCCGGACAAAAGAAATCTTTTTATTCTGTCCGTTTCGGTAATGTTTTAGGGTCCAACGGCTCTGTTGTTCCGCTTTTCCGTGAGCAGATTACAAATGGCGGTCCGATAACGCTTACCCATGAAGATATGACACGTTATTTCATGTCAATCAAAGAAGCTGCCGAACTAATTGTGCAGTCAGGCGCAATTGCAGAAACCGGCGATACGGTTTTGTTAGAAATGGGCGAACCAGTAAGAGTCCGCGATCTTGCAGAAAACATGATTCTTCTGGCAGGACTGACGTTGCGCAACCAGGATAATCCTCAAGGTGACATTGCCATTGAAGTTACGGGCATTCGCGAAGGTGAGAAGATGTATGAAGAACTCTTCTATGATCCCTCTCAGGCGCAAGCTACGCGACATCCAAAAATTATGCGTGCGCCGAAAGGTAAAAAGGCAGATGTCGATGTAACGGCCAGCCTCAACTCCTTACGCGCAGCGATGGCGACAGATGATGTGAATGCCGTCCGTAAGGTGCTTTTTGATGTTATAGCTTTCTGAACCTGCCCCGAAAATCAAGCAACAGCATTAGAACTGCTACAATTGCAATTAACACGAAAGCAATTTGTCCGGGAAGATGATCAAAATGCAGCATCGCGATAGCGCATAAGATCAGAACAACATTAAGAAATGCCACATGGGCGACGACTTTTAGTACACTCCAGCCTGATCTTTTAGCGACTTGATATGCATGCTTTGAATGCGCCTTGAGTATATTCTCTCTATCAACCAAGCGCAGAATAATCGTCGTCCCGGCGTCCAAAACATAGTATAGTGGAAGCACGAGTGCCACCACGATATGCGTTTCACGCGCTAGCAAAAGCAATGCCGTACCAGTCATTAGTCCCAGCGGCAAACTTCCCGAATCGCCTAAGAAAATGCGCGCTGGCGGTCGGTTGAAGAATGAAAAACCAAGCAAGGCTCCGGCAAGAATGGCCGCAATTGAACCACTTTCAACACCCGAAAGCTGAAGCATTGTAAGAATCGCAATTCCGGTTAAAGGTACACCTAAACCAGCGACGGTCATGAGGTCCAATCCATCCATAAAATTTGTAATATTGATTGCAGCAACGAGAGTGATGAGGATCAATATCGCTTCAAGCCAATGTGGCAGCAGGTCCGGCAATATCCTGAAGTCAGGGCCAAGACCATAGATCACCATGCAGCTGGCTAATAATTGCGACCCAAAACGCAGGTAAACTGACAATTCGAACCCATCATCCAGTAGACCAATCGCCCACAACAGCAGGGATGCGCCGGACAAATACGCTACAAGTTCCACCGTAATGCCCATATCCGGTCCGAACAGTAACACGACGATGAGAGCGGACGGGACAAGAGCAAGGCCACCAATTTGTTGTGCAGCTACGCTATGATTTGATCGCGCATTGAAACCCGCAGCAAGAAACGATCGTGGCAATAATGCTGATATAACATAGAGCAAAGCGCTACTAAGAATGGCGCTAGCGAAAAATGAGACGAGCAGCAAAATCATTGCGAATACCGATGAAAACTATGCGTTAGAAGGATTTATCAGCTTTGCAAGTCTTGGCAAATCCCCTTTCCTGCAATTTCCTTCGCGACGGAAAGCATGCGATCATTGCCAGTTGCATTCGGTGGACAAACAAAGCCTGCCACTTTAAATCGTTTTCAGTCATCTAACTTCAAGCAGAAGAGTTCATACATGCCGCAAAAAACCGATCTTCTTGTTCCAATCCTAAACGGCCAGTCCGTCATTCCCGTCTTACTGATTGACAAGGTCGAACATGCGGTTCCCCTAGCCCGCGCGCTTGCCAAAGGTGGATTGCCAGCAATCGAAATCACGCTGCGTACGGCAGCTGCATTGGATGCAATACGCGCGGTTGCATCCGAAGTGCCAGAGGCAATCGTAGGTGCGGGCACAATTCTGAATGCAAAGCAATATGAGGAAGCCGCAAAAGCAGGTTCGCGCTTCATCGTAAGCCCGGGCGCTACAAAATATATTCTCGCAGCAGCCGATGACAGTGACGTGCCTCTGCTGCCTGCGGCCATCACGCCGAGCGAAATGCTCGCTCTTCGCGAAGAAGGCTATACGCATCTCAAATTTTTCCCGGCAGAACAGGCAGGCGGCGCGCCGTTCCTCAAAGCTATCTCCTCACCACTTGCAGGACTAACATTCTGCCCAACTGGTGGCGTCAGCCTTGCGAATGCAAAGACCTATCTATCGCTACCTAATGTTATTTGCGTTGGCGGGTCATGGGTTGCACCAAAACAGCTACTGGAAGCAGGCGACTGGGATGGCATCACCAAACTCGCTATGGAAGCAGCAAGCCTGAACGGGTAAGTGTTAGATATCGCAATAAAAAAGGGCCTTCACGGCCCTTTTTCTATTCTCTCATATTGATCAGTTGGTTTCGGTAAACTTCGCTACTGTCAAAAAGGTTACAGCATTACCACTGAACTGACCGGAGCGTTCGCTTGGCAGATCACCACGCTGGAAGCCAGCAGTGTAGACGATTGCAGGAGCCGAACGCATAGCATCGTTACGCAGAACTGCACTGGTTGCTGGTGCCGTTTGCGAGACTGATTCTGTGGACATAGCAACTGCTGATGCAGGTATTACCGCAGGCTGAACCATTGGTGCCGGACGCGAAGCCGAGGCAGCAACACGGCGATCACCCTTGCCCGTTGAACGAACGCCAGTTTTCGCTCCTTGTCCAACGGCAGCAACATGTGATCGCGATGGAGCTGTCTTTGTAACGGAAGCGGTCTTGACCGGCGCAATCTTCACAGGCTGAGGCTTTGCAACAGCAACTTGTTGCGCTTCAAAATCATCTTCCGGTGGCGCAATCAGCTCACCAATCTCATCCTTTTTGGAAACCATTGCCAGTTGCGTGTTGGTACGCGGTGCTTCCTTTGGCAGCGGATAAGAGGCTGCGTTGCCCTGTGCAATCACATTACCCGCATCGGCAACAGTTGTTGTAGCTGCAGGATTATTATTAACAATCTGTGCAATCGCATCCTGCGGATTTTGTTCATCTAATGGCGGACGCATCGCTGGAACTATAGTTGCAGCCAGTTGTGGCGCAGCTTCCGGCTGCGGACGCATAGATGGGACGGGAACAAAACCGGTCAACATTGCGTTAGCACTTGCATCAGCAACTTGCTGAGCGGCACCCTCGTCCGGCAAGGCAGCTGCTGCGAGAGCAATAGCATCCTGTGCCGCGTTAGCAGGCTTACGCGAAGGAATAGGAACATTGAAAGCGACAACAGGTGCCTCTTCTACTTGCTGCGGAACTTCTACAGCTGTCTCAGGGCGTGGCGCTTGCATCGGGATGGGTGCATCGCGTGCTGGAAGTGCTGCAATCATAGCTTCGGGCTGAGGCGTTTGTACTGGCGCGGCAGGTGTTGGAGCCTGGCGAACAGGCGCAGCACGTGCAGGACGCGCAGCGGCAGGTACTACGTCGCCATTATCTTCCTCTTCATCAGCACCACCGCCAAAGAGCGCGCCGAACAGCGTCTTGCTCTTACGTGGTGCTGAGTTACTCGCCATCATGACGTTGCCGCCACTGGCTTTTCGTCTTTCAATCATAGCCAGCGCCTGCTCATAACCTGGCAACGGCTTGCCGTCAGCTGGAAGGTGAGCAGTTTTACCATCTGGGAAGAGCGCAAGAAGCTCACGACGGCTCATACGTGGCCACGACCGAACATTCCCCACGTCCATGTGGGTGAAAGGTGAACCGGAACGAGGATAGTAACCCACGCCACCGACCTGATAACGCATACCAATGGCGCGGAGCTTGGCAAGCGGGACACCTGGAATGAAGAAATCCATCGCACGTCCGAGCGTATGTTGGCTCTTTTTAGCAACGCCGCTGGTCTTTGAACGAAGCATGCTATTGGTGGCTGGCGAACGGTAAGCAGAAACAACGGTGATATACTGGCTCGATCCGGTCGAGCGATAGACCTGCCAAACCAGATCGAACAAGCGCGGATCCATTCTGGTTGGTTCATTGCGACGCCAATCGCGCAGAAAGACATTCAGCTTCTTCAAACCATCAGGCAGGAACTTACCATTCCTCTTGAAGGTAATTTCAGCCTTCTCACCAGTATGTACATAATAGAGTTTGAGCGTACGCGTTTCGGCGGATGCCTGTGTCGGGGAAAACGCCGCCACAACTGCCGCCGCTGCAAGAGAGGCCAAAACCGAATATTGAGCACGATGTGCGTAAGCGGACATTGTAGTCCGAACTTTCGCAAAGCACGCTTTAATGGTCGATATGCTACTCATTGAATCGTATCGCCTTACCGTGTTGTCCGCCCTAAGGGCCGCCTCAAAGTTCCAAGAAACGAATATTCGTGAAACCTGATTGTCCGATTTAATGGTTAATGTACGCTTAGTGAACAACAAATGAGGAGACACCATGGCAAAAAAGACACACGCACGCATCTATTTTTATCATAGTAAAGAAATCATTAACAATTTTCTATAGGGCTAACATTCTGGCAACACTTACAGGCAGAACGTCATAAACTATCTAATTTCAATATCTTAAATCTAATTTACCCACGTAGAATACGCATTCTCATGCCATGATCTTCTCCGTTCTGGTCATATTGCCCCCTACCAGAAAGTAATGCCACATCGATGCCATATTCCTTCAATTTTCGATAAAGAGTAGTCCGTCCGATGCCCAAACGGCGTGCAACCTCACTAATATGACCATCATAACGTGTAATTGCGAGGCGGATCATCTCTTCTTCGGTTGCGGCAAGCGTGCGCACTTCTCCTTCAGGAGTCGTGCCACTGATCAGGTTTGACCCGAAGCTTTTTTGTAGTTGATCTGATGACCTAACTTTTGCGTTTTTCTCATCAACTCTCACGTTGTTGGGCACGGCATATAGGTTTCCCAAGTCCATATGCTGAAAATCGCGTATTGTTAGCGTATGCTCGTCACACAGAAGTACGGCATGATAAATTGCGTTTTTGAGCTCTCGAACATTTCCAGGCCATTGATAAGATTTCAGATTTTCCAGAACAGATGGGGAAATGCCGGTGATATGCCCAAGGCGCTCTTCACTAACGAAACGCATGAAAAACTGATGAGCAAGGCTTGGGATATCTTTAATTCGATCTCTTAGCGGCGGAATACAGATCAGATACGACGATATCAGATGGTAAAGACCGGGATGAAACCGGCCCATATGCACGAGTTCGACCAACGAGTGAGAATTCGATGCAATAATACGCGTGTCTGAGAGCGACAAATTGCTATCCGAACCCATGGAAAACTGTTGCGCCTGTATGGTTTCGAAAAGACGAAGCTGGGTGCGATAAGGCAATGCACCGACTTCATCTAAAAATAGAGTTCCGCCTTCGGCCTCAGCAAATTTTCCAGCCACCTGAATCGGAGCACTGCTAAATTTGAGAGCAGCATGTGCATCCCGCTTTCCGAAAAGCATTTCATCAGCATTTTGATTTGTGAGTACTCGGCAATCAATTCCAATAAACGGCCCATGCCAACGCGCACCTTCGCTACTAATTGCGCGGGCTAGGGTTTCCTTGCCTACACCAATTTCACCCTCAATAAGTAACGGCGTTTCAAGATGGATCACCCGGCGAGCAAGCCCCACAACCTTTTCCATCTCAGTGCTCTTTGTCACCAAATCAGAAAGTAAAATATGTGACTTTTCATTGGATCGGTTGCGCTGGAGTTGATGAGCCAGTGAATCGAGCTTGAACACATTCGCGAGAGATATCTGCATCCGCTCGTAAACAGCGGGCTTGGTCAGGAAATCAACCGCACCGAGCTTGATCGCTTGCATGGCCTTATCCATATCATCATCGTTGACCAGCGCAATGACAGGGATATTCAATCCGGCTTCCCGCATTTTTATAAGAACAGCACTGCCATCCATATCTGGCATCGTCAAATCCAGAAGAACGAGTGCTATATCTTTACGACTAGTGACAAATCCTAACGCACTTATTCCGCCATCCGCGAGTATTGTGCGATAGCCCATGCGCAAAACTGCCGCCTCAAGGTTGCGGCACTGTATCGGATCATCGTCCGCTATAAGAATACGCGTACTCATTAATTGCTTCATTTATCAGGGGACTATTTTCAAGAACATCCCAATAACTTGTATGTGTCATATTTCGGGCGATTTATTTGAATATCGCGCCCAGAGAAATCAAGAACGCGACGCAAAGAATTATGATTATATCCTCAGGATAGTAACGCTAGGCAAAGTGTAAACACTTGCCTCTTGGCCTGTTGAAAAAGACGTGCGAGAAGAAGGCAACAGGAGAATGCAATGACCGAAGCGACAAAACTTGGAAAACTGCCCGAGTGGAATCTGGCCGACCTCTACCCCTCTGCCGAGAGCGCTGAGCTGAAAGCCGATCTCGAAAAGGCGGCAAAGGATGCAGCCGATTTTGAAACCCGTTGGAAGGGCAAACTCGGTGAAGAAGCTGCCAAGACCAATGGCGGAAATTTTGCTGATGCGATCAAGGAATATGAAGCTTTAAGCGAACTTATGGGCCGCATCGCTTCCTTCGCGGGCCTTTATTATTACGGCGACACCACCGATCCCAAGCGCATGAAACTCTTCGGCGATGTGCAGCAGAAGCTGACTGATGCCAACACGCCGCTGATTTTCTTCAGCCTCGAAATCAACCGTATTGATGACGGCATACTCGAAGAAGCTATCGTCTCCAATCCGGCCATCGCTCACTACCGCCCATGGCTGGAAGATCTTCGCCTCGACAAGCCCTATGAGCTTGACGACAAGCTGGAGCAGCTTTTCCACGAGAAGTCGATCACCGGCTACAGCGCCTGGAACCGACTGTTCGATGAAACCATGTCGAGCCTGCGTTTTGAAATCGATGGCGAAGATCTGGCCATCGAGCAGACGCTCAACATGCTGCAGGACGCAGATGGTGCCGTGCGCAAAAAGGCATCGGAAGCGCTTGCCAAGACTTTCGGCGCAAACCTGCGCACTTTCACGCTGATTACCAATACGCTGGCCAAGGACAAGGAAATCTCCGACCGCTGGCGTGGTTTTCAGGACATTGCCGACAGCCGCCATCTTGCCAATCGCGTTGAACGTGAAGTTGTCGATGCGCTCAGCAGTGCCGTTGAATCAGCCTATCCGCGTATTTCGCACCGCTATTATGCGCTGAAAGCCAAGTGGCTCGGCCTTGAAAAGCTGGAGAACTGGGATCGCAATGCGCCGCTGCCGGAAACACCGCAGGCGCTGATCTCGTGGGATGAGGCGCGCGAAACAGTGCTTTCCGCCTATGGCAACTTCGCGCCTGAAATGGCCGAAATTGCCAAGAAGTTCTTTGACAAGAACTGGATTGACGCGCCAGTGCGTCCGGGCAAGGCGCCGGGTGCTTTTGCGCATCCAACCGTGCCTTCCGCCCATCCTTATGTGCTGCTCAACTATATGGGCAAGCCGCGCGATGTGATGACGCTTGCGCACGAGCTTGGCCATGGCGTGCATCAGGTGCTGGCCGGCGAACAGGGTGCGCTGATGGCATCCACGCCACTCACACTGGCGGAAACAGCTTCCGTTTTTGGTGAGATGCTCACGTTCCGCTCGCTGCTTGAGCGCACCACCAACAAGCGCGAACGCAAGGCCATGCTGGCTCAGAAGGCGGAGGACATGATCAATACAGTCGTGCGCCAGATCGCTTTCTACCAGTTCGAGCGTCGTGTTCACACCGAGCGCCGCGAAGGCGAACTGACATCAGAGCGTATCGGCGAAATTTGGATGGACGTGCAGCGCGAAAGCCTTGGCGATGCGGTCAATCTCAATCCGGGTTACGAAACCTTCTGGACCTATATTCCGCACTTCATCCATTCGCCGTTCTACGTCTATGCCTATGCATTCGGCGATTGTCTGGTAAACTCGCTTTATGCCGTCTACCAGAACTCGGAAAAAGGCTTCCAGCAGAAGTATTTCGACATGCTGAAAGCGGGTGGCACCAAGCACCACAAGGAACTGCTGGCGCCATTTGGCCTTGATGCAACTGATCCGGATTTCTGGAGCAAGGGCCTGTCGGTGGTGGAAGGCATCATCGACGAACTCGAAGCCATGGAAGACTGAGCAAATTCGTGACCCACAAGGGTTTGAATAGGGGTTTGAATAGGCCGCAAATCCTTTTTCGGGATGACAAGGCGGGCCGCGATGTTTTATTCGCGGCTCCGTCTTCGATTATCCGTGCCGATACGCCAGATACGTTCGAAGCAGCATGGAAGGCCATGCAACGCGCCCACGAAGCGGGCAAATGGCTTGCAGGCTACCTCTCCTATGAGGCGGGCTATCTTCTTGAACCCAAACTGAAAGAGCTTCTGCCGGAAAATCGCAAAGCCCCCCTTTTATGCTTTGGTGTCTTCGACGGCCCATCAGATGAAGCCTTGCACACGCGCAGCGATGACAATATCACGTACTTAACTGAACCGGTCGCCCAATGGTCGCTTGAGGATTACCAGCCGAAGTTTGCACGCCTTCACCAGCATTTGCGCGAAGGCGATTGCTATCAGGGCAATCTGACATTTCCGGTTCATGCTGAATGGGACGGCGATCCGCTCGTGCTGTTCAACACGCTCGCAAAGCGCCAGCCTGTCCGCTATGCGACCTATTGCGATCTTGGTGGCCCGATCATCCTGTCGCGTTCACCCGAACTCTTCTTTGAAGTGGATGGCGAAGGCTATATCGAAACCCATCCGATGAAGGGCACCATGCCGCGCGGTGCCACCCCTTTTGAGGATGAGGCGAACCGCCAGTTCCTGATGAACGACCCTAAGAATCAGGCGGAAAACCGCATGATTGTCGATCTCCTGCGCAATGACATTTCACTGGTCAGCGAAGTCGGATCGCTTGATGTGCCTGAAATTTTCCGGGTCGAAACTTATCCAACCGTTCACCAGATGATCAGCCGCGTGCGTGCAAAGCTTAAAGACAATCTGCCGCTGCGCGCGATTTTTGCAGCACTTTTTCCATGCGGTTCCATTACCGGCGCGCCGAAAATCAGCGCGATGGAAATCCTGCGCAGGCTGGAAACTGGCCCGCGCGACATCTATTGCGGCTCGCTTGGCTGGATCGAGCCGGGTGGACGTATGCGGTTCAATGTTGCCATCCGCACGATCTCGCTTCTTGAGCAAAATCGTGCAATCTTCAATGTCGGGGGCGGTGTGGTCTTCGATTCCACAGCGCAAGCGGAGTATGAGGAATGTCTTCTGAAAGCACGTTTCGCGACGGGACAGCGACCAGCGATGCGGAACCAGACTATCAACTGATCGAGACAATGCGCTGGGAGCCGCTTTCTGGCATTTTGCGTTTTGATCTCCATATGGCGCGACTGGAAAACTCCGCGAGAGAGCTTGGCTTCCGTTACAACATGGAAACGGTGCATAAGAAGATCGCCGAGATCAGCGCCGGGGACAGCCCACTCAAACTGCGCCTGACCCTTGCTCCGGACGGACTCGTCGAGATTGCGGCTTTTCCTTATGAGCCGTTACAGCCACAGACTGTCTGGCGCATCGCAGTGGCTGAAACGCGTCTGAAGCACGATGATGCCTTGCTGCGCCACAAGACTACGCGGCGTCAGGCCTATATTTCGGCCCGTGAAGAATATTCGTCAGCCGAGGTGGATGAAGTCATTCTGCTCAACGAACGCGGCGAAGTGTGCGAAGGTACCATCACATCGATTTTCCTCGATATCGGCGGCACAACCTGTGTCACCCCTGCCCTTTCCTGCGGTCTGCTTGATGGTGTTCTGCGGCGCGAACTTCTGAACAACAGCGTGGTTCAGGAAGGTATTGTGACGGTGGATGATGTTAGCCGCGCGCGCAACATTCTTGTCGGCAATTCATTGCGTGGAATGATCCGCGCTCAGCTGGTTACGATATAAATTCGTTAAACACGTTTACTGTCATAGGCTTGTGACGTTTCTTTCTTTCTATGAACCTGTGCTATCGTAGCAAAATGAGTAATTCCGCATCCCGGAAATACCAAGCGCTGCATTCTTGCGGCAGGAGAGAGAAAGAAAATGGCGAAAGCGAAATGGCCAGTCTATGGCGAAATTACCGGCTCTGTCATCATGATCGGCTTTGGCTCGATCGGGCGCGGTACCCTGCCACTGATCGAACGCCATTTCAAATTCGACAAGTCCCGTCTGGTCGTCATTGATCCAAGTGAGAAGAACCGCAAGATCTTGGATGACAAGGGTATCCGCTTCATCAAGGAAGCGATCACCAAGGACAATTATAAGAAGATCCTTGGGCCTCTGATCAAGGAAGGCGAAGGCCAGCCGTTCATCGTCAATCTGTCCGTCGACACTGGCTCGCTCGATTTGATGCGTTACAGCCGTGAAGAAGGCGCGCTTTATATCGATACGGTTGTTGAGCCATGGCTTGGCTTCTATTTCGATGAGAAAGCCGACAATGCCGCTCGCACCAATTATGCACTGCGTGAAACGGTGCGCGCTGAAAAGAAAAAACATCCAGGCGGCCCTACCGCTGTTTCCTGCTGCGGCGCAAATCCTGGCATGGTGTCTTGGTTTGTTAAAAAGGCGCTCATTGATCTCGCAACCGAACTCAAATTGGAATTTGAAGAGCCTGCCACCGATGACCGTCAGGGCTGGGCAAAACTCATGAAGAAGGTCGGCGTGAAAGGTGTTCACATTGCTGAACGTGATACCCAGCGCGCAAAAGAACCAAAGCCATTTGATACATTCTGGAACACATGGTCGGTCGAAGGTTTTATTTCTGAAGGCTTGCAGCCTGCCGAGCTTGGTTGGGGCACCCATGAAAATTGGAAGCCTAAAAACGCCCGCAAGCAGAAAAAGGGCAGCAAGGCAGCAATCTTCCTTGAACAGCCCGGCGGCAACACGCGCATTCGCACATGGTGTCCGACCCACGGCGCACAATATGGCCTGCTTGTAACCCACAATGAAGCAATTTCGATTGCCGACTTTTTCACTGTGCGTAGCAAGAAGGGCAAGCTCGAATATCGCCCAACTTGTAACTATGCCTATCATCCGAGTAATGTCGCCATTCTCTCGCTTGATGAAATGTTTGGCGGCAGCGGACGTGCACAGACTGTCCAGCATGTTCTCGAAGAAGACGAAATACTCGACGGTTCGGATGAGCTGGGCGTCCTGCTCTATGGTCACGATAAGAACGCTTATTGGTATGGCTCGCAGCTGAGCGTCGAAGAAGCCCGCAAACTCGCGCCTTATCAGAACGCAACGGGCTTGCAGGTGTCTTCCTCGGTGCTGGCGGGCATGGTCTGGGCATTGGAAAACCCTGAAAGCGGCATCGTCGAAACAGACGAAATGGACTATCGCCGCTGCCTCGAAGTGCAGTTACCCTATCTCGGCCCCGTCAAAGGCTATTATACCGACTGGAACCCGCTGGAAGGCCGCGGCGTCCTGTTCGAAGAAGACCTCGACACCAAAGACCCTTGGCAATTCCGCAACATTCTGGTGCGTTAAATTGCACGTCATTGCCCGGCCTTTGCCGGGCAATTTCGATTGCGGCACTTGAGCAACAATCTCATAATACTCTTCAACAGGGCTTGTATTCGTGTAAATTTCCATACATCACACGGGAAACACTCTTACGGAGAAAATGGACATGAAACGCTTCCGCATCATCGGCTCTACGGCAATCGTATCGCTCGCGCTTGCAGGTTGTGTGGCAACCGGCCCCGGCGGTGGTGGCAATGTCCCTGTCGTCAATCGCGCGCCATCGGGTATCGACGGTTCCTGGGTTGATCCGAACGGCATCGTCTCGTCGTTCAATGGTGGTATCTTCGAAACCCGCTCGACCGACACCAACGAGAAACTCGCAGAAGGCAACTATCGTTACCAGTCGCCACAGCTTGTTGAGATCGACATGCGTTCGATCGTGCGCGGAACGTCATCGCGCGTGAATTGCGCACTCGTTTCGCAGAACCAGCTTAACTGCACATCATCGGCTGGCTCGCGCTTCTCGCTGACGCGCCGCGCTTAAAATCCATCGGCATGATAATTTAACGGCATACGCTTTCTGCGTGTGCCGTTTTTTCATGCGTTCTTGTCCCAAATAACTGACAATTCAACGGCCTTTGCCATTGTTAGGATTGTAATTTACCTTTTTTTCTCTAGTTTTCCGGCAAAGCAGGAGTCGGAAAATGAGTGAGACAGATAAAGTAATCGCCACGCCAGCCAACCATGCTGTCAAACAGCCAAAAGTTGGTGTGTTGCTGGTCAATCTCGGAACACCAGATGGCACGAGCTATGCTCCGATGCGGCGCTATCTCGCTGAGTTCCTCTCCGACCGTCGTGTTATCGAATGGTCGCGCCTTTTCTGGTATCCGATCCTTTACGGCATCGTGCTGACTGTTCGGCCAAAGCGCTCTGGCAAGCTCTATGATCGCATCTGGAACCATGAGAAAAACGAATCTCCTTTGCGCACCTACACCCGCGCTCAGGGCGAAAAGCTTTCAGTCGCCCTTAAAGACGAGCCGAACGTCATTGTTGATTGGGCCATGCGCTATGGCCAGCCTTCGATTGAGGACGTGACAGATCGATTGTTGAAACAGGGCTGCGAACGCATCGTCATGTTCCCGCTCTATCCGCAATATTCGGCAACGACCACGGCTACGGTAAACGACAAGTTCTTTGAAGTGCTGATGAAAAAGCGCTTCATGCCAGCGGTGCGCACGATCCCGTCCTATGAGGTGGAGCCAGTCTATATCGAGGCGCTTGCACAATCGATTGAGAAACACTTAGCAACGCTCGATTTCAAGCCGGAAGTCATCCTTGCTTCGTATCACGGCATTCCAAAAAGCTATTCCGACAAAGGCGATCCTTATCGTTCGCAATGTCTTGAAACATCTCGGCTTTTGCGTGCACGCCTCGGCATGGATGACAAGCAATTCCGCTCAACTTTTCAGTCGCGTTTTGGACCGGAAGAGTGGCTCCAGCCTTACACCGACGAAACCCTTGTAGAACTGGCAAAGCAGGGGGTAAAATCCGTTGCAGTGCTCAATCCCGGCTTCGTGGTAGATTGTCTGGAAACGGTTGATGAAATCGGCCATGAGGCCGCAGAAGAGTTTCATGAGGCTGGCGGCGTAAACTTCAGCCACATACCGTGCCTCAACGATAGCGAAGAAGGCATGAAAGTCATCGAGACACTCGTCCGTCGCGAGCTGCAGGGCTGGGTTTAATTTAGAGGGTTTGGATAATGACTGGTTTTGACATCACGCTGCTGATTTTAGCCGCACTCGTTCTCATTACCCTTTTTGCAGGTGTTAAGACCGTGCCGCAGGGTTATAATTATACCGTTGAGCGTTTTGGCCGCTATACCCGCACGCTGATGCCGGGTCTTAATCTCATCGTGCCATTTTTCGACAGAATCGGCGCACGCCTCAATATGATGGAACAGGTGCTCGATGTTCCGACGCAGGAAGTTATCACCCGTGATAATGCGATTGTCGGCGTTGATGGTGTCGCGTTCTATCAGGTGTTGAACGCAGCACAATCCGCCTATCAGGTGTCCAACCTGCAATATGCAATCCTCAATCTCACCATGACAAATATCCGTTCTGTTATGGGTTCGATGGATCTGGATGAACTGCTTTCCAACCGTGATGCGATCAATGATCGTTTGCTGCGTATCGTCGATGAAGCGGCCCATCCATGGGGTCTGAAAATGACCCGCGTGGAAATCAAGGACATCAATCCACCTGCCGACATCGTCACCTCGATGGCCCGCCAGATGAAGGCGGAACGCGATAAACGCGCGCAGGTTTTGGAAGCTGAAGGCGACCGCAATGCGCAGATTTTGCGTGCGGAAGGTCAGAAGCAATCACAGATTCTGGAAGCTGAAGGTAAGCTCGAAGCTGCGAAGCGCGAAGCTGAAGCGCGCGAACGTCTTGCGGAAGCTGAAGCCCGGGCAACGACTCTCGTTTCCGATGCTGTCTCCAGCGGAAATGTTCAGGCACTTAACTATTTCGTTGCCCAGAAATACACCGAAGCGCTTGGTAATATAGCCAGCGCCAAGAACCAGAAAGTGGTTCTAATGCCGCTTGAAGCAAGCTCGCTAATTGGCTCGCTGGCTGGTATTGGCGCGATTGCCAAGGAAGTGTTTGGTGATAGCGGTCACACTGTTGACCCGACACCAACTACGCCTGCACCTCGCTCGCGCAGCGTTCCAACGACTCGCAGCTAAAACAGGAACGGTGCCATGATTATTCATTTCCTGTCACAACTTGGGCTCTGGGGCTGGTTCGTTCTCGGCCTTGTTCTGCTCATTCTGGAAATTATGGCGCCCGGCATTTTCCTGATCTGGTTTGGACTTGCGGCTCTTGTGACGGGCGGGATTTCATTCCTGCTCGGCTCGCTTGCAGGTTTCGGCTGGCAATTGCAAATTGTGTTGTTTCTGGTGCTTTCCGTGATCTTCGTGCTAGCGGGCCGACGCGTTTTCGGCTCCAGTGATCGTCAGGATGAACCGCTACTTAATCGCCGTGGTGACCAGCTTGTTGGCCAGCGTGCAACGCTCGCAGAACCAATCGTCAATGGTCGGGGCCGCATCCGGATCAACGACACGACTTGGCGCATCAAAGGCCCGGACCTACCGGCTGGGACCGAAGTGCATATTGTTTCCTTTGATGCGATTACGCTTGAAATGGAAGTGGCTGTTTAAACAGCCACTTTCCTCAACTAGGCAACGCCAATTCGCAGCAGATCGTGGAAGTGAACCAAGCCAATCGGGCGATTGTTTTCAGCAACAATTAACGCGCCGATATGCTTCTCGTTGATCAGACTAAGAGCTGCACTCGCCAGCAGATTCTGCTCAACCGTTTTAGGCTTTCGGGTCATAATATCATCGACCGTAAGCTCGGAGAGATTGCGAGCCAGATTACGTGAAATATCACCGTCGGTAATGATACCTGCCAGCTGCCCATCCTGTTCCACAACGATGACGCAACCGAAACTCTTCTGCGCCTGCACCTTCATGGCCTCAGGCATCTTCGTACCAACGGTGACCAGCGGCAATCGATCACCCTTGTGCATGATCTCGCGCACATGAACGAGGCTCGCGCCGAGCGAACCGCCCGGATGGAAGGTTTTAAAATCTGTTGGGCTGAAACCGCGTGCTTCGAGAAGTGCGATAGCCAGCGCATCGCCAATCGCTAACTGCATCATTGTTGATGTTGTTGGTGCGAGGCCATGCGGACAAGCTTCCTGCACTTTTGGCAGCAACAACGCGACATTTGCCGCACGTCCAAGAGCAGATTCTTCGCCCGCAGTAATTGCGATCAGCGGAATGCGGAAGCGCTGCGAATAATTGACAATGCCCTTGAGTTCCGCCGTTTCGCCCGACCATGAAATCGCGAGAATAACGTCATCCGTGCTGATCATGCCGAGATCGCCGTGATTGGCTTCCGCCGAATGCACGAAGAAAGCCGAAGTGCCAGTGGAAGCGAATGTTGCGGCAAGCTTGGCACCAATATGCCCGCTTTTACCAACGCCGGTCACCACGAGACGGCCCTTCGAGGCAACAACCGTCCTGACTGCTTCCGCAAACGGCGCAGACAGGCCATTGTTCAGCGCGTCTTCGAGCGCCAAAAGACCAGCGTTTTCGGTCTGGATGGTGCGCAGAGCCGAGGCGATTGAATCCGTCGCAGAGGCCGCTTCATGTGTCGTGTCGAGCTTTGTCATGCCGCAAGGGTTAGCGCCTTAAAGTCATATTGTCCAAGCATTTGTTGCCGCACAATCAACGCCTCAAAACGCTAAAAATAAATAAAGAATTAACCATGTCTGTTTACCGTTCATCTACCACGTTGCAACGGTTTGAACACAATATGCTTTTTGCCAAATCCACACCTGGCGGATCATCGCCCTTTGCCCTCAGGATGCGATGCCTGTTGCTGGCAGGTTGTGCTTTGGCAATCTCTGGCTCTGCCACCTTTTCACAGGAAGTAAGGCTGCGCGGCACGCTTGATGACGATACACTGCCCACGTCAGCATCTGCGGATCAGACCGCAAATCGTGACGCTGATGCATTTGATCCGAATGCGCCCACTGCAGACGAATTTGTCGACGATTCCTATACACCGCCAACCCAACCACAGCCTGCCGAGGCAGTACAGGTTGCACCCGTTAATGATGAAGAACCACGGCGCTTCCTTACAACCGACAATATGCCAGTCGGTGCCGTGACAATCGAAGAACAGGATGCAACGGGCCGCGCACGTCGTGAAAACTTGCCTGTTATTGCCGAACAAGGTCGCCGTATAACACAAGAGGCAAATCCTTTTGCACCGCTTGGCATTCGCACAGGCAACTTCGTTCTGCGTCCATCGCTAGAACAAGGCATTCGCGCCACCAGCAATGGCGACAACAGCTCGACCGGTTCAAGCGCGGTTCTATCTGAAACGACACTGCGGCTTAAAGCAGAATCCGATTGGGCCCGCCATCAGGCAACTTTTGACGTATCCGGCACACTGAGCAAATCGATCTCCGGGCAGGACGTGTCAGAACCTCGCGTCGATGTTCAGGGCAATCTGCGCTTAGATCTCAGCGACCAGACAACTGTGAATGCGGGCGCGGGCTATAAGCTGCGCCGCGAAAGCGCATCAAGCCCGAATGGCGTTACCGACGCTTTAAAGCGCCCGCTTGTCCATACGATCAACGGCAGCCTCGGCATCGAGCGTGACACAGGGCTGATGTTTGGTCGCGCCACGGGCCGGGTTGAACATGACAGTTACGGCGATGCGGAACTTTCGTCTGGTGGCACTGTCAGCCAGAAAGACCGTAACAACACCTATGCCAGCATAACCCTTCGCGGCGGCCTCGCCATTTCGCCAGCACTCAAGCCTTTTGTCGAGGCTGAACTCGGCAAACGCATGTTTGATGAGCGCGTGGACAGTAACGGCTATGAGCGCAGCGGCTCGCAATACGCGTTGCGCGCCGGTCTAATGTTTGATCGCGGTGAAAAATTCAATGGAGAAATTGCGGCTGGCTACATGCGCGCCAACAGCGTTGATTCCCGCCTCGCTGATGTCAGCGGCCCATCGCTTGCGGCGGCCATCAACTGGTCACCATTGCGTGGGACCGATGTGCAGCTTTATGCCCGTACCTTGGTGGACACCTCGACAACGCCGGGTGTTGCAGGTGCATTGCTGCACTTTGCAAGTCTTGAAGTTACGCATCGCGTACGCTCTGATCTAAGCTTTAACGGCAAGCTCGACCTCAATGTCCGCGACAACAAGGACGGCACCGGCACCGATTACACGGTCGGTGCACAGATCGGTGCGACGTACTGGATCAATCGCTTTGTTGGGCTGGACGCAAGGCTACGCCATGAGTTCCAAACCAGTCAGATTTCCTATCGCGAGTACCACGCCAACAGCATTTATGTTGGCATGAAGGTACAGCGCTAAACGCTTTCAACCAAATACACAAAAGCCCGCCTTCATTGCTGAAAGCGAGCTTATGATTGTTATATATGCTAACTTATGCCGTTTTGATCGTCTTCAGCAATTCAGCGATCGAAACTTCAACCGTTGGACGGATATCTTTGCGCCAAAGAGCGAAGGCTACGTTGGCTTCGATAAAGCCTGACTTCGAACCACAGTCGAACGTACGGCCATGATAGTCGAAGCCATAGAATTTCTGCTGATCAGCAAGCTTGAGCATCGCATCAGTCAGCTGAATTTCATTGCCTGCACCCTTCTCCTGCTTGCTTAGCAGTTCGAAGATTTCCGGCTGAAGAATATAGCGACCATTGATGTAGAGGTTGGAAGGTGCGGTGCCCTTGGCAGGCTTTTCAACCATCTGGTTGATCTCAAAGCCATTACCGATAGCATTGCCTTTACCGACGATGCCGTATTTATGGGCTTCTTCAGGATCGCATTCCTGCACAGCAATAACATTGCCACCGGTCTGCTCATAAAGCTCGACCATTTCCTTGAGACAGCCCTTCTTCGACTGCATGACCATATCTGGCAAAAGCAGTGCAAAAGGCTCATCGCCGACCAGTTCACGCGCGCACCAGACCGCATGGCCAAGGCCGAGCGGAACCTGCTGACGGGTGAAGCTGGTGGTGCCTGGCTGCGGCTGCAATTCCTGCAAATGCGCAAGCTCAGCCTTTTTGCCGCGTTCGGCAAGCGTCGCATAAAGTTCAACCTGCGCATCGAAGTAGTCTTCAATGACAGCTTTGTTGCGTCCAGTGACGAAAATCAGATGTTCGATACCGGCTTCACGAGCCTCATCCACGACATACTGGATAACTGGCTTGTCAACGACGGTAAGCATTTCCTTGGGGATCGACTTGGTAGCGGGTAGAAAACGTGTGCCAAGACCTGCGACAGGAAAAACTGCCTTACGGATTTTACGGATCGAACTCATTCGTCTCCTCGACTTTTTCACTAATGCTGCGGTATTATTAAAGCATTGAAGCCACTGCATTTCAAATAGGGCGCTTTGATTAATGAAAGACGAAATTATATCGTTTTTTTCATCACATTCGGTGACTTTACCTTAATCTTACTTGATTCAAAAATTCTGTAAAATTTCTCGCAATTTTTCAGGCAATCTCACCATGGTAAACCAAATGCTAACCAGAGGCCTGTAATTTTATGCTTCATAAGGGTCGGCCCCAAATTCAACACTGGATAGTATTAAAGACTTGATGCAATCTAGCTGAACGAGGATCGGCATGAAAGGCAACTCGCCGTTTGAAGCGGCAGAACATGATTGCAGAAGGGAAACACAGAATGCTGCGATTTCCATTCACTCTGGGACGAGGAATGCGCGCCAAGATTACAGCGACCGTTGCGGTAGCCATACTCGCATCTGGCCTGTCTACTGGCGCCGCTTTTGCTGATGCCAATTTTAGAAAATGGGTATCCAGTTTCCGCACAACAGCCATTCAGAATGGTGTATCGCCATCGACTTTCGACCGGGCTTTTAAGGGTGTCAATTCGCCTGATCCTGAGGTTTTGCGCAAAGCACGCTTTCAGCCTGAATTCAGCGAACCTGTCTGGAACTACATCGATAACCGCGTGAATGAGCATTCCGTGGCTGTCGGCCAGAGCATGGCGAAAAAATGGGGCCCGTGGCTCCAGCGCATCGAACAGCGTTTCTCAGTTGATCGCAATATCCTGCTGGCCATCTGGTCGATGGAAAGCAATTACGGTGAGATTCTCAAGCGCGAGGACGTCATGATGGACACCATCCGCTCGCTTGCGACCCTTGCCTATGCCGATCAGCGCCGCGCCAAATTTGGCCGCACGCAGTTGATTGCTGCGATGAAAATTCTCCAGACCGGCGATATTGATCGCGGACATCTGACCGGCTCTTGGGCCGGTGCAATGGGTCATACCCAGTTCATCCCGACCAGTTATCAGGCCTATGCGGTTGATATGGATGGCAACGGCAAGCGCGATATCTGGAATTCGGTTCCAGATGCACTAGGCACTGCTGCAAATCTTCTGCATCGCAACGGCTGGCAGCCGGGCCGTACATGGGGCTATGAAGTCGTGCTTCCAGCAGGCCGTAAATTCCCTTCCGGCTCTCTTTCAGCTTCCGAATGGCAGAAGCTCGGTGTGGTTCGCGCCAATGGCCGTCCATTCCCGGACGCCAATGAAAAAGTGACCTTGAAAGTGATGGATGGTCGTGAAGGTCCAGCATTCTTGATGGCCAAGAATTTCTTCATGATCAAGCGCTACAACAATGCTGATAAATACGCTCTCGCAGTTGGATTGCTTGCAGATCGCATCGGCGGCTATCAGGGATTGCGTCAGGACTGGAACCGTCCCTTTACGCCGATCACAATGAATGAACGCGAAGAATTGCAGACGCATCTCAAAGCGCTTGGCTATTATGACGGCAAAATTGACGGCAAAATCGGCTCGACATCGCGCAAAGCGATTGAAGCTTTCCAACAGCGCAACGGCTTGCAGCAAGATGGGCACCCAAGCAAAGAAGTGCTGACGGTTCTCCGTCGCCGTTAAAAGCAATGAGAATAAAGCCGGAGCGCACATTTCATGTGCGCTCCTTTTTCTTTTTGGCAAAGGACGCTACTATTCTGGGCGCAGGAGAGTAAAACCAATGCAGGCAGAACGTTTCAAAAAATCTATCAACGGCGTTCTGATGACCATGCTGGTTGCCTTTGCAATGATACTGGCCGCCTTGTCTTCCGCATCTGCACAGAACCGGCCACGCACAATTTTTGATATGCTGTTTGGGCCAAAACGGACGCAGCCACAGCCTCAATATGAGCAACCGAAGCCACAGCGTACTCGCCCTGCAAAGCCAAAACGCACACCAAAAGCTGTAACGCCCGCAGCTCGTGCCGTTCCGGCTACGCCACCACAACCTGAAATCAACTTTGTTGAGAAAAAGCAAGACGCCAAAAAAATCCTCGTCGTCGGCGATTTCATCGGCAACGGCTTAGCGGAAGGGCTCGATGTTGCCTTTGCCGCCGATAGTGACCTACGCATTGTCAGCCGCATCGATGGTTCTTCGGGCTTTGTCCGTGACGATCACTTCGACTGGCCTGCAAATATCGGCAAGATTCTCGATGAAGAAAAGCCAGCTGCTGTCGTCGTCATGATTGGCTCAAACGACCGACAGGCGATAACCCTCAAAGGACAGAGCCTCGCAGCGCGATCGCCAGAATGGACGGCGGAATATCAAAGCCGTGTGTCAAAATTCTTGAAAGAAATTACCGATAAGAATTATCCGTTAATATGGGTCGGACAACCACCATTCCGTCCTCGCGGCATGTCTCAGGATATGCTGGCACTAAACGAAATTTACCGCACCACCTCCGAGAAGGCTGGCGCGAAATTTGTCGATGTCTGGGATGGGTTTGTCGATGAAGAAGGAAATTTCAGCCAGACAGGCTTCGACATTAATGGCCAGACTGCACGTTTGCGCGGTAATGACGGCATCAACACAACGACAGCCGGTAAACGCAAGCTCGCATTCTATGCCGAGAAGCCGCTGAAAGCACTCTTCGGCGGCAGCAAGGACAATGAGCAATTGCTACCAACCGCTCAGACAAATGACCCGGAAAAGCCCGTAGATCGCATTGCGCCGGTTAGTCTGCGCGACGTTGATCGGGATAATAGCGGTGTTTTGCTGGGCGGCGTAATCGCGCCGAAGGCGAAAAACAATCAAATACTCAATAAAGGCAGCGGCGCTTCATCGGGCCGTGCTGATGACTTTTCGTGGCCGCAGAAAAGCGTAAATCCCTGAATAATAATACTATTTGCAAATATGATTTTACAATTCACACTATAATGCCGTGAAATACGCGGCATTTCTTCGTCTAAATGCTAATTATCTCGTAGTTCACATTTGATATTTCCTCGTCTATCAGAAGGTCGCGCAGTCCAAAAGGACATTTCGCGCACGCGTCTGCATTGAATAAGAGGCATATGAATGAACATCGCATCGAAGCCTCCCGTTGAAAACAACCGGGAGGAGGAACCCCATCTTGCACGCAATCTCACCAATCGACATCTCCAGCTGATCGCCATTGGCGGCGCGATTGGCACGGGCCTTTTCATGGGTTCGGGCAAGACCATCTCGCTCGCCGGACCATCCATTCTGCTGGTCTATGCGATCATCGGCTTCATGCTATTCTTCGTCATGCGTGCGCTGGGCGAAATTCTGCTATCCAACCTCGAATATCGTTCATTCGCTGATTTCGCAGGCGACTATCTCGGACCGTGGGCGCAATTCTTCACCGGCTGGACCTATTGGCTCTGCTGGATTGTGACCGGCATTGCCGACGTTGTGGCCGTTTCAGGCTATATTTCGTTCTGGTATCCGGATCTTGCATTGTGGATACCTGCGCTTGGACTGATCGGCGTTTTGCTTGTATTGAACCTGCCGAATGTTCGCAATTTTGGCGAAATTGAATTCTGGTTCGCGCTCATCAAAATCATAGCAATCGTAGCTCTTATTCTTGCTGGCGCTTACATGCTGATTACCGGCTTTGCTCTGCCAAACGGCACGCAAGCTTCGATCACACATCTCTGGGCGAATGGCGGGTTCTTCCCGAACGGCTTCTTCGGCTTTGTGGCGGGCTTCCAGATCGCAGTTTTCGCATTTGTCGGTATCGAGCTGGTTGGTACAGCTGCCGCCGAAACAGAAAACCCAACCCGCAACCTGCCAAAGGCAATCAATTCGATCCCCATCCGCGTCGTGCTCTTCTATGTGGGTGCACTGTTCGTCATCATCACGGTTATTCCCTGGGATCAGGTTGATCCGGGTTCAAGCCCATTCGTTGCCATGTTCTCGCTCGCGGGCCTTGGCATTGCGGCACACGTCGTCAACTTCGTCGTGCTGACCTCGGCCACATCGAGCGCCAACTCCGGCATCTACTCGACCTCGCGCATGATCTATGGTCTGGCAACGTCACGCCTCGCACCACAGACACTTGGCAAGCTTAACAGCCGTAAAGTGCCGGTGAATGCGCTGTTCTTCTCCTGCATCTTCCTGCTTGCAGGCGTTGTTTTGCTTTATGCAGGCGATAGCATCATTGAAGTGTTTACCCTCGTCACGACGATTTCGGCACTTCTGTTCATTTTCATCTGGTCAATCATTCTTGCATCTTACATTCAGTATCGCCGCAAGCGCCCTGACTTGCATGAAAAATCCACCTTCAAGCTTCCCGGTGGCCGCGCGTCTGTCGCAATGGTTTTTGCCTTCTTTGCCTTCATCCTCTGGGCGCTGGCACAGGAACAGGACACAGCAGCGGCGCTGAAAGTAACGCCGATCTGGTTTGTGTTCTTGGGTGTTGTCTATCTGGCAATTCGCAAGAAGCGTCAGCAAGGTTAAGAACTAAAAAGCCCGGCTCAGAGCCGGGCTTTTTAATTCTTTAGGCCTTAGAGCTGTTGAGATTTCGGAGCCTGGCGCATTGAAAATGGTGGGGTTTGAGAACCGGCGCGCAGCGAACTTAAAGGTACGTGAGCACCGGAAGCGAAAAACACGCCATTTGCAGATCGCCAGAGCCGAAATAACACAGCTCTAACGTGGCAATACCGACGATCCCATCAGATCAGCGTCAATGGCATGCGCTGCCTGACGGCCTTCGCGAATGGCCCAAACAACCAGCGACTGACCGCGACGCACGTCACCTGCGGCATAGAGCTTATCGACACTGGTGCGGTAATCACGCTGATTGGCCTTCACAGAAGTTCCACCGCGACGATCCGTTGCGATTTCCAGCTTATCGCTCATTTCCTTCAGCACAGAATTTTCGGCAGGGCCAAAGAAACCAATTGCGATGAAAGCCAGATCAGCCTTGATGAAGAACTCGGAGCCAGCAATCGGCTTGCGCTGGTCATCAACCTGACAGCACTTCACATGCGTGAGCTTGCCGTCTTCGCCGATAAACTCAAGCGTTGCCACCTGAAATTCGCGGTTTGCGCCTTCCGCCTGACTGGAAGACGTGCGCATCTTGGTTGCCCAATAAGGCCAGACGCTGAGCTTGTCTTCGCGCTCTGGTGGCTGTGGGCGAATATCAAGCTGCGTGACATTGACCGCACCCTGACGGAAGGCCGTACCAACGCAGTCAGACGCCGTATCACCACCGCCAACAACCACAATATGCTTGCCACCGGCAAGGATTGGTGCTTCGTGCCATGCGACCGATTCAATGTTTTCGCGGCCAACACGACGGTTCTGCTGAACAAGGTACGGCATCGCGTCATGCACGCCTTCAAGCTCTGCACCCGGAATACCCGCTGGACGCGGCTTTTCAGAACCGCCCGAATAAAGCACAGCATCATAGGTATCGAGCAGACCGCGCAAAGGCTTATCAACGCCGATATTAACGCCGCAAAGGAAGCGGACGCCCTCACCTTCCATCTGCGTGACGCGACGGTCGATCAGGTGCTTTTCCATCTTGAAGTCAGGAATACCATAACGCAGCAGACCACCCGGACGGCTTTCCCGTTCGTAAACATCGACCATGTGACCAGCGCGTGCCAGCTGCTGTGCCGCAGCAAGACCGGCTGGCCCCGAACCGATGATCGCCACCGACTTGCCGGTTTTCTGTGCTGAAGGCTGTGGAACAATATAACCTAACTCATAGGCCTTATCGCCCAGCGCCTGTTCAACGGTCTTGATTGCAACAGGTGTATCTTCAAGGTTGAGCGTGCAGGCTTCCTCACAAGGTGCAGGGCACACACGACCCGTGAATTCCGGGAAATTGTTGGTCAGATGCAGGTTGCGGATCGCCTGATCCCAGTTGTTGTTATAGACGAGATCGTTCCAATCCGGGATCTGATTGTTCACCGGGCAACCAGTGTCGCCGTGGCAAAACGGAATACCGCAATCCATGCAGCGTGCCGCCTGCTTCTGCACTTCACCATCGGTCATAGGCAGTGTGAATTCGCGGAAGTGGCGAATGCGATCCGATGCAGGCTGGTACTTTGCTACCTGCCGGTCGATCTCAAGAAAACCAGTAACCTTACCCATTTTATGCTCCTTTCACGGTGCTGTTCGCCATTTCAGGCGCACAAACACCGCGTTATGATATTCATTTACTCAGCTGCGACACCGATCTGCATGCGCTCCATCTCTTCCAGAGCGCGGCGATATTCGACCGGCATGACCTTCACGAATTTCGGGCGATAGCTCTCCCAATTATCGAGAATGTCCTTGGCACGCGTTGAGCCGGTGTAATGCAGATGGTTGGCAATCAGCTGCACCAGACGTTCTTCGTCATGGCGCGTCATGTTTGCCGATACATCCACACGGCCCTTGTGCATCAGGTCGCCGCCGTGATGGTGCAGCTTTTCGAGGATATCATCCTCTTCCGGCACCGGTTCCAGCTCGACCATCGCCATGTTGCAACGTTGCGCGAAGTCACCTTCTTCATCCAGCACATAGGCGACACCGCCCGACATGCCGGCTGCAAAGTTACGACCAGTCTGACCGATAACGACAACGACACCGCCCGTCATATATTCGCAGCCGTGATCACCCACGCCTTCGACAACCGTGACGGCACCGGAGTTACGCACTGCGAAACGCTCGCCTGCCACACCGCGGAAATAGCACTCGCCTTCAAGCGCACCGTAAAGCACGGTATTGCCTGCAATGATTGAATTTTCAGCCACAATACGCGTGTCTTCCGGCGGGCGTATGACAATGCGACCACCCGAAAGGCCCTTGCCGATATAGTCGTTGCCATCGCCAATGAGTTCAAACGAGACACCGCGTGCAAGGAAGGCACCGAAGGACTGGCCAGCCGTACCGCGCAGGGTAACGGCAATGGTGTCATCCGGCAGACCCTTGTGGCGGAAACGCTTGGCCACTTCGCCCGAAAGCATCGCACCTGCCGAACGGTCGACATTCTTGATATCGACATCGATCTTAACCGGCGTCTTGTTTTCCAGTGCAGGCATGGCCTGGGCAATCAGCGTCCGATCCAGAACATCTTCAATCGGATGATGCTGACGTTCGGTCCAGAAGATTTCGTGCTTCTCGGCTTCCGGCTTGTAGAAGATCCGGCTGAAGTCGAGACCCTTGGCCTTCCAATGATCGATCATGGTCTGCTTTTCGAGCAGTTCCGTTTCGCCGATAATCTGCTCAAGCTTGGTGAAGCCCATGGCTGCCAGCAATGCGCGCACTTCTTCTGCCAGATAGAAGAAGAAGTTGATCACATGCTCAGGCGTGCCCTTGAAGCGCTTGCGCAGAACAGGGTCCTGCGTGGCAACCCCCACAGGGCAGGTGTTGAGATGGCACTTGCGCATCATGATGCAGCCAGCGGCAATCAGCGGAGCGGTCGAGAAACCAAACTCGTCAGCACCGAGCAGCGCACCAATCACCACGTCGCGACCGGTGCGAAGACCGCCATCGACCTGCAGCGCAATGCGTGAACGAAGACCGTTCAATACCAGCGTCTGATGGGTTTCGGCAAGGCCGATTTCCCATGGCGAACCAGCGTGCTTGAGTGATGTAAGCGGAGACGCACCCGTGCCGCCATCATAGCCTGACACTGTAATGTGGTCAGCGCGTGCCTTGGCAACACCAGCCGCAACCGTACCAACACCCACTTCCGAAACCAGCTTGACCGAAATATCGGCAGCCGGATTGACGTTCTTCAGATCATAGATCAACTGTGCCAGATCTTCGATCGAGTAGATGTCATGGTGTGGTGGAGGGGAAATGAGGCCAACGCCCGGCGTCGAGTGACGTGTCTTGGCGATGGTCGCATCGACCTTATGGCCCGGCAGCTGACCGCCTTCACCCGGCTTTGCACCCTGCGCAACCTTGATCTGGATGAGATCGGAGTTGACCAGATATTCCGTCGTCACACCAAAGCGGCCCGATGCCACCTGCTTGATCGCAGAGCGTTCAGGGTTTGGCTTACCATCCGGCAGCGGATAGAAACGATCCGGTTCTTCACCACCCTCGCCCGTGTTCGACTTGCCGCCAATAGCGTTCATCGCACGCGCAAGCGTGGTGTGGGCTTCACGCGAGATAGAACCAAACGACATGGCGCCCGTCGAGAAGCGCTTGACGATATCGACAGCCGATTCAACCTCTTCAATGGCAACCGGCTTGCGACCACTTGCATCCGCAAAGCGGATATCAAACAAGCCACGAATGGTCTTTGCTTGCGCCGCCTTGGAGTCGAGCATCGTTGTATATTCGGTGAACGTATCCGGGTTCGAGGTACGGACAGCGTGCTGCAATTTTGCAACCGCATCCGGCGACCAGAGGTGTGCTTCACCACGCATACGGTAGGCATATTCGCCACCAACTTCGAGTGCTGTCAGCAGAACCGGATCGTTGCCGAACGCATCGGTATGACGACGCACGGTTTCTTCCGCGATTTCGTCAAGACCAACGCCTTCGATGCTCGTTGCGGTGCCGAAGAAGAACTGATCGACAAAGCTCGTCTGCAAACCAACCGCATCGAAAATCTGCGCGCCGCAATAGGACTGGTAGGTCGAGATGCCCATCTTGGACATGACCTTGAGAATGCCCTTGCCAATCGACTTGATGTAGCGCTTGACCAGTTCGTCAGCATCGACTTCCGGCGGGAATTCGCGACGGCGATGCATATCGAGCAGCGTGTCGAATGCGAGATACGGGTTGATTGCTTCTGCACCATAGCCAGCAAGGCAGGCGAAATGATGCACTTCGCGCGGTTCGCCCGATTCAACAACCAGACCGACCGATGTACGAAGACCCTTGCGGATCAGGTGATGGTGGACAGCAGCCGTTGCCAGCAGAGCCGGGATCGGAATGCGATCCGGGCCAACCTGACGATCCGACAGGATGACGATGTTATAGCCGCCATGAACAGCTGCTTCCGCGCGGTCGCACAGGCGTTCAATCGCGCCCTGCATACCACTAGCGCCTTCGCCGACATTATAGGTGATGTCGAGCGTCTTGGTGTCGAAACGATCTTCCGTGTGACCGATGGAGCGGATCTTTTCGAGATCGCCATTGGTCAGGATCGGCTGACGCACTTCCAGACGCTTGCGGCGCGAGGTGCCAACAAGGTCAAAAATGTTCGGTCGCGGGCCGATAAACGAGACAAGGCTCATCACCAGCTCTTCACGGATCGGATCAATCGGCGGATTCGTAACCTGCGCGAAGTTCTGCTTGAAATAGGTATAAAGCAGCTTCGACTTGTCAGACATGGCCGAAATCGGGGTATCCGTACCCATCGAGCCAATCGCTTCCTGACCAGTCGTGGCCATTGGCGACATCAGAAGCTTCGTATCTTCCTGACTGTAACCAAACGACTGCTGACGGTCGAGCAGGCTCACATCCTTGCGCAATGCGCGTGGCTCAACCGCGTTCAAGTCTTCCAGAATAAGCTGGGTGTTCGCCAACCACTGCTTGTAAGGATGCTTCTGCGCGATCTGCGACTTGATTTCCTCATCCGAAACGATGCGGCCTTCTTCCATATCGATGAGCAGCATACGGCCTGGCTGAAGACGCCACTTCTTGACGACCTTCTTCTCGTCGACAGGCAGAACCCCTGCTTCCGAAGCCAGAATTACAAAATCGTCGTCAGTCACAATATAACGGGCCGGACGCAGACCGTTACGGTCCAGCGTCGCACCAATCTGGCGACCGTCGGTAAATGCAACCGCAGCTGGACCATCCCATGGTTCCATCAGAGCTGCATGATATTCGTAGAACGCGCGGCGCTCGTCCGACATCAGCTTGTTGCCCGACCATGCTTCCGGGATCAGCATCATCATCGCATGGGCGAGGCTGTAGCCACCCTGATGCAGGAATTCGAGCGCGTTATCAAAGCAGGCCGTGTCTGACTGGCCTTCGTAGGAAATAGGCCAGAGCTTGGAAATATCGTTGCCGAACAGTTCCGAATCCACCGAAGCCTGACGGGCAGCCATCCAGTTGACGTTGCCGCGCAGCGTGTTGATTTCGCCGTTATGCGCAACCATGCGATATGGATGCGCCAGACGCCATGAAGGGAACGTGTTGGTCGAAAAGCGCTGGTGAACAAGCGCCACAGCACTTTCAAAGCGCGAATCTTTCAGGTCGTTGTAATAAGCACCGACCTGATAGGCCAGAAACATGCCCTTATAAACAACGGTGCGCGCCGACATGGAGACGATATAGAAGCCCTTATCGTCGCCGTCGTTTTCCTGATAGATGCGGTTGGAAATGACCTTGCGCAGCACGAACAGGCGACGTTCAAAATCATCATCGCTCTCGATAGTCGCGCTTCGGCCAATGAAAACCTGAACATGGAAAGGTTCGGTTGCAGCAATTTCAGGAGCCTTCGACAAAGAATCATTATCAACCGGTACCTGACGGAAGCCGATGAAGGTCTGACCTTCTGAGCCGATGACTTCCTTGATGATCTCCTCAATATGCGCGCGCAATTCCGCATCGCGCGGCATGAAAAGATAGCCTACGGCATAATGGCCCGGCTGCGGCAGGTCGATGCCCTGACGCGCCATTTCTTCGCGGAAAAAGCGATCTGGAATCTGTACCAGAATGCCAGCACCATCGCCCATCAGAGGGTCGGCGCCAACCGCACCGCGATGGGTGAGGTTTTCAAGCATCTTGAGGCCGTTTTCGACAACCTGATGCGACTTCTGACCCTTCATATGCGCAATGAAGCCAACGCCGCAGGCGTCGCGTTCGTTGCGTGGATCATAGAGACCTTGGGCGGGGGGAGTACCCGCGGAAGTTCGCGTTTTTCGAGTTGTATTGGCGGAATTGGTCGCAGCTTTGACCGTTCCGTTCTGACCGTTGTGTAAATCCACATGCGATACAGATGGCGTCAAATGCGGCATCGTCATTCCCTCCAATAAGCGCGCAACCCTGCGCGATACGATAATGAACCGGAACGGCTATTCGTTCCGTAAGTGATTTGTGAGTATGGAAAGCCTTATCGAAAAGGCGTTGGACGACGTTCCGTGGCCGATGGCATAGCCATCGAAAGGAATATTGCTTTCTCGCCTTAGTCTTTCAGGCTCGACAAGCGACCTCGGCCCGCATTGCGGCGCACCAAACTCCCCTGTCTCATTCAGTGCCGTATTCTGCCGGGTTGTCCCGATCTGCACGACACCTTCTTTCTGCGCCCGCCGGATAATCTGATGAGAAATCCTGACAATCACAGTGATGAATTGGACAGCAATGGTGAATTAGTCAGCATTGCTGTCCTAATCACGTATGACAGAATTTAAATTCGCTCACAAGATGGAAACGTGATTTTTTTAAGCCTATTGCGAAATAAAATGTCGCATAACTTGCAATAAAAAATATTTAGTTGCGCTACACACCAAATGCGTCAGTTTGGCACGGCTTTAAACTTAGACATCGCGCTGCAAAAAGAGACAGACGAGGCCTGATTTTTAGCGCTTACAGACCTTACACCCGTTACCGAGTCCGGCTATAGACCTTTCAGAAAGTTCATCAAGACGGTGGAGAACAACGTGCATTTTGCTTCAGACAACTGGGCGGGCGCCCACCCGAAAATCGCTGAAAGTCTTTCCCTTCATGCCAATGGTTTTGCTGCGGCCTATGGTGCCAGCGAACTCGACAAGCGCGTGGAACAGCGTTTTAACGAGTTGTTCGAGCGCGAAGTTGCTGTTTTCTTTGTCGGCACAGGCACAGCGGCCAACTCCTTGGCGCTCGCCAGCGTCAATCGTCCCGGCGGTGTTTCGCTTGTGCATCGTGAAGCCCATGTAATCGAAGATGAATGCGGCGCGCCTGAATATTTTACCGGCGGGGCGCGTCTGCATCCGATTGATGGTGCGATGGGTCGTATCGACCCTGAACTTCTGAAACGCGAACTCAAGCGCTTTAATCCAGCTTTCGTGCATGCCGGTCAGCCAATGGCTGTCAGCATTACACAGGCCACGGAAGTCGGTACGCTTTATCAGCCTGAGCATATTGCAACGATCTCGCAGATTTGCCGCGATGCGGGCCTGCCGCTGCATATGGATGGCGCACGCTTTGCCAATGCGCTGGTGTCGCTCGATATGACGCCTGCAGAAATGACATGGAAACAGGGCGTCGACATTGTTTCTTTTGGCGGCACTAAGAATGGTTGCTGGTGTGCGGAAGCGCTCGTCTTCATGGACCCTGCCCGCGCGCGCGATCTGCCTTTCATCCGCAAACGTGCCGCACAGCTCTTCTCAAAAACACGCTTTATTGCAGCCCAGTTCGATGCCTATCTGGCGGACGATCTTTGGATCGAGTTGGCAAAGCATTCCAATGCGCTCTCTGCGCGTCTCGCCCGCCACATCGATGCATCCAGCCAGATGCGCCTTGCATGGAAGCCGGAAGCCAATGAGGTTTTCGCAATCATGAAGCAGTCAGTCTATGATCGCCTGCGCGATGCTGGCGCGATATTCTACGATTGGAACCCGCCGCATTCGGAAGTTAATCGTATCAGCGAAGGCGAAATCTTTGCACGCTTCGTTACGAGCTTTGCCAATACGGAAGACGAAGTCGATCAGTTCGGCAAGCTCATCGCCTGACATCTTTCATTTGCGGATGCACATAAACAAAAAGCGGCGCTGAATGCGCCGCTTTCTTTATAGAATCTCAACAAAGATTAGTGGGCGGTTTTCGCCTCGATCTGCTGAGCATCAGCCGCAGAAGAATTGCTGACTTCGATCTTGCGCGGCTTCATCTGTTCAGGGATTTCACGCTTAAGATCAATGTGGAGCAAGCCATTCTTGAGGCTGGCGCCCGCGACCTCAACAAAGTCTGCAAGCTGGAAGCGGCGCTCAAAGGCTCGCGAAGCAATGCCGCGATAAAGCACTTCACCGGTTTCAGAAGCATCGTTTTCGGCCTTCTGGCCCTTAACGGTCAGCTGATTGCGATGGGCTTCGATTTCGAGTTCGCTTTCCGAGAAACCTGCAACGGCCATGGTGATGCGATAGGCGTTCTCACCGGTCCGCTCAATATTATAAGGCGGATAAGACTGCGAACCTTCTGGCGATGCAAGCGTATCGAGCATCGAAGAGAAGAGACGGTCAAAACCAACAGTGGAACGATAAAGTGGGGAAAAATCAACGTGACGCATGTGTAAGCCCTCCTTAAGAGCGACAAGGATGCATTATATTGGCGGCAGAACTCCCATTCTGGCGAATTCTCTGGTGCCGGCGGCCCCGTTATCGGCAACCGCAAAACTTAATTGGGAATGCCGCTTTTTCTTTTCAAGGATGATTTTACTTTAGCTTGTCTAAAAATATTAAGGGGGCAAGCAACGCCGCGTCCCTGATTGCTACACGGCTCATCACGCTGCGTAACAACTCCTGATCAGTTGCGACCCCTAAATTAGGGTTTCTGCCACGCAATGAACCCAAAATGAACACCATTTTCGGCGAGCGTTCAGGTGCTTGGGAATAATCTTCCCCTATGCCTGCTGAGAGGCGGGTTTATCAAAGGATTACGGTTATGAAAAAAGCTCTTTTTGCTTTTGCCGCACTTGCAACTGTCGGAACTGCTATCGCAACTCCGACCCTCGCCGCAGACAATGGCCTGCGTGTTCAGGTCCAGTATTACGACGATGATGGTTATCGTCCACCAATGCCGCCACGCGGCGGACCACGTCCCGACTGGGATGGTCCGGATCGCGGATATGACAGAGGTCCAGATCGGGGGCCAGGTCGCGGGCCCGGCTGGGGTGACGGCTATGGACGCCCTGAAATCTTAGGTCCTCGCCAGATTTCGCGTTCCCTGCAACGTCGTGGCTATGATGTAGGCGATATGCGCCGTGATCGCGGAGCTTACCTCGTCAAAGCAACCCGCCCGAATGGCCGCCGCGTGATCGTCGTGGTTGACGCTTTCAGCGGCCGTATCATCGATGAACGCCGCGTTGGTCGCGGCTGGTAACTTAATCTGATTTTGAAAGATCAGTCTGTGTAACGTCCCTTGCACAGGCTGTATTCTGAACCGGAATTTTGCGAGCAAACTTCCGGTTACTTTTTATAATTGTTTATCTCATTATACTGGCACACGAATTTTAGCTGGGGCAGCAATCTGAATGCCAGATTTTCTTTTTGAAACCGGGGCCAACCCAATTCCCGCAGGAACGACGTCCGGGCTGTTTAAGTCCAAAGATGGCATTGATCTGCGTTATGCAATTCTTAAATCAGAAGCGAAGCCCTCACGCGGAACAATCATTCTGCTGCAAGGTCGCAACGAGTTTATCGAAAAATACTTTGAAACAATGTCAGACCTCACCGCGCGAGGTTTCACCGTCGCCACAATGGACTGGCGCGGGCAAGGTGGCTCGCAACGGCTTCTTAAAGATCGCATGCGTGGCTATGTACGGAATTTCAGCGATTACACTGAGGATCTCGATCAATTCCTGACTGAGATCGTTCTGCCGGATTGTCCGCCACCCTTCTACGTTCTGGCGCATTCAGCGGGTGCACTCATCACCTATTCATCAATGCATAAGCTCGCATCACGCGTGACACGCATTGTTTTATGTGCGCCGCTGATGGGATTGCGCCCATTACAATCCGGTGATGATAAAATGCGCCGCATGGCCACGGCCCTGCGCTGGCTTGGGTTGGGCAGAAAATATGCTTCTGGCGGGCGGATACGCGGAGAGCGGCAGTTTGAAAACAACCCGCTGACCAGCGATCCGGTACGCTTTGCACGCAATATGGAAGTTGTCCGTAACAATCCGGATCTGGCGTTGGGTGGTCCGACCATTCACTGGATCGGTGATGCTCTGGCTGCGGCATCGCGGATTCATCAACCCGGCTTTTACGAAGGACCGACAGTGCCGGTCCTCATTATCGCCGCTGGTGCCGATACGGTAGTCTCGACCGCTGCAACAGAACGCCTCGCAGCCTGCACCCGTAACATCTCGCTTGTCGTCATTGATGGCGCGCGTCACGAACTGCTGCAAGAGGCCGATTTTTATCGGGAGCAGACCCTTGCAGCCTTTGACGCCTTCATTCCCGGAACATCGGAAATAGAAACGCAGTCAGATAGCCTGGAACCTGCAAATCCCAACGAAAACTAATCAGCTGTTGAGCAGTTCAAGCGCTGCACTGTGTAATTCCGGCGAAGCGGCGGCAACAATATCGCCGCCCTTTTCCGCCGGACCCCCGTCGCGCTGTGTGACTACACCACCCGCCTGCTCGATAATCGGAATGAGCGCAACAATGTCATAAGGCTGCAGACCAGCCTCCACGACAAGATCAGCGAAGCCGCTGGCAAGCATGGCGAAAGCATAGCAATCCACGCCATAACGCGATAGCCGAACAGCATTTTCCAGCCGGTCGAAACCTTTACGCAGATCGCCTCTAAACAGCGCTGGAGTTGTGGTGAACATGGTCGCATCATCAAGCTTTGCCTGCGCACGTACCGCAAGGCGACGCGGTTCTGAACCTTCTCGTATCAGATACGAACCGCTGCCATCGCTGTAGAAAAGCTCTCCCGTGAACGGCTGAGACATCATGCCAGCTTTTGCATCACCATCAACAGTCAGACCGACCAGCGTTCCCCAGACCGGCAAGCCAGAAATGAATGCGCGGGTTCCATCTACCGGATCTATCACCCAAACATGGCTGCGGTCGATATTTTCAGGGCCATATTCTTCGCCAAGAATACCATGGTCAGGAAACTCCCGGCCAATGACGGCACGAATCGCGCGCTCCGCTGCGCGGTCTGCTTCCGTTACCGGATCAAAGCCCGTGGTATATTTATTGTCGATTTCGTTGAACTGGCGAAATCTTGGCAAGGTTTCACGCGCTGCAACGCTCGCCACTTCGGAAAAAAATGCCTTATCGATCAGCAATCCTAAACTCCCGTTTTCATAAGTTGATGCATTGATATGCATTCCTTGCTAATATTGCCTATAAATTGAGCTAGCTATTTTTAAGCTCAAAAAATATGCGTAAGTCCTTGACCGCAAAGGCTTTGCCGCGTAGCTTAAAGGACAGACAGGCTGTCCTGTCGGTGCCTTTCGGGGCATTTCCTCCCTAGTCTTTGGCCGCGCTTCTTCATTGCAGCGCGGCTCTTTTTATGGAGAATACCGAGCTACTCTGCTGCCAGCGGCGGCACAACCAGAAGCTCATCCGGCAAGGAAGTGAGATCGCTCAAGAAGTGATAGAGATCTCCGCACAAAGCATCAAAACCAACCAGTTTCTGCAAAGTCTGCTCATTCATATAAAGACTGCGATTGATCTCTATCTGAAGTGCATAGCAAGCTGCGGCAGGCCGCCCATAATGCTCCGTGATAAAACCACCCGCATAGGGCTTGTTATGCGCAACCGTGTAACCAAGCCCTTGCAACAACTCGATTGCCGCTTGAGTGAGTTGCTCACCGCAAGACCGGCCAAAACGATCACCAATGATAAAATCTGGGCGCCCGGCAGCCTCTCCTGAACGTGTTCCGCCCGGCATTGAGTGACAATCAATCAGAACGGAATAACCGAACCGCTCATGCGTTTTCTTCAGTAATGCATCCAGCATGCGGTGGTATGGTTTATAAAGCTGTTCAATCCGGTAAACTGCTTCATCCAGTGCAATGCGACCGGGATAGATCAGCTGCCCTTCACCCACAAGACGCGGCACAGTCCCCAGGCCTCCGGCGACACGCGCCGACTGACTGTTCACAAAAGGCGGCAACGGTTCAGCAAACATACGCGGATCGAGTTCGTAAGGCTCGCGGTTTACATCAAGAAATGCACGCGGGAAATGCGCCTTAAGCAATGGCGCGCCAAGCCGTGGAACATTGGCAAACAGCTCATCAACGTAGCAATCTTCGGAATTCCGGATAGCGAGCGAATCGAGTCGTGATTCCTTTAGAAAAGACGCGGGATAAAAGCGCCCACTGTGAGGCGAATTGAAAACGAACGGAATTCGCTGTTGCGCCGGCGCACATATCTCAAAAGGAGGAATCTGAGAAAAATCACGTTCCAGACTCATATTCTCACCCGTCCTGCTGTCTTTTAGTGACACGCGATAAGATAATTCGGCTTTCAAAGCAGTACCTTATACCAGTCTCGCATCAACCAGTATACGTCATTTGAATAACCTTCCTCCCTCCCCTTGGCAGGCGCTTCAAACGGCGAAAAGCTGTAACATAAAACAGCTTGTTGCCAAACAGTGGCCATAACAATTAACATTTGCGAGAGCATTCATTTCATATTTACCAAAAAAGCGTTTTCTATGGGAAATGCTGAGTCGTCGGCCATGCATAAAGCTGGGTACGAACGACATGAAATTCGGACGGACCAATGAAGAGAATTCTGCTAGCTGAAGACGACAACGATATGCGCCGCTTCCTCGTCAAGGCACTCGAAAAGGCAGGCTATTACGTCAGCCATTTTGATAATGGTGCCAGCGCCTATGAACGGCTGCGTGAAGAGCCATTCTCGCTGTTGCTGACCGACATTGTCATGCCAGAAATGGACGGCATTGAACTTGCGCGCCGCGCAACAGAAATTGATCCCGACCTCAAAATCATGTTCATCACCGGCTTCGCAGCCGTTGCACTGAATCCCGATTCGGACGCTCCACGTGATGCAAAAGTGCTCTCAAAGCCTTTCCACCTGCGTGATTTGGTGAACGAAATCGAAAAAATGCTGATTGCCGCCTAGGCAACCAGTGCATTTTCCGGGATTTGATAAGTTCCTCAACATTAAGAACAAAAAACTTCTAAAAAGGCATTGACGGGCGTAGCACGATATGGTGTATGCGCCACATCGAATGGGCGTATAGCTCAGCGGGAGAGCACTACATTGACATTGTAGGGGTCACAGGTTCAATCCCTGTTACGCCCACCATTCGAACCCTAGAGATACCAATGGCTTAGGCCAATCTCAACAATCCCAAGATATAAGTATTATCAGTCAGTGTCACCATAGTGTCACTGTGCATTAAATCTTCGTGACACTCAGCGCGAAAGTGACTTTAGTAACTGCTGGATCAAATCCATGGTTTGAAATTTCACGTCGAGTGATGAACGGGAGGACAGAAGGAAAACCACATGGCAATATTTATTGACAGTGAAGAAAGAGAAATAGACATACGAATTCATGGCTGCAATGCTTATGCATACCACGAAGGGAAACAAGTCGGAGACGTCCAAACGACAGGTTTCATCGAGGTAGACGAACGTTTTGAGGACGAGCCACCCAAAATCACTGGTTGGGATGTAAAGCCTGAATATCAAAGAGCGGGGATCGCAACGGAGATGGTTAGGCGCTTAGTCGAAGAGATCGAAACCAAACTTCAACCCGCTGATAAAAACGTAGGTATTAGTGGTCAAAATGCTCTAACGGATGAAGGTGAGGCGTTAACCGAGCACTGCCAGAGGCTCGAGCTAATCTTTCCATATCAGGAAGAAAGAGCTTATGATCAGGATGACGGTTTCGACGTTAATTAATACCTTGAAGTCCTGACATTAAAAAAACTACTGTTCATTTAGCTTTCACCCGCCTTGACCCATCGTCATGCCTCTGCCAGCTTGCGGCTGTTATGGGAGGGCGGGGCGATGAGTGAGACTGTTCAAGATTTTCTTCGATCATTAAAGGTAACTGCCGGTTCACGATTTAACGCCGCGAAACGCATGGAGCATGTTGATCAAAGGATGACGGTTCTGTCGTCATTTTCGTCAGCTTACCTTATTCTTGTTTCGGTGGTTCCAGCTATTATTTCTGTAACAGCGCCTGCTCAGTCGATATTGACGCTTTTTTCCATCAGCCTATCGGTGGTTCTGCTTGCGTCGTCAGTATCATCCTATGCACGCGCATATGGCGTAAAAGCAGAGCAATACCACCGCAGCGCCTTGGAAATCCAAGAGCTAAGAAGAGAACTACGTTTCATTGGAGAAAACGTGGCAAAGGAAGATTTTGAAAGGTTATCTCATCGCTATAATGCGATACTGCAAAAATACAGCCTAAATCACAGTGACGTCGATTTTTATCGTTATCAACTAGAGTATAAAACTGACTACCAATTAGGACGGCTAGATCGCCTTATTAAGAGATTACAAGTTTCTTTGGCTTATTCTTATCCAACTATCGCTATAACGATAATAACCATCGCAGTTTTTCTATTCTTGTTCATCGCAGCAAAATATGAAGGTGACTTCGCTAAATTTTTACGAGAATTTTTAGGTTAGATGACGACTTTATGAGCACTCGTGAGATTGACATTAAAATTGGGGTCCAATTCATCACAACGCCTCTTGGAGAGGAACTCGCCCTCCTTCCCAAAGCTAATTATGAAAAATTACTAGAAGTTGTCGAGGATTGCGAAGACATAAAAGCTGCGCGCAAATTCCGCGCAAAGCTGCGGTCGGGCGAGGAAGAATTAATCCCGGCCGAATACGTCAATCGCATGATAGAAGGCGAGAACAAAATTAAGGTATGGCGTGACTTTCGCGGCATGAGCGCCAAGGCGCTCGCCGATGCCGCAGACATAGATACTTACAGTCTCAGGCAGATTGAAAGAGGTATCGGTGAAGGTTCTTTCGAAACCAAGAAAAAGATAGCCGACGCGCTTAAAGTTACCATTGGTGATCTAGTTTATAAGGAATTTGACATGACCCGGCCCACGTATCTGACCGGCCCCGATGTAAGGAAACGCTACGGCGTGACCGCGCAGACGCTTATCAGGTGGTCGCGCGATGAAACGCTTGGTTTTCCGCAACCTCTTACTATCCGCCGTCGTAATTTCTGGCTCCTTGAGGATTTGGAAGCTTTTGACGAAAAAACTCGTAAAAAAGGTTAAATAATATTCTTTGGCCGGGGGCTGCAACGCCCGGCTTTTATAAATTCGATCAAGCTATTCATTTTGATAAAAGCTCATCCCACGGATTGACTGACCTTTCAGCTTCCCGATACGGCAACTCATCAAACGCCAAGTCGATTTCCCATCGATCCCAAATTACTCGACTATCAATCATCTTCGGTATCGGCATACGCCCATCTTTGACCATTTCGTCGAATTTTGATGTTCCTACGCCGATGTACTGCGCAGCATTAATTCTGGATAGCCCGCGAGGCTGGCAGGTAAGATTTTTCATTGTGGGACGATTGTGTGACTTTATAAGCTCAGATGCTTGGTTTTTCACGACGCTAAAAAGTTAACGGATTGTCGTTTCCTCAATACGGTATAAGGGTATGTTAACCATACTGTGGTGTTTTCACAGAAAAGGATACCCGTTATGAGCACCATTTACACTATCGGATATGAAGGCACAGATATTGAAAAATTTGTGCGGACCCTTGAGGTCGTAGGTGTGCAGGTGCTCGCTGACGTCAGAGCGTTGCCTCTCTCACGTAAAAAGGGCTTTTCGAAAAACTCTCTTCGGGAACGGCTTGAACAAGCTGGCATAGAGTACCATTCCTATCAGCCGTTGGGTGATCCAAAGCCAGGCAGAGATGCTGCCCGTGCGGGTCGATTTGACGAGTTCCGCAAGATTTATACAGCACATATCGAAACGGATGCCGCTATGCAGAAGGTAGCGGAACTCTCGCTTACGGCATCTGAAAAGATCACATGCATGCTCTGTTTCGAGCGCGATCCTAAAACCTGCCATAGAACGATTATTGCGGAAAAGCTTGTCGAGTTCGATATATCGTCATTCGATCTTTATGGCGATGATCCTAAAAAATATGAACGAAATTTGGGGTTGCTCCCTACGATGCAGTTAGAAGCTGCTGAATAAATCCGGCGTAGGTGCAGTCTTTGGCGGATAGACTAGGCTTATTATTAGCCATGTCTCCGGGAACCTGTGAATTGTTCCCATTAGAAACAATAATTCTTTGTTTGGAAGTTCCGTTTCGAGCTTGTTTCGAAATGGAGCTTCCCAATCGTCGCCGTATTTATTGACGCATTGCCAATAAAGCGCACCAGCCTCCCAATCAACAATTTTGTGCGTATGTTCGTACTCGGTCCCGTCTACTTCACAAACATAATTGTAATAGAAGTCGTAGGGTAATTTTTGTAAAAGCTTTATGTCCTTCGGTTCGTCATCGAAAAGCCCTGCCTGTTTCTGATAACCAAGAAGCTTATCTAACTCTTCTTTCGTCCAGTTGGGGTCTTTCACCTTTCGAATATCCAATGACTTGATCTTCGTTGGCTTAAGAAACGCTAACGTATTGCCATTTGACTGACGATTGCTTTCCAATTCCGCAAAACTCGAGAAAGTTATGACATTCTGGATAGCTTCTCGTCGTGCCTGCCAATTATTTTTCGTTGTAAGTGGCTCACCAATACATTCTATAGCATCAATAACGACCGCATGACTTTCGGGCCGATGATCTTTCTTGGCCTTGACGTAATGAACATTCACCCATTGCCATTTTTTAAATCTTTGATTTGGATTAATTAGCCTGAACGGAATAGGATATAATCTAATCAAATCCCCATTTGATTTGACGCCAGCAACGCATGATGTCTCAGAATGCTTTCCACTTGGTGACGGATACGTCTTACACAAGATGAGTATCTTTTCTTTATGTCCTGCCATTGCCCCCTCCTATAAATTGCTTATCAGGTACACTTCAACCGCTCCTTGTGTCCTGCCTGTTGATTGCCGCTGAGAACTGACCCAGTTTGGGGTGATATTTCCATTTAGAATTGACCCATG
>NZ_JAMJWE010000100.1 GCF_023554105.1 Brucella sp. 21LCYQ03
GTTGAATCTCAAGAGGATGCAAACGGTCAATTAGTATTGTCACGCAAACGTGCTAAGACACAAAGATCTTGGGAAGCAATCAACGAAGCTTTGGAAAATGATGCAATCATTGATGGTTTCGTGAAATCACGTACCAAAGGTGGTTTGATCGTGGACATTAAAGGTGTAGAAGCTTTCTTACCTGGTTCACAGATCGACATCAAGCCTATTCGTGATTACGATATCTATGTAGGTAAAACAATGGAGTTCAAAGTGGTGAAAATCAACCATGAATTCAAAAACGTTGTCGTATCTCACAAAGTGTTGATCGAAGACGATTTGGAGAACCAAAAATCCGAGATCGTTGCGAAATTGGAAAAAGGTCAGGTATTGGAAGGTACTGTTAAAAACATCACAGATTTCGGTGTGTTCATCGATTTGGGTGGTGTGGATGGTCTATTGCACATTACAGATATTTCTTGGGGTCGTATTGAGCATCCAAGAGAGGTTCTTGCATTGGATCAGACAATCAACGTGGTTGTTCTTGACTTTGATGATGAGAAAAAACGTATCGCTCTTGGTCTGAAACAACTTTCTGAGCATCCTTGGGAATCTTTAAGCACTGATCTAGAAATCGGTTCTAAAGTAAAAGGTAAAATCGTAACTGTTGCAGATTACGGTGCTTTCCTTGAAATCATCCCTGGTGTTGAAGGGTTGATCCACGTATCAGAAATGTCTTGGTCTCAAAACCTACGTTCTCCTCAAGAGTTCTTAAAAGTAGGTGATGAAATCGAAGCGCAAATCTTGACTTTGGATCGCGAAGATCGCAAGATGAGCTTAGGTATTAAACAATTAACTCCAGATCCATGG
>NZ_JAMJWE010000101.1 GCF_023554105.1 Brucella sp. 21LCYQ03
TCAACATCGTCAAAAGGCTTGGTCAGGTAATCATCTGCCCCCATTTCCATCGCCTTACGGATATCAGCGCGTTCCGTCCTCGCCGTAAGGAAGATGAAAGGAATGTTTTTAGTGGCGGGATATTTCCCCAACATATACAATACACCATAACCATCTAGCTCTGGCATCATGATATCGCATAAAATGAGATCGGGCACCTGTGCCAATGCCAGATCCACTCCTTCCCGACCATGAGCTGCAGTCAGGACATGATAATGACCCGTAAGCTCTAAAATTTCGGCAGTGCTTTCTCGAATCTCCACATGATCTTCAATGATTAGTACCTTCTTATTTGCTGTCATGTTATGTATTGTTTTCGGAAAAGGTCATGCTAAAGGATGCGCCGTGATGTAATTTTGACCAATACATTAGCGTGCCATCCATCAATTCTACATATCGTTTTACGATGTTAAGACCCAAGCCTGTGCCGGGAATGCTGCCGGTATTGTGTGCTCGGAAAAAGGGTTCAAATAAGCTTTGCTGCTCTTCCTGCGGAATACCAATACCGTTGTCTTTGACCGTGACGACGCATTGATGTGCATTGATTTCGGTAGAAAATTCAATGTACGTATCTTCTCCCGAATACTTAATGGCATTGGAAATTAGGTTGATAATACTGTTCTTTAGCAGATGAGGGTCTAATGGAAAGGAGCCTTCCGAACCGGTGTGCTGGTAAACAATCAACTGGTTCTTTTTACAGATCAACTGCATTTCCTCTGTAATTTCCTCTGCCAACTGCACCAGATTGACGAGACGCTTCTCCACACGCACCACACCTGCCTCCAGCTTCTCCAGCGATAGAAAATCG
>NZ_JAMJWE010000102.1 GCF_023554105.1 Brucella sp. 21LCYQ03
GAATCGACCAGATTTCGAGAAAAGAAATAAAAACAATGACTTGAAAGATTTCTGTGTGGTTTTCTCGTGAGTGACAGAAAATAAGTCAGGCTGAAAGCGAGCTTAACTCTGTTCTATTATGGGCAAAATAATCGGTTTTTAGGGAGGTCTAGCGACTACAAAAGCATAAATTACAAGCTGTTTTGTAGATATGGAGGAGAGGATGGGATTCGAACCCACGAGACCCTTCCGGGTCTACTCCCTTAGCAGGGGAGCGCCTTCGACCACTCGGCCACCTCTCCAATAAGGGCGAGATAGCCGGTACGCTTCATCATTTCAAGCGATTTGAGCAGCTGAGTGCAAATTTAACAGCAAATTTCACATATTAGTATGGTGACGCTTGTTAATAAGTCTTGTTTGCCACGCTTCACCTATCCCGCAAACCCTCAATTCCACTGCTAATACGCCCGGAGATTCGCCTATGGCGGTCTACAATAAGTCATTTCCTCAAATGAATGCCTGATTTGCACAAGATTGCTATGTCAACTCGAAGATTCGATGTTTACTCATTGTCGGCCTCCTAAAAAATACACGTTTTCAATCGTTAAGACCGGTTAACTGGTGTTCATAAATACTAATAAAGTACTAATTTTTAAATCCATTGCGGGCTATTTCGTGTCATTTCTGCAACAACCGTCTTGCATAGCTCCCAATTAATGCCGGTTCTCGATATTCGGTGTTGAATCGAAAAAGTTGGCGAGTATCTTCACATCCAGAAGAAGGAGCGCTTCGGGGCGACTTTTTCATCAGGGGATGGGGACAGGTTGTCCTTCAGCCAAATCAGAATGCCCAGACCCATTTTTAACT
>NZ_JAMJWE010000103.1 GCF_023554105.1 Brucella sp. 21LCYQ03
ATACGCTTGGATAATGTTTAAGTACTTGTTGTATCTTCTTGCCTAAGTCCATAGTGATAATGGGATTTGAAATGCAAAGTTAGTCCAAAGAATCAATTAAAACGAAAAGTTCAGTCCACCGATCACGTTAAACCCTAATCTTGGATAATATAAATAACGCTGATACTCATTGTTTAGCATATTATTTGCTTTCACGAAGATCCCTAACTGTTTTGTAGCCTTATATTCTGCGCCTGCACTTAGATCTAGGAACGATGGAATACTCTGCACCGTTGGCGCGGAGGCGTCGACTGGAACACCATCATTGGTGTAAGCAAATGCACGTGCCGAGGTCGCTCCGTGGAATAATGCTTCGGCATCGATGTATAATTTCTCAGAGATATTGAAGCGCGCATTTGCTGTCAGACGAACATTTGGCGTGTGCCAGGTCTCCTGCTGATAAGCCATGGTATAATTATCGATATTCAATCGTGCGCCCAAATTCACTGCTTCCGAGACTCGGATGTTGATCTCGCCTTCTACACCAATATGCTTAACGGATTCGTCGCCATCGCCATCATACACTAAATCAAACTGAAAAGGATTGACCAAATTGTTTACAAACAAAGGCATGCCTTCTAACTGACGATAGAATGCTTTGGCTTTCCAGCCAAATGTAGCTCCCGCATTTCCTTTAATACCACCATACGCATTCATGCGCTCGATCATATTCTGGATTCTAGCGCCCGGTGCCAAAAATTGATTTTGACGGGTAAACTCGCGGTAGGATCCCCGCTCAACACCACCAGTAACACCACCAAAGATGTAAAAGTACTCCGGTACCAATGAGAAGTCAATCT
>NZ_JAMJWE010000104.1 GCF_023554105.1 Brucella sp. 21LCYQ03
AACAAATCTTCTGTTGCAGGTTTTACCTCTTCTACTTTTCTATCTATCGGCACGATCAAGGTAAAAGTACTTCCGCTGTGTTCTTTGCTCTCCAACTGGATCTCTCCACCCAATAGCCGCGCTATCTCGCGACTGATAGATAGGCCTAGTCCAGTTCCGCCAAATTTGCGTTGGGTGGAACCATCCGCCTGCTGAAAGGCTTCAAAAATAAGGTGTTGTTTATCGGCTGCAATTCCAATCCCGGTATCTTTTATCGAGAACAGTATGTGGTGGTAGACATTCGGATCTCTCTTGATCGTCAATGTAATACTTCCCTGAGCCGTAAATTTAATCGCGTTAGATAGTAGGTTACGAAGTACCTGATCCAATCGCTGACGATCTATTTCAATGCTAACAGGTAAATCGGAAGCTACATTGATGTCAAATTGCAGTGTTTTTTCTGCCACAATTGGAGAGAACATGCTTCGCAGATCATCCACCACATCGGCAATACGAACATCCTCATATTCTAACTCCATCTTGCCGGCTTCGATTTTAGAAAGATCGAGGATCTCATCGATAAGCGTTAGCAAACTTGTTCCTGGGCTGTGAATAACGCGTGCTGATTCCGCGTGATCATCATCCATTTTTCCATCTACATTTTCACCTAACATTCTTGAAAGCAGTAGAATGGAGTTCAACGGAGTACGCAGCTCGTGCGACATATTCGCTAAGAACTCTGTTTTGTATTTGGTGCTGAGTGTTAGCTCTTCCGCTTTTTGTTGAATTTCTACATTTCGCTCCGCGATCAATAGATTCTTCTCTTCCAGTAACTTGGATCTTTCCTCCATTTCCTGGT
>NZ_JAMJWE010000105.1 GCF_023554105.1 Brucella sp. 21LCYQ03
CTAATTTCTTGACACGCTCTAATATAGCCGAGGGTGCCATGCCCAACTCACGTGCAATATCAGCATTGTTTGTCCGAGCATTTTGCTGCATTATCCGAAGTATATGCAAGTCTACCTGATCCAGATTGTATTCAATTTTTTCCATTGCGGCACAAAAGTAAGAAATGATATGAATATTATTCGTTGTTTTTATGTAAATTATGAATAATATTCATGTTAAGTTTTTTATATAGAACATAATCCTGTGTAGGTGATTTTATTTAGAACAATATTCGTATTGTCATAGTGTTGATTTTGAGCTCATCAAAACGAACATTATAGATAGAATCACAATCGTTTTATTTATGTTTGCTACACCATTCATCCATATTCCATTGTAAAAAGTTTTATGAACAAGGACGTATTAGGGCAACTTTCAGATATTTTGCAAGGAGCACTTTTTTTCGATAGAGACATCCCCGCGCATCAAACTATGTGCATGGCCTATGCCACCGATGCTTCGATCTATCAAGAGTTGCCTTTGGCGGTAGCTATTCCGGAAGATGAATCCGATATTCAAAAACTAATTGAATTTGCCCAGATACATCGTGTCACGCTGATTCCGCGTACTGCCGGCACTTCTTTGGCCGGACAGGTTGTCGGCAACGGAATCGTGTTGGATATGTCGCGTTGCTTTACGGATATTTTGGAATTAAATGAAGAAGAGGGATGGGTGCGTGTACAACCCGGAGTGATACGCGATGATCTGAATGCTTTTTTGAAGCCATTCGGTTTGATGTTTGGCGCGGAGACACCCACCGCAAGTCGTGCTATGATAGGAGGGGTGGTCGGT
>NZ_JAMJWE010000106.1 GCF_023554105.1 Brucella sp. 21LCYQ03
AGAAGCTTACAACTTCTTTGTTCATAGAGGCCAACATCTGCTTGAATAGGTTGTATGCCTCCATTTTATAGATCACGATCGGATCTTTTTGCTCGTAAACGGCATTTTGTACCGATTGCTTCAAATCATCCATTTCGCGTAAATGCTCTTTCCAAGCTTCGTCAATTAGAGCAAGAACTATACCCTTTTCGAAAGATCTAAATACTTCCTTGCCTTTAGATTCTACTGCTTTTTTCAAATTAGTAGATACCTGAATGCCGCGCGTGCCATCAGAGAATGGCACCACCACGTTCTCAATCTTATCTCGGCGCTGTGCCATGACGTTGGTCATAACAGGTAGTGTCTGTGCTGCTACATGCAATGCCTTCTCCTGGTAATGCGCCATGATTTGGGCAAATAGTTTGTCGATCAACGTGGCCACATTGCCAGATTTAAATTCCTCTTCAGCGATAGCAGGATCCACAGCGAAGATGCGGATTACTTCGATTTGAAATTCTTCAAATGAACCACCCTCTTTAGATGAAAGCACCACATCTTCCACTACATCGAAGATGGTGTTATTTAAATCTACATCCAGACGCTCGCCAAACAACGCATTTTTACGCTTTGTATAGATGACGGTACGCTGTGAATTCATTACATCATCATACTCCAATAGACGCTTACGTATACCAAAGTTATTTTCTTCTACTTTGCGTTGTGCACGTTCAATAGACTTGGTCAGCATGCCGTGTTGCATCACTTCACCATCTTCCACACCCATGCGCACCATCAAATTAGAAATACGTTCTGAAGCGAATAAACGCATCAATGGATCTTCCAGAGAAA
>NZ_JAMJWE010000107.1 GCF_023554105.1 Brucella sp. 21LCYQ03
CTATGGGCATGCCGGCATAAATACGAACAGGTTGTGCCACAGATATCTCCAGCGTCCAGGTATTGCAAAAGCCTACATCACCCTTGCCTGCAGTTGCATGAATATCGATACCCAATCTTCCTGTACTGGATTTTCCTTCCAGAAAAGGCACATGTTTGTGGGTTTCGGTATACTCCAACGTTACGCCTAGATATAGGGTATTGGGCTGCAAAACAAAGCCACCTTCCTGAATTTCAAAATGATATATCTCATTGTGTTTCTTCGCATCCAGAACGCGGTCCCGATAGGTTGCCAAATATTTACCCAAGTGTACATCGTACGAATTGGTGCCCAGACAAGCACGATCGAAAGGTTCAATGATTATCGTCCCTTCTTCAATCTCTGTCATTATTCGCTTATCAGATAAGATCATATGTTCGTTTGTTAAACCCGCTATTAGGAAAATAGCCGGGCATCAAAAATACATCATTGAATGATATTCAGCAAATTTGACTTTTGTTGCTTATTTTTGAATATGGGATTAGTTTATCTACGGGAGCTCGATGCGGACTCTAAATTTGCAATCTGGAAAATCGAGGAGACGGCCGATGAGCTATTGTCTTTTCTACAGTTGAGTGAAGTGGAATTGCATACACTACAAAATCTGAATAAAGGTAAACGCACGCTGCATTGGTTAGCTACCCGCGTACTGTTGCGACAGCTATTGCACACGGAAGAATACATTCGTTGCGTGCCAGATAGCAACGGAAAGCCTTACCTCCCAGATTATTCCTTGCAGATATCGCTTACACATTCCTTTGATTACGCCGGTGCCATGTTGAGTAATAA
>NZ_JAMJWE010000108.1 GCF_023554105.1 Brucella sp. 21LCYQ03
CTGAGATGGCCGGATATAAAAAGGTATAATCGGGATGGAGCAGGAATCACGCTGGAAAGAGTTACCGATGGTCAGCGTTACCGACTACCGCCAAATGATCCGCGTTATGCCATTGCCATTCCAGAGGAAGTGATTGCGCTATCGAATATTCAGCAGAATCCGCGCTAAGCAAATTCAGCAGCTATGTTGTTCAGAAAAAAGGAAAATCTAATTAAGCACTACCTGAATACTAAAGCGGAGTTAAGAACTTGGAAACCCGATCATGTCACTTTGCTTGAGGGATTACTTCTGCAGGAGATTGATGTGCCCGATGAAGACTTTCTTGTTAGGGGTAGCATGCTATTTGCAGCGGTTAGTGATTGGATCAAAAACAACGGAGATCTTCTGGATGTGATAAGGGCAATTAGTGATACCAGAATACAGAATAGGAGCTAACTCAGGAAAACTTGATTATTATTGGATCAGACGCCCACATTTCTCAGAATCCTACAATCAAATTATAAAGATATTATCGAACAGCGTTTTTGTAAATTTTCGACCTGTTTATAGCTCTATTAAAGGAAAGCCATAATGGAAAAGATCAGTATATGATTTCGTGACGAGTGAAAGGCTGATTTTTTGAAAAACAAGTTTTTTAGAACAGCCCAATTCCCGCACGGTAGCCTGAGCCTTCCAGAATCGAACCCTTGGGTGCTCATCCTGTTCAACGTATTGCTGTTTGCAGGTTTAAAGGCGATTAGTTCTTCTACAGGACTAATCGCCTTTACGGTAAAGTTATTATCTAAAAGATGCTTTTCGGCGATGGTAAGGACTTGTTTTACGGATTTG
>NZ_JAMJWE010000109.1 GCF_023554105.1 Brucella sp. 21LCYQ03
GTAATGCGCACGATTTCGGACGACGTTTTCAACACCAGCACCTTAGTCTCTCCCTGGGTTTGATGTTGAAGTAACTGTTTAGGGTGGCTTTTTGGCCTCGTGCTGAGGCTGGCCTGACTATTCGACTCTGGCTTTGGCCAGCCGCTCGAAAGCTTCTGTACGGTGTTCAACGATGATTTCGTGGACGAATGCAATCTTTTTGTATACGTTATGATTGATTTCAAAAGGATAGAGTTCTCGCAGTCCCATGCTTCTGTTCATGCAGTTCATCAGTGTGGTTACTGGGATCCACCTGTCAAATATCCATTCGAAATCCTTGGTTTTGTAAGGGTTTAGGCTTACCTCAGCGTTCATCGTATCGTCGTCTATGGATTTTGGCTTTATCGATATACCAAATGAGTAAGCAGTCTCTAAGGTATCTACCATATGCAGGTAATGTGCCCAAGATTCTGCCCAATCTTCCCAAGGATGCGACGCTGCGTACCGGCTAATATGCTGGGCGCGCCATTGGTCGTCGTTCGGTTTCTGATAGTGCTGTTCCAGGGCTTTGCCGTAATCGGTACGTTCATCGCCGAAAACATCTCGGCAGCGAGATAGCCTATCCGGATTGGGTGCAATCAGTATTTCCCAGTAATAATGTGCAATCTCGTGGCGAAAATGACCTAATAGGGTTCGGTAGACCTCATCCATCTGCATGCGCATGATTTCGCGCTGCACGTCATTGGCTTCAGCGATATTGAGCGTGATCACGCCGGAATCGTGCCCTGTCAATACCCTTTGTCCTTCTGGTTCGGAAAGGTCGGACTTAAATTCGAAGGAAAGTCCT
>NZ_JAMJWE010000011.1 GCF_023554105.1 Brucella sp. 21LCYQ03
CAGCGCGGTTATGTTGAAGCCCAGTTCAAGCTGTTCAACAGCTGGTATGCCGAGTGGAGCAAGTTGCCCGGTGCAGTGCAGACCTACAAGGCTTGAATATAGCTAAGATTGAAAAAGCCCTCCGTTTGGAGGGCTTTTTTGTTTTTAACTAATGGCGTCCAAGCCTTTTTCGAGCAGCAGATCGAGTTGATCGATCTCCGACTTGGTGAGCTTAATACCTTCGCTTTCAGATTCGGCCCGTGCCTTGAAGCGACGCTGCGAGGGCAGGCGGGCCCCTTGTCCGACAATCGCATCAAACAGCATTTCCGCACGCGCAAATGGATCGCCCGGGCGGCCTTTCGCAAAAGCTTCAGGCGAAAACGCGATGATCAGTTCGCCATGCACTGGCGACAGGGTTGTCGTGCCGAGGAAGTCGAGCACTTCCGGGCTGGTCAAATCGCCAATCATGATGGCCGCCAGTAGTTCAACCATCGTGCTGATTGCTGACCCCTTATGTTCGCCAAATGGCAACATGGCACCGGCGAGTGCAGTTTCCGGGTCGGTTGTCGGGTTGCCTTCTGCATCCAGCGCCCAGCCTTCCGGCAATTGCTTGCCCGCGCGGCGATGTAGTTCGATTTCGCCACGTGCTGCAACCGATGTTGCAAAGTCAAAGACGTAAGGTGAGGTTTCTTTGCGCGGCCAGCCAAATGCAAAAGGGTTGGTTCCAAGCAAAGGCTTGTTGCCGCCAGTTGGTGCAACAGTCGCGTAGCTTGGGCACATAACGAGTGCGGCGAGTCCCTCATTCGTCAGCGCTTCGACTTCAGGCCAGAGTGCCGAAAAATGCGTACAATCATTGATAACAAGCGCTGCGATGCCGTTCTTGCGCGCGCGCTCGGCCAGCACTGGAACGCCTGCCTCAAATGCGGCATTGGCAAAGCCGAAATTTGCGTTCACACGAACGATGCTCGAAGCTTCATCAGTCACAATTTCAGGAATCGCGTCAGCTTTTACCTTCCCGGCCTTGACTGTGCGAAGCGCACCCTCGATACGATATATGCCGTGGGATTTGCAGTGATCGCGTTCACCCGCAATAATAACATGGGTGACGGCCGCAGCCTGTACAGCATTCAGCCCTGCTTTACGAAAAATCGCCTCTACGCGGTCGTGAAGCGTGGCAATGCTCAGGATGGTGGTCTCGCTCATCATGCATCTTTCATGGCTAAACCTGCATGGAACGTCCTGCAGGCAATTGATATGTGCGCACACACTGTATACAAACAAACAGGGTATACAATCATTAGACAAGTACAATTTAGATGCAGTGAGATACTGGCTTAATTGTGCGTTGATTTCTACAGGAGGATGGACGAATGGCATTTACGCCCAAAGGGAAACACTTTGTTGCTGGCGAATGGCTCGATGGAGCCGGAACCTTTGAATCTTCACCAGCAAGTGGGCCAGCGCATTCGTTTGCAGTCGGTACAGTTGATCTGGTGAACCGCGCTTGTGAAGCTGCGGAAGATGCTTTCTGGTCTTATGGCTATTCGACCCGCGCGGAACGCGCCACATTCCTGCGTGCAATCGCTGATGAAATTGAAGCACGTATTGCTGATATCGTCGTGATCGGCTCGCAGGAAACTGGCTTGCCGGAAGCGCGTCTTCAGGGCGAAACCGGCCGCACGACCGGCCAGCTGCGCCTATTCGCTGACCATATCGAAAAGGGCGATTATCTTGATCGCCGTTTTGATGCTGCACTTCCTGATCGTCAGCCGGCGCCGCGTCCTGAAATCCGTCTCGTTCAGCGTCCAATCGGTCCTGTTGCCGTATTCGGTGCATCTAACTTTCCAATGGCATTTTCGACTGCCGGTGGCGATACCGCAGCGGCACTTGCAGCTGGTTGCCCGGTTGTCGTGAAGGGCCATTCGGCGCATCCGGGAACGGGTGAAATCGTAGCGCAGGCTGTTGAAGCCGCGATCAAAAAGACCGGCGTTCATCCGGGTGTATTCTCGCTTATTCAGGGCGGACGCCGTGATGTTGGTCACGCTCTCGTCCAGAACCCTTACATCAAGGCCGTTGGCTTCACCGGTTCGCTCGGTGGTGGTCGTGCATTGTTCGATCTTTGCGCCGCACGTCCTGAGCCAATCCCGTTCTTTGGTGAACTTGGTTCGGTCAATCCGATGTTCCTTCTGCCAGAAGCCATGAAGGCGCGTGCTGAAACACTCGGACAGGGTTGGGCAGGTTCGCTGACCATGGGCGCTGGCCAGTTCTGCACCAATCCGGGTATTGCCGTTGTTCTCGATGGTGCTGATGCGGATACCTTCACAACAGCTGCTGTCGAAGGTCTCAAGAAAGTCGCTCCGCAGACCATGCTGACTGATGGTATCGCGCAAGCATACCACGAAGGCAAAGAGCGCTTTGAAACGCGCAATGCTGTGAAGCCACTTTACGAAACCGAATCATCGGGTCGTCAGGTTTCGCCAAATCTGTTTGAAACAACCGGCGAACGCTTCCTGTCTGACCATGCGCTTGGCGAAGAAGTGTTCGGTCCTCTTGGACTGGTCATTCGTGTTGGTTCCGTCGATGAAATGGAAAAGCTCGCGCGGGGCTTTGAAGGCCAGCTGACTGCAACCATTCATATGGATGCGGGCGACATTGGTGAAGCACAAAAGCTTTTGCCTGTGCTCGAACGCAAGGCTGGCCGTGTGCTGGTCAACGGTTTCCCAACTGGCGTCGAAGTGGTCGACTCGATGGTTCACGGCGGACCATATCCAGCCTCGACCAACTTTGGCGCAACCAGCGTTGGCACAATGTCGATCCGCCGCTTCCTGCGCCCAGTTTCTTACCAGAACTTCCCGAAGGAACTTCTGCCAGAAGATTTCGCATAATCGCGCGAATACGTAACAGAAAGCCCCGCTCAGGCGGGGCTTTTTTTATTTGTTACTCGTAAAGCGCTGCGGCCAGTTTTCGAATTGCCTCTGCTGTGCGCGGACCAAATCCCAGCATATATGGGCCTTCCAGCACCACAAGTGACTGACTGCGTGCGGCGGGCGTTTCTTGCAGCGCTTTGTGTGAGAAAACATCTTCGCGCGTTGGCCCGCCAGCACCATCTGACAGCATGAGAACGACATCTGGCTCAGCCTTAACCAGCCACTCTTCAGACACTGGTTTATATCCGGAATACATCGACAGAGGATTGATCCCGCCAGCATAGCGAATGAATGCATCTGCTGCGGTATCGCTGCCAGCACCGCTCAGGCGAGCCAGACCATGGAAGAACACAACTTTCTTTTGCTTTCCGTCCGAAACCTTATTGGCATAGGCCGTGGCGGCATCGAAATCGTCAACGACCTTCTGAGTAAGGGCTTCACCTTGCTCTACGCGGTTAAGGCGCTTTGCAATCAATCCGATCTTTTTAATTAGTCCTTCACGGCTGTTATCGACCGGAACATAAAGAATTTCGACGGCTGATTGGTTTAAGACGTCGGTTGTTTCAGGTGGTCCTATATCTTCGGACGCTATAATCAGGTCGGTATTCAGTGTGAGAATGCCTTCGGGTGACAGGCTGCGACGATAGCCGAGATTTGCTTTGTTGACTGTTTCAGCTGGATATTTGCTACTTCTATCAACTGCCACAACATCATCGCCTGCACCAAGAGCAAATATAATTTCGGTGACATCAGGACCGAGCGAGACAATGCGTTTTGCTTCATGATTTTCTGCAAACGATGTCTGTGGTGCGATGTAAAAAAGCAAGAGCACCAGCAAGGATTTTGCAATGCGTCGCAAAGGTATAGCCCGATTGTAAGGTGTAAAATGCACTTCTGCCCGATCCGTGTAATTGTATGATCTGATCAGGAAACATCTATTTAATATGAGTAAATTAATCAAGTTAAATTGTATTCGCTTGCTAGTGTGTTTTAGTCGACTGAAACCTTTGATTTGCGTGGTGAATATTTTTTCACAAGACGGAAGCTTTGTTTTGCCGACGGGCGTTCAGAATGGTCCACGAGAGTAGATAATGCACGTGCATAATCAAGGACAAGTCCGGGTGTCCATGCCATGGATTCAGCGCGTTTCCGCATAAGCCCGGCAGCCCACAATTCTGGAAATACAAGTGCTTGTAGCGCCTTGAAAACCGGCCATCTGTGTTCGCGATAGACACCTTCAAGAGCCGCATCGAGCGCATCTGCGACAGCGCTGGAACAGTTTCTGTTTGTCAGATTGTAAGTGTCGTTCGCGCGATAATGTTTCCAAAAACGGCGCAGACGTGCTGCGTCAATATTACTGATTTCCACTTTTACGGTTGATGGACACCAATCGTTGGATTCAAACTCGTAACTTGGCAAAAAACGACCCGGAACATTATTGTCTGGTGTCGCGCGCAATGTGCGCGTGAACTCATCCGGATTGCGGTCAATTTCTGCTGCCGGATAATGACTGATATAGACATCGGGTGACATTTCGAGTGCCGCATGTCCTGTCGAGATCACACCATTGTTGTCAACTGCCGCTATGTAGCGATTGATTGCACGCTGGCGCAGCGACGTCATTGCCGTCCCGGTCGGCGTCCAGACGTGGACTATAAGCTTTTTACGGTTGCGTGCTGTACGCTGTTTATAAATTTGTGCCGCGCGATGGTTGAAAGGGTTTCTACTCAAAATGCTTGTTAGTGACGCGTCGGCTTCCAGACGTTTAATTCGGAACGCTATATTGAGCAGACCGATGCCGGTCAAAACAAGTACAGCACCAACATTGACGCCGACAGTTCCCGCGTACCACGTCGGCCAAGGTTGAAGCGTGAAAATTGCTATCAGAACTTCAACAACCCCGCCGGTGAGACCAACTTTCCAGCGCGGATAACGGACAACCCATGCACTGCCAATACGCACAATGCCGTCAATAAAGAAGCAAAGGCCGAATAAAACCGCAAGTGCGAAGTTACTCGCGGGAGTGGAGGTTAGGATTAATACGCTTACGCCTGACAGAGCAACGCCTTGTACGATACGCATTCTTCGTGCCGTGCCTTGGCTTGCAATCGCTGCAAACAGGCACAGTGCAGCCTCTGGAAGCAGAAAATATCCAAAAATACGTGTCGGGATCAGAGTTTTACCGTCGAGCGCATCGATAACAATTAACGCGCCGCCGATAATCCACAGAACGGAGACGACCAGCAATGTTCTCCAGTGCCGCTGAATAATCTCGCGGCCTAGCAGAAGAAACAGTATTCGTATCACCCCACCACTCCGCAAACTTTCAGTGCATCTTTTAATAGCCGCTATAAGTAGGGTGTTTCAATTTAAAATGCGTTTAAATTAGCTGAACTGCGAAGACTGGTTGAAGATTTATGATCAATATAAAATAAAAGCCCCGAAATGCCGGGGCTTTTATTAAGTGGTGATCGGGCATCAGGTGATTGCGCGACCGACCCATATCAATATACAGGCGCCTATGAAGCCTGCTACCAGATAACCAAGCCAGCCGCCGAACGAAACACCGAGGAATCCGAAAATAAAGCTGGCGATAGCTGCACCGATGATACCCAGAATAATATTCATGAATATGCCGGTGTCGCTATTCATGAAGTTGGAGGCAATCCAGCCTGCGAGACCACCAATAATGATCGCTGCGATCCAGCCTACACCTGCTTCACCCATTTTTAGTCTCCATATCTCACAAGATAGTCAGGGATATGTATCACTGCTGGCCTTTGACAAGAGGCAACAAAATTTGGCTGTAAAAGGCGGGCAGCGACTGATGATCACTGCCCGGTCCTGACTAATTTTAGAACGGCCACGCGCGCTGAGGGCTTCGGGCATCCTCAAACCATTTTGCCATTTGGAGAACGCCCAGATCATCAAATCTCTGTCCGGCTATCTGCAATCCGATTGGCACACCTGCGCTGTCATATCCGCAGTTAACAGAAATGGCAGGCTGCTCGCTCATATTGAACAACAGCGTAAAATTGATGTGGGATTGCGCACCCTCCACAGTATTTTCGTTCGGATAAGTCCATTCTGCGGGAAAGCTGACATTGGGTGAAATTGGCGTTAGGATGAAATCGTAATCAGCCGTTGCCGCCACTGTCTTCGATCGGATCTCCAGTGTCATCAGATAATTGCGGAAAACTTCCTCGCCAGTTTTACCAAGGCCAGATTCTGCCCATTCGCGCATAATAGGCAGGATTTTCTCACGCGTATGCGCGGGAAGAGCCTGTACATCCAAGCCAGACCTCGTGCGCCAGAAATGATCCAGACCACGAAGCATTTCAGGCGTCATCCAGGGCTTGAGCAGTTCGACATGAGCACCAGCACTTTCGAAGAGTTTGGCGGCTTCAGTGACAGCGGCCGTTACCTGAGGATCGACAGCCATTCCGCAGCCTGGGTCCAGAAGCAGGCCTATTTTTAAGCCACGAACGCTACGCTCCAGATTCAACCAATCAATGTCCGCATCCGGAAGGCTCATGTGATCGCGACTATCCGGCTGCGAGAGAATGGCCATGGCCATTGCCGCATCGTGAACGCTTCGTGTCATCGGACCTGCCGCACGTCCCATGAAAGGCGGATCAATAGGCACGCGTCCTAAGCTAGGCTTATGTCCAACCAGACCGCACCATGCAGCCGGTAGTCGAACGGAGCCGCCAATGTCAGTTCCCAGATGAATAGGTCCATAGCCCGCGGCACCGGCAGCTGCAGCACCGGCACTTGATCCACCGGGGTTCTTTTCCAGATTCCATGGATTGCGGGCGAGTTTGTGAAAGCTTGACGTTCCAGATGACGCCATCCCGAAATCTGGCATTGTTGTTCGTCCGAGGAACACGGAACCAGCTTCACGCAGGCGGGCGGCAGGTGGTGAATCTGCGGCCTTAGGTGTCATATCGCCAGACGCTGTGCCGAGCGGCATAGGCACACCTTTGGTCGCGATGTTTTCTTTGAGCGTTACGGGAACGCCATCGAGTGATACGCCCTTCACACGAATAGGCTCCCCCGCTTTCCAACGCGCTTCGGATGCGCGCGCTGCTTCAAGAGCACCGTCGGCATCAACAAACCACATCGCGTTCAGTTGCGGGTCGTGACGTTCAATGTGTTCAATAACTGCTTTGGTGACATCAACCGGAGAGAATGTTCCGGCTTCGTAGCCGTCGATCATTTCTTGAGCGCTGAGGGCATTAAGTTTGGTCATGATTGCGTTTGATCCAGTCTAAGGAAGAATGAAATTCAGTTCAGCGAGGCTTCAGTTGACGTCGTGCTAAGCTCGCGGAAGTGGGCAAAGTCCCATTGTCTGCCGGGAGCCGCATCAATCAGGCTGCGCGTATAGGCGTGTTTGGGTTCGGAAAGAACATTGATCGCGGTGTCGTATTCAACGATGCGGCCATGCTGCATAACCAGAACATCGTCACAGATTTGCGCGGCGACACGCAGGTCGTGTGTGATGAAAAGGATGGAGATGCCGAGCTTTTCCTGCAATTCATCGAGCAGTTGCAGCACCTGTGCCTGAACCGAAACATCAAGCGCAGAAACCGCCTCATCTGCCACCAGAACATCAGGCTCCATGGCAACGGCGCGTGCAATGGCAATACGCTGGCGCTGACCACCGGAAAACTGGTGCGGATAACGATTGATTGCGTCTTCAGGTAAGCCTACCAGTTGCAGAAGTTCCGCTGCACGCGCAGTGGCGGCGCGCTTATCGACACCCATATTGACCGGGCCTTCAACAAGGCTTCGACCGATCGTCCAACGCGGATTAAGCGAGCGGAATGGATCTTGGAAGATGATCTGGATATGCTTGCGATAGGGTTTGAGCTGCCGTTGCGAGAGCTTTGCAATCTCATAATCGGCAACCTTAATGTCTCCCGACGTAGGATCGATTAAGCGCATGACACATCGCGCCACGGTGGATTTACCTGAACCACTTTCGCCTACGATGCCGAGTGTTCGACCCCGCTTAATCGTGAAACTGACATCGCTTGCCGCGAATGTATGCTCGCCCTTAACAAAAACCTTGTGGGTTCCATATGCCTTCTGAAGATCGTCGACCTGAAGGGCAAGTTCATCAGACGCAGTAGCGCGTGCTGCGCGCGGTGTCAGGCTTGGCACGGATTGCAGCAGCTTCTTGGAGTATTCCTCTTGCGGTGAACGCAGCAGTGTTTCGACCGGCGCGTGTTCAACCACATTGCCGTTTTTCATCACATGAACAGTGTCGGCAATTTCCGCCACCACACCCATATCATGCGTAATGAAAAGAACAGCTGTGCCGTGCTTTTCCTGTAATTCCGCAATCAGGCTAAGGATTTGCTTTTGGGTTGTGACATCAAGCGCGGTCGTCGGTTCATCGGCAATCAGCAATTGCGGTTCAAGCACAAGCGCCATTGCGATCATGATACGCTGACGTTGACCACCAGAGAGCTGATGCGGATAGGAGTGATAGACACGTTCAATATCGGGCAGATGAACCTGCTCCATAATATTGAGAACACGCGCTTTGCGCTCACTGGAAGAAAGGTTCAAATGCGTACGCAGCACTTCTTCAATCTGTTCACCAACGCGCAAAACCGGATTAAGCGCTGTCATAGGCTCCTGAAAGATCATCGAGATTTTTCGGGCGCGAATGGCACGCATTGCCTGTGGTCCGAGATCGAGAAGGTTTTTGCCTTCCAGATTGATCTGGCCGCCAGTGGGTTCAAGCGCGCCTTTCGGCAACAGCCCCATGATCGAAAGCGATGTGACGGACTTGCCCGACCCACTTTCACCGACAAGACAGACCGTCTCGCCTTTCCTGATTTTCAGCGAAATGCCATTGAGAACAGGTTTCGCGTTGCTGTTGCCAGCAAGCCTTACGGTCAGGTCAGAGATTTCGAGCACGGTGGGTGCATTGTCAAAATTACGGTTCTTAAAAATCATGATCAGCCCTCGCGTTTCTTGAGACGTGGATCGAGCAGATCGCGCGCCGTATCGCCCAGAAGGTTGATAGAAAGGATGCATAGTGAAAGCAGCAATCCCGGCCAGAAGATCAGCGATGGCTTGAGCTGGAAGTAAAGCCTGCCTTCGGCCATGATGTTGCCCCAGGTTGGGATTTCGGTTGAAATACCAGCGCCAAGGAAGGACAAAATAGCTTCTGTCAGAATTGCAGATGCGCAGACATAGGTGGCCTGTACAGTCAGCGGTGCCAGCGTGTTTGGCATCAAATGCTGCCAGATAATCTTTGGCATGGAAGACCCAAGCGAAAGAGCCGCTTCAATGTAAGGTTCCTCGCGTGCTGAAAGCACGATTGAACGTACCAAACGCACGACGCGTGGAATTTCTGGAATGGTGATTGCGGCCAGAACCGAGCCGATGCTCGGTCCATTAAGCGCGATCAGCGCGATTGCCAGCAAGATGGAAGGGATTGCCATCAGGCTATCCATAACGCGCATGATGATCGCATCGGCAACGCGGGAGAAGCCTGCAATCAGGCCAATGATCAGGCCCAAAAAGATACTGACGATTGCAGCGCCAATACCAATGAGAAGCGACACGCGGCCTCCCATCAGAACGCGGGACAAGAGATCTCGGCCATAGCCGTCAGTGCCCAACGCATATGTATCAGATGGCGGCTTCAGACGCTGCAACGCATCCATAGCCATGGGGTCATGGGGGACGAGCCATGGCGAAATCAAAGTCATAACGACGAGAATGATGAGTACTGCTGCGGCGATGATCGGGCCAATGCCCAGTCGTGTCGCCTGAGAAAAAGACAAAGCGCTTAGCAGCCATTGCAGGCGTGCTGCTGGTTGTGGGGTGGCTGCCATTAGTAACGTATCCTTGGATCAAAGAGCGTGTAGGAAAGGTCAATCAACAGATTGACGAACACGTAAAGCGCACTGGTAAGCAGGATCATTCCCTGAATAACCGGATAATCGCGTGCGAGAACGGCATCCACGGTCAAACGACCAATGCCGGGTATATTAAAGACGCTTTCCGTTACAACCACGCCGCCGATGAGCAGGGCAAAGCCTGTGCCGATGACCGTCAGGATTGGAACAGCGGCGTTGCGCAAGGCATGATGGAACAGCACGATATTTTCACGCACACCCTTAGCGCGGGCGGTGCGGATATAATCTTCACCGAGCACTTCAAGCATCGATGCGCGCGTCATGCGTGCAATGAGTGCGACATAGATCACTGCCAGCGTGAAGCAGGGAAGAGCTGCACGAGAAAGGAACTTGCCAAAATTCTCAGTTGGAGCGGTATAGCCCTGAACCGGGAACCAGCGAAGATCAATCGCAAAAAACTGGATGAACAGATAGCCGATGACAAAGACTGGTATCGAAAAACCAAGGACCGAGAGCGTCATGACACTGTAATCGATCCATGTGCGATGACGCCATGCCGCCAGAATGCCGAGAGGAACGGCAATCGCAACCGACAGGAAAATTGTAAGCAGCGCGATGTTTAAGGTCGGCCACATGCGCTGACCGATCATCGTCGTAACAGATGTGCCGGAAATAAGCGACGTTCCAAGGTCACCCTGAAGCAGATGTCCAAGCCAGGTGAAGAACTGAACGTGAAGAGGCAGATTTAGGCCCAGCGACTCTCTGATGCGATCAAGCTGCTCGGTCGTTGCTGAATCACCGGCAATGATCGCGGCAGGATCACCGGGGGTCAGACGCAGAAGGAGAAAAACAAAGATCGCAACGATTGCCATCACTGGGATGACGGCAAGAATGCGACGCAGGATAAAACCAAACATCGGATTGTCCTTGTCGGAATTTAAGGCGAAAGAGAACGAGCCGGAAAGGTCTATCTTCCAGATCACACGCAATCAGATTTTTATGGGCCAGATTTTTGTGGGTAGTCTAAGTAGGTGGTGACGACGTTTTAATGTCGTTACGCCGTCACCTTGCACTGTGGTGAAGTGCAAATACTATTCTACTTTTTTAATATTCCAGAACACCTGCACCGGAGACATGACCATATCTTCCAGTACCTTGCGGCGCGCATGTGGCGAGAAGAACTGACCAAGCGGCAGATAGCTCACATTATCCATCGCATGGATCTGGATTTTTTTGGCTATTTCTTTACGCTGTTCCGGTGTCGTGGCATTGATGAATTCTCCACGCAAAGCTTCGATTTCATCATCCTTTGGCCAGCCAAACCATGCCTGATCGCCACGACCGTTCAGCATTGGGCTGATCAGTGGATTATCAACTTCCGGCACGATCCAGTTCGTGAAGAACATGTTCCAGCCGCCTTCGCTTGGCTTGCCCTGATTGGCGCGGCGCGTAACAACTGACTGCCAATCCATCGGCTGCAAATCAACTTTAAAGCCTGCAGCACGCAAAGCCTGGGCTGCAACGATTGGCTGCGATGCAATCACGCGAACATCGGTTGGCTGAAGAATAACAACTGGCGTGCCATCATAGCCGGACTCTGCGAGGAGCTTCTTTGCACCTTCAATATCGCCGCCATTGATGAGTGTTTCGCCGCCGGTTTCGTCACCCAATGGTGTACCACAGCCAAAAATCGCACCGCAGACTTTGTAATAATCGGGGTTGCCAACGATATTGGCCAAAAAGTCTTTCTGACTTAAAGCCATAAGGGCAGCCTGACGGACTTTCTTGTTATCAAATGGCGGATGTTTGAAGTTCATCCGTCCAATGGCCTGATAACCAAGATCATCGCGAAGCTCGACAGCAACGTCCTCGCTTGTTTCGAGAATTGGCAGCAGGTCAACAGGAACCTGATCGATGAAATCAACTTCGCCCGACATAATCGCATTAACGGCGGTTTGTGAGTCAGCCATTGTGACCCAGTTCACTTCGTCAACATTGACCTTCTTGCCACCTGCCATCCAGCTTGGCGGCTCATCACGCGGCACATAGTCTTCAAACTTTACATAAGTTGCGCTGACGCCCGGCTGAAATTTTTCGGCAACGAACTTGAACGGGCCGGAACCGATATATTCGGTGATTGCAGTATCAGCAGGGGTTGCGGCGATGCGCGCTGGCATGATGAAAGGTGGCAATGCCGACTGCTTTGCGATTGTGTCGAGAAGCGGTGGGAAAGGCTTGCTAAGCGTCCAGACAATCGTTTTATCGTCTTTTGCTTCCAGGCTGTCTGTCAATTTGAAGATTGTCTGGCCGCCAGAATCACGCTGGCCCCAGCGCTTGAGCGAAGCGACTGCATCCGCTGCCGTTACCGGCGCGCCGTCATGAAATTTCAGGCCATCACGCAGCGTGAATGTATAGGTCTTTTTGTCGTCCGAAACCGTCCAGCTTGCCATTTGTGGCTGTGGCTGGAACTTGTCATCGACCGCTACCAACACGTCATAAATCATGTAGGCATGGTTGCGTGTAATATGGGCGGTTGTGATCACTGGATCGAGAACGCGCAGCCCTTCCATAACAGCCGTAATCGTTTGTGCCTGAGCTGGCAGGCAAAATGCTGATCCGGCGAGCAGGACCGCTGCCATTCCAGCGATAGCTGATCTGAACTTGCTCAGACTGCGCTTTGGCTGTGTTGTGCTCTTAAAGGATGGCTGTGAATTCTGTTTCAGAAACATGGTTTTTCCCATTTGCAGATGATGTTCCATTGTTTTTTCTGACAGCTGTGAGGCTGTCTGGTGGCTTTGACATCCAACCTTTTTGTTCGCGTCGAAGTTCAGACTTGTTCCGCGCAATTTTTCCTCCTCCAAGCTACCTGACAATCTCTCCTCAATTGACATTTGTATCGATAGTCGATACGGTGGTATTGTTATTGACGATAACTGGCATATTGCTAATGTGTCAAGGGAATTTAAGGGGGGAGCCATGCGCGATATTGAGAGAGTGGAATACGGTGTGCGTCCGGTGTCGGATGCAGAAGAAAAAGACCCACTTTTTGTGTCTGCGATAGCGCGTGCAATGCAGGTTCTGTCGGCGTTTCATGGCACGAGTAAGCCATTGACTCTTAACGAGATTGCAAAAATCTGCGGCATGGGCAAAAGCACTGTGCAGCGCATTGTTCATACATTGCGGCAGCAGGGATATATCGAACGCGATCCAAATGATCGGGGGTATGTTCCCGGCATACGTATTCTCGATCACACACTTGATTATCTGCGATTAAACAATGTTATTGTTCGCGCATTGCCTTCTTTGCTCGAACTGCGACGCGATGCAAGTGAGCGTGTCGATCTTAGCGTTCGCGATGATTTGCGACTGGTCTATGCGCTTCGATTGCAGAGTAAACGAGAAGCATTTTTTGCGACTCTCATCGGCAACAGTGTGCCGCTCTATTGCACATCAGGTGGCCGCGCCGTGATGGCACAATTGAGCGATGATGAAGTAAACGAGATTATTCAGCGTTCCAATCGCCGCAAGTTTACGCCACGTACAATCACTGAACCTGAGCAAATTTGGGATAAAATCCATGAAGCGCGGGAAAATGGTTTTGCGCTCGCTTCGGAAGAAGTCCTTCAAGGCGAAATTGCAATTGGTGCAGCGATACGCGGCCCCGAAGGCCGCCCGGTAGCAGCGATACACGTCGGCGGATCTCTAAGCGAGTGGAACAAAGAGACATTTTCAAGTCACTTTGCGCCACTCATTATGGCTGCAGCAGGTACGATTAATCGACTTTAGATTTTTTTAGCCCCAGTTCTCGATACGGATTTTCGAGCCGTCCGAGAAACGCGAGATATGGAATGGCGATGGATCGACAACCGGTGTTTCGCCGCTGACCATATCCGCAACCAATCGTCCTGCACCGGGTCCAATACCAAAGCCATGACCTGAAAAGCCTGTGGCAACGATCAGTCCGTCAATGCCGGGCAGGGGTGAGATAACCGGAATAACATCCGGCATCGTATCGATCAGACCAGCCCATTCCTGCGCGATCGTTGCGGATGCAAAAGACGGGATGGCGGCTTTGAGTTTGCTTAGCACGGTTGCATTCGCTGCTCGATGCGGATCGGGATCAAGCGTGCGGATTCTTTCAAACACCGAGACCTGATCTGCCGGGCAGAGCTTCCATTGCAAAGCTTCTTCAAAAAAGCGTTCACCGAAACGGAAACGCAGCGATTTCCATTCGGTTGAGAGCGATGGAAGGAAGTCGCGGAAGAAACGAAAGCTGTCAGGGACAATGTCGGCAATGGAGCCGCCAAGACTCGCGACCGTATAGCCACCATCAAGTCGCTTGCGCAGTGCGAAGTCCGAAAATGCGATTGCCGGTTCAACTCCACTCTCGATAGGCGAGGTGCGGAAGACGGACGAGCGCACTTTGAGCTGCGGTAGATGGGCATCAAACGACGATATGATCAGTCGTGACCAGGCGCCGCCAGCAACGACAATTGCTTCGCAAGCCACGCGGCCTTTTTCAGTCAGGGCGGCTGACACACGTCCATTGGTGGTTTCGATCCCGCGCACGGCACAGTTTTGCAGAATGACGGCACCGAATTCCTGCGCCTTTGCGGCAAAAGCAGGTACTGCCTTTTGCGGCTCCGCACGACCATCGAGCGGCGTGATCATGCCACCTTTGAGTGGACGCGTTAGTCCCGGCACGAGATTTGCTGCCTGCTGGCCGTTCAGCAGTTGGGTTTCGATGCCGTGCTCGATGGCAATCTTGATCCACTCTGCGTAGCGCTCGACTTCCTCTTCCTTTTCGGCGGTGTAAGCGATGCCTGTGGTGCGAAAACCAGTTTCGCGACCCACACGTTCATTCATGCCGTCCCAGAGACGCATACTTTCGACAATCAACGGCAATTCACGACTATCGCGGCCCGTTTGACGGCACCAGCCCCAATTGCGACCGGATTGTTCGCCAGCGATTTCGCCCTTATCAAAAAGGGCAACAGGGATGCCGCGCTCGGCCAGAAAAAGCGCCGTCGATACCCCGATCACACCACCGCCGATAATGGCGACCTTCGTTTCTTGCGGCAAACGCTCGGCGGTTGCCACTTTGTCGGTGATCGGCCCCATGATCAGACTCCTGCAATGCGAATATCAAATTCTGATGAAAGCAACATTGCGCGATTTGCGAGCTTATTCAACCGGATAGTGCAGCAAATTATTGTGCTTTAAATGGTGTTTCAGCAAATGCTTGATGCGTTTGGTCGGGTTTTATTGGCAAAGTCGTCCAAGTGCATTTATATGCGGATTGATGATAACAGGACTCTCGGTCTCATCTATGGACGCACGGACTCTGCAGGATACGAAGCTCGGTAAGGAAACGGCTCCGGCACTAACCCTTTCGGGAATTGGTCGGCAGTTTGGAACCGTGCGCGCATTGGACAAAATATCGCTGGATGTGCAGCCGGGTGAGATCATCTGTCTGGTCGGGCATTCCGGTTGTGGCAAGACTTCACTCTTGCGAATTATTGCTGGCATTGATGCGCCTGATGAAGGTCAGCTTACGATGGGCGGGCGCACGCTCGTCGGGCCATCGATCTTTGTTGAGCCGGAAAAGCGAAACATTGGTGTGGTCTTTCAGGACTACGCTTTGTTTCCACATCTGACCGTGCGTGAAAATGTGCTGTTCGGTCTGCGCAAGGTTCGCAAGGAACAAGCGCTCAGCCGCGTCGATGATTTGCTCGAACTCGTCGGCCTGTCGTCAATGGCCGATCGTTACCCGCATATGCTGTCTGGCGGCGAGCAGCAACGCGTTGCGCTTATAAGAGCTTTGGCACCGAAGCCGGATCTGCTGTTGATGGATGAGCCATTTTCCAATCTGGATCGCGGCTTGCGCGCGCGTGTGCGTAGCGAAACGATGGCACTGTTGCGCGCACTCGGCACTCCGGTGATTATCGTTACGCATGAGGCAGAAGAAGCGCTTTCAACGGGCGACCGTGTTGTTCTGATGCGCTCTGGCGAAATCGTGCAGCAAGGTTCTCCTCGCGAGTTGCATAATAATCCAAATAGCCGCTATGCAGCCGATTTCTTCTGTGACTTCAACGCGTTTGAAGGTTTTGTTCGCGGCAATGGAATTGAAACAAAACTGGGTTCTTTCGATGTGCCGGGCGATCTCGATTTTAGCGGTGAAGTTCTCGTTTATATCCGGCCGCGCGATATTAGAATTTTTCCGGACGACCAAGCCAGTGGTTGGAGTGGACAAATTGAAACGCGAATCTATCTTGGTGAAACCGAAGAGTTGCTAATCCGCCTTGATAGCAGCGAGCAGTCTTTACGCATTCGAACGGATCAGGATGTGGCGGAAGATGCTTCATCTGTTTTCCTCCACGTTGATTGGAGCAAAGCGCTGATTTTTGGGAAAAGTGAGTAAATAGGTCATATTTATTCACCCTTGCAATTGACCCTGCAAAATCAAATTCATATATTCCGATTGCATTACATATAGTTCCAAATGAACCATATTTTCGGAGGTAATATGCCCAAGATCGCGCGTGCTGGACTTGCACTCATGGCTGCGACTTTTCTCTCAGGTGCTGCGAATGCAAATGAGGTGAATATCTACACAACCCGTGAGCCAGGCCTGATCCAGCCTTTGCTCGATGCCTATAAGGAAAAGACGGGTACGACCGTCAACACAGTTTTCCTGAAGGATGGTCTCGCTGAACGTGTTGCGTCCGAGGGCGATAAGTCTCCTGCCGATATTTTGATGACCGTTGATGCTGGCAATCTCGTTGATCTCGTCGACAAAGGATTGACCCAGAAGGTCGATTCGCAGGCTCTTAAGGATGCAATTCCTGAGCAGCTCCGTGATGCCGATGGCAACTGGTTCGGCCTGTCGATGCGCGCACGCGTAATCTATGCCGATAAGGATTTGGAACTCGACAAGATCACCTATGAAGAATTGGCTGATCCGAAGTGGAAGGGCAAGATCTGCATCCGCGCTGGTCAGCATCCTTACAACACAGCACTGATCGCAGATTATATTGCGCATAACGGTGCGGAAAAAACAGAAGAATGGCTCACTGGTCTGAAAGCCAATCTGGCACGTAAGGCAGCCGGCGGTGATCGTGATGGCGCCAAGGATATCGTCGGTGGTATCTGCGATATCGCTGTTGCCAACTCCTATTATGTTGGTCTGATGCGCTCAGGTAAGAGCGGAGACGAACAGAAGGCATGGGGCGACGGCATCAAAGTCATCCTGCCAACTTTTGCGAATGGTGGCACACAGGTAAATATCAGCGGTGCAGCTGTTGCCAAGAACGCGCCGAACAAGGAAGAAGCCGTCAAGCTTCTTGAATATCTTGCTTCGGACGACGCACAGAAGCTCTACGCTCAGGCAAACTACGAATACCCAGTCAAGGCAGGCGCTCCGGTTGATCCGATTGTCGAATCCTTCGGCGAGCTCAAGATTGACTCTGTGCCACTTTCGGAAATCGTCAAGCACCGTAAGCAGGCCAGCGAACTGGTCGACAAAGTTGGCTTTGATAACTAAAAGCTGATTAGCATTATGAAAATGACGCCGGTGCAAAACCTTTGCGCCGGCGTTTTGATATGAGGAAAGCATGCCGGAATCTGTGCAAGCCGCATCATCGACCAAGCCTTTTCGCTCGCGCTCAGGGCGAGGCTGGTTGTGGCTTTCCGGATTGATTGCGCTGCTGGTGTGCTTGCCGGTTCTTGCACTGATTATAGAAGCGTTTCGCGGTTCGTCCGGCCTGTGGGGCCATCTATTCTCAACGATCTTTGCTACTGCCTTTACCGATACAATCATTTTGCTTGCAGGCGTGGGGCTTATTACGGCCTTTGTCGGTACATCGACCGCATGGCTTGTCACAGCCTATGATTTTCGTGGGCGCGGTGTTCTGGAATGGGCGCTTTTGCTACCGCTTGCGGTGCCGACCTATATCATCGCCTATGCTTATCTTGATATTTTACACCCAATTGGACCGATACAAAGCGCGATCCGTTTCATGCTGGGTTATGAAACCCCACGCCAGTTCCGTTTACCCGATATAAGATCAATGACGGGCTGCATAATCCTGCTCGGCTTTGTACTTTATCCCTATGTTTATATTCCAACGCGCGCGATGTTTCTCACGCAGTCGGCGAGCTTGATTGAAGCCGCACGCACATTGGGCGTCAGTCGGAGAGGCATATTCTGGCGCGTGGCACTGCGGCTTGCACGTCCTGCTGTGGCTATTGGTGTGAGTCTCGCATTGATGGAAACGCTTAACGATGTTGGCGCTGCGGAGTTTCTCGGCGTGCGGACGCTGACCGTTTCGATTTACACAACATGGGTTACGCGTTTCGACCTGCCGGGAGCGGCACAGCTTGCCTTGGCGCTTTTATTGCTGGTTGTCGCTCTTGTTTCAATTGAGCGGTGGGCGAGGCGTAAACAACGTTTCTCGTCCAATATACGTCATTCACGTGGTTTTGAGCCGCTGAAGGTGAGTGGTTTAAAAGGCATATGGCTGTTCACTGCCTGCCTCACTCCAATCATTATCGGTTTTATCTTGCCCGCGACTTATCTTGTCATCGAGGCAGTCAAGCGGATGCGTTTTGCGGGTATATCTCCGCGCCTTGCTGGTGAAGCGTTCAACACCGTCATGCTCGCATCTGTCGCAACAATTCTGGTGCTGCTGTTTGGTATGATGGTGGCCTATGCGATGCGGCTTTTTCCGGGCACAGCATCGCGTTGGTTCTATCGGTTCTCGACTATGGGCTATGCAGCGCCTGGAACCGTGATTGCCATCGGCATTATGATCGTCTCAGGAGCGATTGATCGCTTCTTCGGTCAGGTGTTCAGCAGCTTATTCGGCGTTTCGTCAGGGTTGCTGATGATCGGTTCGGGGGCGGCGATCATTTATGCTTATGTTGCACGCTTTTTGGCTATATCTGCCGGTGGAATCGATGCGGGGCTCGAGCGTATTCCGCAATCGCTTGATCATGCTTCGCGCACACTTGGGCGAGGGGTGACAGCAACATTCTGTCAGGTGCATTTGCCGCTATCAAAAACGGCTATTGTTGCCGCTGGTCTGCTGGTTTTTGTTGATTGCGTGAAGGAGTTACCGGCCACGCTTTTGCTGCGCCCACTCAATATTGAGACCTTTGCTACGCATCTTTATGGCGAGGCGGCACGCGGTACCTATGAAGAGGCATCGGTTGCAGCACTCGCAATTGTGGCGGTCGGTATTTTGCCGGTCATTCTGCTTTCGCGTGTTGGTCGTCGTTTGAGTAACGCTCGCAGGTGATCGCAGAAGTTCTGCAATATCAAATTGTTACAATGTCGTTATGGTTCGCGACTTTAACACGATGCGCGGCATGGTTGCCGAATGTGCGAAAAATCCAAAAAATGCTGATCTATCAAGGGCTTTGATGAGTCTAAGGCCTGTCGCTGAGCGCGGATTACTGAATGATTTCAACACGATATTTCGCGTGAACGCAATAATATGTGACTGTATTATAAGCCCAATTCCATGCTTCTACCACAATGCGAAAGCTCAATGGTCACAATTGAAACAAGACCGCGTAAAGCTGACATGCAACTGGCCACGAAGGTCAGCGTCAGGGTCGCGGAAGGAATGGAATGATGGAATCTATGCTCAACACGCAACAATGGCTCCCAGTCGAGTTGCTGAACATTGGTTTGGCCGCAGCCGTTTTCTTTGCTTGTCTTGTGCTTTCGCTATGGAAGGCTGTCTTTGACGAACTCAACCCGGTTTTCTGGCGCCGCACGGCTGCTGTTCTATGGGCCGGTGTTGTTATCGTGGCGCTAAGCGCGGGTATTGAAAGCTTCAACTGGCCGCAGATTATCGGCTGGACCATGATTGCTGGCGGCGTGATCGCAACAGCGGCCCGTACAGGTATGGGTTACTACCGCCAGTATTCGGCGCATAATGTTCGCCGGACCAAGTTCTCGAATGCGCGCTTTTCAGGCCCGCGTACTTCTGGACGGTAATAGCTATGTTTGCAAAGACTTCTCAAATGCCTTTGCGGCAACACCGTCCAAATAGCCTGCGCTCGTTTTTTATCCGCGCTTTTGGGTCTGCACGATCCCGTAAATATTCGTTGAGCGTGTGCCAGAGCGGCAATAGCCCAGAATAGGGCCTTCGGCTTCGGCAAGTGCCGAGGCCATTTCATCGACGTTTTCCTGTGTTAGCTGTCCGCCGACGACCGGGATGTAATAGGTCTTGATACCGGCCTTTTCCGCCACCTTGGCGACTTCAGCAAAAGTTGGCTGATCTGGCCCTTCTTCGCCATCGGGACGATTGCAGATGATCGTCTGGAAGCCTTCAGCCGCGATATCGCGCACGTCATCGGGCGAGATTTGTCCGGTCACTGAGTAATTGTCGTCGATTTGACGAATATCCATTTTTGCACCTGTAAGACGATCTGTTGGAACTGACACCAAGTCTTTACGAACTTGAATTGTGTGCAGATATAGCTTGTTAGCAATGCTCATCGCAAGCGCAATGCCCTTTGACTGGTGCCAGATATTTATTCAATCTTTTGCTTCATTGAATTTGATACGGATACCAGTCATATCGTTAAGTGTTATGACTTCAGCCTAGTTATGCATTTGTGAACTGCGGGATAAATGATGACGTACGAGACCAGCCAGAATTTGCCTCGCGTTACACGTCGTCACGGTGGTTATCACAAAAGTTCGCGTGAAGTTCCGGAGGAAGTACCCATCGCTATGAGTTATAACGGTACGACGCATGCCGTTATGATGGCGACGCCTGCTGATCTTCAAGACTTTGCTGTAGGCTTTAGTCTTACGGAAGGCATCATAAGCCATATCTCTGAAATCGAAGATCTGAATATTGAGGTGTTTGAAAAGGGCATCGATATTCAGATGCGGCTTATCTCGGCGCGTAACGATATGCTCGTTGCCCGACGTAGGTTTATGGCAGGGCCTGTGGGCTGTGGTTTGTGCGGCATCGATTCTATTGATCAGGCCATTCGTCCACTCATGAAGATCGGGCAAGAAAACACTCGGTTTAAAGCAGCATCAATTACCGCAGCTATGGACGCGCTTGGTAGTGCGCAGCGTTTGAATGCGCTGACGCATGCGGTGCATGGTGCAGGTTTTTATGTTCCAGATCAGGGGCTTGCCACGGTTCGTGAAGATGTTGGTCGACATAATGCGCTGGACAAGCTTATTGGTGCACTGGCGCATGAAAACAGATCAGCAGCTATCGGTATAGTCGCACTCACGAGCCGTGTTTCAGTTGAGATGGTACAAAAAGCCGTTACTCTCGGTGCGCCATTGCTGGCCGCAATTTCGGCACCTACAGCGCTTGCGATCCGCACTGCAGAAGAGGCTAATCTCACGCTTGTAGCGCTTGTTCGCGGAGATGATTTTGACGTCTATACGCACCCCGAACGCATTATTACAGAATAACTGGCCCTACAGATGTAAGGCCAGCTAACTTAATATTAGACAAGCGCTTCAATGCGCGCGCGTTCGCTCACGATCTGCAATGCAGCATGAGCTGCTTCCACGCCCTTCACCTTGAAGTGGTTGAAGAAGAAGTCGTGGTGTTCTTTGCTGTCGTGGTAATGATGCGGCGTAAGTGACACGCTGAGCACCGGCACTTCGGTTTCAAGCTGCACCTGCATCATACCGTTGATGACAGCAGTTGCCACGAAATCGTGACGGTAAATGCCGCCGTCAATCACGAAAGCCGCGCCAACAATTGCTGCATAGCGGCCTGTCTTTGCAAGCGTCTTGGCATGAAGCGGAATTTCATAAGCGCCGGGAACGTCGAAGACTTCAACTTCCACATTGGTACCGGTTTTGGCAGCCAGTTCAGCAATGAAGCTCTTACGTGCCTCGTCGACAATATCTGCGTGCCAGCGCGCCTGAATGAAGGCGATTTTGAATGATGTCTTGTTCGGATAGCTCTGGTTCATAGGTTCCTCACGAAACTAGAATCAGGGCGCACAAAGGAACGAAAGCCCACGCCTGTTGAGGCGCAGCCGAACGTTCTTTCACTCTCTTCCATCCGGACTTTAACCGTCGGCTCCGGCTTCTCACCGGATCTGCTGACCCTTAAATGAACGGTCGAAATGACCTTTTATTTAAGGCGCTCGCGGGCTCGAAGATCGCTCTTCATACCGCCGGTGGGGAGTTTCACCCCGCCCCGAGAACAAACCCGCACACCATTGTGCGAGTGACCGGAAACTAGGCATTCCTTTGGCTGATGTCTAGTCACCTCACGGGAAATTTATGCTGATCTGGCACTGTATGAGTGTTGAATTTTTCAGATATCCGCTACCCAGTAATATATCGCTACAAGAAATATTTTTCCGTGCACTAAGATGCTCAAATTGTTCCGTTTTTTGGATGGATTTTTCGATTTAGGGTTGCAGACCTTGAGTGTCCTTGAACTAACCATATTGACACAGATCATGTTTCCCGGCCTATTCTAGGCGCACATCTTGTCTGAAGTGAAGACTTTCAACGAAAAAAGACAACGTTGTCAATCGCAGGTGGAGCTGCGGTAGAATGATTGGGATGGAGGTCTCAAAGCAGGTCGAATGATCTTAAGGATGCTGTGGGTGAGATCGCCCTATGCATCTGGCTAGATTTTATTTTGTAGAGTTCTACGGGAGGTAGACATATGCATAAATATTTTAAAATGGCCGCTATGGGTACGGCTGCGTGTGCAATGCTTGCCACAATGGCACCTGCTGCAAATGCGCAGGACAAGCAAAACGTCGAGGTTCTGCATTGGTGGACCGCCGGCGGTGAAGCCGCAGCACTTGATGTTCTCAAAAAAGACCTGGAAGCTAAGGGGATTAGCTGGACAGACATGCCAGTTGCAGGCGGTGGTGGCACAGAAGCGATGACTGTTCTTCGCGCTCGCGTTACAGCTGGCAATGCTCCGACCGCCGTGCAGATGCTCGGTTTCGACATCCGCGATTGGTCTGAGCAAGGTTCGCTTGGTAATCTCGATGAGGTTGCAGGCAAGGAAGGCTGGGATAAGGTCATTCCAGCACCTTTGCAGGATTTTGCGAAGTATGATGGCCATTGGATTGCCGCACCTGTAAATATTCACTCTACCAACTGGATGTGGATCAACAAGGCGGCTCTCGACAAGGCTGGCGGTAAAGAGCCAACCAATTGGGATGAACTGGTTGCTCTTCTCGATAATTTCAAAGAACAGGGCATCACCCCAATCGCTCATGGCGGTCAGCCATGGCAGGACGCAACGATTTTTGATGCGGTCGTCCTTTCCTTTGGTCCGGACTTCTACAAAAAAGCCTTTATCGATCTCGACCCGGAAGCACTCGGCAGCGATACGATGAAGCAGGCTTTCGACCGCATGACCAAGCTGCGTTCCTATGTGGATGATAACTTCTCTGGTCGCGACTGGAACCTTGCTTCAGCGATGGTCATCGAAGGCAAGGCTGGCGTTCAGTTTATGGGCGACTGGGCTAAGGGCGAGTTCGTGAAAGCTGGTAAAAAGCCCGGCGAAGATTTCGTGTGCATGCGCTATCCGGAAACCCAGGGCGCGGTAACCTTCAACTCCGATATGTTCGCGATGTTCAAGGTTGCTGACGACAAGGTGCCAGCACAGCTTGAAATGGCTTCCGCTATAGAAAGTCCAGCATTTCAGTCAGCCTTTAACGTAGTCAAGGGCTCTGCTCCTGCACGTACGGATGTGCCTGACACCGACTTCGACGCTTGCGGCAAGAAAGCCATCGCGGATGTGAAGGAAGCAGCGGACAAGGGCACTATGCTCGGCTCCATGGCGCATGGTTATGCAAATCCAGCTTCTGTTAAAAATGCGATTTATGACGTTGTGACCCGTCAGTTCAACGGCCAACTTTCGTCAGAAGATGCGGTTAAGGAACTGGTTACAGCCGTTGAAGGCGCAAAGTAAGCAGATTGTTTGCGCCCGGAAGAGGTTCCGGGCGCTTACATCGCCAATTATCAATAGATATTTTCAGTGCAGTTCGCGGCAGACAACAATGCCGTCAAAACAATAGCCCGCATCAAGAGCGCCGCGATTGAACGGCAGCCAGATGCGCGCGCAGAAATGGGTGGCGCATATATGAAGCGTAACAGCCGACTACAGGAACTGGTGCCAAAGCTGGTTCTGGCACCGAGCTTCTTGATTGTCCTTGTATTCGTATATGGATTTATCATTTACACTGGCGTTCTGTCCGTCACAAACAGCCGAATGTTGCCGTCATATGGCTTTGTCGGATTGTCAAACTACGAAAAGTTGTGGGCCTTGCCGCATTGGTGGCGTGCTGTCACCAATCTGGCGATTTTTGCATCGCTTTACATCATTATATGTTCAGTCATCGGCCTGTTTCTAGCCATTCTGCTTGATCAAAAAATCCGTGGTGAAGGCTTTTTGCGCCCCATTTATCTTTATCCGATGGCGCTTTCGTTTATCGTGACAGGGACTGCTTGGAAATGGTTTCTCGATCCGGGTATCGGGCTTGAACACACAATGCGGGTTTGGGGCTGGGAAGGATTTACGTTTAACTGGATCAAGAGCAATACAATGGCGATCTATTGCCTTGTCATTGCTGCTGTCTGGCAGTCGTCCGGCTTTGTTATGGCGATGTTCCTTGCGGGACTGCGTGGCGTCGACAATGAAATCATCAAAGCTGCTCAAATCGATGGTGCTTCCACCAGTACGATTTACCGCCGCATCATTATTCCTTTGATGCGTCCGGTATTCTTGTCGGCTTTTGTGGTATTGGCGCATCTCGCTATCAAGGCTTATGATCTTGTGGTTGCGTTGACCGGTGGTGGGCCGGGGCAGGCTACCGAACTCCCTGCGACATTCATGTATTCTTACACATTCACGCGCAATCAGATGGGTATTGGTGCCTCTTCAGCGATTATCATGCTCGTTATGATTTTCTCGATTATAATCCCCTACCTTTATTCGGAAATTCGCGGGGGAGCGCGGTCATGAGTGCTCAGACCCAGGAAAATGCAATCAATAGTGGCAAGCTAACCCGTGCTTTGATCTATTCGGCGTTGCTACTATTTGCGATCTATTACCTGCTGCCGCTCTATGTGATGGTGGTAAATTCATTCAAGCCACTGGATGAAATCCGTCAGGGCGGCATGCTCAGTCTGCCACAGCAATGGACCATTGAACCGTGGCTTTCGGCATGGTCCACTGCGCAGATTGGTGTGCAGCCAACTGGCCTCAAACCATTCTTTATCAACTCCATCCTGATGGTTGTGCCTGCGGTTGCTATCTCAACAATCGTGGGTGCTCTAAACGGCTATGTGCTGACGAAATGGCGTTTTCGCGGTTCTAATATCTTCTTCGGCCTGCTGTTATTATCATGTTTTATTCCGTTTCAGATCGTGCTGATCCCAATGGCGCGCGTGCTTGGTATGCTTGGCATTGCCGGCACGATCTGGGGGCTGATCCTTGTGCATGTGGTTTATGGTATCGGATTCACGACGCTTTATTTCCGCAACTATTATGAGGCGTTTCCGACCGAACTGGTTCGCGCTGCACAGATTGACGGTGCAAGTTTCCTCCAGATTTTCTGGCGTATTCTCCTGCCATCATCAGGTCCGATCATCGTTGTGTCGGTTATCTGGCAGTTCACCAATATTTGGAACGACTTCCTTTTCGGCGCATCTTTCTCGGGTGCAAACTCAACGCCGATGACCGTTGCGCTTAATAACCTGGTTTCGTCCTCGACCGGCGTCAAGGAATACAATGTGCACTTCGCAGCTGCCATTCTCGCCGCTCTGCCCACGCTGATCGTCTATATCGTTTCCGGGCGCTACTTCGTACGCGGCCTGATGTCCGGTGCTGTTAAAGGATAAGTCTGATATGTCGTTTTTAAAAATTTCTGATCTCTACAAATCCTATGGCAGTGTCTCGGTCCTCAAGGACATCAATATTGAGATTGAGGAGGGCGGCTTTCTGGTTCTGGTCGGGCCATCTGGATGCGGCAAGTCTACACTTCTCAATACGATTGCCGGACTTGAGCCTATTACTTCCGGTGATATTTCGATCAATGGGCGATCCGTATCGGGCTTGCATCCTTCGCAACGCGATATTGCGATGGTGTTTCAGTCTTACGCGCTCTATCCGAATATGACAGTTGGCGGAAATATCGCTTTTGGTATGGAAATCCGCAAAGTGCCAAAGCCAGAGCGCGATAAGGCAATTCAGGAAGTTGCTGATATTCTTCAGATCGGCCATCTTCTCGACCGCAAGCCGAGCCAGCTTTCTGGTGGTCAGCGTCAGCGTGTTGCGATGGGGCGTGCGTTGGTTCGCAATCCGCAGGTGTTTTTATTCGACGAACCGCTTTCAAACCTTGATGCCAAGCTGCGTGTTGATATGCGCACCGAAATCAAACGCCTGCATCATCGTATGAAAACGACGATCGTTTATGTGACCCATGATCAGATTGAAGCGATGACACTGGCAACAAAAATCGCGGTTCTGAAAGATGGCATCTTGCAGCAATTTGGCACGCCAGCGGAAATTTACAACAATCCAGCCAATATGTTTGTGGCCGATTTTATGGGGTCGCCAGCCATGAACCTTCTCACGGCAACTGTTGAAAAGACCGGCGCCGATTTTGCTATTCTGCTTGCGCAAGCGGAGGGCGAGGCCCTGAAACTTCCGCTCGTTAATGCACCGGAAGGGCTTCGCGATTACGTCGGTAAGGATATTATTTTTGGCATTCGTCCTGAAGCACTGACGGACCCAGATGGGGCAGATCGCAATGCACAATCTGTTATCGAAGGCGATTGTCTGATTGATGTGGTTGAGCCTGCCGGTTCCGACACATTCGCCGTTACCCGTATTGGTGGCAAACAGGTCGTAGCTCGTTTGCGTGCTGATGCGCGGATTGTTGCCAGCCAGCGGTCGCGCCTCGCATTTAATCTCGACAAAGCTGTGTTTTTCGATCCCAAAAGTCAGGAACGTATTCGTTGAAAACAAATCAAAAGAGCGCTCCTAATTATATAGGAACGCTCTTTTTCATGCTTGCCTGGAGGGCAAAATCAAACTGTCAGGGTCTCGCACTTAACGCAGGAAGTCTAATCCAAGAAGACCAATCGCCAGCGCCGTGTTCAGTGAAACGATCATCATTCCATAAACGAGTGCGGTTCTAGTAATGTCATTCATTTTCTACCTCCTTGAACCTTAATGCTGTTGCATCCGGTCCTAAAGCTCGAGAACATAACGAAATGTAACAGCCTGTTACGAGTGATGCAACCTATTTCTCAGAAATGTGAATGATTGTAATGTTGCGTGAGAAATGAGCTGTCTTGCAGCCATCAACATCGTTTTTTGGGCTGGTAACCGTATTGTGACGGCAAACGGGCTGGCAAATTATCAGTGCGCATTACATAGAGAGCTGCGTATAACGACATTGAAGCTAATTGTAATTTGCTGCTTTCATTCGGATTTTTACCGTGAACCGCATCGTTCCTCTCGTGTTGGCTATCGCTCTTTTCATGGAGCAGATGGACTCGAACGTCATTTCGACATCGCTACCAGCAATTGCAGCTGACATCGGCACAAGCCCGATCGCCTTAAAACTCGCACTGACAGCCTATCTCGTCTCGCTTGCAGTTTTTATTCCAGTAAGCGGCTGGATGGCAGACCGATTCGGCGCCAAGAATGTTTTTAGAGCAGCGATCGCCGTGTTTGTGGTGGGGTCGGTTGCTTGTGCAGCCTCGAACTCATTGGCAGCATTTGTTATTGCGCGCTTCTTGCAAGGTATGGGCGGAGCAATGATGACGCCCGTTGGACGTTTGGTGTTGATCCGCTCGACGCCCCGAAGCGAACTGGTGTCAGCGATGGCGTGGTTGACTATACCGGCTATGGTCGGGCCATTGGTTGGCCCGCCGGTCGGTGGGTTTATTACCACCTTCTTTTCATGGCACTGGATATTCCTCATAAACGTGCCGATTGGGCTTCTGGGTATCTGGTTTGCAACCCGCTTTCTGCCGGATACCAACGAGCGTATTCTAAAGCCGCTGGATTGGCCGGGGTTCGTTCTGTCCGGTGTTGCGATGTCGGGCGTCGTATTCGGTCTATCAGTCGTAAGTTTACCGGCACTGCCGCCAGTCATTGGCATTGTCGTTGTGGCTGTCGGTCTGGTTTGTGCTGCTCTCTATATTCTACATGCTCGACGCGTGACCGATCCGCTGCTCAATCTAAAGCTCTTTGATAATCAGGTTTTTCGTTCAGCGGTTTTTGGCGGCAGCGTGTTTCGTTTGGGCATTGGCGCAATTCCGTTTCTGCTGCCCTTGATGTTTCAGCTCGGCTTCGGCATGACGCCTTTCCAATCCGGTATGATGACGTTCGTTTCGGCAATCGGCGCAATCAGCATGAAGTTTGGTGCGAGGCAGGTGTTTAACCTGTTCGGTTTCCGCCGCACACTGATGTATGGATCGCTGATTTCAGCCGGCTTTATTGCAGCTAATGGACTGTTTTTTCCGGAAACGCCTTATGGCGTCATTATTGGGTTCTTGCTCATCGGTGGCTTCTTCCGCTCGCTGTTCTTCACGGGCGTGAATGCTTTGGCTTTCGCTGAAATTCCGGATGCTAAGACAAGTCAGGCAACTCCCATCACGGCTGTAGCTCAGCAGGTCTCAATCGCACTGGGTGTTGCGCTTGCAGGCGGTATTCTTGAACTAAGCACGGCGGTCCGGCAGGCACCATTACAGCTGGCCGATTTTCATATCGGGTTTTTCGTGGTCGCATTGGTATCAGCCACGGCAATTTTCTGGTTTGCTCGACTAGCCCCGGATGCTGGCCACGAGCTTTCAAGCTCTGCAAAGTTTAAGCGTAAGAGCAATGAGGCTGCGGCCTTGAAAGAAGCAGGCATGTCCAATGGCAAATAAAAAGACGGCTTTGAAAGCCGCCTTGGTAATTCTTGTTAGCCTTTGAAGTCACGTGCGAGCAAATAAAGCTCGACGGATTCAGCACGTGATGCTGGCGGTTTGATGTGATGCACAGATTTGAATTTCTGTTTAAGCATCGCCAGCAGATCGTTTTCTGTGCCGCCCTGAAATGTCTTTGTCAGGAAGTGGCCGCCGGGCTTGAGAACCGACACAGCAAAGTCAGCGGCAACTTCGCAAAGATGCACGGTGCGCAAGTGATCTGTGCGGCGATGGCCGGTCGTTGGTGCGGCCATATCTGAAATCACCAGATCAGGCTTGTCGCCAAGCGCTTCCATCAGTTTTTCGGGTGCTGCGTCATCAAGAAAGTCCATTTCCAGCAAAATAACGCCGGGTAGTGGGTCGACATGCAGATAATCGATGCCAACAACCTGTGGGTCTTCATCTGTAGAGCCAACGATCTTAGCTGCAATTTGCGACCAGCCGCCGGGCGCCGCACCCAGATCGATGATCTTCTGACCTTTTTTCAGGAGGTTATAGCGATCGTTGATTTCGATCAGCTTATAAGCTGCACGCGAACGATAGCCATCCTTCTTCGACTGGTGAACATAGGGGTCATTTAGATGACGCAGCAGCCACCGGCGTGACGATTCCTTGATCGTTCCGGCTTTCTTCTTCACGCGAACGCGAAGATTGCTGGTTCCTGCACCGCCGCGTCCGCCGGTTTTGGTGCCGCTCTTGTTTCCGCCTGCTTTGCTCATCTTAGTGCCTGTTTCTTACGTCGGTTTTGCCGCCAGCTTTGACGGTTGGCGCGCGGTTATGGCGCCAGGCACCATCGCGCGACATGAGTTCGGTCAATATGCCTTCGCGCAATCCGCGATCGGCAACGAGAAGTTTTTCACTCGGCCACACATTGCGTATGGCATCAAGAATAGCACAGCCTGCAAGCACCAGATCAGCACGATCAGCACCAATGCATGGATTGGCGACGCGAGCTTCAAAGTCCCATGACAGCAGACGTTGCGTCATCTGCGTCACGTCCTCTGATCCCATCCACATACCATCGACGCGCCGCCGATCATAGCGTTCAAGTCCGAGATGAATACCAGCAAGCGTTGTCACCGTTCCAGATGTGCCTAACAGATGAAAACGCGAGCTTGCAGTCAGGTTTCCGAGACAGTTGCGTTCTGCAAAACCGGAAAGCAAGTCTGTGACATGGCCAACCATGGCATTAAAGCTTTCTTGCGTGACATTGCGACCACCGAAACGTTCTGCAAGCGTGACAACACCAACGGGCAGGGAGGTCCATGCCATGATGTGTTCAGCAAGTCTTGGAGAGCGGCGCTGAGACACATCGATCAATGCGATTTCCGATGAGCCGCCACCAATGTCAAACAGCACGACTGCATCCGTTTCGCGCGTGACCAGCGTTCCGCAACCCGATACAGCAAGGCGGGCTTCCGTCTGACGGTCAACGATTTCGAGTTCAAGCCCGGTCTCTGTGCGAACACGTTCAAGAAACTCTTCTCCGTTGGCAGCAGAACGGCAAGCCTCTGTAGCGATCAAACGGGAACGTTTGATTTTACGGGATTGAAGCTTGTCGTGACAAATCTTCAAAGCTTCGATAGCGCGTTGCATAGCGTGCTCGCTCAGCCGTCCGGTTGAGCTCAGACCTTCGCCAAGTCGCACAATGCGCGAGAATGCATCCACAACACGAAACTGCCCGGGGCGCGTTGGTGATGCAATTAACAGGCGGCAATTGTTGGTGCCGAGATCAAGCGCGGCGTAAAGCGGTGCTTCATGTGGTGCATGATTGCGCAGGCTTTGCGTGTTGGCAGGATGGCGCTTTAATGGCTGCGAAGCGCTACCGGACATTTCCGGGCGGGCGGCTGTGTTTTGCAGCTTTGCACCATTATCTGAATTTACAGGCGCACTTCCTTGCTGGCGAGCCTGCTTCTTTTTGCGGGCGCGCCTGCGGCGATTCGATATTTTACCGCCGGGCTTTCCATCTGCGGATTTAGCTTCTGCATTCTGTGTTTCTGCAATTGCTGGCTTTTGGCCACGCGCATCCGCGCCACCGGGGGATTTGCCACGGTTACGACGGCGCGCACGCTTGCGCTGGCTTTGGGAGCCTTTGTTTTCTGCGTCTGAGCGTCCTGAATCGGGGGCTTTCGCTGCCTTGCCGACTTCTGGAACGGCTTGCTTGCGCGATTTGCGCTTGCCGTTCTCGGACGGATTCCGAGCCTGTTGGTTGCCCGTTTGTCCGCCGGACGCCCCTTGTTGCGCCGTTGCTGCGGGGCGCTCCTCGGGGTTTTTCAAGGTTTTTATCCTTATGGCGCCGCGCGAACCTTTAGAGGACGCAAGCAAGGCGCTTCAATTTTTACGTTGTCCTTAATGTAGCAGCGCTTTGGGCATTTACCAAGGGGCAGGCGAGGACCAGTCGTGGGAAAATTGATAAAAGGACGCATGAATCTGATAGGGCTAATATGAATAGGGGCTTTCGCTGTCTGCAAAAGCCCCATCATCAGAATCAAAAGAGATGTTCAGCTCAAATGTCGTAGGTATGCGCGGCATTGATTGTTGCCACGAACTGTTTCGTGCGTTCACGCGCTGGCGTGACGAATACATCATGGGCGGTGCCGGTTTCTACAATATTTCCAGCTTCCAGAAACACGACGTTTTGTGCAATCTTCGAGGCAAGGCGCAGGTCGTGCGTGGCAATGACCATCGTCGTGCCTTCCTTTGCAAGCTTGCTTAACACATCAACAACTTCCGATGCCAATTCAGGATCGAGAGCAGATGTAGGCTCGTCGCAAAGCAGAACGCGCGGCGAGGGTGCAAGCGCGCGTGCAATTGCTATACGCTGTTGTTGACCGCCAGAAAGAGTCGCAGGCCAAGCGTCAGCCTTGTGTGCCATGCCTACTTTTACAAGCAGTTCCATGGCGCGTTCTTTTGCCTTTTCCTTTGGCCATTTCAGGACCGTTACCAAGCTTTCCATAACGTTTTGAATGGCTGTCTGATGCGGGAATAGCTGGAAATTCTGAAACACCATGCCAGTCTGACGACGAATGGACTGGATCGCCTGCCAACTTGGCTTGCGGTTGGGCTCAAACGTCAGGCTTTGTCCGCCAAGCGTCAATGTGCCGGACGTTGGAACTTCGAGTAAGTTGATGCATCGCAGCAGTGTGCTCTTGCCGCCGCCTGATGGGCCGACAAGTGCTGTAACGGTTCCTTCAGCGATTTTCACGTTGATGCCATTGAGGATTACAACGTCATCGAAGCTTTTGACGATATCTTGCAGCTCAATCATGAATTTGTCTCCAGTGTACCACCATAGCGTTTGAAACGCTTTTCCAGCCGTGCCTGAAGGTTGGACAGAATTGTGCTGAGCACCAAATAGATAAGCGCTGCTTCGATATAAAGCACCAGCGGTTCATAGGTGGTGGCAACAATGCGCTGTGCTGACTGAAACAGTTCCGGCACGGTGATCGCAGCCGCAAGTGATGTGTCTTTTACCAGCGATATAAACGTGTTGGACAGAGGCGGAACTGCAGTGCGTGTTGCTTGTGGCAGGATGGTGCGGGTCAATGCCTGACGCCAGCTCATGCCTATGGAATAGGCTGCTTCCCACTGACCTTTCGGAACCGCAGAAATTACGGCGCGGATAACTTCTGAACTATAAGCACCAACATTCAGCGAGAAGCCGATGACAGCAGCGGTGAAAGCGTCCAGATAGATACCTGCGCTTGGCAGGCCATAGAAAATCACGAACAGCTGCACCAGCATTGGTGTGCCGCGGAAAATCCAAACGTAAAACCGTGCAATGAGTGATGCCCATATCGGAGCAAACAAGCGCACCAGCGCTGTAAGCAATCCGAGGGACAGCCCGAAAATGAATGACAGTATCGTCAGTGGAATGGTGAATCTTAGCCCGGCCCAAAGCAGGGTGGGCAGGGAATCCGCCATGAGTTGAAGCCAATCGGGCACGTCTCAAATTCCTTAGCTGGGATAGGACCTGAAAACTCAATTATCAGGAAGTAACATATACACAATGAAAGAAAGCCGGAAACTGGTTCCGGCTTTCCTTGAAGACCCTATCCAGAGCCTACTTCGAAACGTCCTGACCGAAGTATTTCTGTGAAATCTTGTCATAGGTGCCGTCAGCTTTGACGTCATCAAGCGCCTTGTTGATAGCCGCTACGAGCTCGTCATCACCCTTGCGCACGATAATGCCGGATGCTGTGGCGTTTTCTTTTTCTGCAACAACTTTTACAGGAGCATTTGGCTGCTGCTTTTTGAAGTCTAGGAACGAGAGGCTGTCATTAAGCGTTGCATCGGCGCGGCCTGTCAGAACAAGCTGGATCGACTGATCAAAACCGTCTGTTGCAACGAGTTCTGCACCGGCTTCGGTTGCAAGTTTACCGTAGTTGCTTGTGAGAGACTGAGCGGCTTTTGCGCCCTTCAGGTCTGCGAAGTCTTTAATCGTATCATTCTTGTCATTGACGATGAGAACGACCTTGGACACGATGTAAGGATTGGAGAAGTTGAACTTCTTCTGGCGTTCTTCGGTTATGCCGACCTGATTGATCACGGCGTCATAACGATTTGCATCGAGGCCAGCAATAAGACCATCCCATTTGCCTTCAACGAATTCAGGCTTCACGCCGAGCTTCTGAGCAATGGCTTCGCCGATTTCTACGTCAAAACCAACAAGCTTGTTGTCTTTGTCGTGGAAGGTGAATGGGGCGTAGGTGCCTTCTGTGCCGATCTTGAGAACGCCAGCTGATTTGATGGCTTCAAGATTTTCGCCAGCCAGCGCTGTCGAAAGGAGAGCAGCCTGGAGAACGCCGACTGTTGCGAGGATTTTTGCGAACTTCATTTTAAGGTCACCTGTAAAAATATTCGATGGATCGTAAAATACAGGAATTTCATTCTAATAATGCGTCGAAAAAATCTAGTTTATGATTTTTATCGGAATATATTTTTGTTTTTATAACAGTTTAAGCAATATGAATCCAAATAGGCTGAAACTGCGATTTTCTGTTCTAAAAATCGCAGTGACGCAGCTGAGATTGAAGCCGAATAGCACTCTCAACTATCACCTATTTATCTAATTATCGACATTTCAGAAAATACGACACCACTTTATTGACAAAATGTCGATAAGATGATGACGTAAAACACATAAGAAAAGGGAGCAGCTTATATGGGGAATGATAGAGATGGCGAACTGATGGCAGAAGTGCCAGCAGATATGCAGGCGCTGGGCTTTGATGAAGTCTCACTGCCTAAACATTTACGTTCCGTCGCATCTCTTGGCCCGATTGTGTCGTCGTCTCACCTTGCCGAAGGCGGCTCGCCGGGTATGTCCGAAGTCGAATATGGGCTTATTCTCGCTTCCCATGCGTTTTCGCGCTGGATGGTCCGTTGTATGGCCGCCGCGGGTTTGCCGGGACTTTCGCCAATCGAAGTTCTGATCCTTCATTCCATCCGGCATCGTGGGCGTGAAAAGAAGCTGGCTGATATCTGTCTCGTGCTCGATATTGAAGACACGCATATCGCGACATACGCCATTCGTAAGTTGGAAAAAGCCGGGCTTCTGACGACAGGTAAGGCGTCCAAGGAAAAGACCGTCAAAATCACCGAAAAGGGTGCAGAAGCTTGCGCGCGTTATCGCGAGATTCGTGAGCGTCTACTTGTCGAATCGACCGCCAATGCCCGCCCTTCAGAGGAAACGCTTTCGGAAGTTGCTGCGTTATTGCGCTTCATGTCCGGTGCATTCAATCAGGCCACGCGGTCTGCCATAACACTATAAGAGAGTTACGAGTTTGAGCGGAACTGTGTCTAAGCCTCTGCTGACAGTTGAGGGTCTAAGCGTTGAATTTGGCAGCAATCGCGTTGTTGATGATCTGAATTTTTCTGTCTCTGCTGGCCGTACGCTTGCGGTCGTCGGTGAATCCGGGTCAGGAAAGTCGATCACGTCACTTTCGATCATGCGCCTTGCTGATATGAGCGGCGCGAAATTCCCCAACGGGCGTATTCTGTTCAACGGACCTGACGGCGAACGTGATCTTCTGAAAGTCGATCAAAAAGCAATGCGCGGTATTCGCGGCAAAGACATTGCAATGATCTTTCAGGAGCCGATGACCTCGCTCAATCCGGTTTTCACTATCGGTAATCAGCTTTCTGAAGTGCTGATGCTTCATGAAGGCATGTCGAAGAGTGCTGCTCTGGCTGAAGGCAAGCGGTTGCTGGGAATGGTGCGTCTGCCTGATGCCGAAGGCTTGCTCAAGCGTTATCCGCACCAGCTTTCCGGTGGCATGCGCCAGCGCGTGATGATTGCGATGGCGCTTGCTTGTCGTCCGAAGCTGCTCATCGCTGACGAACCAACGACCGCTCTTGACGTCACCATTCAGGCCCAGATTCTGCACATCATCAAAGATTTGCAGAAAGAGCTTGAAATGGCAGTCATTTTCATCACGCACGATATGGGCGTGGTGGCGGAAATGGCTGACGATGTTGTCGTGATGTGGAAGGGTAAAAAGGTTGAAGAAGGTCCGGTAGGCCGTATCTTTGAAGCACCACAGCATCCCTACACACAGACGCTTTTGTCGGCAGTTCCGAAGCTTGGCAGCATGACAGGCGAAGCTTTTCCAAAGCGTATGCCTGTGATGATGATGCGCGATGGTGTGCCGGTTCTGTCGGGCGAAGAACGCATTCAGGACACTGCACGTTATAGCGAAAATCCGCTTCTTGCCGTCGATGATCTCTATGTCCGCTTTCCGATCAAGAAAAATATGTTCGGCAAAGTCACGCATGTCTGCAATGCGGTCTCGAAAGTCGATTTCGACATCTATCCGGGTGAAACGCTCGCACTTGTTGGTGAATCCGGTTCGGGAAAATCGACCATTGGGCGCACAATCCAGCAGCTCCAGTCGCCACTAGCAGGTGATATTCGCTTTAATGGCAAAGCCTATTCGCAGATGAGTGCTCAAGAGCGCTATGCGATGCGCCGTGAAGTGCAGTATATTTTCCAAGACCCATTTGCGTCTCTTGATCCGCGCAAGACGGTTGGTTTCTCCATTGCAGAGCCAATCCGCACACATGGTCTTCTCGACAATAATAAGGCGATCAATGCGCGTGTGGCAGAACTGCTGGAGCGCGTTGGTCTTGGACCGGAACATGCATCACGCTATCCGCACGAGTTTTCGGGTGGACAGCGCCAGCGCATCTGCATTGCACGCGCGCTTGCTTCAAAGCCGAAACTGATCATCGCTGATGAAGCACTGTCTGCACTGGATGTGTCCATTCAGGCACAGGTTATCAACCTGTTTATGGATCTCCAGAAAGAGCAGGGCTTGGCCTATCTCTTCATCAGCCATGACATGGCTGTGGTTGAGAAGATGAGCCATCGCGTGGCGGTGCTTTATCTTGGACAAATCATGGAACTTGGCTCGCGTCGGCAGGTGTTTGAAACGCCGTCGCATCCTTACACGCAGCGTTTGTTGTCAGCTGTGCCGGTTGCTGATCCTTCGGCTCGTACTGAGCGTGCGGCTCTGGAAGGCGAAATTCCGAGCACCACACGCCGCATCGATGACAAGCCGATCATCTATAAACACCGTGAAATTTCATCAGGCCATTTCGTCGCTGAAAGCGCCTGAAGTCCTGAATTTTAACGAAACCCAAAGGGGAAACTAATGATAAAGAAAGCACTAAAAGCCGCTCTTCTGGCTTCCGCTCTGTCGGCGGCTGTTATTGCGTCGGCTCCGGCTTTCGCCGCTGGCAAGCTCACCGTTTCGTCGCCACAGGATCCGGGCAGCTGGGATCCGATTGATACGTTCCTCGTCAACTGGGCATCTGTCGGCACCAATATTTTCGACGGTCTGGTTTATCGCGGTCCTGATCTGAAAATCGTTCCCGGCCTTGCAACGTCTTGGGAAGAACTGGATGAGGGCAAGCGCATTCGCTTCACCCTGCGCGAAGGCGTGAAGTTTCATGATGGCGAGCCATTCAACGCAGAAGCTGTGAAGTTCACCTTTGATCGTCTGCTCGGTGATGAAGGCGCGAAGGGTCCGCAGCGTTCGAACTATACTGCAATCGATAAGGTTGAAATCATCGACGAAAAGACTGTTGATTTTCATCTGAAAGCGGCTGATCCGGTTCTGATCACCAAGCTTGCCGCTTATGGCGCGATGATCGTTCCACCGAAATACATCACCGAAAAGGGCGATGATTATTTCAACACGCATCCGGTTGGCACAGGCCCGTTCAAGTTTGTATCCTATGAGCCAAAGGTCAACATCAAGCTTGAGGCTTTTGCTGATCATTGGGGTGGTGCGCCAAAGCTCTCAGAGCTTGAATATCGCTTCATTACCGAGCCTTCGACAGCTGTTGCCGAACTTCAGGCTGGCCGTGTTGATCTCGTCATTCCGCCGACCATTCCAATTGGCATGATCCCGACGATTGAAGCTGATCCGAAACTTGAACTCGTTACGACTGCTGGTCCGACTGTCTATGCGCTTCGCTTCAACACGCGCGACGGCATTACCAAGGATGAGCGTGTGCGTAAGGCGTTGATCATGGCGGTTGATCGTGATGCAATCATTCAGTCGATCCTTGCTGGTCAGGCCGAGCAGATCGCAAGCTTCCAGGGTTCGCTTTCTTTTGGCTTTGATCCTGAAATGAAGCCGTTGCCTTACGATCCTGAACAGGCGAAGAAGCTGCTTGAAGAAGCTGGTGTTCAGCCGGGTGCAGAAGTGCAGATCGATGTTCGCGGCAATGAAGCGACCTTCAACGAAGTCGCACAGGCTGTAGCTTCCTTCCTGCAGATGGTTGGCATCAATGCGACCATCAAGCCTTATGACACCAATGTTCTGCTCAACGATATCATTCCGCAGGGTAAGACAGGCGCGATGTTCCAGCAGTCATGGGGTGGATGGACACTCGATTACGATAACACGGCTTACTCGATGTATCATTCGGGCGAAAAGTGGAACCCGTACGACAAGGACGAAAAGCTCGACAAGATGCTCGAAGCGCAGCGTTCGGTTCTTGATCGTGGCGAGCGCGAAAAGCTGCTTCAGGAAATCGCGCATTATGCAGCCGACCGTGCTCTGGAAATGCCGCTCTATAACCTCAAGGCAATCTTTGGCGTAAACAAGCGCGTGAAGAACTTTGTTCCGGTTCCGGATAGCCGTCTGCGTCTCACCGACGTGACTGTTGATTGATAAGACTAATGTGGCGAGCCGTTCATCGGCTTGCCGCCGCATTTCGGAGGCGCTCTGGTGGCCGGATTTCTGATAAAACGAATTTTGCAGGCGTTGTTTGTGCTGATAGCTATGACAATGCTTGTATCCTATGCAATCCGGCTTACAGGCGATCCGGCGCTGATGCTGACGCAAGGTGCGGGCAGTATAACGGAGGCTGATCTTGAACGCATTCGCGAAGGGCTTGGCCTCAATCAACCATTCCTTGTGCAATATTGGCAGTTCTTCAAAGGGCTGTTCACGCTTGATTTAGGGCGCAGCTTTCTGGGTGGAACGCCCGTTTCTGTTCTGGTCGGAAGTGCCTTGCCAGCAACGCTGATGCTGGCTTTTGCATCACTGTTTGTGTCTATTGTGATTTCGGTGCCGCTTGGCATTAAAGCAGCCGTATCTCGTGGCAAATGGGCTGATCAGCTCATTCGCATTTGCTCGCTGGTCGGTCTGTCTTTCCCGAACTTCTGGCTGGCAACGATGTTGGTTCTGTTGTTCGGTATTTCTCTGCAATGGCTGCCGCCAAGCGGAATGAGCGGCTTTGCAAGTTTCATCATGCCAGCCATGACGATGGGTATTATTCTGACGGCAACCAATGTTCGTCTCGTACGCACGTCGATGCTCGAAACCTTGCAGTCACAATATATCATGGTTGCTCGCGCCAAGGGCTTGAGCGAAAATAAGGTGCTTTACAAGCACGCGTTGCGTAATTGCGCCATTCCGCTGATTACCTATATCGGTCTTCAGTTCGGCGGACTGCTTGGCGGTATCGTGGTGGTTGAACGTGTTTTCAACTGGCCGGGCATGGGAACGCTGGCGTTTGATGCCGTTGCCGGGCGCGATTACCTCGTTCTTCAGGCGACAATCGCAATTCTGTCGATGCTGATTATCGGCGTCAATCTTTTGGTGGACATCGCCTATGGCCTTGTCGATCCGCGCATCCGGACGGAGTAGAGCAATGGCTTCCAAAACATCAACTCTTCCGCTTTCGCGCTTTGCTAGCATGGAATTCGTTGTCGGCTTCGTGCTGACTGGTACAATTTGCCTGGCGGTTATTTTCTCTGGTTATCTGTTTCCGGCAGGCGCAAATAAAATCGATCTTATGGCGCGCCTAACCCCGCCATTTGTCAATCCGGCACATATTTTTGGCACCGACCCACTGGGGCGCGACGTGCTTGCACGTGTCATCATAGGCGGCAAGATTTCGCTGTTTGTTGGTTTCATCTCGGTCTTGGGCTCGGTCATTATCGGCACAATTATGGGATTGGTTGCGGGCTATTATCGTGGCTTCTGGGACATGGCGCTGATGCGTTTTGTTGATGTGCAGCTTGCTATGCCGTTTATTCTGCTGGCGATAACCTTCATGGCCATCCTCGGCGGCGGCTTGGTCAACACAATCATTCTGCTTATTGTTTCTCAATGCGTACAATATGCACGTCTGGTGCGCGGCTCGGTGCTGTCGTTGCGTGAGCGCGAGTTCATCCTGTCTGCGCGCGCCATTGGCGTGAAAGACTGGCGCATCATTTTCCAACATTTGCTACCAAATCTGCTTGGGCCGGTTATTGTTCTGATGACGCTGAATGTGGCCAACAATATTCTGCTGGAATCCAGCCTGACCTTCCTTGGTTTTGGTATTGATTCAACCATTCCAAGCTGGGGTGGAATGCTCGCCGATGGCCGCACTTACCTGCAGACGGCATGGTGGGTGAGCCTATTCCCAGGTCTTGCAATTCTTTTCACCGTGCTTGGCCTCAACCTTCTGGGTGACTGGCTGCGTGATAGTCTCGATCCAACCGGCAGGACTTCGCGATGAGTGTGCTTTTTGAAAAGACGTATCCGCGTTCAATCAATGCCCTGATCGAACGATTTGCAAAGCTTGAAATGCGCGGCGCTAAAGTGGAAGCCTGGCTGTTCGATGATCAGCCAAGCCGCTTTGCTGCTGAAACAAAGCTGCGTGAGGCAGGCATCGATGCACGTCTGCGTTCAGCGTATAAGCCGCTTCTGCATTTCTTCCTTGAAGAGGTGGATGGTACTGCGCTCAAAGCTGCAACAATTCGCTATCCGCGTCATGATAATTGCGTCGAAAACCGATTTCTGCTTGAAACCTATCCGCTTTCCGCACTTTTGCCTGATGCAAAAATCAGTTTTAGCGCATCGGGTAAAAATGATTTCTACTATGAAGTCGACCTCACATTTGCCGATGGGTGCACTGAAAATCATCGTGTTTTCGCACCCAATCGCGTGCATGAAGATTTTATCGGTGAAACGCTTGTTTCACCAACTGGTTGGTTGATTGTCGAACATGAAGGCAGCGTCGAAAACGCACGTTTTGAGACAGCCTATGAAAAGCTGTTTCATGACACGATTTCGACCATTGCATCTCATGATTGGGGCAGGGGCGAACCCTATTTTGAAGAGCTGAATATTTCGGTCAGTCTGCCGATAACAGATCGTCGTCTTGCCTATGATGAAGAAGCCCTGAGCCTCACTGAAGCTCTGCACGAAGATATCTATTTTTCACTGCTCGAAGTGTTTCAGAAAAAGTCTGGCCGCCCCGTCGGTGATCGCGGCTTACAGCCGGGACAGATTGTGCCGGAGGTTCGTTTCCGTGATGCCGACCCATATGTGAAAGTAGAGACGCGTCCGCTTGCAACGGCGGATGCACTGACTGCTGAGCAGGTATTGGAAAATGCGCAGGCCCCGCTTTCCGCCGATCAGATCAGGCGCGAAATTGCAAAGCTGGGTGGTTCGTCTTTTGAAGCAAAAACCCGCGCAGGCCGCACGGTGCGAGCGACCTATGTTTCAGGCACTGACACGCCCATGATGATCAGTGCCGGCCAGCATGCCAATGAAACGACGGGTATCGTCGGTGCATTGCGTGCAGCCACGCGGCTTGCCGCGCGCGATGGCGGACATTTTACAATTTCCCCGCAGGAAAACCCGGATGGATATGAAATCCATAAGCGTCTGTGTGTCTTACAGCCACATCATATGCATCACGCGTCGCGCTACACGGCTCTGGGCGATGATCTGGAATATCGCACAGGAGAAGGGCTTTTTGAAAAGGCCATCCGCGTAGAGGCTGAGGCTCTTACAAGTGCGAAGCTTCACGTCAATCTGCACGGCTATCCGTCGCATGAATGGACACGGCCACTATCGGGCTATGTCCCGCGTTCTTTTGCAATGTGGACGCTACCGAAGGGCTTTTTCCTGATTATACGTCACCACGCGTCATGGGAGAAAGAAGCTGAACAGCTGATGGATCATGTCACCAAGCATCTTGGTGCCATCGATGGTCTGCTTGAATACAACGATGCACAGATCAAGCTTTTCGAGCAGCATGCCGGCGAAACAGGTTTCCGCATCATTAATGGATTCCCATGTCTGGTTGGTGTGGATGATCGGCATACGGTTCCGCTGACGCTGATTACCGAATACCCGGATGAAACAATCTACGGCGATGCCTTTGTGAAAGGTCATACGGCACAGATGGAAACCGTTCTCTCTGCTTATGATGCATTGCAGCTCTTTCTGAGTGACCCAGTTGCATAATTAAAGATAATATATGCCAATACGATTGCCGCCGATCATTTCGACGGCAATCTCCATCTCGTAAATATCGCGCAGAATGTCCGGCTGAATGAGCTGTTCCGGCGATCCCTGATGCACGACTTTGCCTTTGCGCATGGCAACGATGTGGTCGGAATAGCAGGATGCGAAATTGATGTCGTGCAGGACCAGAACGACCGTCTTGCCGAGTTCATTCGCCGCGCGCCGCAATAGCTTCATCATTGAGGCCGAATGCTTCATATCGAGATTGTTGAGCGGCTCATCAAGCAGAACGTAATCCGTATTCTGGCAAAGAACCATTGCTACGAATGCGCGCTGGCGCTGCCCGCCGGAAAGCTCATCGAGAAAGCGCGTACCCAGTTCCTCAAGTCCAAGATAGCCAATTGCCTGATCGACATGGTTGAGATCTTCGCGTGTTGGGCGTCCTTTGGAATGCGGGTAGCGTCCGAATGTAACCAGATCGCGCACGGTGAGGCGTGAATTGATCGCATTGTCTTGGCGCAGGATCGACAGGCGCTTTGCCAGAACATCGCCGGAGGTTGTTGAAACATCCAGCCCGTCGACGGTCACACGGCCTTTATCCATAGGCAACAAACGGCTGACCATTGAAAGCAGTGTCGACTTTCCTGCACCATTTGGCCCGATGATTGATGTAATGCCGCGTGCGGGCAATTGTAGCGTCACGTCATCAACGACAACTGCATTGGCGTAAGATTTGCTGACTTCGGTTATTTCGATCAACGTGCGTTCCCCCTCACAAGAAGGATAATAAAGACGAGCCCGCCCAGAAACTCGATGATGACACTGAGCGCGGTGTTGAATGAGAAAATGCGCTCAAGAATGGTTTGTCCGCCGACAATGCAGAGAATAGCTAGTAACACAGCGATGGGTAAAACCGTGCGGTGTTTAGATGTTCCCGCTATCATGTAAGCCAGATTGGCGACAAGCAGGCCAAAGAAGGTGATGGGGCCGACAAGGGCGGTCGACACTGAAACAAGGATTGTTACGATCAGCAGAATGCGATGCACAACACGGCTATGATCGACGCCGAGATTGATCGCCGGATCACGTCCAAGCGACAAGACATCAAAGACATTGATAAAACGCAGGCCGTAGAGCGTCACAACTGCCACTATAATCGCTGCCAGCAACAGAATATCTGCGTTGACGCTATTGAAACTAGCAAAGAAACGATCCTGGAGCACCGCAAATTCATTTGGATCGATCATACGCTGCATAAGGTTTGATGCACTTCGAAAAAAGACACCGAACACAATGCCGACCAACATAACCAGATGCAGGCTGCGTGCCGCTCCTGAAAATAGCCATGCATAAAGCGTACTGGCAAAAATCACCATAATTGCAGTTTCGGCAAAGAAGCGGCCATTGGGACCGATGCCGTTTACATGGATGGCGCCAAAGGCGAAAACCGCGAATGTCTGGATCAGAATGTAAAGCGCATCAAAGCCCATGATCGAGGGCGTGAGAATGCGGTTGTTGGTGACTGTTTGAAAGAGAACAGTAGAGACAGCAATCGAATAGGCAACGAGTATCATTGCGGCGAGCTTGGTGCCGCGGAAAGCAAGAATGAAAGACCAGCTGCCTTTTGCGCCAAGCGTCATGAAGGCAAGACAGGAAACGAGCGTAAGGATTGCAAGAAATGTGATGATGATGCCGGGACGTTTAAGCAAGCCGTGATCCCCGACGCAAAAGCAGATAAAGGAACAACGCGCTGCCAACGACGCCCATCATCGTTCCGATAGGAATTTCATAGGGAAAGCGGATCAGTCGCCCGACAATATCGCAAGCGAGAACCAGCCCAGCGCCGAGTACCGCGACCCATGGAACAGCGCGGCGCATATTATCACCGATGAACATGCTCACCACATTGGGTACAATCAACCCCAGAAACGGAATCATACCAACCGTTACCACGACACTGGCGCTGACCATCGATACGATAACCAATCCAAGTGTCACGACACGGCGATAGTTGAGGCCGAGATTGGTGGTGAAATCTTCGCCCATGCCAGCAACTGTGAAACGATCAGCTGCAATATAGGCGATGACGGTGAGGGCGAATGAAAGATATAGCAATTCATAACGTCCGCGCAGCACGCCTGAGAAATCGCCTGTTGTCCATGAATTGAGTGCTTGCAGCAGATCATAACGATAGGCGATGAAGGTTGTGACTGCACTTATTACGCCACCCAGCATTATGCCGACGAGTGGTACAACTAGAACAGAACGCAATGGAATACTGCGCAAAATACGCAAGAAAAGGGCTGTACCTGCAAGAGCGGTTACGGATGCCACCAGCATTTTTCCAAAGACCGGAGTGTTGGGTGCAAACACGATAACCAGCAGGATACCGAGGCTTGCTGATTCAACCGTTCCGGCAGTTGATGGCTCGACAAAACGATTGCGGGTGAGCATCTGCATGATCATGCCAGCAACGGCCATCGACATGCCTGCAAGGATGATGGCGAGCGTGCGCGGTATGCGGCTGATCAGTAGGACTTCCGTCGCGCGATCTGTGCTGTTTGCGCCAAACAGCGTGCTAAGCGATACATCGCTGACGCCAATAAACAGGCTTATAAAAGCCAGTATAACGACAACAATTACAGCTGCGGCGAGTGCCTTCACGCTAAATTCCCGTTCTCTTGCCTTGTCATAAGTTCGGGCCGCAGATTATGCGGCCCGAACTGACTGGGTCAGAAGATATTACTTAGCCTTGCTAAAGGCTTCTGAAAGCTGCTGGATCGTGTTGTGGAGAGCACCAAAGCCGTCGCCTACGAGATACCAGTTCTGGCCGTTCAGATAGACGACCTGATTGTTCTTCCATGCATTGGTTTGACGTACGAGTTCGTTGTCGAGTAACTGCTTGGCAGAGGTTCCTTCACGGCCAATCGCTGCGTCGCGATCAAGTACGAAGAGCCAATCGGGGTTGGTTTCAAGAATAAATTCCGAGCTGATTGGCTGACCATGATTGCCGACAGAAAGATCAGGCGCTGCCGGTTCAATACCGAAGCTGTCATGCAACACACCGAAACGCGAACCCGGACCATAAGCGCTGATCTTGCCGCCAGAGGTCAGGATCATCAGGCCCTTGCCTTTGCCCTTTGTCTTTTCGTTGAGCGCAGCGAGTTCGCTGTTTAGCTTTTCAACTTCGGCCTTCGCTTCAGCTTCCTTGCCAAAAATCTGTCCGAGCTTTTCGATATTGGCTTCGCTGCCGGAAATGAATTCCTTGGCTGGAACAGTCAGATCGATAGTCGGTGCGATTTTTGCGAGTTCGCCATATTTCGCTGCCGATCGGCCACCTACAATAATGAGATCCGGTTCTGCTGCATTGACCGCTTCATAGTCCGGCTCAAACAATGTTCCGACCTTTTCGTAATCGGCACTGTCATATTTCTTGAGATATTCAGGATAAGCAATGCTGCCGGGGACGCCGATAACTTTTACGCCAAGACGATCGAGATTGTCGAGCGTAGCAAAATCAAACACCACGACTTTCTCTGGATTTGCCTTAACCGTTGTCTCACCTTGGGCGTGTTTTACGGCGATATCAGCCGCATGTGCGCCAGAAGCAAGCGCCGTCGCAACAAGTGCTGCGCCGAGCAGACGGGAAAAATATTGGCCGAATTTCAGCATGGCGTTCAATCCTTTCGTCAATCCTGTGTTTTATAGTCCAGTTTTCCGAGAGCGAAAGCTGGAAGATCATAATTCAGTGTTTTTCGGCGCTTGGTTTTTCATCAAGCAGGATAAATCTCAAACTGTCTTCAACAGTCAGCGGTATCATCGATCCGTGGCTTTCATTGTCGAAGCGGCGATAGGCGACTTCAAACTCCGGTAGTTGTTTGAGTTCAGTTTGAATATCGGCGCCCGATGGGCCGCCACGTAGTTTTTTGAGCCGCTCAACATCTTCTTTGGTCTGCCCCGGACGCTCTCCGCGCTTTCCCGAGTTTTCAATCAACAGGCGGATGGGGCTCGGATTGGCTTTAAATGCTTCTATGAACTTGTCTTTATCGGTGAGAATGGAACGCCCATTCCACCAGATTGAAGGATCGGCAGACGCATAGGTCTGAAATGAGTCACTGTGGTTGAACAGCGCATAAAGCGTGAAGAGGCCACCAAGTGAATGGCCAAACAGCGCCTGTTTGTCTTTGTCGATGGTAAAACGCTTTTCGATTTCGGCTTTCACCTGATGATTGATGAATTCGAAGAAAGCATCACGTCCGCCGGTCTTTGGAATATTTGTTTGAACAGGAATGAGTTCATCAGGCGTTGGCGGCGTAAGATCGAAATAGCGCAGGCGGACGATTTCGTCTTTGTCCTCAGTCGGGTAACCAATGCCGACATAAACCGCATTAAGCTTAGGATCTTTCTCCATAAGCTTTGCAGCAATCGGCAGCATGCGATTACCGTCAGTCATATAGACGACAGGAAAACCACTCGCAGGGGCTTTTTCTGCGGGAGTTGCCACGAAAATCCGATAGTCGATGCCATTCGCTTGCAGGTCAAATGAACTGACTTGTGGAGCCTGAGCATGCGCGGATGCGCTCACGAGGATGCTTCCGACCATGAGGCAGACCTTTAGAATGATATTCTTCATTTTGCTCATCTGAGCATCCAATTCATAAAAATGACGCCAGTCAAAATCGGCTGGCGTCATTGAGTGTCTTAGAAGCGTGAAGTCATACCGAGCCAAAGACGACGGCCTTCGACGACATTGTTGGTTTCATCTACAGTCACCTTCTTATCGAAGATGTTGTAGATGGCCGCATTCAGTGTGACGTTTTCACTGAATTCATAGGAGCCACCGAAATCCAATGTGGCATAGCCCTTGTATTTGCGTGCTATAACAACGCCGCGGTCGTTATAGGCATACGGCTCTCCTACAGTGCCGATACGAAGACCTGCATTGATTTCTTCGCCGTGATAGTTAGCTGCTGTCCAGGCAGTCAGACCATCGACGGGTGTTTGCCAATCTGCGCGAATATTCGCCATATGCTTTGGTGTACGTGCAAGCGGCAAGCCCGCGTAACTTCCAGTTTTTTGCTCGGAGTCAGTGTAGGTATAGCTTCCTCGAACTTTAATTGTGTCTGTTGCTTCCCAATCTGCCGTCAATTCCACGCCCTGGATGACAGCATCATCAATGTTGTAGCTGTGATAAAGAACATAGTTTGGATCCTGTGCCCAGCGAAGAGGCTGGCCGGTGATTGGATCGTATTGTACGTCGCTTGCGATTTTGTCTTTGAAATCGGTGTAGAAGTAAGTAGCACCGAGACGTAACCCCTGCTGATTGTCCCAGAGAGCACTGAGTTCATAGCTTGTGCTTTCTTCGGGCTTGAGGCTCTGATCGCCGATAATGACGCCACACGAACCCCGGCCATTCGGAGGAATTACACCTGCTGGACCATAAAAGCAGTTCCCACCACCCGTAGTATATGCATAACCTGGTGCAATCGTGCGGATTTCAGGCGCGCGGAACCCTGTTGATACTCCGCCCTTAATCGTTAATTGGTCAGTTGCATGCCAGACCGCGTATCCACGTGGGCTCCAGTGAGCGCCGTAGATTTCATGATGATCCATGCGCAGGCCGCCAGTGAGGGCAAAGTCTGGCGTAATCCACCACTCATCTTCAGCAAACAGCGCCCATTGTTTAATTGTAAACTGTTCATCAAGGCCGGTTCGGCGTCCCGGGTTTTGATCTGTCAGCGTGCCTTCAATAAACTGTCCGCCGGTTACAAGTGTATGATTGCCGTAGAACTCAAATGGGGTTGTGAATTTGCCATCCAAAGTAGAGTTACGGATATGGGGTGAGCGCAGGTTTTCAACAAAATTACCTAGTTTGTTATCCCAGTTGTAATTTGTGCGTTCTGCAGTTTCCTGAAGGAATGAGAATTCAGACGTTGTTGGACCCCAACGCCCTGTATGGCTGATTGACCAATGATTACGGTCATTCAGATTATAGGTATCAACCGGAGCGGTACCTCGGGTTGGCGTAGGGTCAATATTGTTGCCAACGCTTGAATCTCGGCGAAGACGTGTCTTGCCAACTTCAAATACAATATCATGGTCAGCGTTCGGAGTGAGTGTTACCCGACCCGTAATGTCGATGTCCTTCTGCTCCGGTGTACCATTGATGATCTTGTCTTCCTGACGCTTCATACCGCGCCCCCAAAGCTGCACGCCAACAAGGTTGGGCACGAGCGGGCCGGTCATGTAGTACGAGCCTTGGTAGGAATCGCCATATTTGGAATGCTGCTGAACCGTCGTGTCGACACTCAGCGAGCCACTCCACTTGTCTGCAACTTTTTTGGTAATGACGTTGATAACGCCCCCCATAGCGTCCGAGCCATATAGTGACGACATTGGGCCGCGAATGACTTCAATACGCTCAATAGCATTCGCTGGTGGCAGAAAGCTTTGCTCAAAGCCGGAATTGCCGTTCGTGCGCGCATCACGTGTACTCTGGCGTTTTCCATCAACGAGAATAAGCGTGTAAGTCCCGGGAAGGCCGCGGATGAAGATATCACGCTCTGCAGCAGCACCGGTTACTGCAACGCCTTGCACATCACGCAGCGCATCGCCAAGATCACGATAAGAGCCCTTTTCGAGCTCCTCTCCCGGTACAACCGAAATGCTGGCGGGTGCATCGGTGATGTTTTGCTCAAATCCGGTTGCCGAGATAACGATCTGATTGAGTGTTATTCCGCCATCGGCATTGAGCTGTTCAGCAGCCTGTTTCTTTTTTGCAGCTTCTTCTGCGGCAGATGTTGTGGGCTGTGCGAAGGAAACAGCGCCGCTTAGAATAAGTGCAGTGGAAAGACAGGTGCCTGCAAGAACTGCTTTTGCAAAAAGCGATTTGCTGGCCAAGTGCCTGTTCTGCGAGCCAGTGGCGCGCGATCCCCGAAACAAGCTGGTCATAAATTTCACCCTTTAAGTTGAGTTTTCAGCTCCCCTTATGTATGGCAATAAGATGACGTCAACGGTCATCTTTTATAACAATTCCAAGTTTCGAAAAACGCAACTGAACGGATAAAGCAGCAATGGCTGGCAAGCGCATGAAAACACAGACAGAGCCAGAGGCTATCGCGGGCGAAGGCCTGAAACTGGGTGAGCTTCGCTTGTTGATTGCGCTTGATGCACTTCTTGTGGAAGGCAGTGTTGGTGGTGCTGCTCGGCAAATGGGCTTGAGCATGGCGGCCATGAGTCGATTACTTGGCCAGATACGCGAAAAATTTGATGATCCGATTTTCATTCGTTCAGGCCGCAATATGATTGCGACGCCGAAGGCGGAGGCATTACGGGGACGACTTCGCAGGCTTGCCAATGAAACAGAAGCACTGATTAATTTTGACGGTAAAGATGCGACTGAAGCGCATTGCGAACGAAAGCGGAGCTGGGAAAGGACAAGCATGATTGTTGCCCCGCCACCGCTTGGCATCCGCAAAGTGGTACGGCTTGAGAACCACCCGACGCCAGAACAACTTGCTGCGCAATTCGCCAATGTTCAGGATGAGAATGATCCGTCCCTGCGTTTGGCAAAATACATAGCAATTATTGGCCGCAAGATCGGCTATACGCGTCCGCTTGAAATGCATGAGGCCGAAGACGCCTTCACTACAATTTTTGCTGGTGAGGCAGACCCTATGCAAATTAGTGCTTTGTTGCGTCTAATTCACTATCGGGGTGAAACTGCGCCGGAGTTAGCCGGGATGGCCCGCGCAGCGCATCGCTATTATACGCTTGATGCAAATATCGGGACGCCTGCGCTCGACTGGCCAGCATATCTGTCACCCAATTCCAATCAATCGCCCTGGTTTATGCTGGCGGCCATTCTCGTTTCGCGCGCAGGTTATCCGGTGGTGTTACATGGCAATTGCGGCATGGGCGAATTGTCTGGAAAGCTTGAACTTGCTGCACAGGCTGTAAATATTCCAATTGCCACGTCGCTGGCGCTTGGAAAGAGCGCTTTGACCGCTCATGGCATTTGCTTCATGCCACTGGCAGGTTTTGCACCGCAGGTTCATTCCCTGTTGGCGCTCTATCCGTTGTTTAATTCGCGCTCATCAATCAATAGTCTCGCCCATCTGCTTAATCCCTTGAGACTTTCAGCATCTTTTGTTGGTGTGACACAACCTGCTTATCGCGAACTGCATCGTGATGCAGGGGCGCTTTTGGACGTGAAGTCTGTCTCCGCTGTTTCGACAAGCCGCGATGTTGCAGAGCTGGTTCCTCATCATACGCACACGGTTTACCGATGGCTTGGCTCACAGAAAACCGACATCAACCTCCCGACCTTATCAAAGGCCGCAACAGATCGTCATGCCAGCCAAAGCACGTTTGAATATTGGCTCGCAGTTTGGTCTGGTGCCGCTATCGATGAGCGCGCTGAACTCACGGTAATTGCATCAACGGCGATGGCATTAATGACTGCTGTCGCCGCCGATAATGATAGCTATGGCCAGTTTTACAAAAAGGCAAAAGAGCTTTGGCGAGCACGTCACGCAGCTTCATGATTGCCATAGAGTGACAGGAGAAAAATATTCTATTCATGCAGATTTATAGAAAATAACTCCTGTCAATCGAATGAGTCAGCAAGTTGTTGCTTTGTTTGTGGCTTTCATATGCCCTAAGTTTCGCCAGACAATCGGGACTCAGCGGGCAATCGCTTGCGCAGGAATTCCAAGGAAAATATTAATGACCGTCCAATCAAACCCGTTCAATCTGCCGTTGCTCGATATTTCACGCTACAATGGCACAGTAGAGGACCGAAAAAGCTTTATTGATGAGCTGCGCCATACGCTGCATGATCATGGATTTTTCTATCTTACGGGGCACGGTGTTGATCCGAAACTCATCGAAAATGTTGTTGCTACTGCTAAGCGTTTCTTTGCGCTTCCAACCGAAGAAAAGCTCAAGATCGAGATGATTAATACGCCGCATTTTCGTGGCTATAATCGCGCTGGTTTGGAGCGCACGCGAGGCGAACAGGATTGGCGTGAGCAGCTCGACATCAACACTGAACTGGAGCCAGCTGAAATTGGTCCCGATAGTCCTGCATGGAAACGCCTGATCGGTCCTAATCAGTGGCCTGATGCACTTCCTGAATTGAAGCCTCTTTTGCTCGCTTATCAGGCAGAGGTTACCCGCGTTGGTATTGATGTATTGAAAGCAATTGCACAAGCACTGGGGCAGAGTGAAGATTTCTTTGCGCAGATTTATGAGCCGCATCCATCGCAGCTTTTGAAGATCATTCGTTACCCCGGTCGGGATGTTGCGGAAAGTGAGCAGGGTGTTGGCGCACATAAGGACGGTGGTTTTGTAACAGTTCTTTTGCAGGATGTTGTGCCGGGTCTGCGTGTGCAGCGTGAAGATGGTGTTTGGATTGACGCACCGCCTGTACCGGGAACATTTGTAATCAATACTGGCGAGCTGCTTGAATTGGCGACGAATGGATTTGTTCGTGCTGACGTGCATGGTGTGGTAGCTCCACCAGTAGGCACAGAACGCTTCTCAGTCGCGTTCTTCCTTGGTTCGCGTTATGATGCGACAATCCCTGTGATTGATCTCCCGGAAGAGCTGAAGACAAAAGAACGCGGTGTTAGCGTGGATCCGTTGAATACGCTCTTCCGTGAAGTGGGGCAGAATAATCTGAAAAGCCGCTTGCGTTCACATCCGGATGTAGCTCGTACTCATCATCAGGACTTGTTGGATTCCCCAGAATTTGCCAGTCTTAAATTGGGATCAGCCCATAATTAAAATGAACCTATTCCTTGACGGTTGTTTGCTTTTTCTTTCTTCCGTCAAGGAACAGGTTCGGGGGCACAAAAGCATAATGTGCCTATCAATTGACGAAAAATAGCTGGTAAAAATAGCAATAAAAAACGCCGGATAACCGGCGTTTTTTATTTTATTATAGTCTTTATAATCAGCCGCTTATGAGCTTTACTTCCATAAAGTCTTCAAGGCCCCATTTGCCGCCTTCGCGACCATTGCCAGATTGCTTGTACCCGCCAAAAGGACTTCCGGGCGCGCGCGATGTTCCGTTGATCTGGATCATGCCAGCACGGAGTTTACGAGCAACGCGCTTCGCACGTTCCGGGCTTCCGGTCTGAATATAAGCAGCCAAACCGTAAGGCGTATCGTTGGCGATAGCGATGGCTTCTTCTTCCGTATCGAAGGGGATCATCGCCAGCACAGGGCCAAAGATTTCCTCACGTGCAATGGTCATTTCGTTGTTCACATCCGCGAAGATGGTCGGCTTAACGAAGTCGCCTTCTGAAATGCCATCAGGACGTCCGGTGCCACCAGCAATTAGACGTGCACCTTCATCAATACCCTTTCGAATAAGTGCCTGCACCTTGTCGAACTGGATAGAAGACGAGAGCGGTCCGATATGTTCGCCTTCTTTGGATGGGTCATCGACTGTGGTTCTCGATGCTGATTTTTTCGCAAACTCAACTGCCTGATCATAGACTGAACGCTCGACCAGCATACGGGTTGGCGCGTTGCAGGATTGACCAGTGTTTTCAAAGCAATGGTTCACACCGCGTTCGATTGCTTTTTCGAGATCACTGTCAGCAAACACGATATTTGGCGACTTGCCACCAAGTTCCAGCGAAACACGTTTAACGGTCGCAGCCGCAGCCCGCGAAACCGCAGTCCCGGCGCGGGTTGACCCGGTAAACGACATCATGTCGATGTCAGGATGTTGTGACATCGCTTCGCCGACAACTGGACCTTCGCCGTTAACGAGGTTGAAAACGCCCTTTGGCAAGCCTGCTTCATCGACAAACTCAGCGAAGAGCATCGCCGACATTGGAGCAATTTCGGACGGCTTGAGTACGACGGTGCAACCCACTGCGAGGGCAGGGATAACCTTGAGCGCGATCTGGTTCATTGGCCAGTTCCACGGTGTGATCAGTCCACAAACCCCGATTGGTTCACGCACAATCGCCTGATTGGAATGCTTTGGCGAAAGGATTTCGTCGAATTCGAAATTCTCGAAAGCCGCGATAAAGGCTTTAGTGTGTGAGATGCCAGCTGCGGCCTGAGATTCACGCGCAAGCTTGATTGGCGCACCCATTTCCTTGGAAATAGCCTGTGCCATTTCTTCAAGACGGCGCTCATAGATTTCAACAATACTGCGAAGATAGCCAATGCGTTCTGCAGCAGGCGTTTCACTCCATGAAGGAAATGCCTTTTTTGCCGCAGCGACAGCGAGATCAATGTCGGCAGCCGAGCCAGCAGAAATCACTGCATATGGCTTTTCATTGGCCGGATTGATGACTTCAATCGTCTTTGCTTCGAGCGGAGAGCGCCATGCGCCATCGATGTAGAAATCCGTTTTCTGATCCAGATTTTTTTGAAGCATGATGAAATCCTCCAATGCTTTGCTTTTTGTTTCCCTTGTCGACGCGCAGACTACTCGCCAGCTGTGACGGCGTCAAAACAGAACGATCAATGGAGACATCAATTTTTCTTATTCGTTATCGTAGGCTTCGAATTCTATGCCGAGCGTTTCCAAGCCTTCTTCGATGTAATCGCCCAACAGTGGTATGCCGAGAAGATATTTCGCTTCACGCCCATTGTGGCGATCACTTGCGGTGGCAAGGGCATCATCCCATTCTTCAGCGCTGAAGTCTCCACGTCCGACCCATACCAAGGCAAGCAACTCAATCTTCTCGTCTTCGTTCAGAGAGCGAATTGCAGCGACCAGTTCTCGGCGTGTTGGGTTGGTGATGGAAGCGTCAAGAATGTCAACGTCGCCATCATCAGATGCATTAGAGCCGGAATCTTCGTCCACAGCAGGAACCTGAACATCATATTCACGCGCCTTGGCGATGATGAACTCAATGTTTTCGATATTGTTGACCAGCTCGACCATTATCTTTGCCTCCGTAACGTCGCTGTTTATCGAACGCAGTGAGATGTCTGTGGTTCCGTTAGAAACGGTTCGTCAGAAATTCTGTGCTGCGGCTCTATAAAAGATATAGAGCCGTCACGAGGGTTTATTAGGCTTGTTACAAAATATTGATTTTGGATTGGTCTAGGTTTTTAAAAATTTAGAGCGCGAAAAACGGGATAACCCAATCTGCTATGAGTTTGATTGACAGCCCAAAGAGCGTGAGCTGAACGAGCAGGAAGAACGGACCATCCGGCATGATACGGGTGAGCTTCGCGCCGACGAATGTACCGATAATTGCGGCAGGCAAAAGCCAAAGACCAAGTGACCAGTCGAGATTAGAAAACTGCTGCAACTGCCAATAGGGTATCAGCTTAACCGCATTGACGATTGCAAAAAGAATGGTCGATGTGCCTGCAAATACGAGCTTTTCCAAATGCTGTGGCAGTACATACATCTGAAAGGGTGGTGCGCCGGAGTGTGAAACGAAACTTGTGAGGCCGGTGATAATTCCCCAAAAGGTTCCACCCGGGATATCTGCTTTGCGCGCCGCACGGCGGTATTTTGCACCGACCCAGACATTGAAGCAGAAGAAAAGCCCCACCAGTCCGACCATCATTCCGATAAATGTGCTGGAAAGATGCACGCTGAAAAACCAACCTAATCCAATACCGACAATCGCCGCTGGCGTAAGAATTGCCAGATTTCGTGCGGAGAAGTGGTGGCGATAGAGGTAAAGCCCGAACATATCGCTGACGACATAGATCGGCAGCAGCAGGGCTGCTGCCGTTACAGGCGAGATAACCAGAGCCATCAACGGCACTGAAAGCGTACCAACTGACGGCAAGCCACCTTTGGACAGGCCGACCAAAAAGGCTGCAATAACGGCTACTGTCATAAACAGCGGGGTATGTTCAAGCATTTAGAAAGCAACCGTTATAAATGAAAACAATGGTTTATAGCCGGGTTCTCAGCTATGCGCCCATTCCCAGTAAAGCGAGCGCGCACGCTTGGTAACAGTGCCATATTCGAGCGTACGATCATCAAAGCCGATAATCGGTACAACCTTGCTGATATTACCCGTCGAGAAAATCTCGTCTGCTTCGCGGAAATCCTGAAGCGTAAGAGTCGTTTCATGAACGCTGACACCGGCTTGGCGCAGTAATCCAATAACGCGCTGGCGTGTGATGCCGTTGAGGAACGTGCCGTTGGGAACTGGAGTATAAACTTCTCCACCGCGAACCATGAACACATTCGAGGTTGCAGTTTCTGCAACATTGCCGAGAACGTCAGTCACCAGTGCGTTATGAAAGCCTTTGGCTTTGGCTTCACGCAGCATGCGACCATTGTTTGGATAAAGACATGCAGCCTTGGCATTCACAGGCATGACCTGCAGATAAGGGCGATGGAACGAAGTCGTCGTAACGGTAAAGCCCTTTGGTTCAACCATTGGGATTTCTTCGAGACAAAGCGCGAAGTCGGTTGATTCCGGCGCGGCCGCAACTGTCGTGCTATCGCCTTCTTCGGCCCAGTACATCGGGCGGATATAAACATCTGTCCCCGGCGCGAACTTCTTCAAACCTTCGCGGGCAAGGGTTTCAATGTCATTGCCGCTGAGCATGGGTGCCAGTCCAAGCGCGCGTGCAGAGTCGTTTGCTCGTGCAGAATGGCGATCAAGATCAGGTGTTACGCCCTCAAAAAGACGCGCACCGTCGAATACGAGAGAACCAAGCCAGGTCGCATGCGAAGCTGCGCCGAGAATGCGCACATCTCCTTGATGCCATTCGCCTTTGTAATAGGTCCAAGTTGCTCGCTTCTCAGCCATCTTCTTCATCCTTGATCAATTACGTTTCGTGCCAAATCCCGCGCGAAGCGCTTTCAGTTCTGAGTAAAATTGCTGGAAAGAGCTAGGGTAGGATATGAATCTGCGCTTTTATAGCATCAAACCCGAAACTGGAAACCAGTTTCGGGTTTGATATATTCTTATAGTGATCAAGCTTACGAGAGAATGGCTCTACTTTTCTTCAGCCAATGCCGGCGAAGGATCAGATGTTGCCACAGCTGCCGGGCCCGGAACACCACGCTGACGCTCACGCACGAAAGTGAATAGTCCAGAAATCGTGATCAGAACGATGCCGATAAGCATCGGAAGATCAATGTGATCATGGAAAACGAAATATCCGAACAGAATGGCCCAGATCATCTGGCTATATTGCGGGGACGCGATAGCACTGGCTGGTGCGCGTTGCGCTGCAAGCATGAGGAGAATGTTGGCGAGTGCTGCAAGCAGGCCATAACCTGCGAGATAGCCCCATTGAATGGCAGACGGTGCTTGGTAGCTTGGGATCATCAATGCACCGCATATGAGGATCGGGCCGATAAGACCCGCAGTGTAAAGCGAAATACGCTTTTCTTTCTTACCCATTGCGCGAAAGATCACGATGCTGAAGGCTCCACCTAGCCCGCCGCCGAGTGCGCCAAGGTGACCGATCGATAATTCGCGAAAGCCCGGGCGCAGCACAACAAGAACGCCAATAAAGCCTATGATGACTGCTGACCAGCGGCGCCAGCCAACCTGCTCTTTAAGGAACAGAACGGATAGGATTGTCACAAATGCCGGAAGCAGGAATATCAGCGCAAATGCTTCAGCCATTGATAGATGTGTGAATGCGACAACGCTGCCAATCACACCCATTGCAGCGGTTACTGTGCGAAGTAACCACAGTTTTATATTTGTGGTTCGAAACATATCGAGCCACTGATCTTCCGGTTTCTTGGTGAATGGGATAGCAAGAATACCGAGTACGGCACCAAAAAACGCGATCTCATAGGGGGATAATGTGCCGTCAAGAAACTTGACGCACGCATCGCTGACAGCGAATGCAGCATAGGACGCAAACGCGAGGAAAATACCGTAAAGCATAGTGGTGTCCGCAAAAGGCTAGAGATAAACTCCTCCGCCGACCGGATTAATCGATTAAGACCGGTTTGGCAAAAGGCAAATGCCCCAAAAATCAAAAAAATGAACTTCCTCTATCCCCTATGGGGTAGGCGATTGCGGTGTTTTCAAGAGCGCGAGCTCTAGCGAAAACGCATGCCTCATTTGCAATCATATCCGTGGTGGAATTTTGTGCAAAAGATTAAATATAGGGCATCCAACGAGGAGAAAAGAAATGAACATTCGTCAGAAATTCAATCAGTATGTTTCCCGCCGTCGCGCAATCCGTGAACTCGGTGCAATGGACGATCATCTTCTTGCCGATATCGGCGTATCGCGTTCGCAGATCCAGAGCGCAGTGTTCGGTAAGTAATCACTGATGGTGCGGCTGATAATTAATCGCCCCGTAAGTGAAACAAAAGTAATATAACAAAGCGTCGGTGCTCCAGTCCCGGCGCTTTTGTTTTTCAGAATATATTATTATATAACGTGCTATTTTAATATCTAAATTATTTCTGCGATGTTGATTATTTCCGTCGTCTTGAGACAAAAGAGCTATTTATTTGGGACGAAAACACTGCAATCTATTGCCATAGCATCTGGTGATAATCACTATTTATTGTAGTATCTTTATATGGAAGCAGTGGCCGTTAAGTCAATTTTCTTCAATGAAGCAGTGATGTTTATTCATTGATTTCTGCCGCTTCCGAATTGAGTTTCATTCCGTAGTTGTGTTGTGCTCTATGCTGTAAGACATTATCTTGACTGAAATGTATTGCGGGGCTGTGCCCAATCTAATTATTGAGTTTGCGCATTGGGCAGCCACATGTATATGTGGCTGCCTAAATGTATTTAAGGCTTATGAATGATCGACCTTTTCATCAAGGGAATAGCTATCGGGATTGGCGCTACAGTCGTCATGGACGTTTGGGCATTGGTTCTTTCTCAGTTTCCGGGCCAGTTCCGACCAAATTGGGGTCTTGTCGGGCGCTGGTTCTGGCATCTTCGGAATGGACATATATTTCATGACGATATTGCTGCTGCCAAGCCTTATACACATGAAGTCGCATTGGGCTGGGTCGGCCATTATGCTGTCGGTATTATTTATGGTGTCGTTTTCGCACTCTATGGCGGTTTCGCATGGTTTGCGAATCCCATTTTTCTACCCGCTTGGATTTTTGGTATCATGACGGTGACTGCGGGTTGGTTTTTGTTACAGCCTGGGCTGGGAATCGGTTGGGCCGCGTCGCGTTTACCGAATGCCGGGAACGTTCGCGTCCTCAATCTTGTCGCGCATACATTTTTTGCGTTTGGTCTGTATGGAACTGGAGTGTTATTAAAAGCTCTATCTTAATCAATTAGATAGCGACGAGATGGCGATCTATCGCCTCCGTCATTTTTGAAGGACTTTCAAAAATATACCTCTGAATAGCCGACTAGCGTTATCGCTTAAGTCAGACCAAACTAAATCACGTTAATAAACAGACATTCTTGCGGCAGAACTGTGTTTTTTGTCGACTTGGGTGTATGGGGAACAAATCCGCTCGCTGATAAGCGGCTGCGGCTAACAAATACGGCAATCGCAATAGATTGCACCGATTTCGTCGTCCAATCGCAAGCAATTGCTTTTGGCGGATTATGGGTGCTTTTGAACGCGCGCTTTTTGCCCTGGAGGGATCATGCTGGAAAAGCTGTTCAAATTGCAGGAACACGGAACATCGGTGAGAACGGAAGTGATCGCTGGTCTAACGACCTTCCTGACGATGTCTTACATCATCTTCGTAAATCCTGATATTCTGTCCAGCACGGGCATGGATCGAAACGCGGTTTTCGTCGCGACCTGTCTTGCGGCGGCACTCGGCTCGATCGTCATGGCGCTCGTTGCCAATTGGCCAATTGGTATGGCTCCGGGCATGGGCCTGAATGCTTTCTTTGCATTCACCGTTGTTGGCGCTATGGGTTTTTCATGGCAGCAGGCGCTTGGTGCGGTGTTTATCTCCGGCATCATCTTCCTTTTCCTGACTGTAACAGGTATTCGTCGCTGGTTGATTGAAGGCATTCCACATTCGCTTAGAAGTGCGATTGCTGCTGGTATCGGCATGTTCCTGGCGCTTATCGGTCTCAAGACTGCAGGCATCGTTGTCGATAATCCAGCAACGCTCGTCGGCCTTGGTGATCTGCGTGAAGCTGGCCCACTTTTGGCGATTGCTGGTTTCTTCATTATTGCGGCTCTGGATGCACTTAAGGTTCGTGGTGCGATCCTTATCGGTATTCTCGTTATCACTGTCGCATCAATCTCGCTGGGCATTACACAGTTTAATGGTGTGTTTTCCGCGCCTCCAAGCTTGATGCCGACGTTTATGCAGCTCGATATCATGGGTGCGCTGCATACAGGCATTCTGCACGTCATTCTGGTGTTCGTACTTGTTGAAGTGTTTGACGCGACCGGCACGCTGATTGGCGTTGCCAAGCGTGGTGGTTTGATCGAGCCAGGTAAGCCAAATCGTCTTGGTAAAGCATTGTTTGCCGACAGCACTGCAATTCTCGGTGGCTCGTTGCTCGGCACGTCTTCAACAACGGCTTATGTTGAAAGCGCTTCTGGCGTTCAGGCTGGCGGTCGTACAGGTCTTACAGCACTCGTTGTTGCTCTGTTGTTCCTCGCAGCGCTCTTCATTTCGCCTTTGGCTGGTTCAGTGCCTGCGGTCGCAACAGCACCAGCGCTGGTCTATGTCGCGTGCCTGATGATGCGTGAACTGTCCGAAATCAAGTGGGACGAAATCACCGAAGCCGCACCTGCTGCACTCACAGCGCTTGCAATTCCGCTCACCTACTCGATTGCGAATGGTCTGGCTTTTGGTTTCATCAGCTATGTCGTTTTGAAGACGGTAACGGGTAAGGTTCGTGAGGTTCACCTGGCGACATGGATCGTCGCGGCGCTCTTCGTGATCCGCTTCGCATTCTTCCCAGAATAAAACTTAAACGCCGGGGCATCACCCCGGCGTTTTTCTTTAGCACGAGAGGAGTTAAGCTATGGCATCGGATGAATTGAAACTGCTGGAGAGACTGATTGATGTCATTGAACATGACGTCATACCTTTAACCGAGCAGGGTGTTGCTGACGGCAACAAGGTTTTTGGAGCTGCGTTGCTCAACAAGTCCGATTTATCGTTGGTGCTTGCTGAAACCAATAATGAGACTGAAAATCCGCTCTGGCATGGTGAAGTTCACACAATCAAGCGCTTCTATGAAATGTCTGAAAAAGGACGTCCTGAAACGAAAGATATGATTTTTCTCTCCACACATGAGCCGTGCTCGATGTGTCTTTCGGCAATCACGTGGAGCGGTTTTGATAATTTCTATTATCTATTCAGCCATGAAGATTCACGCGATGCGTTTTCAATTCCGCATGATCTGAAGATTCTCAAGGAAGTTTTTACGCTTGAGCCGGGTGGCTACAACCACGACAATAGTTTCTGGCACAGTCATTCTATTCCGAAAATGGTAGCATCACTGCCTGAGCCAGATCGTGCTCGTCTCGAAAAGCGGCTTGATGCTATCCGAGCCAAATATGACGCGATGTCAAATGCTTACCAGTCTTCTAAAGATGGAAATGCCATTCCACTGAATTAATAATAAGGCCGCATATTTTATAATATGCGGCCTTTTAAGTTTTAAATCTTGTCGAGCAGGTTGCGCTTTTGCAAATTCTGGATCAGCGCACGAATGCCGAAAGTCCATTCAGCGCAGTTATCGGTACGGTCGACCCAGTTGACGAGGCGTCCGAGTTTCGGCGTTGAAATTTCGACCTTATCGCCGATTTCATGCGTGAAGCCCTGACCTGCGCCGCGACGGTCTTTTACTGGCGCAAACATGGTGCCGAGGAAAAGAACCGCACCATCCGGGTATTGGTGATTGCGGTTCATCATTTGGCCAGCAAGATTTTCCGGATCGCGGCTGATCGCTTCCATCGGGCTTTCGCCTGTCATTTCGAAGCCGTCAGTTCCAGTAACATGCAACGAAAGCTTAAGCTTACGCAGAACATCCATGGTGAATTCACCGTCGAAGAGACGGATGAATGGGCCAATGGCGCAGGATGCATTGTTGTCTTTGGCTTTGCCAAGCAGAAGCGCTGAGCGACCTTCTACGTCACGCAGATTAACGTCATTGCCAAGCGTTGCGCCGACAATGCGGCCATCAGAGGCGACAGCAAGCACAACTTCCGGCTCTGGGTTGTTCCATTGCGAGATTGGCAGAATGCCGACTGTTGCACCACAACCCATTGACGACATTGGCTGCGATTTTGTGAAAATTTCTGCATCGGGTCCAATGCCGACTTCGAGATATTGCGACCAGAGGCCCATATCCTGAAGCAGAGCTTTAACCTGTGCGGCTTTTTCAGAGCCAGCGGCAACGCCGCGCAGACTGTCGCCGATAACAGGCGCCAGACGCTTGCGCACTTCCAACGCACGTGTTGGGTCGCCCTTTGCCTGTTCTTCGATCACACGTTCAAGCATACTGTCGGCGAAAGTCACGCCAGCTGCCTTAATTGACTGGAGATCAATCGGCGCAAGCAATTCACCTTTTTCACCTGAAAGATAATCGTCAAGCGCGCCAAGATCAGCAAAGCGGCTTACATCCTTCAATTCGGATACCAGATCCTTGCGCTCCAGAAGCCCTGAAACGGTTGCAGAAATGCTGGATAGATTGTGAACATGACCGTTCGAGACGAGGACAGGGCAGGGGCCGTTCTCAGCCTTGGACCATACGCGTCCGATGAGCACTGCTGAAGCGCTGTCTTCAGGTAAAATTACGGATGAGTTCAGAATATGCTTGTCTTGCACAGGTATTCCTCCCGGTGTGCTCTGTTCAGGATGCGAATTTAAATTGTGGCGCGGAGCGAAGAGATGCCGGAACATCAGGCAGGCGTACTTTTGGCACTGCGAACGGCATCACAATTTAACTCCTCCAAATTAGATTGTTGGGTTGTCTGATAACTGTATAATCAGCATTTGAAAACTACTTTTATTCGTAGCTCGTTCGAAAGATCATCATTTTATGCGGCATGCTTTCGCAATTTGGCGCATTACTGGTTATTAAAATTGGACTGGAGCTTTCGCTTGACTTGATAAAAAACTCACGACAAATCAATGGCAGAGAATAAAGGGGGAGCAGCTGCGATGTTCGGTGAAATCAGGCGTAACGAACAGCTTCCCGCTCGTATTGCTTCCGAAATTGTCCGCCAAATTAGTGAAGGCAGTTGGTTGCCTGGGCATAAATTGCCCACAGAGCATAGTCTCGCGCAAAGTTTTGGCGTTAGCCGTTCTGTCATCCGTGAGGCGATTGCTCAACTACGCAACGAAGGGCTTATTGAAACGCGGCAGGGTGTTGGTGCCTTCGTCACCGAGCCTGATCGCCGCCATGCTATTCGGATAGAGCCTGAAACGCTTGCTGACCGTGATCATTTTCGCAGTCTCTTTCAATTGCGTATGGCGCTGGAAATTGAGGCCGCAGGGCTTGCTGCTGTGCATCATACCGCAGACGATTTGCGCAAGTTGGATGAAGCCTTAGCTGAGATGACTGGCGGTGAAAAATGGTCTGATGATGGGATTGCCGCTGACCTAACATTCCATCGTGCGCTTGCGAGCGCTACACATAATGAGTATTTCCCACTGGTGCTTGGCTTTATTGCGGAGCGTATCAGTCATGCCATCCGAGCGGCGCGCGCGCGTGCAGTGCTTGAAGAGATTGTTGAGATTACAATTGCCGAGCATGTCGCCATTCGCGATGCGATTGCGGCGCGAGATCCGCTGAAAGCGCGTGACGTTATGCGCAACCATGTCGTGGGCGCAGCAAACCGCGTTAATCTTCAGCTGGAAATATTTTAAGGATCTGGAACATGCGTATTATTGTGATGGGTGTTTCTGGTTCTGGAAAGTCAACGGTTGGTGAAAAGCTTGCAGAGTCGCTCAATCTACCATTCCTTGAAGGTGATAGCCTGCATCCTCAATCCAATGTCGATAAAATGATCGCTGGAATTCCGTTGCAGGATGAAGATCGATGGCCTTGGCTGGATCAGATCGGTGAACAGTTGGCCGCTGCGCATGATGGTATTGTTGTATCTTGCTCATCGTTGAAAAAGAGCTATCGCGACCGGATGCGTGCTGCTTCCGGCGGTCCACTGATGTTTGTCTTTCTTGATGGTAGCTTTGACGTTTTACATCTGCATATGGGGCAGAGAACTGGTCACTTCATGCCTGTAAAAATGCTGGAAAGCCAGCTTGCAACGCTTGAAAGCCCCGTTGGTGAAGCTCTGGTTTTCCGTGCCGATGTAGCTGACCCAATCGAGAAAATCGTTGCGGAAAGTCTCGACTGGGTATGTTCTGTAAAGGACGAGTTAGCGTAAAGGCCAGAAGAACATCAGTGCTGGTACAGTCACCAGTGCAATGATGATCGACAATGGCAGCCCAAGCCTCGGATAGTCGCTGAACTTATAGCCACCCGGTCCCATCACCAGCGTATTGCATTGATGTCCGATTGGCGTGAGGAAATCGCAGCCTGCTCCAATTGCAACGGCCATCAGAAATGCTTCGGGCTTGAAGCCAAGACCGGAGGCAAAGCTTGTGGCAATAGGTGCCATGACAAGCACGGTTGCGGCATTGTTAAGAAATGGCGTTACCATCATAGCTGTGACCAGAATAAGCGCCAGTGCACCATAGGGGGGCAATTCATGACCGATGCTGGAAAGCCATTGCGCAATGAGTTCTGTTCCGCCTGTGGTGCGCAGCGCATCTGATACGGGTATCAGGGCTGCTAGCATGACCAGAATTGGTCCGTCGATTTCGTCATAGACTTCGTTGATCGGAATGACTTTAAACAGCAGCATTGCAACTGCTGCCGCAAAGAACGCAATAGCCACAGGGACAATGCTGAACGCCGTGGCTCCAATCGCTGCGATCAGTATCGAAAGAGGTATGAGCGCGCGCCGGACACTGCCGAGCATTAGCTTGCGACGTGCGAGTGGCAGCAGCTCAAATTCTGTTAGAAAGCTCGAAAGATTGGCCTGTCTGCCTTGCAGAACGACGACATCACCAAAGCTTAACCGCACTTCGCTTAGCCGTTCAGAAATACGTTGTCCGGGACGACTGACGGCAAGCAGGTTGACCTCGTAGCGTGCATAAAGATCGAGCTGTTGTGCATTGAGACCTTCGAGGCGGGAATTGGTTCCAATAACAGCTTCGACTGTTTCTATCTCGGTCGAACCGCTTGTATCCGATGGGTTGCGGTTTTTGGACAGTGTGAGTTTGCCCGAACTGACAACGGTATCCAGTGCCTTCGGATCACCTTCAAGAAGCACGATATCATTTTCTGCAAGCACCGTATCAGGAAGCGGCGTGATGCGGCTCTTCTTGCGAATGATCGACGTCACCATAGCCTCGCCCTCGGCGGGCTTTATGAGGTCGCTGATGCGCTTTCCCAAGACCGAAGAATTTGCAGCGACACTGGCTTCCGAGGCATAGTTTTTGATCTTGATGGCATCGTCGAGCGATGCGCTTTCGCGTGTGCGCTGTGGCACAAGCCAATAGAACGTAACCAAATAAATAAGTCCGACAACTGCCAGAACAGCACCGACGGGGGTGAAGTCGAACATCGTGAATGGCTCGCCAACCATTTCGCCGCGAATGCGCGAAACAACGATGTTAGGTGAGGTACCAACCTGCGTCATTAATCCGCCGAGAAGCGCACCAAATGCCATTGGCATTAGAAAAGTTGAAGGAGATACATTGGAACGTCGGGCAAACTGAAAAGCGACAGGGATCATAATGGCCAATGCACCGACGTTTTTCACAAACGCAGATAAGACCGTCACGATTGCTACGAGTACCGCGAGCTGTAGCCTAACGCTATTCAGGTCTGGAAGAAAGCGTTGAACTGCTTCCTGCATCAGGCCTGAGCGCGCCACGCCCGCGCTTACAATCAGCGCACTCCCAACGATGATCACGATGTCATCGCTGAAACCGGTAAATGCCTGATCGAAGGGCACTACGCCAACTGTCACGGCCAGCAGCAAAGAACAAAGAGCGACAATATCGTATCGGAATCTGCCCCAGATAAATGCCCCCATCATGAGAATAATCACTGCGAAGGACAGTATCTGCTGGTGCGTCATTCTATGCGTATTCCTCAAAAAGAGAAAAATATTCTACTGCTGTGTAGCGCATAAAAACCAAAACGAAAACGGCTAATAAAAGGGACTTATTATGTTTCGGGCGCTCAGTTTCCTGAACGCCCGACATTGAAATTAGTTGCTTACTCGACGACCGTCAGCGCCAAAAACATGTATATTTTTTGCTGATGCGCCGATTTTGACGACTTCATCCACCGAATGCTCGGAGCGGCCCGGAACACGGAAGATCAGCGGCTTGCCATCGGTAAGTGAGCCATGGATATAGCTTTCTGCCCCAACCAGCTCGATTGCTTCGATACGAACTTCTGTATTGAAGCCATCAGCCTCGGGTTCGCCAGCCTCGATGATGCGAATGTCTTCCGGACGCACACCGAAGGTATATTTGTCCGAAGGAAGCGTCACAGCCTTACCCGGCTGCCAGACATTGTTCTCGCCGCTTTCCAGCAGGTTCATCGATGGTGATCCGATGAAGGTTGCAACGAAGGTCGAAGCTGGCTTTTCGTAAAGCTCTATTGGCGTGCCAACTTGCTCGATATTGCCGGCGTTGAGCACCACAAGACGATCCGCCATGGTCATGGCTTCCATCTGGTCGTGTGTCACGTAAACGCTGGTTGTGCCAAGCGAACGCTGGAGGCGCTTGATTTCAACACGCATCTGCACGCGCAGTTTCGCGTCGAGGTTCGACAGCGGTTCATCGAAAAGGAATGCCGATGGTTCACGAACAATTGCGCGGCCCATTGCAACACGCTGGCGCTGACCACCGGAAAGTTGGCGCGGTTTGCGATCAAGGAACTGCTCGATTTCAAGTGCTTTCGCGGCTTTGGCGATACGGCGTTCGATTTCGTCCTTCGGTGTTTTACGATTTTTCAGGCCATAGGCGAGGTTTTCGCGGACCGTCATATGCGGGTAAAGCGCATAGTTCTGGAACACCATCGCGATATCGCGCTCGGCTGGTTCCACGTCGTTAACAACGCGGTCGCCGATAGAAATCGTGCCACCGGTAATACCTTCAAGGCCTGCAATCATACGCAGAAGCGTGGACTTGCCGCAGCCCGACGGGCCGACGAGAACGACAAATTCGCCGTCCTGAATATCCAGCGAAACGCCTTTGATGACTTCAATGCCGCCGCCATAGCTCTTGCGGACATTATCAAGAATGATCTTGCTCATTATTTTTCCGTTTCCACGAGACCTTTGACGAACCAGCGCTGCATGAGAACAACAACGAGGATCGGCGGTATAATAGCCAGAATGGCCGTAACCATGACGAAGTTCCACGGTGTGGAAGCGTCAGCGAAATCGACCATACGGCGCAGGCCGATAATGATTGTATTCATTTTCGCATCATTGGTGACGAGCAGTGGCCACAGATATTGGGTCCAGCCATAAATGAAGAGAATGACGAAGAGGGCCGCAATGTTCGTCTTCGACAGTGGCAGCAGAATGTCGCGCATAAAGCGGAATGGTCCTGCATTATCAATGCGTGCAGCTTCTACCAATTCGCCGGGAATTGTTAGGAAGAACTGACGGAACAGGAAGGTTGCTGTCGCTGATGCCATAAGCGGCAGTGTCAGCCCCGCATAAGTATCGATCATGCCAAGATCCACAATGACCTTATAGGTTGGCAGAATACGCACTTCGACTGGCAGCATTAGCGTGACGAAGATCATCCAGAAGAAGAACATGCGGCACGGAAAGCGGAAGAACACAATCGCAAAGGCCGACATGAACGAGATGATGATTTTGCCAACTGCGATGAGCATGGCGACAACAAACGAATTCCACAGAAGACGTTCCAGGCTCACGCCGACTACGCGTTCGACGCCACCGAAGATGGCTTCGTTGTAGTTTTCCAGCATATGCCCACCGGGAACGAGCTGGATCGGGGGGCGAAGAATGTCACCTGAAGTGAGTGTCGATGCGACGAATGTGTAATAAATCGGAAAGGCAACTACGATGATCCCGATAATCAGGATCAAGTGGCCTAACAGATTTGAGACTGGGCGTTTTTCTATCATGTTCGCCTCACTCACGAATAATGCACGCGCTTCTCAATGAAGCGGAACTGGAATGCGGTCAGGGCGATTACGATAATCATCAGAATAACCGACTGCGCCGAGGACGAGCCGAGGTTAAGATTGACGAAACCGTCGTTATAAACCTTGTAGACCAGAGTTTCGGTGGCTTTGGCAGGGCCGCCGCCGGTGACAGCATGAATGATGCCGAATGTGTCGAAGAAGGCGTAAACCGTGTTGACCACCAACAGGAAGAAAGTCGTCGGTGCCAAAAGCGGGAACACAATCGACCAGAAACGCCGTGCGCCACGTGCGCCATCGATGGCCGCAGCTTCAATCAGCGATTTTGGGATAGCCTGAAGACCCGCAACAAAGAACAGGAAATTATAGGAAATCTGTTTCCATGCGGCAGCACCAACGATCATCGCCATTGCCTGATTGCCATTTAGCAGCGGGTCCCATGCGAAACCTGCGCTACGCAGCATATAAGCCAGTGTACCCATGGCAGGGTTGAACATGAACAGCCAGAGCATACCGGCGACTGCAGGTGCTACTGCATAAGGCCAGATCAGAAGGGTGCGATAAAATGTCTTTCCGCGAATAACTTTGTCGGCGGCGGTTGCGAGCAACAAGGCTGCACCCATCGCAACAAATGCTGTCAGGAGATTGAAAACAATCGTCACCTGAACAGAATGCAGGTAATTCGGATCAGACAGAACATTGGTAAAATTGGCTAATCCAACAAATGTCGATTTCAATCCAAAAGCGTCTTCACGCATGAAGGACTGATAAATAGCCTGACTTGCTGGCCAGAAAAAGAAGATCACAGTCAATATGATCTGCGGGGCCAGCAGCAAATAGGGTAAGATTTTGTTTGGAAACGTAACATTTTGCACGGGGAGTTTCCTTGCGGATAGCAATGCCGCCAAACCCTTTGAGGTCAGGCGGCACGCTCTAGTTCATCAGATTATTGTGCGGCTGCAATCGCGTCGTTTGCACGCTTAACAGCATTGTCGAGTGCAGTTTTTGCATCCTGCTTACCGCCAAGCATCGCTTCATATTCTTCGTTCAGAATATCGCGAACCTGCGGCAGATTGACGAGGCGAACACCCTTGGAGTTTTCCGTCGGTGCCTTGCCCATCATCTGAAGGATTGGCGTTTCACGACCCGGATTCTTTTCATAGAAGTCCGAGTTCTTCGTTGCTTCATAAGCAGCCATCGTCACAGGCAGATAGCCGGATTTTTCATGCAGCTTCTGCTGGATGTTGGTCTGCGAAAGGAAGTTGAAGAACTGTGCAATGCCCTTGTACTGGTCGTCGCTAAGGCCAGCAAACACCCAGAGGCTTGCGCCGCCCGGAATGGTGTTCTGTGGGCCATGACCTTCGTAATAAGGAAGCTGGCCGATGCCGTAATTCATGCCGGACTTGATGATGTCGCCAAGACCACCTGACGATTCAGTCAGGATCGCGCATTCGCCAGAGGTAAAGAGTTGCTTTGCTTCAGAGGTGCGACCGCCGTAACGGAAGGTGCCGTCTTTAGCGAGATCAGCAATAGCCTGGAAATGCTCAACGAAAAGTGGCTCATTGATCTTGAGCTCAACATTGGTGCCGCCGAGACCATTTTCATTGGTACCGTAGGAAACATTGTTCCATGCGGAGAAGTTTTCAGTCTGAATCCATGTCAGCCATGTCGAGGTGAAGCCGCAAGGAGAAGCGCCGCTTGCCTTGATTTTCTTGGCTGCTTCGAAAACTTCCGGCCATGTCTTTGGCGGATTGTTTTCATCAAGGCCAGCTTTCTTGAAAGCGTCCTTGTTGTAATAAAGGATTGGCGAAGAGGAGTTGTAAGGGAACGACAGCATTGTGCCGTCTGGCTTGGAGTAATAAGCGACGATGCCCGGCAGATATTGCGACTTGTCGAACTTGTAGCCGCCTTTTTCGAGCACTTCTGCTGCTGGAACCATAGCGCCTTCAGCAGCCATCATCACACCGCTACCAGCGTCAAAAACCTGAATGATTGCCGGTGGCTGCTTGGAACGGAACGCGGCGATGCCTGCATTCAACGTTTCTGGATAGCTGCCTTTATAGACTGGAACGATCTTGTATTCGCTCTGGCTTTCGTTAAACTCTTTCGAAAGCTCATTGATCATTTCGTTGTTCGCGCCAGTCATGCCGTGCCACCAGCTCAGCTCTGTTTGTGCGAAAGCCTGTGAACCGATAGTTAGGGCAAGGGCGCCAGTCAGCGCTGAAGTTGTGATCAGACGGGTAAGCATATTTCCTCCTCGGAAATGAGGTTTCGTGAATTTCAAGAACGGATTCGTTCCACTCTCAAGGTTCCGATACCTGCATTATGGTTATTACACTTATATGACTGCAAATTCGCTATAGGGCAACTTTTCTCTCCCTTAATAGAATAAAACCGAAAATGTTAATCGGTGAAAGGAAAAAAAACGAAAAAGAAACGATAATTTTGTGCAGAAGATGTGGATAGTGTTCTGAACCGACCATTGATCAAGCTTGCATTCTTGGTTTTGGGTTCAGATTTCAGTTTTCACGATTTTCGAAAAAACTTTTATCACCCTTATAAAGCCCAATCAAAAAATCAGCAAACTCATGGACTTGCACCAAAAGTCGAATCCCAATTAAGTGACCTTCTTCAAAATTGCTAATTAGCTTTTGATCAATCTTAAGCAGTTTTGAATAAACACTATTTTCACATGCGGACAGTTTATTGTCCGAGAATGCCCGACGGAGATATTATGCCCGCCCATGCTGACTGGAATGCAGCCTCGTTGTTTGCAAAGCATTATTCCAGAACATGGAGCAAAGATGAACCGGGCGGTGTCATCATTGGGTTTGATTTGGATGGCGTGAAATTCGCTTATGCCGGAGGGCTTGAGAGCCTTTCGACAGGTACTCCTTTTACGGCAAACACCGTTGTTCGATATGCCTCCATTACCAAGCATATTTTCTGCGCGATGTTGTTGCGTCATTCCGATTTGATTGGTCTCAATGACCGTCTTGGTGATCATTTGCCAGAATTGCAGAGTCCGCTCGCTGACGTTACCGTTGCGCGTGCGCTCGATATGACAGGTGGTTTACCGGACGCGCGTGAGTGCCTGACGCTCTTGGGACTATCCGTATATTCGCATACGAATGCAGCAAGCTTGATGGAGTTTCTTGGCAGTTTAGAGCGGCTTAATTTTCCCGCAGGCACGGAAATTTCATATTCCAATACAGGCTATAGACTGGTTGAAGCGGCATTCGAGCGCAAAGGCGTCTTCTTTAAAGACTTTGTGCGCTCGGAAATAAGCCAGCCCCTTAATATCTGTATGGAAGCTCCAGATGAGTGGGCTGATCCCGTCAAAGGTCTTGTCCCTGGGTATTTTAAAGCCAACGGAAAATGGCAGCAAAGCAGCGCGGGTTTGCATCTTTCTGCATCGGGCAGTGTCGCTGGCAGCGGTATGGCACTCACAAAATGGGTGAAAGCCCTTTTGGCCGGTGACGGCGCATCGAACGGATTGCTCTCGACACTCTCAGCGGAGCATTTTCTAAGTGACGGTCGTCCGACAGGTTACGGTTTAGGTCTGCGCTGGGATGATATTGACGGGAAGCGGGTCATTGGTCATGGCGGCTCGCATCCGGGCTATAAAAGTTATTTCTTGCTAGATACGATCGATAAAACCGGCATAGTCGTGGTCTGTAATCGAGAAGATGCCGACACACATACAATCGCACGTGACTGCATGGCGGCACTTTATGGGCTATCTCTGCCTGAAAAGACGTCCACGATTCCGGATGGTTTGTATGTTGCCGACACTGGCCCATTCTGGCTTGAGATGCGTGACGGCTTTGCAAATTATCTCGGCGCCGAAGACAGACTTTACGATATTGGGGACGGTTGGACTTCCTCCTTTTCTCCTTCATCGCCGATGAAATTGCGCTGGGATGGTGACTTTCTGCAAGGGGAAATTGGCCATGTGAGGCGTAAATTGCGGCCAGTGCATCCAAAGCCAGTCGCAAAAGAATTTGACGGACGCTGGAATGCTCCGATTTATGGAGCGTCATTCACCGTGGATAATGGCCACATTATTATGGGGATCGGCCCGACGCGTCAGATCATGCCGCTTGAAGATTTGGGCCATGGTCGCGCCTTGTTTGCGTTGCAGGATGGGCCTTGGAGCAAGCGCATCTGCATGCACCTCATTGGTGAAAACAGGCTTGAATTGGTTCTCAATCGGAGCCGAGTCATCGAATATCAGCGTTGAAGTTGCTTCATTGTGTTACTTTCGGGAAATTGATTCCGAAAATGATTTGAATGGAGTGAGCCAATGCTGGAACAGATGATCGATCAGGGGGCCGGTCGTGAGCCCGCCGATATCGTGTTGAAAGGTGGTCGCTTCTTTGATCTGGTAACTGGTGAACTGGTTGAGAGCGACATTGCGATTTGTGGTGATCGCATTGTTGGGACATTCGGCACATATCATGGCAAACAAGAGATCGATATAAGCGGGCGTATTGTTGTTCCGGGCTTTATCGATACGCATCTCCATATTGAATCATCACACATTACACCGCATGAGTTTGATCGTTGCGTGCTGCCGCAGGGTGTTACAACTGTCGTTTGCGATCCGCATGAGATCGCCAATGTGCTGGGTGCTGAAGGTTTAAAATATTTCCTTGATAGTTCGCTTGAGACTATCATGGATATTCGCGTGCAGCTTTCAAGCTGTGTGCCCGCGACCCACATGGAAACTTCGGGTGCCGAACTCCTGATCGATGATCTTTTGCCGTTTGCTGACCACCCAAAAGTAATCGGTCTTGCCGAATTCATGAACTTCCCCGGTGTTCTTTCAAAAGACCCTGAATGTATGGCTAAGCTCAAAGCTTTTCAGGGACGTCACATTGATGGTCATGCGCCGCTTCTGCGCGGGCTTGATCTGAATGGTTATATTTCAGCAGGTATCCGCACTGAACATGAAGCGACCAGCGCTGAAGAAGCAATGGAAAAAATGCGCAAGGGCATGCATGTGCTCGTGCGCGAAGGGTCGGTTTCAAAAGACCTACATGCTTTGATGCCCATCATCACTGAACGCCATTCGCAGTTCTTGTCATTGTGCACCGATGATCGCAATCCGCTCGACATCGCAGATCAGGGCCATCTGGATTATCTCATCCGCACAGCTATCGCGGGAGGCGTTGAGCCGTTGGCGATTTATCGGGCAGCAAGTGTTTCGGCAGCGCGCGCATTTGGGATGCATGATCGTGGTCTGGTTGCTCCCGGCCAGCGGGCCGATCTTGTTATCATTGATAGCCTTGAAGGTTGTCACGCAGAAATCGTGCTTTCTGCGGGCAGGGTGGTTTCGCAAGAGTTGTTCGCAACCCGCAAAACGGTCGCCGAAGTTGGTCGTAACAGCGTTAAGGCGCAAAGGGTCAGCGCAACGAATTTCCGTTCGCAATCAAACAGCGGTAAGACCCGTGCCATCGGTATTATTCCCGGCAAGATCATCACGGAAAGTCTAGAATTCGACCTCAAAGTTGGTCCGCGTGGCGTTGAACCGGATCTAGAGCGCGATGTCGTGAAGATCGCAGTTGTTGAGCGCCACGGCAAAAATGGCAATATTGCTACAGGATTTGTGCATGGGTTTGGCTTGAAAGCTGGCGCTATTGCGTCGACGGTAAGCCATGACAGTCATAATATCTGCGTGGTCGGGGTTTCCGATGAGGACATTTCTGTCGCTGCAAATCGCCTTGGTGAAATCGAAGGTGGGTTTGTTGTGGTGCGCGATGGAAAAGTTCTTGCCGAAATGCCTTTGCCAATAGCTGGGTTGATGAGCGCTGAGCCTTATGAAACGGTACGTGAACAATTGCGCACTCTGCGTCATGCAGCGGAAGAACTCGGATCTGTGCTGGAAGAGCCATTTCTCCAACTGGCTTTCATTGCTCTGCCGGTTATTCCGCATCTGAAGATCACAGATCGTGGTTTGGTCGATGTCGATAAGTTTGAATTTGTTGGCAATTGAATAGGCTGACGTCATCGTCATAATTGCATTAATCTAATCTGCTAACGCACTGGCAGAAATCGAGTTTTTGACATGCAATTTTTGAACACTTTTGACTTTTTTCCGTTTCTCGATACGGCAGTGAGTTATACTGCCGCTTTCATCTTTGGTACGTTGATTGGCGCTGAACGTCAGTATCGTCAGCGAACGGCAGGATTGCGAACTAATGCGCTGGTCGCACTTGGCGCTGCCGCTTTTGTTGATCTGGCAGCGCGCCTTGCAGGCAATGCGGAAGCTTTACGCGTCATTGCCTATGTGGTTTCGGGCGTCGGTTTCCTTGGCGCTGGCGTCATCATGAAAGAGGGCATGAATGTTCGCGGCCTTAACACAGCTGCGACGCTCTGGTGTTCGGCGGCAGTTGGCGCATGTGCGGGCACTGATATGCTGGCCGAAGCAGCACTGCTGACGGTGTTCGTTTTGCTGGGAAATACGCTGCTTCGCCCGCTGGTTAATCTCATCAATCGCATACCCGTCGATCAACAGGCGCTTGAACAAACCTATGAAGTACGTGTTATCGCGTCCCATCAAGCGATGGAGGAAATGCGCGAGCTGCTCGTTGAGAAGCTGGAAGAGGCAAAGTATCCCGTAGGGGATGTGGAGATTTCGGATCGCAATGCGGAGACGGTGGAAATTCTCGCCACCCTCGTGAGTACATCGATTGACCCAGAAGAAATTGATGCTGTCACGCAGTTTATGGAAAAGCATCCGGGCGTGTTTTATGCAGGCTGGGAAGGCAGTTCGAAAGACTGATTAACGATCAATTCGTGTCGATAGAATGATCGACGACATGGTGCGTTCGACGCCTTCGAGCGCACCGATTTTGTCGAGAACAATATCCAACTCCTGAATTGACGGCGCTTCAACCACTACAATCATATCGAAATGACCGCTGACGGAGTGCAATGTGCGCACTGCCATGATGCCACGAAGTGCAGTTTCAACCTTTGGTGCAAACTTCGGCAGTGCCGTAACCAGCACATGAGCGCGGACCAGATCACGCTCAAATTCTGGAGCGATTCGAACGGTATAGCCTTCGATTACACCCCGCTTTTCCAGCTTTTCCAGCCTGCTTTGTACGGTCGTGCGTGACACACCGAGCTTCCGTGCAAGGTCGGCTGTGGATGCACGTGCGTTTTCACGTAGCAGTGCAATAAGGGCGAGGTCGGCGTTTGTCGTCATAATGCATATTAAGTACGTCAAATTGCACAAACAAACAACGTGAAATCGTCAGTTTATACGCTTCTTTTCGCCGAAAAATGTGAGATTCTTTGTCTATCGAAATTGCATTACCCAAACAGACCTATAGGGGAAAAGACATGAAAGAGATCGTTGTTGTAGGCGCGGGCAAAATTGGCGCGACCATTGCCGATCTTCTGGCTTCAACTGGTGACTATGCTGTTACGGTTGTCGACCGTTCGCAGGCACAGCTTGATGCGCTGGACACAGGTGCGGAAGTCAAGACGCAGGCGCTCGACATTGCAGACGCCAAAGCACTTGAAGCTGTTTTGACCGGCAAGTTTGCGGTCCTCAGCGCGGCTCCATTCCAGCTCACCACACTGATCGCAGAAGCAGCGGCCAAGACTGGCGTGCATTATCTTGATCTGACCGAAGACGTCGCAAGCACCAAGCGCGTCATGGAACTGGCCAAGGATGCAAACACAGCATTCATTCCACAGTGCGGTTTGGCTCCGGGCTTCATCTCTATCGTTGCTTACGATCTCGCAAAGCGCTTTGACACACTGGAAAACGTGCGCATGCGCGTTGGCGCTCTGCCAGAATTCCCATCGAATGCTCTTAACTACAATCTTACCTGGAGCACCGACGGCCTGATCAACGAATATATCGAACCATGCGAAGCTATCGTCAATGGCCAGTTGACCAAGGTTCCGGCTCTTGAAGAGCGTGAAGAGTTCTCGCTTGACGGCGTAACCTACGAAGCGTTCAACACTTCGGGCGGTCTCGGCACGCTTTGCGATACACTTGAAGGCAAGGTTCGTACGCTCAACTACCGCACGATCCGCTACCCAGGTCACGTTGCGCTTATGAAGGCGTTGTTGAACGATCTTGGCCTGCGTCATCGTCGTGAAGTGCTCAAGGACATTTTTGAAAATGCTCTGCCAAGCACATTGCAGGACGTTATCGTGATCTTCGTTACTGTTTCGGGAATGAAGAACGGCCGTCTGGTTCAGGAAACCTATGCGAATAAGGTTTATGCCAATCAGGTTGGTACGATCGTTCGCTCTGGCATTCAGATCACAACTGCTTCGGCAATCTGTGCTGTGCTCGACATGCTTGCTAAGGGCGAAATTGCGCAGAAGGGCTTTGTTCGTCAGGAAGACATCACGCTTGATGCATTCCTCGCAAACCGCTTTGGCAAAGCCTATGCTCAGGAAGATCACGCAACGCGTTTGGTTGCCTGAAAACACCGTTAAGGCCATATCAAGACCCGTTGCGTTTTACACGCAGCGGGTCATTTTGCATTTGAATATGACCAAAGTTGCAATTGAATTTGTTCGGCTTTGCGGGCAATCCGGATAGAGAAATGACAAGGCCCGTGACTAAAAAGTGGAATAGGGAAGCGATGTTTAAAACAATTTTGCTGGCCGGTCTGGCCTCCGTTGTTCTTGCCCTGCCTGTGCAGGCAAAAGAATGGAAAGAAATCCGTATTGCTAGTGAAGGAGCCTATCCGCCCTTCAATTATATGTCGCCGGATGGCAAGCTTATTGGCTTTGATATCGATATTGCCAATGCGCTTTGCGAAGCGATGGAAGCCAAGTGTGAAATCGTAGCCAATGATTGGGACGGCATGATCCCGGGTCTTCAGGCCAAAAAATTTGATGCCGTCATTGCTTCTATGGCAATTACGCCTGAGCGCGAAAAGCAGGTTGCTTTTTCTGAACGCTATTACACAACGCCGCTGGCAGTTGTAGTTCCGAAAGACACCGACATTACCTCGCTTGAGCCTTCAGCATTTGATGGCAAGACCGTCGGCGCTCAGGCTGGCACGACACAGGGCAATTATGCCGATGATGTCTATGGCAAGGCTGGTGCAGATGTTAAGCTTTATCCGACAGCGGACGAAGCCAATGCCGATCTTGAGAATGGACGTATTGATGCCATTGCCGCCGACAAGTTTCTTGCAGCTGATTGGCTGAAGAAGCAGGGCGCTGATTGCTGCAAGTTCCTCGGCGATATTCCTGGCTCGGAAACCAAGATTTCGGTCGCTCTGCGTCAGGGTGATGATGATCTGCGTGAGCAATTCAATGCGGCCATCAAAAAAATCCGTGAAGATGGCACCTACGAAACAATTCGCAAGAAGTATTTCGACTTCGATATCTATTGATAGAATTTATGAGCGCCGCCAAATGTTTAACTTGAAACTGGCGGCGCTCGGTGCTTCATTGAGAACATAATATAGCGGGTGAAGAGCCCGCAAAACATAACCATAACAAAGCCTAAGGGGAATATTATGTTGAAATCAATCCTGTTCGCAGGCGTCGCTTCCATTATCGCTGCACTTCCAGCACAAGCCAAAGAATGGAAGGAAATCAAGATTGCAACGGAAGGCGCTTATCCGCCGTTTAATTTCGTTGCGGCTGATGGCTCGTTGCAGGGGCTGGATGTTGATATCGCCAATGCACTCTGTGCAGCGATGGAAGCCAAATGCACGATCGTCGCAAATGATTGGGATGGTATGATTCCCGGCCTTCAGACCAATAAGTTTGATGCTGTTATTGCGTCGATGAGTGTGACGGAAGAGCGCCAGAAGCAGGTTTCGTTCACCGACAAATATTATTCCACACCACTGTCTGTCGCCGTTCCGAAAGATAGCCCGATTACCTCGCTTGATGCAGAAGCTTTCAAGGGGAAAACTGTCGGCGCACAGGGATCGACCACGCAGGGCACTTATGCCGAAGACGTTTATGGCAAAGCTGGTGCGGACGTAAAACTGTATCCAACTGCCGATGAAGCCAATGCCGATCTTAAAAGCGGTCGCCTTGATGCGGTGATTTCGGATAAGTTTCCGATTTCTGACTGGATCAAGGCTGATGGTGCGGATTGCTGCAAGCTGATTGGCGATGTGCCCGATACGCAGACAGACACGGCTATTGCGGTGCGTCAGGGTGACAATGATCTGCGCGAGCAGTTCAATGTGGCCATCAAGAAAATTCGCGACGACGGCACCTATGCAACCATCGTGAAGAAATATTTCGACTTTGATATTTATTGATCGAAGATAAGTGACTTGTAAAAGTTACGCGAGTTTGATGTATGAATGCGCGCACTGACAGATCGTCGGTGCGCGCATTTGTTTGAGAGATGGGTCGGGGATACCATGCAGCAACAAGATGTCATCGTTCTGGGCGCAGGTATCGTTGGTGTTTCGGCAGCACTTCATTTGCAAGCGCGGGGTCGTTCAGTCACGCTGATTGATCGTGGTGAGCCGGGGCAGGGCACGAGCTTTGGCAATGCAGGGCTTATAGAGCGCTCAAGCGTCATTCCCTATTCGTTTCCCCAAGGATTTGGCACGCTGCTGCGTTATGGCATGAACCGCCGTTCCGATGTGCGTTACGATCCGTTTTATGTGTCACGCATTGCGCGCTGGCTTTTTCAATATTGGCGTGAATCCTCGCCAGAACGCCTCAAGATCGCAACTGATGCGATGTTGCCACTGGTTGAAGCGAGCGTGCGTGAGCATGATGTGTTGATCACAAAGGCCGGTTGTGAACGGCTCGTGCGCTCGCAGGGTTGGATTGAAGTCTTCCGGAGTGAGCCTGCTTTTCAGGCGGCGGTTCAGCGCCTGCCGCAATTGCAGCGCTATAATCTGGCCTATGATGTTCTTGATGCACAGGCGCTGAAACAGCGAGAAACAACACTGGGTGACGTTGCGGGTGGCATCCATTGGCTCGATCCCAAAACCATCGTCAATCCGGGTGGTCTGGTTCAGGCCTATGCCACCTTGTTTCAGTCGAACGGTGGCCGATTTGTTCATGGCGATGCGGCAACGCTTTCGGAAAGCACGAATGGTTGGCAAGTGACGACCGAGGAAGGTCCTGCTTTTGCGCGTGAAGTTGTGGTGGCTCTTGGTCCGCAATCGGGCTTGATTTTCCAGAAGTTTGGTTATGCAATTCCGCTTGGTATTAAGCGCGGTCATCATATGCATTTTGAAATGCAGGACGGCGAACGGCTTGGTCATACGGTTGTTGATGAAGAGGCGGGCTATGTGCTTGCGCCTATGGTGCAGGGCGTTCGTCTTTCGACAGGCATCGAGTTCGCGTCGCCTGATGCTCCGGCTAATTTTATTCAGCTCAAACGTGCCGAAAAGATTGCGCGTCGGCTTCTGCCGCAGCTTGGTGCACCGGTTGAAACAAAGCCGTGGCTCGGCTTGCGGCCATGTCTGCCAGATATGCGTCCGGTGATTGGTCCTGCGCCGCGCCAAAAGGGGCTTTGGTTTGATTTCGGTCATGCGCATCATGGCTTGACGCTGGGTCCTGCAAGTGGGCGTCTGTTGGCCGAGATGATGACCGGTGAGAAAACATTTACTGATCCGGCACCTTATTCGGCAAATCGGTTTCTTTAATCGTCTTCAAATTTTGCGGAGCGGTCTTGTCAGGCGCGACAAAGCGGGGTTATCAATTGTCCCCCGTCACATCCGCGCTCTGCGGGCAAATCGATCCGGAAAAATCTCGTGAAAATGAAACCTTTGGGCCGCACAGGCCTCAATGTTACCGATATCTGCCTCGGCACTATGACCTGGGGCGTTCAGAACACTGAAAGCGACGCGCATGAACAGCTTGATTTTGCTGTCGATGCAGGTGTCAATTTTATCGATACGGCTGAAGGCTATGCCATTCCGATGAGCCCGGAAAGCTACGGAAAGACCGAAACCTACATCGGCAACTGGTTTAAGAAATCTGGTAAGCGAGATCGCGTTATTCTCGCTAGCAAGATTGCTGGTGGCGGTCGTCAGGAATGGATTCGCGGTGGCGCGAAGCCGAGCCGTGCAAGCGTTGTTGAAGCTGTTAATGATAGCCTGAAGCGTTTGCAGACTGACTTTATCGATCTCTATCAGATTCATTGGCCATCGCGCCCGCATTACCACTTCGGTCAGGGCTGGGGTTTTGATCCATCCAATGTGGACCCGAAAGCTGAACGCGAACAAATCCATGATGTTTTGCTCGGTCTTGAAGATGCCGTTCGTGCAGGCAAAATCCGTCACGTTGGTCTTTCCAACGAAACGGCTTGGGGCACAATGCAGTGGCTCAAGATTGCGGAAGAAAATAATCTGCCGCGCATGGCATCGATCCAGAATGAATATGGACTTTTGCAGCGTGAGTTTGATCACGACATGGCTGAGGTATCGCTCTTTGAAGACGTGGGCTTGCTTGCTTATTCCACGCTTGCCGCAGGTGTGTTGACGGGTAAGTATCTTGACGGAAAAATCCCTGAAGGTTCACGCGCATCTGTGATGGATGGTGGCATGTGGCGGGATAATTCTTATTCTGAACCAGCAATTCGCGCTTATATTGATGTCGCTAAAAAGCATGGTCTTGATATTGCACAGATGGCGATTGCTTTCTCTGCATCGAGGCCGTTTATGACATCGGTGATCATTGGCGCGACATCTGTCGAGCAGCTCAAGACCGACATTGCTTCGAGTGAACTGACGCTTTCAGACGAAGTGCTGGCGGATATCGAAAAAGTCTATCGCTCTTACCCGCGTCCTCTTTGAAAAATAACAGCCAGCTGCATATATTTGCGGCTGGCTTAGCCTTTCAGGTAAACCTCGTGTTTGACATGCCATTGATCGATAGGCGTATCACTAGATGAACTCACGATCACAAGCCGGTCAAACCGAAGCTTTCGGCCTGAAAGCTGTTTTTTAAGCCGATCTATTTCCATTTGTTTGAGGGTTGTTTCCTCAATACCATAGGCAAGCGAAACATGCGGCATAAAGCTCTGCAAGCTTGCATCACTTGAGATTTCAAGAGATTCCTGTTTCAGGCGCATCAGTGCGGGTGCTTTTTCAAGTGCGGCATAGAACGAGCGAAAATAAGCGTCGCTTCCCGTGACATCTTCAATCTGCAGCTCAAGCGGTCTGCGGCCTATTGCGATGCTTAACACTTGTGGCAGAAGCTCTTCTGCCGATCGCTTCATATCTGGCACCAGCGTCGCATGCGGTTCAAATATCGGCGAGTTAAAGCGTCCACCTAAATCACTGACGATGGTCTCAAGAAAAATAAGATCGTCATGTGCAGGCCGAAGCCAGATAGAATGATCGGACATTCAGAACTTGCTTCCGTTCGTTGGATTTTCAGTTTTGAGTGGGCGGACGCTGCCACGCAGGATTAGTGGCGTGTCGATCATTACCATCTGCGGTGGTGCATTTGGCGCACTTTGCCGCTCATCGAGCATACGAATAATTTCTGCGGATAGGCGCTCTGCATTCTGATCAAATGTTGTGAGGCGATAGGCGCCCCAGCGCGCTTCGGTGACATTATCAAAGCCAATGACGGAAAGATCGTCAGGTATCGAGAGATTGAAGACGTCGCGCGCGCAATCAATCAGCCCAAAGGCCATCAGATCATTGACGCAGAACACCGCTTCAACACGATCCCGTTCGCTCAGCAAGAGTGACGCCGCAGCGAATCCGCCATCATAATCGGTCAGTTCGCCACGTTGTACGCTCACATCAAGGCCAAAGCTTTTGGCCCGCGCTATATAGGCTTCTTCGCGCTCCAGAAGATTGGGACTGCGGACATTGGATGTAACCAACCCCAGCCGTTTCATGCCGCGAGCAGCAAAAACATCAACTGCCGTTTCTGCTGCTTGTTTGTTGTTGATGCGAATATGGTCTGGGCCGTCTTCGTTGCGGCCTACAACGATCAGAGTTTGGCCATTGCGCTGTGCCAGTTCGACAAAGGATGATGACGGCATCCCAGAGAGAACAACTGTCGCTTCGGCTCTGTAGCGCAGCAAGGTCTGGTGTGCGGCAGAAAGGTTTTCACCGTGTTGTCCGGTCGGGATGAGAACGGGAACGCTACCACGCGCAGTCAACCGACGGGACAGAGCAGCTATCTGCCGCGAGCGGAAGGGGCTTGCGGGATCTGCCGCGATCATACCGACAATGCGGCTGCGGTTGGCGAGCAAACCGCGCGCCAGATCATTGACCTGATAGCCGAGCTTTTCCGCCGCTTTCAGCACCTTTTCTCGCGTATTAGGCGAAACGCTTGCGCCGGGTGTGAAGGTGCGCGAGACCGCCGAGCGAGATACGCCAGCCTCTACAGCAACTTCATGTGCACTGATAAAGCGCGGTTGGTTTTCGGGAAGGTCTTCCTGAAAACGATCTTTGTCGGCCATAATTATCGACCCACTTTCGAGAGAACATCGGCGCGCAGGAAGCGCTCGACAACAAACATAAATGCAATGGACGGTACCAGCAGGATCAGCGCACTGATCGACGCGATCTGATAGTTTCCACCCGAGCTTGCTGTATAGAGCATCAGCGGCAATGTTGTAATGTCAGGTGCGCCCACAAAATATGTCCCGGTGAATTCATCCAGTGATTCAAGGAACACAAAGATTGCGCTTGCAAGCAGTCCCGGAGCGGCGATTGGCAGCGTGATATGGAAGAATGTCTTTAGTGCCGATGCCCCCATCGAGCGGGCTGCTTCTTCCAGTTCGCGATCAATTGCCGAGAAGGCTGCGGTTGCAATCCAAACGGCATAAACGAGGCCATGCGTGACATGCACCAGCACAACGCCTGCGATAGTTCCGTTGAGCCTCAATGAATAGAACATCTGCGCGATATTCACATAGACAGGCAGGTTTGGAAAAGCCTGCGGGATCAGCAGTGTAAGCAGGATCAGGCCGCGAAACGGCAGTTTCAGACGGGCCAGCGCATAGCCTGCCGGAATAGCCAGTCCCAGAGAAACAACAACTGTCAGGCTGGCAATGATGACGCTCGTTGTCAGCGATGACAGAGCATTGCCGCGCTCTGAGAAAACATTTTTCCAAAAGGAAAAGCCATATTGCAGTGGTAAAGTGTGCGGGAAATACCAGCGTTCTGCAACAGCCCAGAGAAGAAGATTTGCCAACGGTCCGAAGATTGCAAAGGCCAGGAGACCAAGCACAATGCCGCGCGGTATCCAGCGCCAGTCAAAAGCGTTTGTCATCAGCCGTGCTCCTTCATGGTTTGGCGGAGGTAAACCCATGCAACCAGACTGGTCATCAGGAGCGAAATCGTTCCGAGTGCGTTGGCAACGCCATAATCGCCATAGGCATTGATGCGGAAGGCCATATTGGCAGTAATCATTGTTGGCGATTGCGCGTTAATCATTAATGGCACTGAGAGTACCGACATCATGGTGACAAAGCTCAGGATCAGGCCGACAAGCAATGTCGGGCGTACTTGCGGCAATATGATTTCGATCAGAATGCGCAGGCGTCCGGCACCGAGATTGCGGGCGGATTCAATGGTGCTGCGGTCAATTGATGCCATGGCACCAGCCAGAAGCAATGTGACGAAAGGCGTCTGTTTCCAGACAAAGGCAATGACGATGCCGCGCCAGTCGAGAAAGCTCATTGCCTGAAGCGGGGATAATGCGCCGCTTTCAATCAGCAGGCTGTTCATCAGGCCATTTTTGGCGAGAAATGTACGCAATATCTGGCCGACCACAATGAATGGAATGAACAGGGGCCAGCGATAGAGCCAGCGCAGGACTGTTACTGCGCGCTGATTGGATCCAAGCGTCAGATAGCCGCCAATCGCGATAGCGAATAGAGCAATCAGCGCGGACGAGAGAGTGACAATCACAAAGGTGAAAAGCATATCATTTGAGTAAAGCTCAAATGCTTTGGTGAAATTGCCAAAGCCCCAGTCTTCACCAACATGAAATGCACCGGTTATCGCGCCGAAAAGTGGAACGATAAACAGCAACAGCACAATGGCAAGGGCCGGTGCGACCAGCAAAAAGCCTGTCATTCTCTGTGACATGGATATTCCCCGAATAATGAATTATCGACCGGGCGCGCTTTCACGCACCCGGTCTATGCAGCAATTAGTTGCCGACCTGACGTTCGTAGGCTTCCAGAATTGCCTTGTTGTATGGCGCGATTGGGAAGGGCTTGCCATAGTTGGCTAGTTCTTCAGGCGAAATATCCGTGAAGAGCTTGTTCCACGTATCAGCATTGAGTTCTGCCTTGACGTGATCGGCATCGATGCCCGGATACCAGTTAAAGCGCTCAACGATGCCTTCAGCCTGAACTTTCGGGCTGGTGGCAAGCGCTACAAACTTCTCAGCGAGTTCCTTATTGGCGCTCTTTTCTGGAATGACATAATGCATCGGCTGACCCGGCATGCCCGGCGAAGGCAGAACGAGCTTCATTTCCGGCGGGAGCTGGCCGTTGGCCTTCCAAGAATAGAACATATCAACCCAGACTGGCCCCATCGCGATTTCACCACGGCTCAGCATGTCGAGTGTTCCGGCATTGCCCGGTGTCAATGTTGCGTTGGTGGTGAAATCCTTGAGCGAGGCAAAAGCCTTGTCCCAGTTTTTCGCTTCACCTTCTTCAAACGGGCCTTTCATCAGCTTGTCGGAATCGCCGCCGTAAGCATAGATCCAGCCCATAACGAAGCTCACGCCCGATGCGCCACCCTTGATGCCGTTATAGCCGAACTGCTTTGGGTTTTCCTTGGCCCATGTGACCAGCTCATCGTAGCTCTTTGGTGGATTGGCAACGAGAGCCGGGTTGTAGGCAAGCGCCGTCTGGCTGTTGAACATTGGCATAACGTAGCCATCAACATTGGTGCCGAGCGCCATTTTAGCATTGTCGCGTGTAACGAGCTTGCCACTGTCGATTTTGCCGCGATAATTTTCGAGAAACTTCTTTTCGACCATTGGACCAGCAAATTTCTCATGGACGACTGCAACATCTGCGTCCCACTTTTCAACGCCAGCTTTTGACTGTGCTTCGAAGCGTTCGAGAATCTTCTGTGAACCGGCGTCGCCCGGACCGGTGCCGACAACACGAACCGTTGTGCCCGGATTTTCTTTCTCGAACAATGGACCGAGATATTCGTTCACATAGTCGACCATGTTTTGATCGCCAGCTGTCAGAACGGTCAGTTCTTGCGCTGCCGCTGGTGACGCCGTGAGGCCAAGAATGAGCGCTGTTTTAAGGATTGTTTTCATCGAATAAATCCTGCTTTTTATCCGCTTAGCGGAAGGTTTCGACGGATGATTAGTATGTATCAGTGGATGCGTGATCGGGAATTTTTGAGCGTTTGAGGGCATTTGACAGCCCGCAATTCTGTGTTGATCTGCTATGCCTGCTGCGATTGGCTTGGTTTAAAATGCACAGGTGTGCACAGAAAAATGAAAGCTGTTTGAGCTAAGCAGATTATTTGTCGAACAGGAAAAGTGACTGTTCTGGAATACGTATTTCAACCTGAGATCCGGGTTGATGGCTTTCGTGCGTATCGACCAAAAGATGTTTTCCGCCGACATTTACCATGTGACGCCAGAGGCCACCGGGATAGCTTGTCTGATCGACTGTTCCTGACAGAATAAGTTCTGGTACTGTGGTGGAAACGGGCGTGCCCGGATTGGTCAGCTTTGCAGCTTCGCTACGGAAACGGGCAGTTGCAATGCCGTCTGACAGATTGCGGCGGCCAGCGGGAATTGTGCTTGCTTTGTTATGTGGCCCGGCTGCAATTTCAATTCGATCAGCCGTCACGCTTATCGGCAACTCAACATTGTTTTCGGCGCCCATGAAGGCTGCAACAAAATCAGATGCCGGATGATTATAGACCTCTTCAGGTGCGCCAGCTTGTGCGACTTCACCATTATTGAGGATCACGATGCGATCAGCCATGACCATGGCTTCTTCTCTGTCATGGGTCACATGAACCGCCGTGATGCCAAGCCGGCGCTGCAAAGCGCAAATTTCATGACGAACAGAGAGACGAATGCGAGCATCGAGATTGGATAGCGGTTCATCGAGCAGCAGAATATCTGGCTCAATTGCCAGCGCACGGCCAAGGGCTACGCGTTGGCGCTGACCACCGGAAAGGGCGGCTGGTTTCCGATCAAGCAGCGCATCAAGCCCTAACAACCGCGCAACTTCTTGGGTTTTGCTGCGGATTGTATCTTTTGCTGTGCCGCGAATGCGCAGTCCATAACCGATGTTTTGCGCCACTGTCATATGTGGCCAGAGCGCATAGGATTGGAACACCAAGGCCATGCCGCGCTTATCAGGTGGCAGGCGGGTGACATCTTTTCCTCCGACGCGAATTGCACCTTCGCTCGGTGTATTGAAACCCGCGATGGCGCGCAGCAAGGTGGTTTTGCCACAGCCCGACGAGCCAAGCAGCGCTACGAATTCACCCTTCTTAACCGAAAGGTCTACACCTTTAAGAATCTCATTGTTGCCATAGCGAACGCGTGCATCCGCTACCTCCAAAAACGCAGGCATTTGCGTATCCTCCCCAGGATCGACGGCCGGTTTTATTTTTTCTGCACAGCCGTGCAATTGGGATTGAAGCATTTTTATTTTACCTCGACAAGCAACAATTTTAATGCGCTGAGAATTCGGGAGCAGTTTTGATGTGCTGCCTGTTGTTGTCGTTATCTATCGAGGATTTATAACAGCCATATGACTGATGCTGCGCAGCTGTGCAAAAACGTGGACAGCTTTGCAAAGCTGTCCACGCTGCACGCAAGCTGTTCCGACACGAAAGGACAGCTTACTTGGTAAATTAATCAAGCACTTTCAGGCTCATGCTGTGCTTCTGTCTTTGCTGTGCGCCACGATGAAAACAGGAAAGCTGCAATGAATATGCCCGTCATGAGCAGAACGATTGTTGGTGCTGGTGCACTATCGATGAAGAATGACAGATAAACGCCCATGAACGACGAGAATACCGCAACGATAACAGCGACAATCATCATGCTGCTGAACCGGCGCGTGAGCAGGAATGCAATTGCTCCCGGCGCGATCAGCATGGCGATTGCGAGGATGATTCCAACCGCTTTCAGAACACCGACGATGGTGAGTGAGATCAGGCAGAGCAGCCCATAGTGCAAAAGTCGTACAGGCAATCCGACGGCACGCGCTTGGGCCGGATCAAATGCGTGAAGTAGAAAGTCGCGCCATTTTATAATCAGTACACCGGCGGTCACAGCGGCGATAATTGCGGTCTCGATAAGATCGCCCGTGTTGATGCCCAGAATGTCTCCAAACAGGATGTGATCAAGGTGAACTTCTGCGCGCACGGAAACATAAAGCACAAGTCCTAGCCCAAACATGCCTGAGAAGACGATTCCCATGACAGTATCTTGCTTGATACGGCTGTTTTCTTTGAGAAAACCGGTAGCCAGTGCGCAGACCATACCGGCGACAAAGGCTCCAATTCCAAACGGTAGGCCGACCATATAGGCAATCACAACGCCCGGTAGCACCGCATGGCTGATAGCATCGCCCATTAGCGACCAACCCTTGAGCACCAAAAAACAAGAGAGCAGGCCAGTTGGAATGGCAATCAACACTGACGCAATCAGCGCATAGACCATGAAGTCAAATTGAAATGGCATCAAAAGCATTTCGGGAAAGCTCATAGCTCAACCTCCTGCAATGCTTTGGCTGCGCGCCTACGTGCTGCAAGCATGCCATGCTTGGGTGCCAGAAAAAATACAGTGAGAAACACCAGCGTTTGTAGCACAACAATAATGCCGCCTGTGGCGCCGTCCATGAAATAGCTGACATAAGCGCCAATGAAGCTTGTTAGCGCACCAATGAGCACAGCAATCCACAGAAGCCGTGAAAAGCGATCTGTAAGCAAGTACGCAGTCGCGCCCGGCGTCACCACCATGCAGATGACGAGAAACGCGCCTACTGTCTGCATTGCAGCAACCGTCGATGCTGAAAGCAGTGTGAAGAACATGATTTTCAGCGCGGTTGGTTTTAAGCCGATGGAACGCGCATGGCTTTCATCGAAAAACACCACCATCAGGTCTTTCCATTTCAGCAAAAGCAGAGCGAGCGATACGAAGCCGATGATCGCCAATTGCAGAATATCGCCGGGCGTGATCGCGAGAATGTTGCCCAGCACGATGGTCTGAATGCTGATTGAGGTTGGCCGCAGCGAAATCATGAACAGGCCAAGACCGAAGAAGGCCGTGAAAATTAGCCCGATAATCGCATCTTCTTTGAGCTTTGTGCGCTGATTGAGAAACAGCATTGCAGCTGCGGCAAGTCCACCCGAAAAGAATGCCCCGATAGAAAATGGCAGGCCCAGCATATAAGCACCTGCGACGCCTGGCACGATGGAGTGGGAGAGGGCGTCACCAATGAGCGACCAGCCCTTGAGCATCAGATAGGCTGAGAGAAATGCACAAACACCACCGACGAGAGCGGAAACCCACATGGCATTGAGCATATATCCATAAGAAAACGGTTCGAGCAGCACGGACATTAATTCTGCCCTTCCTGTTTATGCTCATAAAGCACAAAGGGGCGTTCATCGTCTGTTATCACGCCAATGGCTGATCGATTCTTGCTGGTCTTCTCATCGAGGATAAGGTGGCGCAAGACGCCTCCGAAAGCTTTTTCGAGGTTTGCTTGCGTGAAAATGTCTTCCGTTAAACCGTGAGCAAGCACTGTATTCTTAACAAGAACGGTGCGGTCGCAGAACTCAGGCACGCTGCCGAGATTGTGCGTTGAAACCAGCATAACTCGGCCCTCATCGCGAAGGCCGCGCAGAAGGGTTACGATTGCTTCCTCAGTCTTAACATCTACCCCCGTAAAAGGCTCATCAAGGAGGATGACTTGCGCATCCTGTGCAAGCGCGCGAGCTAGAAATACGCGCTTTTTCTGGCCACCCGATAGCTCGCCGATCTGCCGCTTGCGAAAATCGAGCATGTTGACGCGACTCAAAGCCTTTTCAACCGCTTCGTGATCGGCGCGACGTGCAATGCGCATCATGCCCATATGCCCATAGCGCCCCATCATGACGACGTCTTCGACCAGAACAGGAAAATTCCAGTCAACCTCTTCGCTCTGCGGAACATAAGCGACGAGGTTTTTCTTCAATGCCTGCTTAACCGACTGTCCCAGAATAGAAATATCGCCCTTCGCGAGATGGACAAAGCCCATAATCGCCTTGAAAAGCGTCGATTTACCGGAGCCGTTTACACCTACAAGCGCAGTGATTGTCCCCGTTGGTATTTCAAAGCTGGCGTTGCGCAGTGCTGTATGGCCGTTGCGGTATGTGACAGTCGCATTTTTCACGCTCAAGCCTTGAGCCGCGCTTTGATTAAGCGCGGCTTGCTCCTGAGTGTTGTAATTTATTGGAGCATTCATTGTTTAAGGCCTTTGGCGATCGTGTCCGAAGTGACTTTCAGAAGATCAATATAGGTCGGAACTGGGCCGTCTGCTTCAGAAAGTGAATCGACATAGAGAACGCCACCGTATTTCGCGCCGGTTTCGCGTGCGACTTGTTCTGCTGGAGCTGCTGAAACGGTGCTTTCCGAGAAAACGGCTGTGATGTTATTGGCTCGAACAGCATCAATCACTTTGCGCACCTGCTGAGGAGTGCCCTGCTGGTCGGCATTGATTGGCCAGAGGTAAAGCTCTTTCAGATCAAAATCGCGCGCGAGGTAGGAGAAGGCACCTTCACTCGTCACAAGCCAGCGTTTATCAGCGGGAATCGTTGTGAACTCAGCTTTAATGGGATCAATGGTTGCTTTGATTTCAGCTTTGTATTTTTCGGCGTTCGTTTTGTAAGTGTCAGCATTGTCCGGGTCATATTTCACGAACGCATCGCGAATATTGTCGACGTAAATGAGTGCAGAGGTCGGGGACATCCACGCATGGGGATTTGGTTTGCCGCTGTAAGGACCTTCGGTGATTCCCATCGGAACGACTCCGTCGCTCACCACCACACTTGGAACGTTCTTGATGCGTGAGAAGAATTTCTCGAACCAGAGCTCAAGGTTGAGTCCATTCCAGAGGATGAGATCTGCACCTTGTGCTTTGATGAGATCGCCAGGGGTAGGTTGATATTCGTGGATTTCAGCACCCGGTTTGGTGATCGATTCAACCGTTGCAGCATCGCCAGCAATATTCCGAGCGATGTCAGCGATGACTGTGAATGTTGTAACGGCTTTGAATTGGTCGCTCGCAATAGCAACGCCCGACGTGAGCGACGCCACTAAGCTTATTATTAGTCCCGCCATGAAACTGCGATATGTCTGTCTGCGCAATGTTCTCTCCCATATACATATGCCGAACCTGTAAACGTTTTTCACATTATGTTCGCGAGTGCCACAGTTCACAAAGTAACTACTCTTGTTGCGAATAATTGGCATTTGCATAAACCAAACTAAAATGATTTGCAAATGCTTTTGCAAATCATTTGCATTAAACGATATCATTTGTGATTAAAATTCGGTAAAAATACACTTATAAATTGTAAATATGAACGATTTGTGCAACCATCCTTTTTGAGTGGCGGTTTCCCATAACGTTTTCCGTGGCAAAACGAGCGTGGGAAGAGCCGCATATACAATAGCTTATGGCGTGCTTTTTCAGAGTTAAGTTTTACTTGGAATTTGTTTATTGGGGTCCTCAATGAGTTCAAGAGATGAAATTTTATATAGGAATCATATTGTTACAAATAGATCGCAAGATTCAGAAATTGGTTCTAAAAGACTTTCAGTTGAAGGGCGTTCATGGGGGCCGTTTATTCATATCCGATCTCCAGAAGGAGTCAGTGTATTTGCGCCGGAAACTTCGCTAGCTATAATTTTATTAGAGTCTGTCCGCAATCTAAGGTGGAAAAATGAAGATGGGGAAGAGCTTGCGTCGAGTTGCACGGCTGGGACGGTGCTCATAATTCCAGCTCACAAAGGGACTGCGATAATTTGGCCAGAATCTATAGAAATATTAAAAGTCGTGTTGCAGCCCGATCAAGATACTCTACGCGACCAACCGGCGATAACATTCCCGTTGAGCGATCCGCCTGGTCGAATTATCGATTTTTCTAGCAAACAGTGTTTACAGATCGTTCAACTTGTTCTTGAACAATTGCGGGAAGACACAATCCCGGACGATTATTACCTAAAATCTCTGCACTATGTGCTCATTTATTTGCTAGCAAAAAATGCGATGATTGCTTGCAGCACGAGTGGTGCTCAACCTGTGTTAAGCAGTTTTGCGTGCAGGCAGATCGAGAGTTATCTTAAAGAAAATTTCCGAAATGAAGTAAGCGTTCCGGATATGGCCGCATTAATTGGTGTTTCTGCGGGGCATTTTTCCATTTGTTTTCGCGAAAGTTTTGGTTTGACGCCTCATCAGTATCTAATGGGTCTTAGACTAAACGAAGCTCTGAAATATCTTGTAGAAACTGATATACCAATTAGTGAAGTTGCAGCTCGTTTATGCTTTTCAAGCCAAAGCCATTTAACAACGACCCTTAAAAAGCATTGCAAAATTACACCTGGTGAGGCGCGTCGTCGTCGTAACCAATCGAACTTTCTTAAATAACTAATTCCTGATTTTAGGAAAGGTTAGGACATTTTTTGCCGTAAGTTTTTTCCTTTAAACGCCAATCTAATTTTATCAAATTGGCATCTAACGTGAATGGCAATATTACGTCAAAACAAGATAAATGTTCTCTGTATCCCGGTCCGTTTATATGAGAAAAATCAAATTCAAATACGAGTATTCTCCCGCGATTATGAAGTTATAATAAACTGCCTTATTCCATTTCGCTATACTCTGACTAAACGAACAGATTTAAAAAATGATCCAATATGATGATGTTATTTAACGTTAACTTGCTGGCCGTGGCGGCAGGCCTGCACGAGTTCGCATCTTTTCCAGTAACGCGGCCGCGATTGGCTTATAGTTTTCATCGAAGTGGTGACCGCCAGCGAGCTTCATCAGGTCAGCGCCTTTAAGTTCTGGTGCAGTGCAAGCTGTATCGTCTTCTTCCTCGCCATAAACACATACGACGCGATCAAGCGGGATGGTTGAGATGGCTGGCACGACATCTTTGTCGCCATCCATTCCAAGCCAGCCTTCGATTGAAACCTGAAACGTCGTTGTTGTTTCGACGCCCAAGAGACCAATCATCTTCGTGCGATCTTGCATGGCCGGGTCCAGATATTTCCAGGCGAAGGGGAATGTATCCGCACCGAACGAGTAGCCCAGAACCATGACCGGCAGTTTGTTTGTGGGATCAGCTTTCTGGATCATTGCTGTTGTATCGCGCGCGATTTCCTCCGGCGTCCGCTCTGACCAGAAGTAGCGGAGTGAATCGACGCCGATAACGTGGACGCCATTTGCTTGCAGCCATTCGCCAATGGATTTGTCGAGGTCGCGCCAGCCGCCGTCGCCTGAGTAAAATACCGCGACCATTTCAGCCTTGCCGCCTTTGGCAGGAAGATCAACGATAGGCAAGGCTTCATTTTTGGCATCCTGATCAGCCATGGCAACCACATTGTCGACCGCCATTTTCATACGAGTGGCGAAATCTGGCCCGGATTGCAACACGGCTACTTTTTTCTGTCGTGCTTCCAACGGATTGTTGACCGGCGAGCCTGTTGGGCCAATTACAAGTGTGGATGCTGGCATTTTCGCATCATATTCATAAGTGAAGCCACCGCCCGGTGCTTTGACGGCATCAGCTTCTTCCGTGCAAGAAGGCAGACGAGTTTTTGCAGGGGTTGGGTCGAGGGCGATTGCACCAGCAATCGTAGCATCAGGAGAGTCGGAAGCGGCGGCATAAGCGATTGTGGCGCCCTGTCCAATGCCCGTTACGACTGGATGGAAATAAACATCGAGATCCAGTCCGCGCAGCGCTTCCTTGGCAATGGCTTCAAAATCAGAGTCGAGGTAATTGCACTCGCCGTCTTCCTTATCGAGTGCCGCCCGCCAAGGGCCAAGTTCAACCGGAAGAACAATGATGTTTCGGTCAAGCATCGCATCCATATAGCTGCGTTCATTATCGCTGATGCCGTTTTCGTCGCTCAGCAATATGGAAAGCCCGACCGGATCGCCTTTCGGCATATAAACCGGAATGTTTGAAAGTCGCTCCGCACTGGCATGGATGACCGGCTCGTCAGCATTGAAGAACTGTGCCCAATGACGAGCGATCTTGCCTGAATGCATCGCGGCATATGCACCTGCTGCACCAAGCAGCGCCAATCCGAAGACTGTCAAAAGAATGCGTCGCTTCTTCATTTGCGGATAAACTCCAGAGGGCTGCCATTAATCAGGGTTGTTGCATCGATAAGCGCACGCGGTGTTTCGAGACCTCCGGGACAGACCATATAATGTGGTGTCCAGACGGGATCGAATTTTTCCTTGAAGGCTTTCAGGCCATCAAAGTGATATAGATCGGCGCCGCGCCGGTAGATGAAAGAGCCGAAGCGGTTCCAGCGTGACGCCAGTCTGCTGCGGTTTAAGCCCGAGAGCGGTGCGGCACCCAGATTAAACCATTTGTAGCCCTGATCTTTGCTATACATGAGCAGTTTGGCAAAAAGTGCGTCCATCAGCAACTTATGCACATTGGGCATGTAACGCATGAGGTCGACGGTGATTTCGGATTTGTCGGCTCCGCGCCAAAGATTGGCAAAGGCGACAATCTCACCGTCTTTTTTGAGAACAGCAACATCGAAGCGCTTCATGTAATCATCGTCGAAATAGCCTAGCGAAAAGCCTTTTTCGCTGCCAGACTTATGGTCCAGCCATGCGTCAGAGATTTCGCGCAGACGCGGCACGAGTGGCGGCACGTCTTTCACGTCAATCACTTCAAAAGTCAGTCCGTCCTTATCAACCTTGCGATCCGCATAACGGAATGGTTGTCTGCGTGGACCTTCCAGAGAAAAGTCTGCAAGGTTTACGCGCGCAACTTCGCCCAGCTTGAGAGCAACAAGCCCCATATCAAGAAATAGCGGCAGGCTTTGCGGACCTACTCCATAAAACACTGTGCGAAGCGCCATTTTGTCGGCAAGACTATGGAATGCCCATGCGAGGTCTTTGCCGCTTTGTGCGGTGCCGATAGGTTCGCCCAATGCAATCAGACTTCCGCCTGATTGCGCATACATGATGAAGGCGCTGTCGTCGGGTGCCAGCAAAAATTGCTTGTCACCCAGCATAGCGAGTGCTGCATCGGTGTGGGGGCATTCAGCAACGAGCGTTGGAACGGCGTCTGGGATTGAATAGTCGCGTTTGCGTTTACGCTGACTATGTCGGTTGATGATCGAGTGCAGACCAAATGCCGCGACAACTGCAAAGACCAGCACAGTTGCGCGCAAAAAGCGCGGTGCGTTATCGTTCCATGCGAAGTCCCACCATAGATTGTTGGAGTATTCGACATGGCGATAGACGAAGAAACCGAGCCATGTCGAAACAATCACTGTCGTGCCGACTGAAGCAATCCAGCTCCAGCTCAATTCAAAGGGGCCAGAAATAGGACGCCGATAGAAGGAGTCCCGAAAACCCCATAGAGCCAGTGCAAAGACGCAGAGAATGCTTGCTTCTTCCCAGTCCAGCCCCTTGGCAATCGAGAAAACAGCACCAAACAGGAGAAGAACGATGGCCGCAATCCATGCGCGTTCCAGCCGTTTGAACAAGCCACGTGCGACAATGAGCAGAGCGACGCCAACCAGACTTGCTGCAAGATGCGATGTCTCGACAAAAAACTCCGGAACAATGCCTGACAGGATTTTGACGCGATAGCGCATATCGGGTGTTGCACCCGAAACGAGTAGTATAATGCCACCAAGGAAGATGATGCTGGCGGAAAGCCCCGGTATCAGCGGCTCGACAAGGCGTTTGGCAAATTTGGCCTGTCGCCCAAGCATTTGCCTGCGGCGCATAGCTTCCCAGATGAGCAGGCCAATTGTCGAAACCACGAGCGGCATGACGGTGTAAATCACGCGATAGGCCAGCAGACCGGCAATCGCCTGCGGATTATCGCCAATCCCCAGACCTGCGATGATGGTTGCTTCAAAGGCACCCAGTCCACCCGGAGCATGGCTTGCGATACCAAGAACAATCGCAATTACATAGACGAGCGAGAAGACTGCAAAGCTTGGCACTGCATCCTGTGGCATCAGAACGTAAAGCGTTGCGGCTGCAGCTCCGACATCGATAAGGCCGGCAAGGATCTGCGTGATCGCGCCCTTTGAGTTTGGCAAGCGCAGACTAAGCGATCCTATGCGCAACGCACGTTGTCCATGTGAAAGCCAATAGATCAGCCAGGCGATCCCAGCGAGAATAATAATGCCCGCGACAATATCAATTCGGGCATCAATGGTCGAAATCCACGGAACATCCTGCGGATCGATCAGGAGGGCTGCACCCACCATGATGATGAGTGCAAACCAGATTGCAAACCATGAAGTGCCAACGATCTTGCCAATGTCGGCCAGACTAATGCCTTCCGCTGCATAAATGCGATAGCGCAGTGCGCCGCCAGTGAGTAGTGAAAAACCAATGGCGTTTGAGATTGCATAGCCTGCGGCACCTGCAACAGCAGCGATACGGCGAGGAATCTGATTTGGTGCAATCGTATCAACCGCAACCACGTCGTAAAGTGCGACTGCTGCATAGCTGAGCATCGTAAACAGGACAGCGAGGCCGATGACGCTCCATGGCATCTCATGAAATGCATCAAGCGTATCTTTGCGTGATGTATTTTGAAGAAGATTTCCCAAAACGTAGATCGCCAGCAAAGCGATTGCGATTCCCGCAATCGGAAACAAAAAATGCTGGTAACGTTTTAGCCAGCCGAAAAATGATTTCGTTGGGGCTTGTACTGAAGAAGATTCTTCATCATCAATTAAGCTCATCTGAGCACTGTCCAGTCTGGAGCAATCTAAAATCTGGCAAATGATCCCGCTTTGGGGCGAACTTGTGTTCGAACGAGATGCGGTATTAAAAATATTCAAACTAATGTCCAAGTCACGTTATAAGGCCAGTAAACTGAAGTCGCTGCAAGTGCTTTGGACGAAACAGAATATTTTTCTGGGGTTTGTTCAAAAACAAATGAATAGAGTAATTTATCTGTTTCAGATAAGAACCGTTTTGTGTGAAGAATGAGGTTTTAGTGCTTAGTGTTTCTTATTTAACGGCGGCCGGGGCAGGAGCACTGTCATTTCTTTCGCCCTGTGTTTTGCCGCTGGTTCCGCCATATCTTTGTTATATGGCAGGGGTGAGCGTAGAAGATTTTCGCGCTGAAAAAGAAGCGCGAGTCGCCGCGGCACCAAGCCAGCGCCGCTCGCTTGCTTTTGCTGCAATTTGCTTTGTTCTCGGCTTCACCACTGTTTTTGTTGCGCTTGGTGCAGGTGCGTCATCAATCGGCGCATTCCTGCGTATGTGGCAGCAGGAAATAGCAATGGTTGCAGGCATTGTCATTATACTGATGGGCCTCAACTTCCTCGGTGTTCTTCGTTTTTCATTCCTGTCGCGAGAAGCGCGTTTTCAGGCGCGCAGCGCACCTGCCACGCCATTAGGCGCGTATGTTATGGGCTTGGCTTTTGCCTTTGGCTGGACACCGTGCATCGGTCCGGTACTAGGTCCGATCCTCACCTTAGCGGGGGGCAGTAGTACTGTCGGCGAGGGCGCTGCACTGTTGGCAGTCTATTCGCTCGGCCTTGGTATTCCGTTTCTCATCGCAGCGCTTTTCTCTGGCGCATTCATGCGATTTTTGTCGCGCTTCCGTGTGCATCTTGGCAAAGTCGAGAAAGCCATGGGCGTTCTCTTGATTGCCGCAGGCGTCCTTTTCCTGACGGGCGGCATGCAGTCCTTTTCTTTCTGGCTGCTAGAAACTTTCCCAGCATTGGGCAGACTTGGATAACGCACTGTATACGCTTTGATGCTATGGAGCAGATAAGCCTTCAATTATTCTGGACGATATCATGACAGACCGAACCTGCCTTTCCATCGTGCTTGCCGCTGGCGAAGGCACACGTATGAAGTCGAACCGGCCAAAAGTTCTGCATCAGGTGGCTGGCCTGCCGCTGGTCTCACATGTGGTCAAAGCTGTGCAGGGCACTGGCAAAAGCGATGTGGCGCTGGTCGTCGGACGCGGGGCGGATGAAGTACGCGGCGCTGTCGAAAAAGTTGCTGATGCAGTTTCCGCTTTCGAGCAGAAAGAACGTCTTGGTACGGCGCATGCTGTTCTGGCGGCACGTGAAGCGATTGAACGCGGATATGATGATCTGCTGATCGTCTTTGGTGATACGCCGCTGATCGAAGCGCATTCATTGCTGGCCGCACGCAAAAAGCTTTCAGAGGGTGCTGATGTTGTTGTTATCGGTTTCCGTCCTGAAAGCGCGCATGGCTATGGTCGTTTGATTGAAGAAGGCGGCAAGCTTGTCGCGATTATCGAGGAAAAAGAGGCGACCGACGAGCAGAAGAAGATCGGCTTCTGCAATGGCGGACTGATGGCCGTTCGCGGCGCCCACGTACTTTCATTGCTCGATGCGGTTGATAATAAAAACGCCAAGGGTGAATATTATCTCACTGACATCGTTGGTCTCGCACATGGCAAGGGCCTGAATGTCGTAGCGATTGAAGTGCCGGTCGATAATGTGATTGGCATCAACAATCGCGCAGAGCTTTCTGTTGCGGAAAACATCTGGCAGAATCGTAAGCGTCAGGAAATGATGCTGGCCGGTGTGACGCTGATCGCACCCGAAACTGTGTTTTTCTCGCACGATACGCTGGTCGAAGCTGACGTTGTCATCGAACCGAATGTGTTCTTCGGACCAAACGTGCATGTCGCATCGGGTGCTCTGATCCATGCTTTCTCGCATATTGAAGGCGCAAAAATTGGTGTCAACGCTGAGATTGGACCGTTTGCGCGCTTGCGTCCCGGTGCAAACCTTGGCGAAAAATCAAAAGTGGGTAATTTCTGCGAAGTTAAAAATGCAGAAGTTGGTAAGGGAGCAAAGATCAACCATCTCACCTATATTGGAGATGCGGTGGTTGGAGCTTCAAGCAATATCGGCGCTGGCACGATTACCTGCAACTACGATGGCTATAACAAATACAAGACCGTGATCGGCGAAAACGCATTTGTTGGCTCTAACAGCTCGCTTGTTGCGCCCGTATCAATTGGCAACAATGCCTATATCGCGTCTGGTAGCACGATCACGGATGACGTTCCTGCCGACGCTTTGGCTTTCGGTCGTGCACGACAGGAAACAAAAGAAGGTCGTGGAAAGCTGCTGCGTGAGAAGTATGCTGCCATCAAAGCGGCTAAAACGGCGAAGAAATAAAAGACTATTGAATGACAATAGCGGCAATCCTCCGGGTTGCCGTTCTGCTTTATAAGTTTTAAATCGCAGCTATATGCGTGAATCTTGGATTTGGAGCACCCTATGTGTGGAATTATCGGCATCATCGGCAATGACGAAGTTGCACCGCGTCTGGTTGATGCGCTGAAGCGGCTTGAATATCGCGGCTATGATTCCGCTGGTATCGCTACGCTATTGGATGGAAAGCTTGATCGCCGTCGCGCGGAAGGCAAGCTGGTCAATCTTGAAAAGCGTTTGGCAGGCGAGCCACTGCCGGGCGTGATTGGCATTGGCCATACCCGTTGGGCCACACATGGCAAGCCGGTTGAGCGCAACGCGCATCCGCATATCACGTCACGTTTGGCTGTGGTTCATAATGGCATCATCGAAAATTTTGCCGAACTGCGGGCTATGCTCTCGGCTGAAGGCTACAAGTTCGAAACGGAAACCGACACCGAAGCTGTCGCGCATCTCGTGACCCGCGAACTGAATAAGGGCAAATCGCCGGTTGAAGCCGTACGCGATTGTCTGCCATTGTTGCAGGGTGCTTTTGCTCTCGCTTTCCTTTTTGAGGGCGACGAAGAAACTCTGATTGGTGCTCGTCAGGGGCCACCATTGGCCGTTGGCTATGGTGACGGCGAAATGTTCCTTGGCTCCGACGCTATTGCGCTGTCGCCTTTCACAGATACGATTGCCTATCTTGAAGATGGCGATTGGGCCGTGCTGACCCGCAAGGGTGTGACCGTCTATGACGAGAATAATGTAGAGGTTGAGCGCGCGATCCAGAAGTCGCAGACAGCCAACATGCAGGTCTCGAAGGGCAATCACCGTCATTTCATGCAAAAAGAGATGTTCGAGCAACCGGAAGTGATTTCCCATACGCTCGCGAATTATCTCGACTTCACCACTGGTAAGGTGCGCCCGGAAGCGGTCAGTATTGATTTCAGCAAGATTGATCGTCTGACGATCTCTGCTTGCGGTACGGCTTTCTATGCGGCGTCAGTGGGTAAATACTGGTTTGAGCAGATCGCACGTCTGCCGGTCGATAGCGATATTGCGTCGGAATTCCGCTATCGCGAAATGCCGCTTTCAAAAGACTCGCTCGCTATGTTCGTTTCGCAGTCTGGTGAAACGGCTGATACACTTGCTTCGCTGCGGTACTGTAAGTCACAGGGGCTGAAAATCGCCTCTGTGGTGAATGTCACAGGCTCGACCATTGCGCGTGAATCGGATGCTGTGTTCCCAACCCTTGCTGGTCCTGAAATTGGTGTTGCATCCACAAAGGCTTTCACCTGTCAGCTTTCAACGATGGCATCGCTTGTTATTGCTGCTGCAAAGGCCCGCGGTACCATTGATGACAAGCGTGAGCAGGAGTTGGTTCGCCAGCTTTCTGAAGCGCCGCGCTTCATCAATCAGGTGCTTAAGCTTGAAGACCAGATTGCCGCCGTCTGCCACGAGCTGGCGAAGGTCAATCATGTGCTTTATCTCGGTCGCGGAACATCGTTCCCGCTGGCTATGGAAGGCGCGTTGAAGCTCAAGGAAATTTCCTACATTCATGCCGAAGGCTATGCGGCTGGCGAACTGAAGCACGGCCCGATTGCGCTGATCGATGAAACCATGCCGGTTATTGTTATTGCGCCTTCTGATCGTCTTTATGATAAGACCGTTTCTAACATGCAGGAAGTGGCAGCACGCGGCGGTCGTATCATTCTCATCACCGATAAGAAGGGTGCTGCATCTGCTAGCATCGACACGATGGCTACAATCGTCTTGCCGGATGTGCCGGAGTTTATCACACCGCTCGTTTATGCTCTGCCAATCCAGATGTTGGCTTATCACACAGCATTGCTGATGGGGACTGACGTTGATCAGCCACGCAATCTGGCGAAGTCGGTGACGGTAGAATAAAAACAGAAATGGCCGCAGCGATGCGGCCATTTTGTTATCCAGCGCGTAGCAACCGGATCGCCTCATCGCGTCCAAAGAGATAAAGCAGTACACGCAAAGCCTGACCGCGTTCACTTTCAAGATCGGGATCGCTCGCCAGAATGTAACGCGCATCTTTGCGGGCGATCTCCAGCAGGTCACCGTGTGCTTCAATCGAAGCAAGGCGGAAACCCGGCGTGCCTGATTGACGTGTGCCGAGCAATTCGCCTTCGCCGCGCAATTTCAGGTCTTCTTCAGCAATGCGGAAACCATCTTCCGTTTCGCGCATCACTTTGAGCCGCGCCTGACCGATTTCACCAAGCGGGCCTTTATAAAGCAGAAGACAGGTGGACGGTTTGTCGCCACGTCCGACGCGCCCGCGCAGCTGGTGCAATTGAGATAGGCCGAAACGTTCCGCATGTTCGATGACGATGATCGTTGCATCCGGCACGTCGACGCCGACCTCAATGACGGTCGTTGCAACAAGAAGTCGTGTTTCTCCTTGCTTGAAAGCGCGCATGGCGTCGTCTTTTTCTGCACCACTCATACGGCCATGAATGAGGCCGATCTTGTTGCCAAACACCGGCTTCAGCGATTCAAAACGTTCTTCGGCGGACGTGAGTTCGACAAGTTCGGATTCTTCCACCAAGGGGCAAATCCAGTAGATTTTCTGCCCTTCATGTATGGCTTTCCGAATGCGCTCAACGAGTTCGTTCATTCGCTCCATTGGAAGAATTGCCGTGGTGATTGGCTGTCGTCCAGCTGGCTTTTCGGTGAGCTTGGAAACATCCATGTCACCGAAGGCTGTCAGCACGAGTGTACGCGGGATCGGCGTTGCCGTCATAACCAGCATATCAGGTGCGGTGCCTTTGGCTGTCAGCATCAAACGCTGATGCACACCAAAGCGATGCTGCTCATCAATGATAACAAAGACGAGATCGTGATACTCGACTTTTTCCTGAAAAAGCGCATGCGTGCCGATGATAATATCGACTTCGCCACTTTTCAGGCCTTCAAGTGTAGCAGTTCGTTCTTTACCCTTGTCGCGGCCAGTAAGCAGGGCCACTTTCAAGCCTACTTTTTCAGCAAGTGGGGCAATCGTTGCAAAATGTTGCCGCGCCAGAACTTCGGTGGGCGCCATCAATGCTGACTGCCCGCCAGATTCAGCTGCATGTGCCATTGATAACAGACCAACGACTGTCTTGCCGGAACCCACATCCCCTTGCAAAAGCCGCAACATTCGTTCTGGTGATTTAAGGTCGGTGATGATTTCGCGAACTGCCTGATCCTGACCTTTGGTAAGCTTATAGGGCAGGTGACGCATGATTTCAGTCACAATGCGACCATTGCCTTCAAGCGGACGTCCTGAAAGCCGACGCGTTTTGGCTCGCACCATTGCTAGTGCGAGTTGGCCTGCCAGAAACTCGTCATAGGCCAGCCTGCGGCGCGTGATGCTTTCAAGCGCTATATCGCTTGGGTCTTCCGGCAGATGCATCGTGTTGAGAGCATCTTTGAATGGCGAAAAGCGCTCCCGCGCAATCAAAGGCCCATCGATCCATTCGGGCAGAACCGGCACGCGGGTCAGTGCTTCTTTCATCGCACGACCAAGCGTTTTGGAAGAAAGCCCGGCGGTTAACGGATAAACCGGCTCGACCATCGGTAGATTGGCTGCATCTTCAAGACTTGCGATATAATCGGGATGCACCATCGAAGCGCGTCCGTTAAACCATTCGACCTTGCCTGAAACGATGACGGTTTCACCTTCTGGCAACGTCTTTTCAAGCCATGGCAATTGCGCATGGAAAAAAGTGAGGACAATTTCGCCAGTATCATCATGGGCGATCACACGATGCGGAACATTGCCTTTTCCGCGCGGTGCTGGCTGATGCTGATCGACCTTAACTTCCAGCGTAACAATTGCACCTTCCTGCGCAAAAGCGATGCCGGGGCGGTTGCGCCGGTCGATAACGCTGTTCGGCGGCAGAAACAGAAGCTGGCCCACTTTGGGCTCAGCTCCTGGCACGTCTGTGCCCAAAAGTTTGCCAAGCAAAGCTGCCACTTTCGGGCCAATGCCGGAAAGCGAGCGGACGGAAGCGAAAAACGGATCAAGGACAGACGGACGCATGGCGGGAGAATTAACTGCTTTGCTTTTCTGTGCAAGCCTTTGAAATAGTTTTGTACTATTTTTGTTCTTGTTGCGGAAACGGGTTCCCACTTGCGCCTGAGATGCTATATACCGGCAACATATTTGTTAATGGAGCGCTCAAACAATGACTGGCAGCACACTTGCGGCAGGAAATCTTGATGTAAGGCGTCGCAAGCTTCTGTTTCGCGCGTGGCATCGTGGTATGCGTGAGATGGATTTGATCCTCGGGCAATATGCAGACCAGTATCTTCCTGAGTTCACAGATGAGCAGCTTGATGAGTTTGAACAGCTTCTTGAAGTGCTTGATCGCGATCTCTTGAAGTGGGTAACAGGCGAATGCCCGACGCCTGAAGAACATGATACGCCGTTGTTCCGTGATATCATCGCTTTCCGTGACCGCATAGAATTCTGAGAATAAGTCGCCATGCCCGTATTCAGCAAACTCGGTCTTAAAACCAGTCCAGGCGTTAAAACTGGCAAGAATATCGTCATCGACGGTGTTGCCGATGGTTTTGAAGCCTTTTGTCTTGCACGTCTGGTCGAGGAGATTGGTGAGCGCGGGCCTGTTTTATACATTGTCCGTGATGGTCAGCGCATTGCCGATCTCGAGCAAGTGCTGAATTTCGTTTCACCTGATTTGCCAGTTTTGCACCTGCCTGCATGGGATTGTCTGCCCTATGATCGCGTTTCGCCGGGGGCAGACGCATCTGCGCGCAGGCTCGCAGCACTTGGCGCTCTGGCTTCTCTTAAAACCTCACCGCATCCAGCTGTTATCATCACAACGGCGAATGCCATTCTGCAAAAGCTGCCACCACAGGCAGCGATTGCCGAGCAGGTTATTTCGGCGCGTCCCGGCAATCAGCTCAATATGAATGATTTGAGCGCACGGCTGGAGCGCAATGGTTTCGAACGTGTCTCGACCGTGCGTGATATTGGTGAATATGCGGTTCGTGGCGGCATTCTCGATCTTTATGCACCGGGATCGGAAGAGCCGCTGCGGCTCGATTTCTTTGGCGATACGCTTGAGACGATCCGGGCGTTTGATCCGGCGTCGCAGCGCACAACGGGCGCGCGTAAGGAATTTGTGCTTCAGCCGATGAGCGAAATTTCGCTCTCGCCGGATATGATCAGCCGCTTCCGCAAAAATTACGTCGCAATGTTTGGCGCGCCGCAACGCGATGATGCGCTGTATCAGGCGATCAGCGAAGGTCGTCGCGTTGCAGGCATGGAACATTGGTTGCCCCTGTTCTATGACAATCTTGAAACCATTTTCGATCATGCGGGCGATATGCCGGTGGTGTTCGATCATCTGGTTCATGAAGCGCTGACTGAACGTCACACGATGGTCGTCGATCATTATGAGGCGCGTCTGAGACAGGCCGAAGGCAAAGAGCCGGGCAGCGATGCCGTGCCTTATAAGCCGGTAAAGCCTGAAACGCTTTATCTCACGCCAAAAGAAGTGGAAGCTGTTGCTGCAACAAACGGTTTGCGGATTGATCTCACACCATTCGGTACCCCGGAAGTCGCTGGCCGCACGGTTGTTCATGCTGATGTGCATAAGGGTCGCAGCTTCGCAGAAGAGCGCGCTGCAACCGATGTGAACCTGTTCGAAGCGGCAGTGAAATACATCGCTGATTTGCGCGTTGCAGGCAAAAAAGTGTTGATTGCCGCATGGTCTGAAGGCTCGCTTGATCGTCTTTTGCAGGTGCTGGACGAACATGGTCTTGAGAAGATCGAAACCGTTGATCGTCTTTCAATGGTCAAGGCTCTGTCGCGTGACAAGATCACCGCTGCGGTTCTGGCCGTTGAAAGCGGCTTTGATGCGGACGATCTGGTTGTCGTTGCTGAACAGGATATTCTTGGCGACCGCCTTGTGCGTCGTTCCAAACGTCGCAAGCGCGATCAGGATTTCATTTCCGAAGTTGCATCGCTTTCGGCTGGCGATGTCGTCGTTCACGTAGATCACGGTATCGGTCGTTTCATCGGTCTTAAGACAATCACAGCGGCGGGTGCACCGCATGACTGCCTCGAAATTCATTATGCGGGCGATGATCGTCTGTTCTTGCCGGTTGAAAATATCGAGCTTTTGTCTCGCTTTGGTTCAGAAGGCTCAGAAGCAACTTTAGATAAGCTTGGTGGTGGCGCATGGCAGATGCGCAAGGCCAAGCTCAAGAAGCGCCTGCTTGAGATTGCTGGTCATCTGATCCAGATTGCAGCCGAACGGCAGATGCGTGGCGCGCCGGTCATGCAGCCACCGGAAGGGTTATATGCGGAGTTCGCTGCGCGCTTCCCTTATGACGAAACTGAGGATCAGCTTCGTGCTATTGATGCTATCAGCGACGACCTTGGCGCAGGAAAACCAATGGATCGTCTCATATGTGGTGACGTTGGTTTTGGTAAAACGGAAGTGGCGCTGCGCGCCGCTTTTGTTGCGGCGCTGAGCGGCTTTCAGGTGGCTGTGGTTGTGCCAACCACACTTTTGTCGCGACAGCATTTTAAGACTTTCTCGACGCGCTTCCATGGTCTGCCGGTCAATGTTGCGCATGCGTCGCGCCTTGTCGGCACCAAAGAGCTGGCCGCCACGAAGAAGGGTCTTGAAGACGGTACGGTTGATATTGTGGTCGGCACGCATGCGCTGCTTGGCAATTCAATCAAGATCAAGAATCTTGGCTTGCTGATTATTGATGAAGAGCAGCATTTTGGCGTGAAGCACAAGGAACGACTTAAGGAGCTGAAATCCGACATTCATGTTCTCACACTTTCGGCTACGCCAATTCCGCGCACATTGCAGCTTGCGCTGACTGGTGTGCGTGAACTTTCGCTGATTACGACGCCGCCCGTTGATCGTATGGCAGTCCGTACCTTTGTTTCGCCATTTGATCCGCTTGTTATCCGCGAAACATTGCTTCGCGAGCGCTATCGCGGTGGTCAGAGCTTCTATGTCTGCCCGCGTGTTGCGGACTTGAGCGAGATTGCAGACTTTTTGAAAGACCATGTGCCGGAGCTGAAAGTCGCCGTTGCGCATGGCCAGATGGCACCGGGCGTACTCGACGACATCATGAACGCGTTTTATGATGGGCAATATGATGTGCTGTTGTCCACGACGATTGTGGAATCGGGTCTTGATATCCCGACTGCCAATACGATGATTGTGCACCGCGCTGATATGTTCGGCCTGTCGCAGCTTTATCAGCTGCGCGGGCGTGTGGGCCGCTCGAAGCAGCGTGCATTTGCGCTGTTTACACTGCCAGCTGGCCGTACATTGACAGCGACTGCGGAGCGTCGTCTGAAAGTCCTGCAATCGCTTGATACGCTTGGTGCAGGTTTCCAGCTTGCGAGCCATGATATGGATATTCGCGGAGCGGGTAATCTGCTGGGGCAGGAACAGTCGGGCCACATCAAGGAAGTGGGCTTTGAGCTTTACCAGCAAATGCTGGAAGAAGCTGTTGCTACGCTTAAGGGTACGATTGAAGTTGAAGACAGCCAGTGGTCGCCGCAGATTGCAATCGGTACAGCCGTGATGATCCCGGAAGCCTATGTGCCGGATCTGCAATTGCGTCTCGGGCTTTATCGTCGCCTTGCCGATCTTGCAGAGCCGCAGGACATTGATGCTTTTGGTGCAGAGCTGATCGACCGTTTTGGCCCAATGCCGGAAGAAGTGCAGCATCTGCTCAAGATCGTTTACATTAAGGCCCTGTGCCGTCGCGCCAATGTCGAAAAACTGGATGCTGGCCCGAAGGGCGTGGTGATCCAGTTCCGCAATGCGACGTTCAACAATCCAGTTGGACTGGTGAAAATGATCGGTGAACACGGTTCTATGGCCAAGATCCGGCCAGATCAGAGCATCGTGTTTATTCGCGATTGGGCAACGCCGGAGAAACGTTTGAACGGCTCTGCTGTTATCATGACTCAGCTGGCCAAGATTGCGGCGGGTTAACCCGCCGCGAATTAAACTTATCGATCTTCTGAAATACCCGGCTCAAAGCCCTCAGCTGTTTGTCGAATTGCATCGGCAAGAGCTGAGGCTGATTGCGCCCCCATGACGGCATATTTTTGATCAATGATGAAGCAAGGTACGCCACGCACGCCGATGCGATTGGCGGTGTCGATTTCTTCGCGGATTGCGTCTTTGTCAGCATCGCTTTGCAAAAGTCTTGCGACGATTGGCGCTTCCATGCCGACGCTTGCGGCAGCATCAACAAGTACATCGTGGTCGCCAATATCCTGCCCTTGTTCAAAATAGAGCGAGAACAGTCTGCCGACCAGCTTGTCTTGCAATCCCGGACCAGCCTGTGCAGCCCAATGGATTATGCGATGTGCATCAAGCGTGTTGGGCGCCCGCGTTATTGCCTCAAAATCAAAAACGATGTCGTTTTCTTCGCCCAGTTCGACAAGTTGCTTGTGAATGTCATCGATCTTAGAACCTGTACCGAACTTTTCGCGCATGTATGCCTGACGATCCTTGCCTTGTGCCGGGATAGCAGGGTCAAGCTGGTAAGGACGCCAGCGCACTTCAGCATCAACCTCAGGTGCTAATTCAAGTGCCTGTTCAAGTCTTTTCTTGCCTACGAAACACCAGGGGCAGACGACATCAGACACAACGTCGATGGTGATTTTTCTTCCGGTCATAAGGTGCTCCATTCGACAAGCGGGATTACAGCACTCCCGCTTGCATAGATTTTACTTTGAAAATGTAGGGTGAATTATAATCTGTTCAACCGGTATCAGGGGGTGAGTTTCCACCATGTCGGCAATTGATAACCGTAGAGTGATGTCTTTTCCGGATGACCGATCTGATCCCAACGCGCAACCCACTGATAAGGCAGATAATACAGTGGAACGTAGTAATTGCCTGATATGAGGATGCGGTCGAGTGCGCGCACGGCACTGACAAAATCTGCCCGCTCACGCGCCGCGAGCATAGCTTCGATCATGGCATCCACTGCTGGATCGGCAACGCCCGGATAATTGAAGCTCCCCTGTGCATCACGCGATGCAGAACCCCAACGCTGCCATTGCTCATTGCCGGGTGACAGAGAGCCAGTCAAAGCTCCAAGGATCATGTCATAATCGAAGGTTTGCAGCCGCTGCTGGTACTGTGCATCGTCAGCACTTCTGATTTCTACTTCAATGCCGAGACGTGCGAGATTGCGCTTATAGGCCAGCGCTACTTTTTCCTCATCTGGTGAACGCGTCATGATTTCAAACTGCAGCAGCTTGCCGGACGGATCGATTGCCTTGCCGTGTTCGAAAGAAAAGCCAGCTTCCGTTAGAAGCTCATAGGCTTGCTTGGCCGGTCCGCGATCATGGCCTGTTCCATCAGTAGTAGGCGGTTGCCAAGTGCCTTCCATGACATCGTTGCGCACCGCTTTGGGAAAAGGAGCAAGCAATTCACGTTCACGCGCATCGGCAGGCTTGCCAATGGATGACAGTTCCGAACCTTCCCAGAAACTCTGCAATCTCTTGTACTGGTCGGCAAAGAGATTTCGGTTAGCCCATTCGAAATCAAACAGAAGGCCGAGTGCTTGCCTGACACGTGGGTCTTCAAACACCGGACGGCGTGTGTTGAAGACGAACCCCAGCATGTTTGCTGGTGTGCCTTTTTCAAAATTTTCCTTAACGACTTTGCCCTGTGCTACGGCGGGGAAATTATAGGATTTTTCCCAACGTGTTGGGTTGGCATCAATGAAAACGTCAAGAAGTCCCTTTTTGAAAGACTCAAACAACGCTGTCTCATTGCGATAATATTCGATGTTAAATGTATCGAAATTATCGAAGCCACGCCGAACGGGCAGGTCTTTGCCCCAATAATCGGGATTTTGTTTGTAGATGATCCTCTGGCCGGGTTGGACGCTCGTCACAATATAGGGTCCGCTGCCAACGGGTGGTTTTAGTGTGGAATTACCAAAGGTGGCCGGATCAATTGCGTGCTTTGGCAGAACCGGCATCGTTCCAGCAATCAGCATCGGAAATTCACGGTCAGATTGCTCATTAAAGTTAAATCGCACCGACCGTTCACCGGTCTTTTCGATCTTGTCGATGCGGCTCATGCGATTGTTGAAGGGAGGGCGGCCTTTTTCAGTGAGAATGTCATAGGTGAAGAGCACATCATCCACAGTGACAGGCTCGCCATCAGACCATTTGGCTTTTGGGTTAAGTGTGAACTCAACCCATTTGCGCTCAGGATCAACGGCGACTTTCTCTGCTAACAATCCATAAAGCGTGAAAGGTTCATCGCGGGATCGCTGCATCAGCGTTTCGTAGACAAGATTGCCGAAATCCTGGTCACCAAACAAGCCACGAGCTGTTGTGCGCATGCTTTTCAGCACAAATGGATTGAGGCTATCGAAAGTGCCAACAACGCCCATTCGGAGCGTTCCACCTTTCGGCGCATCGGGGTTGGCGTATGGGAAATGCGTAAAATCAGCGGGCAGGGCCACATCACCATGCATTGAAAGTGCATAGTCTGGCGCGGCATTGGTTTCTGCTTGCGTGGGAGCCGTCGCTGTAAAAATGCCGATCAGGCTCGCCAAAGCTGTGGTGCGGAAAAGAGCAAACAATTCAGTCAACTTTCTCGCGTCCTCGTTCAACTTAATTGGTTCATTGTAAATAAGTGTGAGAACTTACATTTGATTCGTATGGCGAAATTAGCATGAACCTTGAACTTGTGCGGATTAAGAGCGTGTCTGGCGCGTGACAGTGCAGATTAAAACAAAAAATATGTCGTATTTTGCTCTTTCATTGCATACGACCATCTGGATTCATGTGTGAAGTCGTTGTAACACGGCCTCGGATTGGGATGTTAAATTCCAGAGGTCACGCTGTTGCCGCATTTTCAAATCAGTGACGGTCTATCGCTGACTCAAACCAGAGACCGGAAGATCAAAGCCTTGGAAGGAAACTGTTGATCATGACCAGCACGAAGACAATCGCTGCCGCATCTGCATTTGCCGGCGCGTTCGCCCTGCTTGCTTCTGCGACGATGCCTGCAGCCGCACAGCAGCAGCCGCCACAAGGCTGGTTTAAAGTTTGCTCGAAGCAGGAAGACAATGACATCTGCAACACGCAGAACATTATCACTGCTGACTCCGGCCAGTTGCTGACCGCCGTCAACCTTATCGAGATCAAGGGTAAGATTAACCGTAAGATTTTTCAGGTTACCGTGCCAATCGGTCGCTTGATTCCTGCGGGCGTTGGTCTTCAGATCGACAATGCCAAGCCAACCAAGCTTGAATATGGCATTTGCTTCCCAGACCGCTGCATTGCCGAAGCACCGCTTTCGGACGAGCTGATCAATGCGCTTAAGAAGGGCACCAAGGTTACGCTGACTTCGGTTAACTACCAGAACAAGCAGAACCCGATTCCTGTTGCACTGACCGGTTTCTCGGCAGCCCTTACAGGTCCAGGCCTCAAGCAGTCAGAACTTGAAGAACGCCAGAAGGAACTTCAGGACGCTGTTGCAAAGCGCCAGAAGGAATTCGAAGAAAAGATGAAGGCTGAACAGGCCAAGGCAAAAGGCGCAGCTAACTAAGCAGCGCTATATGCGAGAATTGAAAAGGGCGCTTTAAGCGCCCTTTTTGTTTGCCAGTTTTTTTATGTGTCTCAGTTTGCGTGAAGCTTGACGCGATAAGAGCCATTTTCGAGCTTATCGAACATCTCGTTAATTTGCGGATGACGCAGAGGTTCATCACTGAAGTCCGGCACAAGGTTTTGCTCAGAAACATAGGCCGTATATTCGGACTCCGAGTTTTCTGCCAGCAAGTGATAGAATGGCTGATCGCGGTGCGGACGCGTTTCTTCTGGAATGGACTCATACCATTCCTCCGTGTTCGCAAATTCAGGATCAACGTCGAAAATGATCCCGCGGAAGGGAAACAGACGATGTTTGACAACCTGTCCGATCTGAAACTTAGCGTGTTTTATCTGTGCCATACTCATAAGACATATGTAGTTCACCGCTGGCGAAAATAAAGCTGCGGGAGATTTCAGGATCGAATTTTAACGCGATTGGCTACTTTTTTGCGTGGCTTCCGCGATCAGAGAGCTTTGGAAGCTGCGGTAGAAACTTAGAAAATCCGCTGCCGGGCCGTAAACCTTCGCGCATAAAGAACGCACGAAGAGGAGCAAACGAACGCAGCATCTCCAAGCCTACACCGCGAGCAATTTGAGCGGGTAACATGGCAGACAATAGCGAACGGTTCAGCGCGTCTACTGAGCCAGTCCGTGCCAGAATATCAGGACGGCGGCCGCGATCATAAGCGCGGATCACGCGATCTGAACCGGGATCGGAAGGGTCACTTGTAATGGCCTTAACGAGCATCTCGACATCGCGCGTTCCAAGATTAAGCCCTTGCGCGCCGATAGGCGGAAAGACATGTGCCGCTTCACCGATCAGAATGGTGCGCTTTGCCGCAAATGATAAAGGCACCATGCCTGAAAGCGGCCACGCTTGAGGCTGAACATCAATTTTGATCTTACCAAGCATGAATTGCATCATGTCTTCAATATGTTGAGCAAGGATGCTCTCATCCAGCGCAAGCAAGGCCTGCGCCCGCTCAGGGTTAACGACCCAGACCAGACTTGAACGCTTTCCCTTGAGTGGAACCTGCGTGAATGGTCCTTCTTCGGTATGAAATTCGGTCGAGATATTTTCGTGTTCGATCTCGTGAGCGAAAGAAAGCACCACGGCTGTCTGCGGGTAGCTCCAGCGGCGAGTGCGAATACCTGCAGCTTCGCGAGCTGCTGAATTTCGCCCATCAGCGGCGACGACCAATCGCGTATGCAGCGTATCTCCACCTGCAAGTGTTATGGTGATGTGATCGTCGTTATTGCGATATTCAATCGCCGTGTTCGTTATCCGCATGATGTTCGAATTTCTCGCAACGGCGTCGGAGAGTTTCTGGTTGAGCGCTGCATTTGGGATATTGTAACCGAATGCGACTTCATCAATTTCGCCCGCGCGAAACGTGACCGTTGGGCTGCGAATAAGCCGCTTTGTTGCATCAACGATACGCATTGATGCGAGAGGAGCAGCGACCGGGGCGATATCTTCCCACACGCCGATGTCTTCAAGAAAGCGGATAGCCGGCATCATAAGCGCTGTTGTACGGCGGTCGCTTATGTCTGTTTCAGGGCCGAGCAATGCTGTGCGATAGCCTTTGGCGCTAAGTGCAAGTGCAGCCATCATTCCGGCAGGGCCGCCGCCGCTGACCGTGATTTCAGTGAGGGGCTTATCGACAATTAGATCATTCATAATGCTTTATCCCTGACCGAAAAGCTTCGGTCCAAAGCGATTCTTATCACATCGTATTTATGTTCATTTAATCCCAAGTGAGCGTCAAACGCCATTGCCGCGACCACTAAAACCCAATCTTTGGTGGAATGAGGGCGGTTTTGTCTCATCACTTACTTGCGCTTTCGGCCTTATTCGGGGAAAGCTTTTTTAACAGAGTATGGCTTTCGATGGCTTTGAGCCTGAAAGTCTTATTTGCCCCCTCATGCTGTTTTGGCGCGTGGGATGGCGATCAAGAGAAATGGCGAGCGGCGTGAAAAGCAAACTGACCGGAAAATTAAAAGCCAAGAAAGTGACGGCGCCGCAGGCTAAGGCATTTTCCGTGCATCTGCTGACTGCATCGGGATCATTTCTGGCCTTTTTGTCTATCGTCGCTGCGAGTGACGGTCGTTATACCGCTATGTGGTGGTGGTTGGGATTGGCGCTGTTCGTGGATGGCATTGATGGGCCGATCGCCCGTAAGCTTGAAGTCAAGTATGTGCTGCCCAACTGGTCAGGCGAACTGCTAGATAACATCATCGATTATGTGACTTACGTTCTAATACCGGCTTTTGCGCTTTATCAAAGCGGGTTTATGGGGACCAACCTGTCCTTCATATCCGGCGCGATCATCGTTATCACCAGCGCAATTTATTATGCCGATACCGGCATGAAAACGAAGGAAAACTTCTTCAAGGGGTTTCCCGTTGTCTGGAATATGGTGGTGTTTACGCTGTTCATTGTTCGTCCGGGCGAATGGGAAGCCTTTGCTATCGTCGTTGTGTCAGCAATTCTTTCATTCCTGCCAATCAGCTTTTTGCATCCGGTGCGCGTGGTGCGTCTGCGTCCGCTCAACCTTTCGATCTTCTTGCTATGGTGTGCATTCGGTGCGGCTGGCCTTTATTATACGCTCGACGCACCGCTTTGGGTGCGCGTCGGCATCACAGTAACGGGACTTTACATCTACTTCATCGGCGCAATCATGCAGTTCTTCCCTAATCTGGGTCGTACTGCTGCTGTCATTGCGGCTGAACAAGCTGCTGAAGCGAAGAAGAGAGGCTAGATCATGATCAATGCTATTCGGGTTCATCAGACCGGCGGTCCAGAAGTTCTGAAATACGAACAGATCGAGATTGGTGAACCGGGCGCTGGCGAAGTTAAGGTGCGCCATGAGGCGATAGGGCTTAACTTCATTGATGTGTATTTCCGTACAGGACTTTATAAGGCGGCTCAAATGCCGTTCACGCCCGGTAATGAAGGTGCAGGGACTATTGTAGCCGTCGGCCCCGGTGTGGAAAATCTCAAAATTGGTGATCGCGTTGCTTATGCTGCAACACCGGGCTCTTATGCCGATGAGCGCATTCTTCCTGCTGACAGACTCGTCAAGGTGCCAGATGGCATTGAATTAAAAACTGCTGCCGCAATGATGCTGAAAGGCATGACAGCGCAGTATCTTCTGCGCCAGACTTTTGTTGTGAAGCCGGGGAGTACAATTCTCTTCCATGCCGCAGCCGGTGGCGTGGGGCTGATTGCGGGTCAATGGGCAAAGCATCTTGGGGCGAAAGTTATCGGAACTGCTGGTTCCGAGGAGAAAGTCGCGCTGGCCAAAGCGCATGGCTATGACCATGTGATTAATTACCGTACGGAAAACTTTGTCGAACGGGTTCGAGAACTGACCGGCGGCGAGGGCGTGGATGTCGTCTATGACTCAGTTGGTCGCGATACCTATATGGGGTCGCTCGATGTGCTGAAACCGCTTGGTATGTTTGCGTGTTTTGGCCAGTCATCCGGGGTTATTCCAGCGTTTGATCTTAACCAATTGGCGCAAAAAGGTTCACTCTTCGCGACCCGTCCAACGCTGTTCAATTATGTGGCAAAGCGCGCTGATCTTGAAAAGACAGCCAAGGATTTGTTTGACGTCGTTGCCAGCGGTGCCGTCAAGATCGAAATCAACCAGTCTTATGCACTGAAAGACGTGCGTAAGGCTCATGAGGACCTTGAGGCCCGTAAGACGACGGGTGCGAGTATCCTGCTGCCCTAGGTCTTTATTCAGTTCGCAATTATAACGGCGGTGTGCATATGTCCTCCGCCGTTTTCTTTTTAGCTTTTCAAGTGTGACCTTGCTGGATAAGGTTATCCAAAAATAAGCTCGGGGAATAATGTCAGCGCCTTCAACCGACCGACCTCTTTTGGATGTCCGCCGGCTCACCAAAGTATTTGGTCAGCTTCGGGCCTGTGACGCCGTTGATCTCGTTATCGCGGAAGGGGAAATTCACGCGCTTCTGGGTGAGAATGGTGCGGGAAAATCGACCTTTGTAAAAATGCTGTTCGGTGCGCTACAACCACTTGAAGGCGAAATCGTCTGGAAGGGTGAGCGCGTTACGATTACCGAACCCGCAATGGCAAGGAAACTTGGCATTGGTATGGTTTTCCAGCATTTTTCGCTGTTTGACTCGCTCACTGCCGCCGAGAACATCGCGCTTTCGCTTGATGGCTCCCTGTCGCTTTCTGAAGTGGCAAAACGAGCGCGTGATGTGGGGCAGGCCTACGGTCTTCCCATCGACCCGCAGGCTCATGTCGGCGATCTTTCTGTCGGTGAACGTCAGCGCATTGAGATTGTGCGCTGTCTGCTGCAAGAGCCAGACCTCATTATCCTTGATGAACCGACATCGGTTCTTACACCGCAGGAAGCTGACCGCCTGTTTGAAACGCTTGAGCGTTTGAAGGCGGAAGGCAAGTCAATCCTCTATATCAGCCATCGCCTTGAAGAGGTGAAGAGGCTTTGTGACCGCGCCACCGTGCTGCGTCATGGCAAGGTTGTTGCACATTGCGATCCAAGGCAGGAAACGGCGGCGTCACTGGCCCGCATGATGGTTGGCAATGATATTAAAGTCGTGGCGCGCAGCCCGATTGAAGCTATTGAACAACAGGCCTCACCGCTTTTTGAGATAAGAAATCTGTCACAAGCGCCACGCGGCCCGTTCTCGACGGCACTCAACGATATTTCACTTGCTATCAAAGCTGGTGAAGTTGTCGGTATTGCGGGCGTTGCTGGCAATGGGCAGGGCGAGTTTTTTGAAGCCATTTCCGGCGAGGTTTTGCAATCATCTGCATCTGCTGTGCGCATTCGCGGCACGGATGCAGGCAAGCTTGGCATCAGCGAGCGCCGAATGATCGGCGCTGCCTTTGTTCCAGAAGAACGTTTGGGACATGGTGCTGTTCCGGCTCTTTCATTGACGGATAATCTCTTCCTTTCACGTTATAAAACCGATGCCAAAGCCTTCATGCGCGGCGGCAAGCTGAAGCTTATTGCTGAAAGCGCGCTGCGTTCAGCGGCACAGCGCATCATCAAGACGATGGATGTGCGCAAGAGTGCAGAAAACCCGCCTGCTTCTGCCTTGTCCGGTGGCAATTTGCAGAAGTTCATTATCGGACGCGAGCTGGATCGCTCTCCATCGGTGATGATTGTTAATCAGCCGACATGGGGTGTTGATGCGGGTGCTGCGGCGCATATCCGCCAAGCGCTCGTTGATCTCGCTCGCTCCGGTTCAGCGGTGCTTGTGATTAGTCAGGATTTGGATGAACTGCTCGAAATCAGTGATCGTATTGCAGTCATGAACCATGGTGCGCTTTCCGATCCAATGCCTATCGCAGACATAACGCTGGAAAAGATTGGCCTGCTGATGGGCGGCGTTTCCGGCCCGGATCAGGCGGGGGCAGCGTGATGCGTATTGAACTCGTAAAACGTCCGCAGCCTTCAAAAATCTTTAGCGCCGTTTCGCCTTTGCTCGCTTTGGCGCTGACCCTAGTTTTTGGTGGTATTGCCTTTGCGCTGATGGGTAAAGACCCGCTTCATTCGCTTTATGTGTTTTTCGTCGAACCGTTGTTCGATGTCTGGTCGTGGCATGAGTTGCTGGTGAAAGCGACACCACTTATTCTGATCGCGGTCGGGCTTTGTGTCTGCTTTCAGTCCAACAACTGGAATATCGGTGCGGAAGGCCAATTTATCATTGGCGCAGTGACGGGTTCGATCCTGCCCGTTATGTTTCCCGATCTCCAGATGTGGATTGTGCTGCCGTTGATGATGTTGATGGGCATGGCTGGCGGTGCTGCCTACGCGTCCATTCCGGCTCTACTGAAAGTCCGCTTTAACACCAATGAGATTCTCACCAGTCTGATGCTGGTCTATGTTGCGCAGCTTTTTCTCGATTGGTTGGTGCGTGGCCCATGGCGCAATCCGGAAGGCTATAATTTTCCGGAAACGCGCCAGTTTAATGCAAGTGCGGTGCTGCCAGAAATTTGGAGCGCGTCGGGCCGAGCACATTGGGGCTTCATTTTTGCAATTGTTGCCGCAATTGTCGTTTGGTTTTTGCTTGCCAAAACGCTGAAAGGCTTTGAGATCAAAGTCATCGGCCAAAGCCCTCGGGCAGGGCGCTTTGCTGGTTTTAGTCGTGGCAAGCTTGTGTTTTTCGTTTTCGCAGTTTCGGGCGCGCTGGCTGGTCTGGCCGGTATTGCTGAAACATCCGGCGCGATTGGCCAGCTTCGCCCTGTGATCTCACCGGGATATGGTTTTACGGCCATTATTGTCGCCTTCCTTGGCAGGCTTAACCCCATTGGTGCGATTGCAGCAGGTTTCGTGCTGGCACTTTCATACCTTGGCGGCGAGGCTGCACAGGTTTCCATCGGTATATCCGAAAAGTCTGCGCGCGTGTTTCAAGGCATGATCCTGTTTTTTGTGCTCGCTTGCGACACACTCATTCATTATCGCATCCGCTTTATTGGCGGACGCGCAGCAGGAAAGGCCTGATCAATGGATTTGACACAGGCAATCCTTCTCACCATTGCGACCGCTGCAACACCTTTGCTGATTGCAGCTATTGGTGAACTCGTTGTCGAGCGCTCCGGCGTGTTGAACCTTGGCGTCGAAGGTATGATGCTGATGGGTGCTGTTTCAGGCTTTGCCGCTGCACAATTCACTGGCTCGGCATGGCTCGGTATGATTGCTGCCATCTTCGTTGGGATGGCATTTTCCGGCATATTTGCATTTCTCACGCTCACGCTTGTTACCAATCAGGTTGCAACGGGCCTGGCGCTCACCATTCTTGGTATCGGCGCATCTGCTATGCTTGGCGAAAGCTTTGTCGGTATGCCGGGTGTGCAGCTTGATGAGATCAGCATCCCGTATCTCACCGATATTCCTTATGTCGGTCGTTTCCTGTTCGGTCAGGACCCAATATTTTACATCTCCATTCTTCTTGTCATCGGTGTGACGTGGTTCCTGTTCCGCACGCGGTCAGGGCTGCAATTGCGCGCTATAGGTGACAATCACGGCTCGGCTCATGCGCTTGGTGTGCATGTTGTGCGCACGCGCTATCTGGCGGTGCTGTTTGGTGGCGCTTGTGCTGGTCTTGCCGGTGCCCAGCTCTCACTGGTTTATGTGCCGCAATGGGTTGAGAACATGTCAGCAGGGCGTGGCTGGATTGCACTTGCGCTCGTCGTGTTTGCTTCATGGCGTCCGTGGCGTGTTCTAATTGGCGCCTATCTTTTCGGTGCTGTGACCATTGGCCAGCTTCATGCGCAGGCGCTTGGTTTCGGTCTTCCGTCGCAGTTCCTGTCGGCCTTGCCCTATATCGCGACCATTGTGGTTTTGGTCATCATCTCGCGCAACAGGCGTTTGACTATGATGAACACACCTGCGTCGCTCGGCAAACCATTTGTGCCGGACAGGTAAATATGAGTTCTGAACGGCAGTCCGGCTCCCACGGCCTGCCGTTTTGTTTTGAGGGTGATAACAAGGAGTGCAGGGAACATGAAAAAGACGCTGTTGGCGATTGCCACCGCAGCCAGCTTTATGCTTGGCGGAGCGGCACATGCAGAAGACAAGCTGAAAGTTGGCTTCATCTATATCGGACCTCCGGGCGACTTCGGCTGGACTTATCAGCATGACGTTGCGCGTAAGGAAATGATCGAAGCTCTTGGCGACAAGGTCGAAACGACATTCCTTGAAAACGTGCCCGAAGGTGCGGATGCTGAGCGTTCGATTGAGCGCCTTGCCCGTGCAGGCAACAAGCTGATCTTCACGACGTCTTTCGGTTACATGGACCCAACCATCAAGGTTGCTGCCAAGTATCCAGATGTGAAGTTTGAACACGCAACCGGTTACAAGACCGCTGATAATGTTTCTGCTTACAACGCGCGCTTCTATGAAGGCCGGTATATTCAGGGCCAGATCGCAGCTAAGCTGTCGGAAAAGGGCGTCGCTGGTTACATCGCTTCCGTTCCAGTGCCGGAAGTTGTGCAGGGCATCAACTCCTTCATTCTCGGTGCACAGTCGGTCAACCCTGACTTCAAGGTCAAGGTTATCTGGGTAAACTCCTGGTTTGATCCTGGCAAAGAAGCTGATGCCGCCAAGGCTCTCGTTGATCAGGGTGTCGACATTCTGACCCAGCACACCGACTCAACTGCACCGATTCAGGTTGCACATGAGCGTGGTATCAAGGCATTCGGTCAGGCTTCGGACATGATCAAGTTTGGTCCAGAAACCCAGCTCACAGCAATCGTTGATGATTGGGGGCCATATTACATCGACCGCGCTAAAGCTGTTCTCGACGATAAATGGGAAAGCCAGAACATCTGGTGGGGCATGAAGGAAGGCCTCGTTAAGATGGCGCCTTACACCAATATGCCTGATGACGTGAAGAAAATGGCGGAGGAAACCGAAGCCAAGATCAAGTCTGGTGAGTTCAAGCCTTTCACTGGCCCAATCAAGAAACAGGACGGTTCTGTTTGGCTTAAAGAAGGCGAACAGGCTGACGACAAAACATTGCTTGGCCTGAACTTCTACGTCGAAGGCGTAGACGATAAACTGCCGCAGTAAGCTGCAATCAAAGAATAAAAAAAGGGCGCTTGGAGCGCCCTTTTCTTTGTCATATGATTTAATTTACTCGGCTGCGTCAGCAGGTGCTGCATTGAGCAAGCCGTAGCGTTCTTCGCCAATCTTGCCGAGCAGTTCAAGCTGCGTTTCGAGGAAGTCGATGTGACCTTCTTCGTCAGCAAGAAGCTGATCAAAAAGCTGCTTGGAAACATAATCGCCGAGTTCGTCGCAGATTTCACGTGACTTCTTATAAGAAGCGCGAGCGTCATACTCGCCAGCAAGGTCAGCTTCGAGGACTTCCTTGACGTTTTCGCCAATGCGCAATGGTGCGAGCGTCTGAAGGTTTGGATGGCCTTCAAGGAAGATAATGCGGTCGATGATTTTGTCCGCATGCTGCATTTCTTCGATGGATTCTTCGCGTTCTTTCTTAGCAAGACGCGTGAAACCCCAATCGTTAAGCAGACGATAGTGCAACCAATACTGGTTTACAGCGCCCAGTTCGAGAAACAGTGCCTCGTTAAGCCGCTCGATGACCTTTGGTTCGCCTTTCATTCCAAGAACTCCCGAATTTGTCTCGTAGAGAACGTACACGATCCATAAACAGGATCACGTTTTCGTCCATTTGATTGTGACGAAGATGATATTCTTCGGTCACCCTTATGATCGTTTCTACGACATTTGGGAAGCAGCCACAGCAGCGGCCACTCTTGGACATGGCATTAAAGACGGTTCCAGGAACGATTAATCGCCAGCAATCTTCATCCAGAAGCTGTGTGACGACGGCTTCAATATCTTTATCAGTAATAACGTTGCAGCTGCAGACTAGCATGAAAAGTAAACTCCAGCATCTGCAATGCGCTGTGACTGCATAAAATCCACAATGCGGGAAGGGGCGCTTTGTTCGTTGCTTGATTTTGCGCAAAAACTACCGCTTAGAGCGATTTTTTTTACTTTAATATTGGCAGTTAGCCATTCTGAACCGAACAAAGGTTCCTCCAATCGCAGGGGTTAAAGGCCCGAACATCAAAGGTAAACTTGAGTAAGTCTTTATAAAACCCACCCATTTAAGTCAGGTTATGGATGTTTATGGGGTATTGTGTCAATTTTTATGTTTTGGAAATGTTCTAAAAATCAATAAGTTAGAATTATTCTAAATATGAGTTAAGTACCCATCTTTAAACGTTAATTAGTCTTTTACATAAAGAAAAACAGGGCCATTTTAGCCCTGTTTTGAAATTATGCGCTATTTCGCCGCATCGTGTGGAAAACTGGCTTTTGAAGGAGTTTAGATGCCTTCGACCGCTTCGAATCCCTCGAACTGTGGTGGACCAGCATAGAGTGGCTTGCGATCACCGGCATTGCGATGTGCGTTGCGGAACTGCTCAGACTTGGTCCAAAATACGAAATCGTCGCGCGTTTTCCAAACGGTGTGCGAGGAATAAAGCGTATAGCCTTCTTCTTCATTTGTTGCGCCACGTAAGAGATTGAAGCTCTCAAACCCCGGAAGCTCAGAAAGCTGGGAATCGCGATCTCTCCAGACGGTTTCGAATTCGGCTTCATTGCCGACAATTACCTTGAAGCGGTTCATCGCTATAAACATTGCTGATCCTTACTTTTTAAGATGGACTGGCTACATATCGATTTTCGGCGAGTGCGGCGGTAGGGTCCGCACCCGCCACATCGCATCTCGGGATTGAAGTTCACTACAGCGGTCAGAGATGGGTAAACTTCGCAGACGCGATGATGGGTGGTCGGGGAGGCACAAACCTCCCGACTGGTTTTAGAACTTCTGTGTCAGAGACAGTTTGAAGTAGCGACCTGCTTCTGTGTTGCGCTCAGTAACATTCGCAACGCTTGTAAGATTCATTGCATCATAATAACTCTTATCGAAGAGGTTATAGACGCCGGCCTGCAAGCGTGTACCATTGAGCTGCTTGGGTTCCCACCAGCTCGTCACGTTGACGACACCGTAGCCTGGGAGCCTACGTGTCCCACTGGCACCTCTGCCAGAAATGGTCTGATTGATATAGGCAGCTGCAACAACGCTCGTGTCCACACCCCAAGTTTCAGCATTGTAGCCAACGCCGACCACGCCTTTGAATGGCTGCGATGATGACAATGGAATATCATCGTCAAGGTTCATTGCTTTAGAATAAGCAAGCGTACCATGCACGTTGAAGCCATTTACAAAATTATGATGCGCTTTGACTTCAATACCAGCAATCCGCGCCTTGTTGAGGTTACGGAAGGTAGTCAAGCCGTCTTTATATATATCGGTAGGAGTAACCTCTGTATCGATGAAGTTGTTGTAACGATTTGCGAAGACGGTGACTTTTGCACCGGAATCCTCATTGCCAAACTTGGCTCCGACATCGATCCCATAACCTGTTTCGGGCTTCAGGTCTGGATTGCCAATTGTTCCATAGCTTGCTGAAAGATAGGTTACATAGAGCTGATCGATCTCAGGCGCTTTGTATGTTGACGAGATCTGCGCAAAGAGTTCAAGGTCTGGTGTTGCTTGATATGAGAAACGGATTTTTGGCGATACCCGAGCGTTTGAATTGTTGTCATATCCACTAAGCGAATCCGGCTCATATTTGAACCAATCAAAACGCAGGCCAGGGGTAATTGCAAAAGGAGTGTCACCGATTTCAATGCGGTCTTCGGCAAATAAACCTAATCTGTATGCGTCAACGTCAGGTGTATCCTGCTGATTGATGTGCAAGAATGCGCAGGTGAAGTTCACGACTCCGCGGATACAAGCATCGTCACCGGTGAAAGATTGCGTGCTTTTGCCAATGCTAAAATCACCGCCAACAGTTAGCGAGTGGGATAGTGCTCCAGTGTCAAAACCAAGGTTTGCATAACCACTTGCGCCATAACGCTCATCTTCAAGCTTAAAATGACGGCTGAATGGTCCTGCAAGTGCACCTTTGCGAATTGTATCAGTGCCATACATGCGCGTCATTTTTTGCCAGTAAACAGTCGCCCAAGCATTGTTAACGAGGCCGTCGTTCTGACTTTCATAGCGATAATCAAGCGAGACGCGGTCACGATCATTCTTGCGGTTTTGATTGTAATCTCGATTGTTATAGGTCGTTCCGGCATCTGAATTTAGATTTGTATTCGAATCATAGCGGTTGCGTTCAGCGGTTATCCCGATGGTGTGGCCGCCTTCGAGTTCCTGACGCAGTTTGAACATCAGGTTGCTGCGATCGTAGTCCTTCGGGTCTGCTTCGGTACGGGCTGGACCAAAGCCACCAACATCGCCGGTTCCGTTAATCTCATGGCCCCGCTTGTACGACCCCTGAAACAGAACGGACGTATTCTGGATTTTCTGTGCGACAGCGCCCGATCCAATGAACGAACTATCCGAGCCATCATAGGTGAGCTTTACAAGGCCACCAAATGCTTTGCCGGGAGCAAGCAGGTCTTCTGGCTCAAGGGTTTTAAGTGCGATTGCACCGCCCATTGCGCCAGAACCCAGACGGCTCGCATCAGCTCCATACAGAACGTCAAATGTTGAGAGAGCAGATAGGTCATATCCGTCACTACCGCCACCATTCACATCACTGCGAATTTCTGCATTGAGGTAAGGGATTGCAATGCCGTCGATGGTTGTCAGGACGCGGCTATCCTGTAAACCGCGAATATTCACGCCACCTGTAGTGGCATTAACGGACAGGCCCGGCTCCAGCGTATTCGTCAAATCCTTGACAGAATCGATGTTGTTTTTGCGAATTTCTTCGGCTGTGACCACATTTGCCAGAGGGGTATCGGCGACCGATCCCTTCATAACGCGTGAGCTTTTGATAACAATTGGCTTTAGCGTAACACCATCATTTTCTGTCGCTGCAGTCTGTTGCTGCGCGAACGCACTTTGAGTCATCGCCATGATTACGACAGCAAGACCCGTGCTCGTCAGAAATGACCGCTTCTGTTCCCCGTTAATTACCCGCATTGCCCAGTTTCTCCTGAAGGCCACCAGAAAAATTCCCACAACTTTTTGAAGTGAGAAAGTTAAACATCTCAATAAGTTACAAACTTTCCATCCCGAGGAAAGTGAATGCGCTGGCTGGAAGGTGAACCTTCGGGCTTGCTCTGGAAAAAAAGATTATTAAACTTGACTCGATTAATCCAGTAAGGCAGTGATTATTAAACATGACTTAGCATGTCAACTAATGATTTGTGAGCAGTTAAGTCGGTTATTGAAAACGGCCATAACTGGCGCAGAGGCAGTAAAATGAACAGGCGAATCCATATCGACATGCAGGTGCGGTTGCCGCGTGAACGCGTCTCCAGCCGCATGCCCGAAATCCAGCCGCATCTTGATACGGCAGGATCAACTCAATCGCGTGCTTCTGAACAGTCTTATGAATCGAAACTCAAAACATACGGCAGCCGTGAGCTTTTCAATGGTTCCCGCGAAGTGGCGATAGAGCACGGCGGCTCTCTCTATCGTTTAAAAATCACCCGTCAAGGCAAGCTCATCCTTAACAAATAGGCAACAAAAGATGACGACCCAGACCAAGCCCTCCCCAGAGCAAATACTCAAGGCACGGGCAGATAACCCCAAAATGCGTGAGCGCGATTTTGCGCAAAGCCTCGGGATATCAGAAGCCGATTTTATTGCGGCTTACACTGGTGCAGAAGCCGATAGTGCAATTTCTGCCCGCCGCATTCGCGCAGATGTTGAAACACTGCTCAAACATGCACCGTCGCTCGGTGAAGTCATGGCACTTACACGCAACGAAAGTGCTGTGCATGAAAAGATCGGCCCATTTGAGAAGACGATTTGGGGCCCGCATGCGTCCCTGACGCTTGGCAAAGAAATTGACCTTCGCATTTTTCCAAAACATTGGGTGCATGGTTTTGCTGTCGCAAAGCCGGATGGCGAGCATATTCGCCGTAGCCTTCAGTTTTTTGATGCGTCGGGTGAAGCGGTACACAAAATTCACTTACGCCCTACATCCAATTTGGAAGCTTATGAACAACTGGTTTCTGAGTTGTTGCTTGAAGATCAGACGCCTGCGATCGAAACGAAGCCAATCGCTGCCAAAGCCCACAAAGCAGATGTTTCAACAGTTGATGGCGAAGCTTTCCGTGAACGCTGGGGCGCCCTCACTGATGTTCACCAGTTCGTCGGCCTTCTGAAAGATTTTGGTGTTGATCGTCATCAGGCAGTACATCTTGCCGGTCACGATTTTGCATGGCGCGTTGATCTCTCGGCAGTTGAAGCCATGATGAGCCATGTTGTCCAACAACAGACTCCGATCATGTGCTTTGTTGGTAGCCGTGGCTGTATCCAGATTCACACTGGCACGATTGCGGAAATTAAGACGATGGGTCCATGGCTCAACGTACTCGATCCGACGTTCCATTTGCATTTGCGCGCTGATCACATTGCCGACGCGTGGGTTGTTCGCAAACCTACGAAGGATGGCCATGTCACATCGCTAGAGGCTTATGATGCAAATGGTGAGCTGATTATTCAGTTCTTCGGTGAACGTCATGAAGGTGAGGTCGAACTTGCGGACTGGCGTTTGATTACTGAGAACCTGCCGCGTCTGCCACAGTCGACGGCGGCTTAGGTGTAAGCGTTTTAAGTCTTTGTTTTAATGTGAATTCCGGAGATGGTCGCCATTTCCGGAATGCGCATGTGAAGGGTATAGATATGGCAATCATTTGTTCGCGTATCGGGCGCTGCGCTGCTCTGGCTTTTGTCGCCGGCACAATTTCCTTTAGCGGAGTGGCAAGCGCCGACACGGTTGAAAAAATAACCGATACATCAAGACTGGTTTCTGTAGGCGGCGCGGTGACAGAAATCGTCTACGCGCTTGGCGCGGGTGACAAGCTCGTTGCGCGTGACCAGACAAGCACCTATCCGGAACAAGCTCGTGAACTGGTAGATGTCGGCTATATGCGTCGTCTATCGCCAGAAGGCGTTCTTTCGGTGAACCCGAGCGGCATTTTATTATCCGAAGGAAGCGGCCCACCTGAAACACTCGACGTATTGGAAAAGGCTTCGGTTCCGATTGTTCTCATTCCAGATGATCACACGGGGGAGGGCGTTATTGCCAAGATTAACGTTATTGGCAAGGCGCTTGGACTGGAAGATAAGGCGAAAGTACTCGCAGATGACGTCTCACGAGACCTCGAGGCTGCGCAAAAGATCTCGGCCGATCAGAATCCACGCAAGCGCGTGCTGTTTATTATATCCGCTCAGAATGGACGCATTACCGCATCTGGAACGGGTACAGGTGCAAACGGCATCATCACGCTTGCTGGTGGTTTGAATGCTATTGATGCTTATCAGGGCTACAAACAGCTAACCGATGAAGCCATTGAAAAAGCCGCGCCCGACATGATCCTTACAATGGGTATTGGCAAAGACAGTGTTCAAAAGGAAGAGCTTTTGAAGAACCCGGCTCTTGCTAATTCTCCAGCTGGTCGAAACGGCAATATTGTTCAGATGGATTCGCTTTATCTCCTTGGCTTTGGTCCGCGCACTGGGGCAGCAAGTCGAGAATTGTCTGAAAAGCTGTATGGCAATCAGGCAGCACAATAAGAATTATGCCTGCTGTGTCTTCGTGTAGGCAGGCATATGGCGGAAACCCGCAATAAGGACATATCGAAATGACCAGCCAAGACCGCACGGCAGAACCCGGAGGCTTTGCTATGCGTGATCAGACCGAAAATCAACATGCCGGAGACCGTTCCACACGAGCACGTCTGGCAATCGTTGTTCTCTCCGTAGTTCTCTGTATCACAGCAATTTTCAGCCTCACCGCAGGCGCTTCAGATGCTTCTGTGATGGCAGTTTTCCGCGCACTTGCTTTTGGCACAGGTGAAAGCGTTGAGGCATTTCGGCGTGATCATTTAATTATCATGGAAATACGCTTTCCGCGTATCATCATGGGAATGCTCGTAGGAGCAGGGCTGGCTGTTTCTGGAGCCGTTATGCAAGGGTTGTTCCGCAATCCGCTTGCCGACCCCGGTCTGGTCGGCGTTTCCGCGGGTGCAAGCCTTGGCGCTGTTTCGATGATTGTTCTTGGCGGAACTACGCTCGCACCGCTTTACCTCTTTTTGGGCCTCTATGCTCTTCCTATAGCTGCGTTTGCAGGCGGTCTTGTCACAACATTGCTTCTTTACCGCGTGGCGACCAGACGTGGGCGCACATCCGTCGCTACCATGCTGCTTGCAGGTATTGCACTTGGCGCGCTTACCGGTGCTGCAACAGGCGCACTGATTTATATATCGGATGATCGTCAGTTGCGAGATTTGACGTTTTGGGGGCTCGGTTCACTTGCCGGCGCAACGTGGGGCAAGATTGGTACAGCAGGACCGATAATTGCCATTGTTCTCGTTGCCACACCGTTTCTTGCGCGCGGTCTAAATGCTTTGGCATTAGGAGAGGCGGCTGCGGGACACCTTGGTATACCTGTGCAGCGCATTAAGAATGTTGCGATTGTCACAGTTGCTGCGGCAACCGGTGCGACGGTGGCAATATCCGGTGGTATTGGCTTTGTCGGTATTGTCGTTCCGCATATGTTGCGTCTAAGTATCGGGCCCGATCACAGGTTTCTCTTGCCAGCTTCCGCACTACTGGGCGCTATTTTGTTGCTTCTTGCAGATGCTGTAAGCCGCACAATTGTAGCACCTGCGGAACTACCGATTGGGATCATCACTGCAGTTTGTGGCGCACCATTTTTCCTCTGGATATTGCTGCGCCAACGCGGTGTTTTGGATCTTTGAGGGACTGATATGATTGAGACAAAGAACTTAAGCGTTGCCATTGGAGGCAAAAAAATAATCGAGAACATCGATTTTATTGCTCATCCAGGTGAAGTAACCGCCATCGTCGGTCCCAACGGTTCAGGTAAAACTACTCTCTTACGCGCGCTATCTGGCGATCTATCATATACGGGAATAGCGCTTCTTGATGGTGAGGATTTTTCCAAGATCAAGCCATGGAGAATGGCCGCACGTCGGGCGGTTCTGCCGCAAGCCAGCGCTCTGTCTTTTCCATTCACCGTTCGTGAAATCGTTCATATTGGTTTAACGGGCGGTTTTAGTGGCGTATCAGGCGTAGAGCAGGAAAGACTTCCTGATCTAGCTTTGCAAAAAGTCGATCTGTCTGGTTTTAGCGGCAGGCTATATCAGGAGCTCTCCGGCGGCGAACAACAACGTGTACAGCTTGCGCGTGTGCTATGTCAGGTTTGGAAGCCTGTCGTTGATAGCAAGCCACGTTATCTGTTTCTGGACGAGCCTATTTCGAGCCTTGATATAAAACATCAGATTACCGTGATGGAGATTGCGCGCGATTTCGCATCTTCTGGTGGTGGTGTTATCGCCATTCTTCATGATCTCAATCTGACAGCTATGTTTGCTGACAGTATAGCCGTCATGCATAAGGGTATGTTGGATACAATTGGCACGCCGCAAAATGCACTGACCGATGACCGACTTGAGCGCGTATATGAATGTTCCCTGCGCGTGGGTGTTCCACCTGTAAAAGGCGTGCCGTTTGTGCTCCCACAATCGGCTTATTCGGCTAGGCTGTAAAAGGTCGATTATAAAAAGGGCATAAAACCTTCACGATTTTAAGCCCTTTTTTGTCGATTTTTCTAAAGTTAACTCGCAATGCTCTGTGTTGCTTCAAGATCTTCGTCAAGTCCGAGCAAGGCGCGAACATTCGGGCGAGCTTTGACCAAATCAGCAATACTATATTTCATTAACACGCCAAAAAAAGCATTGAGCGCCTCGCGTAATGCTGAATTAAGACCACAGCTATCCACAAGCGGACACTCTGAGGCATCATTTTCGAAGCATTCAGCCATGGCAAAATTTTCTTCTGTCACGCGCACGACATCGAATAGAGAAATATCCTTGGCTGCTCGTCCCAGACGCACACCACCATTACGGCCGCGTACAGTCTCAACCAGCTTATGCTCGACAAGTGGTTGCAATATCTTAAAAAGAAAAAGCTCGGATACACCATAAGCACGGGCGATTTCAGGAACGCGGCTTAACTTACCGTCGTTAGCGGCACAATACATAAGCATCCGAATGGCATAATTTGTCTGACGTGTGAGACGCATCGATTATTCCTTTCAACACATCCTTAAATTTTCCAGATCGTTTCACAATCGGAAAATTTTGCTTTTGGTTAGATCACAATCCCTATCGGAGGCCCGAGGTTTCAAGGATATGTGTCAAGCGATGCATTTTGCTCGAATCCACTTTAGAACTATTCTTAAAATATATGAAGTGTTTTATCACCTTTAAAGGGCAAAAAAACAATTCATTACGCTATCGTGATCGTGATCGAATTTTGCCCACGATGCTTATTTATGATTGGCAGGGAACTACCAGTTTTCCGAACCAAGCACGTCATTATTGAAAAAGCTATCCCGACAACACTTGGATTATCGTGAAAGCGGTAGAAGGTTCCTCAAAGCCGTTTGTTTTAAAATATCATTTCATCCGAAACTCTATTTCAATAAACCTGGCTTTCGACTTCGACAATGGGCCTATATCCGATACTACAATCGAACTAAGATTATCATTGCGTGTGTTGAGAGGAATAATCTACGGATAGTGGATCTCTGTAGCAGACGATTTATTCGGGTTTACTGCCAGTTTTTCTATTGCGCGAACAATCTCTATTGCGTTTATTGAAAGTGTGACCACTACAATCTCTGCTTTTTAACCTCAATAAATACTTCGTGCGATTCTAATATCAACCATTTTTATGATATCGCTACTCAAGTTTATATCCTATAATCAAAAAGGGCAATCAATAGAGTCTGTTTCCCGCGAATGACTGTTCCAGGCAGATTGACAAATTATGCTTATTGCCTTGATTTCGGCGAAACAAGAATTGATCTTGAGTGACCAGAACATTTGATAATTTGCATCCTGCTAAATCTTTATTCACATGCAATGTTGGTAATGTGTGCAAATGCAGCAGAACAAGTTGACGCAGCGATAAAAACTGCTAAGTAATCTCTCGCTGAGTTAATGGGTAGCAAATCGGAGCAATCACTGATTTGAGGTTTTTCTGAATCTGGGAAAAGCAGAACCATTACAAATACTTGGAGGGGTGGCCGAGCGGTTTAAGGCACCGGTCTTGAAAACCGGCGTGCGAGAGATTGTACCGTGGGTTCGAATCCCACCCCCTCCGCCATTTACTCTTTCAAGCAGATACACCCGCGTTCATTGGCGTTCAAAAGCCATTGTAAACCCTGATGTAGCGTGTCGCGCGGTTTGGCAGCAAATCAAAGTTTTTAAGCAGCCTTTAAAGGCACTCTAAAAGCCGCCTCAAAGTCTCCTAAGCCGATATGGCTTCTAAACACTCCTGATCATTCGCCGGTATAAAGCCGAAAGCCTCTAAATGACTGGCCGCCAGGAGAATCAATTCAACGCCCAGAGGCCCAAGCGAACGACGCCAAAGATCGGCCGCCGTCTCTCCCGTATGAACAAAGCACCATTCCTGAAAAGCCACGGCACCCGCGTCGAACTCATCGTTTAGATGATAGATCGAGCCACCAGCAATTTTATCACCAGCAGCGACGGTGTCTTCAATCGCTCGCTTGCCCCGATGGAGCGGCAGGAGCGACGGGTGGTAGCCGATACAAAACGACGCCGTGTTGCGAACACTCGCAGGGACGAACACATGCGCATGCGCGCAAACGATCAGGTCCAGGCTAAAGCGTTCAAGACGGCTCAAGCCTTCATCACCATAGGCGATTGCTTCAATACCGAGGGAATATCCCGAACGGTAAAGACGGTCGCCGGATGATGGGGCCGCGACATAGGCAATCTCGTGATCATTCACCAGAGCGTCGAAGACGGCGGAAGCAAGCCATTTCTGCCCGATAATTCCTATTCTCATTCTCGGTTTTCTATCCCCTCAATATAACGAAATCCTTGGACCGCACGGAAATGCCCGCCGTGAAGCCCTTTCTTGGCTGACAAATGGCGAGCGTTGCCGCCATGCAGTACGCCTGATGTCTGCGTCCATAGTGGGTCGCGCCGCAAAGCGGACGCCAAGCCCGGATGTGAGGTGTGGAAGAGCGTCGGCATGGGCTTGCCATATCGGTACTCGCCGCGTCGCCAAGCCGCGCAAACGGCGTTCAAGAATCGCATGCCGACGCCAGCCCCTTGCCATTCGGGCATGACGACGAGACGGCAGGCGCGGGCTTCAACCAAGCCCGGCCGGGTCGATACTCCAAGATGCGCTACGGGTTCGCCGTCAACAAAAGCGACATAGCACGTTGCCGCGATCATATGGGGCATCTTCAAATAATGATGCGGCGCAAAATACGGCCACCATTGCCAATTGGTTTCTTGGATTTCCACTTCGATTTTTGGCCGTTGCCGATGACACCTCCCGGTGAACTCACCTGTCGCAGTGTCAAAGACCCAATCCGGGTCGAGCGAATCAATAATGTCATAGTGGCATGAAAGCAGCGCAGCTCGGCCGCCAGTGCGCCGCCAAGCTTTCCAGAATGCTAGCGCCCCGATCTTGGCAATCTGGCGATCCACAACGCCTGTAAACTCATCAATGACAATCTCTTCGGGCCGATCACAGACGACGCGGGCAAGATCAGCGCGAAACCGCTCACCATTCGAAAGGACGTGATAAGGCCGCAACCACGACGGCACCGAACCAAGACCAACTGACGATAGCGCGGCCGTGGCGTGATTGAAGTCACCGTCGCGGGCAATTGCATCAATGATGGGTTCGTCATGAGTCCAATCAAACTTGGCGAAGCGGTCGGCCGCGAAAATCTCGCGGCCCATTGATGTCTTGCCAGAACCGGAAGGCCCTACTATTAGGCCGATGCCCCAAGGCATGTCTTCAATCGGAAGATCGGCGGTTAACTCAAAGCGGCTGCCGTCCTCGACGTTGAATAGAGATTTCACTCTTGCGGCGCGGTAGGACTGATAATTGATGCAGCTATTGACAATACTAAGCTTCATATCGCAACGACCTTAATTTGACAGGTGCGGAGCGTGTTTAAGGCTTCATACAAATGAGCCTGCGATTTTTCATCTTCACAGACAAGAATTACGCCGTGCTTAGGACGGTACTTGAAACCGTCTTCTCCGGGTGCGTTTCCGGGCAAGGCGGGGAGTTTGCTATTCTTGGGCATTATAGGCCGAGGCTCCATACTGTCGCTTTGAGCGATCAGGTTCGGGCTCTGCTGGCCTCAAGTGATTGAGAGTGCCACAACGGCGGCACTTTATCTCGATAGGTGTTGTCAGCGGTTCATGTCCAGCTTTAAAAAGTAAAGCGCGGCAACTCCCGCAGCGAACGTCCCTCATTTCAATGTTCCAGAGAATCGGTCACAAGCCGCATGCCCGAAAGGGCAACGGATGCGACAGTTATCTCTTGCAACTGTCGGGCGGGTTACATCTTGCCGGATTAGTCCCGCCGCCACGAATTAACGTGGCCTTCCCAACTTCAGCGCTCGGCTGAAACCTTCATATTGAGCGCGAACCAGCAGGTCGCAATCACGCAAATTCAATTCTCCCATCGGCTTGCTGCTTGTCAGATCAGGCCAATAATCACCGGCTCCAAGCTTCCAAAGGTGGCGCATGGGCAGACTGTTCACGACATGGCTGTCGGGCGGGTAAACTTCTATGGCGACGGCTTCAGAACCAAAGTGCTTGTTTTTCAGCGCCTGAAGCTCATCCCATTTGATCGAGCCATCATGTTCGACCGAAAGCAGCCCACGGGCTTCGTCAAGATACACTGAGACAATGCTGCTCATTATTCTTTTCCCTTTTCGGGCGCTTGAAGCTCGATGCTGGTGGTGTGAGTGTCATCAAAGCGATGTTCGACACTGGCGGCTCGCCATTCGCCGTCAAACTCCTTGCGGAAGCCTTGGGCATTGATTGGTGTATCGGCCATCATCTCAGGCATGCCAGCTATAGTCAGCGAACCTTGGCCCGTTGCACGCGCCAAGCGGCTTCCTTCGGCTTCAGCTGCTTTCTTGGCCTCGGCCTTTGATGCATAAACGGTTCGAAGGCGGCGGGCTTGTCCTTCAAGGCCGGTTGAATGTTCTTCATAAACCGTCTTGTTGCGGCGCATTTCATGCCAACCGGCCTCTGCCTTACCGTATTTCGGTCTTGGCTCAATCGAGAACTCGCCTTCAGAACAATCGCCCTTAGTGATGGTGATCGGAGGGAGACTGCCGCGCTTGAGAAACAGGAAGGTATTGTCTTTGATCGAGAATAGCGCCCCGGTGCGATCGGCAAGGCGCGTCAGAAAATCGGCGGCTGATTGTCCAGTGCGGGCGATATACTCAATCTTGGTGTTTGCGATCTCGTCGTTGACCTTGGCTTTATAACCGTGGCGCTTCGCCAGCGGCTCGACAATCTGGCCGACAGTCTCGCCGTCAAAATGTTCTGAAACGGGTTCCTCCACGTCCGCGCATAACTCAGCCGACTTACACGATAGCGTCAGGCGCTCGCCGTCAGAGCCAAAATTATAGCTTGCGCGCTCAAAGACGAATGTTCCCATCTTACATGTGCCGACGCCGCGAAATCCGAATCGGATTTCAATCTTTGCTCACTTTTCAGGAATGTCGACTTCATTGCCGTATCATCAAAGACCAGTTCCAGCGTGTCGGCACTTTGGCCGGGTTCATCGCGAATGGTTGCGGAAACGAGACGCTGGTAGAATGCGTCATGAACGGTTTTACCCGCAATAGAGACTTCGATAAATGGGTGCGATCGCTCCATTAGCTCCAAAGCCTCACAGTCTTGATTTCGGAAGAAATGATAAACTCTGGCATGTTCACGACGGTGCCATGCGGCAAAACAATCCCAAGGCGCGCAAGCCCTGAATTGGCTGCATAAGTCGCCTCAAGATAGCCTTTGACCTTGGCGACTTGGGCGCGATCACCGATCCAACGCATGGCATAATCGTAGCAGACCAGATCAAGTGTCAGGTCTTCCAGATTAACGGTAACGGTTCCGGCAGGGATCAGGCGGGCACTCATCCGAACAGCCCCACTGGTTTACCGTGGCCGTGATAGGGTGCAACCTCAAGTGAGAATTCGATTTTTCGACCGTAGCCTTGCCGCGTGATAATTGAGAATTGTATTCAGATACGTGGATGCGATTCCGCGTTTTCGGATACCGGTCACGAAAGATGACTTCGACTGGATGGCCTAGCACATCGGCAATAGCGCGTTCGGCAGGTTCGTTAGGGCGGGTCCAGATATTCTTGACCCCGGACAAGGATAGTCCATAGTCTTTTGCAATGCCCGCAAGCGTCTTTTTATCACGACGCAAGCGGGAAAGTATCTCGCGAAGGTCCCATTTAACGGGGTCAGTCATGGGCTTTCTCCTCAACAAGCAGATGCTGTCACATCTGCTTGTTGTTTGTTCGTTTTGTGCAATTGTTGCCGGTCAATTCCGGCGACCAAGGTAGGGACAGCGGATTTCTGCCATAAAACAAGCGGAAAACTGCTAGTCGCAAAAATTTTTGGATGATTTGGGAAGTCGAATTCGACAAGCGGCGGATACTGTGGGCGGTTTGGACCGCTTGTTACCTTTTCTTGGCGACGTCAAAAGGCGAACGCTAACGGACTATGTAAGCGGCAAATCAGAGCCGAGAGTTTCAACTATTATTGCTATCTCTAAAGCTACGGGTTGCCGTCTTGAATGGCTACTTACCGGTGATGGAGCGCAGCTAGACCAGGCCGAAAAAATTGATAATAGCCCGGACATTTTGACGGATTTGCTGAGGCGACTGGCGCGTATGGCAAAGGGTCTACATGAAGAGGCTGGAATTATATTAAGAGAAGAAGATATAGCGGCTGAAGCGGCCAGTCTTTACAATGATTTGCGCGTTCGCGTCGACGATTTGTCAGACGTGGACGAAGTTGAGACAACGCTCCCTCAGTTAGAGGTGAGGTTAAAAAAGCGGCTCAAAGCAGCTTCTGCGGCGCCCGGCACTGGTAAACGCTTGGCTTAATGGTAGTACGCACGCACAAATACTCCGTTGCCATGTTTATTAATGGCACAGAGTTTTTAAAGGTGCGCAAAGGTGGGCGTTAATGGCTATTTATGCGCAAGCAAATTTGCTCAGTTCCAGCAAGTGTTGGGCGCGCAAGTCTTACTCTAGTGGATAGAGTTTCAATTTTATTCGGGCCGGTATGGCCCCAAGTGGGAGTTGCTGACGCCACAAAAGTTGGCAACATCTCTGGCGAGAAGCCTAAAAACTCTGCACTCCAATAAACATTATTAGAGGTGCGGTTCGTAACATTGAAATTAATTTCTAGCGTTGACATAGGTAATTTTGGTTCAGAGGATATAAAATCTTCTGTCACCATAAAATTATTGAAGCGGACTTAATCAGCACCGGCTTGAGCTTTTGCAAAATCTTTTAAAGGAACGCAGGCGAAACCCCATTCGATCTGCTGCTTTTCTGTTTTTTGTTCCCCGACTGGTTGCTCTGCATAACTGTTTAAACCTATGGCCGCATATACAGCGAAAGCACAAAACGCCCTAATAGCCGCTATTTTCATCCGTCAATTCCCCGCAATTTTAACCCACATTCTCTTTCGCGTAAATTTGTTGCACTCACAACAAAATTCTAGGGATAAAATCTCGATATTTTGGCCGTTCGCGCCTCGCATTCCTGTTGCATCTTAAAAACGGTCTCACTTTGGACAATAATATCACTAACTATCTGTTTTTTATATAAAAAATATTATCTGGCTATTTCAAGTAAGACGCTTGCATCTTAAATTTTACGATTTGGGGGGTGGGGCATTCTCCGGCTTTAAGTACTTCGGTTAAGAATTTAGGCCGGTTTAATAAAATCAATGATTTGAGGGCGCTTAAAAGGCTTTTAAGGGGTTCTTAGCGGGTCATTTAAGGCCAGTCATGATTTTGCGCATGCGATTCATTAATGTTTTTAATGTTGCGTGCGCCGTGTCAAATTCTGTCGCGGGGGCAGGGTCTATTATTATCTATTAAAACTATAATTTAATTCGATTTTTCACTTGTTTTCAGATATTTTCAGGTATTCTCGTTTACTGTCAAAGGTAGTGTCAGACCACAGCCATTTTAAACCCTGAGTTTGAGTGTACGTTCCGTTTCAAGCGCGTTCGGGGCCGGTTGCTGGAAGCCGGAACCAAGTCGGATACGGACCGGATATCGTAAAAGAGAAAGCCGGATACCGTTATCCTTCGCCCGTTCGCTGAATTGAGATAGCGGGTGCGTGCATTGTAGCGTGTCGCGCGGTTTGGCAATTTTGTAAGGAGGTTTGGCCGCAAATCAAAACTCTTAAGCGGCTTTTAAAGTATTTTGAAGGATTGTTTGAGCGGCTTTTAAGCCCCCTTTATTATTCAAGCGGCAAGGTGCGGTGTATCGCCCTGATCGCCGCCGCCAAAGCAGCTAGCCGCTCAAGCTTCTCGTCAATGGGTGCTAAGGCACCAATTGCTCCATTGCGACGCCCCTCACTTATATCACCGGCAGCAAGATCAATCTGATCCATAAGGTTCATGGCATCAATCTGCATCGCCTTAACGGCTGCGGTGAATGCTTGGTTCTTTGTATCGGCCATCATCATATCTCCTTGTTGATGGCCGTACGTTCGCTCTGGTCGGGGAAAGAGTGGAGCAATCTGATTGCTTTGATCGGCGCATTCAAAACTGCTTTTGCTCCGGTTCCCCGACATCATGCCCCGGCAAGCAATCATTTTGCTCAGTTGGAAATTATTATCTCTTTGACGGCCTTACCTTTGCCGCCGCCAGCAGTATAGGTTAGCGCTACGTCCTCAATTTTGAAGGCGGAAAAGATTGCTCGAATTTCCGGTACATCATTAATTCACAGGATGAAGCGGCCTTTTGTGCGCGTCAACCGCTCGGCCATCAGCTCATACTGGTCACGGCTGAACATAGCTTTTCAGTAACAGTCCTCCGTCCCCCCAATAAGGCGGATCAAGATAAAACAGCGTTTCCGGCCGGTCGTACCGATCAAGAAACTCTTGCCCGTCGAGATTCTCAATAACAACGGAGACGAGGCGGTCATGCACATCCTGAAGAAGCGGTGCCAGCGTCGTAAGATTAAAACGGGAGCCACCACCTCGATCCACACCAAATGACCGTCTTGCAACCTTGTCACCAAATGTCAGGCGCTGAAGGTAAAGGAAACGCGCAGCGCGCTCCAGATCGGTGAGTGTGGCTGGGTCACAAGATTTCAAGCGGTCAAACTCTTGGCGACTGGTAATCTGAAAGCGGAGCGTATCCATGAATTGAGGATAGTGACGCTGCAATATCCGAAATAGGTTCACTACATCGCCGGAACGATCATCGATAAATTCGGTTCGTGGTGTTGATGTTTGCCTGAAGAACACGCCGCCCATACCAACAAATGGTTCTGCATATATAGAGTGTTTCATCTTGGATACGCAAATCATCACTGAAAGCTCGGGTCATATTGCCTCCGACCAAATCACCAGGCGAAGCGATAGAATCAGAATTCGGCACCCAGGGAAATCCTCAACGCGATTCCGCGTTCAATCGACGTGCTCTAAGCTGAAAAATCCAGCGTCTCCAAAGTCGTCAAGCAATAAACCGTGGGGCTCGCCGGAAACACCGCGCTCTTCATCACGGCCTACCGGACCTAATGGCTGAAAGCCTTCTTTGCTCATGCCGAAGCCATGGTCATTTAGCTGGTCAAATCTTGGGCGTGCGGGTAAAGGTCTGCTCATCGATGCATTTTTGACAGGCATGGGGCAGTGAGCAATAAATAAGGGCTCAGGGGCAGTAAACAATCAGCTTTACACTTCGGGCGAGCAGGGTCGTGCAAGCGCGTTCAGAAACAATGTTCCCGGTGTATTTGACGGGCCATCGTTTTTCGACAACCCCATTGGAAAACCAAAGTCATTCAAAGAGGCGATGGCAATCGAAACCAAAGCTGGCACATCTGGCCCAACTGATGTGCTTTTGGTTGGTACTCCGCCTGTAACGGTTGCTACACCTGTAACTACTGTACCGTCAGGAACACAGGAGGTGAGGGTTACGAACCCACAGCCAGCGCCAGTGATAAATATAACGGTGAATGCGACAACCAATGCGTCACCGCAAGAAGTAGCCAATCAGACCATGGGCGTTTTTGCCTCTCAGTACCGCGCAGCAACAGGCGGCGCATATTCAGACGGAGGAATGTAATTGCCATACCTATGTGCATCGGTCCATTCATGTTCCACCCGGTGAATTTTGGATACAAAGACTTGCGGCGTGATCTTTCTACAAAGTGGGCGAGCGTTAACACTGTAGGCGGATTGAACCGCCTACAGTGGACAGGCGGTGATGAGGATACGACTTCTATCGAAGGAGTGCTGTTTCCTCATGAATTTGGCGGCTTAAGCTGTTTTGGAGGGGCTGCGCGGTGCCGCTTCATCGGGCACGGTGCTGCGCACGACCAATCCCGCTTATCCAAAATTCACAGGAACAATCCATGACGGTTACGATTAAGATGGAAAAATGAATCGCGCCGAACTTGAGCTTGGAATCGCCATGCTGAAATCGCTTATTGACGATTTGGAGCGCATTTTGCAGGGCGACTACCCGGAAGAGTGAGAACTGAACAATTGCCCAATGATTACAAACTGGCAGATAATGAATCTCGCAGCAATTTGTCTGGGAGGCGTACTAATTGAGCATCCAAGACTGGGAAATATGGTCCCAAATGGGATGACATCCGAACTTTGGCTGCTGGATATTGACAGAGACTATGCAGGAACATTCAGCCGTTTTTATAGCTGCGTAAAAAAGCATCAGCATTGCTCAAAAAGCAGGGATGGCCGCTCTACTCATCGATCATGGTACGCGATTCAGTTTTAATTGAAATATCTCAATAGCTTACCCGCTTGCTTCAAGTGCATCCGGCTGTGTTAAGCTAAACCTTTTGATAGGCTCAGCGCTGGCGTAGCTGTTGCGAGCTTCTATTGGTTCAGATGCAAAGGGTTTTGCGGTTAACCAGAGCTGGAGCCATATATAAAGTGACGAAGAGATTTAAATAGGATGTGGTTGCGTATGAAACTGTGGATATTTTGCGACCTCCACTATGAACTACAGTATGTGGTCTATCCGACGTGTGAACAAGCGTCTGATTGTGATCTGATTTAATTACCGGTGATCCCAACAGTGCTCCGGAACTGGCCGAAACCTTGGAGTTTCGCATCCGGCAATATGAGAAGCCTATCGTACACGTTCCTAGAAACCATGAATATTACCAGGACATAGATCGGTGACTACTTAATGACCGCCTTCGTTCCATGGAAACGGACCGGCAGACCATCAAGGCAGTTGAAACCTTATTGCTCGACTGGCCGAAGCGCTTTTATTGCCTTGATAAAGCACAGATAATAATTGGGGACACTTGGATTATCGGGGCTACCTTGTGGGTCGATTGTGAAATGTATATTGCCACACGATCAGTTTTACCTCAGCGTACACATGAAGCGTGGGGTGCGCTACATGACTTCCGGGCGATCTATATGAAAAATGGCAAGCGTCTTCAGCCTGAGGACATGTTAAATCTTCATCACTCTGATGCGGATTATATACGACGAAAGCTCTCGGAACTAATTGATGGGAATACGGTCGTTGTAACACGTCACATGCCGCATCCGGAGTACACCTCCAGCCTATGCGGGAATGAAAGCAAACTATCTATTTTCTAGCAGTGACGAAGCATTCTGCCGCCTTTTGCATTCTGATATAGCTCCCGAACTATGGATCTGTGGCCACGCTCACAACGCTTTTGACATCTGGATGGGGAGAACTCGCATTGTTTCAATCTCTTTGGGTACAAACGGGAGCACGGCAGAAACGGATTTCAGTGGAAACTTTTCATTGAGGACGTAATTGAGCGTGAGAATGAGTATCCAATTACGGAATTTTAGTACGTTTCAAGGCCTTTTATCGAGCATTCTTAATGTTGACATACACGATTGCAGCGCAAGGCCCCAAAAGGGCCATATTCAATGATAACCACGTAGTTGACTTAGGAGCGCTATTTCTTCAATTACGCTATAACACATTGGTAAAAAATGTTTGAGAAAGTGGCAGTCGTGAGAAATAGAAGATCGGCCCAGATAAGATCATGAATACCGACATTTCTGCAGCAAGTTCAACCCATGAGGTTGCAATCGCCGAGCCAACAAAAGGAGCAGGTGTCGCTGTTCGTGATATCATAGAAGCTCTATCAAAATATCGATTGGCTTTGATATTCGGTTGGCAAGATGTCGCTCAACGATATCGGCGCTCCCGTGTTGGCGCTTTCTGGCTTACGTTGAACATGGCCGTATTCATCGGTGCGCTTGGACTGATCTTTGGCACACTTTTTCAAAGTGAAATGCGAGAGTTTCTGCCCTATCTTTGTGCTGGTGTTATTACGTGGGGCTTTATCTCAACCTGTTTAAGTGAAGGATGCACGACTTTCACTTCTTCGGAGGGGATAATTCTGCAAGTTCGAATGCCCCTATTTACGCACATAATGCGTGCAATATGGAGGAACGTAATAATATTTGCCCATAATATTGTTATTTTTCCTATTCTTCTTCTGATACTCGGAAAGATGATTAGTTTTAATGCACTTTGGGCAATTCCTGGGTTCTTGCTCTTATGTCTGAACTTATCCTGGATGATGCTCATATTGGCTATTCTTTGCGCCCGGTTCCGTGATATGACGCAGGTCGTAACAAATATTCTACAGGTACTGTTCTATGCTACACCGATTATGTGGATGGTGAAGATTCTTCCTGATCATGTGTCACGCGCATTTATCGAATTGAATCCGTTTTATCATTTTATCGAGCTTGTAAGAGCTCCTCTCTTCGGATCACCTCCATCTTTGCTTGATTGGATCTTTGGTTTTGCATGCGCGATAATAGGTTGGATTGTCGCAATCGTGTTTTTCGGGCGATATCGTTGGCGCGTAGCGTATTGGTTGTAGAAAATGAGTTTAATTCACCTTCAGAATGTTAGCGTTGAATTTCCAATTTATAACTCGACCAGTCGTTCGCTTAAAAACAGAGTCCTTAGCATTGCAACTGGTGGGAAAATCGAAAGACGTAGTGACCGTTTGGTGATTGTTCGTGGTCTTGACAATATTTCTCTGACTTTCAAGGACGGGGATCGAGTGGGATTGATCGGCCACAATGGATCCGGGAAAACCACGCTACTTCGTGTTTTGTCGGGGATTTACACGCCGACACATGGTAGTTCAATCATCAATGGAAATTGTGTATCGTTGATCAATATTAATCTCGGCATAGACCCAGATGCGACAGGAAAAGAAAATATTCGTCTGCGCTCAGCGATGATGGGTATGCCACCTGAAGAAATTGATGAAAAATTTGAACAAATTGCTGATTTTTCAGGCCTTGGCGAATTCTTGGATGTTCCTTTCCGCACCTACTCTTCGGGAATGCAATTAAGGTTGGCATTTGCGACTTCAACGGCTGTTCGCCCTGAAATCCTGATAATGGATGAATGGCTCTCAACCGGCGACGAAGATTTCAAGGAGCGTGCAAATGCACGTATGCGCGAGCTAGTTGATTCGACAAAAATACTCATTCTGGCTAGCCATTCAAAAGATCTGATGAAAAAGAACTGTAATCGAATTATCTGGCTCGAACATGGTCGGGTCATAATGGATGGGGCTCCCGATGAGGTACTGACGACCTATTTTGGTGAATGACACATGTATTTTTTAAATGCGAAAGCCCGCTGATTGGATGATAGACGCGGGAGGCTAATTGCTCGTGCGGAAATAATCCAGAAAGCAAATCGTTCTTTATTATTGTGAGGTGCTGAGTAGCCATGTCAAAATTTGCTAGTCGATTTAAGCAGTTGACTAATGCGTTACGCTATCTGATCCGGGGTGATATTGTAGGGCTGTTAAATCGGCTCAAGTGGCATGGACGCGAATACAATCATGTCAAATTACGTAAGCGGTTCGCTAACGGGGAAAGCATTATATGGGGAATTCTTTGCACGCCGCACACCATGTTCATTGCACGGGCGATATCTAGGCGCTTAGCAAGCCATGGAATCGACAGTGAAATCGTTACAGGCTCAATAAGAAGTTTTGATCATGATTTTTACATTGTCTTATGTGCCCAGATGTTCAAGAATCTCCCACCGGCAAATAAGCGTGTTATATTTCAGCTTGAACAATCGGTGAGTTCAAGATGGTTTACGCCAAAATACATAAAAGATCTTGCAGATTCATTAGGAGTGCTTGAATACTCTTTAACTAATGTCGATTTTCTGGCCCAACGCGCGATAAAATATCCGTACGTACATTATTTGCCTATTGGAGCTTCTACTGAAGAGCATGTTGAAGTCAATAATAAGAGTAAAAAATACGACTTTGTATTTTATGGGGACAGTTTGAGCAGCGAGAGACGCCGCAGATTTATCGAGAGGCTCCAATCAAAATATAGTGTTAAGGTCTGTAATGATTCATTTGGAGATACACTTTATGATATTATCAGGGAAGCGAAAGTAGTTATTAATATTCACTACTATAATGGCGCTTTATTGGAAATGCCTAGGATTTGCGAATGTATTTCTTTGGGTGTACCAGTCCTTTCTGAAGGAACGTCTGATCAGGATGAATACCCCGAACTAGCAGGAGCTGTGAGTTTTTTCGATGAAGGCTCTATGGATAGCATGATGATACGTGCGTCAGAGGTGCTCGACAACGTGGAAACGATGAACAGAACAATTGGGGCTGCTGCTTCTCGTAGTGCTGCACGTTTCAATTTTATGATGGATCGTTTTCTAACAGCAATTGGAGTTATTCCAGCTAATATTATACTGGAGAGTCCTATCTATGTCACACAAGAAAGCAATTTTTTTGCTCTTTCGTTACCCGAAACGATTGAACGGCGCAGGATAATAGCGAAGTCGCTCCCTGATAACTGTGAATTATTCGACGGTATCCGTCATAGCCTAGGTTGGATTGGCTGTGGAGGTAGTTTTAATGCCTTATCGCGCTATGCCGTTGCCAACAAGTTGCCCCGTCTGACGGTTATAGAAGACGACGTTGAACTACCAGAGGATTTCAACCGAATTCTCGGTGAAATCAATAGTTATCTTGATGGTCGCACGTCAGATTGGGATATATTTTCAGGTTTAATGGCAGATATCCATCCTGAAGCGAAGGTTCTCTCTGTAGAGAGTATCGGCGAGCGTACTTATGTTACTATAAACAAAATGACTAGTACTGTGTTCAATATCTATAATATCAGCTCTCTAGAGCTCCTATCAAAATGGGATCCCCTTGATACGAATGCAGTAATGAATACGATTGACAGATATATAGAGCGTCAGGAAAATCTTCGCGTCGTTGTGACTTTGCCATTTATAGTTGGGCATAAAGAGAATGCAACGTCGACTCTCTGGGGTTTCGACAACGAACGTTATACGCCGATGATTGCGGAAGCGCAGCGCAAGATTAGTTTTTTGGCGCAAGAGTGGCGGCGTGCGCACACGCAAATGTAATTTTGACTTCAAGTAACTAACCTTACGGTATATGCTGTGACTGCTCTGCCCGCTTAAAACTGGAAGGCTCGGTGATTGGCGACAATCTACATCACAGTTTCTCTTCGCCAATTTACATCGTGGTGCCATTGGGTTAACCATATATTTGGATTGCGACGGAGCAAATTAATGGAGAGTATGATCGAATGTCATATCCAAAGGTTAGACGATACTCTTACCAAAATACTTCGAACAGACTTGACAATTAAGCTCACACCTAGATGGAATTTGTTTACAGATGAAGAATATTACATCTGAATATCTTTGCCGCTTACAGACAGTGCTTGCTGGTTTGGATACCCAAGCGATCGACGCAGGGGTAATTGAGATCTACGAAGCGTGGCAACGAGGTTCACAGATTATAACGTTGGGAAATGGGGGGAGCGCTCTAACTGCGCTTCATTACGTTACTGATTGGGCCAAAATGGTATATTTGAAGCACGGCACACCGTTCCGTGGGCGCACGCTTTTGGACAATGTAGGTCTTATCACAGCGTATTCCAACGATCAGTCTTACGAAGATCTTTTTAAGGAACAATTACGGAATATCATGCGAGAGGGAGATCTGGTCATCGCGATATCCGGAAGTGGAAACTCTGAAAATATTATCCGTGCTATTGAGTATGCGAATTCGAACGGCGGCCGTACTATAGGACTATGCGGATTTTCGGGTGGCCGTCTTAAGGGTCTTGCTCAACTACCTATTTGGGTATCAGTTGACGATATGCAATTAGTTGAAGACGTTCATGCTATTTTTGGACATATCGTCATGCAATCTCTGTGTGATATTAACCATTCGTCGCTCTGAGGTAAAAATGGCAAATTTGCATGTAATTACCGGTGGCGCAGGCTTTGTAGCTGTTAATTTGGCGAGGAAGCTCTTAGACCGCGGACATAACCTCATACTTATAGATAACCTTTCCCGGGGACAACAGCACTATGTGGATAGCTTGCATGGTGGCGCTCGAGTGAATTTTCTTAAGATTAATCTCGCAGAGGCTAGTGAAGCCGCAGATGCTTTTGGACATGTTGGCCCAAGCGATACAGTCGAAGTTTGGCATCTTTGCGCTAATTCGGACATCCCAGCGGGAGTGAATGACCCATCCGTAGATCTGCGTGATACATTTTTGACAACATACGAAGTTATAAAAGGTCTTAAAAGACGAGGTATTCTACGTCTTCACTTTTCATCTACGTCCGCAGTATACGGGGATCACGGAGAAAAGGAGTTAACCGAAGAGTCTTATGTCGAGCCAATTTCTAACTACGGAGCTATGAAGCTCGCATCGGAAGCGTCCATTCGAGCGTGGTGCGAATCTTCAGGAGGAAGTGCGAATATTTTTCGTTTCCCTAACGTTGTTGGTGTGCCCGCGACACACGGTGTGCTTATTGATTTCGTCACTAAACTTAAACGAGATATGAATGTACTGCCCGTTTTGGGGGATGGCTCGCAGCGCAAGGCATATTTGCATGTAAGTGATCTTGTGGAAGCAATGCTGTTTATCCGCGATAAAAACTTGAAAGGCTTCAATGTTTTTAACATAGGGCCGAAAGATGAAGGAATTACGGTTCGCGAAATTGCTGAACTTACCCGTTCGAGAGTTTCTCCCAAAGCCAACATTAAATTTGGCAGTGGAAATCGTGGTTGGGTTGGTGATGTTCCTCGCTTCCGATATGGTGTCGAAAAAATCCGAAAGATCGGCTGGGAGACTACGAATTCTTCTCATGAGGCTATTGCGCGTGCAATTGATGAGATTGCAATACAAGAAGGCATCGGCAAGTCGTGATCGATACGTTAAAATGCCGTCAGGCTATTATTCTTGCAGGGGGAGCAGGTTCTAGGCTTGCCTCTAGGCTCAATGGTCTACCAAAGCCGCTTATTGACGTGGATGGAATACCGCTTCTGGGTCGACAATTGCAGCAATTAGCAGACGCAGGTTTTGACGAGGTGATTATTCTTGCCAATTACCGTGCCGAAGCTATTGAGAGTTATGTAGGTTACAATACACCACTGGGTCTACGGGTGCATATCGTTCAAGATGGTGAAGAAGCCCGCGGAACTGCGGGTGCGACTTTCGCAGTACGCCACCTACTCGCAGATACCTTTCTGATTGTCTACGGGGATACGTTATTCGATATAGACCTAGAACGATTTTACGCTGCTCATGCAGAGGCACGGAAGCTAGGCGGAACGGCTACTTTATTTCTGCATCCAAATGATCATCCTTATGATTCTGACATCGTAGCTGTAGGAGCTGATGGTTTTGTAACAGCCTTCCATCCTAAGCCCCACCCTGGAGGGGTTTGGTTTAACAACCTCGTAAATGCAGCTTTGTATATAATTGATAAGCAACTTATAGATTCAACATACATTACAGATGGAATTGTGGATTTTGGTAAGGATTTTTTTCCAGCGGTGATATCCGCAGGTCATAAGTTAGCGGGTTATCGTTCGTACGAGTATATTAAAGACTTGGGAACGCCTGATCGATTAGACAAGGTGATACGTGATCTGCGTTCGGGGAAAGTTGAAAGAGCACGAATGACTTCGCCGCAGAAGGCGATTTTTCTTGATCGTGACGGTACCCTCAATAACCTTAACGGTTACATTTCTAGCGCTGACCAACTGCACTTACTTTCGGGTGTTGGCGAGGCCGTTAGGGCATTTAATGAGGCTGAATATCGCTGTATAGTGATTACAAACCAACCTGTCATCGCCCGTGGTGAATGTTCCGAAGACTCTCTAGGCCAAATACATGCAAAACTCGAAACTCTCCTAGGGGAGCATCGTGCTTATCTTGATGCAACATACGTCTGTCCCCATCATCCCGACGCGGGTTTTCCGGGTGAGCGGAGAGAACTAAAATTTTCCTGTAACTGTCGTAAGCCAAGTCCAGGAATGATAATTCAAGCTGCCTCTGATCTGTCCATTGACCTTTCAGTGTCGTGGATGATCGGCGATACCGCAGCAGACATAGGTGCGGCAAGAAACGCCGGTGTAAAAAATATATTGCTAATGGACGTTGAGGGGAAAAATTCCTATCGGGGGGATGAGCCTGATTTTGTATTTCCTGATTTAATGCGCGCAGCGCACTTCATCCTTCATCAGTATGATATTTGTCGCCAACAGTTAATGCCCTTAGTCTTACCCTATAAAGCTGGAACTGTGGTCCGGATCGCTGGAAATGATCAGCTTACTACGCTTTCGGTGGCGTGTTTATTTCGTCAAATACTCGCGGAGCGTAGAAGGGATGAGAAAGATTTCGGTCGCGACCGTAGTGACAAGACCTTTGGAGTTACTCAGCCTAACATGGCGTCATTTGAAACGGCGGAGAAACTGGCTGTCAAGAGCAGTGGGTGGTTAAATCAGCCGCCAATTGTGAGCCCACCGGAAGAGATGAGCTCTGAACAGGGGGCTGAAGCTATGGCTCAGACCGCAGTGCCGATTCCATGCTACGATATCTATTTTACTGACTATTCGTCGTTCGTCGCTGTTCCTTCCAGTGCACAGGCTGACATCCTTATTTTTGTCGAAAATGCACACGCGGGTAGAATTTTCAGTGACATTGAACATATCCAACAACGCTTAAGCGATGCAAATACAGTCGAATTGTCTGAATTAATGGTGCAAATGGCCCATCAGGCCGACCTAGTGATTACCTTACCTTTGGAGCATGTGACCAAATGATTATTAGTCGAACTCCATTGCGAATGAGTTTTGTTGGCGGTGGAAGTGATATGCCGCAGTATTATCGAGAATACGGCGGGGCAGTATTAAGTTCTGCCATAGACAAATATATATATGTAACAGCTAATAGGAAGTTTGATAGCGGGATAAGAATATCATATTCTCTTACAGAGGAAGTAAAATCTGTACCAGAAGTAATTCATCCGCTGGCGCGACATGCTCTTGAATTCGTTGGAATTTCAGGTGGTATTGAGCTTACGACTGTTGCAGATATTCCTTCAAAAGGCACTGGCCTTGGTTCATCCAGCTCATTTTGTGTCGGAATATTAAATGTCTTAAATGCCTTTAAGGGAAAATTTACTTCAGCTGCTGAGCTGGCTGAAGGTGCCTGTTCTATCGAGATAGACCTTATGGGCGAGCCAATAGGTAGACAAGACCAGTATGCCGCAGCTTACGGAGACTTGCAGTTTTATGAGTTTAGACCAGATGATCAGGTCATTGTGACTCCTGTCATAATGAAGCACGAGACTAGGTTGCTTCTCCAACGCCGATTAATAATGTTCTATACTGGAGTTACAAGATCTGCGTCTGCGATCCTCTCCGATCAAGCGAAGAATGTTGCCAAGAACTCCACGAAAATTAGTTCAATGAAGCGAATGGTCGAATTAGCTTATCTCCTTCGTACTGAACTACAATCCTCCAGCTTAGACGCATTCGGTGAGATTCTTCATGAGAATTGGGTGCTGAAGCAATCTATGGCCAAAGGGATCTCCAATTCCATGATTGACAAGGCCTATGAGGCCGCGCGTGCGGCGGGTGCAAAAGGAGGGAAAATTCTGGGTGCTGGGGCTGGGGGATTTCTTCTCTTTTATGCGGATGAGAAAGACCATGACGCGGTAGAATTAGCTCTATCACCAATGCGCCGCATCCCATTCTCCTTCGACAAAGTAGGTAGTCGAATCATCTTTGCGGGATGAGACTTCTTTCAATTTGCACAATCCAATAGTTTTGACCGATTCGAATGAGAATTTCGAAACTACGATTTGATCTGTGGAAGTGAGATAAAAACAGCGGTTTAGAAATGCAATGAATAGATTTTTTGGAAAATTCCTATGTGAATGGTTCGAATTTTCTTAAGCCCTTTACTAGTTGGATTCGTTGACATGATCTATCTCCCACTGTTTCACACCTATAAAACAATACGGTCCCAAAATGAGTAGATCTTACAACATGAAGTTACCTCGCGTATCGGTTGTTATGCCAACTCGGAATTCTGAAAAATACCTCAAGCCCGCTCTCGAAAGTATTTTGAACCAAGCGTTTGGGAACTTTGAATTAATTATAGTTGATGATCAATCAACAGATACAACATTAGATATTATTTCTGGTTTTAAAGATCAACGAATTAGGGTTATTGATGGACCAGGAGCGGGCCTCTCTGCGGCGTTGAACGAGGCTATACGCCAAGCCCGGGGTGAGTACATAGCGCGGATGGATGCTGATGATATTTCCGAACCCAGCCGTTTTGGAAAGCAGGTTTCTTTTCTTGATGAGCATCCCGAAATTGGCGTATGCGGAACTCTATTCAACGAGTTCGGCGATGGAGAAGCGCTACACAATCATATGGAGAATGTTCGATATAGCGACCTATTGATGGGTTGTTACATAGGACATCCAACGGCAATGTTTCGTCGTGAGCTTTTTGCTAAGCATCAATTATTTTACAATGAACATATGCGATTCAGTGAGGATTATGATTTGTGGTCCCGTGCTATTCGTGTGACTGGAGTAGCAAACCTACCTGAAATTTTATTACAATATCGACGCCATGGAAACAATGCATCTGTCGCTCACATGCAAGCCATGCACAATCTCGATTTAGATGTAAAAGCTAATATGATTGAGTATTTGGTCGGCGACTTGGAACGGAATGATCGATCTATACTAAAAAACCTACTAAAGGGAGATATCATAGACGCAAACGCGCGGGCGACCTTCGTTTCGCGTACCCTTTCCCAAATTAAACGTCCGGATCTTTGTAACCCACTGGAACTTTTGTCAGTTTTTCACCAGATCTGTCCGTTTTCTCAAGCGGAAATTGCCAGTATTGGTCAAGATTTGCTTAGAGAGATACCGGTATTTATTATATCGTATAACCATCTGACTTACGTAAAAGGCATCGTGAATTATCTAGAATCAGCAGGATTTCAAAATATTCACATCATAGATAATGCTTCAACATATCCCCCTTTGTTAGATTATCTAGATGAGTCTCGGCATAGTGTGCATCACATGGGGCAGAACTATAAGCATATGGTTCTTTTTGAGTCGAAAAAGTTTGCGGATATAATTGATAATGAATATTTTATTTTAACAGATCCTGATGTGATACCCATTCACCAATGTCCAGCCGATTTCCTGTTCTTTTTTCTAGACATTCTTTTGCGAAACCCAACCAAAAACAAGGTGGGGTTCTCTTTAAAAATTGACGACTTACCAGATCATTATAACTTAAAAGATAATGTGATAAAATGGGAGAGTAGGTTCTTTGAGAACCCACGTAAAATTAGAGAAATCTCAGTATACGATGCGCCTATAGATACAACATTTGCTTTATACAGACCACGAAAAGATTGGCGCAATAACGATTTCTATTCCGCGATTAGAACTGGTGCTCCTTATACAGCAAGGCACTTACCATGGTATCGTGATTTAAAAGAACTATCTGATGAGGAGATATTCTATCGTAGTAAAGACGAGGGAAGCAGTAACTGGAACGGCACGATGTCAGCAGATGAACTACATAAAAAGTATAATACTGCTGAAGTCGCGGATACCGTATTTCAAAGCTATGCGCTGGAATCTCGAAACGTAAAAAACACGCAGCGGGTGATCGGTTATCTTAAGAACACATTTAAAAGACGTCGTGTAGGAGATCTTCGCGGATATTTTCTCAACGGCAAATGGCCACTACTTAATCTTCAGACAGTTCCTTTTTATATTACAAGGACAACTTTGTATGCTTTTGGAAGGCTTCCACTTATGAGCAAGACTACAACTATACATAGTCAAGTCTTTCACGCATTCGGTATCCTTCCTATTTGGCGTAAGGGGAAATAATATGAATATTACGACTAAGCGCCTTTGCCTGTTTGCCGGTTATAACTCTAATAATCGTATTGATGATTATGTTGTCCATTACCTAAGTGAGTTAGCGCGGCATGCCGATGTGTATTTTTTTTCGGCCGATGCCACTCCAGAGTCCGAGCTAAGCAAGTTAGATAATGTTGTTAAAGGACGCTGGTCGGAGAGCCATGCAAAATACGATTTTGGATCATGGCAGAAGCTGATTTTTCATCTCGGATGGCAAGAGATTGAGAAATACGATTTCCTACTATTAGCAAATGACAGTAACTTTGGCCCATTGACGGATTTGGGTCCAATACTTGCTGACATGGAGTCGCGATCAATAAATGCTTGGGGCATAACTGAGAATTATGGCGAGCGTAGACATATTCAGAGTTATTTTCTGGGTCTTGATCGTGCAGTAATCACAAGTACAGCAGTTAAGAATTTTTTTGAGTCCATATCAATAGAAAATACAAAGAGAGATATTTGCCTTAAATATGAAATTGGATTTAGTCGATTATTGGAGGATAACGGTTTCCAATTTGATGCGCTGATTGATAGATCTAAACTGGATGTTCCATTAGAAGCAGATGTGTCAACTTATCAAAATAGTTTGGTGCGCTCGGGCTCGCCTTTCGTGAAGCGAAAAATTTTTAACGAAATCGGTTTCGCGCAGGAGGACGTTTCAGAAACACGTGCGTTGATATCGGAGTTGAATTACAATGTAGAATGGTGTTCGATACCTATTGCCGTAACAGCAGCCGAGAACCCGAAACCTCATGATGCAGAGTACTTTGAAGATTTGAGTGCACATGAAAATGGAAAGCCAATTTCATCTGAAAAAGTTGGAATAAGAGATTATGTTAAACGTTTTCTCTTTCCAATTTATCGTCCGGTCAAAACGCGATTTATTGACCGTCTAGTGCGCATTCAAGAAGCATGCGTTGAATTAGATCGTAGGACGACATCTGTAGAAGGGAAGGTAGACGCATTAACGAACCAATTTGAAATAAAATATAATGAGATTATTAAAAATAAACTAGATCATACGAACAAGATTTTAGAGGAAAATTCACGAAATATAGAAAAAATTCATAATAGATATGATGAGTATATGCAATTTATTCACAATAAGTGCGAAAATATTATAATTAACTCTCAAGAAAAATATTCGTTGATAATTGAGAAAATTCATGAGAGTAATAATCAATTAAATAATATTCATTTATCGGAATTAGAATTACATGCGCATATAGATTGGGTTCAGCGTGATATTTTAACAGCTTTACTGTCTGAGATCAAATTGACTGATGTGCAAAGCTTTAATTGCATCACTGATTATCCAGTTGCATACGACAGCCCAGATCACATGCATCCGATTGGAACCTTGGTTGATCATACGCGACACCCCCGCTTTATACGAGCCTGTGAGAATTACTTCAATAAAGATCGTGGATTGTCATTTCTTGATCTAGGTTGTTCGGCAGGCGGAATTGTTCTCGATGCCATTCTTCGTGGACACATCGGCGCGGGATTGGAGGGGAGTGATATTTCGTTGCTTCAACAACGTGCAGAATGGCGTTTGTTACGTGATAGCCTGTTCACTTGCGACATTACAAAACCATTCGAACTGGTGAACGATGGGCTAACGCCCTTTAAATTCGATGTTGTTTCCGCGTGGGAAGTGTTAGAGCATCTCACTTCCGACGGCGTTGATGGTATGTTTGCTAATATCGCGCGACATACCCATGAAGGAAGCTTGTTTGCTTGTTCCATTTCTCAGGTCGATGGTGGATTTATGGAAGATGGTACTCCGCTTCATCAGACATTGGAGCCATTAGAATGGTGGTGTAGTCGAGCTAATCACCACGGGTTTTACATGCTGGATAACAATTCGTTTGTACCGCTTGATTTTGCGCGTGGTAGCGGAAATGCCAGTATTTATTACAAGCCAGAACACAGCTATAGGGAGAAGAAAGGTGATTGTCTCACGGTTATCTTTAGGAAAAGCGCTTGATTTGATACCTTGTAAACTCTCCCATAAAAAGAGGGTTTTAAAAGAAAAATTATGGTTCTCATAAGGAGATCTTGAAAATAGCGGTAAATCGAGCGGGCTGAAAATCGTTGAAACTGCACATAAATTGATACTACGTAAGTCAATATATGTGCAGTCCATGAATACTATAAAATTTTATAGCAGACTGGATAAAAACCTTTATGTGCCAAAGCCCTTTCTTCGAAGCATTCCCGCCCGCATGTACTACTCTCACAGTAGGCAAATAAACTGTATCAGCAACTTTGACTGATCTTAGCGATAGGTCAAAATCTTCAAAATACAAAAAGTATTTATCGTCAAATCCACCTATATATCTTAAAATACTGCTCCTGAACAGCATGAAGCAGCCGCTTACTATAGGAGGATTCCAATAAACTTCATCCTGGGTTTCGCTCCTCAATTCATAATTGGCTAAACGCGAGGCGAAAAACGAACATATTTTTTTCGGCGCAAACCCTCTAAGTAACAAATCAAAGGCAGCCGGATAGCGCTTACAAAGGTATTGCCTTTGCCCATTTGGCCAAGAAGCGTGGGGGCTTAACAAGCCGCAGTTTTCATTTTCGCGCATGAAAGCAAGAGCGTTTACCAGTGCGTCCGGTGCAAGTTGAATGTCTGGATTGAGAATGAGATGAAATTCGCCCATCTGTTGAATAGCGATATTGTGGGCTCTGCCAAAACCAACATTGCCTTGTCCATGGATTAATTTGACGGGCAATTTTGCATATTTGCGCAGTAAAAATGAGGCAACCTCATTGCTTATGGAATTGTCTACAACTGTGATCGAGAAAGAGCCTTCTGCGAAACCATTGAGTGCCATTTTCAGGCTATTTAACGTTTTTTCGAGTTCAGAAAAAATTGGATTAAACGTAACAATTGAAATTGTCAGTAATGATTGTTTATTGGTTGGTTGATATGTCGCTGAAACACTATTAATCATTCTGCTAATTCTCAGTTTACAAGGTAGGGGTCGGCTTTGAAGTTAATTCGATAAGCTGAAAGTGTCTGTTCACCGTTTAGTTTCGTTTATTTACGGGTTATGGTCTGGTGATCGCCAAAACGAAGCCATCATCTTAGGCGTAATGTCTGTCTACAATAATCATGTGGGAGAAGTAAGATGTCAGGAAATCAATTCGTATGAAGGGAATCATTCTCGCCGGTGGCAGTGGTACAAGGCTGTACCCTCTGACAATCGCTGTTTCCAAGCAAATTTTGCCGATCTACGACAAGCCAATGATCTATTACCCGCTTAGCGTTCTGATGCTAGCCGGGATACGAGATATTCTTGTCATCTCGACTCCACATGATCTACCGCTTTTCCAAAAGTTACTCGGTGATGGAAGTGAATTTGGCGTTAGTTTCTCGTACTCCGAGCAGGTACATCCTAACGGTCTGGCTGAAGCATTCATCATTGGTCGAGAGTTTATCGGCGATGACAGCGTAGCGATGATACTTGGCGACAACATCTATTTTGGTGATGGTCTTTCGAAGCTGTCTCAGCTGTCTTCCAAACCCATGCAGGGGGGGACAGTTTTTGCTTATCGCGTGGATGATCCGCAACGCTATGGCGTCGTAGAATTTGATAATAAAACCGGTCAAGCAATATCGATTGAAGAAAAGCCGGAAAAACCTAAGTCACACTGGGCTGTTACGGGCCTTTATTTCTACGACAATCAGGTCGTCGACATTGCACGTTCGATCAAACCATCAACGCGCGGTGAGCTTGAGATCACTGCTGTGAATAATGTGTATCTAGAACGAGGCGAACTGAATGTTCAGCGTTTCGGACGCGGATATGCCTGGTTGGATACGGGTACTCACGACAGCCTTCATGAAGCATCGTCATTTGTGCAAACCATTGAAAAACGACAGGGCATCAAGATAGCTTGCCCCGAAGAGATTGGGTTGGATAAGGGTTGGCTGACCAGCGAAGTCGTTTTGGAGCGTGCAGCTAAACTTGGCAAAACTGAATATGCAGCTTATCTGCGTCGACGCGTTGATGAATTGGGAAAAGACTGATGGAAGTCCGCTCTTTAGGTTTAGACGGTGTTTTTGAGATAATTCCACGAAAGTTTGGTGATGATCGTGGTTTTTTTTCCGAAACATATAAGGTCGATGCGCTCGCAGAGGCTGGCATCGACCTGAATTTTGTTCAGGACAATCATTCCTATTCCGCTGCAAAGGGTGTGGTTCGTGGTCTGCATTACCAGCTTCTACCTTTTGCACAGGATAAGCTGGTGCGTGTTATTCGCGGTGCAATTCTCGATGTCGCCGTTGATATTCGTAAAAGATCGCCGACATTCGGTAAGTGGGTTTCACTGGAGGTCTCGGCTGAAAAATGGAACCAAATTTTGGTACCAAAAGGCTTTGCGCATGGCTTCATTACGCTAACTGAAGATACGGAAGTCATTTATAAAGTGACCGACTATTATGCTCCGGAGCATGATCGTTCGATCCGTTTTGATGACCCTGCGATTGGTATCGAATGGCCAATTCCTTCATCGGGCGTGCAGCTGTCAGACAAAGATCAAAAAGCTCCACTTCTCGCCCATGCGGAAGTTTTTGCTTGAGGGATAATATGAATATTCTTGTTACTGGTGGTGCTGGTTTTATTGGTTCTGCAGTTTGCCGTCATCTCGCAGCCAATCCCAAGATCAATGTCATCAATCTAGACAAACTGACCTATGCGGGTAATCTGGCATCTCTCCGACAGATTGAAAACCATACCAATTACAACTTTCTTCAGGCTGACATCTGTGATGACACGGGTGTGCTGGAAGCATTGCGTGCTAATGAAATAGATATTGTTATGCACCTGGCTGCCGAAAGCCATGTTGACCGTTCCATTGATGGACCAGCAGCCTTTGTAGAAACCAATATCGTTGGTACATTTCGGCTATTGAATGCTGCACTCGCCTACTGGCGGGAACTGCCAGAGCCTCGCAAATCATCGTTCCGCTTTCATCACATCTCAACTGATGAAGTGTTCGGTGATTTGCCGTTCGATAGCGGCATTTTCACTGAAGAAACACCTTATCAGCCATCGTCGCCTTATTCCGCTTCGAAAGCTGCATCTGATCATCTGGTGCGCGCCTGGCATGAGACTTACGGGCTGCCGGTCGTATTGTCTAATTGTTCAAACAATTATGGCCCATTCCATTTCCCAGAGAAGCTGATCCCCCTGGTTATACTCAATGCACTCGATGAGAAGCCTCTGCCAGTTTATGGCGCGGGTGCAAATGTGCGGGATTGGCTCTATGTCGAAGATCATGCACGTGCATTGGCATTGGTTGCGACGACAGGCAAGCTTGGAGAAAGCTATAATATCGGTGGCCGGGCTGAACGCACCAATTTGAATGTCGTGGAAACGATTTGCGCCATTCTTGATAAGAAACAACCTCGCGCAAATGGCAAAAGCTATGCTGATCTGATCACATTTGTAACGGATCGTCCTGGCCATGATCGCCGCTATGCAATTGACGCTTCAAAGATCGAACGTGAATTGGGTTGGAAGCCTCAAGAGACGTTTGAGACGGGCTTGGAGAAAACCATCCAGTGGTATCTCGATAATGGTTGGTGGTGGGAACCAATCCGCAACGGCAATTATGCTGGCGAACGGCTGGGTAGCACGACGTCAAAAGAGACAAAGGCATGAAGATCGTTGTAACCGGGCGTGAAGGACAGGTTGTTCAGAGCCTTCTCGAGAAATCATCCCGCCGGCCTGATATGCAGGTGATCTCACTGGGGCGCCCAGAGCTGGATTTGGCCCAGCCGGAGACGGTGCGTCGCGCTATCACAGCGATCAAGCCTGATTTAGTCGTTTCGGCTGCCGCCTATACTGCGGTCGATTTGGCTGAGGATGAGCCTGAATTAGCTTTTGCGGTCAATGCAACAGGTGCGCAAGCCGTTGCTGAAGCAGCGCAGGCTATCGGTGTGCCCGTTATTCACATCTCGACGGATTACGTTTTTGCAGGAGATACCAGCCATCCCTATGTGGAAACGGATATTACCGGACCCCAAGGTGTGTATGGAAGCTCCAAGCTTGAAGGCGAGCGGCTGGTAGCAGTGGCCAATCCCAAGCACATTATTTTACGAACGGCTTGGGTCTATAGCCCGTTTGGCAAGAATTTCGTCAAGACGATGCTGAAGCTTGCTGAAACGCGCGACGCTCTATCCGTGGTTTGCGACCAATGGGGCAATCCAACAAGTGCACTCAATATTGCTGACGCTCTTATCCAGGTGGCTGATCATTTGGCGTCAACACCAGATTTCTCCGACTTTGGTGTTTATCACCTAGCTGGTACAGGCGATGCGAACTGGAGTGGTTTTGCAAGAAGAATATTCACTGAGAGTGCGGAGCGTGGCGGGCCAACTGCGACTGTTATTGATATTGCGACAGCTGACTATCCAACCAAAGCTGCGCGTCCAGCCAACTCACGGTTATCGACTACCAAATTTCAGGGAGTGTTCAACTGGTCTGCACCGCATTGGCAAACATCGCTACGAGATGTTGTAGCCCGACTGGGTCATGTTGACAAAGTGAGGTAGCCATATTTTGACGGCTGCGATAGCTAAGAATGCCTCGAAGGATTTTCTGGTTTTGTCGTATCGAGTGGCAATGCGGCGGAATTCCTTTAGCCTATCGAACATAAGTTCGATGCGGTTGTGTGAGGTCAGGCTTAAGCGCGACTTTTCGGTTTGAGTTTACGCAAAACGATGTCTGTTTGCGAAGAGTTTCTGCCGAAAGACTTCTGCTGGTGTTTTCTACCCCAGACATTTGCGCGGTGTATTGTTGAGGCGATGACAGATGAATGCGAGGTCTCGATCACTAAGCGTAAGCGGGTCAAGGTCTTGGGGAAGCCAACGTATTGTGCGTCTGTTGGTGTTCTCAACAGTGTCTTTCTGCTATGGTGATTGCGGATCACAGAACCAGATTTGCGACCCTATCCCATTCTGCAGATAAGCCCATTCTGTGAACTCAGTACCACGATCAAACGTAATCGATCGGCGGGCCATTTGGGGCAGGGGCTGGAGTGCTCTAATCACACCTTCCATCAACGGCTTTGATTGACGATCATTATTGCGCAACAAAACCGTGAAGCGGCTTGACCTTGCTCCCAAGTTTTATCCAGTTTGGAGTTCGCTCCAGCGGTTTTTGGTTACTGTATTCTGGGCGGTAGCGGCGGGTTGCGGTGCGGAGCCGTTCCGGTTGCGCAGCCCTCAAGCGCGAGTGGCTGATTGAGGTTGACCTCAACAATAACTTTCTCAGCAAGAATTGCGAAACTTGCAGAATTGCCGATGGAGGTCGTCGGGATAATCCCGCCATTC
>NZ_JAMJWE010000110.1 GCF_023554105.1 Brucella sp. 21LCYQ03
GCGATCTTTTATTTCAACTAGACGAAAGAACATATTTACTGTTCTGTCTAGTTCGTCCAACCGGAAACCGATGCGACATTCTACTGGATCAAGTTTTGATATCCTGTGCCGAATGTAATTGTACATTGGTTCTACTTTTAGTACTTCCGTACATAACCGCTTACCACTGTTTGGTAAAAAATCCTTGGCGATATCATCATAGGTTTTGTATTTAGTTCTTCCCCAATTATGAGCAAACACAACTTCAATACCACCCATTGACTTAAGTTGCCAAGGCTGTTGCAATTCCTGAGAAAGCTTGTGCATTACAACTAATGTCCTATCAACCTCTGCACTCATCCAGAAGCCGGGATGAAACATACGTAGCCATGATTGTGCTGCCAGAAGACCATGCACTTCGCCACGTGCCCGATTCGATTCTGCTGTGTATTTGTATGCCTCCTGTTCTACGCATGCAAAGATGTTATGATCAGCAAAAAAATGGATGCCCATGAATGAAGATGTTTGTCCACCGGAAAGGCTATTTACTGTTATCATCGTATCTACTGATATTACGTGTTATCTACTTTAATTACTAATTCTAGCCAATTCCTCTGGCCAGTTCATTTTGCTTTGCCGCGTCAATGTTATGTTGTTATTCTGCCAGTTGTCCCATTTGAACGACATCACTTTTACAGACAGTTGCTCCAGCTCCCTTACTGTGCATCCGCACAAGCTTGCTACCTCATAGTGGGACATGCCCACACCGTGGAGTAGTTCTAGTACGGATGCTGCTTCTTGTTTGGTCATTGCTAATTTGCGCTCTGCAGCTGATCGTATATC
>NZ_JAMJWE010000111.1 GCF_023554105.1 Brucella sp. 21LCYQ03
CTGGCGATGGCACCTTATCAGTTATCTCAATCATCTTTTTTGTTCATTTTTGTTTCTAATTAAGTTCTTGGTACACACATTGCACAAAGGCAGTTTAAAATGTTATATTTGTTTGACTTGACAATACAAAGATAGATAACATTATGAACATTCAAAACATTTAAGATATTTATTGTTTTAAATGTTTTGAATAAACAGCTAATTCTTTGGCAGTCAACCGAATAATTTTAGCACATATACACACACATGTTACATAAAGGGCAATTTTTGAAATCCCTCTTGAAAAAATATCGCGTTAGACAAGAAGATCTGACCGATAGAGATCGTGAGGGCTACATAGGTTTTAGTAGAGGTGTTCTTATTAATCTATTGAAAAACGGTGATTTTCAGAAAGATGATGACATTGCTAAAGTTAGAGCTGTGGTTAACGCAATACCTCTTACATCTGAGGAAGAGGAAATTGTATTGCCAAAGGTCTCAGCCAGCAACGCCAAAGCAATCGGAGAGATCAAGCAAGCTCCAACTGATCAGGGTCTCAAAGAGATCAGTCCTGGTTATTACCTATTAACCGCGGAATTGATACCAATTCATGCACAAGCGGGCTATCTATTGGGATATCAAGATCAAGAATACATCGACACTCTACCTCTATATACTACTACTGTGAATAAATATGTAACCGGAACATACAAGTTTATTGAAGCATCAGGAGATAGCATGGACAATGGAGATATTCGCGAAGCCATTCCAGATGGTACTGTGATGTTGTGTAGGGAGGTCAGCCGTCAATATTGGCAGAGTAAGTTGCATACTCACTCTTG
>NZ_JAMJWE010000112.1 GCF_023554105.1 Brucella sp. 21LCYQ03
CCAGGAAAAAGTATGTGTTGGATGATCGGCGCGGGGGCAAAGAAATCAAATAATCATAGTGAAGTCAGTTTAAGAAAACATAAGTATGGAGAAGCACGAGATGCGCAGCATGTATAGATCAGTCCTGCTATTGGTAGGCGCGATGGTATTGCTTATCGCGGTGGGGATCGGGTTGATTTATCAACAAAGTTTTGGTAATAGAATCGTTGAACCGGATTTTGACTCCAAAATTGTGGTCGACCCGAGTAAGTCGCAGGGTGCCCCGTCCTCCGAAAATGGTTGGCGATCTCCTTTCGAGCGCCCTACGAAGTCTGCGTCGTACGCCTCTGCTTCACGGACACCTTTGCAGGATTTGCAGGGAACGATTACACCCTCAGACCTTCACTTTGAACGGCACCACGCCGGTGTGCCGGAAATCGATCCGGAGCAACATGAGTTATTGATTCATGGTTTGCTGGAGAAGCCTATACGCTTAACGCTAGCTGACTTAAAGAAATATCCGTCGGTTTCCCGGATTTGCTTTATCGAATGTTCCGGGAATTTCCGCTATGGAAAGCGGGAAATGACGCCACAGGAAGTGTGTGGATTAACGAGCCAGAGCGAGTGGACGGGCGTACTGCTATCGACTGTACTACGCGATTTGGGCGTAAAACCCGCAGCGAAATGGCTTTTGGCGGAAGGAGCAGATGGGGCACTGATGGCGAGGAGTGTGCCGCTGGAAGAAGCATTGACCGAAGCCATCATTGCGTATGGTCAAAATGGCGAAGCCATACGCCCGCAGCAAGGATATCCGATGCGCTTGGTGATTCCCGGGTTTGAA
>NZ_JAMJWE010000113.1 GCF_023554105.1 Brucella sp. 21LCYQ03
CGACTTAAGTATTTTGTACTGGACGAAGAGCATTCATCGTATAATATTAAGAGTTATACGCTTGACACTGAAGATCTTTATGCATTCAATTCGCAAGTCGAAATATTTAATATATTTCCAAAATATAAAACTAATACAAGGGATGACAGAGAGATAATATTGTTTAGTGTATTGCCAGACGTCACATCATTAAAATTGTGGAATAAAGTTGACTTATCTGAAATAGTTGTCGATACAATTAGTTTTAAAGACTTATTGGCACTAAAACAATTATCATTGTATGAGTTATATTCTGGAACATACAATGAGCACAACAAATTCTTCAACAAATACAAAGTTGTTGTAAAACGAAATGGAGAATATTATATGGCTTGCAATACATTGCTTCAGTTTTTCGCATTACGGGATAAGCCTGATATGTTCAATGCAGTTTGGGGTACAATAAATAAGGATCAAACTCCAGTTACATTGAAGTCGGTTGCAGGATATTATAAAAGTATTAAGAGCGATTTTCCTTTAGTAAGTTATTCCGACGGCTATTCTGCTTTTGATCGGTTGAGAGATCGAAAAGAGTTTCTTTCCAAAAAATTTAAAATTGGGAAGTTAAATGCGTATCAGTTCTGGTCTTTAACAGATTGGCATATGCCATCTCATGCTTATGAGGTTGACAGAGGTATTGATAGGTTTGTCTATATTCCAGGAAAAGGTATTGTAGGAGGATCATTTGACTTCTATTTTTATTATCACCGGAACATTATAAATTTGAACATGGCAAAATTCAGGGACAATATCTACTCTGAAAGGGTTATGATCGCTAATG
>NZ_JAMJWE010000114.1 GCF_023554105.1 Brucella sp. 21LCYQ03
TGATGTGGTATATGTGGAGAGGTAACAATGTCTTCGCCAAAAGCAAACTGTAGCACTTTCATGCCAGGCATTTTCTGGCTATCACGTAGCTCATATACCTCGTTATCTATATCGCCCAAGTCTTCCGCAATAAAAGGAAGATTGCCAAAGGTTTGGCGGATCTTGGCAAATAGTCCCTTACCAGGCGCCTTCTTCCAAGTGCCTAACTTAGCTGAATCCGCCGTTGCGGGCACTTCCCAATAGGCAGAAAATGCTCTGAAGTGATCCAGCCGAATTGTGTCATACAATTCCACATTACGGGCGATACGAGCAAGCCACCATTTGTATCCTGATTTTTGGTGTGTTTCCCAGTTGAATACCGGCATGCCCCAAAGCTGTCCTTCCTCGTTGAAATAATCTGGCGGCACGCCAGCCACAGCTTCCAAGCTTCCATCTCCATTCAAAGCAAACAAAGACGGGTTGGCCCACACATCTGCCGAGTCGTGGCTAACATAAATGGGAATATCTCCTAATATGGATATATTTCTCGCATGACAATAGCTTCGCAATGTCGACCACTGCCTATCAAAGGTATATTGCAACCATTTCTGAAATAGAATAGCCGATTGGTGCTGGTCGGAGAAACTTTTAATGGCTTCTGGATCTCGCAAGCGATAAGCCGCATCCCAGGAGTACCAAGCTACATCACCTTGTTTTTCCCGCAGTACTACATAAAGTGCATAATCATTTAGCCATTTACTTTCTACTTTGCAAAATTGCTGGAAGTCCGCACAGTTTTGTACATCTGTTATCTCAAACACTCCCTGTAGTAGCGGCATC
>NZ_JAMJWE010000115.1 GCF_023554105.1 Brucella sp. 21LCYQ03
CGGGCTGGAAGATGCTGTCGGTAGTGAATTTGCAGTCGTTGAACTAAATAACGGCAATTACCTGGGATTTTTATCACTTCGCGATTCGACTGCATGGGATATTTTGTTGCCAGAGCTATCGGAGTCTGTAGGAGATGGTGTGTACCGTTTCAAATATGAGCATTTGCTTTACGCCTATTACGGAGATGCCTTCCAAACATTTCAACGTCCCTATTTCACGGTTGTGAACAATGTACTGGTATTTGCTAACCAATCAGCAACGTTGAGCAATTACATCAAACAGTGGCAAAATAGTGATCTATTGGTAGGCACACTGGGCTTCAAGAATTATGAGCGTATGCAGGGCGATGAAGCCAATGTGACGTTTTTTCTTCACACGAAGAATGCTAGCCGTATGCTAGCTAACAACCTCATTACTCCTTTTGCCCGGAACTTTCGCAATACAAAGGACTATGGCTATCAGGATTTTTATTCCTGGTCTGTGCAACTCATGGGCAACGGCGGAAACTTCATCAGTAGCATCTACGGGATTTACAAAAGTTCGACCGCGTTGGGATCATCTCCTGAATGGACATACGCTTTCAACAACCGATTAATTACGCGCCCGTATGTATTCGAGCACTCGGATACCAGCCAATTTATTTTGGCACAGGAACAGGATCATACTATTCACGCGATTCATCCGACAGGTAAAAAAATGTGGTCAACCGTATTTTCTGGTCGAGTGATCGGCGATATGATACAGCTATCTGATCGCTCCATCGTACTGGTAACCGACAGACACCGTTTGTATCGTTTTGATAGCGATGGAAATGGACT
>NZ_JAMJWE010000116.1 GCF_023554105.1 Brucella sp. 21LCYQ03
AACGGTGATATACTCTCGGATGAGCCGTTGCAAGCCAAAAACAAAGGAAATAAAGCGCACCAATAATATTTTCAGAATAAAGAGAACCGCAATCAATCCAGATGCTCTCATATAATTCCCAAAAGTTAAGAAATGGGCGTCTCGAAAACTAGACATATACACCACAATAAATAAACCTAATGCAAGACTAAAGATGGTGTATAGGAAAACATAAGGCCAGGATGTAGCCATACTATCCTCTTTGCTGATCTGCTGTAGCAAACGTTCTCGATAATAGGCATCAATTATAATATGAAACTCCGCTGGAAATATAAACCGTATCATGCCTACACACAAAAAGAGCAGCATGGCGGTTCCGAATACCCACAAAGGCCTTTGAGCCCTATCGATACCCACTGCTATCGAATCGTTAGACGATTTGGACAGGTATTCATCCCAAACCAATAGTTTGCCAGGCGCTGTATCTAAAATAGCGCGCAGACGATGGTCTAGAAAACCTTCTCGATAAGGATTATCATAAATAAGCGCGGTGTATTTCGTCGCAAAAACCTGCCGAATGGAATCCTGCAAGTATGCCCGATTCAAGCTATCTTGCAATCGCATGACAGAATCAGTAGCTACATCTTGGCTCTGTGCTTTACTCGAAGCAGTAGACAAAATCAGGAGCAATGTCACGAAGAAGGAAATCCAAAAAGTTTTTATTTGCATGCAGTCGTAAAAATAGAGAGTTAATTGGGAATTGGCAAAAGATAAATAGGAAGCTCTACCGATACCATTTATTGAACGGAAACTCGTAATTTCACCAAACTATGCTAA
>NZ_JAMJWE010000117.1 GCF_023554105.1 Brucella sp. 21LCYQ03
ATCTGTAGCGGTACCTGTTTCTACGATAATTTCCTTTGTCTCCGTATTATATACCGTTACCTCTTGCTTACGGTGTTGCCAACGTCCGATCAGTGGATGACCATCGTTTAATGCTTCTTTGGCACAGGAAGCAAGCGTTAGAAAAGCTATTATTGGAATTAATATTTTTTTCATAGTCCTCATTATTGGATAGTTAGAGTGCTAATATAACAATTCTCAGCAACATGAAAAAAATCCTATCATGATGCGTATAGCAGCCATTCATCGTGGGCAACGATACCGATGCTTGCCGCAGGTCCTAACTTCCGATAGGATATTCAATTGAAGCAATGCTATACACACCAGAAGTACGACCGAAAAGGTCCATGTTGAAAGTCAAGCACACACGGCTTATCAATAGGTCTTTACCCATGCAATTTATGGTGCTGCAAGATCCTATCAAGTGCTGCTTATAGTAGTCCGTGCTTAAATTCCGAATATCAATAAGGGATTCTCAGCTCCTTATCTAACGCTAAATCCAATCCTCATTACATCCATTATTATTCCGATAAATAGGAATAAATATTAAAAATAGAGTTGCCGCGAGATTACGAGCAATTTGGCATTTCCACAGATTAATTTACCTTCTACACGAACTTAGGACATGTTATAGAAGAATGTTGGGCCATGGCATAAAGCGCGGATCGGCTCCGTTTTCTAGGCATCCACAAACGCATTGTCTGCGCGCTTAATACCATCATGAAAAATTATTATTCAGGAAGCTCGCGATTGGATCCCGGCTCCTCTGGTTTATTAAGGTCTTTCTCCTCCTCTGTC
>NZ_JAMJWE010000118.1 GCF_023554105.1 Brucella sp. 21LCYQ03
CTGATACGCAAACATTTTGCCCAGGAGGCTGTTCAGGATACTGTGCAGCCTTTTCGAGTAAATGAATTATGGCATCAGCTCGAAAATGCACCCGGGGTAAGATTTGGGAATTAGTTAATAAATCTTAAATGGAAGCTTACTTGGTAGATAATTCATTAAATTTACACAAGTAATCCCCCGGCACATCGCAAAATGTTTCCTATCTTGGTGAAAGATAGTGCGTGCAAAAGGTTCGGATTTTAATTCTTAGAATGATACATTTAAATCAGACAGTATATATGTTTAAACAGTTATTAGTTTCGTTGGTGTTAGTGTCGGTATTGGCCTGTGGATCGAAACCTAGAGTAAGTCTGAATGAGGGGGAGGCCTTAAAACCTTCAGCGCAGCACGAGGTTATTGCCAAAGAGGTTGCCAATATTTTGGAGAATATCAGTTACAAGAAAGTAGCTATGGGCGATTCTCTTTCGAATATCGTTTATACCAACTTATTGAATAGCGTAGATATGGGCAAGGTGTACTTGCTACAATCCGATATCGATGATTTTGAACAGTTTCGGAATTCTATCAGTCAGGATTTCAAAGACGGCGATTTATCCGCCCCCTTCTATATGTTTAATCAATATGCAAAGCGCTATATTGAGAGTATGGAATATGCGCTATCTCAAGTAGATGTGGAGCATGATTTTACCATAGAAGAAGAATATATCAACAATAGGGAGAAGCTGGGTTGGTTCAAAACCCAGGATGAGCTGAAAGACCAATGGCGTAAACGTGTGAAGTATGACCTGCTAAACCTAAAGCGTATCGGTAGT
>NZ_JAMJWE010000119.1 GCF_023554105.1 Brucella sp. 21LCYQ03
TGCGCCTAGGTTCGTGATCGGCAGTACGGAGTTTACGGTGTTGTTGTAGATATCTCCCCCCAAAAGACCATTGAAATTAGCGGAGAAAGTTAATCTCTTGTAGCTCAGCTCGGTGCTAAATCCGATTAACGCATTAGGATTGGGATTGCCTAGATATAGAAAATTAAACCCGTCATCCGTGTACATCGAGATACCTTCGGGATCTATACCCAAATACTCTCTGGTTACAATTGCAAACATCGGTAGGCCGGCTTGGATAACCTGTACGGTAGCATCGGATACGCCTTGCCCACTAAGCATGCCGGTCTGGATGATGTCGGTCGTGTTACTTACTTGGTTTCTGAGAAAAGTCACGTTGCCTTGCACGTTCCAGGTGAGGTTTTCATTTTGGATAAGCACGGAATTTAGAGCTAGCTCTATACCTTGATTGCGGACTCGCCCATCAAGGTTGGTCCACACAATAGGTGCGTTAGGCGCATTAGGGTAAAATGGAATAGTAGGGAAGATCAAATCTGTGGTTACCTTATCAAACACATCAATCGAACCGCTCAGCTTAGATCCGAATAAGCCAAAATCCATACCAATATTCCATTGTTCATCGCTTTGCCAACGTAGGTTTGGATTTCCATTGTTAACTGGGACAATGACGTTGTCATTTTCAAAACCGTATCGATTGATCGAGGCTCCAGAAGGAAATTCCTGATTACCGGTACGTCCCCAGCCTACGCGCAACCGTAGTTCCGTAAGCCAGTCCGCATCCTGCATAAAGCGTTCATTCTTAATGTTCCATGCTCCAGAGAATGAAGGGAAG
>NZ_JAMJWE010000012.1 GCF_023554105.1 Brucella sp. 21LCYQ03
ACCCGTTACAAATCATGAGTAAATACGGATCGGAGCAATGCATCAAGTATTAATAATATTTTTATTCGAATGCAGCCTATTGATATATTTTAAAATCGCTTATATATTGAGTAATCTGCTATTCGATGGTGCTTCGCAATATTTTTACTTGGATATTCAACTATTCCAAATTTTTAAAATTTTAAGTATGATCCATCAATCAAATTGCTGTTGATATCTGCAATTATTTGCACAACCAAAAAATTAAAACTTCCTCACAGACAAAACTGCATGCGAAAGCAAATCATTGATCGGGAAGCTCTCCCTCAGACGAAATAGAATAAATTCTCAAATGGCGGGGTCTCAACTCGCCATTATTTCCTTATGAGAGTTCCTCCAGAACCGTATCCAAACTTATTTGACCCCCAATTTTCGACAAATCATGACTTAAAAAACGCGAACATATCCAGAAAAAATTAGACGCGCTTCTGGTAATATTTCCACTATTAAACAAGTGATCGACAGCGCGGTTAATCTTCCCTGAGATCATTGGGGCAAACACATCATCATAATATACAATTACTCTGTAAAACATTATCGACGATAATCTGCATCTTTCCCTGACTACAAGACTCAATGCGTGCTTCTATACCGTAAACATCTGCAAGCATCTTCGGAGTTACAACGACTTTCGGTGTTCCATAGGCATGAAGTTCACCATCCTTCAGAACAGCAATACGATCCGCATAGCGTAAGGCGAGTGAAACATCGTGCAGCACAGCCACCACAATCGCGCCTTTCATTCGGGCCAATCGCGCCGCAGATTGCATCACAAATACCTGATGCTTAAGATCGAGCGCGCTGGTCGGCTCGTCCAGCAACAGCACTTCCGGCTTACGCACGATTGCCTGAGCAAGCGCCACGATCTGTCGCTGGCCGCCAGACAACTCATAAAGGTTGCGCAAAGCAAGATCGCCCGCACCCAGATCCTCAAGCGCCTCGTAGGCCAGACTAATTGCCTCCTCCCGTCCTTTCGTGCCTCCGAAAGCGCTCATCACAGCTTCCAGAGCAGGAAGACCAATTGCCGGCGGTTGCGATTGCGGCATATAGGCAATCAGCCGGGCGCGGTTCGCAACCGGAATTGAACCCATATCAACGTTATCAAGGATGATCTTTCCACTGAAAGAGCCAATACCCGCTATGGCCTTTAACAATGTGGATTTACCAGCCGCATTAGGGCCAAGCAGCGCAACAAACTGGCCGCATTCGACTGGTCCCAACGAGAATGATTTTATAATCTCCTTGCGGCCATAACGAACCGAGAGGTTTGAAATATCCAAGCCTTTTACATCTTTTGTCATCTGCCCGGCCTGCCCTTGAAAATCAGCGTAACAAAGACCGGCACTCCAACAAGCGCAGTCACAATGCCTACCGGCACAATCAGCCCCGGCAACACTGTTTTACTTGCTATAGATGACAAAGATAGCAGCAAGGCACCCACAAGACAGCTTGCAGGCAATGCATAACGCTGATCTTCTCCGACCAGAAGACGCGCAATGTGGGGTCCAACCAGCCCTATGAAACCAATTGTCCCAACAAATGCCACTGCCATAGCGGATAAAACACTGATCCGCAGCAATGCAAAATAGCGCAGTCTTTTGACATCAATTCCAAAGCTGATCGCTCGCTCCTCGCCCATACGCAACGCCGTCATTTTGCCTGATGAAGCAAAAGACAAAGGCATGACGACGACTAAAGCAATTGCCAGAACGAGGACTTTCTCCCAGTCCGCACGCGCAAGGCTGCCCACGGACCAGAAGACAAGTTGCTGAAGCACATCTTCAGTCGCTATCAACTGAAACAACAGCACCACGGCATTACAACTGAACACCAAAGCAATGCCGAGCAAAACGGTGGTTTCCATGCTTGTTCCGCGCAATCGCGCCAAGGCATCGATGATCAGTACAGAACCAAATGCAAAGATAAACGCCGCCGCCGATACCAGCCAATTATAGGGTAACCAGGCAACTGATAGCCCAAACACAATAACCGTCGACGCTCCAAGAGCCGCCGCCGAGGCAACGCCCAATGTAAAAGGACTTGCCAGTGGATTGTTGAGAACAACCTGCATTTCCGCTCCGGCCAGCGAAAGTGCCGCCCCGACCAGCAGTGCCATCAATGAAAACGGTAAACGCACATTCCATATGATAACGCGATCCGTTGGCGACATCTCAGATGGATTGAGCAATCCACGCAGAAAATCAGGCACCGTCATACCGGACGAACCTGTTACAATGTCATAGCAGAACGAAGCCAGCAGCAATGCGCACAGCACGACAATAATGGCAACACGCCGCAGCCGAAGGCTGCGATAACGGGTGTTCAACACATCGAAGCTGGCATCATTGCCAGCTTCTTGAGTTTTGTTCATAGGCGAAGGCACATCCATAATTCCGCTGTCTTACTCTCCTTGCGATGGGTTAACCCAATAAGTTCCAGCATTTTTGATCTTCAGGAACTGATTCAACTCTTCCTGCGTTTTGGCGGGATCAACGTCTTTGAACAGTTCAGGGTGAAGCCACTTGGCCAGCAGTTCAATGGCAACAATATTATAAGGCGAGTTATAATAGTCATGCCACAATCCATGAGAGTTATGCTCGCGGATAGCTCTCAACTCCTTGAATTCCGGGCGTGCCAGAACGCCATCAAGGCTTTGGCGCGCAGTTGCCTCATCAACTGCTGCTCCGAGCAAAACGCCCGGCGCACGGTTTCCCGTCGCAACATAGATGTCAGGGTCGGCTTGCAGCACATATTCGACCGAAACATCACCGATTGCACCCGGAACAACGCTTGCCGCAATATTGCGTCCGCCAACCGTGTTAATGAACTGGCCTAAACCACCCTTGCCTGTTGTATGGCCGGGAGCCTGCCAGACACCCGGAAGCAGCTCTGCAAATACCGTCGGCTTCTTCGTTTCATCAAGATCACGAACGCGATCCATCACGCGTTGAAGATGCTCGCTATAGAAATCTGCAAAGGCTTTCGCTTCGTCTTTCCGATCAATTGCTTCACCCAGCAACTCAATGCTTTTAGGTGTATTTTCGATCGGATTAACGCGAAAATCGACGTAAATCACGGCGATGCCAGCCTTTGCAAGCGTATCGGCAATCGGGCTGTGTGCCTTGGGGCCTTCCCCCGCCACACTGAAAACAACCAGATCAGGCTTAAGCGCAAGGATTGTTTCGACGTTTACGCTAACTTCCGATGCCTGACCAATAAGGGCTATGTCAGCCACCGCTGGAAATGCGTTTTTATAGGCATCAAACGTATGTGGATCGAGTTTACGCAGATCATTCTGCCAGCCGACAACGCGCTTGAAAGGATTTTCACGATCAAGCAGCGCTAAAGCGTAGCTCAAACGCCCTTCGCCCAACACGATGCGTTCAACGTGATCGGGAACCTGAACTTTCCGTCCCATAACATCTGTAATTTCGGCTGCATGCGATACAAGCGGCGAAAGGATGCAGAATCCTGCAACAGCCAAAGACCGGGCTGCATTTACAAACGACATATAGATACTCCAGTCAATTAGATCAGGTCTTCACAAATTATGAAGGGCTATAAAACCCGCGCATCAAACATGACAATATATGTCATATATCTCCGTCTTGGACGAAACGACTGCCAAGCGGAACTGAAACTTTTGCATGTCGCTATGCATAATGTGCATATTTCTTTGATCGCAAATTGCGTATGATGCATTTCATACGCAACCGACGAACCAGAATAAAAGAACGTGATCAAGCTTCCCAACATCAATCAGATTGATCTCAATCTGCTACGCGTTTTTGACGCGATATTTCGTGAACGCAATATTATGCGTGCAGCGCAGCATCTCGGCGTGAGCCAGCCAGCAGCCAGTCATGCACTCGCCCGCCTCCGTCATACACTTCAGGATGATCTTTTTGTGCGCTCGGCGCGCGGCATGCTGCCGACAGCGCGGGCAGAACAACTTTCAGGCCCGATCCGTCAGGCGCTGAATTATCTTGAACTGGGCCTTCAGGCACAGGAATTTAATCCCGCAAAAGCGACCAACAAGTTTCGGATAGCGCTCGATAATTGCAGCGCCGTTGCGCTGACTGCAAAACTCGTTGAAGCTATCGAAGCTCATGCGCCTGGCGTTTCACTGATTTTGCGACCCAGCGGGACAATTGATGTTGATCGCCTGATCGACGATTCCGAGCTTGACCTGTTTATTGGAAAGCCTGGTGTTGAGCGTGAGCGTTTCGCGTCGGTCGAATTAAGCAATGATGATTTTGTGGTTGTTCACCGTAAATATCTGCGCGAGGCGGGTACAAAAATTTCCCCGACTGAGCTTATTGACAAGCCACATCTCAACTTGTCATCCACCGGGGATGATGTTGGGTTCCTCGACCTGTGGCTCGCACAGCAAAAGCTCTCGCGTGAGGTGAAGCACTCAGTCCCATTGTTGGGCTGTAACGCAGTTATGGAAAAACAGGACGTATTGGCTGTGATGCGTCGGCCAATCGCAAAAGTCATTTGTGAGCGATCCAATCTGGCAATCAGTGAACTGCCGTTTAAATCGCCGCGCATTTCAATATGTATGCGCTGGCATAAACGTCTGGACTCCCAACCGGCGCATAGTTGGCTGCGGGAGATAATTGTTCAAAACGCTTTTGTATCAAACTGTTGAAAGCAGGTCTGATTGTCGCTGCTCCTGGAAATATGACGCGCATTTTTCAACGCGATAGGCGTTAGGCGAAAAATGTGTTAGGCGCACGACGAAAACATCAGGAGTGCCAGAATGACCGAACCGTCAGTAGAAGATGCGACGAACCTTATTTATGAATCGCTTAAGGCAGATAATGCCGAAATCGACCTGCATATAGCCACTCTCAAATCTGCATTAGCACGAGTTGGTGATAAGGAAGCTATATTTGATCCGGCGAAACTTGTTCAAAATAACAGATCAGGCAGAAAGTTGATGCAAGCTTACTTTCGCCAGCATGGTGTCAGAATAAAATTCTCGGGTGAATAGAATTAATATTCATTTCAACACATTAGAAGCATCGGTCGGTTTGAATTCGATCGATGCTCTTAATTTACTAATATACGGATTGAACACCTCTCGATAATGTGGCGCTCAGTTATTTATCTTAAGGATGAAGATGCTGGCACCCATAATCATTCACTTGAGGTAGTGAATGTGCGGCCGTCCAGTATGAGGTGATAACTCAACTTCAGCATCAACACAGAAAACGTCTCTCAAAGTATCCGGCTTGATGACGTCTTGCGGAGTGCCTGAAACAACGATTTTTCCTGCCTGCATCACAATCAGCTCGTCGCAGAACATAGCCGCATGATTGAGATCATGCAGTGCGATGATGCTCGTAATCGACAAGCCTGAGACAAGCCGCAGCAAGCTCATCTGATGTTGAATATCCAAATGATTAGTTGGCTCATCAAGAATCAGCTCTTTTGGCGTTTGTGCGAGTGCTCTGGCGATGTGTGCACGCTGCTTTTCACCGCCAGACAGGCTTTGCCAGCTATCATGACGTTTGTTTTTCATGCCTGTACGCTCGACAGCATTCTCTACGGCATCATCATCCGCACTTGTCCAACCGGAGAACATCGATCTATGTGGAAAACGACCCAGCTTGATTACGTCCAAAACCTTCAGATTGGCATTTGTTGTCGCGTGTTGCTCTACAAAAGCAACACGTTGAGCGACAGATCGGCGTGCAATTGTTCTTATATCGATATTATCAAGCAATACATACCCGGAGTCTGGTTTCTTGAGTCCAGCAATCAGCCGAAGAAGCGACGTTTTTCCGGAACCATTTGGTCCCAGCAGGCCCAGCATTTTTCCAGTGGGGGCTTCAAAAGAAACATCATCCAGAATGGTTTTCTTACCAATTTTCCAGGTTAAGCTATCTACCTTGATCGTCATGACGCGCGCTGAAACCGATAAAGAATAATGGAAAAAACTGGCACACCAACAAGGGCAGTTACCACACCAATTGGCAAAACCTGCTGCGGTATGAGTGCCCGTGAAGCTATGTCAGCCAAAACCATGAAAATTGCACCTATTATAGCACACGCTGGCAGCAACCTTATATGCAATGGCCCGACGATGAAGCGTGCCGCATGAGGCACCACCAATCCAACAAAGCCAATGGAACCAACCATGCTGACGATTGTGGCTGTCATCATTGCGGTCAGCGCAAAAAGAACAATTCGTGCTCGACCCACATTAACCCCGAGTGAAGAAGCGGCTTCATCGCCAAAAGCAAATGCGTCTAAGACATGTGCGTAGAGAAGACACGCGAGAAGGCCGAACGATATAATTATCGAAACCAGCAAAAACTCCGGCCAGCGAACCCCGCCAAAACTGCCGAGCAACCAGAACATAACATCGCGCGCCTGCTGCGCATTGCCCGATGTAGTGACAATATATGAGGTCGCGGCGTTAAAAAGCTGAGATGCTGCAACACCAGCGAGAATTGTTCTGTCCGCGCCCCCACGGGTACCGTTTGACAACAGAGCCACGAAGAAAAATGCTCCAAATGCTCCGACAAAAGCACCGGCTGAGAGCGAGACTGCTCCGGCTCCAATTCCCAAGATTACTACGAACACAGCACCTGTGGAAGCACCCGCAGAAATGCCAAGCACATAGGGCTCTGCCAACGGATTGCGCAACAGTGATTGCATGATTGCCCCGGAAAGGGCCAGTCCCGCACCGCAAAAAGCCGCCACAAGTGCACGACTGAGACGATAATCCCAAATTACCGTCTCATGAATGCGATTGAGCTCAACACTTGTCCATCCAAGACGATTGGTAATAGCGGCCAAAGTCGTCGAAAGCGGGATTGGCAAGTCACCAATCCCGACGCTTATACCAACGACTATTCCAATTGCTGTGAGTGAAGCCAACAGCAAAAGACTGAAGGCTGCCCAATGCCTCAAAGAATGACTTGCGACATTCACTTGAGAATACCAAGCTCTTTCAATTGTGCGGCCACCTGCTCCGCACCATAGATGGTACGAATTGTCGGGTTCATCGCCTGACCATCCATTACAACAATAGCCTTGTTTTTAACTGCAGGCATCTGGCTGACTGCCGGATCGCTATTCAAAAACGCAATTTTGGCTTCCGGCTTATCGAGTTCCCAGCGGTTGCGGTCCAGGTTGGCCACGACAATGACATCGGGGTTGGCAGCAATAATGCTTTCCCAGCCGAGCGTTGGCCATTCGGCTTCTGCTTTAATGGCATTTTCGCCGCCAAGAACGTCCGCGATGAATGTTGAAGCACCATTGCCTCCACCCAAATACGCATCTGCCGATGGTGACTGGCTGGAGAACCAAAAAACATAAGAAAGCTTTTTGTTGTCAGCAGTAACGCTTGCACGCAACGCCGCTTCACGCGCCTTGAAATCTGCAATCAATGCCTGACCGCGATCTGCAACATCGAAAATCTGCGAAAGCTCATCTATTTCCTTGTAAAGAAGATCCATATTCCAAAGCTTATCGCGGCTGCCATATTCGTCCTTTACCTGCTCGGTACTGAGGCAGGTGCTTGGAGATAGATAGGTTGGAATTTCCAGCTTGTCGAAATCTTCGCGCTTGGCGACCTTGCTGCTCGGGCCAATGAGACTAGGCAATGCAGCGGCTACAAAATCTGGATTTTCGGCAAGAATGGATTCAAAAGTCGGAAACTCCACAGTGAGAAGCTTAACCTTGCCGTTGGCCTCTTCGAGCTGTGGAAGAACTTTACTAGGCCAGAAGGCCGTTCCAGCCATTTTATCTTCCAAACCGAGAAGCAGCATGATTTCGGCGCTGTTTTGCCCAAGACCAACTGCCTTTTCCGGCGCCTTCTTGATTGTAATTTGCGCGCCGCAATTTTCAAGCGTCAGGGGATATTGCGTGGACGCGGTTGCCGAGCTGATATGGAACGCCAAAACAGCGGCAGCGCCAAAAGCTGGCAGGAAAGACTTCAAGGATGGCACGGATGAAAACTCCTGGTTTGAGCGCTAATGGCCGTTAGCAATGCCTTATTTATAGCGCTACCCTATAATCCGTCTTTCAACCTGAAAACAAGATCGACGAAGTCATATTTTAAATCACTCCGTAATCGATCATATAATCCAATACCGACATCAAATCCCTGATGCACCTGATGTCGGCTGCGAAAAATAATCAGTTAAGCTTTGGATGCCTGTCGACAAGCGCCTGCCTGCGCTCCCTCAACTCTTCAATTGTCCCTTTAAGATCAGCAATTTTTTCATCAATATCATCTACGCGCTCTTCAATATTGAGATAAACCTCCTTCAACAACTGACGTGCTTCTGCTTTGCTGGACGCACTTGGTGTATCACCGCGCAGGGGTTTGTTGGCTGTTTCCTTGAGAAAGAAAGATGTAATCAGACCGACCAACGCCGCCGCCATAAGGTAATAAGCGGGCAAATAGATATTGTCGGTTGTTTCCACCAACCAGGCCGCCGCCGTTGGGGTCAAACCAGCCACAATAATAGAAATATTAAATGCCATCGCAAGCGCGCTATAACGAATGCGCGCTGGAAATAACGCGGGCAAAGTAGAAGCCATTACCCCTGTCATGCAGTTGAGAAGTACTGCAAGCACCAAAAGTCCCGCAAAAATCGTAGCTATTTCTCCGCTTGCAATCAGATGAAACGCTGGAATAGCAAACAGCAACAGGCCAAGACTGCCGATCAAAAGGAAAGGCTTGCGCCCAAAGCGATCACTCAGGAATCCGACTACTGGCTGTATAAAAAGCATACCAATCATCACAACGATAATGATGAGAACGCCATGATCTTCAGAATAACCAAGGCTTTGCGAGAGATATGTGGGCATATAGGTCAGCAGCATATAGTAGGTGATATTCGTCACCAGTACCATACCGATGCAAACGCTCAGTGACTTCCAGTATTTACTGACGATCTCTTTGAATGAAATCCGTGGTCGATCCTCTATAGAATCCCGATCTTCTTTTTCCATTCGTTCAAGCTGCTGCGTAAAAGCTGGTGTTTCTTCTGCGGCATGACGCAGATAAAGGCCGATCAATCCCAATGGTGCAGCAAGAAAGAACGGAATGCGCCAACCCCAGTCAAGGAAATCTGCTTCACCGACCATGGTGCTTAAAAACACCACCAGACCCGCACCCAGCACGAAGCCTGCAATTGAACCAAAATCAAGCCAACTGCCAAGAAAGCCTCGACGACGATCAGGCGCATATTCGGCCACGAAAATGGCAGCCCCTGTATATTCGCCGCCCACCGAAAAACCTTGGGCAAGCTTGCACAGAAGAAGCAGAATTGGTGCCCAAATGCCGATTGTTGCATAGGATGGGATGAGGCCAATACAGAAAGTACTCGCAGCCATGATAATGATCGTCAGTGACAATACTTTTTGACGCCCAAACCGATCACCCATCACGCCAAAGAACAATCCGCCTAACGGCCGAACCAAGAATGGCACCGAAAAGGTCGCTAATGCTGCAATCGTCTGAATTCCCGGTGCCGCATTTGGAAAAAACACCTGTCCCAATGCGTAAGCCACAAAACCATAAACACCGAAGTCGAACCACTCCATCGCATTACCTAAAGCTGCGGCAGTGATGGCCTTTTTCAGCTTTATATTATCGATAACCTTAATGTCCTGGATTTGTAATGGTGTTGACTGAGAAGAGTTCGCCACAGTATCGCTCTGTGTCATTTGCCACCGCCTTATTTATTTCCCGGCACAGAGCTGGGACCAACAAAAAGCGGCCCATGTTTTCAAACACAAGGACCACTTTTAAATTTCTGATTTGAATAGAGAATGCCGAACTGAGCATTAAGTTCCCAAGCGGCATTGAAGGAACTTCTCAAACTCCCGGAAAAAGGGATCATAAGTGGTAAATTCTAGGCCCAAACGACCTCATTCAAAAAGGCAACCTCAATATTACGATTAAATACTTAAATTTCCTCGTGAGGCTCTACCGTCAACAAAAGTCAACGGTAGAGGATTCTATAGCGAGGCCAACTTTTAATAGCCTAATTTAACGTCTGAAGCCTTCGCTGGCAGCCATCAGGTTCTTTGTGTAGTCGGCTGATATTTTGCCACTAACAAGATCACCGGCTTCCAGCTGCTCGACCACTTCACCATTGCGCATTACGGCCAGCCGCTCACACATATGGGTAACAACACCAAGATCGTGACTGACCATAACGAAGGTCAGTTTACGGTCGCGACGCACCTGTTCGAGCAGGTTGAGCACTTCGGCCTGCACCGATGCATCGAGTGCTGAGGTTGGCTCATCAAGAAGCAGAATGCTTGGCTCGATGATCAGTGCGCGGGCAATGGCAATACGCTGACGCTGACCACCCGAAAGTTGGTGCGGATAACGGAAGCGAAAGCCTGAACCCAGTCCCACTTCATCGAGTGCACGAACGATACGCTGTTCCGTATCACCAATGCCATGAACAGCAAGCGGTTCAAGCAACAGGCGATCAACCGTCTGGCGTGGATGCAGCGAACCGTAAGGATCCTGAAACACCATCTGAACATTGCGATAGAAGGCTTTATCACGTGGTGTTTTGAGCAGCGTTCCATCGATGCGGATTTCGCCATCATCAACAGGTGCAAGCCCGGCGACCGCACGCAGAAGCGTGGATTTGCCAGAACCGGATTCGCCGACCAAACCATAGGATTCTCCGCGCGCGACATCTATGCTCACCGATTTCAACGCATGGAATTCATCGAAAAACACGTCGATCTTATCGACACTAAGTGCTGGTGCAGTGCTCATAGACGCCATGCCTCCTCACGCTGCAAGGTGGGAAGCGGATGACGGTCGGTTCCGAGTTTCGGCATGCAGTTCAGCAGTCCTTGCGTATAAGGGTGTTTCGCATTGGCAAGATCGCTTGCTGCGATTTCCTCAACGATCTTGCCCGCATACATGACAATCACACGGTCGCAGAAAGAGGAAACCAGACGCAGATCGTGGCTGACAAAGATCAGCCCCATACCGCGCTCTGCAACCAGCTTGTCGAGAATACCAAGCACTTCGAGCTGAACAGTCACGTCGAGCGCCGATGTTGGCTCGTCCGCGATCAACATTTCCGGCTCTGCCACCAGCATCATAGCGATCATGACGCGCTGCCCCATGCCGCCTGATACCTCATGCGGATAGAGCTTCATTACACGCTCAGGGTCACGGATCTGTACGGCTTCCAGCATGGCAATCGAACGGGAACGGATTTCCGCACTCGAAAATTTACCGTGAGCTTTCAGCGTTTCAGCAATCTGCCTGCCGATAGTCATCACAGGATTAAGCGAATATTTTGGATCCTGCAAAATCATCGCAATACGCCCGCCGCGCAGTGAGCGTCGTTCGCGTGCAGATGTGTTGAGAAGATCGATACCGTCAAACTCAAGCTTCTTGGCGGTGATTTTCGCATGGGGCGGAGTAAGTCCCATGATGGCGCGTCCGGTCTGAGATTTACCCGAACCGGATTCACCGACGATCCCGAGACGCTCACGGCCAAGCGTAAAGCTTACGCCGCGAACCGCCTCAATAGCGCCCGTGCGGGTTGGGAAAGTGACGCGCAGGTCTTCAACTGTCAGAAGTGGCTTCATTGGTTGTTACCTCGCGGATCAAGCGCATCGCGCAGACCATCACCAAGGAAATTGAATCCAAGGCTGACGACGAGAATCGCAATACCTGGCATGGCGGCTACCCACCACTGGTCGAGAATGAAGCGACGGCCAGAAGCAATCATGGCACCCCATTCTGGCAATGGCGGCTGTGCACCAAGACCAAGGAAGCCAAGGCCAGCTGCTGTCAGGATAATGCCAGCCATATCAAGCGTTACACGTACGATCAGCGATGATGTGCAAAGCGGCATGACATGACGCAGGATGATGCGGAATGGCGAAGCACCCATGAGACGCACTGCGGAAATGTAATCCGAATTGCGAATGGTGAGGGTTTCAGCGCGTGCAATACGTGCGTAAGGCGGCCAAGACGTGATCGCGATAGCGATAATGGCGTTTTCAATGCCCGGTCCCAAGGCTGCAACAAAGGCGAGAGCCAGAATGAGTTTTGGGAATGCAAGGAAAATATCGGTAATGCGCATCAAAACCGCATCAACCCAGCCACCGGCATAACCGGCAACGGTACCGACCAAAAGCCCGATTGGCGCTGCAATGATGGCAACCAGAAGCACGACATAAAGCGTCAAGCGCGAACCATAGATAAGACGCGAAAGAATATCGCGGCCCTGATCATCTGTGCCAAGCCAATAACCCGGTGTGCCCGGAGGCAGCAGGCGGGCGTTGGCAAGGTCGCCCGTATAAGGCGAATGCGGTGCCAGTAAAGGAGCGAAAGCTGCAACAAGCAGCAATGCAACGATGATAAGCAGGCCAAATACGGCCAGCTTGTTGGCCGTGAAGCGACGCCAGATCATGTAAGAACGACCCAGACGTGCCTGCATACGTGATTGCGGGCGCTCTGAAAGCAGCCATTCGCGCCACGAAAGATTGGATGTTTCTGTCATTTGGCTCATCGTGTGCGCGTCCTTGGATCGAGAAGCCGATAGAGAAGATCGGACAGCAGATTGATCGCAATAAACACCGAACCGATGATAATCGTACCACCAAGAACAGCGTTCATGTCAGCATTTTGCAGTGAATTGGTGATGTAAAGACCAAGCCCCGGCCATGAGAAGATGGTTTCGGTGAGAACCGAGCCTTCAAGAAGACCTGCATAAGAAAGTGCGATCACAGTCACCAGCGGCACTGCGGCATTGCGAAGAGCGTGGCCCCAGATGATGCGGGTTTCTGAAATGCCTTTTGCACGCGCTGCTACGATATATTCCTGCTCAAGTTCGTTGAGCATGAAAGAACGCGTCATGCGGCTGATATAGGCAAGCGAGAAGTAACCGAGCAGCGCGGACGGCAACACAAGGTGCGAGACGATGTTGCGCAGTGCTTCCCAGTCGCGCTGGATGATCGCGTCGACGAGATAAAAGCCGGTGATTGGCGTGAAAGTATATTCAAACGTGATGTCGATACGTCCGGGTCCAGCGGTCCAACCAAGGCGCGCATAGAAAACCAGAAGTGCCAGCATACCAAGCCAGAAGATCGGCACGGAATAGCCGACGAGGCCGATTACACGCACGATCTGATCGATGATGCTGCCACGCTTAACAGCGGCCAGAACACCGAGCGGAATGCCGAACAAAGCACCTATGATCGTGCCGATGGTTGCGAGTTCCATCGTTGCCGGGAATACGCGGCGAATATCGGTCATAACCGGATTGGTTGTCAGAACGGATGTTCCGAAGTCACCATGCAAGACACCTTTTACGTAGAGGTAGAACTGCTGGTAATAGGGAAGGTTAAAGCCCATTTCCTGACGCACGCGCTCAACCACATGTGCGGGTGCGCGGTCGCCGACAATGGCCAGAACCGGGTCAATCGGCACGACGCGGCCGATGAAGAAGGTAACGGCCAGAAGACCAAGATAGGTGGTGATGACGATAGCCAGAAAACTGGCAATCGCCAAAGCGATGGAAGAGGAGCGCCGTCGGGCGCCCCTCTTTTTCTTAACAGCTGTTGTTGTATTCAATTGTCTGACCGTTCTTCAGATCAGTCTTTGCTGACTGGTGCGAGGAAGTTCGAATCGAATGTCGGTCCGAGTTTGTAGCCCTTCACGTTGCCGCGAAGACCTGCCACTTCAATCTGCTGGAACAACATAACGAATGGGCTTGTTTCAAGCGCTTCCTGCTGAAGCTTCTTGTACTCGTCGGCACGCTTATCGTTGTCGCGTTCGAGCAATGCTCCCTGTGTCTGCTTTGTCAGCTCAGGAATGTCCCATGCGTTACGCCATGCCAGCGTCTTGTTGGAAGCATCATCACCATTGTCAGGGTTCGATGTGAAGGCTTCAGCATTCGAGTTTGGATCCCAGTAATCCATGCCCCACTGACCGATATAAAGGTCGTGGTTACGCGCACGGTACTTGGTCAGCGTCTGCTTGCCATCGCCTGGGATAATGTCGATCTTCACGCCAGCCTTAGCAGCCGACTGCTGGAAGGACTCAGCAATGCCGGTGACTGGCTGCGTGTTGCGTACGTCGAAGGTGACCGACAGGCCATCTTTCAGACCGGCTTTTGCAAGCAGCTCCTTAGCCTTTTCAACATCAAGCTTGTAAGGAGCTGCATCGAGAGCACCGAGAACACCTTTTGCCTGATAGGTCTGACGCACATCGCCGATACCCTTGATCAGGGTCGAGCCGATTGCATCATAATCAACCAGATACTTGAAGGCTTCGCGCACTTCAGGTTTTGCAAGGTTCGGGTTCTTCTGGTTCAACGAGATGTAATAGACGGTGCCCTTTGGTGCATCGACTGCTGCGAGCTCCTTGTTCTTCTGAACAGCTTCAAGGTCGCCCGGTTCCAGATTACGCGCAACATCAACGTCACCCGATTCAAGCATCAGGCGCTGTGTGGCGCTTTCCTTGACGTGACGATAAAACACGCGAGCGAGCTTAGCCTTTTCGCCGTAATAGTTATCGTTGCGTTCGAGAACGACAACTTCATTGGCGCGCCAGTCGCGAATCTTGAACGGCCCAGAACCAGCATAGCCAGTCTTCAGCCATGCGGCGGCATAATCGGTGTCATATTTGTAGTCGTCGGTTGGTGTAACCTTGACCGAATGCTCTTCGAGCAGTTTCTGGTCCACGATTGCGCCGATAGTAGCCGTCAGGCAGTTCAGCACGAAGCTTGGCGCATAGGCTTTGTCCACTTTGAGAACGAAAGTCGTATCGTCAACCGCCTTGGCGTTTTCAACGACGTTTTCGCCATTCAGACCGAACTGGGTGAGAATGAAAGCCGGGCTCTTATCAAGACGGACAGCGCGTTCAAATGTGTAAGCTACGTCTTTTGCTGTCAGTGGGTTGCCGGAAGCGAACTTGATGTCAGGCTTCATCTTGAAGGTGTAGGTGAGGCCGTCTTCTGAAATGGTCCAGCTTTCAGCAGCACCCGGCACGACCTTTGACGTGTCGTTGATGTCAAGGCGAACCAGCATGTCGTAGGCATTACCGATGAATTCAGCTGGCGAAAGCTCGAAGGACTCAGCTGGGTCGAGCGTGATAGTGTCATCAATTGCCCATGCCTGAACCAGCGTGTCAGCTGGCGTCGCCGAAAATGCAGGGTTTGCAGCCATGATGGCGGCAAAAGCCGCACCGGCTGCGAGAAGACGAAAACGTCCGAAATGGTTCATTTTAGTTCCCTTTCTGTCTATTGTTTTGTTTCCGGTCAGGCGGCTTCGTGCCAAGCCTGTTTTAATACGCGTACCCAGTTGTTGCGGCAGAGCTTTGCAAGTTCGTCGTCATTATAACCTGCCTTCTGCAAGGCTGTGACGAGGTTTTGCGTTCCGGCGGCGTCGCCGATTTCTGCAGGGATGGTGGCTCCGTCGTAATCCGAGCCAAGGGCCACGCAATCGATGCCCATGCGCTCGACCATGTAGTCGATGTGACGGACAACGTCGAATAGTGGGGTTTGAGCGTTTTCCATGCCGTCTGAACGCAACATGGTTGTTGCATAGTTAAGACCGGCAAGCCCTTTGCTCTCCCGGATAGCATCCATCTGACGGTCCGTCAGATTGCGGGCAACCGGAGTAAGGCCATGGGCATTGGAATGGCTGGCAATCAATGGCTGATCGCTGAGTTTAGCCACATCCCAGAAACCTTTTTCGGTGATGTGTGCGAGGTCGATCAGAATGCCTTTGCGATTGCACTCTTTAACCAGACGCTCGCCAGCCTCGGTCAGGCCCGGACCCGTATCAGGGCTCATCGGGAACGCGAATGGGACGCCATGCGCAAAAATATTATTGCGGCTCCAGACCGGACCTAGCGAGCGTAGGCCTGCCGCATAGAAAACGTCCAGCGCTGCAAGATCGGCATCAATCGCTTCGCAGCCTTCCATATGAAGCACGGCAGCGAAAGTGTCGCCTGCGATAGCTGCGTCAAGCTCTGCACCATTGCGGCATAGCTGCCAGCCACCGGCTTCTTCAAGACGGAGCGCAAGTGACGCGAATTCAAGAGCGATGTCCAGGGACGGTGCGCGTTCCAGTGGTGGCGAAAGTGGCGTAACGTAATGACCATTGGCATCCGGCTTGCCCAGCTCGATATGTTCACCAGATGGAACATAGATGGCGCAGATGCCGCCAGCGAGGCCGCCCTTGCGGGAGCGCGGCAGATCGATATGGCCGATCTTTGTGCCGTCGATGAATTCTTTGATTGGGTCGCCACCTTTACGCTGGGTTTCCCAAAGACGCAGAAGGACATCATTATGTCCGTCGAAAACGCGCTGCATGTATCATTCCTAGCTGAACGACCTGATAATTCATGTCGGTCAATTTAACGTCCATCGAACAGCTGATATATAACAAGTCGCTCGTTAAAAGAGTCAAGCACTTCACATCCAAAAGCTGAATTTGCTACCAACAAAAGATTTTAAAAACAAAGGATTGCGTATTGGCTGCGGTCTTTCCTGCAAAAATATCATATATTCATGCGAAACCGGCATGAACCTTCGTAACAAACGACGACGTTTGGCGCGGATGCAATCGAAACCATGACACCAGTGGCACCTACCGGTTAACTAACGACTTTTATAGAACAACTATACGTCACCGGCTTCTTATTTAGATGCAAAATATTGATATAAAGTCCGTTATTAATGTCGTCTGTGGACGACACTATATTTGATCTAAATTACGAATTTAAAATATTGCGAGCTCCATCAAATTCGTTTCTTAATCAATTCATCTTGGCGGAGGGCGAATATGAAAAACAAACTAGCAACTATGCTGACGCTGGCGGCGGGTACATGCCTGTCCACAGCTGGCTTTGTGACAACGGCACAAGCGATTGATTACTACGATATCAAGGATGCCGCTGGAAATCCATTTATGCAGGTGCGCATATTCAATGTTGGCGATGGCTTTTATGCTGACGGCGATAAGTCGACATGGAATTTATCAGGGCCGGAAACCGATCAAGTATTAGCGGCTGTGCAGTATTGGGCCGAGATGATCACGGTCATACCAGGAAACAATCCGGCAATCATCAATCTTGGTACTTACGACGACCCTGGTGCATCCGCACTCAGCCCTGTTTCGGTTCAAAAGCAAGGATCGGGCACACTCGTTGAGGCTGCGATAACCAACAGGGAAGTCGGCCAACTGCAATATGGTTCACATGGCCTCATAAATGTCGGCCAAATGAACTGGGCACCGGCACCATTCATTGCCTCGCAATTGCCGCTCACCCCACAGGTCGATATGACCAGTGTTCTCATTCATGAAGTGGCCCATGCTCTAGGGATTAGCTCAGAGACACTCGAACAGTCCGTAGATGGCATTCAGTATCTTGGCTTTCCGTCAATCATCGATAATTGGTCTACTCATTTACGCGATGACAATGGCAAGGCAGCAGCCCCCGACCAAATTATTTACTGCAATGTTTGCTCACTGCCCGGCGAAGACGAGGATATTTTCGATGTGCGCGAAGATCGCGCCTATTTCACCGGCGATCATGTCTCAGAAGTGCTTGCAGGTGCCATGCCCGGTATTCCTGTGCGCACAGGCAATGATCTTTTTGAAAACGATCCAGGCAGAATTGACGCGCCAGTATTCTCGCATATTGAGCTTAAAAACAGCCTGATGAGCCATCAGAACTATCGAAATTATACCAATCTTATGGAAGCTGAAGTCGCGTCACTGCAAGATTTGGGTTATTCGATCGACAGGCGCAACTTTTTCGGTTTTTCCATTTATAGCGATAACCAGACGCTGATCAATGACAATCCCTTCACCGCCCGTAATGCCAGCGGAACGGGCTATATTGAGAATAGCTACAACATGTCCACGCTTGGGCTTGGTCTGCATGTGTATGGTAGCAACAATAGCATTACTCAGCGCGCTGACATTCTGAGCGCCGGCGCTGGCGGTGGTGGCATTCGTGTGGACGGCGCCAGCAATGATCTGACTGTCCTACCCGGAACCCGCATTTATGCCAATGGCGCTTATGCGCGAGGCATCATGTTTAGCTATGGCAAGGATCACAATTTTAACCAGCGTGGCGATGTCGAAGCACTTGGCGAGAACGGTATCGCCGCGAGCTTCGATTTCGGTCATAATTCGCTGGGTGATGAAGGTGAATATCGCGGGTCATATTTTGTCGTCTCAAATACCATCCCGTTGGAAACCTCGCTTCCGGATTATTATCAATCAGCACTTGCCGAGGTAAGCGGGCCTCTGGTCACATCTTTCGATCTGACAGGCCGTGTTGCTGGCAGCTATGCCGCGATTTATATGTCTGACAATGCCTATGTTGGCGCGATCAACGTCATGGATGGGGCATCAATTTCCGGCGATATCATTTCCAATTATGATGAGACTGATGCCTCTGGAGATCAGCGCATAACAGCTCTGAACTTTGGCCTCAAAGCAGATGCCGAGGGCCACTCAACTGCCGTGGCGGATGCCGCGTTTTCCATGGCTTATGCCGGCAATATTACCGGCATCAGTAACTTGTCGCTCACCCTTGCGGGCGGCACCACCCGGCTGACCGGTGATCACGAACTCTATAATGTCGACATTGCGCAGAATGCGGCGCTGACTGGCAAGGGCCACTACCTGCTCAATAGCAATGGCGCATTTAACAATTATGGTACGCTCGCTCCATATGCGACTGGACAAGCCATTACGATTGATGGCTCCTATATCCAGTCCGAAACAGGTAAGTTGCAGCTCGCTTTTAACGACAAAAGTGAAATCAGCAGTCTCATTGTTCGCGGTAATGCAGACCTTGACGGAAGCTTGGCTTTTGCGCCCGAACGCGGCTGGTACCAGAACGGTTTTACCATTACATCTAACACTTGGCTGAGTGCCGATACGATCACCGGGTCTTTTGCGGATGTTGCAACCACCCTCGCGTCGCCCACACTCACGGCAACAGCTTTTGATAACGGCTCCAACACCTACACGGTATCGTTAAACCGTGATGCTAATGCTTACGCACAATATGGCGATACCAAAAACAGCAGGTCAGTCGGCGCTGCTATCGACAAATCTGCCGGAAATGCTGGCTCTGGCCTACAATCATTGATCGCCGCACTGGATTTTTCCGTACCTGATGGCTCTGACATTCGCTCCGCATTGCCTCAACTTACGGGAGAGGCTTACGCATCAACATCAGGCGCGCTTATCAATATGAGCAGTGCTACGCGATCAGCGGTTAACAACCGCTTGCAACAGGCCTTTGACGGCGCTCCCGTTACAACGGTCGCTGTGATGGCATTTGGCCCGGATGAAAAGACAGGCAACGAACAGCCTTCGGGAATAGATCTGGTCGCACCGGCTTCAACAGGCCTTTCCACATATGATCTGGCGCGTTATGCCGCTTGGGCTTCGGCTTTCGGAAGTTGGACAAACCAGTCCGGCAATAGCAATGCGGCAGGCAGCAAAACCTCACTTGGCGGATTTGTTAGCGGTATTGATGCAAACGTCTATGATAATTGGCGGCTCGGCGCGATGGCCGGTTATAGCCGTTCAACATTCAAGTCCGCTGAACGCGCAGCCTCGGGCTCCAGCGACAACTATACTCTCGGCGTTTATACGGGCACCGAATGGGCAGCACCGCATGGAGCCGTCGCCTTTCGCTCCGGCCTTGCTTATACGTGGCACAAGCTTGAAATGAACCGTTCAATCACCTTTCCGGGTTTCTCCGATAACTTATCAGCGGATTACGACGGTGGAATTTTCCAGATCTTTGGTGAGCTGGGCTACAAGATCAATGTCATGCAACGTTCACTCATTGAGCCGTATGTAAATCTTGCCTATGTCAATTTGCGCACGGATGGCTTTACAGAAACCGGTCTCAATGGTGCAGCACTGAGTATTCACTCTGATAAGGTGGACACAACGCTTTCAACACTTGGCATGCGTGCTTCTACAGGCTTTGAGCTTGGTAATATTACCTCCACAGCACGAATTGATCTGGGTTGGCGCCATGCATTTGGCGATAACACTCCAACATCGACGGCAAGCTTCGCAGCAGGATCATCTCTGTTCACAGCCACGGGTAATGCAATTGGAAAAGATACTGCTTTAATTGAGGCGGGATTTGATTTCGAATTAGGCAAGCAGGCGACGATCGGCGTTGGTTATCAGGGGCAATTCGGTTCCGGTCTCACCCAGAATGGTTTAAATGCCGATTTGCGTGTGAAATTTTAGGCCTATATCAAAATACCGCCGGAAAACTGGTCACAATTTTTCGGCGGTATATATGACATTCAACCAAAGATTATAGACGCTGTTTTTGATTGAACTGACGTCTTTTACATATTTTTTAACTTCAGAATATTTTCATACAAATTGATCAGCGATTTGTCATACGATCCAGCAGCGATGCTCTCATGTAGTTTATCAAGCTTATCCGTTTGATCGACTAAAGCATCTTTTGGACTGGCTATGCTCTGCATGACAGACGCCAATCCTTCAACAAACTCATTATCTGTATTTCCCCCGCCGTTCTCTCTGACCAGAGCATAATTAGTTATGCACTCACATATTCTGTCAGCAGTTGATAGTGCAGGCAGCCAAGCCAAAGCTTCAGTACTGGCAGGCGGAGGCTCGGAGGTAGAACGCTGCAGTTGGATGCGCAAATTAGATAACGCGCCATAAGCTTCACGCCGCTTCGCAGCGCTCTGATCAAAAATTGAGATTATATCGCCATCGTCATGGCCAGAACTGTCAATTGTACTGCGCAAATAGTCTGCCAAGATTATCAGCGTTTTAGAGAAGTTATGTTTTATCGGTTTATCAATTGATTTTGGCCAGATCAGATAGCCAAAAACTAAAACGATACCCGCACCAATCACAGTATCACTAAGACGCTGAACGCCATAGTTCACAGTTGGCCCGGCAACAATCAGGTCAATAAGGATAAGTATTAGTGGTGTTAGAAAAGTGCAAAGTAGTGCATAGCCTTTAAGCGCTGACCACGGAATAATCGCGCTCAGAACAGCAATCACAAAAACCAGATAAAAATCTTTAGGCATCACCATAAAAATTAATGTCGCAATCAATACACCAATGAGTGTTCCAGCGCTGCGCTGAACAGCCCGGACAAAAACGGATCCAAAATCTGGCTTCAGAATGACCGCCACAGAAAGCGGTATCCAATAAGAGCGATAACCTGGCACTGTAAATTCAGCAATCATCGCTATCAGCATGCAAATAGCAAGCCGGAATGCAGCATTGACAACCTCTCGCCCCAGAAACAATTTCGCTTTTAATCGCGAAAAGCTAAAAGTCGGCATGGAACGATCAAGAGACAGCGCATGCAATATCGACAATGATCCCGTTGATTGTCTTGAAGAAACAATAACTTCTGATAGATGAGAAATATTGTAAAGCAAAGGGCCCCTCGCCTTATCGTCGATATTTACCGGATCAGGCGTAGCCTTATACATGATGGTCTTAGCTAAAAAATTGAGGCGATCAGCCACCTGTTCCAAAACAGACGCATCATCTCGCTTTGCAATCAGCAATGCCGCAATTCGATCCGTGATGGAAAGAATATTTGCGCTCCAATCTCGTGTAACCGAGCGCCCAGCTTCATGAAGCTGGTCGTTCATCAATGCAGCATAGGCCTTTGACTGCGCAGCGTTAACGCCGCGAATGGCTGTCTGAACTGCAACGTCGTTGAATGGTGTTGAAGCCGATATACGCGCAAGATCAGCCAGCGTATCAAGTAATGATGCAACGATTTCTCGTTCTGGTCTCTTAGGGCTCACAAGCGCTTCAATTGCAAGCAACATCGCCGCGAATGCTGCTCCACTGCCAAAAAGTGACGGCATCAACCAGATAGATGCTGTGGAATGTACGTGAGCCGCAACAATTGTCATGACAAGCATCTGTAGCGCGCCCGCAGAAACCGCCGCGCCATAGCCACTAATCAAACCAGAGAACAGAGCCACGCCTACAATGCCGACAATCGTTGCAGCGCCGTGCCCCCCAATCAAAGCGCCTATCAAATAACCGCTCATGCCCATCGGTGCTGCAATCAATATTCGGCGGAACCGGGCAAGATAAGGGTCATTTTTTTCGCTTATGCCCGTGAGAAGCCCGCCGAGGCATATGAGCATCGCTGGAAGAACGTGCCCGGTCATAAAACCTATGCTCATCGGCACAGTGGTTAATAACGTCAGCCGTATCGACAGACGCCACGGCAAATAAGGTGCGGGCGAAATTTTAGCAAGATTGCGCAACCATTGCGCCGGTTGATAGGCCATAGAAGACAACACTTTTGTTGGTCAGAGCGTATCTCCAAAAAAGCAGTTTTCGGGATAGGCGTTAAAACAAAGGGCGGGAGCGGTTGCGGCACGAACCAGAGATGCAAAAACCGCTCTTTTGTGTTGTGCACGGTTCGACTGATTGAGGTGATGAACCATACTTATACAGGAGTGAAATACCCTTACCTCAGAAGAATATCCGTCACATCATAGACACCAGCTGCAGATATTTTATCAAGCGGCGCAAGCTTCAATTCGCTCTGCGCAAACAGCTGCTTCAAATCAAACTTTATGTAGTTGATTGAATCGTAAGTGCGAACATGAAACTCCTTGTTGGTCAGGTCAACAAGCACAGTCCAAGATGTATATTCCGATTCATATTCGTTATCGCCCGCATCACTCGCGAAGCTTTCAATATCGAGATCTCCGGACTGTGCGGGGTCGATCGTGATGCCGCGTGGACGGTCAAAATTATTCATCATATGACCAAGTGTGCGAATTGCTTTTTCGGAAGCCGGCTTTTCAGCATAAGTCGTGTAATAAGCCGCCCGTACAAAACGCCCAACAGATGTATTAGATGCAGGCAAACCCGCGGTCGCTATGCCTGAATCTGGCTGAGATACCTGTAAATCACCAAACTTTCCTTTCGACTGATCAAGGTTGTTCAGGAATGTGTAATTGTTAAGGTTGGTCAGGTGCCATGTAAATTCTGGCCCATTGGTCATCACACCAACCGGGTTGTCATAAACATTTTGCCTCTCGCTTGAGAACTCAATGACGATGGACTTACCCAAACGATCATGTACAACAAAATGAAACGGCGTCTTTGCACCCTTTAAGGGCACGAGTGCGGTTAGTATTGCCGTATTGTGGCTGAGCGCTGCCTTCACGTCTGCCGCAGTTGCAAACTGCGCCAAAATCCACGCACCAAGATCGATTGCCGCAAGCATTGCCTTGGTTTTAGCAGAATTGGCTGCGGGGCCTGATGCTCCAGAAAACGCTAGCACGCTGAAAGTAAGGCCTTGTTCGTTCACACCTTCAACAATTTTCAGATCTGCGATACTCTCATTAGGAACAGCGATTGCAAATATGCCGTACTTGGCCTGAAACTCCAAAGGCGTATGGCCGTCAACAACTGAAGAAAACTTGTACCCTTGCGGAATGCTTGCAACAACGTACGGCAGTTCCATGGTTAGCTCCATGGTCCGTCCAGCATATGCCCCACCACTCGCATCTCGAAACAATAAAGCTGTGCACGCGAGCCAAATATCGCTGGAAACATTATAATTGGATACTTCAGTAATAAACGGCACGACTGCTGAGATCAAAGACACTTTTTAAGCCCCTCATAATTTCGCTCACTGGCCTGCCCCGCAGAAACCTTCACTAAAAGAATTAAACATCTAAATTAAAACTAGCAATCAATTATAAGCAAAAATGGTAGTTGTATTTTTTTAGCTTTCGAAGCGTTTAAAGAGCCCCCGCAAAATAAACCTCATCTTCCGGGGGCAACAGAAATAATTAAATAACAAACTCAATAATTGTGCCATTTGCATCATCAGGGGAAACGACGATGCCATCTACAACATTAGTATAAGTTACGTTGTTTCCATCAAGGACGGTTCGCACCTTATCAAGTGACCCAACATGGATGCGCAATCCAGAAAATGCTTGAAGTGATATTTTATCCAACCAAGCCGCACCATATTTATTCTCTGCATAACTACGATCATAGACGAGCAGTTCTGCAGAGTTTTCTCCCGTCGAAACTTTCCATCCGCCATCTATACGTGTTGACGATCCATCAGCGTAGAGTTTCGCAAAGCCTTCGGCGGATTTTGCAGGATCCGCGGAAATTGCGATAATCGCTGCCAGGCCATTAGCACCATTCGCGTGCTCAAGCAATTCAGGCACCCAAACGGTATCCCGTGTCTTATGCTGACACATGAAAACCATGCCCTGCGGCACTTCACTATCAGCAAACGAAACCGTCTCAAATGCTGCAACGCCTTCACTGCCATTCGGCAACTTCACTGGACGAGAGAACTTACCCACTTCACCTGTTTGGATGCCTAATGCAGCGAGTTCTGACTTCGCCTGCTGCGCGTTTTCGATACGGCATGCAATGGCGTGCAGTCCTTCGCCTTGCGCGCTCAGCCTCTCGCGCTGGTGCAGGTTGCCTTCTGTTTCAGCGACAATGCCAAGAAGTTCAAAATAGTCATCCGGGAACATAATTGTGTAATTGCCTGTCCCCTTTTCCTTGCTGTGAAGTCCACGAGGACTCAGCGTGAAACCAAGACGTCGATATTGCTCAGCACTTTTATCCAGATCGTTGACCAGAAGAAAAACGTGATCGACACCTTTAACAGGATGAGACATGCAAAGAGTTCCTTTCGCTTGATCTATTCAGCCATTTGAGTTCGGCTGTAGGGATGGACAATTCGGTGGGAGATAGTGCACGGGGATTTTACGAGTTCAAGCTAACAAAGACAAAATTGTTATTGACCCCAGCTTTTACGCTTCAATTTTTTGAGAAAATTAGGATTATTTTTCGCAGAAAACGCTTTGAAAGCTCCTGATTAGCAATTTCGCCCCGTAGAAACACAGAAAATTGAAACTTATTAACACCCCTTATCCGGTATATTTTACCAAAATTGTCATGAATATTAGTTTATCTTGACAATATCGCAGCAAATTCTAGCATGGCAGTGCTTGCATGAAATATTTGCACTTTGAAGCGGCTTTTTGAGCAGTTTCAAGGGCTTGAACAATATTGGGCATTGCGGGAAAAGAGGCTTGAAAGCCCTCCCTCAACGTCCTTCAGGGGAACAGAGAATGCATATCAGAAAAGCCGGCCTTGGCCTGTTTCTCGCCGCTTTTTCACTCGCGTCGGCGTCCTCCCACGCCGAAGAAGTGAAGCGTGGCGGCTCGGTCATTGTACACATGAACACTGAGCAGGGTGTCCTTAACCCTGCATTGCGCGCTTCCACAGGCGTTTACCAGATTACTGGTCGCATCATGGAGCCGTTGATCGACCGTACTTATGAAGGCTATGTGCCCGTGCTGGCAACGAGCTGGACTTCGTCCGAAGACGGTAAGGCGATCACCTTCAAGTTGCGCGAAAATGTGCGCTGGCATGACGGTCAGCCGTTCACCTGCGATGACGTATCGTATAGCGCGATGAACCTTTGGAAGAAGCTGCTGAACTATTCAACGACACTTCAGGCAAATCTTGAGTCGGTCGATTGCACAGATCCGCACACAGCAGTTTTCAACTATTCCAAGCCTATGCCATTGGAGCTTCTGGTTGCAGCGATGCCGGATCTTGGCCATCCCGTGCCAAAACATCTCTATGAAGGCACCGATATTCTCAAGAACAAGTATAATTCGGCACCAGTTGGTACCGGACCATTCAAGTTCGTTGAATATGAGCGCGGTCAGCACATCATTGCCGAACGCAATGATGACTACTGGCGCGGCAAGGAATACCCATATCTCGACCGCGTGATCTGGCGCTTTATGCCAGATAAGGCCGCTGCTGCGGCGGCGCTTGAATCAGGCGAAATGATGGAAACTGCTTTCAACGGCATTTCCATGTCTGATACCGAACGCCTCCAGAAAGATGGTCGCTTCGATACCGGCACGAAGGGTTTTGAAAACAACGTCGCGCATTCGACTGTTGAATTCAATCTGCGTAACCCGATCCTCGCAAATCTGAAAGTGCGTCAGGCTATCTACCACGCGCTTGATATTGATTTTGCGATCAAGAGCATCATGCGCGGCTATGCCAAGCCAGGACGTGGTCCTATCCCAAGCTCGGGCGGCATCAACTATACGGACGACGTTCAGACCTATCCATATGACGTTGAAAAAGCCAAGCAACTGCTCGACGAAGCCGGTTATAAGGCTGGTCCAGATGGCATCCGCTTCAAGCTGCGTCACCGTCCTGCACCATGGGGTGAATATACCCAGCTTTGGGCTGAATATTATGCTCAGGCGATGAAAGAAGTCGGCATCGACGTTGAAATCGTGACCAATGACGCACCGGGCTTCCTCAATGGTGTTTATCGCGACCACGACTTTGATACGGCGAGCGGCTGGCACCAGTTCCGTTCCGATCCAGCTGTTTCGACAACCGTCTGGCTGCGTTCCGGCGCTCCAGTTGGCACAGCATGGTCAAACCAGTTCGATTACAAGTCGGACGAAATGGACAAGCTGATCGATCAGGCTGCATCAGAACTCGACACAACAAAGCGTGCTGAACTCTATCACCAGATCCAGAAGCTTGAGATGCAGGATCTGCCGGTCATCTTCGCAATCGAACATCCGTTCGTCGGCGTGACCAACAAGGCATTGAAGAACCACCACAACACACCACGTTGGGATTCTTCAAGCTGGTACGATCTCTGGATTGATCAATAATCACGATCAGGCTGTTGCCGGAACCCCGGCAACAGCCCTCCGCGTTCCACAATAAAACTGCTTCAAATATCTTTGCAGGATAGCCCGCAATGTCCTTGCCCCCGATCCTGAGTTTTGCGCTTCGGCGCATCTTACAGGCAATACCCGTCATTCTTCTTATAATGGTCGGCTCGTTCCTCCTTATCAAACTTGCGCCCGGCGATACCGTCGACGCTCTTGTTGGTGATATGGGTGGTGCCGATCCACAATTCGTTGCAAATTTGCGTGCGGAATATGGCCTTGATCAGCAGGTCTGGGTGCAGCTGTGGCTTTATATGACCAAGCTCGCACAGTTCGATTTTGGTTGGTCCTATGTCTATGAACAGCCTGTGCTTGATGTTCTCCTGAACCGTCTGGTGCCGACACTGTTGCTGATGTTGTCCTCGCTCACAGTCGCATTTGTTTTCGGCATTGCGCTTGGCGCCTTTGCGGCACGCCGCGCTTACTCGCTGACCGACAATGCTATCTCGACACTTGGCCTCATTTGCTATGCGATGCCAAGCTTCTTCCTCAGCCTCATTCTGATGTTTGTTTTCTCGGTCAAACTCGGTTGGTTGCCGGTGGGCGGTTACAAGACTATTGGCGGTTTTTACTCAGGTTGGAAAAATGTCTGGGATATCGCCGTGCATCTCGTAATGCCGACAACGGCTCTTTCACTCATCTACGTTGCCTTCTACATGCGCCTGATGCGGACAAGCGTTCTGGAAGTTGAAGACCTTGATTATGTGCGTACAGCCCGCGCAAAAGGCGCAAGCGGTGCGCGTCTGATGTTCCATCATATTATGCGCAATGCATTCCTCCCGGTTGTGACGCTGCTTGGGCTTCAGTTCTCAACCGTGCTTGGCGGCTCTGTAGTCATTGAGACAATTTTCTCGCTACCCGGCCTTGGCCAACTTGCCTACACATCGGTCATCAAACGCGACCTCAACACTTTGATGGGCATCATCTTTCTGTGCTCGATACTGGTAGTGATCGTGAACTTCATCACCGATCTTATCTATGCGCGGCTTGATTCCAGGATTGAACTGTCATGACAATTCAGGACGTCTCCCTCCCTCGCCCTCAGGCTTCCCGCACCCGCGTTTTGTGGCAACGTTTCAGCCGCAACCGCGCTGCCGTGCTGGGGCTTATTCTCTTTATTGCCGTCGTGCTGATCGCAGTCTTTGCCGACGTCATTGCACCCGGTGATCCTCTGCGCCGCGCTGGCAATCCTCTGACATGGCCATTCGTAAATGCTGCAACGCCGCTCGGCACAGACCAGCTTGGCCGTGATATTATGGCCGGCATCTTCCACGGCGCGCGCATTTCGTTGCTCATCGGCGTCGTCGCCACCATGATCTCAATAGCCATCGGAATTATCATCGGTGCACTGGCTGGCTATTATGGCGGCTGGATTGATGACACGCTGATGCGCGTCACCGAGGCATTCCAGACCATTCCAAGCTTTGTGCTTCTGCTGGCACTGGTTGCGATTTTCGGCTCTTCAATCGAAAACATCATCATCTGCATCGGCATCGTTTCTTGGACGGCACCAGCACGCATGGTCCGTGCTGAGTTTCTTGCGCTGCGTAAGCGCGAATTTGTCGATGCTGCACGCAATCTCGGCGTCGGTAATCTATCGATTATCTTCCGTGAAATTTTGCCAAATGCGCTTCCACCAGTCGTCGTCTTCGCATCTGTTGTGATGGCCACATCTATCCTGATGGAAAGTGCTCTCGCGTTCCTCGGTCTTGGAGATCCCAACTATGCAAGCTGGGGCAATATGATTGGTCAGGGTCGCGCAGTTCTACGTACCGACTGGTTCTGCTCGGTTATTCCCGGCATCGCCATTCTGCTCACCGTGCTTTCCTTCAGCCTGCTTGGCGAAGGCCTGAACGACGCGCTCAATCCAAGGCAGAAAAAGAAATGACTGCGGCTCCCGTTCTCGAAATCCAGAACCTGCAAATTGCTTTGCCTAAAGGTGCCGATCGTCCCTTTGCTTTGCAAGACCTGACACTGAGCATCAAGCCGGGTGAGATTGTTTGCCTTGTGGGCGAAAGTGGTTCCGGCAAATCGCTTTCGGCTGGCGCTATCATGCGCTTGCTGCCCGAACCGCATGTGCGGGTAACCAACGGCACAATCAGGCTTGAAGGCACTGACCTTTATTCGCTCAGCGAAACTGACATGAAGAAGCTGCGCGGCAACCGCATCGGCATGATTTTTCAGGAGCCTATGACTGCGCTCAATCCGCAGAAAACGGTCGGCTGGCAGATCGACGAAGTGCTGCGCTTGCATACCAAGCTCAGCCGCAAAGAACGGCACGCTGCGGTTATCGATATGCTGAACGAGGTCAAGATTCCTGACCCGGAGTCAGCCTATAATGCCTATCCTCATCAGATTTCCGGTGGGCAGCGCCAGCGCGTCATGATTGCCATGGCGCTGATTTTGAAGCCCCGCCTGATTATCGCAGATGAACCAACGACTGCACTTGATGTCACGACACAGGCGCAAATCCTCAAGCTCATCCGCGATCTGCAACGCGAGCACAATACAGGGATTCTTTTCATCACCCATGATTTTGGTGTGGTGGCAGAGATTGCCGATCGCGTTGCGGTCTTGCGGCTTGGAGAACTGGTTGAAGAAGGCCCAGCCAATGAGGTACTCAACCATCCTCAGCATCCTTACACGAAAGCGCTAATTGCTTCCGTTCCAGCCTTAACGCCTCCAGCGATCAAAGCATCCGTTGAAAGTCAGCCGGTCATTCTCAAAGCCGAGAGCCTGCGCAAGACATTCAAAGCGCAAGGCGGACTTTTCAGCGGCAAGCGCAGTGCCGTTCCTGCGGTCAAAGACCTGTCTTTTATATTACGTCAGGGGGAAACACTCGGCGTTGTGGGCGAAAGCGGATCAGGCAAAACCACTGTTTCGCGGATTGTAACGCGACTCCTCGAAGCCGATAGTGGCAAGGTTGATGTGAATGGCCGCGACTTTCTAAGCGCGAGTGCACGTGAAGTGCGCTCTATGCGCAAAGACATTCAGATGGTCTTCCAAGACCCGATGGCGTCGCTCAACCCGCGCCGCCGCGTTGTAGATCTCATCGCGCAAGGCCCGATTGTCCACGGCGTGCCGAAAAAGCAAGCTCATGCCAAAGCGCGTGAACTGCTCGAACTGGTCGAGCTTTCACCAGCTGCCGCAGACCGCTTCCCGCACGAGTTTTCGGGTGGCCAGCGCCAGCGTATCGGCATCGCGCGCGCACTTGCACTTGAGCCGCGGATTATCGTAGCTGACGAGCCGGTTTCGGCGCTCGACGTTTCGGTTCAGGCACAGGTTCTGCGTCTGCTTGCTGATCTGCGTGAACGGCTTAACCTCTCGCTGCTCTTTGTAACACACGACCTGCGCGTTGCTGCCCAGCTTTGTGACCGCATCATCGTTATGTCGAAAGGCGAGATTGCGGAAGCAGGAGAGACGGCAGATGTCTTCGCCAATCCGCAACATGAATATACCCAGCGCCTGCTTGCTTCCATTCCCGGCAAAGACTGGACGCCACCCCGCTTAGACAGCGTAGAATGAAAACGGCTGATAATATGCAAAACATCCAGTTCCCTCCATCCATCTGGGCTGCAACCGCACCGTCCCGCATACCCGCCGCGCCATTGAGCAGCGACACGGAAGCAGATGTTGCAATTGTTGGCGGCGGTTTCACAGGTCTTTCGGCAGCACTGCATCTCGCAAAGCGCGGCAAAAAAGTTGTTCTGCTTGAGGCCAATGCCGTTGGCTGGGGTGCATCGGGTCGCAACAACGGACAAGTCATTCCAACCATGACAGCGGCTGAACCCGATGCTATTGCCAAACGCTACGGCGATGCTGGTGAACGCTTTGCAAAGCTGATTGGCAACAGCGCTGACACGCTGTTCTCTATCGTTCGCGATGAGAAAATTGAAGCAGAAGCCGAACAGACGGGCTGGTTTCAGCCAGCACATTCTCCCGGTCGCATTAAACTTTCTCAAGCACGCGTCGAAGCATGGAAGCGTTTTGGTTTTCCTGCAGAATATCTCGACAGCGCCTCCACATCAAAGCTGTTGGGCAGTGATTTCTGGTATGGCGGCATGTTCAACCCGACAGGCGGCCATATCAATCCGCTGGCCTTAGCGCGCGGTCTTGCAGGCGCTGCCGAGCGTCATGGTGCGATCATTCATGAGCAAAGTCCGGTTACTTCTTTTGAACGTAAGGGCGATCATTGGGAAGTACGCACTGGAAGCGCAGCCGTTCGTGCAAAAGGTTTTCTGCTTGCGACCAATGCCTATACCGGCGAAATAAAGGAAAGCCTCGCCCCACGTCTGGCCCGTACAATCGTGCCGGTATTGTCATGGCAAATGGCAACAGCGCCACTGAGTGATAATCTCCGCGCGATGATCCTTCCGGGTCGTCAGGCAGTTTCCGATACGCGGGGTGATCTCCGCTTTTTTCGTTACGACGCGCGTAATCGTCTCATCACCGGCGGCGTAGTTATGGGCAATTACAACGTTGCAGAGCGTGTAAAGCATAAGGCTGCGCGCAATCTGGCGGAGGCTTTCCCTGCGCTTGGTCAGCCGGAAATGACGCACGTCTGGAGCGGCTACATCGGCATGACATGGGATCGCTTCCCACGCGTACATCAGCTTGGAACAAACGGTTGGGCATGGATCGGCTGTAATGGTCGTGGCGTTGCGCTCGGCACCGCAATGGGCCGCGAATTTGCACGTGCATTTGATGGCGAGCCGCCGCAAGAACTCGCACTTCCGGTTTCAGAGCCAGCACCACTGCCGTTCCATTCAATTGCTCGAAAGATTGCGCCTTTCTATCTCGCATGGCTACGGCGCAAAGATCTCACGGAACCGAATTTGTAAGTCAGACTGTCAAACATTCATGTGAAAGGTAGATCCATGAATCAATTGCCAATTCTCGAACGGCGCCGCATTGAGGCTCTCGTTCTAAAAAATGTCTATGAGGTTCTTCGTGAGCGGTCAGGCGAAGAAGAAGCTCAGGCAGCGATCGGCGAAGCGGTGACACGCTCGGCGATTGATCAGGGTAAGGTGTTTGCGGATGAGCTCGGTCGCACCCCAGACTTGCAGGACTTTGCCGATATTCTGCCGCTCTGGACCAAAGACAATGCGCTTGAAATCGAAGTGCTTTCGCAGGGCAAAGATCATTTCGATTTCAATGTGAAGCGTTGCCGCTATTCGGAAATGTATCGCGACATGGGGCTTGGCCATATCGGGCACCTGCTGTCGTGTAATCGCGATGGTGATTTCTGCATCGGCTACAACCCCGAAATGAAGCTGGAACGCACCCAGACGATCATGAAGGGCGCAAGCCATTGCGACTTCCGTTACAGCCTTGAGACACAGGAACAAGGAGCCTGAAATGCCGGTTGAAAACTGGACTTCGAACCAGCTTGACGAACTTATCGCCTTCCGCCGTGATCTGCATGAAAACCCGGAACTCCTTTATGATGTCAATCGCACCGCTGAAAAGGTGGCAGAAGCCTTACGCGCAGCTGGCCTTGATGAAGTCGTAACAGGCATTGGCCGCACAGGCGTTGTCGGGGTCATTCGTGGTCAGACCAACAAATCAGGCCGCGCGATTGCTCTGCGTGCTGACATGGATGCACTGCCGATCCTTGAAGACACTGGCGCAGAATGGTCATCCAAAGTGCCGGGCAAGATGCATGCCTGCGGCCATGATGGCCATACGACCATGCTTTTGGGTGCAGCTCGCGAACTGATAAAAAGCCGGGCTTTCGATGGCACAGTCATCGTCATTTTCCAGCCCGCTGAAGAAGGTGGTGCCGGTGCGAAAGCCATGATCGACGACGGGCTGTTCAAGCGCTGGCCGGTCAACGAAGTCTATGGCATGCACAACCGTCCAAACCTCGAAGTTGGCAACTTCACGATCAATTCCGGCCCTATTATGGGTTCGGTCGATGTGCTGGATATTACAATTGATGGCGTCGGTGGCCATGCGGCATCGCCGCACCATACCATTGATCCGATCCCTGTAACGGCAGCACTCATTCAGGCGATCCAAACGCTAACAGCGCGTACCATTGATCCGCTGGATTCAGCCGTGATCTCAATCACCACGATTCACGGTGGTGATGCGTTTAACGTCATTCCACAGTCGATCAAACTGACCGGAACCGTGCGTACATTGCGCGAAGAAGTCCGCAATCTTGTCGAAGAAAAGCTGACACGTGCAGTACAAGGCATTGCTGATGCTTTTGGCGCAAAAGCAACGCTCGATTATCAGCGCAATTATCCGGTGACCGTCAATCACGAGCATGAAACGGAACTGGCAGCGCTTGCCGCAGAAGCTGTTTCCGGCGCTGATCGCGTAACACGCGATATGCCTGCGACGCTCGGTGGCGAGGATTTTGCGTTCATGCTCAATGAAGTGCCGGGTGCGATGATCAACATCGGCAACGGCCCAAGCGCCAATTTGCATCATCCTAAATATGACTTCAACGACGATGTCATTGCCTGGGGCTGTTCTTACTGGACGACTTTGGTCAAGCAGAGGCTGCCTATTTAGTTTCCCATGACCATAAAGCCGGGATTTTTCCCGGCTTTACTTTTTGTAGCTCAAGGCCCCAGTCTGAAATGATTGTTTGCATCCCCAATTCTGGAGAGCAGGCTTGTGTCATGGCTGATAGCAACAATGCCTAATTCATATTTTTGGGTAAGGCCCATTAGGAGATGCCATATCTGTGCTTGCGCAATCGGATCAAGCGCTGAGGTAATTTCATCGGCAACCAGAAAATCTGGCTTTGCGCCAAGAGCGCGCAGAATTGAAACTCGCTGCAATTGTCCGCCAGACAGTTCATGGGGGTAGCGATCGTCCCAGTCGGCATCAACACCTAGCAGCCGGGCAGTTTCTGCGTCTCTTTCACCAGATTCAGCAATAATTTTTTTGATCTTCCACCTTGGATTCATGGCTGACAGCGGGGACTGGTACAAATACTGCACCGGCCAGCGCTCCGATGACATCAAGCCACAACCATTTAAGGTAACTTCGCCCTTATACGGCCTATTCAGACCTGCAAAAATGCGGCCAAGTGTCGTTTTCCCGCAACCGGACGGTCCTGAAATGCAATAAACAGAAGATCTATTTAACGAAAGCGAAACGCCTTCAAACACGAGGCGCTTACCGAACCTCGCACTCAGGTTTCTGGCTTCAAGCATAGGCGCTGAATTCATTTTGTGGCAATGCACGCCAGAGTGACCTTGCGTAATGAGACCCAAGCCCTTCCCCTGCTCCATTGAACGCAGACGTTTGCACCACACAACTGATTTTTCCATCGCTCAAGACTGCAATACGATCAGCGTAAGAAAGCGCCGGCACAAGATCATGCGTAATAAGCAGCGCCGCTCCGCCCTCATTTGCGTGTTTGCGTAATTTATCCAGAATGATATCTCGATTTGAAGGGTCAAGCCCAGCCGTTGGCTCATCGGCAATAATGAGCTTTGCGCCGCCCGCGGTAGCTTGCGCCATAAGCACGCGTCGAGCCATGCCGCCAGAAAGTTGGTGAGGGTAGAGCTGAGCAACGTCGCTATCCAGTCCAACATCAGCCAGACGTTTTTCAACGTTGGATGACTTTCCGGCTCGCTTTGCCGCCCAGCTGATCAGAGCCCCAACATTTGCTGTTGGGTCGAGATATGTTGTTTGCTGTGGCAGCAACGCAATTTCTCGTCCTCTTAGTTCGCGACGACTGTTTTCATCAAGCAGTTTGCCGCCGAAAAGAATATCGCCAGTCGCTAAGGCATTCTTTGGTAGTATTCCCAGAATTGCGTGCGCAAGCAGACTTTTGCCTGCTCCGGAATGCCCAACCAACGCAACGATTTCACCTACTGCGATATTGAGCGTCACATCTGACAATCGCGTCATTAAATTCTGACGAAACAGGCCATTGTAGCGCTGGAATGAAACAGAAAGGCTATCAATTTCAAGCATCATATATGGGCCTCTTTTGGACTGATAAGGCGACGCAATGCATTGGCGAGTAAGTCGAAGCACAGCACCATGATCAACAGTGCAAGGCCGGGGAAGACAGCGAGCCACCAACGGCCACCAGTGATATGTTGCATGGCTTCCGACAGCATGATCCCGATAGCGGGACGGGATGGTTCCAGACCAAAGCCCAGGAATGTCAGCCCGGCTTCATGCAAAATGGCGTGCGGAAACATCAGAAGAAAACCAACCAGCATTTGTGGCAGCAGATGCGGCAGGATGTGGTTGATCAGGATGAAGCTACGCGATTTTCCAAAGCTCCGCGATGCCTCAACAAAAGGTGCGACGCGAACTTGAATAAGTTCAGCCCGCAAAATACGCGCAAAACGCGGCCAGTGCGAAATCGCAACAGCGATGATCACTGCGCCAGTTCCTCCACCCAGAGCGAAGCTGATCAGGATAAGCAGCACCAGATGCGGCATCGCGAGCATGGCATCCGTAACGAAGCTGCCAATCGCATCTGCTGCTTTACCGAGGCCCGATAGCAGCACGATAATCAGCGCAATTATGACGGAAAACCCAGCTGCCAGAATACCAACTCGCAGGCTCAGCGTTAATCCATGCAGCGTGCGAGCCAGCATATCGCGCCCCATCTGATCGGTACCAAACCAATGCGCAAATGACGGAGGCAAATTGCGTATGGAAAAGTCAGAACGAACGCCGATATTGCCATAGGCCCACGCGCCAATTGAAATAGCGGCAATGATTGCCAGAGCAATGATGGCGCTGATCAGCGCACGTATGCGTCCGTTGAGCGGGAAAGCTTTCATGCTTGTCCCTTCAATCTTGGATCGACAACGCGATAAAGTATATCGGCAATCATATTGCCCGTTGAGACCACAACCGTAGTCAACATGGCGACTGCCAGCAGCAAAGCCACATCGCCACGAATGCCTGCTTCCACGGCAGCGCGCCCCAAGCCAGGCCAGGCAAAAACCTGTTCTGCAAGAATGGCTCCGCCGAATATTTCACCAATGGATGCAAACAAGACTGTCAAAGCTGGCAAAGCCGAGTTGCGAATGCCGTGGCGCAGAATGATGTCGCCCTGACGCGCACCCTGTGCACGCGCAAAGGTAATGTAGTCTGATTGCAGAACCTCAATCAGTTTGGCGCGCGAATGCAAAGCGATCTGTGCGACACCAAAAAGCGTCAATGCCGTCAGAGGAAGGATCAGATGCTGCAAGCGTTCTATGAAAGTGACGTCTTCGGAAGGAATACCTATCGGGCCTGCGCAGCATATTGGTGTCCAGCCCAGTTTTACTGAGAACAGCGCCAGCATCAGCATCGCCAGCCAGAAAGTCGGCGTGGCAGCAAGAATGTAGCAATAGAGCCGAATAATACGGTCAGGCCAGCGTCCTTCATAAGCCGCTGAAACCAGCCCAAGAGAAAAGCCGAGAACTCCGGATAGCACCCATGCTAAGCCCGTAAGCGTCAGCGATGCACCGATACGCGTACTCATCACCTCGGCAACGGACGTATTGTAAGTTATGCTGAATCCGAGATCACCACTGAGGATATTTCCGGCCCATCGCAAAAACTGCTCATAGACTGGGCGGTCTAGTCCCCATATCGCAGCAATCTGCATTTTCTGCTCTGGCCCAACATAGGCCATGGCAGGACCAAGGTAAGCATCCACCGGATCAATGGGCGATGCCTTCATCAGCAGGAACACTGCGAAGGCAACGCAGATCACCAGCGCACAGAGACGCAAAACGCGTAAGGAAATCTGAGCGGCGAGGTTTGCCGTCACTCGCAGGTCCACCGCCAGTTAGCAATTGTTGCAGTAACCGGCCAGCCGTGCCCATGCGGCTCAATCTGCGTCTTACCGAGATCAAGGCACTTGTTGACGAAATAAACATGGTCGAAATTAACGAGCCAAGCCCATGAATTATCACCCTTCAAGCCGTAATAATCAGCGGCTTCAGACCAATAAGGCATTGATGCCTCAAGGCTGCCAGCGCCCTGCGCTTTCTCGAAAAGCTCCTCAACCTTCGGGTTGGCGTAATAGCTTGGGTTCATATATTCGACGCCGCCAAGCTTTTCGGCAAACAGGCTATAGAGCTGGTACGGCGAGTGACTGCCAAAGCCAAAAACCACGGGTTCGGAATGCATGACACGACCGATTGCATCCCAGCTTCCGCCTTGCGGCGTGGCTTCAATACCAAGAGGGCGCAACAGTTCAGCGGATGTTTCGGCCAATGCTTGTCGGGTTGCATCACTTGCAGGATAGTTGATTGGAAAAGCAGCTCTCAAACCGTCTTTTGTGCGGATGCCATCGTCACCAGCCATCCAACCAGCCTCATCAAGTATGGCCTTTGCGCCATCAAGATTGAAATCGATTTGATCGGCTTTCCCTGCCCATGGCAGACCATCGGCGGGGCCGAATGCAGGTGTGCCATGACCATGCAGAGCCACATCCACGACCAGCTTCCGATCAATACCCATATTGATCGCCTTGCGAATAGCAGGGTCTGACGTCACGGCATTGCCGACTTTGCGGCCATTGACATCATGCGGCTTTGTAAAAGGAAGACTCAAGCCTCGATTGTCTACCGTTTGTACGGGAACCGCCTGAAAGCCATTTGGAACCGCATCGGCCAACTGTGCCGGAACAGCAACCATATCGACAGCGCCAGCATTTGCGGCTGCAAGCCCCGGAGCCTCACCCGTGAAAAGGAACGTGATTTTCTTAAATGGCCCCTTATCGCCATAATAAGCGTCGTTACGCTCGACAATCAGCTGTTCGCCTTCATTCCAGGCTACAAACTTATAGGGGCCTGAGCCTACTGGCTTACGTCCATAATCAGGACCATAGGACGCCGCAGGCACAATACCGAGTGTATAGAATGCTTCGACAAAAGTGATCCAAGGCTTGCTAAGCGAAATCTGCACCGTATCTTTATCGATAGCTTCGGCCTTTTCCATAACACTGAGATCAATCGCGTTAGCAGATGCTTTGGCTGTATTGAATGTAAAGGCAACATCCTCCGCCGTGACTGGTGTGCCATCAGAAAACTTCACGTCATCGCGCAACTTGATCGTCCAGAGCTTTCGGTCGTCAGACAGTGTCCAGCTGGTCGCCAAATCAGGTGCAGTTTCGAGGTTCACATCACGACGCAGCAAGGTCGATTGAAACAGCGGGTTGCCATAGCCGCCCCATCCCGCGAGCGGATCAAATCCATTGTCCGGCTCACCACCAATTGCCAGAACCAGCGTATCTTTGGGCTGGGCATATGCTGATGTTGCACATGTAAGTGCAACAATGGCTGCAACCGAAACGGATTTGAAATTCATCTCTACCCCCGAAGTATGATCTTTTTCCAAAAACATCTTACTGCGGTATTCTGGGGAGGCAATCCATATATTGATAAAATACGAATTTTATTTTGCTTTAAGTACATGAGAAATTGAAAGAAAAGCCCGCAACTATTAGATGCGGGCTTTTGCGTTATTTGCTGGATGAATTACTTGTCCATCTGCTTTTTCATGCCCCAGAGGCTGAAAGCATTTTCTCCATAGAGATCTTCATCCAGACCTTCGACCTGTACCTCATCCGATACCCGCAGATGACCAAATGCATCGAGAATCTTGAGAAGGATCATCGTAATGATCCATGCATAAGCAGCAACGATAACAACAGCGAGAACCTGAATACCGAGCTGATAAGCGCTTGCCGATACCGCATTGATATGCGAGCTGGCTGTAACACCGATCAGGATTGCGCCGGTCATGCCACCAACACCGTGCGCGCGCCAAACTTCCAGTGTGTCGTCGATCTTGAGCCACTTCTGTACATATTTCGCATTGAAGCAAACCGAAGCACCGATAGCACCGATCAGTAATGCAGTCATAGGCTCAACATAGCCCGCGGCAGGGGTGATCGTAGCAAGACCAGTTACCGCGCCGACAAGAACACCCGAGAACGACGGACGACCGGATTCTTTCCATTCCCAGAACATCCAGACGAGCATGGCGATCGAGCCTGCAAGCATGGTGTTGGTGAAAGCATAAGCTGCAAGTGCATCGGCTGCATAAGCACCACCGGCATTGAAACCAAACCAGCCGAACCAGAGCAGACCCGCGCCGATTGCAACAAGCGGAAGACTAGCTGGCTGAGATTCTTTTTGGCCTTCTGCAAGCTTGCGCTTGCCAAGATATTTCGCAGCAGCCAATGCCGAGAAGCCGGCAGAAGCGTGAATGACAATGCCGCCTGCAAAATCGACAACGCCGAGCTTTGCAAGGAAGCCGCCGCCCCAAACCCAATGCGCCGCTGGCAGGTAAACAAGGATCGTCCAGAAAGCGATAAAGAACAGATATGCACCGAACTTGAAGCGTCCGACAAATGCACCGGTCATCAGCGCAGGCGTGATGATGGCGAACATCATCTGATAAGCAAACACCAGGATGAACGGCACATTCGCTGCGTATTGCGGATTTGGCTCAATACCCACATGGTACATGCCAAAATACGTGGTGATGTCACCGATGACACCGCCTACTGTCGGGCCAAATGCAAGACTGAAGCCACCGAAAACCCATATAAGGCCGATAACACCCATACAGACAAAGTTCTGTATCATGATCGACAGAACATCACGCTGGCGAACAAGGCCACCGTAAAAAAGCGCCAAAGCCGGGGTCATCATGCAGACCAGCGCGGTACAAATCAGAAGAAAGGCTGTATCGCCAGCACTTATAGATTGCATATTCTTTTTCCTTCAGAACTGAAATTCAGAGCCATAGGTTCTTAATTTCAAGAATTACTTATCGCTTACGATATGCGTGGCGACCGGCTTATGCGGATGCGGCGCGAACAGTTTCTTCGGCGCTATAAACAGATAGAGTGTCAGCACATAAGGCGCGGTGAAGGATGGCAGGCCCATCGGAGCCATGATCACATCATAGGCGCCCTGAATGAATACGGTGACGATGGTTGCAAGCACTGCGTAAACGATGACTTTTCCATCAGTTTTCAGGAAAACTGTGCCGACCGCAATTGCCGTCAGCACCGGGCTGAAACCATAAAGCCCCTGAACAACCGTTGCCGGATCAGCGCGCATGGCAATGGCCGTGATCATGGCTATTAGTGATCCAAGAGCGGCGGCAATACCAGCCGGACGTGAAGCAATGAAAATGCCAATCAGGATTAGTGCGCCGCTCACTTCATTACCGAGCAAAAACACCTGCGCAATGTTGCGGAAGAATATCTGCACCAGTTCAATATTGGCCGGGATGGTCGCCGCACCCGCAACATAGTCAGAGACGAGTTTTGGAGCATCGCCCGTAACATTCAGTGCGCCAAATGAGTAAGCGCCGGCAACCATTAGCCAACCGGTCAGCACGAATGGACCCGTTGAACCGGGAATGCCCCAGCTTTTCGTCAGCGTTGCACCAAACGTCGCTGTAATGACCGTGCTTAGGGCTGATCCAATGATGATATAAAACCAGAGCTGTGGCGTTGCGGCGATGAAGGTCGGCAGAGCAACACCAACAAGAATGCCGTTGAAGCCGAAAAGGCCTGAATTGATGGATGGCTTATCGCAATCGAGCAACTGAGCGGTCAGTGTGGCAACGATCAAGCCAATGACTGCGCCAATCGTGGTGGCCCAAATGCCGGTTGCATAAGACGCATAGGCGATTGCTGCAAAAAACATGACGCCGGTAAAGGCGTTTTCCATAAAGAAAACCTGCCCCGCCCCACGAAGGCAGGTGATTGGAAAACTAACGTTCTTCTCTGCCATCTCAGTATCCCCTCTCAATCAAATCGAAGCCGTATTTCGATTTTTAACGCCAGAGAAACTCCTCCGGCAAAGTGCGTCCCCGCGCTTCCTCACGAACAATCTTCCAGAAATTCCGCACCTCGGCGCGAACGTCATAACTCTCGATGCCAACTGCGCGCAGCATCAGGCCCGCATTGTTGGGCAGCATGGATACGCCCGATATTGCGCGTGGCGCGTCGGTACCGAAATTCACCTCGACGCGCTCTTTGATACGTGCGGCAACATCAGGCGGCGTCACGCAAACAATATTTGCAAAGGCATCAAAACCGCGCATGACGCCCGCAAATTCTATCGTCGGATTGCCTTTTTCGATCAGAACCTTATCCGTAAACAAGCGCTTACCATTTGGCCGCTTCACAGAAACGAGCATGGAGAGCAAATCGAAGCCGAAGCGCTCATCTTCATGATGATGCTTACGTCCCGTCATCATCATCTCGCCATAGATCAGCGTCGCACTCTCATCAATTACAACTTCCGTCTGATTGATAAAGCGTGAGTTGCGATAGGGTATGGTAAAATCGGGAAGATATTCGAGATAAGCGCCAGCTTCGAGCGTGACCGTCTGATATTGCGAAGCATAATTCGCATCCATCTGGTGAACGCGGTTTGCGCCCTGTGATGTCACTTGAGCACAAGCATTTTCACCCACATGAATATCAATCTTGTAGCGATCACCCTGCAAAATGCCGCCGCCAATTGAAATGATAGAGCAAATCGGCAGTTCCGGCATCGCCTCATCCCAGTAAAGCGCCTGCTGAACCAGAAGCGGTGCCACACGATAGAGATCATGCAGCACCGAGCGACCGTTGCGAATAGAAAAGCCCAGACGCAACTCGCCGATTTTTCCCGGTCCGGCAGCGCGCATCTGTGCGGGCTGCGTATGGTAGCCAGTCAGCTCACGTGCTGCATCAAGTCGGCTTAGTCGCTCGTGAAGGCTCATGAGTTTACCCAGCTGCTTCGGTGGCGAGAACTGGCTTAACGTCAAACAGCGCCATATCGAGAATGAGCTTCATCAGATCATCAATGCCTTCACCGGTTTTGCAATTGGTGAAAACAAATGGCTTTTTGCCGCGCATAAGCTTGGAATCGCGGTCCATCACTTCAAGGCTCGCGCCAACATAAGGAGCGAGGTCCTTTTTGTTGATGACCAGAATATCCGACTGACAAACACCAGCGCCATTCTTGCGCGGAATCTTGTCGCCAGCAGCCACATCGATCACGTAAATATAGAAATCAGCGAGCGCAGGGCTGAATGTGAGCGTGAGATTATCGCCACCCGATTCAATCAGGATAACGTCGCTGTCCGGGTATTTTTCTTCCAGTTCTTCAACCGCTGCGATGTTCATCGACGGGTCTTCGCGAACAGCCGTATGCGGGCAAGCGCCAGTTTCAACCCCGACAATCTTCTCTTCGATCAGAATACCGTTGAGCGTACGACGAACCTGCTTGGCATCTTCTGTCGTCACAACGTCATTGGTAATGATGAGCGGCTTGATGCCCATTTCGATCAACCGTGGCGTGATTGTTTCAATAACCGCCGTCTTGCCCGAACCAACAGGTCCACCGATACCAATACGTGTAATTTTCTTCATGGTTTATTCCTATTTCGAAACGTAATCAGTTCATGAATAGACGGACGTGCGTTTTTGTGTGGTGCGCGACCAGAACGTCGAAGACAGGCGCGAAACTGGACATCTCATCTAACCCCAGACCGTGCACATCCTCATAGTCGCGCTCAACTCGACCTTGAGCAGCAAACAATATGCGCTGCGTATCGAGGTGATCGATCCGCATCAGGCGAACAGCGGCGCTCAGGATCATGGACGCAACACCATATTGATGAACGACAAAAGCTTGCCGTTCATCGGCACCCATATGTGCCAAAGCCAATGCCTGACCAATTGGAAAGCAGCCCGGGGTTGCGCCGGATTTGATGTCTTTCAACCAGCGCTCAAGCGGCGGGAAATCGCTGATCTTGAGAGATAATTCAGCGAACTTCTTGCCCATTCGGGCCAGCATTAGCTGCTGCTCTTCACCCACCCGGCGGTCCCAGACTTCATGATCAGCAGCAAGTACAGCTTCATAATCACCCGCCAGAATGGCGCGATGAGCATGAAGAAACGCAATGCCGTCCATATGAGCAGCCTGACGGACCACCAGATTAACAAACTGATGCAAGCTTTCCGGGTTTGTCACAACCTCGGTCTGCAAAGCTGATTCAAGCCCGTTTGAGAATGCAAAAGCACCAACCGGCAAGGTTGAATCCGAAAATTGCAACAGTTTCGCAAGAAGAACCATATCCTGCATAGAACGCGGTTCTTCGTTCTTTATGCCTGACATTGCTTACCTGTGATCGTGCCCGTGATGATGGCCATGTGAGTGATCATGGTCGTGACTGTGTTCATGGCTATGCTCATGTGCGTGAGAATGATCGCCATGAGAGTGTTCATGCCCGTGTGTATGGGAGTGATCATGCGAATGTGAATGTGCGTGCTTATGCATGTCATGATGATGATGCGGAGTCGCATCGGCACCGGCAAACAGCATGCGGACTTCTTTGGCGTCGAGCTTCGCTGCGATTTCTTCGCCGGGCGCAAAATGCGTCTTTACCCGATCAAATGCATGGGTGCGCATAACAGACGCCATGACTTTCTGATCAACAGACAGCGGCACGTAAACGGTCGTGCCCTTAATGACGGCTGGCCAGTGCTGATTGCCCAGGCCATGGCCAAGCTCGAAACAAATGCGCAGGATTTCCTGCGGTGCGAGGTCTTCAAGCCCTTCAAGCTCGATGACCATCACTTCTTTGAGCGCAATGCGCGCTACTACAATGATTTTCGCAGCTTCATCGTAATGAAGAACATCGCCATCATGCAGATGCTCGGAACGCGGCAGGGAAATCGCAAGCTCAACGCCGCCTTCACTTTCCTTACGCAAACGACTTTTTGGAGCTTCCCATTGCTCAAGAGCAAGATAATCAACCTGCGCATGATGCGAACGATCATGCCACACGGAATTTTTGATGTTACCGAGTGTTTTCTCAACGAGAATCATAGTTCCTCCGGAAGCTTGTCGCTTCGTATCGGCCACTGATAAGTGCCGCAAAAGCATACACTTTCAGGCATTGCATTTTATCATTGAAAGCGGGAGGGATATGTTCCCTCCCGCAAATTTCACATCAGCTAAAGAAGTGAAGCTGTGTCAGAGGAACACTCGTTGCCGGTTCGACCGTGGCGTGCTTTCCATCAACAGTGACCGCAAAGGTTTCCGGATTCACTTCAATGGTCGGCAGCGCATTGTTGCGCACCATTGAACCCTTGCTGATAGCGCGTGTGTTATAAACCGGCATGACCTGCGATTTCAGCTCATAACGATCCACGATGCCATGCTCAAAACCAGCCGCCGAGGTGAATGTCACGCGGGTCTTAGGCAAGGCTGAGCCATACATCCCATACATCGGACGATAGATAACCGGCTGTGGTGTTGGCAGAGACGCGTTCGGATCGCCCATCAGCGCCCATGAAATCATGCCGCCTTTGATAACCATTTTCGGCTTGGCACCGAAGAATGCTGGCTCCCAGAGCACCAAATCGGCCATTTTGCCAATTTCAATCGAGCCAACCACATGGGACACACCCTGAGCAATCGCCGGATTGATGGTCACTTTGGAGACGAAACGCAGCACGCGCTGATTGTCATTGCCAGACTTGTCGCCGTCATAGGCACCGAAGCGTGTTTTCATCAGATGTGCGGTCTGGATGGTACGCATCCAGTTTTCACCGACGCGACCCATCGCCTGACTATCGCTCGACAGGATGGAAATTGCGCCAATGTCGTGCAGCACGTTTTCAGCAGCGATGGTTTCCGGGCGCACGCGGCTTTCAGCAAAAGCAACGTCGGTCGGAATCTTCGGGCTGAGATTGTGACAGATCATCGTCATATCGAACAATTCGGCCTGCGAATTGATACCATATGGCAGCGTTGGGTTGGTCGAGCTTGGAATAACATTCGGCTGACCTGCAACGCGAATAATATCCGGCGCGTGGCCGCCGCCAGCACCTTCAGTATGATAAGTGTGGATGGTGCGGCCTTCAAAAGCGGCGATTGTATTTTCGACAAAGCCAGCTTCGTTCAGAGTATCGGTGTGGATACAGACCTGCACGTCAAATGCATCGGCGACCTTCAGCGATGTGCGAATTGCTTCCGGTGTGCTGCCCCAGTCTTCATGGATTTTAAGGCCCATAGCGCCAGCGCGAATTTGTTCTTCGATTGTGACAACCGACGAGGAATTGCCCTTGCCCAGAACACCTGCATTGACAGGCCAGCTGTCAAATGAACGCAACATCATTTCGATGTTCCACGTTCCCGGCGTGATTGTCGTGCCATTGGTGCCGTCTGTCGGGCCGATACCGCCGCCAAAAAGCGTGGTCACACCATTGCTGAGTGCGGCTTCTGCCTGCTGTGGCGAAATGAAGTGCACGTGCGCATCAATACCGCCAGCCGTCAGGATCAGATGCTCACCGGAGATCGCATCCGTGCCCGGACCGAGCGGCAAGGTAACGCCCGACATGGTGGACGGGTTGCCCGCTTTACCGATACCGTAAATCAGACCGTTTTTAATGCCGACGTCAGCTTTGATAACGCCCTGAACGGCGTCGACAATGGTGACATTGGTGATAACGAGATCAGGCGCACCGGCGGCGCTTGTCAACTCGTTATCATAGCCCATGCCGTCACGCAGCGTCTTGCCGCCGCCATAAACCGCTTCTTCGCCATAGATACGAAGGTCTTTTTCAATCTCGATGTAAAGATCCGTATCGCCCAGACGGATTTTATCGCCGGTGGTTGGTCCGTACAAATCCGAATATTGCTGCCGTGAGATTTTAGCCATTTCACTATCCTGTTCGCTGATGTTGGGGCGGGCAATTACGACTTGTTTTTAAAGCCGTAGCGCTCAACACGCTCCATTGCATCCGTCAGACGTGGGCGGGATTCGTTGTAGCTTTCTTCGCCAACCCAGCCGTTCACCAGGCCGTTGAAGCCGATAACGCGCTGCTTGCCCTGATAAGGAACAAGGACGACTTGCTTTTCATCGCCCGGTTCAAACCGCAAAGCGGTCGTTGCAGGAATATTCAGACGCTTTCCGAAAGCTTGCTCGCGATCAAATTCCAGATCGGCATTCACTTCAAAGAAATGATAATGCGAACCAACCTGAATAGGGCGATCACCTTTGTTACGTACTTTCAAAGTGGTTGTTGGATAACCAGCATTAATTTCAATATCACCCTTACCAAGAACCAATCCTCCAACAGGAGTTTTTGCCTTATCTGCAGCCATAACTAAGCCTCCCTGTGGGTTTACTGGATTGGATCGTGAACAGTGACGAGACGGCTGCCATCGGTGAACACAGCCTCAACCTGCACATAAGGAATCATTTCAACGACGCCTTCCATCACATCATCTTTGGTGATGGTCTTACGTGCCAGTTCCATGACTTCTTCGAGCGTTTTTCCAGCGCGTGCACCTTCAAGGGCAGCGGCAGCGATCAAAGATACGGTTTCAGGATGATTAAGCTTCAAACCCTGATCTTTACGACGCTGCGCGACAATCGCCAGCGTATGAATCATGAGCTTGTCAATCTCTCGCGGCGTGAAATGCATACGTAACCTCCGTACAAAGACAATGGGGAGACGCAATGCAGCTGCACATATAGATTGCCCCCCGATTAAACTACCACAATTAAGCTAGCAATCAGGTCGTTAAGGGGCAATACTTATTTTACAAATAAATAATTAAATTTCTCAAATCACGATTATTACGTAGACGAAAATTTGCAGTATTGATCTATTTATCAGTCGAACTTAATTTTTTTGAGATTCTAGGAAAAAATCATATCAACTAGAATTTGGTCAAAACAAAAATCCAGGAAGCTGCAACGATCATACATAAAAACATCACAATTGTGCCTGTTCTAGCAAATTCCATAAATGATATTTTAATCCCACGCACGCCGGCCTGTTCAACAACAATAATACCAGCAAGGCTGCCAAAGACAATCATGTTACTTGAAAAACCTGTTCCCAAAGCCAAGGCAGCACCAAGCGCATCGGCATCAGGTCCAGAGTGAAGGTAGGGCACAAGCAGCATGACAGCTGGATTGTTTCCAACCAGATTGCTTAGGACACCACCGACAAACAGCAGTGAAAGCGGATCATTCAAATTAAGACCAGCTTCGCGCAGATGATTGAGCAAATCCTGTGGGATGCCTGTCCCTGCAATCGCAGCATTCACGATAAATAGTCCCATGATCAAAAGTAGCAGATCGCCATCGACCTGCTTGAGCATGTCTTTTGATGAAACTTTACGGCTGACAAGCAGGATACCGGCACCCGCCATAGCAACAAGCTCGCGTGGCAAATCACTGAAAACAAAGAACCCAATGACGACAATTGCAACGAGACCGGTTTTTATGGTCTCCAGAACATCGATTTCGGTCGCCTGCGAGACATCAACGCCTTTGATCGAAGGTTTTTTAAGCTCCCAACGACCCCGATATGCAAAAACGATAACGCCCCAGACAATCGGGAGGGAAAGCAATGCAGGAATAGCGGCAATTTTCAGGAACCCATTGAATGACAGCCCCAATTGCTGAGCGGTAATCATATTCTGCGGGCTACCGATCAAAGTGGCTGTTGACCCCGTATTAACGGCAAAGCAGAAAGCCAGAAGAAATGGCACAGGATTGAGCCCACGCGCCAGACTCACCGAAACCAGCAACGGCGTCATAGCGACGGCCACTACGTCTTTTGTCAAAAACGCTGAGAATGACGCCCCCATAATAATCATGACGCCAACCAATAGCGGCGGCGATAAGGGCAGCTCTGTTACGCGCTTTGCAACCCAGCCATAAAAACCCGAAACTGAAAATCCGGCCGATACGACCATCAAGCCGAACAACATGCCCAAAGTTTTGTAATCAATCGCGTTCCATGCAGCTTGCGCAGAGATACTGCCAGCAACCAGCATCGCGAGCGATCCAATGATGGCAGCACCCGTCCGATCAACCTTGAAACCTGGTAAAGTACCGCAACCCATCGCTAAATATACAAGCAAAAATATGAGAACGGTCAGGTCCATAATTATCCACTATCAAATCGTTAGATATTGCAGAAATTGAGCAAATGAACATTAAACCGGGCAATCAACCTAAATCAATGTTTTCAATGCGATATTATAGGATTTAAGATTAAAGTTCTGTATGGATTGTTCCGATCAACGTCACTCGTGATGGTGATGATTGTTTTGGTGAGGAATAATTGAAACATCGCCGTATACGACTGCCCGCTGCGAAATAATGGAATTTGCAAACTCCTTCACTGCTTTTACCTCGCCACGAAGAAGACTAACTTCAAGGCATAGTTCATGATCCATATGCACATGCAGCGAAGCAACAGACATATGGTGGTGTTCGTGGTGTGAGGTGGTCAGCTTTTTCGCCAGATCACGCGCATCGTGCTGATAGACATAGCTTAACACACCAACACATTCGCTGGTTGCGTCCGACGCAATTGCTGTATCTTTGATACTCGCACGGACCAGATCACGCACAGCCTCGGAGCGGTTGGCGTATCCTTTCAGAGCAATCAAAGCATCCAACTCTGTCATAAGATCATCATCGACAGTTATGGTAATTCTTTGCATCGGCTCAACGCTCCATTGCAGTTAGATTCGGGCTGATCTTATTGTGCAGATAAACATGAAAATAGCGATGCCTCGGATGGAAATTGCCATCCCAAGCTTGCATGTCGGCTGCCGATGAGGGATGGGTCAATCAACGTGAATTGCATTGGAGGAATGCGTGAGTAAGCTTTATTTGGCGGTCGGCTCAGTTAATCGTGAAGCACCCTATTTTCAGGGTGCACGTGGCGAAGGCCTTTCAATTTACGAATTCGACACAAAGACCGGCGACGCCCAGCGCATTTGCGGCACATCCTCCGTCGACAATCCCACCTTTTTAAGCGTCGACCCCGCCTCTAGCGTAATTTATGCCAATTCGGAAGTCTTTGGCTGGCATGAGGGCACAGTCAGCGCCTATCGGTTCGATGCTGAAAAAGGTGAGCTTGTCTATCTCAACAAACAGACCTGTCAGGGCAGCATAACCGCGCACAATACCATCAGCCATGACGGAAAGTTCGTGCTGGTTGCCAATTATGCAATGGGTAGCGGCGGGCCGGATCAGTCTCTTGTGGCTCTTCCGATTTTGGATGATGGCAGTCTAGGTTCTGCAACAGGTTCTGTGCGCCATGAAGGTTTGCTAGGGCCAGATGGCGAGCGTCAGGAACGAAGTCATCCACACTGCATAGTCGAAACTCCAGACGGCGGAATTTTCCTCTCTGCTGACCTTGGACTTGATGAAGTCATTGCCTATCAAGTTGATGAACTAGGCAAGTTTGAGCAGATTGGAAGTGTTGTCGTTGAACCCGGCGCCGGACCACGCCACATCGCGCAGCATCCCAATGGCCGCTTTATCTATGTTTCCAATGAACTGAATTCCACTGTTTCACTCATTCGCCGAAATGGCGGGGAAATGCAGCTTGTTCAAAGCTGGGCGACCGTACCATCAGGGGTCGCTTCCCATGGTGCGGATATTCACCTCTCGCCGGATGGCGCGTATTTATATTGCTCCAATCGAGGCCATGACAGCATTGCTGCTTTTGGGGTTGATCAGGAAAGCGGCAATTTGAGTGATATTGGATGCACGCCCGCAGGTGGCCAAACTCCGCGCAACTTTACGCTGACACCCGATGGTGACTGGGTGCTGGTTGCCAATCAAAACAGCGATTGCATTACGATCTTCGTAAGAGACAAGAGCACAGGCAAGTTAACTGATACAGGCAAGCGGATAGAAATCGGCACACCTGTATGCGTCAGACCCTTTAACCTATAGACAACTGATGCTCGAAATCGGTCAGCACGTCGCAGCCATTTTCTGTGACGTGCAGCATGAACTCGAGCCGCACACCGCCAATTTCAGGGTCGAAAGCCGTTGGTTCGACCATCACCACCATATCCCTTTTGAAGCTCTCGGTTTCATAGCCGACAAGTCGCGGCCATTCATGCACGGATGTGCCAATCGAGTGGCCAGAATGATGAGCATAGCTGTAACCGTGGGCCGCGATATGCGCCTGTAATCTCTGATCGAGTTCGCCGATACCAAGCCCCGGGCGGATAATCTCAATGGCCAAATCAAGCGCCGATTTTGCTGCCTTGAACTGTTTTTCAAATCGCGCGCTTGGCTTTCCAAGCATTGCCGATGCACAACTGTCGCCCCAATAGCCATTGACGCGCGGTGCCAAATCGCAAATCAGCGGATCGCCTGTTTGGATCATCCGGTTCGTCGGCCAGCCCATGAATTCAGATGTACGCTCTTTGCCGGAGATAAAATCGCCCGTCAGAGGCAGACGCTCGCCAGCACGGCTTTCCATCGCGAGCCTGATGTCAGCAAAAACTTCAAGCTCTGTGCGCCCCGCTCTTGTCTTATCGAGAAATGAACGCTGCCCCGCAGAGGCAGTCAGTGCCGCCTCGCGCAAGAGAGCAATTTCCGTCGATGTTTTGATCATGCGTTCGCGTTTGAACGCATCGCCAATCGACACGCGCTTGCATGTCTCGATCATGGGCAGGAGTGATAGTGGAAAGCTTGCTTCCTCGATTGCCACTGTTCCACTGACGCCAAGCTTTTTAAAAAGCTGGCCCACCGTATCGCAGTAATTGGCGAAAATATCGGTCGCGCTTTTATACGAAAAGCCTTCATAGGTCAGGATAGGTTCTGCCCAGCTTTGGGTGCCAGCTTCAAGATTGGTGACAACAAGTCCGCATTCGCCATTCTTTCCGACGACAGCAATGGCAGGCCCACCTGCAAAGGGTGATGGTCCTGCTTCAATCGCAACAATATGGCCTGATGCATAGGCAACACCGTCAGGGCTTGTGAAAATGCCCCAATCCGCCCCCGATGCCCTGATAGCGGCAATGGTTTTTGCAAGCCTTTCGTCCATCTGCATTTCCTTCAGATCAGGTTACGGATATGGCGATCGCGGCCATAGGCTGCCACCAGAAGCAGGATAAGCACACCAAGCGCAGACTGCACCATGGCATCCGAAAATCCCATACCGATCAGGAATGTGCGCAATTCCATCAACATGATTGCGCCTGCAACGGTGCCGACAAAACCACCGCGCCCGCCAATCAGTGCGGTTCCGCCAATGACCACGGCCGAGACTGTTTGAAACAAATAGGGCGTACCAACAGTCGCACTCGATGATCCAGTGAACCCAAGCAACAAAATACCAGCAAGTGCTGCGAACATCGCGCTCAGACCAAAGGTGATCGCCCAGATCGCCACAGGCCTGATCAGTGCAATTTCTGCGGCCTTGATATTAGAGCCAAGCGCATAGAGCTTGCGGCCATAAATCGTGCGTTTCAACACGAACACCGTGCCGAGGGTTAAGAAAATGGTGAACGGGATCAGCCATGGGAATGGCAAGGGGCCGATGTTGCCACCCAGTGACACAAAATCATTGATGAAAGCGGGAGCCGACCCCGTTGGCAATCCGCGGGTCCATATCTGAACACTTGCCTGAACCATCGTGCCAACGCCAAGCGTTACGATCAAAGGATGGATGGAAAGTGCGGCAGACAATGCGCCTGAAAAAGCACCGATCAGACCTGCCGCCACAAGCACGATCAATCCTGCCGCAAGCGGCGACATTCCATCACCGTAAAGGCTTGCAAAGACCACATTGGCAAAACCGATGACAAAGGGGATCGACAGATCAATCCCGCCAAGGATCATCACCAGTGTCTGACCCAGTGCTGCGATGGCCAGCAACGAGGCCAGAACCAGCATGGCGCGAATGGAAAACAGACTGGCAAAGCCCGGAATAAGGGCTGCTCCGAGAAGGAAAACAAGAACAACGCCGATAAAGGCGACGAGTGCACGATTGGTAGCTAGGGCTTTAATCATGGCTGCGCCACCTTGCGTCGGAAATAGAGTTTCAGTTTTTCAGAGTTGAGGCACACGGCCAGAACAAGCACCGCGCCATAGACCGCCTGAAGCACAAAGGTGGAGACATTGAAGGCCGTCAGCATGCTTTGCAGCAGGAAAATATCCGCTGCACCAAGGAATGCAGCTTTCAGCCCGCCAACGCCGCCTGCAAGACTGACACCACCAAGGGCTACCGCAGCAATCGCGATCAACGTGTAACCGGGACCGATGATCGGATCACCCGAGCCAATGAGAGCCGTGAGCGAGAGCGCTGCCAGACCGGCAAAAAGCCCGGCCAGTACATAGGCAATGAAGCGGACCAGCGGGACATTGACGCCAGCCGTGTAAGCTGCTCGATCTTCACTGCCCACCGCCATAAGCGTCTCATAAAATGGCAGGCGTTTGATGCCCATCCAAATCAAAATGGCCGTGCCAACGGGCAAAATCGACCATGGACCTGCAAGCGCCGCAAGCCATGCCGGAACAGAGCCTGAAGGTGAAGGCAGGATGGTCAGCGCCAGCCCGCCAAAGATCAGATAGGTGCCAAGGGTCGCAACAATTGGCTGAATGCGAATAATCGCCGCCAGCAACCCATTCAGTGCGCCAGCAAGAACGCCGAGCGCAATCGCCGCCGGAATGATGACGAATGGCGAGGTTATGCCGCCTTTGGTTATCAGCAATTGCACCAGAATAACATTGATCAGTCCGACCAGCGGCCCCACTGAAATGTCAATAGAACCGCGCCCGGCCAGAAAGGGAATTGTGATTGCAAGCGAGGTTAGCAGCAGTGGTGCTGCAAGACCCAGCACTGCACCCCAGTTCGACGGTGCAAAGCGCACTGGATTAAGCACGATATTCACAACAAGCAGGATAACAAAGAGAATAGCGGCGAGCCGCGTTTCCTGCCCGCCAGAGAACAGACGTTTAAGAAGACCTGATTGATTGGATGTGCTCATAGCGCCACCTCATCCTGTCCGAACATGGCCGCAAGGACACCTGACATGGACATTTCAGATTTGCCTATTGTTTTTGAGCATTCAAAATCACGAAACACCGAAACGCTGTCGCAGATTTGCAGGATTTCCTCGATTTCACTCGACAGAATGACCAGCGCGATCCTTTCTTCACGAGCGAGTTTGCGAAATGCTTCATAGAATTTCATACGCGTATTGAGATCGACGCCACGGGTTGGATCATTAAGCAGCATCACACGCGGTTTCAGCGCCAGAAGCCTTGCAAGCAGAACCTTCTGCTGATTGCCGCCGCTCAGTGCAGTAATCGGCGCATCCATTGCCGGATAGCGGATCGACAGAAAATCCGTATAGCGCTGCAATTCTTCTTTTTGTTTGCGGCGATTAAGAATACCGCCCCACGAAAAGCGCGGCATAGATGGCATACCGAAATTATCAAGCACGGAAAGCACCGGAAAAATGCCGGTCGCCCGTCGGTCGCGCGGCAGGTAAACCACACCGCGCTTTGCGGCATCATGATGGTTGCGATAGGCTTGGCGCTCGCCGGACGTACCAACCACTTCGACTGAGGATTGGCGCGGCTGATTAAAGCCCGCAAGTGCCAGCAGAAACTGCTCCTGTCCGTGGCCTTCAAGACCTGCAAGCCCGGTGATTTCGCCAGCGTGGATCGTGCCGTATAGCGCTTTGCGACCTGGTGCCAGCACGAGATTTTCATAGCTTAGAATGATCTGATCATTCGACATGGAGATGCGCCTCCGGTGCCATGAGTTCCAGCAATATCTGGCTGTTGATCTGATGACGCTCGAGCGTATCGACAATCTGGCCACTTCGTAAAACGGTGACTTGATCGGAAAGGCGTTTCACCTCTTCAAGCCGGTGCGAAATGAAAATCACGATATTTCCCGACTTTGCGTAATCTTCGATTGCTTCAAAGACCAGATCACGATCTGCATAATCAAGTGCGGCGGTTGCCTCATCCAGCAGCAGGATCGAAGGACGGCTAATGAAAGCGCGCGCAATGACAACCAACTGTTGAGCGGCAAGCGACAGGCTGCCAGCAGGCGCGTGAAGATCAATTGGAAAGCGGGCGATCTTCGATAAAACCGCTTGAGAAGCCTTTTCACGCACGGCTTTGTTGACTTTGCGGGTAAGCAATCCATCAAAGCCAAGAAAAATATTTTCAACCACAGAGCGATGCGGCGCGATCAGTACTTCCTGAAAAACCGTTGAAAGACCAAGTGCTTTCATATCTGCGGGAGAGTTGGCAGCAATTGTTTTATCGTTAAGCACGACGCGCCCCTGTGTGGGTGCCACCACCCCCGACAAGATTTTAAGCATTGTGCTTTTGCCGGAGCCGTTCTCACCAAGGATTGTGTGAACGCCATATCGAAAGTCGACATTAGCGCCAGTCAGCGCAACGGTTTCACCATAGCGTTTTTCGAGATTTTCGATCTTTAGCGATTTGACAGGCGCATGCGTTATCGGGGGCAGACCAGCCTCCGCAAGCAGCCTGTGCATATTGGAAGTGCCGACTAAATTCAGATCAGGCTGGAGCATAATGAAATGACTTTCCGCATGGAATAGGCGAAAACCACTGCCAGATTTTCTGGCAGTGGTTGTATTTACATGAGCTATTACTTGGCGCAGGACGCAGGGACTTTTGCGAAATCATAAAGTGCGGTTGCGCTTCCGTTCGAGAAGTAGCCATTCAGCAGTTCTTCCGGGAACGGGTCCTGCGGCGGGATCGGGAAGATAGCTGCCGAATCCGGCTTCATGCAGTCCTTGTACCAATTTGGAAGGTCTGCCTGGGTCACAAGCGGCATTGGTGCGATGATCGTGTTGACCAGAGGTTTCTGGCCTTCAAGAATACGCAGTGCCACGCGGAATGCATTTTGTGCAGCTACATGCGGTGAAACCTCGCCGCCATAGAACTTGAACGTGTCCTGATTGGCATTCCAATAGCCAAGCGCATCACCCGAAATCGAGCCTGCGATCAGCGGCAGCGGGCGTCCGGCCTGCTGGAAAGCTTCAGCGATGAAGCGTGCTTCACTGCCAGTCGACCAGACGGCATCAATTGGCTGTGGCGTGGTTGCAAGTGCCTGAAGAACAGCTGACTTGGTTGTCGTGCCCGTCCATTCGCCGCTTACCTTGCGGGCAATCGTCAGATTGCCAGATTCTGCAACTGCCTTTTCAAGGCCTGCATTTTCCTGCTGTACCAGCGGATGGCCAGAAATGCCTTCCACCTGAAGGATCGTGCCGCCATCTTTGAGGTTTTCAGCAATGCCCTTGCCCATCTGGTAGCCCCAGAGGTTCTGGTTGTGCATGACATTGATCGCATTTGGTGTGGTCACAGAACCAGCCGACGTGATGACAGGAATACCTGCTTTGTAGGCATCATCGATCACCGCATTCAAAGCAGTCGAAGAACCGGCAATCGTCGTCATGACATTGCAGCCCTGCTCGATGAAAGCGCGCATTTGCGAAATCTGCTGTGTTGCGTCACCGTTGGAGTCCGAGACGACATATTCCGATACATCACCAGCAGCAATTGCACCATCAACAAGACGCTTGAGTTCATCATTGAAGGTTACACGCCATGGGTTGCCCATATAGGATTCGGAATGGCACCAGCGCCATGGCTTGGCAGGAGCTTTAAAGTCACCATAAGCCGACGGTCCAACTTCGACAACATCGGTGTAGAGCGCCTGAATTTCGGTTGGCAACGTGCCTAGCAATGCTGCACGATCCTGACTTTGCGCTGGTGCAATGAACGCAGAAGTCGAAAGAATTGCGAGCGTGAGTGCCTTTAAGCTAAGGCCAGAGCGATAACTAATCATATGTTCTCCTCCAATGTGAACTCCTCCGTTCACTTGTGAAGATTTTATTCACATACGTCAGAATACGTCAAATGAAAAATGTGAGCGCTCACTATCGCTTAATCCTGAATCACCCAAACTGTTCAAAAAATATATTTTTCGGGGCATTTTTGATTACTCACTGAGCAAATTAAACACCCTAACAATGATGACGCTGGCACCTCAAAAAATTGCTCGTAAAAAAAGCCGCCCTGATCACTCAGGGCGGCCTCGCTTTCAATCAGCAACAAATCTTACTGTTCGATTGTACGGTTCCAGCGGCTGTTGAGCTGCTGACGACCTTCGTTGACTGCATCCCAATCCAGCGTATTGGCTGTCTTCATGTAGCCATTGAACGCATCAAGCTTGGCCTGTGCTTCTGGCGTACCAGCCTTAGCCTTCAAGTTCGACGGGATCACGTTGCCATGATCGAGCGCCTTGCTCTGCGCATCAGCGGAAAGCAGGTAATGCGCGAGCTTCTGGCTCAGTTCAGGCTCGCTGTTGCCTGCGAGAACGCATTCGGTCACGGCAAGAATGACGGAGCCTTCCTTTGGCTGTGCGTATTCAACCGGAATACCCTTGTCCTTCAGGTTGTTAACACCCGTTGGTGTCAGCGGGAAGATTGCTGCTTCACCGGTCTGAACCATTTCCGAAATCTTGGCCGATGATGGAATGAATTCCAGAACGTTCTTGCCAATGGTGTCCGGGAACTTTTCAAAACCTGGCTCAAGGTTCTTGTCGTCGCCGCCCTGAATGCGGTTGAACATCAGGAATGCATGCAGACCGAAGGTCGAAGCCGAAGCCGACTGGAACACAACAGCCTTATTGTACTTCTCGTCAGCGAAATCCATCCACGAGGTTGGTGCAGCCCAGCCCTTTTCGTCGAAAAGCTTCTTGTTATAAGCAATACCGGTCATGCCCATATCGACGCCGATTGCCATGTCGTCTTTCAGACGCGCTGCTGGCTGAATGTCGGCAAGAACAGCATCATCCGTGATCTTCTGGCAAAGACCGCCATTAATCGCGCGGACCATCACGCCGTCATCAAGCAGCATGACGTGCATCTGAGGATTATCCTTCTGCGCGGTTGCCTTCGCGAGAATATCAGCCGATGTGCCCGGAACGACAACAACCTTAACGTTGTTTGCCTTCTCGAACTCCGGCAGGACGTGCTCGGTATAAGCCTTCTCCATGTTGCCGCCATTCATGCCGATATAGAGCGTCTTGGTCTCAGCCGATGCGCCTGATACAAAAGCGACAGACAGACCGAGCGCCATTGCCGTCATTGCAGTAATATGTTGATTTTTCATGCTTAGTTCCCTTCCATGTTAAGCTTGATATTGGTTGAAGTGAAGCGATTGATCGAAAAGGCTTCGATCGGTGTTTCTGTTTCGCCTTTGGTCGCGAGATCGCACAGAACAGCGCCAACAGCGGGGCCGGTCTGAAAGCCCGCACCATTAAAACCAAAGGCGTGATAAAGATTTTTGACACGGCCACTTGGGCCGATCACCGGATTATCATCCGGCATTTCCGCTTCAGTGCCTGACCAGAAGCGAATGACCTGCGCATGTTTGAGATGCGGGAAAAGCTCAATCGCCCGCAGCATCACCGATGATGCGGCATTGACCGAAGGCCGCGAGAAATCCGGGTTTTCGAGCGGTGTTCCGCGCCCGCCACCCATGACATAATTGCCACGCGTGACCTGACGGCCATAAAAGCCGCCGCCCTCTTCGCCGAGGCTCATCGGCAGACGCAGCGGCATCGGCTCTGTCACAACCATCGACGGATAAATGCGCTTGAGCGGAACCGGCTCACCAAAGGATGCGGCGAACTTATCCGACCACGCGCCTGCACAATTGAAGACCATGCCAGCATTGATCTCAATGCCGTCACCGGCCAGCACGGCAAAGCGGTCACCAGTCGAGCGCACTTCATGCACAGGTGTGTTTTCCAGCACTGTTGCGCCATTCGCTTTTGCAGCGCGGGCAAAAGCAGGCGACACTAGTCGCGGATTAGCATTGCCATCTTCCGCACAAAGTGAAGCACCAGCCACATCACCCGGCAGCCATGGAAAGCGTTCGCGCACGGCATTGCCGCCAATCAGCTCCAGCTCCAGCCCAAACGGCTTCACTTTGGCTGCATAAGCTTCAAGCTTGGCAAATTGCTCAGGCGTCCGCGCAAGCTTCAAATGTCCGCTGCGCATATATTCGCCGTCGATGCCGATCAGTTCCGGCAGTCGTCCCCAAAGGTCAAACGAACGTTGCGCGAGCGGAATTTGTTCCGGCTCACGGCCTTGCCTGCGCACGCCGCCATAATTGACGCCGCTTGCCTGCGCGCCACAAAAGCCCTTATCGAGCAGGATAACCGACAACCCCGCTTTGCGCATGAACAGCGCTGCCGATCCACCGACAATTCCACCGCCGATAATCAATGCATCAGCGTGAAGGCGTTTTGTCATGGCAACACCTCGTGCTGAGCTTTCGCGCCAAAGCCAAGCGGGATCGGCTTGACCGGCGCCTGCGCACGAATGCGGCCTGCTTGCGATAGCGACTTATCCTGCATGGATGCCAGCAACTCGGCCGCAGCAGCACTGCACATGCGGCCCTGACAACGGCCCATGCCAACACGACTCAAAGCTTTGACCCGGTTGATTTCCTGCGTCTTCGCATTGCTGATCACATTGCGCGCTTCACCAAGGCTGATTTCTTCACAACGGCAGAGCGTCACATCCTGACCGACGGTTTCAAACCAGTCACGCGGAAATGGAAATGCCTTTTCGAGAATAAGGCGCTGACGATAAATCGCATCAAGCTCGCGATGAAGGCGCTGTTCAAGCGCTGCATCTGCCGTGCCACCAAGATCGCGGATCATGGCGATTGCAGCCAGTTTTCCGCGAATTTCAGCCGCATCCGCACCGGCAATTCCAGCACCATCGCCCGCAACATAAACGCCGCTCTCGCTCGTCCGACCAAGCGCATCCGCCACTGGAAGCCACGCGCGATCACGCTCGTTAAAGCCAAAATCACAGCCTGCAAGATCGGCAAGCTGGGTTTCAGGCCGTAGCGCAAAACCATAAGCCAGCGCATCGCATGAAATCTCGCGCTGGCTATTGCCGGAGCGATAGCGAATGCCTTCGACATGACCCGCGCCAAGCACTTCATCAGGCCGTACATTATAATGAATCGGCACGCCGCCAAGCTTCAGCCGCAAACCATAATAAGCGCCAAGCGCCACAATGCGCGGCGCATGCACCGCCAAATGTGCCAGATGAAATTTTGAACTGAATGATGCTGTATCAAGAACCGCCGCAACTTTTGCGCCAGCATGATGATATTGCCATGCCACCAGATAAAGCAGCGGACCAGAACCCATGAAAACCACGCGTTCGCCAATGGTGCAGCCCTGCGCTTTCAATGCTGTCTGGGAAGCTCCAAGCGTATAAACGCCGGGCTTCGTCCAGCCAGAAAACGGCAGCACGCGGTCGGTCGCACCCGTTGCAAGCAGCAAGTGGCTATACGGAAATTGCACGTGAGCGCCGCCCGACATCAAATCAAGACGGTTGGTCTCATTGCGCGAAATGTTCCAGACCAGCGTTTCCGGGCGATAATCAATCGCATCGCGCAACTGATCGAAGGTGTGATGCAGCGCTTGCGCCTTATGTGCTTCTGAACCGTAACGTGCCTTGTAGCTGCGGCCATCATCGAAAGGCGGACGGCGATAAATCTGCCCGCCAGCACGCATGCCTTCATCAAGCACAATCGGACGGTGACCGGCTTTCACCAGCATTTCAGCCGCACGAATACCCGCAGGACCAGCGCCCACAATCACCGGATTGAGAACGGTACTCATGCAAATGGCTCCGTCACAAATGACATGCCTTCTTCAAGCAGCGTTGTGCAGGCGCGCACGCGCCCGCCACTGCTCATCATGACATGGCAATCCTGACATGCGCCGATCAGGCAAAATCCTGCCCGTGGCTCGCCGGTAAATTCAGTATGACGCACTTTGCTCTGCACCGAGAGAATTGCTGTCAGCACCGTATCGCCGCGACGTCCCTGATAAGGGACGCCGTCGAGCATGAAACCGACCGGCTGTTCATCCAGACGATAGCGTCTGCGGAACTGGGGCGTGAGAGGCGAGGTTGAAACCGCCATGTGTGTGCCCCTATCAACCCTTGCCCACAAGGACACGGTCGAGACCAAACAGACGGTCGATAATAACCATGGTCACAGTCGCAACGAGGATCATTAGTGCCGAAACGGCTGCCATCATCGGATCGATGGATTCGCTTGCATACATATACATACGGACCGGCAGCGTAACGGTGGATGGCGAAGTGACGAAGATCGACATGGTCAGCTCATCAAATGAGTTGATGAAAGCAAGCAGCCAGCCGCCCGATAATCCCGGCAGAAGCAGCGGCAACGTCACGCGACGGAACACGGTCCATTCGCCAGCACCCAGCGTACGGGCTGCATTTTCGGCATTACGATCCATACTGCTAAGCGACGCCAGAATAAGGCGCAGTGCATAAGGCGTGACAACGATAACGTGGGTTGCGACCAGCCAGCCAAACGAACCCGTGAGACCCATCAGCGAGAAGAGACGCAGGAATGCAACACCCAGCACCAGATGCGGGATAATCAGCGGCGACAGAAACAGCGCGTTCAACGCATCGCGGCCACGGAAATTATACTGCGCGATTGCAAGGCCCGATGGCACTGCAAGCAGCGTCGAAATCGTGGCCGAGAAGATCGCAAGCTTCAGCGAGTTCGAGAACGACGTCATGAAATCGTTATGCGCGAATACGGCATAGAACCAGCGCAACGAAAAGCCGTTCCATGGCATAGTCAGCGTGTTTTCAGGCGTGAAAGCCACAAGACAAACCACAACCATTGGTGCCAGCATGAAGATGACGACCAGCGCGTGAAAGAAGAGTGCGAAAGGACCGTTTTTTGTCATAGCGGTTACCCCAGCTTCTTTCTCGCTTGCCCTTCGAGCATGCGATTATAGGCAATCATGATAATGAGATTGGCGACGAGAACGATGATCGCGATAGCAGCACCCAGCGGCCAGTTAAGCTCGATGAGAAACTCGTCATAGACAACAGTTGCCGCCATCTTGAGACGACGACCACCCAGCAGACCGGGGATCGCAAACGAGCTTGCCGAGAGTGCAAACACGATCAGACTGCCCGACAGAATGCCGAGAACCGCCTGCGGAAACACCACGCGACGCAGCGCCGTGAAGCGCGATGCGCCAAGGGTAAGTGCTGCGGCTTCAACCGTTGGATCAAGCTTTTGCAGCACGGTCCAGACCGGGATGACCATGAAAGGCAGCATGATATGCACAAGGCCGATCACGATGGCCGTTTCAGTATATAGGATTTGCTGAGCAGGCAGACCGACAAATTCCAGCACGCTGTTCACAAGCCCGTTGCGGCCCAAAAGCATGCTCCAGCCAAAGGTACGCACAACGACCGAAACCAGCAGAGGACCGATAATCACCAGCAGGAAAATCGAGCGCCATGGCGCACGCATATTTGACAGAATATAGGCTTCCGGCACGCCGATAATCACGGCAATCACCGTGGTAATCAGCGCAAGGCGCAGAGTGCGCCAGAAGATGTTCAGGTAATAGGGATCCTGAAGCACTTGGGTATAATTGGAGATTGTGTAGACAGCTTCGATGCCTTTGTCATAGCTGTAGCTGTTGAACGACAGCATGACAGTGAGTGCCAGCGGCAGCAGCACCAGCGCAAAGAACATCAAAGTGGATGGGCCTGTCAGAAAGACCGGCATCCAATTGCGCCGCTCTTTCGCTTCCCCTGAACCTGTTTGTGAAACGGCACTCATGATCAGTGCGCTCCCTTGTTCAGGATGCGGCAATCTTCATGGTTCCACTTGAGGCCAACCTTGCTGCCTTCGATTGGCGGCGGGTTGCCAAGGTTTGGCAAGGCGACTGACAGCATACCGGCAGGGGTCAGAACGCCGAGCAGCCACTGTGCGCCCATGAAATAGCGCGTGGTGACTTCGCCGCTGACATGACCTTCATCGGCATCCACCAGATGCACTTTTTCCGGACGGATAAACACCGACACTTCACCAGAAGCAGACGCATCCTTGGCAGGGAAACGGATCTGCGTATCGGCCAGCGTGATGTGCTCGCCATCCGCATGGGCTTTGAGGAAGTTCGACTTGCCAACGAAGTTGGAAATGAAGTGGTTATGCGGATGCTCATAGAGCTTATAAGGCGCATCAACCTGCGTGATCAGGCCCTTTTCCATAACCACGATCCTGTCGCTGATCGACAGCGCTTCTGCCTGATCATGCGTGACCATAATGGTTGTGATGCCAACCGTGCGCTGAATGCGGCGCAGTTCAAACTGCATTTCTTCGCGCAGCTGTGCGTCGAGATTGGACAGGGGTTCATCAAGCAGCAGCACCGGCGGATTGATGACCAGCGCACGGGCAATCGCCACACGCTGACGCTGACCACCCGACATTTCACGCGGGTAACGATCAGCAAGAGCGCTTAGACGCACCAGTTCCAGCACATCGCGAACACGCTTTTCGCGCTCGGCCTTTGGAACTTTACGCATTTCAAGGCCGAAGCTCACATTCTGCGCCACCGTCATATGTGGAAACAGCGCATAGCTCTGGAACACCACGCCCAGTTCGCGCTTGGCCGGTGCAAGACGGGTGATGTCACGGCCATCAAGGGTAATCGCGCCCGATGACGGCGGCACAAGACCCGCAATCATCTGCAATGTCGTGGTCTTGCCACAGCCCGAAGGTCCGAGAAGCGAGATGAACTCTCCCTTTTCAATCTCCAGATTGAAGTTATTCACGGCTGCGAACTTGCCGTAATAACGGGAAATATTGGAAAGGGTCAAAAAGCTCATTGCGTCTCCCTCTCGGCAAGACTTCCGCCATAGGCTGGGGGAACGGAAGCGCCGTGATGTTGTCTCACGTCGCCTCTTCGATAGGGCTTGGCTGGCGGGAGCGGCTCGACCGCGCTTTTTCAGCGCTGATCAGACTTGGATCGTTTGAACGCATGATTATCCGGCCAAAGATGCGACCGTAGCGTTCCCCTTACTTCAAGTTAAAACCGCCGATCCGCTTGCGGCATCCTTTTTGGACACCTTGCCGGACCTTCCCATTGGCGACGGATTTTAAATGGCAGAAAATTTTGAACGATTACAAATTATAATTTTCAATTTCGGAAGAAATTATATATTTCTTTCAAAATACAAAATTTGGAAGCAATTTTATGGATGATATATCAGAAAATATGAAATCTGGTGCCTCGCTTAACTCAAGTCTGGTGAAGGCAATTCATATTTTGAAAGGTCTGGCCAGTAGCACTGAGGACGGCGTCCGCCTGATTGATCTCGCCCGCGATCTGGAATTAAGCCAGCCCTCGACCCATCGTTTGCTGAAAACACTGATTGCCGAAAACCTTGTCGAACAGCTTCCCGACAAGAAGGCCTATCGCCTGTCGCTTGAGTTTTTTGCCATGGCTGCACAAGCGCGCCAGCGCGACGGAATTTTAAGCATTGCGCGCCCGTCGCTGCTGCGGCTTTCGACCACTTTCAACGACACCGTGTTTCTGCTGGTGCGCAGCAATTTTGATGCCGTCTGCCTTGATCGCGTGGAAGGGCCGTTTCCGATCCGCTCTTATACAGGCGACATTGGCGGCAAGGTACCGCTCGGTATCGGTCAAGGCAGCCTTGCCATTCTTTCCTTTCTGCCGGAAGAAGAGCGCGAGGCGATTATCCGCTTCAACATGCCCCGCATTCTGGACAAGGCAACGCTTGACGAAGTGGACCTGCGCATCATGATCGCAGAAGTACGCGAAACGGGTGCATCTACTTACAACTTCAACATGATCGACGGCATGTCGGGCTTGGGCGTTCCAGTATTAAACCGCAATGGCGAAGCGGTGGCAGCACTGAGTATCGGTACGCTGGCGTCACGACTAACAGAAAAACGCCAGCACACGATCACAGAGCTTTTGCAGCGGGAAGCGGCAACTATTTCCGAAAAACTTAACCCTTTTGACCCCACTCTGCGTCATCCGAGCCAGGCCCTTGTGAAATAGCCAGGCATTGTAACAGGAAGCACCAATGGCCTCTAAATCACTATTGGTAAAGGTCGGTTAGGATGGTTGCGCTTATCATGCAAGTATTTTTGTAAGATGCAAATAACGATAATGCAATTCCAATAAGACCACATAGATATGGCGCTTATCTCTGGCGTGACGTCGCGAGAAACCCGGCGATGAAGTCAACATCTTCATCGCCATTTCTCAAACCAAGATGAATGCTCTTCTGGATCCCTATCTTCCCGATCCTGACAGGACATACCCCCAGCGTCACCGCCTCCTGAAGCACCAACCAGTTCGGAATTGCGCTGACGCCGCGTCCCGCCGCCACAAGTTGAAGCATCATTTCCGTTGTCTCGACAGTTCGGTGATGGCGCGGCCGACAATTAGCAGGCACAAGAAACTGCGTAAATACATCTAACCGCTCTGGCGGCACCGGATAAGTGAAAAGGGTTTCCTTCAATAGGGCGGCTGGCTCTGCATAGGGCTGCAAGGAAAGTGGGTGGCCTGCCGGAACCGCCAGAACGAGTTCATAATCAAACACCGGCAGATAACCAATACCCGGCGTTCCGATCGGATCCGGCGTAATCAGAATATCTATTTCAAATCCCGCCAACGCCGCAACCCCGCCAGCAGCAAATGACGTCGTCAATTCCAGATCAACATCAGGCCAATCCATAAGATAAGGCTTTGTAACCCCCATCAGCCACTGATGACAGGGGTGGCATTCCATACCAATCTTAAGGGAACCCCGCTTACCATAGCGGTAATCTGACAAAATATCCTCGGCCCGTTCGATCTGCGGCAAAATACGTTGCGCCAACGTAACGATGTATCGTCCAGCCTCCGTGAGGCGAAGACTACGGCCATCCTTTTCCCACATAGGTACACCATAACGCTCTTCGAGTTTTCGAATAGTATGACTGAGTGCAGACTGCGTGGCATTCAACCGTTCCGCTGCTGCCGTGAGACTACCCATACGGTCAACTTCGCGCAGGATCGAAAGGTGTTGTCTGTCCAGCATGTTTAAACAATTCCTTGCTCAGAAAACGCAGTGCCAAACTGTGCACTGTCGCATACAAAAACCGTGGCACGATGTATATCGACCGCGACCATTCTGAACTCTCGTTCGGCAGCAATCGGCTCCTCATGAGCTAAAAGGCTTTCAAGACAAAGTGAGCGGGCGATTGCGTCGGCCCGACACAAATCTCGACAGTGATTTGCTTTACCTCGAACGCCAACGTCAATGAGCCACTTAGTGGATACATAGAATGTGGACTTTTTTGCCATATCTGTACTTATCATGCGCACTGCCATCAAAGTTCAGCGGCGTATTGAAATGACGCATAAACGATGGCGCAGGACGCTGATCGCAAAAGCGGCACTCCGGGAAACCCCGCCCGTGGACGTTATAAGACGTGGCAGGTCTCCTGGCTCGCGGATAAGTGCCATCGCCCGTCTTCCCAGAATAACCCAGTGACAAATTTGGACGATTGCTAACCGCTCACAGTTGCGGGGGCAGCTCCGGCATTTGACCGAATTCCCTCTTAGCTCTGGAATGACTTCCATAGAACCACGACAGAAAACCAATGTCGCATACCATATCGTTGGTCAAGTCTTCCATATCGTTCGCCGTACTGATCGTTTGCGCCAATCATGAACGTGGCTCATACATCAATGAAATGAATTCAATTTTATTAATTCAAACAATCAGTCATAAGATAAATAACAATATATCCAGCGTACGAATGGAAATAATCCAAGTGAGTTGAATTATAAGATGAGTAAAAATTTTACATTCTCCATTAAAAGTAGTCGCTTTGATGAGGATTATCGCCCTTCTGAAAATACGCGCGTCACTACAAACTTTGCTAACTTGGCAAGAGGCAAAAATCGCCGGAATAACTTGCGCAATACTCTAAAGATGATCGATAATCGCTTTAACGCTTTGGTCCATTGGGACAATCCAAGAGCAGATCGGTATCGCGTTGACATCGAAATCATTTCCGTTGAAATGATTATTGATGATCACGGCAGTCGCGCGGCATTCCCGTTAATCGAAATGTTAAGAACGGTCATCGTTGATCAAAAAACAAACGAATGCATCGATGGCATAGTAGGGAATAACTTCTCCTCTTATGTGCGAGATTATGACTTTAGCGTGTTACTACCTGAACATAATAAACATCGAAATGAGTTTGGTATTCCAGATAAATTTGGTTGTCTGCACGGAAACCTATTCAAGTGCTTCCTGAACTCAGATGCTTACAAGGGCCATTTCAATAAGGCACCGGTTATTTGCCTGAGTGCGTCAAGCAGCAAGACCTATCATCGGACTGCCAATATACATCCGGTATTGGGGTTGGAATATCAGCAAAATGAACTCTCCTCGACCGATTACTATTTCAGAAGAATGGGACTGCAGGTTCGCTATTTCATGCCCGCCAATAGCGTTGCGCCCCTTGCCTTTTATTTTGTCGGCGACCTGATTGCCGATTATACCGATCTTGAACTGATCAGCACCATTAGCACGATGGAAACTTTTCAGAAGATCTATCGACCCGAGATTTACAACGCCAATTCCGCTGCGGGAGCGATCTATCAACCAACGTTGACGCATGCAGATTATTCACTGACTCAGGTTGTATATGATCGGGAAGAACGTAGCCGTATTGCGGTTGAGCAGGGAAAGTTCGCTGAAGAGAACTTTATCAAGCCTTACGGGACAATCCTTGAGCATTGGTCCCAAATTCACGCTCATTGATTTAACTGAAACAGGCAGTCAATTCTTATGAAAACACTCTTGCCCACATCATCTGCTGGCAGCTTGCCAAAACCCTCCTGGCTTGCACAACCTGAGCAATTATGGTCGCGATGGAAATTGCAAGATGCCGAATTGGTTGAGGGAAAACAAGATGCTTTGCGTTTAGCCTTACTAGATCAGCAACAGGCAGGCATTGATATTGTCAGCGACGGAGAGCAGACGCGCCAGCACTTTGTGACAACATTCATTGAACACCTCAGCGGCGTTGATTTCGAGAAGCGAGAAACGGTGAAGATCCGCAATCGCTATGACGCGAGTGTGCCCACAGTGGTCGGTGCAGTGTCTCGTCAAAAACCAATTTTTGTCGAAGATGCCAAGTTTTTACGTCAACAAACTAAGCAGCAGATTAAATGGGCTTTGCCAGGCCCCATGACGATGATCGATACGCTCTATGATGCCCATTACAAAAGTCGCGAAAAACTAGCATGGGAATTTGCAATAATCCTCAATCAAGAGGCCAAAGAGCTGGAGGCCGCTGGCGTCGATATAATTCAATTCGACGAGCCGGCATTCAATGTATTCTTTGACGAAGTGAATGATTGGGGAATCGCAACTTTAGAAAGAGCGGTTGAGGGCCTTAATTGCGAAACTGCCGTACATATTTGTTACGGTTACGGAATTAAAGCCAATACAGATTGGAAGAAGACTTTGGGGTCGGAATGGAGGCAATACGAAGAAATTTTCCCAAAGCTGCAAAGATCTACTATCGATCTAATCTCGCTGGAATGCCAAAACTCTCGTGTCCCGATGGATTTGATTGAACTCATTCGTGGTAAAAAAGTCATGCTAGGTGCCATAGATGTGGCTACCACAGCCGTTGAAACGCCGGAAGAAGTGGCAAATACATTACGAAAAGCACTTCAGTTTGTTGATGCTGACAAGCTTTATCCTTGTACGAACTGCGGCATGGCCCCATTGTCTCGTGCTACAGCAAAAGCCAAGTTAAATGCATTAAGCGCAGGTGCAAATATTGTTCGGAGTGAACTTTCTAACGAGTGACAGCATCTTAACGCTTAAAAGATTCTCATGCTGTCTTTCCTTTGATGAACATGCATCAAAGGAGAGGTGTTTGGCGTGAATTTATTGCTTTGAAGCGCGTGTTAACTCCGAAATCCGCTTCACATTTTGAGAGTGCCATCTAAAATTCAAGAAGTCTGTAGGCTCCACCGTGATAGAGAAGCGGCCTGCCACTACCAGTCACGATCTTTAATGCGCGGCCAATAATGATCGCGTGAGTGTGGCGTTCAATGACATCCTCAACCGCGCAATCAACCGAAGCCAATGCGCCGCAAAGCGCTAAAGCTCCACTTTCCAGAGCATACCATTCAGCATCATCGTAACGCGCAGCACCTTTGACACCACCCTTGCCCGCAAACCGATCCGCTACTGCCTGCTGATCAGCGGATAAAATATTGACGCAGAAGTGATTATGGCGATTGATCACCGGCCAGACAGACGATCCCAGGTTGATATTTACGATAATCGTGGCAGGCTCTACCGACAAGGCTGTTGCTGACGTTACCGTTGCACCTGTACGACCGTCATCAAAACCTGCGGTTACTACGCTCACCCCGCCCGCAAGCTGGCGCATCGCAGCTTTAAGCTCAGAAGGCGCAACCACACCATCTGCAACATCATCGTCAAACTGAGGAAGAGGTTCGCGCAGATATGTTACTGTCGAAGCCATTTCTGTCCATTACTCCAAGTCTTTCATTTCCAACCACGATAGCAGCCCCACACAAATGCACACAGAATAGCATTTCTATATTCGACGAAATTTATAGAAAAATAAAACCATCGTAACACCACACGAGAAACATGCGGCTTACGTAATAATACCTATGGTTTGCCAGCTATTTTTTACGAAATTCTGCGCCCGTCAGATTGCACTCATTAATCTCATCGATCCAATGCTCTCGTCTCGAATATCTCTTTCGAACCAAAGACCGTGGAACTACAATTTGCGGACGTAGAACATTATAACTTTGCGGCGGCAACTCGCTATGACATATTTTTCTTTAGGGAACCCACTTCAGCGGTTTGGCGTTAACACCGTGGGCTCCTGATCGCCTAAAGATAAACAATTTGTCTTTCGAGCGCGGAAGAGAACAACCAGGAGAGGTCAGAAAAATGAAAGCACGCACAGCGAGTGTCGGTGATCTTGAAAGCGTTTTTCACGACCTTTCACAGCGGATGGCTACCGAATACATAGCTGCCGGAAAAGATGTGAAATCCGCCCAGGATAATTTTATGATGAACTTGAGTGAGGGGCGCGCGCATGCCCTAATCGAAAATGAAAAAGTCGTTGCGATAATAGCATGGCAAGAAGCAGACAATGCGACAGACACGCTTTTTGCTGCCAAAGAAGATTTTTTCAACGCAAGATCAGTCAGATTCTGCCGAAAGCACATAAGGCAAATTCAGGCTCTTTCTGGTGACCGTCCAATACATTCCAGAAGCTGGCTTGATCGTCCTGATGTGGTTAAATGGTTTCGGATCATTGGCTATCAGGAGATCAGAGGCGAACACGGCGCTCACGTCTTTGAGCTCGTTGCGCCCGCAGGCAATAGTCTTTCAAGTCAGTGATAGTAAAGACTGATGCAAGACACACACATATTAAAAAACGGACTGAATTGAACAACCTTCAATTCAGTCCGTCGAATTTAAAAAGTTTCTCCGCGCAGGTGGCTCGCTAGAAAGCCGAGATTATCCTGACCCCAGTAAGTCTCTGTGTCATAGATATAGGTAGGGAAACCGAACACACCCTTATCAACAGCACGCTCCCGATCGGCCTGCCACTTGGCCTGAACATCTTGGTCGTTCTCGCGCCCAACAAGATATGCGCCATCGAAGCCCGCCTCATCCGCGACCGCCCTGCGGACCTCTGGATTGCCAATATCCTTTGCTTCGGACCAGAAAGCATTTTGCAAAACGCGGCTGAGTTGCAGCCAGTTCTGACCATCCAGATAGGCCGCAATCACACTGAACGATGCAGGAGTTGGATCGCTCAGAGCGGGCCTGTCATCAATCAGAAGCGGCTTACCACGAAATCTGGCCCACCGCTTAAGATCCTGTGTGCCATAAGCGCGCCGAGCTTCCGGGCGGTTGCGCGAAAAGATGCCGCCGTTTTCTTCAATCACAGTTGCAAGATGGGGTTTGATTTCGACCACATGCCGTTCTGCGAGTTCCTCTAGCGTATCAAGCCCAAGGTAAGACCATGGTGATCCGATGGAAAAGAAGTAATCAATCGTTTTTGGCACGTTTTGTCCTTCGATAAATGCTACACAGGGGAAGTTATTTGAACTTTGGCAATCCGGGCGGATTGGTTTCAGATCGCTCTAGAGCTTCTTCACTCAGATGCCAGCGATCGAGAATACGGGCATAATCGCCACTCTTAATCAGAGTGTTGGTGGCAACAGTCAGTGGGTCGGCCAGACCACTGCCTTTGCGTGTGGTGATTGCCACGTCAGACCGATCTGGCCAACCTGCGCTCAGCGTACCCACACGTTTGATATTTCCATCACGCGAGGCAATGAACACAAGCTGCGCATGAGGCTGCACAATCACATCTGCACGACCCGACTGCACGGCCAAAAGGCTGGCTGCTTCATCATCATAATATTGTAGTTCAAGCGGCTTCAGCCCGGCCTTTTCGTTTTCCTCGCTCCATTTGACGAGGATACGCTCCTGATTGGTTCCGGCTCCCACGATAATGCGCAAACCAGCCGCATCTTTGGGTTCTTTGATGGACGTAACGCCACTGTCAGCTTTTACAAAAAGGCCATGCAAACCTTGCCGATAGGTCGAAAAATCGAACTTCTCTTTGCGTTCTTCTGTCACGCCAACATTTGAGATCACCGCGTCATATTTTCCAGATGCGAGCCCCAGTGGCCAGTCAATCCACGCAACCGGAACGCTTTCAAGTTCAAGGCCGAGGCTCTCGGCAATCGCCGACGCATAATCCAAATCGGCCCCGACAACCGTTTTTGCATCTGTTGCATAGGCCGCAAGTGGTGGTCCGCCGGGCGCAACCGCCACGGTCAGCTTGCCCAGCGTCACGAATTTAAAATCAGCAGGAATGGCGGCAATTGCCGCAGCATCTTTCTGTACGTGAATACGTCCGGCCTGTTCAGGCGACAGATCAAAATCATCCGCCGAAAGCGCTGGCAGAGACGAAGCCGCGAAAGCCGCCCATGTAGCGAACAACAGAGCACTTGCTCTCATAAACCATTCTCCATCAGCTTGAAATTTTGCGGGCTGGCACAAGCACCCCTCATGCGCCAGCCCAAACCCTTACGATCCGCTCTTTGGCAGACCTTGCGGGTTTGTATGTGCTTCGGTGATAGCTTCCGGCCCAAGGTTCCATGTATCGAGAACCTTGGTATAGGCACCGCTCGCAATCAGATCGTTGAGAACATTGGTTAGCGGCTGTGCAAGTCCGCTCCCTTTACGTGTTGTCACGGCGATTTCAGCGGCAATCGGCCAGCCACCACTAACGGTGCCAACAAGCTTGGTCTTGCCGTTGATACCAGCCGAATAGGCCTGTGTCGCATTCACGCTAAACACTGCATCAGCGCGGCCGCTCTGAATGGCGAGTTCTTTTACGGCATCATCGTCGTAATACTGCACCTCAATCGGTTTCAGACCAGCTGCAACATTCTGACGATCCCACTCAAGCAATACCTTCTCTTGATTGGTTCCGGCATCGGTAATGATCTTAAGACCTTCAATATCCTTTGGCTGCTTCAACTCGTTGATCGCACTGTCTGATTTGACGTAAAAGCCAAGCTCATCTTTGCGATAGGTGGAGAAGTCGAACTTCTCTTTGCGCTCTTCCGTCACTGTGACATTGGAAATCACTGCATCGAATTTGCCGGAAGCAAGCCCGAGCGGCCAATCGGCCCAAGCGACCGAAACCAGCTGAAGATCACGACCAAGGCTGTCTGCAATGATCTGCGCCAGATCGACATCGTAGCCGATGACAGTCTTGGAGTCAGACGCATAATCATGCAGTGGCAAGTGTCCGCTGGTGCTGATACCGATGGTCAGAACACCATCCTTGACGAATTTAAAGTCCTTCACCTCGTCAATACGCTTATCCAGCTTTTCAACCCGCAAGCGGTTTGGCTGTTCGGGGCTAAGGTCAAACTTACCCTCGCTCCACGCTGTCCCCGAAGTTAGCACAGCCATCGAAATCAGGCCTGCAGTGAAGTATCCCGCTTTTCTGATATATGTCATATTCCCATCTCCTTGAGCTTAAAGCTCCATGTAATGACCTGATTTCTCGATATTCTGGCTCTTTACGAGCGGATCTTACGATCCGCTTTTCGGCAGGCCAGCCGGATTGGTTTTGGCTTCATCAACAGCCTCTGAACTCAAGCTCCAGCGTTCAAGCACCTGCTGGTATTTGCCATTTTTGATAAGTTCATTGAGTGAAAGTGTCAGCGCATCAGCCAGACCGCTGCCCTTGCGTGTGGTGATTGCCACCTCTGCTGTCTGTGGCCAGCCACCGCTTACCGTTCCGACAAGCTTGGTTTTGCCATGCTGCGATGCTGCATAGGCCTGCACGGCATTGACGCTGAAGACCGCATCCGCGCGACCGGAATCAATCGCAAGGCTCTTGACCGCATCATCGTCATAATACTGAATTTCGACAGGCTTCAGCCCTGCTTCAACATTCTGCTTGTCCCATTGAACAAGGATGTTTTCCTGATTGGTGCCTGGATCAGTGATGATTTTGAGACCCGCAATGTCCTTTGGCTCTTTCAGCGACGTGATCGGGCTGTCAGCCTTCACATAAAAGCCAAGCTCGTCCTTGCGATAAGTAGAGAAGTCGAACTTCTCCTTGCGTTCTTCGGTTACTGTCACATTGGAAATAACCGCATCGAACTTGCCGGACTGAAGTGAAAGCGGCCAGTCAGCCCACGCAATCGGCACCAGCACCAGCTCACGACCCAGTGAATCGGAAACGAGCTGAATAAGATCAGGATCAAAGGCCACTACGGTCTTTGCATCCGTTGCATAGGTGCTGATCGGAGGCACCCATGGATTGATACCGACAACGAACTTATCGTCCTGCACGAATTTGAAATCTTTCGGCACGGCATTGATGACAGCGTCACTCTTTTCCGTGCGCAGACGGTTTGGCTGCTCCGGGCTAAAATCGAGCTCTGCTGAAAAGGCTGGTGCGCTCAACAGGGTGGCTGCTGCAAACAAGCCGCCCAGAATTGCATTTTTGTAATGAGCTGGTTTCACTGAATAACTCCTGAGATTGATCTGGATTTTTGACAAACAGCTCCCGTCGATCGCCGGTGCAAAGGCGATCGCTGCTGTCTGAATTTTTCGCTGAATTAAACGGGTATTCTGGCGTCAGAGAACTTTGGCGAGAAACTCCCGGGTTCGCGGATGTGAAGCCGCGTTGAACAACTGTTCTGGCTGGCCTGTTTCGAGAATGCGGCCCTCTTCCATGAAGACGACAGTATCTGCCACTTCACGCGCAAAGCCGATTTCGTGGGTTACGATCACAAGCGTGGTGCCGGAGCGTGCAAGCTCTTTGATCACATCAAGCACTTCGCCAACCAGTTCCGGATCGAGCGCAGAGGTCGGCTCATCAAACAGAATGACTTTTGGATTAAGAGCGAGTGTGCGGGCAATGGCAACACGCTGCTGCTGACCACCAGAAAGCTGGCGCGGATAGGCGTTGATCTTTTCACTGAGACCGACACGAGCCAACAGACGCTTTGCAATCACGGTTGCTGCATCGCGGCTCAGACCACGCACAATCATCGGCGCTTCGATAATATTTTCCAACACGGTCAGATGCGGGAACAGATTGAAGTTCTGAAACACCATGCCGACATCGACACGCTTTTTCAGAATATCCTTTTCCTTGAGTTCATAGAGGGTGTTGCCGCTCTGGCGATAGCCAAGCAATTCGTCATCAATCGCAATGAAGCCGTCATCGACGCGCTCCAGATGATTGATCGAGCGCAGAAGTGTCGATTTGCCGGAGCCCGAAGGGCCTAGAATAGCCGTGACGCTGCCCGGCTTGATGTGCAGGCTGACATTATCAAGAACCAGATTGTCGCCAAAGCTTTTTGACACGCCATGAATATCGACTGATCCGCGTCGTCCGCCGGTAAACCCGCCAACAGCAAGCGCTTCGGTAATTTGTGCGTCCTTCTCGCGGCTCACAACATTCTGAACTTCAGTAGATGCCTTTGTCTGCGTTGGGATAAAGCGTGAGAACAGACGTCCGAACAGAGCCGGTGGCGGATTACGCAATGCGCCGCGCGAGAAATGCCGTTCGGTATAGTATTGCGCAATCGAAAGCACAGTCATGATAATCAGATACCAGACGGTCGCAACCATCAGCAGCGGAATGACTTCAAGATTGCGGCGATAGATGACCTGAACAGTATAGAACAGTTCCGGCAGTGCCAGCACGTAAACCATCGATGTGCCCTTCGCGAGGCCGATGATTTCGTTAAAGCCTGTCGGGAGGATCGTGCGCATGGCTTGCGGAAGCACAATGCGGAAAGCCTGACGACGACGCGGTAGACCAAGAGCAGCAGCAGCTTCAAGCTGACCCTGATCAACTGACAGAATACCGCCGCGAATAATCTCGGACGAGAAGGCCGCCTGATTAAGGCTAAGACCGAGAAGTGCAGCGGCGAAGGGACTTAATATCTGAACGGTCGGATATTCAGCGAATGTAATATCTGTATAAGGCACACCGAAACGAACAGTCTCATACAGATAGCCGAGGTTGTTAAGCACCAGCAACAGAACGATCAACGGAATGGAGCGCAGCAGCCAAATATAGGCCCACGACAACCCCGACAACAGCGGGGACCGTGACACGCGCGCAAGTGCCAGTGCAGTACCAAGGGCAAAACCTAGCACCGTTGCCAGAGCGGTTAGCCACAATGTGCGCATGAGACCGACAAGCACAGGTTCAGCGAAGAACCATTCGGCAAAAACTGACCAGCCCCATTTCGGATTGGTGAGGACCGATTGCATCACAGCAATGATCAAACCAGCCGCAAAAATCGTACCCACAACCCGCGCCGGATAACGTGCTGGCACAATGCGGTAATGCTTAAAATCACCGGGACTGACGCGAGGCTTAGCCTCGCGTTCGGTACCCACAAAGTCTGTCGCAATGGCCATGATCAACGCTGCTCCGATTTGTCATTCCACTTATGACGAGATGCGAAAGCGCCTGTCATGGAAGTTTTATGTTGCAATTTTCGAAGAAGATTGACCCATTTTCAAAACAAATAAGTCTATTTAATCGAGCTGATGTGGATGTTTTTTCTACAACTCTCACTCAAATGCCACGCATTTACTTAGCCGAAAACCGGCTGTTTCTGCACAATTTCAATTGATTCAAAACTGTGCTCAGAAATATTTGTAATGTGCTTTTCAAACGGAAGCGTGCCGTAAATTTCCGGATCAGCAGCAATATCGAAAAGTGCCGTATAACCATTGCGCAGATAAAGTTCTTTGGCTTCCGGCTGCCTGAAACCAGTGGTCAGGTAAACACGCTTATAGCCCTGAATCCGGGCCTGCGATTCAAGCTCCTGCAGTACCTTTTTCGCCAGTCCCTGCCGACGCAGATCGCTATGAGTCCAGATGCGCTTGAACTCGGCAGTCTCATCGTCATAGCGCATGAACGCACCACCGCCGATGGTCTGACCGTCGCGCAGCAACAAAAGAAAATTGCCATGCGGCGGCGCAAAAGCTTCCGGCGGATATTTGTTCATTTCCGCAGCAGCACCCTCGTCACTGAAATAATTGCCGTAGCGCGTGTCATATTCAATCGTCAGGGCTTCGATCAAAGGCACTGCACGACTATCAAGTGTTGAGGTGTAGAGAAATTCATCCGCCATGATATGGACTTCCGTATTAGTTGAGAGAAGCTTCGGTCAGACGCACCCAGAACAGGGCTGCTGGCAGTAAGATGTCATCGTCGAAATTATAGTTCGGGCTATGCAGGCCGGCGCTGTCACCATTGCCGACGAAGAAATAAGACCCCGGCTTTTCCTCCAGCATGAAAGCAAAATCCTCGCTTGCTGTGCGCGGACGGAAATCTTCGATCACCGTTCCTTTTGGAAAGCTTGTAAGCGCGACCTGTTTTGCGAATTCGGTCTCAGCTTTCGCATTGATCAGCACCGGGAAACCCCATTGATAATCGACATCCGCAACCGCGCCATAGCTCTCAGCTTGCGAACGAGCAACAGCTTCAATCCGCCGCCGCAGCTCTTCACGAACACTTTGTGAAAACGAGCGAATGGTTAGACCAAGATCAACATGCGCTGGAATTACATTGAGTGCGTCACCGCCATGAATGGAAGCCACCGTGACCACGCCCATATCGAGCGGATCGAGATTGCGCGCAACAACGGTTTGCAAAGCGAGAACAATGGAAGAAGCAACGACAACCGGATCAACCGACTTGTGTGGCTCCGCACCATGACCGCCGCGACCATTGATGCGGATTCGTGCACGATCCACGGATGCCATTGCAGGCCCGCTCACAAAGCCAAACTGCCCCGCAGGAACACCCGGCCAGTTATGCAGCCCATAGACGGCATCGCAAGGAAAGCGCTCAAACAGACCATCGTTGATCATACGCTTCGCCCCTGCTCCGATCTCTTCCGCAGGCTGGAAAATCACATGTAACGTACCTGAAAAACGGCCGAACTGCGCGAGATAACGCGCTGCCGCCAGCAGAATACTCGTATGCCCGTCATGGCCACATGCATGCATAACGCCGGAATTATCACTTGCGTAATCAAGACCCGTCGCTTCAATGATCGGCAGCGCGTCCATGTCTGCCCGGATACCGATGGTCTTGCCGGAGTCACCACGCTTCAGGGTTCCCACGACACCAGTACCACCAATACCAGTTGTTACCTGATAGCCCCATTGGCTGAGATAATCTGCAACCAGTGAAGATGTGCGGGTTTCCTTGAACGCAAGTTCAGGATGCGCATGAATGTCGCGACGCAGAGCGATGAACTCGTCGATAAACGAGGCAAGACCTGCCTCGATTTCGAGTTTTCGATTTATCTCCGGCGACGGTTGCACAGTCATGCCGCGCCCTTCTGATCGCCTTCCTGCGCAGGTGCCGCATAACGGCTTTGCGGAAGGACCAGGCCCAGATTCTCACGCAGCGTATCATGTTTGAGCGTGCCTTCATGATAGCCGCGCTCTTCCAGAATTGGCAGAACATGGGCTGTGAAATCATCAAGTCCTTCGGCAATGACCTGAAAGCCGAGAATGAAGCCGTCCGCAGCCTTCTGTTCTTTCCAACGGATAATTTCATCGGCAATCTGCTCTGCTGTGCCGATGAAAGAGGTGCGCGGCGTTGCGGCATTAAGAGCCACCTCACGCAAAGTCAGCTTCTGTTCAGCCGCATCACGCTTGATACGATCTGTTGTCGAGCGGAAACTATTCTTGCCAATATCACCCAGCTCAGGGAACTGCGCATCAAGGTCATAAGCCGTAAAATCATGATGATCGAAGAAACGGCCAAGATAGGCGAGAGCCTCGTTGACGCTTACCAAATTGCGGATCGCCTGATATTTTTCCTCGGCTTCAGCTTCAGTTCGCCCGACAATCGGACCAATGCCGGGGAAAATGCCGATATCATCCTGTGAGCGGCCATGCGCAACAGCACTCGCCTTGATCTGCGCATAAAATGTCTGACTGTCTTTAATCGTACCTGCATTGGTGAAAACAGCATCCGCATGTTTACCGGCCAGACCGATCCCCGCTTCTGAAGCGCCGGCCTGAAAGATAACGGGCTGCCCCTGTGGTGAACGCTGAATGTTGAGCGGACCTTCCACGGAGAAGAACCGGCCCTTATGGTCAAGGCGATGGAAACCTTCCGGCTTGTAGAACTGATCACTCTCGCGATCACGAATGAAAGCGTCATCATCCCAAGAATCCCAGAGACCTTTGGTGACGTCGAGATATTCATCAGCAATTTCATAGCGAAGCGCATGATCAGGATGCGGCTTGCCGTAATTCCGGCCAGATCCTTCCAATGGGGTTGTCACGACATTCCAGCCAGCTCGTCCACCTGAAATCAAATCAAGCGATGCAAACTGCCGCGCAATCGTAAACGGATCGCTATAGGATGACGAAACAGTGCCCGCGAGGCCGATGCGTTTTGTATGCGCTGCAAGCGCCGATAGAACCGTCAAAGGCTCGAAGCGATTGAGAAAATGTGGAATTGAAATCTCATTGATATAAAGCCCGTCCGCGATGAAAGCGAAGCTAATGCCCGCCTCTTCAGCCTTGCGCGCCGTATCAATAACGAATTGGAGGTTTACACTGGCATCAGCGGGGCCGGACGGATGCTTCCAGGCGCTCATATTTCCGCCTGCACCTTGCAGCATCACGCCAAATCTAATCTGCTTGGAACTCATTTGAGATTCTCCTTCTAAAGCATGTCGCGGAAAAGTGGGAACCGGTTTTCCGATAACGACATGCGTAAAAACAAAGAGTTAGAGCGAGCACCTTGGTTACGAATAAGTGCAACACGCTCTAGCCAATGGCTTTTAATCAGGCGGCAATAGCCAGGCGTTCGCCTGCGAGGCTTTCAATCGCAGACAGTCTTTGCTCATGGGAAACAGCAGGGAACTCGAGTACAAACTCTTTAACCCCATATTGCGCGTGCAATTCGTCGAGCTTCTGCTTCACCTGCTTTGCAGAACCTGAAATCACGCTTGGATTCTTCTCCTCGACACGATAATCAGTCTCACCAGCCTGCCGCGCAAACTCCGCGGCCGCCTCCGGTGTGCCTACTGAAACAGATACACCCGACGCCAGATGGACTTTAAAAATCTTTATTTTACTGACAGCCGCATCGACGTCGTCTTTGCTTTCAGCCACCACTGCGCCCAATGCCAAGACCGGCACTTTGCCGGTCGCATCACGATAGACGTCAAAGGTTTTCTGCAGATTGGCGGTATCGCCGTTGAGATGGCCTGCATAAACAAAATCCCAGCCTGAACGAGCGGCGAGCAACGCGCTATCAGGGCTTGCACCAAGCACAAATTTTTCGGCAGGAACCTGCGGCTTCGGCGTTGCTGCCAGCCCTTCGAATGGCCCCGAGGCAATCCTTTCGCCGCCAAGAAACGCACTGAGTTGCTCAATCTTGCTGTTAAAATCGAGCCGCTTTTCGCCACCGAGCTCCTGCTGCAAAGCCTTGGTTGATAGCGGCAACCCACCCGGCGCTTTACCAACGCCAAGATCGACGCGCCCCTTCCCGAGTGCTGCAAGCAGATTGAAATTCTCGGCAACCTTATAAGGGCTGTAATGCTGAAGCATCACACCGCCAGAGCCAATTCTTATGCGCCTGGTCAACGCCAGTAGATAAGACACAAGAACTTCTGGCGATGGTCCGGCTAACTCATCTGCATGATGATGCTCCGCCACCCAGAAACGCTTATACCCAGCCTTCTCTGCCGCTTGCGCATAAGACACCGTATTTCCGAGCGCGGCCTCGGCAGATCCTGCCGGTATCACAACAGGGCTCTTGTCGAGAAGGCTTAATTGATAACGCATAAACGCATCCGCTTTCATTGAGAAATTGAAATCGCCTGAATGTGAACAGGCAGAGCCTTCCCATTATGTGAAGCACATAGATGCGATCAGCCGAGCATATTTTCCCGGCTCCTGCATAAAATCTCAAAGATTAGTCGACTGAAATTATAGGATTTGAGGCAAATTAATTCTTTACCGCGTGGCTATTTTAAAACCCGGTTCTGCACTTTCAGCTTACGTCTATTATGTAGTATTGGAGATCAGAACCTTCAAATAATGCATTTGGATAGTAGCTGGCCAGAGTCGACAATGTTCGAGACTTTAGCAGCTCTAAATCCGTTGCACCTCATGGCGCAACCTCGACCCGAGAAGGCAATTCAGATCCGGCAGACCAACACAAATCATGTGTGCAATCTCAGCTTACTGGTACTGTCAAAGCGATTCTAATTTATAGACGCTCGGTGCTCGGTTTTTTAAAATTAAAATTCAGCGACCTTGCCCCATACACTTCGGCTTAGACGTTCAGGCTTATAGGGATTTGGGTCAACAATTGGCTCTCGACCCAAAATAACATCAGCAATCATATGTCCTGCACCGGGGCCAATACCGAAGCCGTGTCCGCTGAAACCTGCCGCAAGAATGAATCCTGGAACTGTTTCAATCTCACCAATCGCCGGCACTCCGTCCGGGGTGCTATCGATGTAACCTGCCCAGCGGTTGGCAATCGGTATTCTGGCAAGCTCTGGCAGCAGATCGCACGCTCTTTTATATGTAAGGCTGATCTGTCCCTCATCCGGTTTCGGATTGAGAATACGATTTCGTTCCATCGGCGTGATCTTGTCGAGCGACCATTTGCTCAGCGTTTCGTGGTCAGAACACCAACCCTGAACACCACCCGGTGCAAGGCTTCTCCAGCGACGCGTGAACATCGGGATGAATTCGCGGCTGAACCGCAATTGCTGCGGTGTCACATCCACACGCGCCTTACCGCTGATCGCGAGCGTATAACCGCCATCATGGCGTCGCGTCAGCGATACCTGCGAAGTATGTAATGCATCCGGCAACCCAACGGCACCCGGCGCGACGGATAAGATTGATGCCCGGACCGCAGCCTGCGGAAAGCGAATACCAAGCTGATTGCAGAAAGACGATGCCCATGCGCCACCCGCCATCACCACCGTTTTAGTCTGAATAGTGCCTGCTTCAGTGACAACACCACTGACACGACCACCGCTCAATTCAAGGCCACGCGCCGCACAATTCTGATGCACTGTTCCACCAGCAGCCATAATACCGCGTGCTACAACAGGAACTGCGCGTGAGGGATCTGCAATCCCGTCGGTTGGTGAGAAAACGCCACCTTTCCACGCACGTCCCGTTGCGCTCCCACGTTCAGCCGCTTCAGAAGCACTCAACATATGGGTCGTGACACCAACAGATTTCGCAAAATCGCGCCAACGCGCCCAGCCCGCAATTTCCGCTTCGTCCTGTGAAAGATAAAGCAGCCCACAGCGCTTAAAACCGGCATCTTCGCCGGTTTCCTCTGCAATCTTATCCCAGAGATCAAGGCTTTTGGTTGCCATAGGAAGTTCGCGTGCATCGCGATTTTGCTGACGGCACCAGCCCCAATTGCGGCTAGACTGTTCAGCGGCAATCCGTCCCTTTTCAACCAGTGCGGCCTTTACACCGCTACGCGCGAGGTAATAGGCGGTGAATACACCAACCACGCCACCACCAATAACGACAACATCGGCCTCTTTTGGCAGAGTTGAGCTTGTTTCGATGTGCAATAATGGTGCAGACATGTGCAGGACTCCAGTGTTTCGCATATCCTAATCCCGCTAGCACAAAGGCGTGCATCGGAGTTTGCATTTACACAGAATTTCATATGGTTTGCTAAGGTTCTGACAGGCGATTATAGCGTTGAAAGCATGTCTGCTGTGCATGAGAACTGAATTGAGAAAACCATAAGGCGCACGATTGCAGCTTGGAACGAAAAAGATAATAATCCGAAATCAGCATACCGAATGAGTGGTCTTACCTATGAAGCTCGACAAAATTGACATCCGAATTCTATCCGAAATGCAAAAGAACGGGCGGATAACCAATGTCGAACTTGCAGAGCTCGTTAACCTATCGCCAAGCCCGTGTTTGATGCGGGTTAAAAAACTTCAGTCTGAAGGTTTCATCACCGGATATTCTGCACAAATCAATGTGTCAAAGCTCGGTCAGACACTGACAGTCTTCACCGAGGTCACACTCAAGAACCACCGGCAAATAGATTTTGCGCGTTTTCTGGCGACAGTTGAGAAGATCGATTCCGTTATCGAGTGCCATCTCGTATCCGGCGGCTACGATTATCTGGTGAAATTTGTTACGGCTGGAATTGCCGAATATCAGACAATCATGGAACGTCTGATCGACATGGATGTCGGCATAGACAAATATTTCAGTTTCGTCGTGCTTAAATCACCGATTGTAAAATCACATCTCCCGCTCGACGTGATGTTCACGGAACAAAGCTAAAACATACCACTGAACAGGGGGGAGCTGGCTCCCACTGTTCAGAGTGCTTCGTAAAACTCAGTTTTTGGTGAACTCACGAACCAATTCAGGGTCTTGCTGCAAACCATCGAGCCAGCTCGTGTCAAGTTTTGGCACCGAAGAGAACAACAGCCGCGAATACGGGTGGCTGGCGGCAGCGCCCATCATAGCAGGACTGAGTTGCTCGACCTTCTTGCCAGCATACATCACCACAACCTCGTCGCAGATCGCGCGAACCGTGGAAAGATCGTGACTGATGAAGAGGTAAGATAGCGATAACTCGCGTTGCAGTTCTTTCAACAGATCGATAATGGCCGCAGCGACCACTGTATCCAGTGCCGATGTGATCTCATCGCAGATGATCATCTTAGGGTCAGCGGCCAAAGCCCGCGCTAAATTAATGCGCTGTTTCTGCCCGCCGGAAAGCTCGCCCGGTCTGCGGTAGCGCATATTACGCGGTATCCGCACCATATCAAGCAATTGGTCGACCCTGGCTTCGCGGCTTTTTTTGTCCATGCCATGATAGAATGACAGTGGACGCGCCAGAATTTCGGCAATCGATTTGGTCGGGTTGAGCGCAGTATCCGCGAACTGGAACACGATCTGCAATTCACGCAATTGGTCGCGACTGCGTTGACGCAGATCGCTTGGCATTTCCTCGCCTTCAAACACGATCTTACCGCTTGCGGCAGGCAAAATGCCTGCAATCACCCGCGCAAGCGTGGACTTGCCACAGCCAGACTCTCCGATAATCCCAAGATTCTGCCCGCGTGAGAGTTCAAGGCTGACATGATCGACTGCGATCATAGCCGGTTGGCCGGATTTACCAACCATACCATAACCGGCCACAACCTTATCCACGGCGAGCAGCGGAGTTGGCTTTTCTACCACAGCGGTTTCTGGTCGTGCATGAAGCACAGGCTCGAAGGCCGCAAGAAGTTCTTTGGTGTAGGGATGCTGCGGGTTGTGCAATATCTCTTGCGTAGAACCGACTTCCTGAATTTCACCGCCTTTAAGCACGACAATACGATCCGCTATCTGCGCAACCACCGCCAGATCATGCGAGACATAAACGCCTGCGATGTGCTTCTTTTTCATCACCGATTTGAAAGCACGCAGAACTTCTATCTGGGTCGTTACATCAAGCGCAGTTGTCGGCTCATCAAAGATAACAAGCTTTGGATCACCAATAAGCGCCATTGCGGCTGAAAGGCGCTGCAACTGCCCGCCAGAGACCTGATGCGGATAGCGATCGCCGATTGTCTCAGGATTGGGCAGAGCCAGTGCTTTGAACAGCTCGATGGCTTTCTTACGTGCTTCCTCCTTGGACATCAGCTTGTGGATTTTGGTCACCTCAATGACCTGATCCATAATGCGATGCGCAGGATTAAAGGATGCTGCGGCACTTTGCGGAACATAAGAGACTTCAGTGCCGCGCTTCTTTGAGCGTTTACGCTCCGATAGCGTAACGATATCCTGACCGCCAACAGCAATACTACCATCCACAATACGGCAGCCCGGACGGGTATAGCCCATCAGCGTCAATGCAATCGTTGTCTTGCCAGAACCACTTTCGCCAATCAGCGCGACGATTTCACCTTGTTCTATTTGAAAACTCACATCGCGGATAATCTCGACGTTACGGCCGGAGTCAGTCTTGGCATCCACGCGAAGGTTTTTGATCTCAACAAGATTGCTCATTCATTCGCTCCTGTCGCGGATCTTCTGCGGGAGATTGTCGATCAGCAGATTAACGCTGATGGTAAGGCTCGCAATGGCAATCGATGGAAACACGACCGCAGGCGCTGCAAAGGACAGCCCGCCGATGTTTTCTTTAACCAGTGCGCCCCAGTCGGCAAATGGTGGCTGAACGCCCAGACCAAGAAACGACATGCTCGACAACAACAACACGATAAACACAAAACGCAGACCAAAATCAGCCAACACAGGTCCGATAATGCCGGGCAGAATTTCCGAACGGATGAGATAGCCGATCTTCTCGCCGCGTGCCCGTGCAACCGTCACATAATCCATCGTGTTAATGTTGATCGCCAAGGCGCGCGCAAAGCGATAGCTGCCCGGCGTGTAGATCACAGCCATGGTAATGATCAGGATCGGTATGGATGAACCGACGCCTGCAACGATAACCAGCGCGAGAATTTTGCTTGGGATAGATGTTAAAGCATCAAGAAAACGGCTGAGTGCGGAGTCAAGCCAGCCACCAATGACAGCTGCGGTCATGCCGAGTGTGACGCCAAAAAAGCAAGCCAAAAACACGGCAGCAAGCGAGATGCCAACTGTGAAACGCGCGCCATAGATAATGCGCGAGAGCATATCGCGGCCAAGATAATCGGTCCCGAGCGGGAACTGCGCACTCATCGGGCCGAAGAAGTCGAAATCGACAATCTCACCAATTGGATGCGGTGCTATCCACGGTGCAAAGATTGCAACAACTGCCCATCCAAAAATAATCAGGAAGGAAACAGCGCCAACCAGATTAACCCGATAGCCGAAACGCGGGGACTTTGCCTTTCGCTGGTTTGAAACGGAAGCAGTCATGATTATCGCAGCCTCGGGTTGGAAACGATAGCAATCAGATCAGCTATCGTGATGAGCAGAAGATAGCCAAAGCAGAAGATCATCGCGCAGGTCTGGATCAGAGGCAGATCGCGCGTCGCAACCGCATCAAGCATGAGCTTGGCTATGCCGGGATAATTGAAGATAGTTTCCACGATGATCACGCCGCCCAGCAGATAAGACAGCGAGAGCGCAACCGCATTGACGATTGGTCCGAGCGCATTGGGAAGCGCATGGACAACAACCATTCGGCTGCGTGAAGCGCCTTTGAGCAATGCCATTTCAACATAGGGCGTGTTGAGTGTCTCAAGGACTGCTGCACGTGTCATGCGGATCATTTGTGCCGAAATAACAAAGCTCAGCGTGATGACCGGCATCGCAAAAACCTTGAGAAGCCCCCAGAACGATGTCACTTCATTGGCCATCGACAGGGCTGGCAACCAGCCGAGATAAACTGCAAACACGATTACCGCGATAGTTGCGACCATGAATTCTGGCACAGAGATGACCGAAATCGTAATAATCGAAACAACGCGATCATAGATCGTTCCGCGCATAATTGCGGCAGTAATGCCGAGAAACAAGGCAATCGGCACCGATATTGCGGCCGTCACACCGGCAAGCTTCAACGAATTGACGAGACGGTTGCCGATCAAATCAGAAATCGGAACATTGTTGACGTAGGAAACGCCAAGATCACCGCGCAGCAGGTTTCCAAGCCAATAAAGAAAGCGCAGGAAAGCGGGCTGATCAAGGTTCATCGCATGGCGAAGCCCGGCAACAGCCTCAGGTGTAGCCGCCTGCCCCAGAAGAATTTCAGCCACATCACCAGGAAGCATCGCTGTCGCAAAGAAAATCGTGAACGCAACAATCAGAAGCGTAACAGCAGCAACGACGAGGCGTTTGGCAATGAGATTCAGCAGAGGCGACTTCATGGTCATGCGCAACCCAATAGTTGGGGGAAACGATCAGTTCGGGCAAAATCGATGCTTTGCCCGAACCCGAAAAGCGAGGTTACCTGACGAAAGGTCAGGCTTCCAGCCATGCATGCTCGGCAAATGTATAGCCCATCATGCCGCCAAGCGGATTTGGCTCAAGGCCATTCAGCTTCGGTGAAATCGCATCAACATTGGACATGAAAACCGGGATGACCGTTCCGGCCTCATTGGAAACCATGGCCTGCATGTCGCCATAGATTGCCTTACGCTTTGCTTCGTCAAGCGAACCACGGGCTTCGAGCAACATAGAGTCGAATTTCTCCGACTTGTACTGGCTTTCATTCCATGGAGCATCAGTCTTATAGAGCAGCGAGAACAGAATATCCGGTGTCGGACGAGCATTGATATTGCCGTAATGGACCGGATCTTTCAGCCAATGGTTCGACCAGTAGCCATCCGACGGCACGCGATCAATGGTGATCTTCTGGCCGATTGTCGAAGCTGCCTGCTGGAGAACCATAGCATAATCAAGCGATGACGATGCGGCTTCTGCAGCTGTGATGCGGATTTCCTGATTAAGCATACCGGCTTTCTCAAGCAACGACTTTGCGCGTTCAGGATCAAACTCGCGCTGCTTAAGCTCTGCATTGTGATATTTGCTGGTCGCTGGAACCGGATGATCATTCGCTATTTCAGCAAGACCGCGCAGCACGGATTTCTGAATAACTTCGCGATTGGTCAGATATTTCAGCGCTTCAGCAACGCCAGCCTTATCGCCCGGAGTCAAATCAAGACGAACATTGAGGTTAGTATAGGTGCCGAGCTTCGAGATGAAGAGCTTTGCAGCTGGGTTATTTTCAAGCACGCGCAGCGAACGCGGATTGAGGTTCGCGCCGAGGTGAATATCTCCCGAAAGCACCGCATTCATACGCGCGCTTTCGTCAGAGATTGCAAAGAATTCAAACGAGTCGAGATGTGGGCCGTTGTTCTTCCAATAGTTCTCGTTACGCGCCGCCATTGAGCGCACACCCGGCTGGAATTCCTTACAAACAAATGGACCTGTTCCATTGCCCTTGGAGAAATCAGTCGTACCGTCTGCGACGATCATGAAATGATGCAGTGCCAGAATTGTTGGCAAATCGGCATTCGCATCTTGAAGCGTGATCTCAACGGTTGTGTCATCAACCTTCTTCACACCCGTAATCTGCTTAGCAATCGCATTGACCTTGGAACCAACGGCTGGGTCGAGGTGGCGATTTATCGAGAAAACGACGTCATCGGCAGTTAGTGACTTGCCGTCATGGAACGTCACACCCTTGCGCAGCTTGACTGTCCAGACCTTCGCATCCGAACTTTCAACGCTTTCGGCCAGTTCCATCTCTGTTTCGCCCTGACCATTAAGGAATGTCAGGCGGTTATAGAACGCGCAGCAGCGAACATAATCGGTCGCATTGGAAGCTTTTGCGGGGTCAAGCGTATCGGCAGTGGAGGCGCTGAAACCAGCAGCCTTGATGAAGCCGCCTTTAACCGGGGTCGCAGCATATGCAGCGGTTGCACGACCAAGGATTGTCGACCCCGCCGCAACTGCTACACCACCCATAAGCATCATCTGCAGCAATTCACGCCGGGTTGCCCCGCGACGAATTGCATTTTCAATCATCCGGTCGTCGGAAGAAGTCCAGTTGGTTACCTTCTCGCTCATGGCAGTTCCCCTTGTTAAAGTTGCATCTGGTGCGCCGGTTTATAGTCACCGGTTTCACCTTGGGTTCATTGCAGTTTCAGAAATACAGTCGTTAACAACACCTCGTTGCAATGTGAGTTCGAGAGGCTTGTGGGATCGAATTAACCCGGCATTTGGCGGGTATAATCCAATGGCTTCGCCTTTTATCCTCATCTTTGGCAGCTCTGACAGTGTGTTACAGAGATGCGCGTAAATTGCGCTGAATTGGTGAAGAGCAGCAGCATAATATTGCGAATCTCATAAAGTTACGAAATTCTTGCTCGCAACTAAGCTGCTGCTCGTCAAACTCATTCCTTCATTGCTGCACGCACGTCTTCATCAGCAAGCGTCTGATCAAGCGTTATGCGCGTGCGTTCGATGATTGCGTCAATGTCCTCATCAGTGCAGCACAGCGGCGGGGCATAGCCAAGAACGCCATTTGCAAAAGCGCGGATCACAAGACCATTGTCCCAAGCACGATCGAAAATGCGGCGTGCCGGATCAGCCGCAGCTGGAAGTGGCGTCTTTTTTTCCTTGTCCGTGACAAGCTCGATTGCTGCCAGCATGCCGCGACCACGCACATCGCCAACCAGCGGATGATCTGCCAAAGCATGCAAACCAGCCATGAGGCGCTGACCAGCCTTACGGCCATTTTCGAGCAACCCACCTTCATAAAGACGCAGACATTCTAGGCCAACCGCCGCACTAACCGGATGTGCCGAATAAGTATAACCATGGCCGACTGCCGATTTGCCTGCACCATCTGCAATGGTGTTGTAAACATGCTCCGACATGAACACGGCACCCATCGGCACATAGCCCGATGTCAGACCCTTAGCAGTCGTAATGAAATCCGGAACGACATCATCTTCCGAACAAGCGAAAAGCGGCCCTGTACGGCCAAAGCCCGTAATCACTTCGTCAGCGATGAACAGAACATCATATTCCTTGCAAAGCGCATGCATTGCCTTGAGCCAGCCGGTAGGCGGAACCAACACGCCACCAGAGCCCTGAATGGGTTCAACATAAAATGCTGCGACGCGTTCCGCGCCAAGCTCTTCGATCTTAGCGCGAAGTGCTGCAACTGACGCGTCGATGATTGCCTGCGGATCCGTGCCGACCGGATTGCGATAGGCATAATGCGATGGAATTTTATGCTGCCAGTCATATGGGACACCAAAGCCCGCATGAAATGCCGGAAGTGCAGTCAGACCGGAACCAGCGGTCGAAGAACCATGATAGCCATATTCGACCGAAATAAACTGGTCTTTTTGCGGCGTGCCCTTCGCATGGTAATAATAGCGAATGAAGCGGATTGTGCTGTCGATCGCGTCCGAGCCGCCAAGTGTGAAATAGACGTGGTTGAGATCACCCGGCGCACGATCTGCCAATTCAGCGGCCAAACGAATGGCAGGCTCTGAACCGAGACCGAAATAACCAGTCGCATAGGGAAGCTCTTGCAACTGCTTTGTCGCCGCTTCAACGATGCTGTCCTGACCATAGCCAACATTCACGCACCAAAGACCGGCAAAGCCATCAAGCAGCTTTTGGCCCGATGCATCGGTCACAGTAGCACCTTTGCCCGACTTCAAAACACGCACGCCAGCGGCTTCGTGACTGCGGAATGATGACACCGGATGCACCAGATGGGCGCGATCAAGTTCGATCAGCGAATTGCTCAGCATAATATTCTCCAAATCAACCTAGTGCCTGATTTACAAGCGCATATGTGCGGTAGTCCGTACCGCTTTGTTCTTCGACTGGCCCAACGGCGCGGCGCATTGGTATGCCGCCACCAACATGGACAAGCCCGCGTTCAGTCAGCCAATCGGCAAGACCTGTCGCTATGTTCGTATCCACACGGACGAATTCACCCGTATGTTTTGAGAGTAGAAAGTCGATCAGCGCACGCGCATCGTCGCCGTTCTTCGCAACCACCGGGCCAATAACAAGCCCGCGACCAAAGGGACGAATTCCTGCAAATGCCTCGACTTCATCATCCTTACGGATCACAGCGAACTGCGCGCTTTCATTCAACAGTTGCATGATATTCGAGCGATTATGGCCGGTTGCGGCAATATCCATCTCGATCAGACGCGAAAAGTCATCGCTGCCCGCCCAAGAAATATAAGCCGGTGCATCGACCTTAGCGGCCAAACCCTGATGCTGAATGATTTCACCATTGGCCACAAAGCCAAGCTTTTCATAGAGCGGCAAACCGTCCTGCGTTGCGACAAGCAAACAAGTGCGCCCGTTTGCAGCATCTAGTGCCGCCTGCATCAGCTTGCGACCAAGTCCGCGTCCGCGCATCGCTTCATCAACAATAACCATATTGACGGTTGCAACATCATCGCCCAATGGCGTCGACATTGCGGTGCCAACGACGGTTCCGTCTTCAAGTGCAACAACACCATTGCTGAGTGCGAGCACAAAGGCCCAATCTTCGCGACGATGTGGCCAGCCTGCCTGTTGAGACAAAGCAACAGCACCATCAAGATGATCTGGTGTCATCGTTTCGAGTGTGATTTGCGATGCGGTCATGACTGTTTCCGAGCATGGTTCTTCATAGACCCAGATTAGAATGAGGCTTGCAGCAGTTCATCCCGACCAGCATCCATATACTGATGATTTTCACTGTCCTTTGATAGCGTCGCCGCATCTTATGCCGCGAGATATGGCGAACCGCTGCTCAAACCAATAGCGCACCCCTACCCGAAGGCTAGCCAGACGAAACTCTCTGCCAAAGCTCTACTGAGATACGAAACAATCTGCTTCGCACAGATAGGAATGCAGTGATTAGTCTATTCGCGGCTCATTATGATGTATGACAACGGCACAGCAGTGCCTGCACGCCTTGGAAGGATCAAATCATGGCCCAGTTCAGACCAAAATACATTACCTTCGATTGCTACGGCACACTGACCAACTTTCAGATGGCGGAAGCCGCACGCGATCTTTACGGCGAACAGCTCAATGAAGATCAGATGCAGCAGTTCATCAAGAATTTTGCTGCTTATCGCCTTGATGAAATCCTCGGCGACTGGAAGCCATATAATGAAGTCGTTCACAATGCGATTGAACGCACCTGCAAAATGAATAATGTAACCTTCAAGGCAGAAGATGCGCGCACCGTCTATGAACGCGTTCCAACCTGGGGCCCACATGCAGATGTGCCAGCCGGTCTTTCCAAGGTTGCCAAAGAAATCCCGCTCGTCATTCTTTCAAATGCCATGAACGAGCAGATCCACCACAATGTTGAAAAGCTCGGCGCGCCATTTCATGCCGTTTATACAGCGCAGCAGGCACAGGCATATAAGCCACGCTTCAAAGCATTTGAATATATGCTCGACCAGCTCAACGCCAATCCAGAAGACATTCTCCATGTCTCGTCATCCTTCCGCTATGACCTGATGTCGGCACATGATCTTGGTATCAAGAACAAGGTCTGGGTCAATCGCGGTCACGAGCCCGCAAATCCTTATTACGGCTATACCGAAATCAAGGATATTTCCGGTCTGGCCGGCGTCGTTGGACTGTAAATAAGGCTTAGCAAGATGCAATTTAAACCCTACTGGCACGATACCACACCGCCTTTCACTGCTGGCGAAAAGAACCCGCCGGAAGGACATTATGATGTTGCCATTATCGGCGGTGGTTTCACTGGCCTTTCGGCTGCATTGCATCTTGCCAAAGCAGGCAGCCGCGTCGCAGTTTTTGAAACGGGGCTTGTCGGCTCCGGCGCTTCGGGGCGCAATGGCGGACATCTTAACAATGGTCTCGCGCACAGCTTTATTGCTGCAAAACAACACCTTGGCGCAGAGCGCGCCAAGGCTCTCTACAAAGCCTTTGACGATTCCGTCGATACAATCGAACGCATCGTTGCGGAAGAAAATATCGATTGCTCTTTCCGCCGCGCGGGCAAATTGAAGCTTGCTTCAAAGCCCGCACATTTTGATGGTCTTGCGCGCAATTTTGAAGCCATTCATGCGGAAGTTGATCCTGATACCGCCTTGCTGCGCGCCGATCAGCTCTCCGGCGAAGTCGGGTCCAATGATTTTCATGGAGCCATGCTTTCCAAGAAAAGCGCCATGATGCATATGGGGCGTTATGTAACTGGTTTGGCTGCGGCGGCAGCACGTCACGGTGCTTTCATTTTTGAAAACACAACTGTTCAGGAGCGCAAAAAGCTCGGCAGCCAGCATCAGATAGTTACTTCGCGCGGCACAGTGACTGCCGACAATGTTATCTTGGCAACCGGTGCTTATACGACCGACAGTTTTTCATATTTCCGCAAGCGCATCATTCCAGTTGGCAGTTTTATCATTGCAACCCGACCGTTGACCGAGAGCGAAATTGCTGCCACAATGCCCGGCAATCGCACCTATGTCACGTCGATGAATATCGGCAATTATTTCCGCCTTGCTCCTGATAATCGTATGATTTTCGGTGGCCGCGCACGCTTTTCCACGACATCAGACCAGCGCTCCGACGGCAAAAGCGGCGCGATATTACGTGCAAACCTTGTTGAAATGTTCCCGCATCTTGCCAATGTTGAAATCGATTATTGCTGGGGTGGTTTGGTCGATATGACTCAGGATCGCTATCCGCGAGCAGGTTTTGCCGATGGTGTCTGGTATGCGATGGGCTATTCCGGTCATGGCGCACAAATGTCCACGCAGATGGGTATCTATCTGGCAGACGCAATCCTCGGACGTGGCGACCACAATCCGATCTCAGGCCTCGATTGGCCAACCATTCCGGGCTATTCCGGTAAGCCTTGGTTTCTGCCGATGGTGGGCTTTTATTACAAAATGCTCGACAAGTTTCAGTAAAGAAGAAGGGCGGTTTAACCGCCCTTTTTTATTCTCATAATCCGCCGACATGCAGCGTTTTGATTTCCAGATATTCATCAATTCCGAGCTGTGAACCTTCACGGCCAAGCCCCGACTGTTTGACGCCACCGAAAGGCGCGACTTCAGTCGAGATCGCACCCGTGTTCAGGCCAACCATGCCAAACTCCAGCGCTTCAGCGACGCGCCATGAACGTTTTAGGTTCTCGGTAAAGAAATAAGCCGCCAGACCAAATGGTGTTCCGTTGGCAATTTCAATGGCTTCTTCTTCTGTTTCAAAACGGAAGAGCGGCGCAACTGGTCCAAAGGTTTCTTCAGAAGCCAGCAGCATATCGGTTGTCGCATCACCCAGCACAATCGGACGCGCATATTGGCGACCTTCCGGCATGCTTTCGCTTTGTGCAAGAATTTTTGCACCACGGCCCAGAGCATCACTCACATGGCGTTCAATCTTTTCAATCGCCGCGTGATTGATCATGGGGCCAATCGCAACGCCGTCTTCCGTACCAACGCCGACCTTCATTTTTGTAACGCGAGCCGAAAGCTTAGCTGCGAAAGTATCGTAAATCCCGGATTGTACCAGAATACGGTTTGAGCAAACGCAGGTCTGGCCACCATTGCGGAATTTAGAAGCAATAGCACCTTCCACAGCCTGATCGAGATCAGCATCGTCAAAGACTATAAACGGCGCGTTGCCGCCAAGCTCCAGGCTCAGACGCTTAATACTGTCAGCAGCGCCCTTCATCAGCAGCGAACCCACACGCGTTGAGCCTGTAAACGAGATTTTGCGCACGGTTTCATTGGCCATCAGTTCATTGCCGATTTCCGTTGGCATGCCGGTGACAATGTTAATGACACCAGCCGGTATCCCTGCCCTCTCAGCCAAAACACCAAGCGCGAGCGCGGAAAATGGGGTGAATTCCGAAGGCTTGATGACAACCGTGCAGCCTGCCGCAAGTGCTGGAGCAACCTTGCGGGTGATCATCGCATTCGGGAAATTCCATGGCGTGATGATCGCGCAAACACCAACGGCTTCTTTCAGCACCAGAATACGGCGATCTGCCGTTGGCGAAGGAATGCTGCCGCCATCAATGCGGCGCGCTTCTTCAGCGAACCATTTAACGAACGATGCGCCGTAGCGGATTTCGCCCAATGCTTCATTGAGCGGCTTACCCTGCTCCAGTGTCAGCAGAAGAGCAAGATCCTGCTCATGCTCGATCATCAGCGCAAACCAGCGTTCAAGCAGCGCTGCACGCTCGGCATGAGTTTTCTTTTTCCATGGCTTGAAAGCTTCCGCCGCAGCATCAATTGCAGCGCGTGTTTCCTTGCCGCTCATATCGGGAATCGTGCCCAAAGTGCTGAGGCTTGCAGGATTGGTAACATCAACAGTCGCGCCAGACGCGGCATCCTGCCAAATGCCACCAATGAGACCCTGTTGGCGAAAAAGCGACTGATCTTTTAACGTATGCATGACGACCTCTTATGCCAGAGCTGAAAGCACGGCCTGCGTGATCGCATCCGTTTTGTCTTTGCCCGCGATAGTTCCGATACCCTGAGCCGTCGCTGTTTCGATTGCTGCCATCACATCTTTTGCAGCCTGATGCTCGCCAAGATGCTCAAGCATCATCGCGCCCGACCAGATCGCCGCAATTGGGTTCGCAATGCCGAGATGGGCGATGTCTGGAGCGGAGCCATGAACTGGCTCAAACATAGACGGTGCTGAGCGATCAGGGTTGATATTGGCAGACGCCGCATAGCCAAGACCGCCCTGAATGGCCGCGCCCAAGTCGGTCAGAATATCGCCAAAGAGGTTCGAAGCAACAATAACATCAAGGCTTTCCGGCGCCATAACCATACGGGCTGCCATTGCATCAATATGATAGTGTGAAACCTCCACATCGGGATATTCTTTGGCAACATCCTTTGTCACTTCGTCCCAGAAAACCATCGAATATTTCTGCGCATTGGATTTCGTAACGGAAGCTAGCTTCTTACGGCGTAAACGCGCCTGCTCAAAACCAAAGCGGATAATGCGCTCAACGCCAGTGCGGGTGAAAATCGCGGTTTCTACTGCAACTTCATCTTTCGTACCCGAATGGACGCGTCCACCAGCGCCCGAATATTCGCCCTCAGTATTCTCGCGAATGCAGAGAATATCAAAGCCTTCCGAACGCAGCGGACCGGTTACACCCGGCAAGAGGCGATGCGGGCGGATATTCGCGTATTGCACAAAGGCTTTGCGGATCGGTAACAACAAACCGTGCAGCGACACTGAATCCGGCACTTCCGCAGGCCAGCCAACGGCACCAAGATATATCGCATCGAATTTACGCAGAGTCTCGATACCATCTGCTGGCATCATCGCGCCGGTCTCATGATAATATTCGCACGACCATGGAAAGCTGGTGCCTTCCAACGCAAATCCATTGCGCTTTGCAGCAGCCTGCAAAACTTGCCATGTCGCATCGGTTACGCTTTTACCAATGCCGTCACCTGGGATGAGTGCAATCGAATAAGTTGTCATTGTTTGTTCCCTTATAAGTCTATCAAAACGCTTTTAGTTTTGCGGTTCGCAAGATAGGCGTCACGTCCGAGGTCTTTGCCAATGCCAGAGCTTTTATAGCCACCAGTCGGAAGGATATGATCCCGCGAACGGCCATAGCGGTTGACCCAAATGGTGCCTGCCTGCAAAGCCTTGGTGACACGCAGCGCACGAGACAGATCACGCGTGAAAAGACCGGCTGCCAGCCCATAGGTCGGATGATCAGCGAGAGCGAATGCCTCGTCTTCTTCTTTGAATGTCTGAAGTGTCAGCACAGGCCCGAAGATTTCTTCGGTCACAGCGGGGGAGTTTTCATCGACACCGCGAAGCAAAGTTGGCTCGTAAAAATAGCCGTCACGATCCATTCGCTTGCCGCCCACAACACTTTGTGCGCCAAGGCTGACAGCCTTCTGCACAATCTCATCAATACGACAAATCTGACGTTCCGAAATAATCGGAGAATATTGGGTATTCTCGTCCCATGTCACACCCGGCTTGATATTCGCCATATGACGCGCAATCGTTTCGCTCAATGCATCCGCGATTTCTTCCGCAACAATCAAGCGCGAACCCGCGACACAGGCCTGTCCGGCATTGGAGATAATTCCGCGTGTGATGGCCGCTGCCGCCAGTTCGAGATCAGCATCGGCAAACACCACCTGCGGACTTTTACCGCCAAGTTCCAGCGTCATAGGCTTGATGCCAGTGCGCGCAATATTCTCCATTATTGCTGCACCTGCTGCCGTTGATCCGGTGAAGCTCACTTTGGAAATATCAGGATGCCCGGTAATAGCATTGCCGGTGGTTGGACCATCCCCCAGAACGATATTAATCAGACCAGCGGGAATTCCAGCCTTTACTGCGAGTTCAGCGATATAAAGCGTGGTGAAAGGTGTGATTTCGGATGGCTTTAGGACAACAGCATTACCCGCTGCAAGCGCCGGTCCAAGCTTCCAGCCAGCCATCGAGATCGGGAAATTCCACGGCGTAATCGCGCCAATCACACCGTAAGGCTCGCTCAAGGTCATGCCGAATGTGCTGGTACTGGTTGGCACAACTTCGCTGCCTTCCTTGTCAGCAAATTCTGCAAAGAAGCGGATTTGCTCGGCAGTGACGGCTATATCGCCTTCGATAAGATGGGCTATTGGGCGTGTCGATGAAACAGCTTCCATACGCGCTAGCGTCATCGCTTCCTGCTCGATCAGATCGGCCCAACGATGCATGGCATTAAGCCGTTCGCGCGGACGGCTATCAGCCCAGCCGCTTGTTTTCAAAGTGGCCTTGGCATTCTCTACGGCACGATCAACCAGCGCAACATCAGCAATCGGACAATCGCCATAGGCTTTACCGTCCGATGGCCGGTGCATTTCCATCGTGCCGGTAGCTTCCACGCGCTCCCCGCCAATATAATGATAAAAAGGCAGTTTAAGCGTTTCAGGATCAAAGCTTAATGTCATGGCGCACCTCGAACTTTCTATGACGAAAGATTAGAGCCACACGCGCCGCATTATTGATTGAGAATAACCCGCCTGACGGTTTTGAATCGCGTCAGACGGGTTTAAAGCGGCGGATTATTCTGGATACGAAATGCTTATTCGTAAACGCAGAGATAAATCTTACGTACGGTTTCAATCGTGCGCCATACGCCGACAAAGCCCGGCTTCATAACAAAGCTGTCGCCTGCACGATAAGTCTTGGTTTCACCGCCCTTTTCTTCAATTTCAACGAGACCGGACAGGATATGGCAAAACTCTAATGTTGTGCCCTTGATAGAATGAGTTTCACCCGGAGTTGCTTCCCAAACCCCTGTGAGAACCTTGTCGTTCTTCGACGCATCCTGCGCCCATGTTTTAAATGACGGCGTGCCAGAGATCAGGCGATCTTCGGTTGGCAGAGCTTCTTTCGGCGCGAAATCTGGATTTGGATCGATAGTAATCAAAAGTGACATGATAGTTCCCTTCATTTAATAGCCAAGTTTGCGATCGATGAGGCCGATCAGTTCTTCTCCAGCCAAATGCCGCTGAATATTTTCAATGACAGATTTCGCAGCCGTATGTGGTTGCGTTACTGATGCAACATGCGGTGTGATCAGCACTTTCGGATGCGACCAAAGCGGATGTCCCGATGGAAGCGGTTCGGGATCAGTCACATCGAGCATAGCTGCTGTAAGATGGCCGCTATCAAGCGCATCAATTACTGCATTTTGATCAAGCTGCGGTCCGCGTCCCGTATGCAACAAACGTGCGCCTTTTGGCAGCAAAGCAAACAAGTCGGCATTCAAAATACCGCGCGTTTCATCGGTTAGCGGCAGCAAACAAATCAAAATATCTGTTTGGCGGAGGAAGCTCGCAAACTGGTCTTCGCCATAAAAGCAAGCAACGCCTTCAATGTCTTTCTGGCTGCGGCTCCAACCCGACAGCGGAAACTGAAATGGCTTGAGACGTTCGATTGCGGCTTGCGCCAGCATACCCAGCCCTAAAAAGCCAATTCGTCGTTCTGTTGCCTGCGGCGTAGGAATGGCTCGCCATGTTTCCGCCTGCTGTTGTTGGCGATAGGCAATTGCTTCACGATGCAAGGTCAGTACACCAAGCGCCACATATTCCTGCATCATGCGAATGATGCCGTCTTCAACCATGCGAACGAGCTTCACATGCTCAGGCACGCTGCCGGGCTTAAACTGATCGACGCCCGCACCAATAGAGAACAGAATTTCCAGATTGCGATAGCGGGCAATATCCTCGGGGGCAACCCAGCTAATCAGATAGCGGATTTTATCAGGATCAACCTCATCGCCAGCCTGAAAAAACTCGACGTCAGGAAGGACTTTCGAAAATGCTTCGCGGAAAACGGCACCACGGGCAGCATCGGAATTGAAGAGAAATGCCATGATTGCTTCCGATTACGAGATAAGGCGTGCGGCAAGATTTTCGATCAACTTCTGGCACGCATGCAGCTCGTTGATTTCGATATATTCGTTCGGGCGATGGGCGCGGCTGATATCGCCGGGGCCGCAGATGATTGCATCAATGCCTGCCTGCTGGAACAATCCCGCTTCCGTGCCGTAGCTTACCGCAGCAAGCGTATCCCGCCCCGTCAGTTCGACCATCAACTGAGAAAGTGCGGTTTCAGGAGGGAGCGAAAGAGCCGGATAAGCACTCAATTCATGCCAAAGCACCTCATAGCCGATATCCCGTAGAGCAAAGAGTTCTGCTTTTACAGGCTGGAGCAATTCGGTCGGTGAGATACCGGAAATTGCACGCACTTCAATATCAGCGGTGCAGCGATCAGGAATGATATTAACTGCCTGTCCGCCAGAGATAACGCCAAACTGCAAAGACGAATATGGCGGCTCAAAATTGGTATCAAACGGCCCGACTTCAAGCGTTTGACCGTATGTGGTTGCTTTTGCAATCACGCCAGCCATGGCGTGAACGGCATTCAATCCAAGATCGGGGCGTGATGAATGGCCCGAGCGCCCAATGACTTCCAGCCGAGCAGCAGCTTTGCCCTTGTGCGCGCGCACAGCCTGCATGCGGCTTGGCTCACCAATAATGGCACCAAGCGGCTTGGCACAAAGATCAGGAAGCGCTGCAAGCAAATGCGGCACACCACGACAGCCCGCTTCTTCATCATAGGAAAAAGCCAGATGAACAGGCCGTTTCAGCGAACTCGAGGCAAACATCGGCAGGGCAGCAAGCGCACAAGCCAGAAAGCCCTTCATGTCCGTCGTGCCGCGCCCATAAAGTCTGTTGCCGTCTTTATGCAGCTTAAACGGATCAGTCGTCCATTCAGACTCTCCAGCGGGAACCACATCCGTATGGCCAGACAGAATATAGCCCGGCACGTCACGAGGGCCGATAGTGATAAAAAGATTTGCCCTGTCGCCTTCAGGTCCGGGCAAAACCGATACGTCAGCACCCGCAGACTTTGCGTAAGAACTGATCCAGCCAACAATCGCATCATTGGGAGTACCAACAACCGATGGAAAACCGATCAAAGCTGCAAGGATTTCTTCGACGTTCATCAATACCACATTCAAAGTCAGAGCTTCGGATTTCTATCAGAATATGGTGTTAGGGCAGTGTTCCGTGCCGAATATGCTGCTGCTTCAAACAAAGATTGCGAATAGCGGCGATCAAGCAGCTAATTATGCGGAGGTATTTATGGAATGATGCGGCAAAATACGCCTGCCCAAAGCATTGCATTGCTTGGCAGGATCAAAAACACTGTGTCTTGAGGGCTGAATGTCCATAAGTCGAGCTTGGGCAGCGGGTAGGGATCGGAATGGCTGATATGCAAAAGTCAGTACGGCTGAAATCTTTTGAATTGATCGCACATGACATAGCAGATGTGGACAAGAGCCTGCTTCATGGCCTTTCGATGGGTGTTCGCTGGCCGCATCGTCCCAATGACTGGGATCTCATGTTGAAAACCGGGCAAGGGTTGGTCGCTATTGACGGAATCGGCCGGGTATTCGGTAGCGCTATGTGGTTTCCTTACGGTGACGATTTCGCAACCATTGGTATGGTCATCACCTCCCCTCGCACACAAGCACAAGGCAATGGTCGCTGGTTGATGGAACAGGTGATGGAGCGATGCAAAGGTCGCAGCCTCAGCCTCAATGCGACCCAGGCAGCATATAAACTTTACCTGACGCTTGGCTTTACAGATGAGGCAACAGTCTATCAACATCAGGGAGAAGTCGGGCTTGAACTTCCAACTATACCAGCGCCAAATGGACAACTTGTAGCCCTTTCAGCAGAGGAACTCGAAAAAGTCTCCGAGCTCGACTGCAAAGCCTTCGGCACAAACCGCATGCATTTGCTTCACCTCATCTCCGACACAGCCGAGATCTGTGGCTTGATGAGAAACGGGCAGATGGTTGGTTATTCCTTCTGCCGCGAATTTGGACGCGGGAAAGTTATTGGCCCCATCGTCGCAAGTAATGACGAAGACGCCATTCAGTTAGCCTCAGTTCACCTGAAAAATCTTAAAGGCAAATTTGCGCGCGTTGATACGCGTGAGAAAACTGGCGCATTCGCCGACTTCTTAGAACAATGCCGCCTTGGTGTGTACAGCACGGTAACAACCATGTCGAAGGGCAAACTGTTTTTGAACAGAGAGGCACACAAGCCATGGGTTTACGGGCTGTCGGCACATGGCTGGGGCTGATTTCCATTTCAGGTAGAAGGACCAGACTGCAAGGCCTCTTCAAGCCCCAGCGACGGGTACATTGCTGTGATAGCACTGATATCATCCATCAACTCATTGATAAGCCAGTCCCGAACCTGCGCCACGATGGGGCGAACAGGCTTGTCACGCAGACGAACCAGATGGCATTTACGATGCGTTGGTAATAGCCGATTTTGGGCTGGGATTAATGCGTTCGTCCGCAGCCAGTGCGCAACGACATTTAACCAGCCAATCGCCACCCCCTGCCCCAGCAATGCGGCCTGAACAACAATGGCATAGTCAGAGAACAGCATTTCATCGTGAGCTGCCCGACCGCGCGCGGGCAAGAAAAAATCCGGCCAGTTAGGCTGCGCCTCACTCAGATTAATAAGCGTTGTCGCGGGCTGATCCAGCACCGAAGTCGCCTCGTCATGATCTCTTTGATAGGTCGGGCTACAAATGGGCACGAGAATTTCGGGCATAACGAAAGTGGCTTCATGATTATCATCGCCACCTTCTACAAATCTCATGCCGAGATCAACGTCGTTCACTGGGCCAGCCAGCGGCCCCATAATTAATTCGAACCGCAAATCAACGCCGGGAAAAGTCTTCTTAAAAGCCGCCATGCGCGGCATCACCCAATGCGTTGTGAAGCCGGTTGAAAGCGAGAGCGTTACCGTTTGAACACCCTGCTTTCGGTCGCTGATTTCTCTTAATGCCTGTTCAATGCCAGCGAAGCCCCGGTCAATCGCATCATGTAAAATCTTACCGTACTCGGTCAGCGTGACACCGCTCGTCGTGCGAATGAAAAGCTGTACATCCAGATGCTCTTCCAGTCGCCCGATCATCCGACTGATAGCGGCGGGCGTCACATTCAGCTCCTGAGCCGCTTTAGAAAAATTCCCATGGCGCGCAGCTGCCTCCAATGTGAAAAGGCCATTCATCGAAGGAAGAGCGCGTCGCAAAATCGTCATTACATTTTGTAACATCGTCTCAAGCTTTTTTCAATTGCGCCCGTCGCAGTTATTTGTTCTCCTACTCATCAAGAAAGGATAAAATCCTTCATTATCGTCAGGGGAACAAAGCATTTGTAAGCGCTCAGTGCCAAAGCAGTTATGCGCAAAACTGATGTTTAGCTCTTCCATTGAATGCAGCAGATCGAGCCTGACCAATATTTGATCAGTCGATAAAATATTTAGTGGAATCAAATGACTGAAACCGAAAAATCGTCAAGTGTTGGAGTTTCCATCCGTTCAGCGACGAAGACCTATGGGGCTTTCTGCGCACTTGATTCAGTCAGCCTTGATGTTGCGCCCGGTGAATTCGTTTCAATTCTGGGGCCATCCGGTTCCGGCAAAACAACATTTCTTGGCATTCTTGGCGGATTCGTTCAGCCCACATCCGGTTCCATTTGGTTGGGTGATCGCGATATTACATTGGAGCCACCGCACAAACGCGACATTGGCATCGTCTTTCAGAACTATGCCCTGTTTCCACACATGAACGTCGCCGACAATATCACCTTTCCATTGCGTGCACGCCGGATGCCAAAATCTGACTGGCCGGAAAAACTGCGCGATGCGCTGGCAATGGTAGAGCTGACAGGACTTGAAGGCCGCAAAATTGATGAATTGTCGGGTGGTCAAAGGCAACGTGTTGCTCTTGCCCGCGCAATGATCTTCGAACCACGCCTCATTCTGATGGATGAGCCGCTTTCAGCGCTCGATAAACAACTGCGTGAAAATATGCAGATCGAGCTCAAACAACTGCATCGCAAACTCGGTGCAACGATTGTCTATGTGACCCATGACCAGCGCGAAGCTCTTACCATGAGTGATCGCGTTGCGATTATGAACAAGGGCAAAATCGTACAGATCGACACGCCGGAAATGTTGCACGATAGGCCAATAAATTCGTTTGTCGCCAGCTTCATCGGTGAAGCCACACTTCTGCCCGTCACTAGAAATGGCGAAAACAATGTCAGCCTCGCAGGCACGACACTCCGCTCAGCTTACCCAATTCCACAAGGCGAAAAACTCTATCTTGCACTGCATTCCGAAAAGCTGACTGTCAACGATCAAGCCGGAAACGATCATGTAAATCGTCTGCGCGGCACAGTCATTGATGCGCTTTATCAGGGCGAAAGCATCCGCGTTTTCATGCAGTTACCATCTGGTGAAAAACTGAGTTTCCGATTGCCAACCAATCACGCAGGCCGCGCACAGTTACGCGCCCCCGGCGAAGAAATTGAAATTGCACTTCACCCGGAAGACACGGTGATTGTGCCGCAAGCCAACTAACGATCAAGCATCAGTATTACGAGGAAAACAGCAATGAAGATCACAGATTTTAAAGTGATGACCTTTGACGTCGTGGGCACTTTGATCGACTTTGAAAGCGGCGTTCTGAACGCAACCCGCAAAGTTGGCGGCGAAAAGGCTGCCAAGCTGACCGACGATGAAATCTTCGGCCCTTACATTCGTGGACGCGATAAATTCTACGGTCGTTCCTCGTCGGCAATGAGGGATGTCTACCTTCATATGGCGACTGAACTTGGCATCAACAACGATCAGGCTTCGGCAGACTTGTTCCAGTTTGCCATTCTGCATCATCCCGCTTTCGAGGATTCCATTGAGGCGCTCAAGCGTCTGCGCAAAAACTTCCGTCTCGTCGCCATGACCAATGCCGACCGCACCACATTTTCAGCCTATTCGGAGACGCTCGAAAACCCGTTTCACGACAGCGTAACGTGCGATGAAACCGGATATGCAAAGCCAAATCCGAATTTCTTTGCTTACAACAAAGGTCGTCAATCGGCGTTTGGCTTCAAGCCATCAGAAATCCTGCACGTAGCTCAGAGCCAATACCACGATATCGGCATTGCAAAAGAGCTGGGCTACACAACCTGCTGGATCGAGCGTCGTCAGGGACAAAATGGTTTTGGCGGCACGCCGACACCCAAGGGCGTGACAAAGCCTGACTTCCACTTCTCGACATTGAAGCAGCTTGCGGACGCAATTGACGCTGAACTCCTTTCAGCTTCAGTCGCAAACGCAGCGTAGATCGGAGCGTCACCCCGCCATGACGACACGCCCTCCCTTTGATGACATCAAATCTCTATGGCAAGCAACAGCCGTTGAACGTCCGCAATTTTCAGCGATTGCAGGCGGAAGCCAATATGATGTCGCAATCATCGGAGGTGGCTATACCGGCCTTTCAACAGCACGATATCTGGCACGCAAAGGCCTGTCAGTGATCGTGCTGGAAGCAAGCCGTATCGGCTGGGGCGCAAGTGGGCGTAATGGTGGCGTCGTCTCTGCTAAATTCCGGCTGGCATATCGTGATATTGCCAGCCGCTTCGGCATCGATGTCGCACGACGCATGCACGATATCAGCATTGAAGCCGTAGAACATGTCGGCGAACTGGTCCGCGATTACGCTATTAAAGATGCAAATTATCACGCCACAGGCTCTCTTCGGTGCGCGCATAATCAGGTCTCGCTCGATGCAATCAAAGCGGAATGCGCTTGGCTGAATGAAGCACTCGGCGACACGGCCTGTTCGATACAATCTGCTGCGCAAGTGGCAGAAGAGACGGGGTCGAATGATTTCGTCGGCGGCATGCTCAACACCCACGGCGGCATTATTCATCCGCTAAATTTTGTCTTAGGATTGGCAAGCGGCGTGCAGGCCGAAGGCATCGCAATCTGCGAAAACGCTCCAGTCGTTGGCATCAAGCGCGATTCAAACGGCGTTGTTGTTGAAACGAAGAACGCAACGATCCGCGCCACGTCAGTAGTCATCGCAACAAACTCTTATTCTGATCTGACCAAAGCAACCGCACCAGTGCGAAAGGCAATCATCCCGTTCCGCTCGGCGATGATTGCAACGCAACCACTCACTGGCACAGCAGGCGAAAGCCTTCTTAAAAACGGGAGAAGCTATACCGAAACCCGGCGCATGATGCGCTGGTTCCGCAAATCTGGTGATCGCCTTATTTATGGCGGCCGCGGTGCATTTGGGAAAACGGATTCCGAAGCAGCATTTGCCGCCTTGCACAAAGCGATGGTGAAACAGTTTCCTGAACTTCAATCCGTTCAGGTCACACATCGCTGGTCAGGCCTTGTTGCTATGACACTCGATAGTCTTCCCCATGTCGGGCGTCTCGATGACAGGATCGTTTACGCGCTAGGTTATAACGGAACAGGCGTCGCCATGTCGTCCTATATTGGCAAGCATGTGGCTGAGCTTGTCGCCGGCAACAGCGTTGATCTGGGTCTGCTCACGCAACTCCCACTCAAACAAATCCCTTTTTATGGTCTGCGCGCACCAGCCGTTCGTGTGGTTGCAGGCTGGTATCAGTTTCTCGACGCCATTGGACGTTGAGGGAGATCGAAGCTGTGCGCCGGAGCAGCTGCTTAATCAAGCCGGTAGACAAGAATGGACCCGGAAGGTCCACATAGAGGAGAACGAACATGCGCATATCAACTCTCGCATTCCTCCTGTCCTCAGCAGCTTTTGCGACTGGTATCAGTCAGGCATCTGCTGAACAGATCACCTTCGTTTCACAAGGCGGCGCTTATCAGGAAGCCCAGACCAAAGCCATTCTGGATCCAGTTGCTGAAAAACTCGGCATCACGATCAATCAGGATAGTTCACCAGATGCGTGGCCTGTGATCAAAACGCAGACTGAAACCGGAAAGCCGGTTTGGGATGTCATTGATACGCCAGCAAAAGACTGCATCCGCGGCGGCGAGCAAGGTATGATCGAAAAGCTCGATTTTTCCAAGCTGCCGAATGTCAAAGACATGCCAGCAGAATATAAGTCGCCATATTCGGTCGCTTATGAATTTTACTCGAGTGTGCTCGCATATAACAAAGATAAGTTTGGCGATAATGCACCAAAGACATGGGTAGACTTCTGGGACGTTAAGAAATTCCCCGGCACCCGCGCCTTACGCAATCACCCGCTGGCAACACTTGAAGCCGCTCTGATTGCAGATGGCGTTCCAATGGATAAGCTGTACCCGCTTGATGTCGATCGCGCTTTTAAAAAGCTTGAGGAAATAAAGCCGTTTGTTACCGTCTGGTGGACGTCCGGCGCACAATCGGCACAGCTTCTGGCCGATGGCGAAGTGGATATGACAATGGCATGGAACGGTCGCGTTTCCGCTGTGGTGAAAGAAGGCCTGCCGATTGGTTACACCTTCAATCAGGGCTTCCTGCAATATACGTCGCTTTGCATTCTGAAAGGCGCACCCAATCTTGAAACTGGCGTGAAGTTCATCAACGCAGCGCTTGACCCTGAAATTCAGGCCAACTTCCCCGCATATATCGATTATGGTCCAGCAAACCCTGCTGCGTATAAGACAGGTAAGATATCGCCTGAACGCGCGACCGAAATGCCAAGTTCACCAGATAACGCAGCCAAACAGGTTCTCGTTTCTGATGAATGGTGGAGTTCGCCCGCTGGTGAAGATGCCCAGAAACGTTGGGCCGAATTTATCCAGAAGTAACATCGGCAAGCGCGCATGCCGTTCTGGTGTGTGCGCTTTTCGCAGTTGAGCGATACAGCATGTCACGGTGATATTGATGAGCAGTCTGGCCCTAAATCCAAGTGAACTCTATCGACGCAAAGAAATGCGGCTGATGCTGTTTCTTCTGGCACCCGCATTAGCAGTCGTCACGGCTCTGCTGATCGTGCCGCTTGGCTGGCTTGCCTGGCAATCCATCTGGCAAGATGGTGGTTTTACCGCCATTCACTATCAACGTTTTCTGACCGACAACGTCTATTGGATGACATTTCTGCAAACCTTCAAGATTGCATTTATCGTCACAATAGCGGCCCTATTGCTTGGCTATCCGATTGCTTATCTCGCCGCAACCGTCCCGCACAAATGGAGCATCGTCATTCTCGCGATGGTCATCTTACCGTTCTGGACCAGTGTGCTTGTGCGTGCTTACGCATGGCTGATTCTCTTGCAACGAACAGGTCTGGTAAACTCAGCACTCAAATCGCTTGGCCTAATCGATGCACCACTGCTTCTCGTGAATAACGAATTTGGAACCGTCGTGGCGACAATCCATATTCTATTGCCGTTTATGGTTCTGCCACTTTACGCAACCATGCAGAAAATACCTCGTGAGCTTTCAATGGCCGGTTCAAGCCTTGGCGGCACTCCTTTTTATGTTTTCACGCGAGTTTTTCTACCTCTATCCCTGCCGGGAATGATTGCAGGTATGGTGTTGGTGTTCGTGCTTACACTTGGATTCTACATCACGCCGGAGCTGCTTGGCGGCGGACGCACCTATATGGTTTCCATGCTCGTTTCCCGCAATATCGAGGTCTATCACGAGTGGGGAGCTGCATCCTCTATCAGCGTCGTGCTACTGATCTGCGTGTTCCTGATCTTCCGTTTGACAAGCATGGTGATCCCGTTTGAACGCATTATGGGGACGAAGTAAGATTATGTCAGTTTCCCGCGCCATCCTCATCACAGTCGTCTCGCTCATCCTGATCTGGCTCATCATCCCGATCCTGATTATTGTACCCATGTCTTTTTCAGGAACGCGATTTCTGACTTTTCCGCCGCCCAGCTGGTCGTTTCGATGGTATGAAGCCTATCTCGCCAGCAGTGCATGGATGCAGGCAACAAAAGTTAGTCTGATCGTTGCGATAGCGAGTGCAATTCTTTCCACGATCATAGGCACTGCTGCCGCCTACGCGCTCAATCTCACATCCTCCCGACTTGTTCGCAGCATGCAGGTTGTTTTATTGCTGCCGCTTGTTGTGCCCATTGTCATCACTGCGGTCGGCGTGTTCTTTGTCTTTGCGAAGGTCGGATTGTTGGCAACACTTTCAGGTCTCATCCTCGCCAATGTGATGCTCGGCCTTCCTTATGTAGTCACGTCAGTTTTGGTCGGCTTGCGCAAATTCGATCCAACACAGGAGATGGTTGCACGTAGCCTCGGTATGAACCGCTTTCGAGCCTTCTTTGCGGTCACGTTGCCACAAATCAAACCGAGCGTTATCTCAGGCCTACTATTCGCATTCATTTCCGCAATTGATGAAACAGTAGTGTCGCTGTTTATTTCCGGTGGACAATATCAGACGCTGACAAAGCGCATGTTCACAGCACTCCGTGACGAAATTGACCCAACCATTGCATCAATCAGTTCTCTCCTGACCGCAGTATCCTTTATCGTCGTCATGCTCGCAGCCTTGAGTAGCGGTCGCCAGCGTAAGGAGCATGCAGCAGCATGATTGCCGATCACCTCATACTCGGCGGTGGATCTGCGGGTTGCGTTCTGGCTGCTCGTCTGTCGGAAGATCCCAATCGACACGTAATACTTGTCGAGGCAGGCCGTGACATCAGTGCATCTGATATGCCCGATGCCATTCGCAGCCGTTATCCGGGGCGAGCCTATCTCGACACAAACAATATCTGGGCGAAACTGAAAGCCCGTATGGGTGGCTTTGGTCATAATGGCGATAAGCGAGCCTCACGCCGCTATGAACAGGCAAAAATTCTCGGCGGTGGTTCAGCCATTAACGCGTTGATGGCCAATCGCGGTGCACCCACGGATTATGACGAATGGGAGACGCTCGGCGCGCAAGGGTGGAGTTGGGAAAACTGTCTTCCCTATTTTCGTAAAATTGAAGCAGATCGAGATTTTTCCGGACCTCTGCATGGATATGATGGACCAATTTCAATCCGTCGTATCGACAATAAAAGCTTATCGCCATTCGTTGATCGGGTGATGCACACAATAGACAAAAATGGTTGGCCGATTGGCGAGGATCAGAATGGCGAATGGCGCGATGGGGCCTATCGTGGGGCTATCGCCGTCAGTAATAAGGGGGAGCGGCTTCCCACATCTGTCGCCTATCTCACCGACGAGGTTCGCAAGCGCCCTAATCTGAAAATCATGACCGGCTTTACAGCCGTAAAGATCACGTTTGACGGAAAAAAAACTACCGGCGCTATTATCAGAAGCAATACCCAAAACGCTGACGATATTAAACTCGACGCGCACGAAGTCATCGTTTCGTCAGGTGCAATACATTCACCAGCGCTGTTGATGCGTTCTGGTATCGGCCCCGGTCAGCACCTGAAAAGCCTTGAAATTCCTGTTATTCATGCCCTTGCGGGCATTGGCCAAAATCTCATGGAGCATCCGTCCATCGCGGTCGCAGCTTATTTGCCACCTGCGGCACGCAACCGGGATGCACTTGAACACCATGAGCAAGCGATCTGGCGCTACTCCTCCCAACTTCCCGGCACACCTTCAGGCGATATGCATGCGGCAATTCTTGCACGTTCTGGATGGCATTCGGTCGGAAATCGCATTGGCAGCCTGTTCTTCTGGGTCAATAAATCCTATTCACGTGGAGCCATTTCGCTCTCATCACCTGATGCATACGCAGAACCAGATGTCGATTTTCGTATGTTGAGCGATGAACACGATCTATCGCGCTTGAAAGATGCGGTCAGAAAGGGCGCTGCAATTCTATCTGATCCAAATATGCGCGAGTTTGCTGGCACGGTTTTCCCCTCCAGCTACACGCCTCGCGTGGCAAAAGTTGCCACGCACGGAACCTGGAATGCATTTCAACGTGGCACGCTTTCGGCCATGCTGGATATGTCAGGTCCATTCCGAAAAGCACTCATTAATACCGCTATTACATCCGGCGTAAGTATTAAATCGCTCTTGGAAGACGATGCGGAGCTCACCAGTTTTGTGCGTCAGCATGTTGGTGGCACATGGCACCCGTCAGGCACATGCCGCATGGGTGCGGCTAGTGATCCACTTTCCGTCACCGACGAAAGCGGCAAAGTTCACGGCGTTGATGGACTTCGTGTCTGCGATGCGTCCCTTATGCCTGCGATACCTTGTGCTAACACCAACATGCCCACGATCATGATCGCTGAGAAAATCTCAGATGCGATAAAACTTAATTAGAATGCGCTCTAATAGCAGTCATCTAATAGACTATTTACCCAGAACTCTGAAACGCTCGAACTGTTGGGCAGGCTGACGATATGCAATATTGAGCTTGCAACATCTTCCGGGCGTGTGAGTTCATCAGACGGCGATGCGAGGGGCGTTCCCATATCGGTTGCAACAAAGCCCGGGCAAACCGCCGTCGAGCGAACACCCCGATCAAAGCCCGCATGGCGAATGGCGTGCGAGAGCCCGAGGGCTGCAAATTTTGAAACCGAGTAGGAACCAGATATTGCTGATTTAACACGCTTTCCAGAAAGGGAAGCAACTATGACAACACGCCCTTTACCAGTCTTCACCAACTCATCCCAGCAAGCCTTAACCAGCAATCGCGGGCCATTGACGTTGACCTCCATCAACGCGCTGAATTCGTCATTGCTTGCTTCAATCACAGACTTGCGAACCATGATGCCTGCATTGGCTATAACTGCATCTATCCGACCAAATCGTTTGAGTGCTGCTTCTGCCCAAAGATTTGCCAATTCGGGATCAGCAGCATCATAGGTTGCAATATGTGTCGATGCAGCATCTGCCCACTCTGGCATTTCTGGATTTCTCATGCCAAGTGACACGTTCCAGCCAGCAGCCAGAAATGCTTGAGCAGTAGCCGCACCGATGCCGCGATTGGCACCTGAGATCAAAACGGTTCGCTTTTGTTGCATGGTAATGCCTTTAGCCGAAAAGTGGTTCGTAATAGACCCAAAGACTTTGAACCTTTGGGTCTATTTAATTCAGTCTTCTCAGCTCTGAATATAAACAACGTGCGTTACGGTGAATTCGTAGAGCCCGTGCTTGCCATCAGCACCACCGATGCCCGACTTACGGCGACCAGCATGGAAGCCCTGCATCGCTTCAAAGTTTTCACGATTGATGTAGGTTTCGCCAAACTTCAGTTCGCGCGAAGCCTGCATAGCAGCAGAAAGATCACGCGTATAAACCGAAGACGTCAGACCGTAATCTGAGTCATTTGATAATGCGATTGCTTCATCGAGACTATCTACGATTTGGATAGGCAATACAGGGCCAAATGTTTCTTGGCGCATGATGTCCATATCAGCCGTAGCGCCGGTAATCAGCGTTGGCTCATAATGGAAGCCTGAAGCGCGGTCTGCAATCTTACCGCCCAGAACAACTTTTGCACCCTGCTCACGCGCTGTTTCAACTGCGTTGGCAACTTTGTCCAAACCCGCCTGATTGACCAATGGCCCCATGTGAAGATCATCGTCCACGGATGGATCACCATAACGGGTTGCTTCAAACAGAGTTTGGAGTTTTCCAACAAACGCATCATGCACTGAGCGCTCGACATAGACGCGCTCGGCACAGTTACAGACCTGTCCTGTATTGATGACGCGTGAATCGTAAATCGCTTTGGCTGCCAGATCGAGATCAGCGTCTTTCAACACGATTGCAGGCGCTTTGCCACCGAGTTCAAGATTGACTTTGGTGAGGTTTTTGCCCGCTAGCTGCATGATATGCGAACCGGTGCCAACACTGCCAGTAAAGGTGATAAGATCAACCTTTGGATGTGACACAAGCGCCTCGCCCGCAACCCGTCCGCGACCACCAACCAGATTGAAAACACCTTTTGGCAGATCTGTTTCGGCCAGAAGCTCGGCAAAAACATAGGCGTTAAGCGGCGTCTCTTCGCTTGGCTTAATAACAATAGTGTTTCCGGTCACAAGCGCCGGCGCCATTTTGCGCGCAATCAGGAAGAACGGAAAGTTCCAAGGCAGAATACCTGCCACAACACCGACAGGCTTGCGCAGCAAAAGCATAGTTTCGTTCGGACGATCGCTGGTCAGAACTTCGCCTTCAATGCGGCGCGCCCATTCAGCCATGTAATCAATATAGTCAGCGGTAAAATCCACCTCAACCTGCGCAAGGCCGCGAACTTTGCCCTGTTCCTTGACGATAATATCAGCCAGTTCGATGCGATGTTCGCGCAGCTTGGCCGAAATTTTACGCAGGTAATTCGCGCGTTCAATTGGAGGCAGTTTTTCCCATGTGCTTTGCGCAGCAGAAGCTGCCTGAACAGCAGCATCGACCTGATCTGCACCAGTCTCGGGAATACGACCAAGCAATGCACCCGTTGCAGGATTTGTTACGTCAATCAACTCGCTACCGGCATCTACAAAAGCGCCATTAATGTAGTTGCGGTAGTTTAGTGGTGTGTCCGAAAAACTCTGTGACTGAATGCGTTTGCTCATGCGTATTTCCTCCATAAGATAGTATTATTATTCTCTCGAAGCCTGCTTTACTGAAAACTATTGGCCATCCTTGCGCGCTAGGCGCGGGCGCAATCGGCTAATGTCAAATATCTTTGCGTCCACTTTGGTCTCATTGCCTGTAATAAGATCGGCCATGAGTTCACCTGCACCCGGACCGATACCAAAACCATGGCCAGAAAAGCCGGATGCAATATGAAAGCCGGGAATATGATGGATAGGGCTGATCACCGGGATCGCATCTGGTGTCGCATCAATCACGCCAGACCATTCATTAAGCACGCGCGCTTTTGAAAATTCAGGAAAGCGATAACTTATGTTTCGCAGCGCCTTCTTTGTGAAGCTTTGATTTGCCGGTGGGTCCATCACGCGGCATTGCTCGAAGATGGTTTTCTCGTCCAGGCGCCATTTGCGTTTTATTGCCAGCTCCTGAAAGAAACTACTATTAAAGCGAAGGCTGAGCTCACGCCATGTGGTCAGATATGTCGGTGCAAACTCTGTGAAAAGCCGGAAATGATCTGGTGTAAGTGGCGCCAGATTAAGATTGCGCACTGCAACCGTGAAGCTGCCATCGAGGCGTTTGCGAAAGGCAAAGTCACCAGCTCCAACCGGCATATCCGTCATGCCGTCAACACCATCAACATGCGCGACCGGACCAATAACTTTCAACTGCGGAAAATCGATACCCATATTGCCCGCAAAGAGCCGAGACCAGATACCGCCCGCCAGTACCACGGCCTGACAGCGAATTTCGCCGCGCTCTGTTACAACTGAACTAACCCGTCCGGCAGTGGTTTCAACGCCCCTTACGGCGCAGCCAGTCATAATATGCGCGCCCTTTTCGCGGGCAGCTTCCGCCATAGCAGGAACAGCTATCCATGGTTCAGCGCGGCCATCGGAGCCTGTATGTAAAACACCAAGAAGATTGCCGTTATTTCCTGGAAGCTTTTCAGCGATCTCGCTGGGCGTCAGCATCCGCGCATCAAGCCCATGCCGCTTTCCCATATCGGCCCATGCGAGCCAGTCTTTCAACTCGCGCTTGGTATACGACAGATAACTGATACCAGTGCGACGCCAGCCTGTTTCACGACCGATACGGGCATTCATCTTTGACCAGAGGTCAACCGAATGCATGCAAAGCGGTAATTCGCGCTCATCGCGTCCCATCTGACGCGTCCAGCCCCAGTTGCGTGCCGATTGCTCACCGGCAATCATGCCTTTTTCGCAAACGGCAACTGAAATGCCCCGCTCGGCAAGTTCCAGTGCTGTGGAAATACCAACAATACCGCCACCGATAACGACCACATCGACGGAGTTTGGCAGCGTGTCATCGCCCTTGAAAGGTGCAACCGGAATAGACAGCGGCTTCATTTATAGAACTCACTTTAATAATATATGCGGCTAATCTCGTGGATGATTTATCGACCCGGACGGTCGATAAAATCGCGCAACCGATACCAGCCCGTAAATAGCGGCAAAAACCATGGCTTCTCCGAATAGAGCGGAATTGCCATGAATTTCTCACGATCAAAGGCGGAGGGGCGGTTCTGCTGACCAAGAATTTTTCGCGCAACCTGATATCCGAGATAAGTCATCAGCGCGACGCCGTTGCCATTGCAGCCAACGGCGAAATGCGCACCGTCACGTTCGCCAATATGCGCGATTTTGTCAGCAGTCATCGCAACGCTTCCCACCCAGGAATGCGTGATTTTCACGCCGGACAGTTCAGGCCAGATTGCTAACATCCGCGCATAAATACGCTTCGCCGCTTGCTTTTCGCTCATTTCAAAAACGCCGGGACGCGACCCAAACAGAATACGCGTGCCATCAGGCGATACACGCGTATAAATGAGATCACGCCGCGTATCGGAAACCATGCGGCCATTAGGGATCAATTGTGCAAGCAGATCAGCAGACAACGGCTCAGTTGCAATCTGATAGCTTTTGACTGGAACCAAACGCCTTGCCAGTTCAGGGGATGCATCATTACCCGTGTAGCCATTGGTGGCATAAATCACATTTGTTGCTCGAATAGAGCCGCGCGCGGTTGGCACGATTTTCTCGCCATTGCCAGCTTCTTCAACGCGCCCTGCACGCGCATGAGAGCGGAGCAAAACGCCTGCAGCTTTCGCGCGTTCACGCAATGATTTATGGAACATTGCAGGATGCAAGCCACCATAATCATCAACCAGCATACCGCCGTGATAGTAATCCGATCCGATAACCGATCGTTGCTCTTCGCGAGAAATATGATGAACTGTTACACTCGTCTTCTCGTTGAGAAGTGCACCATGACGTTTGAGGGTATCGTAATCGCGTGCTGTGTAAGCACCGAAGAAACGACCCGTCAGCGTGAGTGCCGCATCCAAGTTCTCTGAATCGATCAATGTCCTTAGGTAGTCGAAGCTTTCATTGCTCTCACCAATGAGGCGCGACACGAGAGCGGGATCAATCCCATTGATTGCGCCACCAACTACTAGCTTTTGCCCGCTGGAAACCATGCCACCCGAGCGCGTGGAACAGCCTGCGCCAATTTGTTCACTGTCGAGTACAACGACAGAGCGTCCAGCGCGTGCAAGATGTGTGGCCGCGTTTAGTCCAGCATAGCCCGACCCAACAACAACGACATCGACACGCGTAGGTAGCGGATCAAGGTTGGTTTCCGGCTGTGCGGCCTCCCACCAATAAGGTGCTTCCTTGAAGTTCTCAGCATAAATATGGTCGTAACGGGACATTGAACGTCAAGCCCGAAGGCTCGTCCTTCTGAAATATAGCGATGTCAGATGCGATGCGTCAGTTAGAGAACCTGCCCGAGGAATTCGCGCGTGCGAGCATCCTGCGGGTTATCGAATATCTGTGCAGGCGGCCCACTTTCAACAATCATTCCATGATCGGTGAAACAGACGCGATGAGAAACTTCGCGGGCGAATTTCATTTCATGCGTGACCAATATGCAGGTCAGACCGTCTTCTACCAGTTCACGAATGGTCAGCAGAACATCCTTCACTGTTTCAGGATCAAGCGCCGCTGTAACCTCATCAAACAAAATAACTTCCGGCTGCATCGCAAGTGCACGCGCGATGGCAACACGCTGTTGCTGACCACCCGAAAGCTGTCCGGGATAACTATCGGCCTTGTTTGAAAGCCGAACTTTTTCGAGCAGTTTTCGTGCACGATCTTCAACCTCGGCACGATCATGACCCAGCACCTGAATTGGTGCCATCATGATATTTTCCAACGCAGTTTTGTGTGGAAACAGGTTATATTGCTGGAATACCATTGCGACTTCATGACGAAGGGGGCGCATGGTTTTTTCGGTCTTTAACTCATGAACCTGATAGGGTCCGACACGAATAGATCCGCTATCAATCGGGATCAGCCCATTGATACAGCGCAGGATCGTTGACTTACCTGACCCAGAAGGTCCGATAATGCATACGGCTTCGCCTTTATTGACCGACAGATCGATGCCTTTGAGCACTTCGAAGCTACCAAAGGCCTTGCGGACATTTTTGATTTCAATAAGGGGGGCAGATTGGTTCATAGATTATCTCCCTTGACTGCACGTTCCAGACGGCGGGCAAAGACCGCGATCGGATAACAGTAGGCGAAGAACAGGAAGAGCACGGTAAGGTAGAAGTAGACGAGCGCACGCTCGCTCTCCATGGCAATAGACGTGTTCAGAATGGTTATTACGTCCTGAATGCCTGTAACCGTCGCAAGCGAAGTGGCAATCATCAGCAGCGCATAAAGGTTCATCCAGCCCGGTATCATGCGTCTGAACGCCTGCGGAAGAATGACATAGCGATAAATTTGCGCTGGCGTATATCCGAGCGATCGCGCTGCTTCCCACTGGCCAGTGTGAATGGACTGTACTGCGCCACGAATGACTTCAGAGAAGTTGGCAGCCGTTGGCAAGGCCAGACCAATGACCGCTTTGACGAACGTAGGGAATGGAATGACCATTCCAAACATGCGCACTTCAAACGGAATGATGTAGAGCATCGCAAACAACAAAACGAGCCATGGTGAATTGCGCAGAAAATTCATCACCAGCAAGGCCGGCACACGCACTGCAGCAGTCTTTGCCATCGTGGATAGGCCAAGAAGCGTTCCCATCGCAGTGGCAAGCGCCATCGCCGCAATTGACAGCAGGATATTCAACGCGAAGCCACCCGTAATAGGCCATCCAGAGCCGGAACCGGTCAGAAGCAACGGTAGCCGCATGCCTACTCTGCGCCACTGATCAGAACCACCGGATAACGCATCAACAGCGATCCACGTTGCAATGGCAAGAGCTATGAAGAGAAGAACTGCCTTCTTTTTACTATCGTAGGTCAAAAGATTATTCATCATCAGCCCGCCTTGCCATAACCGGGGAAAGCCATCCATCGTTCAAGCTTCGCCATGCCGTAGGTTAGTATGGACACAAGAGTCACATAGATCGCCAATACCAGGAGCATGACTTCCAATGTGCGAAAATTATCGTTGTAAATCTGGCCTGCGTAATACATCAGCTCAGGCACAGCGATGACGGAAGCCTGCGATGTTGTTTTGAAAAGATTACTCAGGATATTCGTCAGCGCAGGAAGGCAAATACGTGTTGCAATCGGGGCTTCTACCCGCCAAAATCTTGCCCACCGACCGTATCCAAGCGAGCGAGCCGCTTCGATAATCGAGCGCGGCATGGTGTCGATCCCGGAGCGAAACGCTTCGATAGCCAGAGCACCACCAAACAGGCTTAGGGAGATGGTTGCACAATCAAACGCACTCAAAAGCGGCGACGAAAGACCCGTTACCGGATCAACAACCTTCAAACCCAAAGTCGATAAGGTAAAATACGCAAACAGCATTTGCAGCAGTGGCGGGGTGTTGCGAAACACTTCCACAAAAAGCTCTATCAGCGCATCGAGCCAAAAAACACGCAATGTCAGACCAAGGGCACCCAACATACCAATCAGCACCGCAGCGGCTGAAGAAATCGCTGCGAGCTGAATGGTATTGAGAACACCAGTCATCAACCATTGCTGGTAAGTCGGGTCACCGAGCCAGGAATAATCAAGACCGAACAAAGTGTCTCTCCGTCTTGATACTAGTTATTTGCAGCAGCTGCTGCTTTGGCACGCTCTGCAATGTAATCGGAAGCAGGCATGTTAAATTCCTTCTCCCATTCAATGAGCTTACCTTCGGCTTCGGCTTTGTGAATGGCTTTATCCAACACTTCCTTGAAAGCTGTGTCGCCTTCCTTGATGCCGCCGCCCATTGGTGCGAACTCGTAAGGCTGAACAGCGATCTTATAGCCAGCCCAATCAGCTTCACGCAGCTTCATACGCAGGGTGATGTCATCGAACACAAAACCGATGCAGCGATTATCTTTGAGCGCGCGATAGGCTTCCGGTGGATTTTTGAACGCAACCAGGTTCATACCAAATTCTTCGGTCATCTTTTTGTTAAAGTATGATCCCTGAATTCCGCAAACAGTCTGGCCTTTAAACTGGTCCCATTTGTCGAGCTTGGCTTCTTTCGCCATCATAATCGACGGGCCACCTGCCGAAACATACTGTGTGGTGAAATCAATAACGCGATCACGCTCTGGCGAAATTCCGAGCGTAGCAAACACGACATCAATTCGACCAGCAGTCAGAAATTCAATGCGATTGGCTGCGACAACCGGCACGAGTTCGATCTTATCCTCGGATCCAAGCAATTCTTTTGCGACATACTTCGCCAGCTCAATTTCAAAGCCGACAATTTCGCCTTTTTCGTTCAGATAACCATAAGGTGCATAATCGTTTTTCACGCCAACAACGAGTTTGTCGCGTTCTTTAATAGTCGAAAGAGTATCGGCCATTGCATTCTGCGCTGACAGCACCGCGCATACCGCGACTGTCGACAAAATAACTTGCTTGATCATCGAAGTTCCCTTTTTTTGGAATGTTAGAGTCCACCAGATAGAGGCCGCCGTTTTTTTAATCATTTTCCCATGCGGCTTGTATTTCAGCATTGAACACGCATAATTCTCACTATACAAGTTATGGCAACCATATTTTTCATAATGTGAGAACTAATGAGTAAAAGTCCCAAAGCCTCTCCTGCGGGTGGAACACAACTTTTGGATCGCGCAGTGCAATTACTTGATCTTGTTGCCGATGGAGGCAACGAGGGATTGACGTTGAAAAAGCTCACAGAATTGTCGGGTCTTAATAACGCCACATGTCACCGCATCCTCAACACGCTGGTGGGTCACAAATTGCTCGCGCGAGATGATAAAAAACGCTGCTATCGCTTAGGGGCTCGCATGTCCATTTACGGCGCACGCGCTGCCAGAGGGCCTGGACTGATCAGTCGCTGTGAAATTGCACTGACCCGATTGCGCCGCCGCACCGGAGATACCGTACATCTTATGGCACGGTTCAACCATGATTCCGTCTGCCTCGACCGCCGGGACGGAGAATGTGTTGTCCCAACGCTCACTGGAATGATTGGGGGCTCGGTACCGCTGGGTGTGGGACCAGGTTCCATAGCCATGCTGTCCTATCTCGATCAGGATGAGCAGGATTTCATCATTCGTGCTAACCTTGAACGCTATGCTGGCTACAAAGGTCTGACACCCGACAGGATTCGTGAGCTGATCGAACAAACGCGTGAACGCGGATATGCAATTGATGATGAAGAATTGATTAAGGGAATTGTAGGTATCGCCGTGCCGATTTTTACCGACGGCGTAACTGCCGGAGCGTCCATAGGCTTCACGATACTTGGTGCAAAACTAGCCCCGAATGCTCTTGGCGAATATGCTCGTATACTCAAAGATGAGGTAACTGCTATTCTTGCTCAATAATTCAAAAAACTGCTCAGAAGAAAACTGTATTCAGCATAACATTTCCGCATAATACTTACGATATGCAACTCGTTTCAATCGCCTGACGCTTCTTTAGATTTCATCACTTGCTCCTGCACTATATGATCTTTGCCGTTTGAAAACAGGGCAAGCGTCAGCAACGAAAACATCATTATAATAATTGCGATATCAAAGGCGTTAACTGCACATGCGATTCCAATCGCCCCCGTTGACCATAGACTTGCAGCGGTTGCGGTACCCTTCACAGAGGAACTCAAACGCAGAATAGCGCCACCACCAATGAAACCCATACCCGTTATGACACCTTCGATGATACGAGCCAGCGCTTCGGGATTATCGGCAGTCAACCCCTCAGTCGCTTGCACAAACCCACAGCTTGCAACCGCTACAAGAGGAAAAGTACGAAGTCCTGCACTCCGTTCCTCTCGTTCCCGATGCCAGCCAATTGGCAAAGCTAATAAATAAGCTGCTGCCAAGGTTATAACATGCGGCCAGACATTAAAATTATCGGAATTTAAAGCTTCATAAAGTGCTGACTGGAATTGTTCCATGAGGGCCTGCTCGCGATATTTTCAAGCACTTAACGAACACCCTCGAATAATGTTCCACCAAAGCGCACTGGGAAAATCATTATTATCATCATGCGTCCAGCTTAAAGCGAGGTTTAGAGCAGCGAGCCTAAAACGGGCCACTTATGACGCCAGATCAATATCTTTGTATCTAAGAAAAACCTGCGGGCCTTTGCCTACAGGTTGAACCAATCAAATTGATTTTATGGCCACTGCATGTCGCCTTTGATGACCTTAGCACTGATTTCCAAGCCAGATTCCCCTGCGAGATCGGGATACAGCTTTTTCATAGCGGCAATAAGTTCAGCAGAGTCTCTTGCCTTTGCTGCTTCAGCTTCAAAGGCATCAAGATAATCCCGCGTAAATTTTACTGAAGCGAGCGTGAATGGTTCGCTGCCATCAACATTGAGCGAGTAATGCCCGGGCACGACCGTTTCCGGCTGAAGTGCCACAATTGCGTCAAGTGTCTTTTTCCAGTTCTCGCGGGATTCGGGTGTCTGCGTATCAGCAATCCAAACATGTTCGTTCGCCAGAACAGGAATGCCGCCGATTACCGCCTTGTTCGAAGGAATCCAGAGAAAGGTGCGATCGGGAGTAGGTCCATCCAATCCAATGATCTTGATTTCCTGACCATCAACCGACAGCGCATCGCCTTTCACCACCTCTGGCACGATAACGTCTTTAGGAGCATTTTCTTTTAACACGGGCCCCCAATAAGCAAGCTTACCATCCTTGCTCGCTTCAATTGCTGCAACTGTCTGTGGCGTTGCAAGAATTTTCACATCGGGAAAAGCTGCGCGGATGGTATCGAGGCCAAAATAGTAATCCGGGTCGCTATGACTGATGTAAATGGTCTTCAGTGTCTTACCGGTCGCTTTGATCTGATCAACAAGCGCTTGCGCATCTTTTTTTGAAAACTGCGCATCGACAAGCAGGACTTCGGTCGGCCCTGTGACGATCTCCGACGAGACTGCAAAAATGTCCTTTTCGCCGGGGTTGTAAACCGCAAGGCCAAGCGCATCAGCGTTCGCCGCATAAACGCAAGAAGAGCCGATGATAGCCGACGCGAAAGCTGCGGTTGAAAGGAAAGATTTCAGGATCATGGGGATTTCCTTGAGACGGGTACGGTTCAGGAGACACGCTTTAATTTTGAGAAGCAGTTGAAGAATGAACCGTCACGGATCGGTTTAAAGGTAAACTTCACAACTTCCATGATGCCCTTGTTGGGTTCAGCCAGCTTGGTGAAAACCACTGCAGCATAGGATTTGAAGTGGATGTAAAAGGCATTGTCACCGCCAAAATCGACTACATAACGATGACAAACGGCGGGAAAGATTGCTTTTGTCGTCATGGTTATCCTGCTGCAATTTTTGCAGCAGGATATTGAAAGTCAGGATTTAAGAGCTTCAGCGACAGGAACCGACAGAGGCGTTGTTGGACGGCCAATCAACTTGGAAAGCTGTTTGCTATCATCAAACAACGCACCCTTCGCTGCGTCGGCATCCCATCCAGCGATGGCTTCTGCGAAACCGTCGGGTAAGCCAAACCCCTTAAGCGCGGCTGCATAATCAGCTTCTGGCAGATTTTTGTAAGGAATATCCCTACCAGTCTGTTTGGAGATTTCTGCGGCCAGATCTGAGAGCGTCCAGGCCGTATCACCAGCCAACTCGTAGGTTTTTGCCTCATGATCTTCGCCAACAAGAGCAGCAACCGCAGCTTCGGCGAAATCAACACGTGGCGCAGCAGAGATTTTGCCTTCACCCGCACTGCCGATAAACGCACCGCCAGCCAATGCGCCGCCAATGGACCCAGTGTAGTTTTCACTGTACCAGCCGTTGCGCAGGATCGTATATGGGAGGCCTGATGCCTTCAGATCGGCTTCCGTCACACGATGTTCTTCTGCAAGACTAAGCGGCGAGGTGTCTGCATGAAGTAAGCTGGTGTAGACAATCCTTTTCACGCCAGCTTGTTTAGCTGCGTCAATAACATTTTTATGCTGCACCGCACGCTGACCGATTTCATTCGACGAAATAAGCAACACTGTTTCCACGCCTGCCAAAGCAGCAATCAATGTTTCGGGCTTAACGTAATCTGCAGCACGGGCTGAAACGCCGAGATCAGTAGCTTTTTCTGGTGAGCGCACCAGCGCAACAATATCGGACGCCGACACCTTTGCCTTAAGCTTTTCGATGACAATACGTCCGAGTTGACCGGTTGCTCCTGTTACAGCGATAGTCATTGAATAATTCCTTGTTTTGTTGGTCCGCAATCCGGTATACAGGCAACAGTTACTTTTAAGAAGTACGCACATAAAGGTAAGTTAGGTGAATATTTCAATTCATATCGCGGATGAAGCTGAACAGAAGAATTTGAGCCTTTCCGAAAAGCTTGAGTACGGAAACCTCATGGCTGCCGGCTGTCCCTCGCGTGAGGTTCTTAAACATCTGACAAGCCGATGGGGCGTGCTTGTGCTGATCGCGCTACAGTCAGGAACACAACGGTTCAGCGATCTGCGCCGAAAGATCGGCGGTGTTAGCGAACGCATGCTGGCCCAAACACTGCAATGGCTGGAAAATGATGGCATGATTGATCGCAAGGCATTCAAGGTTGTGCCACCGCACGTGGAATATACCCTGACGCCAATGGGTTTAGAAGCTGCAGCGAAAGTTCGGGATCTTGCCGATTGGATCGAGGTTACTTTTCCAAAAATCGAGCAGCACCATCAAAAAATGCACGGCGAGTGAAAGCGCTGGATTATCTCATAAAAGATAAGAACTGCTGAGAAGGCCATTTTTTAAGAAACGGCACGGAAGCCGTTCAGGATGTGTTTGAAAATATCAGGCCCGAAATCACGATATAAATAACACTGTTCAATTTCTGTAGACAGTCTGTTTTTCGGGATAAAAAAAACGTTATGATCGAATATCTAAATTAAGCTGTATGAATATTTCAAATGAACCGAAATATTTATACGGGCCCAAATGCTACAATCCATCATTATTAAAGTCATTGCGTTCCCGTTGCTTCTTGGCGCAATTCTGGCGCTTATGACATACCGACTTGAGCGGCAGCAAAATCTGGTTCTCGCATTTCTCACTCCGTTGTTTGCATGTGTCGTCCTAATTGTTTTAGACGGTTTTCCCGCATTTCCACCGGTGAGAGCTGCGCATAAATTTCCGTACATACTCTTTGCCGGAGGTCTGTTTTTTGCAATCTCCGCATGGCTGTCTCCGCGTCGAAATATCATTTATTCTGGCATCACTTTTGCATTGATGATTGCTTTTCCAACATGGTGGATGGGAAAGTCTATTCTGCTGAATAACAGTCAAAAGGCGACAGTCGTTACAATCCTCGTTCTGTTAACCGTGGCTGGCGCCATGCTGTACAGATATTTTGCCGGAGCGAAGGCAAAGCCTCTGCCTAATGTTCTCCCACAAGCTCTATTCGCTACGTCCATTGCGGGTGCTTTGATCGCTATCTTTGGCGGATATATGGGCATGTTAATGTTCAATGCCGCTCTTGGCGTCATGTTTGGTGGCTATTTGTTCGTTTCGTATGTGCGGTATATCAAAGGCGATGCACAGGCTTTTGCGCTGACCGGTCAAGGCGCGCTTGCTATGAGTTGGGTTGCTTTTATTGGTGTGCTCGTTACCGGCATTCTAGCGCCCAAAGCCTCGAGCCTGGCGCTTGTCATGGCTACTTGTACGCTGACCGCAGTGCCATTGGCTTATGTCTATGCTCCGGTAGCCAATCGTGTTCCTTATATTCTTCGACCACTCCTCTTAGGAGTAATAGTCGCCGCCCCTGCACTTGCAGGTATTCTCGTCGCTGGCATGCAGTTTGCTGGCTAATACGTCTAATCGAAAAAGGAAAAACAAATGAAATTTCTTGCGACAACCGCAACTGTTCTCGGGCTGGTAATGGCCGGAAACGCCTTTGCCGCAGACGCTTACGATATTGATCCTACCCATGCATGGGTTAGCTTCAAGACCAATCACAATGGCTGGGCTAACGCACATGGCACATTCAAAGATGTATCTGGTACGATTTCATTTGATAAAGACAATGTCGAGAACAGCTCGATCGATCTGAAAATTCAGGCAGCAAGCATCGATACCAATCATGAGCAGCGTGATACGCACCTCAAAAGCCCTGATTTTCTGAACGCTGAGGAATTTCCTGAAATTACCTACAAGAGCACGAAAATCGAAAAGACCGGCGACAAGACTGCGAAAGTGACCGGCGATTTGTCGATTGCAGGAAACAGCAAGCCTGTGACCCTTGAAGTGGTCTGGAATAAAGAATCCGGTCTGCCTTGGGATGCAAGTAAAATTAAGACTGGCTTTTCAGCGACTGGAGAGTTCGACGCAACAGAATTCAGCATTCCAAAGCTCGCTGAATCAGGTCTCGGACCTAACTTCAAGCTCGACATCGACGTCGAAGCATTGAAGAAGTAATCTTCGGCCATAGCGACGAATGAATGGCCTGACGTTTCTTACTTTTTCGCAACGCCAGGTCATTATTTTATTAAACGGCTTGAATTTGTCGCCAGCCAATTGTGCCGCCGACAAATTCATTTTTACTAGAACTTTACACTGAGCTTTGCTTTGCCCGCGTTCTGATTGAAACTCGATCCGTACTGGCCGGAATACTCAAGACCCAGCGTCGTCTGATTGCCTAAATCAATATCAAAACCAGCTTTGACGATCGCAGTGTCCTTCGCAATTGGCGCACCAGCCACGTCAAATACTGATCCAGCATCAAATGCAGCTACTGCAGTCGGAATAATGTCGCCATAGGCATGCTGCCAGCCCACAGTGCCATTCAGCTTAACATTCATGCTATCCAATGTGACCGGAGTCGAAGCTCGAAGGCCGAGTGTGGTAAAAGTGGTTGTCGTCGTCTCTTTTCCAATCTGCAGCGCTGCATTACCGCCCTGCTCATTAAACCTATCGGTTTGAAGACGCACCACCCCGACATTAGCAAATGGCTCAATCCCCGTTCCGTTCAAATCGAAACGATGCGCGACTTCACCGAATGCTTGAAAGCTGTTTGCGCTGTAGTTCGCATCAAGACTTTCTGAGAAGCCAGGGAAGGCTACAACGCGATCAGCTTCTATTTTGTGCCAGCTGTAATTGACACCAGCCTTAAGCGTGGTCGCATCCCATTGCGTGCCACCATAGATACCCAAATGATAGTTATTGCTGTTGCCAGATGAATGACGATCATTCACATCAAAGCTTGTGCGGCTATAGCCAGCGACAGCACCTAATCTCCAGTTTTCAGCAATTTCCGCATCATATCCAGCAACAAAGCCGCCAGTTGACTGCTTCAGCTTGCCAGCATTTCCATCTGCACCGGTTTCGCTCCATTGACCAAGTGCCTGGCCCCAAATTGCTGCACGCGGTGCAGAAATCTGAGCTGACCCGGCATCTGTAGCAACTGCGGACGAATGTCCATCATTGCCAAATGCTACACCAATACGGTCCATAACGGCATTGCGAATGATTGAGCTATCATTGATCAGTGCGGTTCGCGTCGAAGCGTGGATTTCACCTGACAGCGCATTAAATGCACGGCGGGCATCATCTTCGCTTTCCTGCATAACCACCGTGTCGTAAATCACATTTCCAGCACCAAGAGCTTCCACAGCTGCTGCTGCCGACTTCTGATTGCTCGTTTTTGCTGCAGAGATAAAATCGACATCGTTACGAGCAATTTCGAGATAGACAGCGTTTGCGTCATAGGCCAGACCGAGATCGACAAACGGCATGTTCTGGCTCATATCACCGAAGCTACCTGTTATGCCGCCTTGAGCATTCAAAATTGTGTAGCGCTTGCCCGGCATATAAGTACCAGCGGCTTTTTCTACATAGACCTTAGCGCCGCCGAGCGTTGCAGTTCCGCTGACATCAATACGATCGCTTTTGCCGGAGGCATCAATTTCAGCAACATAAGTAGCCGCTGCATCAAAGGTCAGATCGCCGGTTACGTTCAAAGTACCGATGGAATTGCCCGGAGCAATGATACTGCCAGCACCCGCATACAGACCACCTATAAAGCCTGCTCCACCTAAATATGCGCCGTTTTCAACGCTGACTGTACCACCAAGGAATGCAGAGGCATGGGACGCATCCCCAATAACCAGACCACCTTCTTTTACAGTGGTGCCACCTGTATAGGCATTGATACCGTTGAGAACCAGAACACCTGTACCAGACTTGGTGAGGCTACCAGTGCCATCGATATTGCCGTTAAAATGCGTGTTGGCTGACTGATTTACGGTCAGTGCCGCCGTGCCAAGGCTCAACATCCCGCCTTCGCCCATGAGTGATGACATGGTGACGTCAAAGTTATTGAGGTCAAGTTTGCCGCCATTGACGGCGAAAGCTGTGTCGTTGACAAATGCACCAGCCACACCGGCCTGAAGCGCACCTGCTTCAACGAGCGTTCCACCCGTATAGCTGCTGGTCTGTCCGAGAACGAGTGTACCTGCTCCGCGCTTAAGAAGTGCGCCCTCGCCCGTTGCCTGCTGAAGCAGCGTTACACGATTATTCACATCGGCAACATCAATCCAGCCAAGTCCCTCAAGCGACACGGTGCGATCCAGCGTTTTCATATCACTGCCTGTGATACGCAAGCCACCATCAATCAAACGCAACCGGGCATCAGCATCACCCAGTGCTGCATCTTCACTCACGAGGATCGTACCACCGTCGGTTACCGCTGTTTCACCAATGAAGGAATGGTCATCAATGCAGTAGTCCTTAATCGCCTGCTGGAAGCGCGTGTCCGTGCTATCGCAGTTCAGCAGTGTCTTCTTTTCTTCGAGTGTCAGGCCATTCAAGATTGGCTTACCATTGGCATCTGCAATCTGGCCAAGATAGACATCGGTCCGCTTATTGTTACGGGTGAGAACAAATTCCTTGTTCTTTTCCTCAAAACCGTAGGCTTCAGCTCCCCAAACGAGACGTGTTTTACTGACACCTGCATCAACATAGTTTTGCAACTGTGGGCCAACCCAGCGGAAGTCATGCGAAACAGGCTCGTGATCGGAAATAGCTTCAGGCTTTCCGCCCGGCCTTGTTACAGTTACGTCCTTGATTACCCCGGTATATGGATTTTTTGGGTCATCAACTATTTCGTACCATTTACCGAATGGGCGCGAGACGAGGAAATGATCGATCTTTGCGCGATCCCAGCTTGCCCAGGTATTGGTTGCGTCTTCACCAGCGGATGGCCAGGTTGTGCTGCCGTCATTAAGATCATGCGGCTTAAAACCTTCACGAACCGCATCGGTCTGAAGCAGCATATACTGTTTCTTTAGCACGTTCATTGTAACAGGCGTGTTATTCCCGACCGCATAATTTTCTTCTGTGAGGCCAACGTCTCTGCCCGCCTTATAAGCAGTTGAAAGTGCATCTCCCCATTGTCTCCAGGAGAGATTATCGATATTCTGGCCCGGAAATGCCGCCTGAATGACTGAGCGCGTTACCGCCTCATCACCCGCACGGATATATTCCCAAGCCAGTTCACGATAAAAATTATTGTTTCCTATACTTCGAATAAGCCTGATTTGCTGTTCAACATGATGAAGACCGCGTTCGGAAACGTCACCAGCATTGAAGTCACCAATAACCATGACTGGTTGAGCGGAGCCTTTTGCCCAAGCATTGAGTGCTTTTACTTCGCTTAAACGTTTCGTCGCTGGATCATCATAATCCAGATGCACAGTACCGACCAGCGTTTGAGGTCGCGAACCTTGTGCTTCTAATTGAGTATAGCTAACAAATCGCCCTTGTGTATTTCCACCGAGGTTAATTGTGCCGTACGTACCTGGTAAGCGTGAAATAATGCCGACATCGCCAATCTTCACATTGCCATAAGTTCCACGGCCAGAGGTTTGAAGGAGGTCAGGTATGCCTTCCACATATCTACTGTCGTTGATTTCCTGCATACCGAGGACATCAAAATTAGCCGCAGCCATGAAATCCTTGGTCAATTCCGGGTTCTGTTTGAACTTGTTCCAAATATTGAGCGTCATGACGCGAATGTCGTAGTTTTCTGCAGCGCGTGCAGGAGTTATCGCGACACTTGCAATTGCAACACTGCATAAAAGCTGCGCCGTTACGGAAAGTAGTTTTCTCTTACTTTCGGTTGTCCCCAAAACCATGCCTCAGTCCCTTTTCCCGAAAATGTTTCCATTTGATCAATGTGACAGTTGGTTTATTCATCCAACTTCACCCCGGGGCTGAAATGACAGAGTTCAATGTCACTTTTATTACATTTTACAGGTATATAGGTTGAATAAATTCAAAATCAGCCTCTAATGATTACAAAATGTCATTAATGTTACATTTTTGTTTGCTAATTATTACAGTAACTTCTGTAATGTAAGCCCACAATATCCTTGCCAATTTCATCTTATGGATTAGAAATGAGCCACAAAAACCAAGTGCATAAAGATGCGGCGGCAAGTATGAGTGAACTTTCTAGCTCAGGCACTAAAAAGAAAATCCGGCAGCAGGCGCTGTTGCATTGGATTGAAAACAGCCATTATGTTTCCCTTGAAGAAATCGCTGAGCGATTCCGCGTAACCACCCAGACAGCACGACGTGACATCGCAACTCTTGAGAACAGCGGACAAGTTAGGAAGCTGCATGGTGGCGTATCGCAACTCACTCCGCTCGATCCTCTTACCTATCGCCAGCGACGGCATGACCACGCAGACGAAAAGGAGCGGATTGCTTCAGCAGTAGCAACGCTCATTCCTAACAATTCAACTATTTTTCTGGATACGGGCACCACTTGCGAAGCCATTGCCAATGCACTTATTCGTAAAGAGCGACTTCATGTTGTTACTTATAGCCTTCGATCAGCCGCTGTTATTAGTGAGAAGACGGATTTTACCTTGGCGGTTCCGGGCGGCTTCGTGAGGCCCATTGACGGGGGAATGTTCCAAGAGGGAACGCCCGAATTCATTAAACGTTTTAAATTCGATTATGCGATTATTTCCGTAAGCGGCGTCGATAACGATGGCGATTTGTGTGACGACGACCATACTGAAGTCGCTGTGGTCTCAACGGCGCTGCGACAAGCAACACACAAGCTCCTCGCTGTGGATAGTTCAAAATTTGGAAAACGTGCAATGGTGAGGCTTGGCTCAGTCAATGACATTACTGCGGTAATAACAGACGAAATGCCCGATCATGTTTTGTCAGACATAATAGAAAAGGCCACCATACCTATAATCATAGCGTAGATTTAATTTATTATGTAATCTATGTATTTGATAAAATAGACGCTGCGGCTTCAACATATCTCCTACAAGGCATGTCGTGCGATCTCTAATTTACGAGCAATAGCAAAACGGATTACAAGTCAGCCAGAAACAACTGAATTAAAATCTGCAACTCCAGAAAACCGCGCCGCGCGAACTGTGCCGAGTTTGCTCGCATCAACAATCAAGAATTTCTGTAAGGCTCTCTGCATAGCCATCTGCTTAACCGGCACTTCATGAAAATGAGAACAGGTTACGCCGTGCTGTTCATCAACGCCGCCTGCGGACAAAATGCTTTGTTTATATTCAAGCGCTTAAGCTCCTCGATGCCTTCATCACTTGAAAAAAGATTCTGCTCCCGGGTGGTAGATGCCACCGAGAACAATCAACCGAACATCGCTCCGGCGCGAAAGAATCTCCGCGATGTTCAGCGAATAGCAGACAACCGTCAGCAGCTGGTTTTGTGGGATAAGATGCGCGAAGCCTGTGGCGACGCCCATATGAAAGCTATTCTTGCGACCGGTGATCTCAGCACGCTGACCAATGTCTAACGCGCTTCGATGGTTGCAATGCAGGCGGGTTCGGACTTCATCAAGACCTCGACCGGCATGGAAGATATCAATGCAACGCTCCCTGTCAGCCTGACGACGGCGCGGGCCTTGCGTGATTATGGTGAGCTGTCGGGCCAGATCGTTGGCTTCAAACAAACTGGTGGTCTGAAATCTTCAAAAGATGCGCTTGCCTGGCTCACATTGATGAAAGAGGAACTCGGCAATCGCTGGCTGGAACCGGATCTGTTCCGCTTGGGCGCTTCGTCGATACTTGGCGATATTGAACGGCAATTGGAGCACTTTGTGACCGGACGCTATTCGAGCGCCAACCGTCACGCTGCTGCTTAAATTTGGTATTTCGCATTCTCCTATGCAAAAAGCTCACGCACTTTTGCTGGAAATGCTCGTGAGGAATTTATAAAATGCGCCCCATCAAGGACATCCTGAAGATCATGCAATATGGACCTTCCCCTGAAGCCAACGGCGATGTGAAGCAGTGGCTGGAATAGCACGGCCGTTCTTTCGGTCACTATATCAATGGCTTCTTCGTCAAGCCTGAAGGCAATAAGGTGATTGCTGTGAGCAATCCCACCAATGGCGACAAGCTTGCAGAGATCACGCTTGTCACGGAACAAGACCTCGATCAGGTCATGATAGCGGCACGCAGTGCCTTTGGCAAATGGTCGACACTTTTAGTCACGGTTTCACCTCGTCGGGCCATCCGGTAGCGACAGCCGTAGGTGTTGAAAATCTTAAGATCATGGAAGAACGCGATCTGATTGGTAATATCGCCCATATGGGTGCCATCTTACAATCACACTCGCCGAACTTGTGGATCATCCACTTGTTGGAAAAATCCTTGTGCCGGCCTTATCGCCGGTATCGAGCTTGTTGCGTATAAAGAAAGCCTTCGCCCCTTTTACCGCACCAGGCAGAGTTAGCGCCCGCACTTTTGCTGCCGGTCATAAGCATGGACTCATTGTTCGCGCAAGCGGCGATTGTTGTGGCACGGCGCCCACCGCTCATCATTAACGAAAAACAGGTGCACGAAACGGTGAAACGTCTTCGCAAAACACTTGACGATACTGCCGCGTGGCGCAATTCCAAAAACCCGAATTAATCAACAAAAAGAAGAAAGCTGTGTGAGTTACAGCGCCCTTTTTTTGCGAACTGGGTTGCGTTATTAGCCGCCTAATGCAGAATCTGACTGAGGAAAAGCTTGGCACGCTCGTGCTATGGATTATCGAAGAACTCAACAGGTGAGTTCTGCTAAACGATCTGGTCCTGATCCATAAAGATCACGCTGTTTGCGACCTGACGGACAAAGCCCATTTCGTGGGTCACGCAGATCATCGTCATGCCTTCATTAGCAAGGCTGACCATCGTATTAAGCACTTCTTTGACCATTTCCGGATCAAGTGCTGAAGTGGGCTCATCAAACAGCATCACCTTCGGGCTCATACAAAGCGCACGCAATCGCTATGACAACGGTTTCTCCGTTGTCAGCAGCAATCCATTCACCAACGATAGACGCCTTATCCGCAGCAGTGAAGGATCTTGGAGGCGACCCTCTAACCGCGGCGTGGGGTGGCGTGGTGGCGGTTCATATTGTTCCCAATTCAAGTTTTTCTTTGTTAAGCGTTATGACGCACAACAAATCTCAACCTGTTAATACGCGACCGCGCATAATTTTAGCTTCGCTTTTGGAGATCTATTTGACGGGAAATTTAAAAAAGACCCTAGAGGTTGAAGGGTAACGTGGCCATTGGTGCCATGGATTTTGGAAGTTTAAAGCTTACCATGACTGGCTTATTTTTGGATTTATCCAGGCTTTCAAGATCTGTCGCATTAAGACCTCACGCCGTTGGCCATTCCTTCAAATAAATGGCGATAAGATTTTCTTCATTACCTGATCAGGCGCAAAATTAGAGTCCTCTAACGGTAAATCGTGGTCAAGTTTTACCACATAAGTGCTCATTATTGCGGTGACTTACGTCATCTCACAATTATATCGCGTAAATATTCTGCACTCCACAATGCCCGCATAATGTGAAAAACTCCAATCGCCGACAATAGGGGCCAAAACGGCATCATTGTCGAGATTCGGTGAGAACTACCAAAATATTTATCCGGCTAACGTCTATAATCGTTGTAAGTAGGCTCTGATTTTCGAAAAAGCACCAGAAATGTAACGTCATTCTTCAGTATTCAGAGTACAGTCATTGCGTCATTGCGCTGCTATCCGAACCAATTAGATCGAAATGCGCTCTAGAATTTAAATCTTACCAAGCCTTTAAATGCATTTTCAGTGACCTCTCTGCCAAATTGGCCACTATAGCTTAAATTTATGTCGAACTGTTCATGGAAAGAAACATTCACAGCAGTATCAATCGAAAAAATATCTCGCGAAATTGGCAATCCACTAATTTCAAAGGCAGTATTGTGGTTTAAAGCAAACGAAGAATATGGCTCCAGATCACCAAATGCATGACGCCATGCGGGTGTCGCAGTCGCTTCGATCCTTATTGCATTCGCAAGAGCCCACTCATGACCGACACGGATACCAAGCGTTGAGACAGTATTGTTCATGGAGGCTCGGTCAGCGTCGAGTTCAGCCAGAAAAAGTGAGTTGCGTGCTTGCTCGATAAAACTATCACGCCGTGTCCGAACATATGCCAGCCCTACAAATGGCTCAACATCGATAGGTTGCCAGTTGAACTTATAACCTGTTTCACCGAATATTTGAATGGTATATGCTTTGTATTCGCTATCAAGCTGTTGCAGATTCTCAAAAATTGGAAATGAGCGATTCAACGAGATATTATGCCAGCTATAGGCACCCCCGATACGCAACCTGATGGCTTGCTGTTGCCAGCTGCCGTAAGCACCGAGATGATAACTGTCTGAATCTGAGGCTGAACCCAGCGCATCAAAATTGAAGTTTGTTTTTTCAATTCCGCCCATAATACCACCGCGTATATCTTCAGTGATCATGGTGTCCGCACCGAGGAAAAGGCTGTTACTACGTTGCCTCAGACCGTGATAATTAGAATTAGTGTCCGAACTTGTGCGTGCATTGATTACGCGTGACCATACGGTTGGCCCATCCTCCGCAAAAGCTTCCCGTAAGCGATCGGTTATGGTGTCGCGTGTGCGTGATGAATTTTGTTGTAGCGCACTAAGGACAGACTGATGAGCTTCGCCGGACAGCCGTGATAAAAGCGACTTGACGGCCTTTTCATTGGCTTGAAGCAACAGTGCAGTCTCAAGCGGATCAGGCAAGCCCCCACCGCCAATTGCACCACCAACGGCTTGCTCATTTGGTGTTTGCCCTGGGTTAACAATCGGCACATCATTACGCGCGAACGTAAGATAAGCGTTTTGGGCGTCATAAGATAATTGTGGCGAAACATATAAAAATGAAGAGGCATTATTCCAGCTTAGACCTCCATTATACGTGGTTCCGTTTAGTCCGCCTTCAGCAGATAAGATTGTATAGCGGTGGTTAACTACAAAACCGCTGCTCCCACCTGTTGTCAATAATGAAACACGCCCGGCAAGTGACGCGGTACCCGCAACGACAATACGGTCGTTTTGACCGGCAGCGTTGATCTCAACCTCATAAACAGACGTATCCAGCGCATTAAAATCGCCCCCAACTGTCACTGTGCCAGCTGATGGTCCCGGCGCTATTAACCCACGATTTTCAAGATTACCGCCGATTGCCCAACTTCCGCTCTGGCTGGATGTTTCATCGATCAGCACATTGCCAGCAATCATGATGATACCGTTTCCTGATCCGCCATTTGCATTTGAATAGTCGTGTAAAAGCATATCACCGGCAATTGATACACCTGTTTCATGAAAGTTTAAGTTTGAACGAACACTATGAATATCGCCATGAAGAACTGAACCTTCTTCAAATTTGATTTGGCTATTACTATCGATCGATTTGAAGTGGCGAACCCCCAGCGCACGGCCCGTCCACGTGACATTGGCTCCCAAAGAAACATCTGTATAACCGCTGGTCTTTGTGTCCGTGTCGACAATATCACCAGCAACAGTGGAGTCGTCAGCAATGCTTAGAGTAACGCTGCCTGTTTGAGCCTGAACATTGTCGCGTTTGACAGCAAGGAAAACACCATTTCCGCTGCTAAGGCTGGACGTCCCATCAATGTTTAAACTGATCTGCCCGTTATCATCCGTGAAACTGGCCTCAACTGTACTCAAATCGCTTTCGACTGTTGTGTTGATAAGGGTTATGGTTGAACTATCTGTAACTTTTAAGCCGCGCCCATGGGTCTCAATGCGACTATTGCTTAATATCAACGAGCTATTTTTTACAGAGGCTCCATCCGCAAACGCACCGTATGTCGTAATATCCGTACTATCCAGAACAACTGCGCTGCCCGTTTCAAGCATAACGCCATGAGCGCCTTCGCCTTGCGTGGTTATATTTGCCTGTCCGGTAATGTTGGCACCATTTTGTGCATAAAGCCCGTAGACTCCATCACCTGCTGTGGTCACACCAAGGTTAGTCATAGTCAACTCGGCAGCATCAATCAGCGCTCCGTGAGAAAGCTGACCACGTGTTTCAATAGCCCCCGATATATCGAGCTGCGCCGCATTTTGCGCAAAAGCGCCATAAGCACTATTCCCCTTAGTGAGAATACTGCCGCTGTGCTTAACACTATCCGTAGCGCCCTGAACCGCTATCAGGCCCGCTGCCACGCCATGGGCATAGTTTCCCTCAGTCGAAACATCGCCCTGACTGTTAATACGACCAGCGCGGTTCGCAAACAAGCCAACGGCACCTTCCCCCCATGTATCAATGGTAATATCGACAAGCGTGATAGAGGCTTCAACATCTGCAAAAGCACCGAAGGCATTGTTCGCTGTGGTTTTGACGGTGGTGGACGTTGCGGTTAATTGACCGGGTGTATAATTTACACCCGGCATTATGGCATCAGTATTTGCCAAAAGGCCAATGGCGTTCATGCCATGGGTTTCGATGGTAGAATTATTAATGGTAACTGAGCTGTCTTTTTCGGCATGAGCGCCAAAGCTACTCACACCTTCGGTTATAATATTGGCAGAACCGGATATTGTCCCCGTAGCATAGGCATGAAGCCCGTAAGAACCATTGCCGAAAGTATGAACCGATGTACCGGGCAGCAAAGTTACTTTGGTCGGACCAGCTGTTGCGTTGGTATCTCCAGCTTGAATCGCATGTGCTCTCTCGCCGTTGGTGGTAATCGTTCCGTAGCCAATCACCTGCCCCCCGCGAACTGTGTCAATGCCTCGCCCTCGAAAGCCAGAAGTCGTAATATCTGTACCTTGCCAGTAAATTATGCTTCCCGGCTCTGCAGCAAACAGACCCGCAGCATTGCTGCCCGCAGTGGAGACGCTGCCCGGACCAGAATAGATGATGCCACCATCCGTTGCGTAAAGACCAAACCCATTTGAGTTTGACTGCGTTGTTACAACGTTTGGATTAATGTTTAAGACTTGTCCCGCCGCACTTTTTATTTGCCCGGTCTGGGCATAAGTCAGAGCCTGTTCCAAAAAGGATTGAGCGATTTCAGTAGGTTATGATTCAATCGGATTGCTTACA
>NZ_JAMJWE010000120.1 GCF_023554105.1 Brucella sp. 21LCYQ03
GGTTGCGCCGAAGCATATACGGTTTCGGCTGTCGCTAAGGTCATCAGCGTTTCCTTACTCCATTCCTGCGCCCAAGCCACCACATCTGCGGTTGATTTTTCGTTAACGGTGTGCAAAGGTAGTGTACGCTTCGCCCAAGCCTGCGATTCTAATACCGTATCGATATGATATGCAAATGCGCAAAAATCCGGATAGGATCGAGATCCAAATCCCAAAACGGAAAAACCGATCGGTTGCTGCTGGAGAGAGGCAGACAAGAGCTGCTCGAATTTCTTTCCGTTGCTCGGCGCTTCGCCCAATCCGTAGGTACAGGTGAAGATCACCATTTCCCGCGCTTTGGGATAAACGGTATATTGATCCATATTGGTGAGCAAAACACGTTCGCCCTGATCCAGTAATTGCTTAAATACCCGGTTGGCCATGGCCAAGGTACTGCCATTTTCCGAGCCATACAGTAAGATGATCTCGGCATTATGAGCGCGATATTTATTTTTGATCTTTGTGCCGGTTCTGCGAAATGTAATAACAAACCCCGAATAGATAAAGAAGAGAATATTTAATGCCCCTAAGCCTAAAATAACAGCCCATACCCGATTAGTTTGTCCGGTATGTAAATCCAAACTCAGTTTTTCCCAAACAGCAGCGTAGGCATAGCGTGTTTCTTCCACAACCTCACCACTTATTTGATGCACCGTAACTTGCCGATCCGTTAAAGTAAGTACAAAGTATTCCTCTGGATCGTCTTCCATAAAAGGAAATTCCAGCCGTTCGACCTCGTCCAGCATAATTTCTTGAAAAATCGGAAAATC
>NZ_JAMJWE010000121.1:0-311 GCF_023554105.1 Brucella sp. 21LCYQ03
GGTTCCGCGATCTATTTTCTTTCTAACAGTGATGGTTTTCGCAATATGTATCGCTTGAAGACGGATTCAGAACAAGTGGAGCGCCTTACCGATTTCTTTACCGGCATTAGTGGAATTACAGAATATTCACCGGCTATGAGCATTTCTGCACAAGACGAAATCGTTTATTCATTCTTTAAAAACAACGAGTATAGTGTTTATCGCGCGGATGCTTCTGCTTTTGAGCCAGTATCAGTAGATAATCAACTCGTGGATTTTAACGCCGCGATGCTATTTCCAGATGAGGATCGAGGAGTAGACGTGATAAACAA
>NZ_JAMJWE010000121.1:321-804 GCF_023554105.1 Brucella sp. 21LCYQ03
ACAATAATTTAAGGAATTTCAATACTTATCGTCGCATCAATTCTTCTCAAATTAATGAAATCCCTTACCGGCCACAATTTAAGCTGGATTACCTCACCAACACGGGGATGGGCATGGCAGTGGGTAACCGATATGGTGCTGGTATGGCAGGGGGGGTATTTGGTACATTCTCCGACATATTGGGTTACAATCAAATTTTAGGAGCGCTCAATATTAATGGTGAAATTTATGATTTTGGTGGGCAGCTGGCGTACATTAATCAGCAGAATCGTTGGAATTGGGGTTTCTCGGCATCGCATATTCCTTTTCGCTATGGTTTTACGGAGTTTAACGTGCAAAATTTAGGGCAGGGTGACGAGTTGGTGGAGAATACCTACCTGATACGGCAGTTTCAAACCCAGTTGGAAGCTTTTGTAGCCTATCCCTTTAATAGAGTTCACCGCTTCGAAGTCGGCGCTGCTTACGCTCGGTATGGATTTCGTG
>NZ_JAMJWE010000122.1 GCF_023554105.1 Brucella sp. 21LCYQ03
CTTTTGGTGTTAAGATTCTTGAAGTTACCTCAAGAGCTTTTATCGTCGCGAATTTCCTTAAAATAAAATAACATTCGCGTATCTGCTCATAAGTGTAAACTTATCAATCTATTAGCTATGTGCTGTGACACCGAAGATCTTGTATTTGCGTTGCAGCTTTGTATTAATAATCTTATTAAAGAATGAAGGTTCACCCTAATAAATGCTGTTATATATCTATTTATTAACACTAATCTAGTATTATTGGGTCTAAAGTTCTGGAATGATAAATATTGTAGTTAAATAATACACCTCCGTTTTCAGCTTCTTAACAGTAGCAGAATAACTCTAAAATTCGTGTGCTCTATTTATAAATAGTTGAAAAATACGGTGAAGTAGGTTCATTATAAAATTGGAGATAGCTGCTATGGATATTAATAGATAACTTATAGTTTACAAAATGAGTCGCTAATATTTGATATTGTTTTTTTTAATTAATTTATTTGATAATATTAAGAAAATTATTTAGTATTTTTGGATATTATTAATTTAAAAAGTAATAAAATGAATAAAATTGTAATTTTGTTGATTGTGTTGGGATGCATTTCATTTACGGCATGTGAAAAAGAGGAAAGATATGACCCTGAAATCCTCCACGAACAAACATTGGAACTAAACGGTAAAATCTACGAAGTCGATTTTTTAAAAAGAGGATTGTCCCGACTGCTAGGCATTCCAATTGAAAAATTAGTCTACGATGAGGTTTTGAAGGTTTTTAGACATATTGATTTTGCGGCTTTGCTGGATCCAATAGATTATAT
>NZ_JAMJWE010000123.1 GCF_023554105.1 Brucella sp. 21LCYQ03
ATGAGTGTTTGAACTCATAAAAAGCAAGTTATACCCATTAGAACGAAAAGATTCCAAAAAGGATTCTAGCTCACCTATATCGCTGATAATGTGGAAAGATGGGTGATCAAACGCTTTAGCAAGATTGTGCTCTAAAAGATTGGTGGTAATATTTTTTTCTTTATATGAATTTATATTAACAAAAGCGACTGCGTGATCCGACTCTTGCATACTATGCTGATACTGTTTCATAATATCATCTTCGATAGCATCATAAGGATTCAGCTCGATGAAAGTAACCAGTGCTTTGGCAGGAAATTGCTCTTTGATAGCATGAATGCTAGATTTCACCTTCGATGGGCTATGTGCAAAATCCTGATACACCACGCTCCCATTACCACTGGCAACAAACTCCAAATAACGGATGGAACTTTTAAAGTCTTGTATTGCATGATAAAACTCTTTTCGTTTCACACCAAGCCATTCGCATACCGTATACGCACCCACAATATTCGACAGGTTGTGCTTACCAAAAACTTTTAACGGGTACTCGTGTCCACAAACAGATACCGACGTAACGCCTTTATTGATGCTATAATCTGGTAATTTGTAGCCGTGTCTATTGATTTTTAAATCTTTGGTCTCTTCCAAGATTTGATGCAAACTGGCGTTGTCTTTATTATAAATCAACGTTCCTTTTGGAGTGATGCTTTCGATAAACTTACGAAACTGCTGGAAATAATCTTCGCTGGATATAACTGTGCGAAAGCTATCCCATTCAATCCCGGTAATTAAAGCAATATTAGGGCGGTACAGGT
>NZ_JAMJWE010000124.1 GCF_023554105.1 Brucella sp. 21LCYQ03
TGGCATTTAAAAAAGCACATTTGCCGTCTGTACTACCATTCAATTTCGAATATTTGATATTCGAATAGGACTTTCCGATCACAAAAGACAAGTTGACGGCCGTCTCATTGGAACCTTCTCCATACAAGTGCTCCGCATGATGAGCAATTTCATGCCAACAGTATATCAGGGAGTTGGGGTAGTTGTCAGCGTACAGCATTTGTTCCAGAATCTTTTCGGTGTCTAAGCGACCGAAATGCTTGCACAAATACAACTCATACCCATTGAACGACATCAAAAAATAACGCCAACGTAGATTTTCTTGTTCTCCATTGTCGAGTAAAATCAGCTCTTCTTTCATCAGCTGAATGCATTGCAAACCGCGTTCGACAAATTTGCCTAGATTTAGGAAATAAAAACCCTCCGATCGGCTTACCGAATTGTTGATGATGCCGTAATAATGCATGCACCTCTTAATGAGTTCATCGATCACAGAATAGGGATCGTAGGATATTTCTTGCAGTAGCTGTGGATTGCGGATTTGATGATACAAGTCGTTAAGGCTCTGCCAAAGCTCCCTATTGATATTGTCCTGGGCACTTCTGGCATTTTCGCGTGCCTTAAATATATTGTTAAAGACTGAACTCGGCAGCTCTATGTCTAACAATAATTTGGAGAGTACCTCATCTATCGTGTAGTCTTTCGAGATCTTAATATTGTATTTTTGAACGATTTCTTCACTTTGTATATTGGACAAACCGTCTTGAAATGCCATGTACCGGTACTTAAGATAACGTAACATAATGTTCGTTCGCT
>NZ_JAMJWE010000125.1 GCF_023554105.1 Brucella sp. 21LCYQ03
TATTGTCCGAATAGCTCATGTTAGCATTGATCTTTAACCAATCGCGTACATTATTCTCGATGTTTGCCCGAAAGTTATACCGCTTGAAAAAGGCTGTATTGAGCACACCATCTTCGCCTACATATCCACCTGATAGATGGTATCGTAATTTTTCTGTACCATCGGAAATGGATACCTGATAATTTTGCGTCAAGCCATTTTTATAGGCTTCGTTGAACCAATCTGTTTGATCTGTTAATCCTGCAGGCACGTTGACAATTCCGATTTCTTGTTGTAGGTCGCGGTATTGCTGTGCGTTGAGTACCTGCATCCGGCTGGTCACCTGGTTAATTGTTCCTAATGTATTGATACCGATTTTGGCCTGTCCGGCTTTACCTTGCTTAGTCGTGATCAGAATCACACCATTCGCGGCTCGCGAACCATAAATAGCGGCAGAAGAAGCATCTTTCAACACCTGCATGTCCACAATATCGGTTGGTGCCAGAAAGTTAATATTATCTACAGGCACGTTATCTACGACGTACAATGGATCATTACTTCCGTTGAACGAAGTAGCACCACGTATCCTGATAGATGTTTGTCCGCCTGGCGTACCACTGGTCTGCACAACGGAAACTCCCGCAGCTCTACCTTGAATAGCTTGCGCTGCGGAAACAATTGGTCGCTCTTCTACATCTTCCAGAGATACCGAAGAAATGGCTGTTGTGACGTCTTTACGCTTCACTGCGCCGTAGCCGATGACCACAATATCTTCCAATGCGGTTTCCCCTACGGATAGCTTAATGGTCATCATA
>NZ_JAMJWE010000126.1 GCF_023554105.1 Brucella sp. 21LCYQ03
ACAAAAGCAGCAAAATTAGGGTTGGACAAAGGATATTACTTATTACTGATGGCAATTCTAGAAGATGAGCAATCGGAGGATATGGGTTTAGCTGAGGCTAGTTAGATTGATCTATCCCCTATATTTTCAAGTGTTTTACCTCTTGAATACCATCAATCGGAGTGTACGCAGCATTCCTAAAATAAACGGCCATTTACGCAAGCTCCACATAATGCGAAGATCATTCGTAAAGTCCGACTGCGCATCCAAAAATTGAAAAACGTGTGATGCACGTGCCTTGTTAAATAAATCAGTGAATAACATATGCCCAGGGTAACCACCTTGGGCTAATACATGCAGCAAAATAGCGTCGTAGAACTGTTCCTTACGACGCGAAGGCAAGGTCACCTGTGGCCATGTTTTACGCTTGAATGCCTCTAAAATTTGGGAGATCGTTCGCTTTACATTAGTATAGGTGTAGCCTGTAGAGTCTCGCGTATCCCCTCCTGCTGATCCTAAGAAAAATACGCGACCATCACGACGTTTAAAATGATAATCCGTCATCGGAATAACCCCATATTCTTCCTCCGTTATTTCGTAGTCCTTAACATGGCATACTTCTCGTAAATATAAAGCTAGCTTTTCGGCATACTCTTCCCGCGAGATTAATGACTTAGAGAAGATAGTATACTCAACAAAAATCTCGTTATCTGACGCAGGTAAACCATAAATAAAAGATGTACCATGTTCTTGAGAGGTGCGGTAATCCATAATCACCGCTTCCTCTGGATCCGAGAAACGATGCTCAGTGCG
>NZ_JAMJWE010000127.1 GCF_023554105.1 Brucella sp. 21LCYQ03
CCAAGGTTGTGTTCTCTTGTGTGTAGGAGCAGCATTCGCCGCTTCTAGCAACAGCTCAATATCTTCGCGGCTTACTTCTTTATCTAAAAAACTCGGTTGCATCAACGATCTTCTGTGTTGGATCGTTTGCAATACGTCATTGGTCTTGCTCATAGTCTGTCTTTTTATTCAGTAGTATTTTTGTAAGGCCGTCGCCTGATTAATCATGCGCGTCTCCTAGTCCATGTATTATTATGTATAACGGAAAGCCATTATGCACGCTCTTCCCAAAGCGCGGCGATGTGTAAGATGGTTTTCACGGCTTTCTCCATATCCTGGCGCGATACCCATTCCTGCTTGCCATGAAAAGCGTGTCCGCCAGCGAATACATTCGGGCACGGCAATCCCATAAAAGATAAGCGAGAACCATCCGTTCCGCCACGGATACTGCGACGCTCCGGCTCCATGCCTGCGCGACGAATAGCCTCTATACCTATCTCCATAATCTCCGGATGCTGATCCAGCACTTCTTTCATGTTGCGGTACTGCTCTTGTACCTCGATGTGGTAGGTGGATTTCGGATAATTGGCAATTACTGTTTTTACAATATTTTCCACCTCTTTTTGGTGGTTATCCAACAAAGCCGTATTGTGGTCGCGGATAATGAATTCTATTGTCGCCTCTTCTACCGTACCTGAAATTCGGTTAGGATGTACAAAACCTTCTTTTCCACGCGTCGTTTCCGGCGATAAACGATCGGTCGGCAATGCTGCTACAATATCTGTGGAAATCTTTACCGCACTTTGCATCT
>NZ_JAMJWE010000128.1 GCF_023554105.1 Brucella sp. 21LCYQ03
ATGGTGTGCGCGGGAAATCCTTGCAAAACCATTGAACAACGTATCATTACAGATAAACCTACAACAAAACAGAATTAAACAATGTTGGATATTTCTACCATAATTCTAACCTTCAACGAAGAAAAACATATTGCTCGCTGCATTGAAAATGCCCGGCAGTTTTCTAAAGTTATCTACTTGGTCGACTCCTTTTCTACCGATAGGACCAAAGAAATCGCCGAGTCCATGGGAGCGATTGTCTACCAGAATAAATGGGAAAATAACTATGCCCGACAACTTAATTGGGGCTTGACCAATATTCCCGTTTCTACCCAATGGGTATTTCGCCTAGATGCAGACGAATACCTTTCTCCGGAATTAATAAAAGAACTGCATACCAAAGTACCTACCGTAGCAGCGGATATTACCGGATTGGTGATGGAGCGCAAAATGGTTTTTTTGGGTAAAACAATTAATCGGGGAAATATCAAATGGAATATGCTGCGGTTATTTAAATATGGGGAAGGCACCTGCGAGGAGCGCTGGATGGATGAGCATATCGTATTGCGCAAGGGCAGTTCTATTCAGCTAGAGCAGTGCTTTTTCGATGATAATCTAAATCCATTGGGTTGGTGGATTGTTAAACACAACGGATATAGCATTCGAGAAGCAATAGATCTTATAAATATAGAAATTGGCTTTTTACCCGATAATAACCATAATATAACTTCCGAAATGGCAAAAGACGCGGAAGATAAGCGCCATAAAAAGGAAAAATATGCCCGAATGCCGTTGTTTTGGCGCAGCTT
>NZ_JAMJWE010000129.1:0-538 GCF_023554105.1 Brucella sp. 21LCYQ03
GGGATGCAGTCGCTAAAAAGGAGTTTTCATGTGCCTATTCGATTTCTCCTTGTACTAAGTCTGGTTATCCATTACTTCGTAGTGGATAAGGATGGAAAGCATCTTTCTTTGGAAGATTAGCATGGACTTCTAATAATGAAAACCATATTGACATTTCAGCACCAGTGCAAATCGTTTGCTAAAAATTATTTTCAAGGGTGGCATAATTTTTTAATTCAAACATAATCATGTACAGCGGCTCTTCGAAATCCTTTGGGGTCACAGGTGATTGTAAATAGTTATACACATGCGTGAGTGGATCATCATCATGGCTAGCTTCATTTGCCGCCTTTCCGTAAGTAGAAGCCCTGATAGTACACTGCTGCAAAATTTTGCGTGTTTCGGGCGAAATTGCCGAACCATTATAAAGGGCTTCTTCTACGGCTTTGGAGGCGATCTCTCGATCAAGGTTGGTCTCTACCAGAACCATAGCCTTGCGGCCGTAATAGACGGATACGACAAAAGCCCACTCATCCTTGTTCAATCCGGAGATGTAGGC
>NZ_JAMJWE010000129.1:548-780 GCF_023554105.1 Brucella sp. 21LCYQ03
ATTCAGCATATCGTATTCTACAAAGTCCATCATAATATCTAAGAAAGTGGTCTGCGCATGTAAAACGAAATTGTTCTTTTTGTTTAGATTTTCATTGGCGGTCAAAAGATAATATTCTGGATCCATGGTCTGTCCAAAATAGCGATTTACATCTCCATAGGAAGTGATATTTTGTATGCCAAATGCCAGATTGCTCGATGTATAATTGGCCAGATTAGCCTTTGCTACGATC
>NZ_JAMJWE010000013.1 GCF_023554105.1 Brucella sp. 21LCYQ03
AGGCCAGCAGGGCCTGCGCCAACAATCACAACATCAAATTCCATGCTCTCGCGTTCGGGAAGCTCAACCACTTCAGACATTCGTGCCTCCGTCATATTTACATTTTCCCCTCACTATTTCAGCGCGGGCAATGCATCCAGTTGTTTTTGCTCATGAACCTATCGCAATTGTCGATAACCACCGACAATGACCGGTCCGTTCCCATATTGGTCCTACCCTCTCGCAGAGTTAGGGACTGTCGCATATGCGTCCAATTGTCCAAAAACCCCGCAAATTCAGCATTATAATATTTACCTTAACGTAAACGTCAAATTTTTTCTCTCTGAAATTTAGAATTGAGCCATTCTGCCGCAACAGGCTTTTTACGTGGAGACGATCACTTTAAAGCGGAAAGCTGCGACATGCTCTTGCATTCAGCGTCAAAATTCGTCACCTCATTTCGTGAGGTATGAGAATGAACAACGATCATGAATTGCTGGATATGGAAGGCTTGCTGCGCTTTTATGCGGAAGCGGGTGTCGACATGCCACTTTCAGAGACACCGATTGATCGTTTTGCTGCACCTGCACCAATCATGGCGCGTGTGCAAGATGCGCCTTCACCTGCGGCGCAAAGTTCACGATCAGAGCGCTCGCAACAGCCCCGCGCAGCAATAGCGCCCTCCCCATCCAGCCGACCTGTTCAGGCTGCGTCAGATGTTCCGGACAATACCCAGATAGAGCTTGCACGAGCAGCCGCATCACAAGCCAGTTCATTAGAAGAACTGCGCGAGGCACTCGCCGGTTTTGACGGTTGCAATCTTAAATCAACAGCCAAACATCTGTGTTTTGCAGATGGCGATCCATCGTCAGATATCATGTTTATTGGTGAAGCTCCGGGGCGAGATGATGACATGGAAGGGCTACCTTTCATGGGCAAGCCCGGACAGCTTCTCAATCGCATGATTGAGGCTATCGGCTTTAAACGCGAGAACGTTTACATCGCCAATACAATCGCCTGGAGACCGCCGGGCAATAGAGCGCCAACACCGCTTGAAACAGAGCTTTGCCGCCCGTTCATCGAGCGACAAATTGAACTTGCTTCGCCGAAAGTGCTTGTCACGCTTGGCGGCCCCGCGAGTAAAACGCTGACAGGATCATCAGAAACCATTTTGCGTCTGCGAGGTAACTGGAACATCCACCGGACAGCATCAGGTGCAGAAATTGCTGTTATGCCAACGCTGCATCCTGAATATCTTTTGCGTATGCCTGCTCAGAAGCGCTTTGCGTGGCGCGATTTTCTAGCCGTTAAAATGAAACTCGCCGAACTTCACGATTGATCTTCTTTGATTTCAATGGCATCGGCAGCACCACTGTCACCAACATGCCGTAAATATACGATAGTTGGCCATTGGATTTTAAGTGGAGTTTACTATGGCTGGTCAGCTTTTGCCCATTGCAGCACTGCTAGCGAGCACTTTTTTGATGCTGCTTGCAGGTGGCTTAGCAGGCATTTTGCTGCCCATACGTGGCGGCATCGAAGGCTGGTCAACCACTACAATCGGCTGGATGGGCACGACATATGCGCTCGCCTTTACAATTGGCTGCATAGTTATCCCTCATTTGGTTCGGCGCGTCGGGCATGTGCGCGTCTTCTCGGCCCTGCTGACGCTGCTTTCGATCGCATTGCTGCTGCATTCGCTTATTGTAAGCCCTTATGCGTGGATGATATTTCGTGGAATTGCCGGATTTTCGCTGGCCGGTTCTTATATGATCATCGAAAGCTGGTTGAATGAACGCGTTACCAATGAATCGCGCGGCCGCGTTTTTTCGATTTATATGATCATCACGATGCTTGGCCTGATGTGCGGGCAATATATTCTGCCGTTTGGCGATGCCACAACACAAACACTCTTCATCATTTGTGCAATTATTTACGCCAGCGCTTTATTGCCGACAGCACTGTCCAGTGCGCAGTCCCCAAACCCGCTAACGCAGGTTAAGCTTGACCTGAAAGGTCTCTATCGTCGCTCACCTGCGGCGGCAGTCGGATCGTTGATTGCTGGTATTGTGGCTGGGACCTGGAGCTTTCTCGCCGCCATTTACGGCGGCATGAATGGGCTTTCAACGTTTGGCATCGCGACGATGTTGGCTTGCGCCATGATCGGTGGGGTTATTTTTCAATATCCGCTCGGACGTGCTTCCGATGTCGTGGACCGTCGTTACGTGATGGTAGTAGCGGGCGCCATTGGGTTTATCATCTCAATGATTATGCTTATTGCACACCCTACGTCGCCCTATGCACTCTATACGATGATGTTCCTGTTCGGCTCTGTCATCTATCCGATCTATAGCCTCAACGTTGCACATGCCAATGACTATGCTGATGCGAGCGAATTTGTAAAAGTTTCGAGCGGGCTGCTCATTATTTATGGAGCTGGCAGCGTGATTGGCCCTGCCTTGTCAGGGCCGCTTATGGATCTGATGGGTGCTTCCGGCTTTTTTGTCACCATGGCGGTCGCCTATGCGGTCTATGGATTACATGCGCTTTGGCGTATTCGTCGATTCGAGCGTCCAGCGGTCAGCGATCAGAAAACAGAATTCAAGATCTATACGCCAGACGGACAACCTACACCCGAGACCATGCAACTTGACCCCAGATCAGAATAATCCAATCAGACAATTTCACTGCGTTTGTTGTGGTGTATTTGTCTTGTGCGGCGCTATCGCCAACTGATGCTCGCGGTAAATAATGTAACCGCCAGCGCTCATGACAATGGCACTACCCAAAAGCATCTCCAGTGTTGGAACATCGCCAAAAAAGAAAAAGCCTATCCCGAGGCCAAGGAGCATTGATGTGTATTCGAATGGCGCAATGGTGCTCATAGGCGCATGGCGATAGCACTCAGTCAAAAGAATTTGCGCAACACCGCCCGCAATACCAGCGCCAACCAACATCGCGAGCTGCGGCACGGTCGGCATAACCCAGCCAAACGGGATGCTTGCCAAAGAAATGACCGTCGCTGAGATAGAGAAATAAATGACCACTGTTGACGTGCGCTCCGTCTGAACAAGTCGGCGGACCCACATCATCGCGAAAGCAGCCAAAATTGCTCCGCCTAACGCAGCAAGAGCGCCCATAGCCTCATTGCGGCCAACATGACCTTCTGCAAAAAGCGTCATGCGTGGCCATATAATGATCAAAACACCAAAGAGACCGACAATCACCGCACTCCAGCGGTACATTCTGACAACCTCACGCAGAATAACGGCACCGAGTATAACGGCTATGAGGGGCGACGCATAATTGATAGCAATTGCTTCGGGCAGAGGCAGTTTGGTCAGAGCATAGAAGCTTAATATCATTGCTCCCACACCCACCATTCCGCGCCAGAAGTGGCTAAACCCGTGACGTGTATGAAAAATCCCGGCAGTTTTCCCGCGCCATGCAAAGTAACCAAGGATGGCCAAAACCGCGAAAAACGAGCGGAAAAAGATCAACTGCCCAAGGGGGATGCCATCAGCTGACTTAATCAAAGTGGACATACCGACGAAAACTGCGACTGAAGCAATTTTCAGACCGATACCCAACATCGGATTGTTCTGAAGTAGATCTGGCTCAGCCTTTTTGCTGGCCTGAACATTTGCGGAGGCCGCGTCCGGGAGGGACTTCACAACGCAATTCCTTAAACAGGGGGAGATGAGACTAGGTGGGAAATGAGCACTATTGCATAATCCATAGGCCTGTTCGCAATAAACTTCCACCCAGCCTTTGCCTTCGTCTAAAAAAATATTCCAGTTCAGTGCTTTTCTTGTCGTTTGCTAAAAAGCCAGATACGACTCGTGCATCAGAGTGATCACAAAGAAGAGTTTCGCAATGCGTACTGAAACCGGCCAGACATTCCGCCTCGAAGATTATCGCCCAACCCCTTACGCTATTCCAGAAACGAAACTCGATTTCACACTTGAGCCAGAAAAGACAATTGTCCGTGCAGAACTCGTTATCGAGCGCCGCGAGGGAACAGTTGCGGGCATGCCGCTTATCCTTGACGGTGATGAACTAAAGCTGATCAGCATTCGTCTTGATGGCGAAGTTCTCAGCAATAACAGCTATTCGGCGACACCAGACAGATTGGAAATTACAGACCTGCCAGAGGCTGAACGCTTCACGCTGGAAATCGTCACCAAGGTTAATCCGACCACCAATCGCCAGCTTTCGGGTCTCTATCGTTCAAGCAATGTCTATTGCACGCAATGCGAAGCTGAAGGCTTTCGGCGTATTACCTATTATTACGACCGTCCGGACGTGCTCTCCGTCTATACGGTCAGCCTTAACGCCGAAAAAGCAGCAGCACCCATATTGCTGGCAAATGGCAATCCTGTTGAGCAAGGAGTGGTTTCAGGCAACCCTGATAGACATTTTGCAATCTGGCATGACCCGCATCCCAAACCGTCTTATCTGTTCGCACTTGTTGCGGGTTCACTTGATGTTGTGACAGACCATTTCACGACGCAGTCCGGCCGCGCGGTCGATCTCGCAATCTATGTTGAGCATGGGAAGAAAGAACGCGCGCTCTATGCCATGGATGCACTGAAACGCTCGATGCGCTGGGATGAGGAAAAATTCGGACGCGAATATGATCTTGATGTTTTCAATATCGTCGCGGTTTCTGATTTCAACATGGGCGCCATGGAAAACAAGGGCCTGAATGTCTTTAACGACAAATATGTGCTGGCCGATCCCGAAACTGCAACGGATGTCGATTATGCAGGGATCGAAGCGGTCATTGCGCATGAATATTTCCATAACTGGACCGGCAATCGCATCACCTGCCGTGACTGGTTCCAGCTTTGTCTTAAGGAAGGCCTGACTGTTTATCGTGACCATGAGTTTTCAGCCGATGAACGCTCGCGACCTGTAAAACGCATTGCAGAGGTGAAGATTCTTAAGGCGCAACAGTTTCCAGAAGACAGCGGCCCGCTCTCGCACCCTGTGCGCCCGCGCGAATATAGCGAGATCAATAATTTCTATACGGCAACTGTCTATGAAAAAGGCTCCGAAGTTGTGCGGATGATCCGCACCATCATTGGGCCAGATCTTTTCCGCAAAGGCATGGATCTTTATTTCGAGCGCCACGACGGCGATGCGGCAACGATTGAAGATTTTATCAAAGTCTTTGCAGATGTTTCGGAGCAGGACTTTTCACAGTTCGCGCTCTGGTATGATCAGTCGGGCACGCCGAAGGTCGAGACAAGTTTCGATTTTGATGCTTCAAACGATACTTACACCATCAATTTCACACAATCGCTTGCCCCTACTCCCGGTCAGCCAGTGAAAAAGCCAATGCACATCCCTGTGGCTTTTGGTCTTCTGGGTTCTGACGGCAAAGATATGGAAGCTACGTCTGTGGAAGGGGGCGAGGTGAATGACGGCGTCATCCACCTGCATAGCGCAACCGAAACAATAATTTTTAAAGGAATTAAAGAGCGCCCTGTTCCGTCGCTGCTTCGTGGCTTCTCTGCGCCAGTTAATCTGGTCTCACCGCTTACAACAGAAGATCGCTCCTTTCTCGCGCTCAATGACAGTGACCCGGTTGCACGCTGGCAGTCGCTGACTGTTATTTTCACACAGGCGTTGCTTGAAGGTGCAAAACGCATTCGCGGCGGGCATGCACCCAAAACCGACGAGAAGATTATTGCGCTTGCCGGTAACATCGCCTCGGACGAAACGCTTGATGCCGCCTTTCGCGCCCTATGCCTGACCTTGCCCACCGAAAGCGACATCGCGCGCGAAATGGGCGAAAATGTTGATCCAGACGCTATCTTTGCAAGCCGTGACTATTTGATTGCGGCAATCGGATCGGCTTATGCGAGGGAATTTGCAGCACTTTATAACAGCCTGCAACAAGACAGTGCTTTCTCCCCTGATGCTCAATCGGCAGGCAAACGTGCTCTGCGCAATGTGCTACTCGATTACCTTAGCCGTCATGAAAACAGCCCAGCACGCGCATCACAGCAATTCGCGCATAGTGACAACATGACTGACCGAGCAGCAGCACTCAGCGTACTGGTACATCGCTTCGGTGACAGCCATGAAGCACTCGACGCGCTCGCCTCATTTGAGAAGCGTTTCGGCAAGGATGGTTTGGTCATGGACAAATGGTTTATCGTGCAAGCAACGTGCCCGGGCGAGAAAGCACTTGAAGCCGTTCGTGCACTGACAAAAGACAAGCTGCTGTCATTCGATAACCCAAATCGCGTGCGTGCATTGATCGGCGCTTTTTCGGCCAGCAACCCAACCGGATTTAATCGCAAAGATGGCGCTGCTTATGATTTCTTTGCCGATATTGTTCTGGCAATTGATCCTGAGAACCCGCAGCTTGCGGCCCGTCTTCTGACTGCCTTGCGGTCATGGCGTTCGCTGGAGGATACACGTCGTGAACATGCACGCGCCGCTCTTGCCCGTATTTCCGGCACGCAAAAGCTCTCGACAGATCTGCGCGACATCGTAGATCGCACGCTGGCTTGATTCGCGAATCAACGAGATAACGCTATGATTCGCCAACCCGGCCTTAAATTAGGCCGGGTTGGCGTATTTTTGAACTATTGAAGCAAAGCCGCATGAACACTGAAAAGGCTTACGGCTTTCATGAGTCTTTTCATGGTGTTAGCTGCGTGGTCTCTTAAACTGATTCCGCTTAACAGATTGAGATTCAATGGAAAATCGGAATGGTAAATGCGGTATTTTACTTCTCATTAACGAATTCACTGGACAGCACGAATCACTTTTGATTCAGTAGCCTTGTTCGGATATGGCGTATTCCGAAACATTGCGAGTAAAGATTTCAGTTCACACAGTTCCGGGCGGACAGCGCTTTTAGCGTATTCTGGAGCTGTTTCGACACATTAGAGGGGCTTTAGATGGCGAGCACCGACGCGTATAGCGCGACGGCGGAGAGCAAACGCGACTCCGGCGGCAAGCGAAAGAAAGGCAGGCTGTCTGGTCATGCCAAGCTTCTCGCAGGCCCTGCTTATGGAAAATTTATTGCCGTGGAGCCCGCACTGCGCCGCCTTGTTCCTGCTCTCATTGTCATCTTTCTGGTTATACTCGGTGTGGCGCGTGTTTTCTCAATGCTATCATGGCGCGAGGACATTGAGCTCCAGCATAAAGCTGCTCTGTCTGCTGCGACGGCTAATCTGGCGCAGATGATCGAGCGCGCTGCTAATGGCACGCAAGCTGGCGCGCAGATGTCGCCCAAAGATCTCGATAATACGATTGCCGAGTTTCGTTCACGCGGGCTTTCATCAAGCGGCATGACTGTCGCTCTGGTCAATGACGATTCCGTCATTGTCACCGCATCCGGCCCTGCAACAGATATCGTCGGCAAGCGCGCCGATGATATTTTCAGTGACATTCAACCGCTCTTCATGTTTGCAGAGCGTGCAGGCGTACTCACAATCGTGATGAATGGCGAAGTTGCTTTCGGCACGGTTTCAAAGCCAATTACAGTTCCCTATGCGATTATTGCAGCAGAACCCGAAAGCACAATATTTGCCGAATGGAAACGTGCGGTCTCTCTGAACGTGACGCTGTTTGCTGGCACCACCGGCGTGATGTTCGCCATTCTCTACGCCTATTTCAGTCAGGCAGCACGGGCGCGTGAAGCGGACGATCTTTCCGGCCAAATTCAGCGCCGTATTGACATGGCGCTGGCACGTGGCCGTGGCGGTCTTTGGGATTGGGACATGGCACGCGGACGCATTTATTGGTCGCGCTCCATGTATGAAATGCTGGGCTATGAAGCGCAGGATGCCGTTCTCGCGTTTGGCGATGTGTCGGCTATCATTAACCCCGAAGACGGCGATCTCTATTCTATTGCCGAACAGGCAGCGGCGGGTGACATCTCTCACGTAGATCGTGTCTTCCGTATGCGTCATGCCGACGGCTCGTGGGTCTGGATGCGGGTTCGTGCTGAAATTGCCGCAGAGAATGAACTGCATCTTGTCGGCATTGCGTTTGACGTGAGCGAACAGCATCGCTTCGCACAGCAGACGGCAGAGGCCGATATGCGTATCCGTGAAGCCATCGAAAATATTTCTGAAGCTTTCGTTCTCTGGGATGCCAATAATCGTCTGGTCATGGCGAACTCCAAGTTCAGCGAATATGCTGGTCTGCCAGTCTGGACGCTGAAGCCCGGTGTGCCGCGTAATGAAGTGGACGCACATACCCGCCCGTTTAGCTTCGAGCGTCGTATGGCCAATGAGCATAATCGCGCTGGCGGTCAAACGTTTGAACGTCAGCTGAGCGATGGCCGCTGGTTGCAAGTCAACGAACGCCGCACGCAAGACGGTGGCCTCGTTTCCATTGCGACCGACATTACGCAGATCAAGCAGCATCAGGAACGTCTGGTGGATAGCGAACGACGTCTGATGGCCACTATTCACGATCTGTCGATTGCGCGTAAAGGCGAGCGTGACCGTGTGCGAGAACTTTCAGAACTCGCGCGCAAATATGGACAGGAAAAAGAGCGTGCGGAAGCTGCAAACCGCTCGAAATCCGAGTTCCTCGCCAACATGTCTCATGAGCTGCGCACGCCGCTCAATGCGATCATCGGCTTCTCGGAAATGATTCAGGCTGGCACATTCGGCCCACTCGGTTCAGATCGCTACGAAGAATATATCAACGATATTCACACCAGCGGTAACTTCCTGCTCAACGTTATCAATGACATTCTCGACATGTCGAAGATTGAAGCTGGCCATTTTTCGCTCGATCGCGAGGAAATTGATCTCTGTCCGCTGATTAAAGAAACTGTGCGGATGATCTCGCTACAGGCTGATGAGAAGAACATCACCGTCGAAACGCGGATTGAAGATGCTATGCAACTCAACGCAGATCGCCGTGCCGTCAAACAGGTGCTTATCAACCTTCTGTCCAATGCGGTGAAGTTCACTTCGCACAACGGCCATATCACCGTGCGCGCCCGCAAGACTGGTTCAGCACTGTTTATGACCATTCAGGATACCGGCGTCGGCATTCCGAAATCAGCACTCAAGAAAATTGGCCAGCCATTCGAGCAGGTAGAAAACCAGTTCACCAAGACACATAGTGGCTCCGGTCTTGGCCTTGCGATTACCCGTTCGCTCGCGGAGCTGCATGGCGGCTGGCTGCGTATTCGCTCAACCGAGGGCGTTGGAACCGTAGTTGCGGTCTGTATTCCAGACCGCAAGCAATGGGCGGTAACCATTCCCGGTACAGCGATTCACGCTGCCTAATTAGAGCCTGTCGTTATCGGAAAACTGGCTCCCACTTTTCCGCGACATGCTTTAGCCAATAAGCTTGTCAAAGCTCGCCCGGACATTGGCGGCCAGCTCGCTGATGTGGTGTTCAACGCGCTTAATGTCCGGAAGCTCAGCAGCGCGGCAAAGAAGATCAACCATTCCAGGGATGAATTCTTCGCGCGTCGCGTCGCTTCCCAGACAAAGCCGGATCGTCTGACTGAGATTGGTGTAGAAGCGATGCGCTTGTACAAGATCATCGATTGTCTTCGGATCAGCAAATGAAGGATTAAGCCCGGCCAGCACGTCCTCCGTTGCCAAAGGGCGTGGGTGTTTTGACACTTTTCCAATCAGCACAGCGAACTGTGCAATAAACTCCAAATCGACAATTCCACCAGGTTTTAGCTTGAAATCCCAGTCGTCACGCGGCGGCTTTTCCGCATAGATCAGATCGCGCATTTCGCGCACGTCTTTGGCAATCTTTTGCGCGTCGCCCCTACCCGCTAAGACCTGATCAATTTCATCTCGAATGAAATCACTGAAGTCTGCATCGCCGTGGATAGGACGCGCACGCGTCAGCGCCATATGCTCCCATGTCCAAGCTTCGCTGCGCTGATATTTACCAAAAGATTCGATATGAGTCGCAACCGGGCCTTTATTGCCGGATGGGCGTAACCGCATATCGACTTCGTAAAGCACACCTTCGGCTGTTGGTGCCGACAAGGCTGCAATCAGACGCTGCGTAAGACGAATATAATATTGGGAAGGAGCGAGCGGCTTTTCACCATCAGAATAGTCCGTATCCTGATCATGGTCATACAGCAGGATGAGGTCGACGTCTGATCCGGCAGTCAGCTCGCGACTGCCAAGCTTGCCCATGGCAAGCAAAGCAACCTTCGCGCCCTTGACCTTGCCGTGACGGCGCTGCAGTTCGCTTTCAACGGCTTCAAACGCCTTTCCTATCATCAGCTCGGCAAGGTCAGAGAAAGCCCGCCCTGCACGCACGCCATCGATGGCACTGGTTAGCAAGCGAATACCAATGAGAAAACGATGCTCAGCCGCAAATATACGCAGCCGGTCAAGCACTTCCTCATAATCGCTTGCCGATCCTAAGAATGCACGCAGCCGTTCTTCGAGGTAGTTTCGTGTTGGCATTTCCGAGAAAATTGCGGGATCAAGCAGGCCGTCAAAAACATGCGGGTTGCGGGTGATGACCTCGGCAAGCCGAGGGGCCGCACTCATAATCATCACAAGCAGATTAAGCAGACGCGGATTGGATTGAAGCAGGCTGAAAAGCTGAATGCCTGAAGGCAGTCCTTGCAAGAATCCATCAAAGCGCAAAAGCGACTCGTCCGCGCGTTTGGTTGCAGCAAAGGCTTGCAAAAGGGCTGGCGTCAGCTCGGTCAAGCGTTCACGCGCTTCAGCTGATTGCGTGGCGCGATAGCGACCAAAATGCCATGTGCGGATAACACGGCAAATATCGCTGGGCCGCTCATACCCCATGGAAGCGAGCGTTTCCAATGTGCCCGGATCGTCCACGTCGCCGGTGAAAACCAAATTGCCGCTTGATGCTCCGAGTTCGGGTGCTTGCTCAAAAAGTGCTGCGTAGTGCTTTTCAACGATCTTGAGCGCTGACAGGAATACATCAGAAAACTCTGCCGGGTCGCTATAACCCATCATATGCGCGACACGGGCAAAGCCTTCATCGTCTTCGGGCAGAATATGCGTTTGCTCGTCGGCAATCATCTGGATGCGATGTTCTACATCGCGCAGGAAATAATACTCCTTGCCGAGTGCATCACGCGCCTTTTCCGTGATCCAGCCCCGCTCAGCAAGCCTTCCGAGCATCGGGACGGTCTGATTGCCGCGCAATTCGGGAAAGCGACCACCTGCAATCAACTGCTGCGTCTGCACGAAAAATTCGATCTCGCGAATACCGCCACGCCCTAGCTTCACATTATGTCCGCGTACGGCAATATCGCCGTGGCCCTTATGCGCATGTATCTGTCGCTTGATCGAATGCACATCGGCAATTGCTGCGTAATCAAGATATTTTCGCCAGACATAGGGTGCCAGTTCTGCCAGCACTTGCAGGCCGGATTCGCGATCACCCGCCACCGGGCGCGCCTTGATCATCGCAGCACGCTCCCAGTTCTGGCCGCGTCCTTCATAATAATGAAGTGCCGCGCCCACCGGAATTGCCAATGGTGTCGATCCCGGATCAGGGCGCAAACGCAGATCAACGCGAAAGACATAGCCATCCGCCGTGCGATCTTGCAAAATACGTACAAGACGCCGCGTCATGCGAGAGAACGTATCAACGCATTCATAGGGATCGATGATCGCCGGACGCTCGGAGTCGATGAAAACAATCAGATCAATGTCAGAAGAGTAATTCAGCTCGCGGGCACCGAACTTGCCCATGCCAAGCACGATCCAGCCACTACCGCTTTCAGGATTGTCGCGATCCGAAAGCTTAATCTTGCCAGCACTATCTGCTTCTCGAAGCAAAAAGCGGATTGCTGCTCCCGTGCAGGCTTCCGCAAGATCAGTCAACCAGCCGGTCGTCGCTTCTGTATTGAATATCTGCGCCAGATCACAAAGGGCAATGAGCACATGCGCCTGGCGCTTGCGTTGACGCAGGCTGGCCATCAGAGCAGCTTCGGTAATGCCTTCTTCTGTGCCGGAATTGGAAATCTCAACAAGAATGTCTTGAAGCGCTGCTTCTGGCGCGCTGGATGCTATCCTAGCAAGAATGCTTGGGTGACGGATCAGTGACTCGCGAATGAAAGGCGAAAGATCGAGCACAGCTGCAAGAAAGCTCTGGGCTTTGCCATTGCGCAAAAGCTCAATGACCTGACTCAGCTCTTCGCTCTGAGCCCGCTCTGAAAGATCAGCGAGATACCCACTAGCTCTTTCGGGATCAAGCGGCGCCAGCGCACAAAGGTTACGGTCAAAAAAGAGTGCCTTTGTGTCGTCAACTGCCATGATGCCCTCAGCATTCTATATTCAAGCTAAGCGTCTTTCGGCAAAGGGAACTCTAATACGGCACGCAGGCCCGGCCCATTATCTTCAAGACGCAGAGCACCACCGTGCAATTTCATCACTGCCTTGGCAAGACTTAAACCAAGTCCCGATCCCGGCTGTGTACGGCTTTCTTCAAGACGAACAAAACGCTCAGTTGCCTGTTCGCGTTTTTCCTCCGGGATGCCCGGACCATTATCGGCGACAATAATGCGCACCCATTGCGGATCTCGTTCCATCAAGAGTGTTACAGCGGCAGAGTTCTCGCTGCTCAATGCATATTTAATCGCGTTGTCCACGAGATTGGAAACTGTCTGGCCCACGAGCTCACGATTGATGCGCAGCGGCACATCGTCAAGCGCACCCAGTGTCAACTGAACACCCGCATCTTCTGCGACCGGCTCATACATTTCAGCCACATCGCTGACGATGGGAGCAACCGGCATATCATCGAGATTTTCTGACGAATAACCAGCTTCCAGCCGCGAAATCATCAGAATCGCGCTGAAGGTGCGGATCAGCTGATCAGACTCGCCAATAATATCTTCCAGTGCCGCACGATATTCTGGTCCCGCTTTCTTGCCAGACAAAGCTTCCTCCGCACGGTTGCGCAAACGCGTCAAAGGCGTTTTCAGGTCGTGTGCGATATTGTCGGAAACCTGCTTCAGGCCTTCGTTGAGTTCAAGAATGCGTCCGAGCATAACGTTAAGATTACCAGACAAACGGTCAAACTCATCACCGGAACCATTGACTGGCAACCGGCCCGTCAGATCGCCATCCATAATGCGCTGTGACGCACGCGACATATCATCAATACGCTTCAGCGCCCGACGGCCAACAAAGAACCAGATTAGCAACGCACCAACGCCCATAATGCCAAGCGCCAGCATCAGCGAACTTCGGACAAGATCACGGAAGCGTTCAGGTTCACCAAGGTCACGCCCCACCAGCAAGCGCATGCCATTAGGCAACGCAATCACAACTGCGATGGCACGATGTTCGGTTTCAGTGCCCTGCTCACCATAGCGACGATACTTGAACGCCCTTTCAACGATGCCGTCCGTATCAAGAACGCCCGGTTCAACACCTTCAACATTGCCAGAGAGAATGCGCCCTGACTGATCCGCAACCAGATAGAGATAAGCGCCGGGCTGACGCGAACGATAGTCAATCGTCCGAACAAGCTGAGGTATGCCGCCTCGCGAATAGGCTTTGCCGATACTTGCAACTTCCTCGCCCAACGCTTCCTGCGTCTGACTATTGATGATCGATGCGGACAAGTTGGTCATGTAAAAGACCAGAGCAACCGCACCCACAGCAAACAACAGCAGATAAAGCGTGGAGAGGCGCGCGGCAGTCGTCCGCATCAGCGCAGAAAAACGGCCCATCATTCAGCCTTAGAACTTGCGGCAGTTTTGGCTTTTGCAGCTTTAAGCATATAGCCAGCGCCGCGCACTGTGTGCAGCAGTGGACCGTCGAAACCCTTTTCAATTTTTGATCGCAAGCGTGAAATATGCACGTCGATCACATTGGTCTGCGGATCGAAGTGGTAATCCCAAACGTTTTCGAGCAGCATCGTACGGGTCACCACCTGCCCTGCATGACGCATCAGATATTCAAGCAGGCGGAACTCACGTGGCTGCAGTGTGATGTCCACATTCTGCCTGCGTGCCGTATGCGCAAGGCGGTCCAGTTCCAAATCGCCCACACGATAAATCGTATCGGCTTCGCGCGGACTTGAGCGACGCTGTAAGACTTCAACACGCGCCAGAAGCTCGGAGAAGGCATAGGGTTTGGTGAGATAATCATCGCCACCCGCACGCAAGCCTGTCACGCGGTCATCCACTTCGCCAAGGGCGGAAAGAATAAGAACCGGCGTCTCCATGCCTTTTGCACGCAAGCCTGCAACCACCGAAAGGCCATCGCGCTTTGGCAGCATACGGTCAACGACCAGCACGTCATAATTGCCATGTTCCGCAAGGGCGTAGCCAGTTTCACCATCACCTGCAATGTCGGCAGAATGGCCAGCCTCGCTAAAGGCTTTCTCAAGATAGCGGGCCGCTTCGCGGTCATCTTCAATAACGAGAATTTTCATGGCTCTACCCCAAAGCAAGCGACAGCGATCGTAAAAACAATAGGTTGTCAGCGAAAATGAAGCAATGGCAGGCGGGGTATCCGCCTGCCATTTTGTATCGATACGCTAATCAATCAGAAGCTTCAGGCTTATTCCTGATTGATTGGGAGAGCAACGAAACGGCTCTGATCGTCGCGCTGTACCTGCAACAGGACAGCCTTACGACCGGACTTTTCGGCTTCCGCTACGGCCTTGTCGATGTCTTTCGCACTCTTTACAGTCTGGTTGTTGACTGAAACGATAATATCTCCGGAGCGAATATCCCGATCTGCTGCATCGCTGTCAGGATCGACATTGGTTACGACAACACCGTCACCTTCTTCAGAAGGCGTGACCGTGAGACCATAGGAGTCGAGAGTATCGCCCTGATCGCTGCCGCCGTCGTTCTGCTGAGCACCGGCTTTCGCCTGATCCTTAGGCATTGCTGCGATCTTAATATCGATCTCCTCAGCCTTACCATTGCGCCAGACTGTCAGAACCGCCTTTTCGCCCGGAGCAACGTTTGCAACCTTGCGGGCAAGATCACGTGGATCCTTAACAGGATCGCCGTTGACAGCCGTGATCACGTCACCAGCCTTAACACCAGCTTTTGCGGCAGGTCCATCAGCCTGCGGCGAGGATACAATTGCACCCTTTTCTTCGGCCAAACCGAGCGACGCAGCAATGTCTTTCGTTACAGGCTGAATCTGAACACCAATCCAGCCACGCTCTACAGAACCAGTCTTAATAAGCTGATCCACAACCTGCTTTGCTGTCGATGCTGGGATCGCGAAAGCAATACCGACACTGCCACCGGAAGGTGAGAAGATTGCGGTATTGATACCAATCACTTCACCTGTCTGGTCGAAAGTCGGGCCACCCGAGTTGCCCTTGTTAACCGCTGCGTCGATCTGGATGAAGTCATCATAAGCGCCAGCGCCAATATCGCGACCACGAGCCGAGACGATACCAGATGTTACAGTGCCACCGAGACCAAACGGATTACCGACAGCAACAACCCAGTCACCAATGCGGATCTTGTTGTCATCGCCGAGCTTCACATAAGTGAACTTCTGCTTTGGTTCATCGACTTTCAGAACGGCAAGGTCAGTACGTGGATCAGTACCAATCAGCTTGGCATCAATTTCTGTGCCGTCATCGAGAACAACAGTGTAGGCATCGCCGTCTGAAACGACGTGATTGTTCGTGACGACATAACCGTCTTCAGAGATGAAGAAGCCGGAGCCCTGTGCGAAAGGACGTTCATGACCGGGACGAGCTTTTGGTCCCTTGCCCTGACGACGGCCTTCGGGGCGCGCATCGCCGCGCGGTTCCATGCCGAAGTCACGGAAGAAGCGCTTCAGCGGATGACCGTCCGGCAACTGGTCGAAGCCCGGAGGTGTCTGCATCTGCTGGCCACGGCTATCGGCTTCCTGCACGTCTTTCTTAACGCGAACACTGACAACTGCCGGGCGCACTTTTTCAACGAGGTCTGCAAAGCCAGCCTGCTGTGGTGCATTGACGCTCACTGCATCAGCACGGGCATTTTCCATAACCCCCATCGGGCCGGTTGCGACAAACGCACCAGCGAGTGCTGCGGACAGCGCAATTGCTGCAACGCCCTTGCGATACTTGGAAGTAATGATCTTCGACATCTGGCTCTCCTTACAAGAAGCAATCCAGGGCTGGTCCTCTTGGGCGGCACCGACCCTGTTAATCCGTTATGATGTTAAGATAGTCAGCGCTACCTTACCGCTCAATTTCCGGAAAATGAAAGTTTTGTAAGGTTTGGAACCCAGCCAAATTGCTATTTATCGTCGAGAAGACGGGAAAGCTCGGCTTTTTCGCGATCCGACAACGGCTTTTGCACGTCTAGAACCGCATTTCTCCGGCGAAAAGCAATCGCTAAAGCAATGCCACCAAAGAGGAGTACAATTACAGGAAAGCCCCAGAGAATCGCTGTTTGTGCATTGAAGCGTGGCTTTAAAAGAACAAACTCGCCATAGCGGTCGACAACAAAATCAACGACCTGCTTATCAGAATCGCCCGATGTTAGACGTTCACGCACCAAAATACGCAAATCACGCGCGAGTTCGGCATTGGAATCGTCGATTGATTCGTTTTGGCAGACCATGCAGCGCAACTCCGCCGAGATTTGGCGGGCACGCTTTTCAAGCTGCGGATCAGGAAGAACTTCGTCCGGATTAACAGCGAAAGCGCTGGATATCTGAAACGTCAGAAAAAGCGTTAGGAAAACCGTGACGAACTTTCTCGTAATCCTCATATGGTCGCCCCCGCCTCTTTCGACGATGGCTTTCGCGCCTTTGAAGGAGCGCCAACACGCAGGCGACGATCAGCAAGCGAGAAGATTGCACCGATCATCATCACCAGCGCACCGTACCAGATCAGCGTCACATGTGGCTTCCACCATACGCGCACAACGATAGAGCCATCACCCGGTTCATCGCCAAGAGCCACATAGACCTGACTAAACCACAGCGTCTTGATGCCGGATTCTGTCGTTGGCATCTGTCGGGCCGGGAAGAAACGCTTTGACGAGTGGACAATACCAAGATCACGATTTGAAGAATCGAAAAGCGTAAAGTCGCCTCGATTTTCAGTGAAATTTGATCCAGTCAGCGGGCGCATACCTTCAAAACGCAACGAATAATCAGCCGCCTTCGTCGTGTCGCCCGGACGCATCACCAGAACGTTTTCTGTGCCATAGGTCGTCACACTGACAATGCCAAGCAGAGTCACGCCAAGGCCGATATGTGCGAGCGCTGTGCCGAAGACCGAACGCGGAAGACCTTTAAAACGTGACAGCGCTTTGACAGCCGAAACCTTGCCAATGCCTGCCTTCAACCATAGATCGGTGAGGCTTCCGACAATCAGCCATACGGCAAGACCAACTCCCATCGCAGCGAGCACTGAATGGGAGTTGCTCTGCCAAAGAACAATACCAACCGTGATAAGCGCCAGCGCAAAAGCCGTCATTAGTCGTTGTGCAACGCCGTAAAGATCACCGCGCTTCCAAGCCAGCAGAGGACCAAAAGGCACAGCCATCAGCAGCGGAATCATCAACGGCCCGAAGGTCATATTGAAGAAAGGTGCGCCAACAGAAATCTTTTCGCCGGTCAGCACTTCGAGCAATAGCGGATAGAGCGTGCCGATAAGAACGGTCGCCGCGGCCGTTGTGAGGAAAAGGTTGTTGAAGACCAATGCACCTTCACGCGAGATTGGCTGGAACAGCCCGCCCGATGACAGGCTCTGTACGCGCAGCGCAAAAAGCGACAGCGATCCACCGATGAAGATCGCGAGAATAGCAAGAATGAACAGTCCGCGTCCCGGATCGGTTGCGAAACTATGCACGGAGGTCAATACGCCGGAACGGACAAGGAATGTTCCAAGCAAAGAAAGCGAGAATGTCAGGATCGCAAGCAGCACTGTCCAGATTTTAAGCGCAGAGCGCTTTTCCATAACAATAGCCGAGTGCAGCAACGCTGTGCCGACTAGCCATGGCATGAACGATGCGTTTTCGACTGGATCCCAGAACCACCAGCCACCCCAACCAAGCTCATAATAAGCCCAGTAGGACCCCATTGCGATGCCGCCGGTTAGGAACATCCATGCGACCAGCGCCCAAGGACGTACCCAGCGCGCCCATGCAGCATCCAAACGCCCTTCGATGAGCGCTGCAACAGCGAAAGAGAAGCAAACGGAAAAGCCGACATATCCGAGATAAAGCAGCGGCGGATGGATCGCGAGACCAATATCCTGCAAAATCGGATTAAGATCACCGCCCTCAAGCGGTGCCGGAATAATACGTGTAAACGGGTTGGACGTAAAAATGATGAACGCCAGAAACGCCGTTCCGATCCAGCCTTGCACACCCAGCACATTCGCGCGCAGAGTTTCTGGCAAATTGCCGGAAAAAGCAGCCACAAGCGCGCTGAAGAAGCTCAGAATCAGCACCCAAAGCAGCATGGAGCCTTCATGATTGCCCCAGACGCCGGTGATCTTATAAAGCATCGGCTTTTGCGAGTGCGAGTTCTCGACGACATTCAACAACGAAAAATCGGAAACAACATAAGCAAGAGTCAGGACTGCAAAAGAAAAAGCAATCAGCGCGAAAACTGCAAGTGTTGTTGGAACTGCAACGCCCATGAGCTGCATGTCGCGGCGCTGTGCGCCAACCACAGGCACGATCGACTGGACCACTGACAATGCCAGTGCCAGAACCAGCGCGAAATGACCAATCTCGACATTCATAGGCTTTTTCCAGTTCCCATCATTTACCTTCCCAGACGCCCTTCTTTTTCAGGCTATCGGCGAGGTCTTTCGGGACATAATTTTCATCATGTTTTGCAAGGACACTGTCCGCGCGAAAAATACCATCTGGCTCAAAGCGGCCTTCTGCAACAACGCCCTGTCCTTCTCTGAAGAGGTCAGGGACAATGCCTTCAAAAACGACTTTGACTGTCTTGATTGTATCAGTGACTGTGAAACGAAGCTCACTGCCCTCCCGCACAACCGAACCTTCCTCGACAAGACCACCCAGTCGGAATCGTGCGCCGGAAGTAATTTCCTGTTCTGTCAGATCAGCGGGCGTTCGGAAGAAGCGAATATCCTGGCTAAAAGCCATGAGCATGAGACCGACAGCAATCGCCAGCACGACCAGAGCGCCGCCAATCAGCATCAGTCGCTTTCGCTTCCTGCGACTGACGGTGCGCGCGAGATTGCCCGCTGGCTTTATGTTGCGTCCATTGCCTTCTGCGGTCGCACTCATTGCGTTGCGCTCCCTGCTTCCAAACCAAGCCCTGCTGCAAAACTTTTAAGCTCAACTTGCTGCTCGCCATCAAGTGCTGCAACACCACGCTTCAACGCGTCGACAGCTGCATCACGACGATCAAGGATCATGTAAGAGCGCACGAGACGCTTCCAGCCATCAAGATTCTGAGCATTTTCGCGCAGGCTTTCATCGAGACGCTGAACCATGCCTTCAACCATCGCCTGACGATCTTCCGCATTCATAGAAGCGGCAGCATCGACATCCTCAGTGGTTGGCCCCTTTGCGGGTGCTGATGACGAATTGGCTGAATTATGGATAAAAGCAATCGCCTTTTCAATCTGCGAGCGCCAAGGTGCATCGGCAGGACCTTTATCGAGAAGGTTTTGTAAGCGCTTCACAGCCCCTTCTGAATTACCGTCCTGCAACTCGCCCTGCGCGAGATAATATTGCGGCCGAATATCATCGGGGTTCAATGCTGATGCTTTGTTAAAAAGGCCTTCGGCTTCAGCCGTTACAGGACCACCAGACACGGCGATCAGCGCTTCACCAAGGCCGAGCACTCGCGGGAAATTCTCGCCTTCAAGCCTGATCGCTGAGCGATAGGCATTCACGGCATCATTGCCCCGACCAATGCGCAGATAAATTGGAGCCAATACATCCCAGCCACGAGCATCATTAGGATTTTGCGCCAGATGCGCTTCTGCGCGGGCGATCAACTCGTCAACGGAGCTGTTTTGCGGGCTATTTTCCAAGCGTGCAGCCAATGGCATCGACGGCATATCAGGCGCACCAAAAATCGGATAAACGCCCCATGCAATCAGAGGAACCGACAGCACCGATACAAAGGCAAGAATACGCCCCGAACGCGCCTTCTTTAAACTCGAAATGGCTTCTGAATTACTTTTCTCAGCATTGAGAATTCGACGGGATATTTCAATTCGCGCCTGCTCTGCACTCGCCGCATCGATCATGCCACGTGCAGCGTCAGCCTCGACCTCACGCAGTTGATCGCGATAGACTTCCAGATCATTTTTTTCAGGGGGCAAAAATTCCTGCTTGTTCCGAGTAAGCGGTAACAAAACAATCATTGTAGCTGCAAAAGTCAGCGCGGCGGCAGTCAACCAGAATTCCATGGCTGAGACTTAATCCCGGTCCGCATAAAAACCAACTCGAACAGTGCCGAATCCGGGTAACTAGGGCAATTCGCCGCAAAGCAATCATCGTAAAATGCGGCTTTTCAAGCATGCCCGTGCATAGAGGAAATAATAGCGATGCGCAGTGCGCATATCTAAGTGAAACGACTCACATATTACGGGCAAGTTTATGTCAGCGGCGTCCAGCTTCCATCCGCGTTGCGGCAAGCCGTACCACGCGCACTTTGCGGCGCACCAGCTATTGTGAAACTGTGCGTATACTGGCGGCAATTCTGCGACCCGACCTGATAAGGCTGCGCAGCAGTTACGTCACCAGAAGTAGAAGCACCTCCGCTCCATGAAACGACCTTACCCGCCGGCGAATATTCAAGTGCACGATATTCTGCTTCAAGTGCTTTTTTACGATCAGCCGCAGTCAATTGCCCAACGGAACTGCCAAGCAAGCCGTTACCCAACGACGCAAGAAGGTCTGGGCGCGTTTCTGTCTTTGAAGAAAGACCGCCGAGTGATGTCAGCCCAACACCCTTGCCGCCGCCAGATGTTCCACAGGCAGAAAGCGTAAGCGCGATAGACGCGATCAAAAGCGGAGCAGAAAATCTAGAAACCATCATCATAACAAACCGGCCTTCATAAAGATGAGCATGCATATTATAGCAAAATGCAGCTGTCATCCTAACCTTGTAGTGAGCCTTGCAGCAAAAACAACTCTCAATCTTCCGTCAGCGGCAACACAACGCGTACTGCAAGCCCACCCATATTGCTTCTTGCAAGATACAAACTTCCGCCATACTCGCGCACAGTATCCTGAACGATTGCTAATCCAAGACCGGTACCGGGCTTGGTTTCATCGACACGATTACCCCGCTTTAATGCCGCCTCTATTTTATCTGACTCAAGGCCCGGACCATCGTCCTCAATAAGAATCTCAAACTGTCGTTTAAATTCTACCGGTGCTCGGAGCGTAATTTTTATACGCTTACGCCCCCACTTGCCTGCATTTTCGAGAAGATTGCCAACGATCTCTTCCAGATCTTCCTTTTCACCAGCAAAGACTGCACCCGGCAAAGTGTTCTTAAAACTGATATTGAAGGACGGATTGAGTTTAACCGTCACCCGCTCCATTCGTTCCAGAACTGGCGTAACCAGCGTTCGGAACACAACGCTATCACGTTGCGCCGCAATGCGTGCGCGTTGCAGATAATGCTGTATCTGCACCTGCATCGCTTCGCTTTGTTCAAGAATGACGCGCCCCTGTTCACCGCCCATGCTTCGTGCTTCATTGGCAAGCACTGAAAGCGGTGTTTTCAGCGAATGCGCAAGATTGCCAACCTGCGTCCGTGAACGCTCAACAATGCGACGGTTGTTTTCAATCAGTGCATTCATTTCTTTCGCAAGTGGCGCAATCTCAATGGGCAGCGAAGTATCTAATTTTGCAGAACGCCCTTCGCGAATGTCTGCAAGTGCCTGACGCACCTTATCGAGTGGACGGAGCCCGAACAGAATAATGCCAGCATTGATGAAGACACTGCCAAGGCCAAAAATCGCAAGGTAGAAAGCGAGCTTTCTCCGGAAATCTGAAATTTCACTGATGACTTCACTCAGATTGCCCATCACACGAAAGCGCGCAACACGATTATCATTATCCAAAACGACTTCGGTTTCGACAATGTAAAGTTCTTCGCCGTTCAACCCCGGCAAAGTGTAGCTACGCATGAAAGAGCTGTCGAAAGGCACCTGCGATACCGGGATTTCTGGAACGAGGCGCCCAATTGACGATAGGGATTGCAGTTTGCCACTTACATTTTTCGAAATCGGATCAACAGACCAGTACCAGCCAGAAAGCGGGCTGGAATAGCGCAATTCGCCCAGCTCCGGACGCCCCTGAAGGGTGCCATCTGGCGTTATGCTGACCGCTCCAACAAGACTGAACAGATGAGCCGTCAGCAGTCGCTCAAAATTGTTACGCGCTGCATCGCCGTAAAGTGTACTGATAAGTGTTGCCACAACGACAAGTGCGATAATGACCCACAGCGTCGAAAGCGTGACAACGCGGATAGCCAGCGAACGCAAAGGGGGGAAAACGCGAAGAAGCTTCAGTTCCCGCTCCCTTTCACATTTCCCTGCCCATCAGACCGAATGCGATAGCCCATACCGCGCACGGTTTCGATCAAATCGACGCCCATTTTCTTACGAAGGCGACCAACAAAAACTTCGATCGTATTAGAATCGCGATCAAAATCCTGATCGTACAAGTGCTCGACAAGTTCGGTACGCGAAATCACCTCATCCATATGGTGCATGAGATAAGAAAGCAGGCGATATTCATGCGAAGTGAGCTTGAGTGCTATACCATCGACACTAGCCTTTGAGGTCTTAGTATCAAGATGAAGCGCGCCACAGACCAGCTCAGATGAAGCATGTCCTGCTGCGCGCCGGATCAAAGCACGCAATCGCGCCATGACTTCTTCAATATGAAAAGGCTTTGCCACATAGTCATCGGCACCGGCATCTATACCAGCGACCTTATCGCTCCACCGATCACGCGCGGTAAGCATAAGAACTGGCATTGCACGACCATCACGCCGCCAGCGTTCGACGACACTGATACCATCCATCCGCGGAAGACCGATATCGAGGATCACCGCATCATAAGGCTCGGTATCGCCGAGATGATGACCTTCCTCACCGTCAAAAGCGCTGTCTACGACATAGCCTGCGCTCGCCATCGCATCAGAAAGCTGCCTGTTGAGATCTTTATCGTCTTCAACGATCAGAATACGCAAGCCATGTTCCCTTGCTTATTGCCGTAGCAAAGCCGCTTATTGTGCAGGTACAGCCACTTCAACGCGACGCGGACGTTCGCCATCACGTCCGGGTATAAGTACCACGACCACACACATGGCTCGTCCATTTTGCGTTGTCGGCGTTGATTTAGCCAACTGGCCGCCCTGCGAGGCAGCCACTTGCTCGCCAACTGCCGCGCAATCAGCGGCGGCAACGACAAAGACGTTTGACTTTTGAGGCGTCGCAATTGGTAGGGCACCGGCACTGACCGGCAACAGACCAATGCTAACGGCCAGAAGCGCGAAAAATTTGAGAGCAGGGTTCTGTTTCATCATGTCCCTTATATAGCGCCTGCCAGCTGAACGATGCATGAACGATACACTCCGCCGAATGACACAAAGGAAATTAAGCCCATAAAATAGCAAATGCCTCATATTAAGACAGCGACTATTTAAATCATTGTTTTTACACATAAGATCATCCGGAGCATCCGTCAATATTCCGGGATCAAGCATATTCAATAACCCTGCTATCACGGTTTATAAAATTATGAAATGCGCGAAGTTGCCCCTATCCGACCAAAAATGGCGATAAGGCCGGCGATTGCGGTAGCAAGTTGCAGCAATACATCAGTCAGTGCACCGTGATCCACGGTTTCGCTGACAAGACCAAACGCGCCCGCAAGCGAGAGAAAAATTGCGACCAATCCGGCCCAGACAGTGCGGGAAAGATACCATGCTTTATCGTCAGTCATCAGATTTTCTTCCATGTTAAAAATTGCTCTGAATTTGGATTGAAGCGAAATCGCCTGCTCCCACTCTGGTACTCAACATCGCAATCCGGACTTCAAAACTGTTAGTTCCAACCTCAGCAAGTCGGGCAGCGCTCGAATATGTCCACGCTGCGGTTGACACTTCCACTGTCCTAAAGCGCGCTCCCGCCTGCCATATTTCAACGCGATAATTTTCGCCGTCCTCGCCAAGCGGGATTTCTGCCCCCATCCAGCTATCCGCATCAATCCGCCCGCGCCTGATCCAGCTGAACAACAAATCGCCATTGCCAAGCCGTCCAGCCCTCACATGAACGGGACTCAGCGGCCTCAATGCCTGCAAGCCACCAATCGCTTTGACCGTATCGAAATATTCATCCGAGAATGACTTGCCTGCCGCGCCTATGCGCCAGTTAAGTTCCAATCCGATTTCAGATGAAGTCAGACCAATGCTCTGAACGCCGCCGTCAAATAAGATAAACGGCGTACCTGCTGGCTTTTCGAGCAGTGCGGCAGGCTCTGTGCCAAGCTGCCCGCGCAAGAGCTTGCTTAACCGCCAGCGATTTTGTCCAACTTCTTCAGCCTCCAAAAACTGAACCACTTCCCATTTTTCATCGGGAGACTTCATCATCGCCATATTCGCCCCATTGAGGATTTGAGCGAGCGGCTTTGATTGCAATTCACCCGAGTAAAGTGCCAACTCAATGGTCTGCGCATCAACCATACGTCCGCTCGGGCCTCCAGCCAGCGGCGCGCTCAGTTCACCCATCACGGCACGTTCCATGATGAGGCTGCGCTCAGCAAAACCGTCGCCTGTGGGAGAGGCATAAGCCACCACCCCTCGCCATGGCTTTGCATGAGCGGCAATGCGGAACTGGCCGGCAGGGTCTTCAGCGCCCGGCCATAACGGCAAATCAATGAGATGGAAAATCGGCTTCATATCCGAAACCGGGCCACCCGGAGGAAGCTGCGGCGTTTCTCCTCTGTCCGCAAAAACGATGTTTGGCGCGAGCGCCACGGCTTTGACCGCGCGTACTTCACCGTCCTCCAAGGAAGACACAATATAGTGGCGTCCACCGCCCAGCATATCAAGTCGCACCCGGTCGCCAACATGAAGAGCCGCTTCTGACCATGGCAGTGAGAAACGTGCAGTCCGGCGTTCGGCATAGCGGCGCGCCATCCATGCTTCCGCAAGTGCGCTCGCCTGCCCTGGCTCCATGGAACCGGAAAGACTAAGGCTTTCGGTGCCTTGTCCAGCATCGCGTCGCACCGATGCACCAACCACCTGAAAATCACGCAACGGGTCGTTGCAGTAAAGCTCTGCCACGGAGGGTAAGTCGCCCTGATCTTCAAGAACCGCGGTCAGCGCTTCGCCATCGGCTGGTTCAACAAGCGTCGCCGCGACGTCAAGCAAAGGCGCCGCGCGACCAATGCTGCGAAACACAAATTGACCCGCCTGCTCAAATCCATGAATGCCAAACACATTCATCAGCGGCTCCAGTACACCGCGCGCCGTGCTTGGCTCCCCAATAACAAAACCAGTCAGATGACCATCAACGCCCGAGCAGTCCGCATCGGGCAAACCGAAATCAGCAAGAATGGCAGCGATAAGTTCATCGAGCGCAATCCCGCTGATACGGCCATTGAGCCAGTGACCCAGCCGCCAGTTTGGTGTGTCTCCCCACACGTCGCCTTTCAGCGGAAATTCGGGAAACGGCCTCGTATCCCACGACCAAAGATAGATGCGATCCATGTCGAGCATCGGCCCGCCATAGACCGGCGAAACCGGATTATTCTCAGGCCAATATTGATAATGCGCTCGCAAAAAGCGATCCATAGCAATGTCCGAGCGTGAACCATTTGAGAAATAAGGCGTCGCATTTTCCGAAGATTTCGGATCAGGGAACACATTCGGCTGGTTTGGTCCTTTATCGACAGCCGGACAACCGAGTTCGGTAAACCAAACAGGCTTGGATTGCGGCACCCATGCCGTTGGTGTCAGAGTCTCGGCGCCATCCACGCGGTTATAATGCGGATTGCTCCACCACGAACGAATGTCCTTGTAACGATAGACCCACGGCTTGCCTGTCATGCCATCGGTAATGGGCGTACGATTACGTTTTTCCCGATCTTCTTGACTTCCATAATACCAGTCAAAGCCTTCACCCGCTTCGATGTTATTGCTTAAACCATCAAGGTCATAAGCGCCTTCAAAGCCATCGGGATTGCCACCATCAAGATCACTGTCGCGCCAATCGGAAAGCGGCATGTAATTGTCGATACCAATGGCATCGATTGCAGGATGCGCCCATAACGGGTCGAGATTGAAAAAGAGATCCCCAGTACCATCCTGCGCCTGATAACCGAAATATTCCGTCCAGTCGGCACCGTAACTGATGCGGCAGCTAGCTCCAAGTTTGGCGCGCATTTCAGCAGCCAGTGCGCAAAGGTGAGTGACAAACGGAAAATTCACGCGGCTTTCACGGATGCTGGTAAGACCACGCAGTTCAGAGCCGAGCAGAAAAGCATCGACCCCACCCGCTTGCACAGCAAGACTTGCACAGTGATTCAGAAAACGCCTGTAACCCCATGTTCCACTGACGAAAGCTTCGACCTGATTAGCCGCTTCTGCGGTTTTATCTGGTGATCCAGCAACACCGATAGCTGGGTGACAGGTGATACGCCCGCGCCATGGATAAACTGATTGACCCACACCACCGTAAGGAGACGGCAATTGATTATCCGCCGGAATATCCATCATGATGAAAGGATATAATGTTACCTTCAGGCCACGCGCTTTTGCATCACGGATTGCATCGATCACACTCTGATCGGATGGTGTACCTCCATAGGCAGCGCCCTCGCCGCTCGTGGAAATCAGATGCGCGCCGCTACGCGTGACGTTTTCAACTTTCCATGTCTGGCTTGATGACGCTGCACTCTGATGTGTCACGCCCGGCCTTATCTGACATGATCCGGCGCGCAGATCATTGCCAAACCATGGCAGAACAATTGCGACATGCTGGAGTTGCGGACACAGTGCCTGCAATTCGTTCATCGCGACAGTCCAGTCACTTCGTCCACGTTTTGCATTGCGGTTAAGCGTCCGACGCTCACCCAATACCATCTGATCGGTAACGGGTGATGGTGACAGGCCAAACTCTGTTGAGCCGGGAATAAGCGCGATGGCACGCACATCACGCGCGACTTGTCCGATCGGACGCATCACCTCGAACTGAAATTGCGGCAGGCGATTGCCATACACATCAAGCGGTATACGCTCGAAAACCACATAGGCCGTTCCGCGATAGGCCGGTGCATTGCCGGTTCCCTGTTTGGCTTCAATCAGTGGATCGGGCTGCTGCGTATCTGTGCCGTGATAAACACGCATTTCGATTTCGGTGAGATCAAGCTCCTGCCCGTCAGCCCAGACACGGCGAATACCAGCAATTTCACCTTCGGCGATCGCATAAGCCATATTGCCGAAATAGCTATAGGAGGTAACTTTCGGCCCACCCTTGCCACCCTGCCGCTCGGTGGTTTTCTTTTCCTCAAAACGTGTGGCCCAGATCAGCGTTCCCGAAAGTCGGGCGGTGCCATAGACGAATGGCAAAGCTGCGCCTTCTTCGGCTGTCGCAACACGGCCGCTATTGAGGCGTGCGCCTTCCATATGGCGGGTCGAATTGATGATGGCCGTGTCGATGGCATAGCCACCCATCGCTCCAAGCCCCGCGCCAATGGCAGCACCGACAGGGCCAAAAATACCACCAACGGCAGCACCCACCGCTTGCAGAACAACAGTCGCCATTGCTTAACTTTCTGGTTCGGGGAAAATAAAAGTTCCGGCAATACGCTTGCGCCATTGCGGCACCAGTGCCGAAGACATCACACGATGCCCCTCATAGGCATGGATGAAACGGTTCTCGTGCACCATGATGCCAAGATGCTTGGCAGCCACATCGCAGCGCCAGCGAAAGATGAGCAAGTCGCCCGGCTGTGGATCAACATCGCTGCGCTTCTGCATATGTCTTGATGCTGCTTCAATCAGCGGCTCACCTATCGCGGCCTCAGCCCAATCGGGCGCATAGGCAGTGGGTGTCTCTGGCTCCACGCCATAAAGCGCACGCCAGATACCACGCACCAGACCCAGACAATCACAGCTTATACCGCGTGTGGAAGCACCATGCCGGTAGGGTGTGCCGAGCCAGCGCTCAGTCTCGGTCAGAACTTTGTCGGCAATATTCATGGGACGAGCACACTCCCATCGTATTCGTTGCCGCCGCTGACATAGGCAAAGGCAGCATCATTTCCGGGGAGATGCGGGAAGCCGCGAAAATTCAATCCATTGGCAAACTTCGCTTTACAGGTGGCAAAGCTTTTGTCGCATCCGGCAACAACGTGAAAACTATCGCCCGGCTTTGCAGCCAGCACCGGCGGCTCTGTAAGGCTCAAACTTTTACCGCTATGCGCCACAACGCGCACCGATGCGCCCTGATTATCGCCGCTTGTCCATGTAAGCCGCCCCTGCGTAAACCAGCCGCTGGCGAAACCTTCAAGACCCGCGACGCTTAGCATAGCACCCTCAGCGCTCGCGACAGAACCATTCGCAAAAAAGCGCGGATCACTGATGCTAACGCCGCAGCGCTTTTCCCCCAGCACGGCATCACACTGACGTAGAACGCGCCTGCCGCAGACAGCATCAAAGGCCGCCGCAGCGCCCTTCAACTCCATCACAAAGCGACCACCTGAACGCGTGATCGCACCCACGGTCCAGCGCCGCAAAAGCATATGCTGGCCCGGTGCATTCCAGTTGGCGAGATAGCTTTCGACGACCGCACCATCAAAGCGCCCCTGCTCAATGTCCGTATCGCTGATGCGTGAAGACGACAATACGCCCTCCACATCGCCACCCGCGATTGCAAGACCAAGCGTTGTCGTGGCTTCACTGCTGTTGAGACCCGTCAGCGGCTCGCAGGAAATTCCATCGAGATCGAGCGTCCGGTCATGGTCCGTAAAGCCCATGACCACCTGATCGGAACGTCTGATAAGCCATGCAAAGCAATGGCTTGTTACTTCGCCCTTCAGATGTGATTCAAGTTGCGCGGGAACAGGGATCATGCCTTGACCTCAATAATCGGGATGGAAGGAATTTCACCCGCCTGAAAGGAGGCAATGCTGGCTGTCAGCCGATCTGTGTCGAAGCGAACCGGCACATCGAACAGAAAGCCAGTCGTCACCTCAGCGCCCTCGGCAGGCACATAAGCTGGCGTAAAAGCTACGGCTCCCGTGGCATGATCAAGCGTATAAGCCTCGCCCTCGTTAAGCTTCACACCATCGACGCCAATCAGCACCGACCCCATGACTGGGCGCGTGACCGGGCGGCTGTAAGCCTCATATTGTTTGGCAAGCTGAAAGCGCGTTGTGACACCGTCGCCGGTTCCAATGCGCTGATCATCATGTGAGGGCGCGGCAGTTCCGTTTGCTGAGGAAAAATCAAACGGGTCACGAAAGCGGAATGCATGCAATGATCCGCGTCGTGCCTCAAAAAAGGCAAGCACTGTTTTCAGATCATCCAGCGAACGCAAGCCTGTACCTGCATCAAAATGCCTGCGCGAATGCGCCCAACGTGCATTGCGCTTTTCCATGCCTGAGGTGAGCGTAACAATTTCATTGCGCCATTCGGTCCCGGTAGTGGACCCGAAGGATACGCCGAGCGGAAAACGTACATCATGAAAGGCTTCCATCTCACATCCTCCGCGCGCCGCGGCGCACAGCACCCGCCAGCATGGTGGAAAGTTGCGCTTCAGATTTGCGAAAGGATGATGCGTCAGGCGATGTCATGTTGAACACGACCTGCACAGGCTTAGCCCCGCCGCCGCCTGTGGCCACGCCCAGCCTGCCATCGGCACCACGCGCCAGCGGAAGGATCGCTTCCGCACCCGCTTCGCCTGTCAAACCCAGCGAGCCGTTGCCCATGCCAAAATAAGTAGGGCTTGAAACCACCCCGCCCTTAGCGAAAGGCATGATGCCCCGGATGCCGCCCAGCACACCTGTTATCAGCGACGAGCCAAGATTTTGTAATGGCTGAAGACCCGCTGACAATGCCGATCCCGCCAAACTGCTCGCAAGTCCGCGCAGCACATCCTCCAGTCCTTTACCGGAAACGACTGCACTTTTAAGAGCAGTCGTCAGGCTTGTTCCAAAGCTTGACGAACGCTTTTCAAGGTCGGTCAAAGCGCGATCAAAAGCACTCGTATCCGCCTCGACGGAAACGGTTACAGTTTCATCTGTCATGTTTAATCACCTGTCGGGAAAGGCATGCATCAGCGCGTCAAGTGTCGCGCGCGTAGGCGCATTTGCGCTCTGCGAAACGGGGCCGAGCACGGCACCAAGCTCGCGTGGCGTCATCGCCCAGAAGTCTTTTGAAGAAAGCCGCAGCAGACAAAATCCAGCACGCATCACCTCATCCCACGGAAAAGGCTGGCGTGAAGGAGATGATTCAACTGCGGCACTCAAGGGTTTGAAGGAGAATCGCTTTCTGCGGTTCCGAAGGTCGCGGTGAGCAGTGCTGAAACGATACGCGCATAGCCGCTTGCACCGCCATCCGCTCGCATCTCCGCTACATCTTCAAACGGCACATCATGTCCACCGCCATGCAAACCGGCGCAGATAATGCGTTGCATATCGAAGGCCGAGAGCTTGCCACTGGAAAAGCGTGCAATGAGGTCGGAAAGATTGTCTGCCTCGAAAGCAGACTCAAGCTGTGCCAGCGCACCCAGCGTCAGGCAGAGAGTCCAGTCGCGACCATCGAGTTTTGCCGCAACCTCGCCGCGATGGCGATTGACCATCATAGCGCTTCTCCGAAAGCAACCAGCCCTGCGGATTCGAGCGCGATTTCAAATGTTACTTCCGCATCGTGATTGCCGCCATATTCCAGAGCGACAATCTGGAATGCACCGGTGATCGTGCCAAAGTCGGGTAGCACAATCTGCCAGTTGCGGATTTCGCCATTAAAAAAGATACTACGGATGAGAGCATCAGACGTTGCATCTTTGAATATGCCCGATCCACTGACCGAAGCGCGCTGCACGCCGCTTCCCGCAAGCAATTGCCGCCAACGACCGGCGGCATCTGCATCTGTTACATCTACGGTTTCGGCGTTGAAAGCGATACGTTTGGTGCGCAGACCAGCACAGGTTTCATATTGGTCTGTGCCATGCGCGATTTTCAGCAAGATATCCTTGCCGCGTTGAGCTGTCATATTTTGCTCCTGGCTCTATCTTTTTGTTTTACGCACATCTTGTCTGATCAAAGCGGGATCAGAAATCAGTCTAGTTCACTGATTTCCCCGCGCAGGCGGTTCCCACTTTTCGGGATGTGCTCTAGTTTGCCGGTTCGGTCACAGCGCGATAACGCATAGTGCCGAGATAGCTGCCGAACCCGTCTGTGTTGCGCGCTAAAACTTCGGTCAGCATGAGATTGATGACACGATGACCATCCAGATCGAGTGGTTCTTCGTCGAGACGCGTGGCGATGCGTCCAGCAATGTCGAGCACGCGTTTGCGTCCCGCCTCGCGCGCCCATATCTGGATATTGAGGAAATGCTCGCCGCCTCGTTCGCTCGCCGTGTTCCAGTCCTTGCTGAGCGTTTCACCCAGCGTAATGTAAGGAAAAGGCGTCTTTGGCGGCACATGATCAAAAACATGCTCGCCGCCAAGTGTTTCAATGAGTTCTTCGTCGTTCTTCAAGGCGTCATAAAGTGCTTTCTGCAATGCTGCCGCGCCATTCTTCATTCTGATCCCCGCTTGATTTTTCACGCTCATGTCGGGCGCCCAACTGCCCGAGAGAAATATCTTCCCGCATCGCCGTCTGACGGAACCGCAAAGCGCGAATGAGACCGTCGAAGGTGAGTTTCATCGTGACATTCATCGCCCCTCCTCGACTGCCAAACAGATGAGATACCGCCCGCGTTCATCCGCATCGTGAACCGCGCGCAGCACAAAAATACGCCCGCCTTTGCGAAAGCGTTTGTCCGAGGAAATGTCGTCCCGATAACGCACCAGAATACGATGTGTTATTTCCGGGCGTGGACGAATGCCAAAGTCCCGTTGACTGGTGGAGACAGGCTCAATGCGCCCCCACACTGTTCCAATTTCTGCCCATGTCTCACGATAACCACCCATGCCATCAGCAACCGGATGCATGGCTTCGAGGGCCAGCTCTGCCGTGAGCTGCCCCGGATCAATAAACAGGACATTGTTCATAGAGATATGCGCCGCCAGCTATCGACCATCTGTCCAACCATGGCAGGCAATTCTGCTTTTGATTCAGCAAGACCTGCGCGGTTTTCGTAGAGATATGCAGTAAGCGTCAGGATCGCTTGCTTGAGCGCATCCGGCACTTCCACACCGGTTTCGCCGAAGCCCGCAATGAAGTCGATCTCCAGACCGCAGAAGGTCTGCGCATCAGGGTATTGTGCCATGTAGACACGCTGCGGACGACGTCCATGCTGAAGCATAAACTCTTCCGGTTCCATGCTGATTGCACTTCCATCCGGACGATATGCGACAACGGATGTGACTACTTTGACCGGATACTTGAACAGCGCCAGACGGCCTGAACGCGGCCAGCGATCAACGCGCAAACGCCATGTTTGATCAATAAGCGCCAGGCCTGTATCCACCTCGACCATCTCGCGCGCTGTTTTGATGATGCGGCGCAAAATCTCGTCTTCGCTTTCGGTCGAAATTCGCAAAAATGCGCGTGCATCTGCGATCGTCACCGGCTCCAGCGCCGGCGGCGTGACAAGAAACATTGTCATGTATTTTCCCCTTAAATAACTCTCAAATCAGATAGTTACGCATGGCACCCCAGAAAGAGATTCAACGCGTTCGCAAATGGAATCTAGCTGCCAAAACCGGCAGGTAGATCGTGTCGCGGCATTGCAAAAAATCAGGCGGCAAACTTCAGGAGCTTGATCGCATCAAAATCCTGCACACCACCGCCCACGCGCTTGGTGGTGTAGAACAGCACATATGGCTTGGCAGAATATGGATCACGCAACACGCGTACACCAATGCGATCAACAACCAGATAGCCACGCTCGAAATCGCCAAAAGCAATCGGCGTACCATCGGCAGCGATGTCCGGCATGTGTTCGGCTTCGACGAGACCAAAGCCCATCAGCGATGCCTTTTCACCAACAGCCGCTGGAGGCTGCCAGAGGTAATTGCCATCAGCATCTTTGAGCTTACGAAGCACGCTCTGGGTCTTGCGGTTCATCACGAAATTTGCGTTCTGGCGATACCCAGCCTTCAACGCATAAATGAGTTCGATAAGCTTATCGGATGGATCAGCAGCAGGTAGCGCTCCCGCAACACCCGTTTCAATATGGCCGATCTTGCCCCATTCCCAGCTTGCATCCTCAACCGTGCTATAGCTCAAAAAACCCATCGGTTTATTGAGACCATTGCCAGTGATAAACGCTGCACCTTCCTGTTCGGCAAAGGCTGCTTCGACTTCTTCGGCAATCCACTGCTCCACATTCACGGCTGCATCGTCGAGGAGTGAAGCTGTTGCCGCTGGCATGGCGTAGATTTCCATGGTCGGAAACTGAAGTTCCGCGAGCTTTGCCGAGGCTGTCTGCGGACGCGCATCGGTTTCACCTACCCAGCCCGTTGCCGGGCCGCTCACCGAAAACGGCTTTTTCAGCACCGCACCGGAAACCTGACGGACACTGGAAATGCCACGGATCGGCGAGAGGACGGCCAGACGACGACCAATTTCGGTTTCAAGTTCAGCTGGCACCAGATAGCCGCCATCGGGACCAGATGCATAAGAATGTGACTTCTGCTCGACACCGCGCAGCGCCTGTTCGTCGCCACGGCGAACATAGCCGTCAAAAGCCTGCTTATGCTCGACATCAACGATAGCGTTACTCTTGCCAAGCTGCGGGCGCGCGCTTTTCAGCACATACTGGTCAAGCGCCTGCTTCTGTTCGTCGAGTGCACGATTGATACGATCAACCTTATCGCGCAGCAGCACATCCACGTCCGCACTCTTCTCGACCTTTTTCAGACGTTCATCATTGGCTTCTCGGAACGCCGAGAAGGCAGTCATAAACTCGTCAAAAGCTTCCGAAACATCGCCGTTATTCCCAAGCGCCTTCGTTTCCACGCTGTTGGTTTCGAGCGGGATTGCATGATTTTTTCCATTTTTGATCCTGATTAGTTAAGTGACATCATCTTGCAGGCGGCGCGCATACGCTGCGCAAGCGCTGCATCATCTGCCCGGAAAGCGTCCCGCCCGTCCTGGCCCTGTAAGGCTGCAAGTGCTGAATAGCCTTTGGCTATAACCAGACGTGCAGCAGAACGACTTAGCCCCGCATCCCGCGTGAGCCAGCGTTCAAACTCTCTGACTGTTGGCAAATCCGCCTTGAGATTATTGATCCGCGCCTGTGGCAGCATCGGAAACGTCACCACCGAGATTTCCCAGAGGTCTGCTTCCGCTATGTGCCGCAACCCAGTGCGCGCATCCTTGCGTGCTTTGACGGTGCGAAAACCAATCGACAAGCCATCGAGCCCGCCAGCCCGCATCAGTTCGAGCGCTTCGCGGGCACGTGCCACACCCTTGGCAAGTCTGCCCTCAACATAAAGTCCACGCGCATCTTCACGAATATCCGTCCATACGCCGATCGGCTCAGCCGCATCATGCTGCCAGAGCATGCGCACGCCGGACGATTTTCGCGAAGCAAGCGACTTTGCAAACGCACCTTTTTCGATCACATCATTTCCGAGATCAGCTAACCCGAACACACTGGCATAGCCTGAAAAGCTGCCGTCAATTTCGATCTCTTCGAGCGCCAGTGATGCACGTTTTGTTTCAAGCTTGGTCATTCCGGCTCCTTTGCGAAAATGGGAAACCGGGAAGCGGTGCATGTTTCATGCGTTCCGCAAAACGCTTGAGAATACCAAGCACCGACCATGCGGCAAGACTTGCAGCCGTTGCGCCCATCAGCATCACCTCGGCACGACCAAGCAGCGGTTCAAGTGACAGTGTTTCGGCAATTTTCACGCCCGCTGCACCGCCAAAAACCATGCCGCAGATAATGCCGACAGCAAAACGAATGCCAGCCTCACGCTTGCCATTTGGCAACATATAAGCAAGCGACACGGCAGAACCGGCGACCGCCCCGGCAATCTTCGCGAACCACACCAATGTCGCATCAGATGTCATCACGGTTTCACTCAGATTACTCATGGTGCTCTCCTTTTTGCGCGTGGCTGATAACCAACCGCATCGCGTTTCTCATCGTCACTCAGGAACGACGCTTCTGAGACGCGCCGCCATAACGATTCACGTTCCAGCGAAAGGCCTTCAATGCGATCCGTGTCATGCTCAAGCCTAAGATCGTCACCGAAAATTGGCCCGAGCCAGCACCCGAAAGCCTTTGCCGTGCGATTGATCAGCGGCAGCACAGTCAGGCGATAGAAAGCGCGATTGGCCTCGGCATAATTGGCATAGGTATTGTCGCCCGGAATGCCGAGCAGCATTGGCGGCACACCAAATGCCAACGCGACATCGCGAGCAGCACCATTCTTCGCCTCTATGAAATCCATATCCTGAGGGCTGTAACCCATCGCTTTCCAGTCAAGCCCACCTTCAAGCAGCAGCGGACGCCCGGCACCAGCAGCGCCTGTGTAGCCTTCCTCAAGTTCAGTTTTGAGCCGGTCGAACTGTTCTTCGGTCAGGTTGCCGCCGTCTTTCGGTGCGTAGACCAGCGCACCAGAAGGACGCGCAGAATTATCGAGCAAAGCCTTGTTCCAGGCACCAGCCGCGTTGTGCAGATCAAGCGCCATGAGGGCTGCTTCAAGGGGCGGAAAACCATAATGATCATCCAGCGGATGAAATAACTTCAGATGCAAACCAGCGGAAGCCGCACCCGCAAGCGAGACAACACGGCTCGTATTGGCTGAGCGATAGACCAGCGATTGCGGCCAACCATCGCTCGATGTTTCAAGCGTCACCCTTTCAGGTCGCAACAAATGCAACTCGCTTCGTCCGCTCGGAAGATCGACACGCTCCACATAAGCATTACCCGAAATCAGCAAGTGTCCGTAAAGCCGCTCAAAGAAGCTGCTGCTATCCAACCCGCCTTGCGGCTGCGCAATAAGATCGAGCAGCGGATGCGTTTCATGCTCGGTCGTGCCCTCATAAAGCAGCCACGGCACATTGCTGGCCGCTTCCGCGATCAGGCGCACACAGCGATGCGCCACCGGATTGCGCATAAAGCCCTCACGTGCCAGCGAGGTATAATCCCGCGCAATCCATGACGGCCCACGTTCCATATGCAGGGCAACAAAACCTTGCGCGCTCTTTCTCTCGCGCCCCGCATCAGAATATGAGGGTGCGTTCGCGGCAGCTTTACGCCACGGCCAGTTCCACGCCATATATCGGCTCTCCAATGATTGTAAAAATTACCCGAAACGCCGGATACGCGGCTTTCGATCAGCCCCCAGCATCAGTTCAGTTAGCGCCCACACCATCGCATCAAGACGATCCGGTGAACGGCCACTCGAAAGGCCTTCGGGTGCGAAGTCGCACATTTCGTCTTCGATTGCTGTAAAGCGCCCGGCATGACGAACACGCCCCTGCTCATAAAGTGCTGCCACCGGCTCGGCGCGAAGCCATTTGCCTCGCGATGCATGCCGCATCAGCACGGGGACCGTCGCATCTTCCGCTGCCAGAACAGCGGCAACCATCTCACCGCCCTGATTAACTTCGGCCAGCACCGCATCGGCCTCATATTCATGATAAAGTGCAATTGCCCGCCGCGCCCATTGATGCGGCTTAGCCATTTTCATGCTTTCATCAGCCAGCACATGCGCAATGCCATTTTCGTCGATACCAGCCACAACAATCCCACAGGCATTGGACGATTTTCCCGATGAAGCCGGCGGATCAATCGCGACCAGAATACGGATCAACTCAGGAGCGGACTGTTCAAAACATTGTTCAATCCGCTCACGCGACCACAATGCTCCGGCGCGTTCTTCAATCAATTCGCCGTCGAGTTCCTGTCGCCCCAGCCGCGTACCCGCATAACGCTGATTGATCGTTTCAATAAAACCACTCGCAAGATGCTCTGCATTCTCTGATGTTCGCATATGCGTCATCGCAACCGCATTGTCGGTCATCAATGATTTCAGCAATGGAACCGCGCGCGGTGTTGTCGTCACCACCTGACGCGGAAAGCTCCCCAATCGCAGACCAAACTGCAACATGTCCCAAGTGGCTTGCGGATTTTTCCACTTTGCCAGTTCGTCACACCACGCCGCATCAAATTGCGGACCACGTAAGCCGTCTGGATCTTCGGACGAATAAAGTGACGCCACCGCACCATTATCCCAGAGCAGTCGGCGCCTGGTCGCCTCATATCGTGGGCGCGACAAACGCGAGACCGACAATATACCAGAAGGGCCATCTACCATGACCTCACGAGCATCGGCAAAAGTTTCGCCTACCAGTGCAATATGCCCGCAATGTCGCGAAGAGAATGGTGCAAGCCCCAATGCCATTCCCGATACCCATTCCGCCCCTGCTCGCGTTTTCCCCGATCCGCGCCCACCCAGAATAAGCCATGTGCGCCAGTCACCAGACGGTGGCAGTTGCGCATCACGTGCGCTGAGCAGCCACTCTTTGTTCAACGCCATGATCTGATTTTGCGTCAAGTCCGCCGCCCAGGATTTCCCGTGCGCGCCTTTTTGCAAGTTCGTTAATTCTCCTGTCTATACGAGCAAGCGCCGCTTTAACCTCAACGAGGCCCACCAGCCCAGTGTCATTACTGGTTTCCACAGCACCCGTTTCAGTCGAAAGCTCGCCCACGGTTTTCACAGCCTTAGCCAACGCCATCAAAGCTTCAGCCTTACCCTTATCCGGCAGTTCCTCAGCATCTATCAGCTTGTTGAGTTCGCTCTGCAATCGTTGCAGAGCAGTGTCCGTGGCGGACGGCTTGATGAGTGCTTTCTCATCCAGACCAATGACCTTCAGCCACTGAAGATATTGTTTTTCTGTATATCCCATCACCTCGGCAATCTCAGCCGAAACGATGTCGTGTTTCATTTGCAGGCAAAAAGCCAGCCTGACACGCGCCTCCCGGCGCTCGTCCATTTTTTGCGTTTTCAACGGCAACTTCCGCTAACTTAGTCTTTCTCATGCAAAACCCCGAAAGCATGATGCTTCCGGGGTTTTGCAATAAGGATGAAAGCCGGGGGTACTACAGCTCTCATCCAGATCAGTCACACTTTTCTGACTGTACCTAATTGATAGCAAAGCACCGTTACGCCGTCAAGGACTATTTTCCTATTTAAGATTTTTTTCTTGTGTCACTTTCTGAAATTCGTTTACGAATTAACATGAGTTATGGCTTAATTATCTGATATGATTAAGTGGCAGGTTCTGCTCGTCTCGCAACTTTTACGATTAAAAAGTAGAGTTCATGCGTAACAAGACTGATGAAGATTCTGAAAATAAAGGGCGCAAGCCCTTCAGAGTTTCGCGCCTTATCGGCCTTGATGCATGGATCGATTCCGGCATTTACAATCTTCGCTTTCATACGCGCGAATGGTGGGAAAACATCACAATTCTCTCACGGAAATTCCGTGTTCGTGGCTTCCGGCGCTTCGTTGTCGAAATTCTGGATGAAGGCTTTACGTTGGGCGTCATAGGCTCTGTTCTGATGCTTGCTCTGGCATTGCCTGCATTTGAAGAGACAAAAAAAGACTGGCGTGCTCAGGACGATTATGCCGTCACCTTTCTTGATCGCTATGGCAATGAGCTGGGACAACGCGGCATCCTGCACCGGCAGGCAGTCCCGATCGATGAATTGCCAGATCATGTCATAAAAGCCGTTCTTGGCACCGAAGATCGCCGTTTCTTTGATCACTATGGCATCGATTTTTGGGGGCTGAGCCGTGCGCTGAGCCAAAATCTGCGCGCCAATGGCGTGGTTCAGGGCGGCTCGACGCTCACCCAGCAGCTTGCCAAAAACCTATTTCTTTCCAATGAACGCACCATTGAGCGTAAGATCAAGGAAGCTTTTCTTGCGATCTGGCTTGAGAGCAATCTGAGCAAGAAAGAGATACTCCAGCTCTATCTCGATCGCGCCTATATGGGTGGCGGCACATTCGGGATTGCTGCGGCATCGGAATTTTACTTCGGCAAAAACGTTAAGGATGTATCTCTGGCAGAAGCCGCTATGCTTGCAGGCCTGTTCAAAGCGCCCGCGAAATTTGCCCCGCATGTCAATCTGCCAGCGGCACGCGCCCGTGCCAATGTTGTGCTTTCAAACATGGTTGAAAGCGGCTTCATGAGCGATGGACAGGTTGCCGTTGCGCGCCGCAATCCAGCCAGCATCATTGATCGCGCGAAGAATGAAAGCCCGGACTATTTCCTCGACTTCGCTTTTGATGAAGTGAAGAAAGTTGCGGGTCACCTCCCCTATCATACGCTCACCGTGCGCACGACACTGGATCGTAACCTGCAAAAGGCTGCAGAAGAATCGCTTGAGTTCTACCTTCGTCAAAATGGCAAAGACTATAATGTCTCCGAAGCTGCCACAGTCGTGATCGCCAATGATGGTTCGGTGCGCGCACTGGTCGGCGGTCGCGATTACGGTGAAAGCCAGTTTAACCGTGCGACCAAAGCACTGCGTCAGGCCGGGTCATCCTTCAAACCCTATGTCTATGCCGCAGCTATGGAAAAAGGACTGACACCGAATACCATTGTTTCCGATGCACCCGTCAGCTGGGGCAACTGGGCACCACGCAATTATGGTCGCAGCTTTGCCGGGCGCGTCGATCTAACCACAGCACTTGTACGATCGCTCAATTCTGTTCCAGTTCGTCTTGCCAAGGATCATCTGACAACTGCGCCCATTGTTGCGCTGGCCAAAGCGATGGGTGTGGAATCAAACATTTCCTCACATAAAACCATGGTACTCGGCACCTCTGAAATGACCGTGATGGATCAGGCGACCGGCTTTAATGTCTTTCCAAATGGCGGGATGGCTGGCAATCGCCATGCCTTCACTCAGATTATTTCGTCGGAAGGCAAAGTCCTGTGGGACTATTCACGCGATGCACCAAAGCCGCACCGGGCATTGTCTGAAAAAGCAGCTTTCGAGATGAACTCTATGCTAGTGCAAGTGCCGGAACGCGGTACAGCGCGGCGCGCCGCACTGCCAATGACACGCGTTGGCGGCAAAACCGGCACGACACAGAACTATCGTGACGCATGGTTCGTCGGCTTTACCGGCAATTTCACGGCTGCTGTCTGGTTTGGTAACGATAATTTCACACCGATGAAGGAACTAACCGGCGGCGTTCTCCCTGCAATGGCCTGGCAGCGGATGATGAATTATGCTCATCAGAACATCGAATTAAAGCCAATTCCCGGTATCACGCCCGCCTTCCCGGCACCTGCCAAATCAACCGAACCGAAAGTTGCAGCAACAGACAAGCCAGAAGAAATCATGTCGGCAGCTCCACGCGTGCTGTCTCCCATCGCTACCAAAACGCTTAAAGAGCTGAGCGACGCTTTGCGTAACGCACCGCCCGTTCCTGCTCTTGCAACACGCAGTAAAGTATCGGTACTTTGAGATCAGAATGCTGAAAACAATCCTCAAAGTCATTACGGTACTCGTCATTGCGCTTGGTGGTGGCATATGGGCAACCGATTACGCGCTGGATCATTTCGATGGCTTCGGCGAGTTGCAGCTCGGCGCATGGAATGCTTATCCCGCTGCTGGAACCACAGATGCAGACCCATATTCGAAAGCGCGTGCAGCTCGCAAAGCCTATCTCGCGCTTGGCACCGCCGAAGGCCTCCCCTTTTATGCTCGCCGGGATAGCAACGGACGCGAATTGCGCCGGGGATGCAGCTACAGCTTAAGCGGTTTCACTCCTTCTGCAAGGTTCTGGACGCTCTATCCGGCAAGCACCGATCTTGAACCGATAAAACCACGCACGGGTTTGCAACCAGCCTTGCACTCGCGCGAGGTGCTATATGAACACGACGGCAGCGTGAAAATTACCATCAGCCCCGATGCCAGCCCTGACAACTGGTTACCCGTTGAAGGCGCAGGCAATTTTGTGTTGGTCATGACACTCTATGATACGCCTGCCGCCAGTTCGTCCGGTCTGGTTGATCTTGTTATGCCGCGCATCACGCCTCTCGCGAACACGGAGGCGTGCCGTGGCTAAAGTCCTGCGCCTGCTTCTTCTTGGTGTGGTTGGTGCGGCGATTGTGCATATCGCCGTCTTGCTGCTGGTGCCGTTCTATTCGAGCAAAAACGCGTGGTCACATCTCGAAGCGCTTGGTGACGCCTATCGCTTCCATGTTCTTTCCAAAACATCCGGCCTTGTGAGTGATCAGGATCCGTTGATGCGGCAGGCCGCGTGCCGGTTTGATTTGACTGATGGACCTGTGCATATCACGGCGAAAGGTAACCTGCCCTTCTGGTCGCTATCCATTTATGCACCAAATGGCGACAATCTTTACAGTTTGAATGACAGTGTCGCCGGTGACCGCCAGCTTGATCTGATTATTGCTGATCCAATTGGTATTGCTGCGCTGCGCTCAGAAGGCGTTCAGAACGATGGTCGGTCGATCATTATCGAAAAGGATATTAGCGAAGGTGCAGTTGTTCTCCGCAGCTTCATCCCTGATGAAAGTTGGAACCAGCAGGTGCAAAATTTCTTCAATCAAGCGCGTTGTACAACTTATGAGGCAAGTTAACTGCCTCAAAACAGACACTTTCTCGCGCACGGTTAATGAGTTGCTAAGGCTTCATAATTATTATCCATGATGCCGACATGCGGCAGGCCGCGTTCATAGTTTTAGCCTACCGGAGTACCCTGCGTGACAAACGATCAGTTCCGCGTCCTGGAAGAGATTTCAGGCAATCGGAACCAGTCAAATTCGAGAGCTGATGGCAGCAAAGCGGACGACCTTCTGGTCGCTGCAATAGCTGCGTTCGCCTCACTGACACGCCCCGGAAGACAAGACGCACATCAGCTTGAAGATCTCGCATTCCCGCTTCTTGATCGCGCGACGTTACGCGGCAAGCGACAAGCAGCCAATGCGATTGCACAAATCGAAGATGCGCCGCGGCGTCTGGTCCTCGCTCTGGCCAATGAGCCTGTCGAAATATCTGCGCCGGTTTTGTTGCGCTCGGCAACTCTAAGACCTCAAGACCTTCTCGATATTATCAGCAAAAATGGTCTTGCCCATGCCCGCGCCATCGCACGCAGGCAGTCGGATGATCCTTTGCTCAAAGGTGTGCTGCGCAGCTTCAATGACGCCGTGATCGACCGTTTGCTTGCTTTGCAAGAGAACCTTGCTGGCATTGAAACGGGGAAGTCGGGCACCCTTTCCGAAGTCGAAGAGGATGAACACGCAGCCGAAGAAGCGCCACAAGCCTCCTTCTTCAATCCGGGCACACTTGCGACACCGGAACACCTGATCGATACGGCGCTTCTGATTGATGATCAGATTTTCCGCACGGCTCTTGCTGATTCGCTGGATGTATCGTTTGATCGTGCTGACCGCATTATCGGAAAGTGGCCAGATTCGCATTTGCCGATAGCCTTGCGTGCGCTCGGCATGTCCGCATCCGAATGTTTCATGATTATGTCCGCAATCCTCGGCCCAGTCGTCGCTGATCGTGACGGATTGCGTGAATTTATTCAGATTTACCGCTCTATCGATCAGGAAAAAGCTGTCATGCTGGTGCGTCGTTGGAAGGCTGACGACATGTCGAAAGCATTGCGCAGCAAATTGCGGGAGATGGTTACGGCTGCGGATGTCGATTCCGCCTCCATTCGGACCAGCCTATAAGTCGTCCAAAGCGACTGAGAAAAGATTGGACGGATCGGCTACATCTTCCAGCTCAATCAGCCAAAGATCAGGATCAAAACGGGTTTCTCGCTCCATCCGCTCACTGACCTTAAGATCATCAACATCATGAAGAATGCGCAAAAACATGCGTTCACCATCGCTATTTTCTTCATAAGAAGTCTGCGGCGCTGGTGAATAAAGATCGCAGGTGCCTAAGCGTGAGCTGATCTTGATGAAAATCGCTCCCGCTTCCTTAGAGCCGCGACGTGCTAAATAAGCAAAGCCACCGTCCCCCTGCACTTTGCGGAGCAATGCAGAAACCCAGAAATCCGATGTCAGGCGCATAGCTTATCCCGTATCAGCTGATCAGGCCAATTTCGCGCATTTTAGAAATCAAAGCAGCATCAACTTCGCCAGTTACAGGCAATTTGAACAGTTTCTGAAACTCGCGAATAGCATCTTGTGTCGATTTGCCGGGAACACCGTCAACGCTGACCATTTCATTGCCAAACGCCTTAAGACCAGCCTGAACGCGGACGATATCCTGCGAAGAAATCTTCGCCTGCGGTTGGAATGCGGCCAATTCGACTGACTGCTTCTTCGGCTGCACGGGTTTGCTTTCCAAAGACGCCAGATCAGGCGCACGCTTTGCAGGTGTCTCGACCTTCAAAACCGCAGGCTGAGGCCGTGGTGTCGGCACTGCAGTATCTATAAGCTTCGCAACATCATCTTCTTTCGGTGCCGCAACTGCACCATTTTGCGCCGGCGCTCCGACCTTTTTCTGCAATGCCTGCCAGCGTTCGATAGCTTCACGCGTCTGCGGGCCTGTAAAGCCGTCAACAGCGCCTTGATAGATACCAAGCGTCAGCAGTCGTTGTTGCAGACGAGCAATTTCGACATCCGCATTGGGTGCGAGTGCTGGCAGCATTTCATCGATTGAGCCCGTCAACTGCAAGCGATCCGGCGAAATTTCGGCTGTTTCGGTCTGACTTTGTGTTGGCGTTTCAACTGGTTGAACGTTTGCTGTCGCTTCCTGCTTATGTTCAGGTGCAGTTCCGGGCAGATAAGCGCGCGGCGTCGCCTTGAAGACAAAATCGGTACGCGTTTTGAAGAAGACAGCATTATGCGCTTCAGGCTGATACCATAGCGCATTCGCCGAAACAAAGCCCATCACAACGGCGAAGGCAGTTGCTCCGCCGGTGAGTACCGGATTGCGCACGATAAAGTTACCAGCGAATATCGCCAGCGCCGAAGCCGAACTGAAAAAGACCTGAAGCAGACGACGTCCGAGACTAGGCCGTTTTGCGGGCTTGCGCGTCGATCCGCTTCTGGCTCTGTTCACGGTTTTCGTCTTTGTGCCACTCATTGTTCCGTTCTCCCTGGTGACGGTGCATGTCAATGACCGTGCCAAGTTGCTGTTCGTCTTCTTCTCCCAAAGAATCCTGATCAAATAGTTTCTGCGGACCGGCCACCGGCAGATGAACAGTCACAACCGTTCCTTCGCCCACACAGCTCTTAATATTCATTGAGCCCTGGTGCAGCTCTACCAATCCCCTGACTACCGAGAGGCCAAGGCCAGTTCCCTCTTGCGCGCGTGTGTATTGATTATCGGCCCGCACAAATGGCGATCCGATGCGCTGCATATCTTCCGGCTCAATGCCGATACCTGTATCCGCGACAACGATTTCGAGCTGCGGCCGTCCGTCAATCACAACACGCGATGCATCAATGGTCACGCAACCACCCGACTGCGTGAACTTCACAGCATTGGCTGCTAGATTGAGCAAAATCTGCTTCACCGCGCGGCGATCTGCGACCACATCACCGGTCGTCGCATTCACGCGATGACAGAAAGCGATGCCCTTCTTTTCGGCCTGTGGGAGCATAACCGATGCGCACAAATCAGCGGATTCGCGGAAAGCGAAGCTTTGCGGTTCAATCCGATAAGTACCGGTTTCAAGCTTGGAATTATCGAGGACCGAGTTGACCAGTTCGAGCAGATAGTGGCCAGACTTATGAATAAGCCCCGCATATTCGCGCTGCTTTTCATCCTGCAACTGGCAGCCCATTTCATGCGTAAGCATATCCGAGAAACCGATGATCGAATTGAGCGGCGTACGCAGTTCATGGCTGACCGTTGCGAGCAGACGACCCTTGCCAATGCGTTCTGCTTCAAGCTCAGCTTTCAATGCAGTGATTTCTTCAAGCAGTCGGTGCTCGCCTTCCAGCGAACGTCCAACCAGCGTGATCATGCCATTCTTTGCAACACCTTCCATGCGGAATGACAGGAAAACGGTATTGCCATCTAAAACTGTGCGAAGACGCACATCGGCAGGACGCGCGTTACGACCAGAGCGCAGATCAGCAAGCAAAGAAACATATTGGACACGGTCGGCGACGTGAACGCGATCAATCAGTGCAACACCTTCGAGCATTGCAGGCTGAACACCAAGAGATGCCGCAGACTCCATTCCGATTTCAGAAACGACGCCTTCAACATCGAGAATCATCAGAATATCGCCAGCCGCAACAACCGGCTTTGGTGAAACTTGCGGAGCCGAAACCACCACCGTTCGAACCTTCGAACTACGAGCGATAAGGCTGGTTATATAGCCGAGAGAAACGATCAGCGCAGCGGACGACACGTTTGCAACAGTAAGACCACCCGCAGCGAGAATAAATGCCGCAACACCAACAGCTGCGAGTGTTGCATGCGGTTTACGGCTCACCAACCATGCTTCTAATGGAAAGGCTGCCGCCATCACCCAAAGCACTATGCTGCTGCCATTGGTAAGTGCCGCGATTGTGCCAAGACCAGCGCCATACACCGCAAAATTCAGCATTCCGAGAACCGCAGCATTCACGCCCATCAGGCTCAAAGCGCAGAATATCATCGCAACGCCTGCGAAACTTGCTGCAAGTACGGCAGATGTCGCAAAATCACTGGCAATACCCGATGCGCAGACCGCTACAAACAGCAGCACCGGCAAAAGCATGAACGAACCAACGATGCGAATCGCAGAAGCATCTGAACGATCAGTCCAGCGCTGGCAAAAACGTTCATAAAAACGCGCAAGCGCCTGCACTTTCGTGCCTGCTTTCTCCGCTGCGTTCAAAAGAATGGCGCTCAACTTGCCTTACTCACTCAATACTCATTCGGCACATCCATCAGGGATTGGCCTGTTAATGGCAGAATGCAGCCGAGGCTTTAAAGAAACGATAAAACAAATCTACGATGAGCGGATTGATGCAAAATCTGACAGTCTGGAGCCGTAGTTTTCCAGCTATGGTAAACAGAAGGTGGATAAAGGTTAGGCGCTGCTTGGCAATTAACCAACCCAACATTTTCGAGACCGGTGATTCTTACGGTTACGAAATCTTTTTAATTTTAGTGAAGAATGTTTTTGCCAATACCGGCCAACACATTCGAGAGCAATGATCCGTTTTCTCATCAAATCTGCAATCTGGCTGTCGCTGGCATTTATGATAATGCCGCACTTTTTTCCTGCGGATGAAGAAAACACAACCGCTCAGAAACCCGCTATTGCAGCATCCAAGACTGAACCGGACCCAATAGACCAGCTGCTTTCCAATGGAAAAACTGCGCTGGAACTCGGCAAGCTCTGCGTAAACAATCCTTCATTTTGCGAGAACGGCGCATCTTTTCTGTCCAGTGCCGCAAGCGGCGCAATGGAGCGCACTGGCGGTGTACTTGAATATCTAAACGACCGTTTTGGCACAAAGCCTCCAACAGCAACACCGACTTTACCAGAACCTGCGGTTCCACAGCAGGTTTCGGCTCAGCCAACGCAGCATACGATTCCGAAAATCCCGATCCCTACCTCCCGTGCTGAAGCGCTTCGCGAACTTGATCGGTCGACAACCGGCGCAATTCCCTCTCGCAATTGATGGTTTGGGGTGACGTTCGCGCGCTTTGTCCTTATATAGGCAAGCGAACAGTGATCCAATTTGAGCAGATATCATGACCACGACAATCGACAGCATCATTTCCGACTTCGAATTTCTCGACGATTGGGAAGATCGCTATCGCTATGTTATTGATCTCGGGAAAGAACTCCCTGCCTATCCCGACGATGCACGCGATGCTGCGCACAAGGTTCAGGGCTGCGTTAGTCAGGTCTGGCTTAAGACCATTCCGCATGAAGGTTCTGACCCAATCATCGACTTTCTCGGTGATTCCGACGCGCATATCGTGCGTGGACTGGTTGCTATCGTGCTCGCGTTTTATTCAGGGCGCAAAGCTTCCGAAATCGTGGCATCCGACCCGGAAGAGGTTCTCAAGAAACTGGGGCTGGACGAACATCTAACGCCGCAGCGCTCCAATGGACTGCGCTCAATGGTGGCGCGTATACGCCGCGATGCGGAAGCGCTTAAAGCGTCAGCTTAATAGCTTTTCGACAGAAAGTGCGGCGGCAAGCAATTCCTTATCAGCGCCGTTGCGCGCCGTTAGCATAAGCCCAACTGGCATTCCAGTTACCGGCATTGGCAGCGTTATGCTGCAAAGATCGAACTGGTTAGCGATCTGCGTATTGCGTAAGAGTAGCCCTTCAACGCGCTCATATTCCACCGCGTCGTCAATTACCGCTGCAATGCTCGGTGCAATGATTGGCGTTGTCGGCGTCACCAGAAAATCTATACCTGCAAGCCGCCGATCCATTTCAGAAATCAATCTTTGCCGCGTCTGCATAAGACCCCGATAGTCTTTCTCGGACACTTTCAGACGTTTTGCGAGTGTATGCTTCACACGTTCGTCGACGTCAGCATCTCGATCTTTCAGCCATGTATCCGCATGGATATGGCTCGCTTCAAGGCCTGCAATCGAACCGATTGAAGCGGCCTTCCGCAATTCAAGAATGAGATCATTCAGCTCAAATGAAACGACCCGCGCACCCGCATCCTGAAGCATCTTAAGGCTGCGCTTGAAAGCATCACAAACGTAAGTCTCCATATCGGCGAGCAACATACCTTCCGGCAAGCCAACCGTTAATCTGTCCAAAGCAATCGGCACTGGTAAAACCGGTTCGTCTTCCGCCATTACAGCATCCGCAAGAATACAATCTGAGACAGTTCTGGCAATTGGGCCAATCGAATCAAGCGAAGGCGCCAATGGAAAAGCACCACGCAGCGGAATTCGACTTGCAGTCGGCTTAAATCCAACCAGTCCATTGAGCGCTGCTGGAATTCGCACCGATCCGCCTGTGTCAGAACCGATAGCGATTTCACTGCTGCCCTCGGCGACCGACACTGCAGCCCCCGAAGATGAGCCCCCCGGCACACGCTGCGGATCAATCGCATTGGCAGGCACCCCATAATGCGGGTTTAAGCCGACAGCTGTAAACGCAAACTCAGTCATATGCGTCTTGCCGATAATGACTGCTCCCGCAACTCTTAATCGCTCCACAATTACAGCATCTTCGCTCGCGGCATCAGCCGTTTTGCGTACAACAGAACCCGCGAGTGTCGGCTCGCCTTTGTTATCGAACAAGTCTTTGATCGATATGATCCGACCATCCAACGGTCCAACAAGCCGCCCACTATCGCGACGCTCGTCAGACGCGTTGGCTTCTATAGTGGCTGTGCCTGCATAAATGGTACTAAAAACACGCTCGCTGCCGATACGTGTCTCCAACTTTGATAAAATCTTTTTAAGCTTATCGCGAGTACTAAGCATATTTCCCCCGTCAGAATGACTTTGTTGTTCAAACTGTTGACGGGGTCAATGTGGTGAAAAAGCATCGCAGCAATCAATTTTGCCGTGGACGTGCTGCAGGGCGATAATCCTCTGCACCCCAGTGAACAATACCCGTGGAACGGGGTTCCCTGCCTGAATGCGGATTATAATGCCTATGCAGCATCGAAAGCCCCATTTTGAGCAACATTTTCCCGGAACGGACTGGCCATTGGCGCTCCCGTTCCACGAGTTCCAGCCCCTTTAAGAAGCAACAAACATCGATAAGCACGCCGCTTAGTTCAGGTCCAACGGCTTCCAAAGCGCGCTCGACACGCATCCGGCTTGCCAGCGCGATATCTGTAAATTCAGCCATACCTCCCGGCCCCGAACGCGTGGAATTACCAACGCCCACATCCCACCGTGCTGAAATCGAAGGCATCATCGCCCCCCGTGTGAAATCTGAACGCAGCCGTTCTCCTGCCCGAAACTCGTCCTCAGAAATAAAGCTTATACCTGCACCATTGCGAAGCCTGAAAAGCTTCGTCAATGGCGATTCAGAAGGATTAATTTCAACCTTCTCACCATATTCAAGCTCTATAGTTTCAGTTTTCCGCGCGGTAGCTGGCTTTTTCTCAGCGCTCTTTCGTGCTTGAGATGCCAGTACAAGCCGACCGTCGTTACACAGCAAAATGCCACTTTTTCGCATCGCATCAAGTTCATTACGCGTTGCTGCAATCGTACCGTGATCAGCCACAAGCAAAACATGGGTGTCACGTACAGAATCCTGGACTTCGCATCCACCTTGTTTCAAAAAACGGATGATTCTTGCTTCGGACGTCGAATACATTTCACTCAAGCTGCCATCCTCCAATCCGAGAATCCAACGTTAACGAGTTTTTCCAATGCGGAAACCACCGCATCGTAATCCGGGTCATCTCGCCGATCTTCAACGAGATGGCATGCATACATGACAGTCGTGCGTTCACGAGAGAAGCCAGCCGCCACTTCGCCCATGACCATACCGAAAGAGGTGTGGGCCAGATACATGCCTAGTTGCCGAACCTGTGCAACCTCTCTTCTGCACCGTAAAGGCGAACGCAATTCTAACCCGCTCACACCGAAGTATGCTGATAACAAATCGATCAGCGCTTCGCAGATTTCGACATTCTTTTCCTGACGTCGACGCCCAAGAGCTGGACCAGAATGATCCAAACTTATTGCTCGCCCATGTCGCGCCGCGATGACTTTTAAAGCCTCTACAGCTTCTGCACGGGTATGGATGATATCCGGGATTTTGAGAGACATGCATCTTTCCTCGTCGTTATAGGAATATGTTCTTATAATGAGGATTTTGCAAGCGGGGATAAGTTTATTGAAGCATTATTCGAATTGTGTATCCACTAATTTCTCGCATTAATAGGAATTTTATCCACACTTCGAAAACGTGAGCCATTCTATCTGTCGAAATTGAGCAACCTGTGAGAGATAGAAAATGGAATTAGCCCTTAGGAAAGCCAGTAATGAGTTTATTGCAAAGCGGGACGATGAACGTATGGGGGCAATGCAGCGCGCAGCCCTGCAAATTCTAGCTGGCATTGATATGGACGAGCTGCTGAGTGCCTCGCAAGACGAGAAAAATCATGCGGAAAGCAGATTAGTCCGACTTATAGAGCGGGAACGCTTGAAGGGCATCAATGGCCATTGGAGCTATGATCTCAACAAGCACATTGCTTTAAAACAGGCGCTGGACAGATTACTCGGCAGACCAATCGTTACACGATCATTCAAAAGGTCTGCGGCTTGTTTTTTATAATTCAACCCAATAGGTGGGCAAAAAAAGCCCGACACATACGTGCCGGGCTATTATCATTCTATCATAGAAATGACATCCAACCAATAATTGGATTAATTATGCGCCCTTAGGCTTGCGGCCCAAACCCATCTTCTTTGCAAGACGCGAACGTGCTGCTGCATAGTTTGGAGCGACCATTGGATAGCTAGGATCAAGATCCCACTTTTCGCGGTATTGTTCAGGCGTCATGCTGTAATGGGTCATCAGATGGCGCTTAAGCGACTTGAACTTTTTACCGTCTTCCAGGCAAATGATGTAATCATCATGAACGGACTTCTTAGGATTGACAGCTGGCTTAGGCTTTTCGACGACGACCGGCGCTTCTTCACGCACAACATGACTTTTGAAAGCAGCATGTACTTCTGAAATCAGGAGAGGCAGCTCACTTGCGCGAATAGAATTATTTCCAACATAAGCGGCAACAACATCAGCAGTTAGGCTGAGAAGCAATTCTGCGCTCTCGTCGTAGACTTCAGGGTTTTCCATTTTTTTTCCTTTATGGTCGTTCTTCATATCAAACAGACTATTGCTCTCAAAAACCTGAGTGCGATCTGTGCGAATTCTTCGGCCCTGCCCAACATTAACCCGCGATGCAATTAACAATGAATAGTGCCATTTGCAATAGAATTGTCAAACCACATTACATTAAAAGAACGAAATTCTTCTTATGCAGACAAATAAAACAGTCAGATATGCAAAAATGATATGTCGAATGTTTGATTTTTTGCAGATCGCGCCAATTTTGGCTCCATACTGTATTCGAAAAATTAAGGGGAGAGTGACAAAGCGTCTATAGTTCTCACTTAGTTTACAAGACAAACAGAAGCAACCATTTTTTACGCAAGCTTTTTAACATTGGCTAAAACAACCATACCTCACTACGAAAAATTATGGGTAAGGACTGAGGCAGCAAAAAGGCAGGTTTCGAATATAACAATCTCATACCAGACTGGATTCAACAATGACATCAAATATATATGCCAACCAACTTGGAAATCCGATGGCCTACACGGAAGATTTACCTGAAAAATGAGTGGCGTACATCAAATACGCACTATATCCTTTGGAGATCGGGTTTTGATACCGTTTGGTTGAACAATCCTATCAGGCATTTTGTTCTAATCGATATTCCACTCTATCTTTGTTCCGCCCTATTCGCATGATGCTCTAAACTTCAAAAATGCTATGCTCCACCCAGAGGAGAGAAAAATGTCGAACTCCGACAATAAAACCCGAAATCTTAAAGTTGTTAAGACTGATGAAGAGTGGCGTGAACAACTCACGCCCATTCAGTACCAGATCACCCGCCAACACGGGACCGAACGCGCCTTCTCCAGCCCGAACTTTGATAGTTCACTCCATGGAATTTATCGCTGCGTGTGCTGCGATAAGCCGCTTTATAAGTCGGAAACGAAGTACGAGTCTGGAACAGGTTGGCCTAGCTTTTACCAGCCAATTGAACCGGATGCAGTTTTCGCAGTAGAAGATCATTCCTATGGCATGAACCGCACAGAAATTCGCTGTTCGGATTGTGACGCACATCTGGGACATGTGTTTCCCGATGGTCCGCCACCAACAGGTCTGCGTTACTGCATGAATGGTAACGCACTGATCTTCGATCAGGATTAATTGTTGTTTTTGACAGTCTGGACCGGTTTAACGGTTCAGACTGATTTCGTTCGCTTTTTAACGGATATTGCATGCTACACGATAAAAATTTTCCAACCCCGCCCAAAGCACCAAAGCATCCAGCAAGTGATACGCGCCACGCCATTACCCGCACCGATGATTATGCATGGCTGCGTGCTGATAACTGGCAGGAAGTATTCAAAGATCCTTCTGTTTTGGCACCTGAAATTCGCGAGCATCTGAATGCTGAAAACGCCTATCAGACGGCCTTGATGCAGGACACAGACGCACTTCAGAAGCAGCTTTTCGCCGAGATGCGCGGACGCATTAAGGAAGACGACTCGTCAGTTCCGTCGAAGGATGGTCCATATGCTTACGGCATGTCCTACCGGACCGGGGGCGAGCAGCCATATTTCATCCGCACACCGCGCGATGGCGGCACGGAAACAATCCTTCTCGACGGCGATAAAGAGGCTGAAGATAAAGCCTATTTCCGTCTCGCATCCGCCGATCACTCACCCGATCATAACCGTTTGATCTGGGGCTATGACGACAAGGGATCTGAATTTTACAAACTCAGAGTTCGCGATCTCGAAAAAATGTCGGATCTCGAAGATGTCCTTACGGATACCAATGGCGGCGGCAGCTGGGACGCAAACAGCAAAGGCTTTTTCTATACTTTGCTTGATGAAAACCACCGCCCGTCCAAAGTCTTCTATCATCTGATCGGAACCGATCAGTCGCAGGATAAGCTGATCTTTGAAGAAAAAGACCCTGGCTTCTTTGTTGGAATCAGCGGCTCTCCACTCGATGATTTCATCTTCATAGACATTCACGACCATGAAACGTCCGAATCCTGGTTGCTGCCCGCAAATGATCCTGCAGCAAAACCGCAGCTCATTATGGCGCGTAAAACAGGTGTCGAATACGATATTGCACCAGGTGGTGATGAATTTTTCATTCTGACGAATATCGATGGCGCCAAAGATTTCAAGATCATGCGCGCACCTGCATCCGCACCGCAGCCGGAAAAATGGGAAGAACTTGTCGCCCATGTTCCCGGACGCCTGATCCTGTCGCATGGCGCTTATAAAAACCACCTCGTCTGGATGGAACGCGATAACGGCCTGCCGCGTATCGTGATCCGCGACCGCAAGACCGGTGAAGAACACGCCATTGCTTTTGATGAAGAGGCCTATTCGCTGGGTCTGCATGGAAGCGCGGAATACGATACTGATGTGATCCGCTTCTCCTATTCTTCGATGACCACGCCTGAGCAGCTTTTCGATTACAATATGAACACGCGCGAACGCACGTTGCTCAAAACACAGGAAGTTCCTTCCGGCCATAACATTTCAGATTATGTCACGCGTCGTGTTCTTGCACCTGCCAAAGATGGTGAACTGGTGCCCGTATCGCTGATCTATCACAAAGACACGAAGCTCGATGGATCGGCACCGTGCCTGCTTTATGGTTACGGTTCCTATGGTATGAGCATGCCTGCAAGCTTCAGCACATCGCGGCTTTCGCTTGTTGATCGTGGTTTTATCTATGCGATTGCGCATATTCGCGGCGGCAAGGAAAAAGGCTTTGCCTGGTATGAAAACGGCAAGCGTGAGAAAAAGACCAACACATTTACGGATTTCATAGCGGCAGCAAAGCACCTCGTTAGCGAGGGCTTCACCAGCCATGATCGTATTGTTGCTCATGGCGGTTCCGCTGGCGGCATGCTGATGGGCGCAGTTGCTAATCTGGCACCGGAAGCCTTTGGCGGCATCATCGCTGAAGTACCATTTGTCGATGTTCTTAATACGATGCTCGATGACACTCTGCCTCTCACACCACCCGAATGGCCGGAATGGGGCAATCCTATCGCCTCTGAGGCCGATTATCGCACGATCGCGGCTTACTCGCCTTACGATAATGTAACGGCTCAAGCCTATCCGCGCATTCTCGCGGTTGCCGGTTTGACAGATCCTCGCGTTACCTATTGGGAACCTGCCAAGTGGGTTGCCAAGCTGCGTGAACTGAAAACCGACGATCATCCGGTGCTTTTCCGCATCAATATGGATGCTGGCCATGCCGGTGCATCGGGTCGGTTTTCCCGGTTAGAAGAAGTGGCATACACCTATGCTTTTGCGCTGAAAGCAGTCGGCAAAGCATAATAGAGTTATATTTATAGAGCTCCCGGCAATTTATTTGCCGGGAGTTTTTATTGGGCTTATATTATTTAAATGAACGGACGCGGAGATCAGATCATGCATCGTGCACTTTTAACCGCTCTTATTGCTTTTCCTTTGTTAGTGCCTGCAACACTTGCGCAGGCACAGGTTCGCAAAAATGTCAGTGAATATGCGGGACAGCGCTGCAACACGCCCCCGCGCGGCAGTGGCGTTATTGTTGGCCAATTCAGCGGTGTGGACGACTCTCCATTCGTCAACAGTGATGGATTGGTGCCTGTTGATCGCTTCCGCTGTTTTCAGACCATGTCTGAATGCAAAGGTTGGCTCTATACAATGCAAAGCAAATACACCAATGCCGGACTGCCGACTGTCGTTCGCTGCACCAAACGCTAATCAGCGACTGGAAGGATAGCCGTTTTTATGCGCCGGGATCGCCTTGAGATAGGCTGCAATTGCCTCCCGATCCGCATCGCTTATCTGCGCCATGTTGGTCACAACATCGGTCATTGAACCGCCGAGTGAATCAAAATCTGGCGTAAAACCGCTTTGCAGCGCGTAGGCGATGTCGTTTGCGCTCCAGTCACCAATACCGCCCTCACCTGAGGTGATATTGGGCACAATACCTTTGCGACCATCGCTACCAGTTTCAGCCGAAAGCGCCCCTGCCATCCATTGCTTTGTATCCAGCCCACCAATAGCATTGCGGGGTGTGTGGCACTCTGCACAATGGCCCAGCGCTTCGGTGAGATATTGACCGCGCTTCACCTGATCAGACGCATTGGCCATTTCGACTACGGGCTTATCAGAAAGATAAAGCTGTTTCCAAAGCCCGAGTCCACGGCGAACATTGAATGGAAAACCAAGCTTATGCGACGCCGCGACATTGTCCGATTCTGGCAGCGTTTTCATGTAGACGAACAGATCGGCCACGTCCTGCGGCTTCATCTTAGCGTAGGATGTGTATGGAAAAGACGGATAGAGATGCTCTCCTGCCCGCCCTGTTCCTTCCAGCATTGCATTGGCGAAGTCGTGTAGGGTCCAGTTACCAATACCCTGCTCTGATGGCGAGATATTGGGCGCAATGAATGTGCCAAAATCTGATGCCAGTTCATGTCCGCCAGCGAGAACTTTACGCGCATCGCCCGTCGCACCCGGGGCGGCATGGCACGATGCGCAGCCACCAGCCCAGAAAATCTGCTCGCCATTCGCTGCATCACCCGGCTGCAAAGATGCAATCACCGACTGATCAGCGGTTTGAGGCGTTGTTAGCACCCAGAAAGCAGCAGCCCCAAGGATAACGACGGCACCAGCGACATATGTGAGTTTTCGGACCATGACGTTGCTAATCAGTTCTTCTTTTCACGATAGACCTGATGGCACGAGCCGCAATTGGCAGCGACCTGCTGGAAAACTGGCTTCAGCGCATCGAGGTCTGCAGGCTTTGCAGCGACAGCTGCTGCGGCATCCGTGCGGAACTTTTCGACGTGTTTGACGAAATCTTCCTTATTGGCCCAAATCTTTGCCGAAGCTTCAGTGTCGCCCTGATCGGAACCTGCAGGGAACAAAGTGTCGACGTCAAACTTCTTCGCGTCAGCATCAATCTTTTCCAGCGCCGCGAGAGCCGCTGCCGCATCAAAAGGCTTCTCACCCTTCACCATTGGCGCGAGTTGCCCGACTGAGCGCCCCATGTCCTTCATGATGGCCTGACGATCAGCAATCACGTCAGCATGCGCCACACCGGCGACCAACAAAGCAACCGAACTCACAGTGAGAAAAAAGGAACGCATGTAATCCTCCACGTCTAAAATCGAGCAACACCTATATTGGGTAAAATATCCGATACAATTCGTCCTGGCGCAACCAAATCGACAGAAAATCCCAAAAATCAAAAGTAATATGCCGAATTTATAGGGAGTATTACAAATATTACACGATATTGTGAAAAACTTGAATTAAATACTATTGTTTAATTTCACTGGAATCACATTTTTAAAATCAAATGATATTTATCATGATATTTATAATCATGTTTTAACTCAAGTTAAACTGGCTGGCTCGAATGCATAAGTGTTTACCACTTTGCGGGATGAGCTCTGGACTTACCGCAAAGAAAAACCCCGCTTTCGCGGGGTTCTTGCAGATCACGATGAAATGGCAATTATGCCTTTTCATAAAGCTCGAGCACGTAATCCCAGTTCACGAGGCTATCAACGAAAGCTTCGAGGTACTTAGGACGCGCATTGCGGTAATCGATGTAGTAGGAGTGTTCCCACACGTCGACGCCGAGAATTGGCGTTGCGCCATGAACGAGCGGGCTTTCACCGTTTGCGGTCTTCGAGATTTCGAGCTTGCCGTTCTTAACCGACAGCCATGCCCAACCCGAACCGAACTGACCAGCGCCAGCTGCGATGAAGTCTTCGCGGAACTTGTCGTAACCGCCGAGATCGGACTCAACAGCCTTTTCAAGCTTGCCTGGCAGCTTCTTGCCGCCGCCGTCTTTCTTCATCCAGTTCCAGAAATGGAGATGGTTGTAATGCTGACCGGCATTGTTGAAGAGTGCCTGGTTCTTGCCAAAGCTTTCCTTGACGATTTCTTCAAGGCTCTTGCCTTCAAGACCTGAACCTTCGAGCAACTTGTTACCATTGGTAACATAAGCCTGATGGTGCTTGTCGTGGTGGAATTCGAGCGTTTCGCGCGACATGAACGGAGCAAGTGCGTCATAATCGTACGGAAGGGCGGGCAGTTCAAAGGCCATCGGAACTCTCCTCTTGTGTCTTTCAGCTTACCTTGAGCAGCTGACCATGGGCAGTGCGAACACATGCCCTAAAACTTGCGTGCGCAATCTACATAGGCCGCAACGTCGCATGCGGCAATGGCGCATTTTTTAAATTCACCCACCAAATCAATGAATTTTTATTGAAATTGCATAAGGATAGGGTTCACTTTACTTTTTTTGAGATTGATGCACGAACGGAGAAAATCGTTGCCCCATAGTTCTTATGTTTTCGACGCGTATGGCACATTGTTTGATGTGCATTCCGCTGTGCGCAGACATGAGGATAAAGCGGGGCCGGATGGCGCTGCGTTTTCTTTGCTTTGGCGTACAAAACAACTCGAATATTCATGGACTCTCAGTCTGATGGGCGAATATCGCGACTTCTGGAAACTTACAGAAGACGCGCTGGATTTCGCCTTTGCGCGTTACCCGTCGGTAAATAAAGCACTGCGCAGCGATCTACTGGAAGCTTATTGGAAGCTCGATTGCTACCCGGAAGTGCCGGCCGCCTTGAAAAGCCTGAAAAGCCGAGGCGCGCGATTGGCTATTCTCTCCAACGGTTCACCCAAAATGCTGGAGGCTGCCGTCAAATCCTCAGCGCTGGATGTGCTGCTTGATGATGTCATCTCTGCTGATAGCGTAAAGCGCTATAAAACATCGCCTTCGGTCTATGAACTGATCACGATGCAGTGGCGGCTTTATCCATCGGCAATCTCATTCCAGTCATCCAACCGATGGGATGTTGCGGGCGCTGCGCGATTCGGTATGCGTGCCGTGTGGATCAACCGCTCCAATCAACCCGATGAATATAAGCAGTATCCGCCTACGCTCATTCTCCCGAATCTGCAGTTACTGGATTAAGTATCACTAAAACTTGAATATGCGGCGCGATGAACAACCCACAGTTACCGGCAAAATTGTGTCGCAACGGCAACACATGCGGCCTTGCGGCCAATAAGCCACGTTTAGGCCTTATTATAAACGGGGGAAGACCACATTTATCGGGCGTTTTGCCAGCAACTAAATGCATTCAAACTCGTTATCACTGCGGAATTCGCGACTATTACAACGAATGGTCGCACTTCATTAACCCTAACTGTTGTATCTAACACCCCTCCCGTCACCAATCTGGTTTTCATATGCAAACGACCCTTACCCGCCGTTCCTTTTTAACGGCCATGACAGTAACAGCGGCGGCCGGCCTCGCAGGCTGTGCTCAGTTGGGGCAGAATGTTCCAATCGTTGATGTTGACGCCAATGGCAACCCTATCAACAGAACGCCACAAGGCAATGTCGACTCTTCCTATGGAAGTTGGGCATCCATGTATGCGGCTGTTGAAGACAACGGCTATCAGCTCCCTGCTATTCCGATCCAGAAGATGGACAAGCGCTATCTGCGACAGGTCGTGCAGGATCCGACCGGCGAAATGCCAGGCACGATCGTTGTCGATACAACTAATCGTTTCCTTTATCTGGTACTCGGTAATGGTCAGGCAATGCGTTATGGCGTCGGCATTGGCCGCGATGGCTTTGCATGGTCAGGCCGCGCAGTCATTCAGTACAAGCGCGAATGGCCACGTTGGACACCACCGGATGAGATGGTTGCCCGTCAGCCAGAACTTGAACCATATAGCTCGCGTAACGGCGGCATGGGTCCGGGCCTCAAAAACCCGCTTGGCGCACGCGCACTTTACATCTTCAAAGATGGCAAAGACACAATCTATCGTATCCACGGCAACCCGGAATGGTGGTCAATCGGCAAGGCAGTTTCATCAGGCTGCGTCCGTATGCTCAATCAAGACATCATGGATCTTTACAATCGCGTTCCGCCAAAATCACCTATTCTGGTTATGTAATCGGCAATTAGCGATGGAAATAAAAAAGCCCCGGAAATCCGGGGCTTTTTCTATCTTACAAACGCTATCTATCAGCGCTTGAAGCTACCAAGAATGCCACGCACCAATGCGCGCCCCAATGATGTACTCACGGAGCGCACGACTGATTTCATCGCCGTTTCAGCCACCGTCTGACGACCCGAACGGCGACCTGTTCCGAATGCGGTTCCCATAATCTCACCAAAAAGTCCGCCCCCCTCACTGGGTTCATCCGCTTTGGTTTTCTGCTGTGCGTCAGCTGAAGCCTGCGCTTTTCTAGCCAGCATTTCAAAAGCTGAATCCCGATCAACAGCCTGATCATACTGACCGGCCACAGGGCTTACTGCCATGATTCGCGCACGTGCTTCTGGTGACAGCGGCCCAATTTGTGACGCTGGTGGACGGATTAACGTGCGCTGCACCATGGATGGAACGCCCTTCGCCTGCAAAGTCGAAACCAGCGCCTCACCTGTCGAAAGATTGGTGATCGCCTCATAGGTTTTGAAATCAGGATTTGGGCGGAACGTATCGGCAGCTGTCTTCACGGCATTGGTTTCACGTGGCGTGTATGCGCGAAGCGCGTGCTGAACGCGATTGCCAAGCTGCGCCAATACCGATTCTGGCACATCAAGCGGGTTCTGTGTGACGAAATAAACGCCAACGCCTTTCGAACGGATCAGGCGAACCACCTGCTCCACACGATCAACAAGCGCCTTTGGCGCTTCATCAAACAGCAAATGCGCTTCATCAAAGAAGAAGACCAGACGCGGCTTATCCGGGTCGCCAACTTCGGGCAGTTCCTCAAATAGCTCCGACATCAGCCACAGCAGGAATGTCGAATAAAGACGCGGGCTCATCATCAGCTTGTCAGCTGCAAGCACACTGATCACACCACGACCATCGGTCGTCGTGCGCATCAGATCAGAAATACGCAATGCTGGCTCACCAAAGAACTTGGTTCCACCCTGCTGATCCAGAACCAGCAGCGAGCGCTGAATAGCACCGACGGAAGCCTTGTTGACGTTGCCGTATTTCGCAGAAAGCTCAGCCGAGCGCTCAGCCATTTCTGCAAGAATGGCCTGCAAGTCCTTCAGGTCCAGCAAAAGCAAGCCTTCTTCATCCGCAAGACGGAATGCAACGTTAAGCACACCTTCCTGCGCATCAGTCAGGCTCATCAGGCGCGAGAGCAGCAGCGGCCCCATTTCTGAAATGGTCGCGCGAACAGGATGTCCCTTTTCGCCGAAAATATCCCAAAAGATAACAGGCGAAGCACGCAGCTCATAAGGATTAAGTTCAACTTCTTCAGCGCGTTTTGTGAGATTTTCGTTCGCCACGCCGGGCGCGGCAATGCCGGAAAGATCGCTCTTAATATCTGCACAAAAAACCGGAACACCCGCGGCAGAAAAGCTCTCAGCCAAAACTTGCAAAGTAACTGTCTTACCCGTGCCCGTCGCACCAGTGACAAGGCCATGCCTGTTGCCATATTTCAGAGCGAGATATTCTGGCTGCTGATAGGAATCATCAGGTTTGCGGCTTGCACCAAGAAAAATTGCATCATCGGCGGTCATCAGCCATGTCGCTCCGTAAAAGGTTTGCTTACAATACGATATACCAGCAGCACCGTCGCGCAACAACGATAACGCTAAATTCCGTATCCAGACTTAATTTCCAGCTTTTGTTGAAGACAAATTCCGCAGATTTTAGCTCAGGAATACTTGCAAAGCGTTCGCGACAATGCATATTACGTAAACGTAAGATATTTCGGGAGAGTCTCATGGAAGAACTGATCGCGCGCATAACCTCCAATGTTGGCATTGATGCAGCAACGGCAGAAAAGGCCGTCGGTATGATTTTGGCGTTTCTGCAAAAGGAAGGCCCAGCCGATAAGGTTCAGCAGCTGCTGGCAGCTTTTCCGGGTGCGGAAGAAGCGATTTCGCAGGTTAAAGGCGGCGGTTTTCTCTCCGGTTTGATGGGCGGCGTAATGGGCCTTGGCTCGCAGCTCATGAGCGCAGGACTTGGCATGGGTGAGATTTCCGGTGTTGCCAAAGAAACCATACGTTTCGCCAAGGAAAAAGCTGGCGTAGAACCAGTTGATGCTGTTGTGGGATCGATCCCCGGCCTCGGCCAGTTCATCTAAGTTTTGACGATAAACAAAAGCCCCGGAAAACCGGGGCTTTTTTTTAACCTTGCACGACTTTTACGCCGACATGTTTTGATCGACCAGCGCCCCAGCCATTGATGGCAGCGCCTATTCCAAGCACCGCAAAGAATATGCCGCAGGCTGCAAAGCTGCCCGTCGCACTGTGGATTAAGCCAACCACCAGCGGCCCAATCGACGCCAGCGTGTAGCCGATACATTGCGCCATGCCCGACAAATGCGCAGCCGTATGCGAATCGGGCGAACGCAGCACGATGACCATCATCGCAGCAGCGATGAGCCCACCCTGACCAAAGCCCTGAATAATTGCCAGCAGCCAAAAGCTCCATTGCGGCAGATAGAGAAAACCCATCAATGGAAGTGCTGCGCTCAAGCAAAGCACAACATTGAGCAGGCTCTGGCTCTTCTGCCGGACAGCAATCGAAGGGATTGCAAGGCAGGTTACGACCTGCACCATGATCGAAAACGAAACCAGCCCGCCTGCCGCCGTTCCGCTCAGCCCCTGCTCACGCAAAATCGGTGCGAGCCAACCAAAGACAATATAGGCCATGGAGGATTGCAGTCCCATGAAGAACGTCACCTGCCATGCAAGCTTGTCTTTCCATAAGCCGATAACTTTGAAGCCAGAATGCACAACATTGTGTCTTGCCCGCAAAGCTTGTGGCAACCACAGCGCCAGGACAAGCGCCGCCGGCAGTGCCCAGAAAGCCAGTGCCAAATTCCATGACCCGCCCAGCATGTGCTCAATTGGAATGGTGAAACCAGCTGCCGCCGCCGCACCACCACACAGCGCCATTGTATAAAGGCCGGTCATTATCGCTGCGGTTTTGGGGAAGTCACGTTTGACGACGCCCGGAAGCAAAACATTGCCGGTGGCGATAGCCGCACCAGCAAGCGTGGCACCAATATAAAGAGATGCTGAATTGCCGATGCCGCGGATCGCTGTGCCAATCGTCAAAACAATCAGCACAAACAGCAGCACTTTTTCCGCACCAAAACGCTGTGCAAGACGCGGCGCAAAGGGTGCAAAAACGCCAAGACATACAACAGGGAGCGTTGTCAGGATACCCGCAGCAACACCCGACATGCCAGTCGCTTCAATGATTTCAGGCAAAAGCACAGATACACTGGAAAACACCGGGCGCAGATTGGCAGCAATCAACACAAGGCTCAGACCTAACAGAATACGCAGAGCTTTGCTTTGTTTCGGCGGCAAAGGTGGCTGCGGCACGCTGTCGATTTCAGCATCGACCAGAGCGACATCGGCCGCAGGATTTGTGTGGCTCATATCGCCAACACCTTTCATTCAATCACATCAAGAAACAGCGATGTACTACATCGTACGCATGGAGCAATAGCTTAAACGGTGTGATAATTGACCAAATGAAGCCGTTTGCCTCATTCCGTTAACAATTTTAACGCAATGTGGCAGCTGAACTTTCAGACTTCAAAACTGGGTGCCGCATGATCAATCTTTACTGCCTGAACGGAGATCATCTCGAACGCGTCGAGGTTGAACCGGGCACGCCTTTGCCTGAAAATGTTATCTGGATTGACCTGCTTGCACCCGGCGTCAATGAAGATCACATCGTCGAAGCATGGACTGGGATTTCGATCCCGACCCGCGAGGACATGACGGAAATTGAGGAATCCAGCCGTTTTTATATGGAAAACGGTGCGCAATATCTGACTGTGCCAATTCTTCATGCGGTTGATCTCGACCATCGGGAACTTGCACCCGTAACCTTTATCATCCATGGCCAGCGTCTCGTAACCGTGCGTTATGCCAATCCGAAATCGGTCAGCATTTATATCACGCGCGCAACAAAGCCCGGCAATGGACTAATCCCCGCCAAATGCTCCGGCCTTTCAATCATGCTTGGCATCACCGAAGCCACGACCAACCGTCTTGCCGATATTCTTGAAGGCGTTGCTGGAAAGATTGATGCGGCATCGCACTCGATCTATCGCCGCCAGCCAAAAGCACGCCCCATGACAACCGAGGATTTCCGGCACATTCTCACGCAGATCGGTGGCCAAGGTACGTTTTTATCGCGCATGCGGGAAAGTCTTGCCGGTGTCAGTCGCATGCTGGTTTATCTGTCCGCAATCAACAGCCCTGTAGCGACCAAAAAAGACACGCGCTCATGGATCAAATCACTGGAACGCGATGCGCAGTCACTCGTCGCCTATGTGGATTTTCTCTCCAACAAGGTCACATTCCTGCTTGATACGATCGTGGGTCTCATTTCCGTTGAGCAAAACGCGATTATCAAGATCTTCTCAGTCGCAGCAGTGGGCTTCATGCCTCCAACTTTGGTCGCATCTATCTATGGCATGAACTTCTCATTCATGCCCGAACTCAACTCGCCATGGGGCTATCCGATGGCGCTTGGCCTGATGGTTGCCTCGGCCCTGTTGCCGCTGTTCTATTTCCGCCGAAAAGGGTGGTTGTAGCTCACACCGACAGCGACACGATCTCCCAATCTTTGCCATTGATTTTCAGCACGTCACCCGCTGGCTTGCCAAAAAGCATGATGGCAACCGGAGCCATATGGGAGATTTTGCCCTCCGATGGATTGGCTTCATCTTCGCCAACGATAGTCCAGGTGCGGGTGTCGCCTTCATCGAGGTTTTCAAGCTCTACAGTCATCCCAAACCGCACCACATCGCTGTCCGGTTCAGGTACTGATAGTTCGGCGGTTTCGCGACGCGATGTCCAATAGCGCAGATCACGCGAAAGACGTGCGATGGCGGAACGTTCGCCCGCGACATTGGCCTCAGCCAGTTCGCGGTGAAGCCGTGCGAACTCGTCGTCAATCATCTTCAAACCGTTCGGCGTGACGAGATTGCGATGCGGACTAATCGGACGCTCACCGAGATCGGTTGGCGCGTCGTCCTGTTCTTTTGTGAAAGCTCTGCTCATGCTCTGAATGTATGCAGAGCAGTCATTCCCCGCAAGCCCACAAGTTTGAAGCTACTCCACGAAAGCCTCAATCCGCGTTTCAAATGCCTTTAGATTTTTTATTGATTGATCAGTCAATCAAAGATAAAATTGAAGTCAATAACCTCAACGCGGATAACGATTATGCCCAAAATCGGGATGGAGCCTCAGCGGCGGCGCGAGCTCATCGATGCGACGATCAGAACAATCGGCCAGCGCGGTTCGCTTGATGTCACAGTTGCGCAGATCGCCCATGAAGCTGGTGTATCGCCTGCGCTTGCGCATCATTATTTTGGCGGCAAGGACAAGCTTATTCTTGCCACCATGCGCCACTTGCTGCGTGAACTGGGTCACGATCTACACGAAGCGATCAAGCGCACCGAAACGCCACGCGAGCGGATTGCTGCGATTATTGCCGTGAATTTTTCTGCCTCTCAGTTTGCGCAGGAAACCATCGCCGCCTGGCTGACCTTTTACGTCCATGCGCAGCAGTCCGAAGATACGCGTCGGCTTTTGCGGGTCTATGCGCGCCGCCTGCATTCCAATTTGGTTTTCGCACTTCAGCAACTCACCACCCACGAACGGGCAAGCCGTATTGCCGAGGGCGCAGGCGCAATGATCGACGGACTTTATATCCGTCACGCCCTTGGCGCTGATGCGCCCAATGCGGCCTCCGCAATTGCGCTTGTTGAAGATTATATCGCGGTTCAGCTTTCGGTGGAGCCATGAGCATGGAAGCAGATTTCGTTATCATTGGCTCCGGCTCCGCCGGTTCTGCCATGGCCTATCGGCTGTCGGAGGATGGCCGACATTCGGTGATTGTCATCGAGTATGGTGGCCCGGACATCGGCCCGCTGATCCAGATGCCTGCCGCCCTCTCCTTCCCCATGAATATGGAAACCTATGACTGGGGCTTTTCGACCGAACCTGAGCCGCATATTGGCGGGCGCAGTCTGGTCACGCCACGCGGCAAGGTGGTCGGCGGTTCGTCATCCATCAACGGCATGGTCTATGTGCGCGGCCATGCGCGCGATTATGACCACTGGTCGGAGAGTGGCGCGCGCGGCTGGTCCTATGCCGATGTGTTGCCCTACTTCAAGCGGATGGAAAATGCGCATGGCGGACAAGAAGGCTGGCGCGGCACCAATGGTCCGCTGCATGTACAGCGCGGTCGTCGCGACAATCCGCTATTCAAGGCTTTTGTCGATGCCGGGCATCAGGCAGGTTTTGAATTCACTGACGATTATAATGGCGAGAAGCAGGAAGGCTTCGGCCCGATGGAGCAGACGATCCATAATGGACGTCGCTGGTCCGCCGCCAATGCCTATCTGAAACCAGCCCTCAAGCGCCCCAATGTGAAGCTCGTCAAAGGTTTGGCACGTAAGATCGTCATGGAAGGCAAGCGCGCGGTCGGCGTTGAAATCGAAGCGGGCCGCAGTTTCTCCACCATCCGCGCACGTCGCGAAGTGATCATTGCCGCATCGTCAATCAATTCGCCAAAGCTGCTTATGCTTTCAGGCATTGGCCCTGCTGCGCAGCTTAAAGAGCACGGCATTGAGGTCGTGGCCGACCGCCCGGGTGTGGGCCAAAACCTGCAAGACCATCTGGAAGTTTATATCCAGCAGGAATGCACGCAACCGATTACGCTTTATTCCAAGCTCAACCTGTTCTCGAAAGCCAGAATTGGTGCGGAATGGCTGTTCTTCAAAACCGGCGATGGCGCGACCAACCATTTTGAATCGGCAGCATTCGTGCGTTCAAAAGCAGGTGTGGAATATCCAGATATTCAGTATCATTTCCTGCCAGTTGCAATTCGCTATGACGGCAAGGCGGCAGCACAATCGCATGGCTTTCAGGCCCATGTCGGACCGATGCGCTCAAAGTCCCGCGGCAGTGTTACGCTTCGCTCGGCCAATCCGCGCGAAAAGCCTGTCATAAAGTTTAATTATATGTCGCATGAGGATGACTGGTCAGATTTCCGTCATTGCGTGCGGCTGACGCGCGAAATCTTCGGGCAAGATGCATTCGCCGCCTATCGTGGCGCGGAAATTCAGCCCGGCGCAAAAGTGCAGTCGGATGACGAGATCGACAACTTCCTTCGCGAGCATGTCGAAAGTGCGTTCCACCCTTGCGGAACCTGTAAAATGGGTTCAGTTGACGACCCAATGGCGGTTGTTGACCCGGAATGTCGTGTTATTGGCGTTGATGGATTGCGTGTCGCGGATTCGTCAATCTTCCCACGTATAACCAATGGCAACCTCAATGGCCCATCAATCATGACCGGCGAAAAAGCTTCTGATCATATTCTGGGTCGCACGCCGCTGGCGCGATCCAATCAGGAACCATGGATTAATCCGCGTTGGGAAATATCTGACCGCTAACAAATTTCGAGGAAAATAAGATGAAAGTACAACCAAAAGCCTCGCACTTCATCGGCGGCGCATTCGTGGAAGACAAGGCTGGCAAACCGCTTCCCGTTATCTATCCGGCAACGGGCGAAGAAATCGCCAAGCTATATTCTGCAACGCCTGACGTTATCGAAGCCGCTTATGCAGCAGCACTGAAAGCACAAGGCGAATGGGCAGCACTCAAACCAGTGGAGCGCGGCCGCATTCTGCGCCGTACCGCCGAAATCCTGCGCGAAAAGAACAAGAAACTCTCCAAGCTTGAAACGCTTGATACAGGCAAGGCGCTACAGGAAACGCTCGTCGCAGATGCCGCATCCGCTGCCGATGCGCTTGAATTCTTCGGCGGCATCATTTCCGGTTTCAATGGCGAATTCGTAGAGCTCGGCGGCTCGTTCGCCTATACGCGCCGGGAAGCGCTCGGCATTTGCGTTGGTATTGGCGCATGGAATTACCCGATCCAGATAGCGGCATGGAAATCCGCCCCGGCACTTGCCATGGGTAATGCTTTTATCTTCAAGCCATCTGAAAATACGCCGCTTTCAGCGCTCACGCTGGCAGAAGCCTATAAGGAAGCAGGCCTTCCAGATGGGCTATTCAACGTCGTTCAAGGCTTTGGCGATGTGGGTGCAGCGCTCGTTAATCATCGTCTGACCGCAAAGGTTTCACTCACAGGTTCGGTGCCAACAGGCAAGCGGATCATGTCGCAAGCGGGTGAGCACCTTAAGCACGTCACGATGGAACTGGGTGGCAAATCGCCAATCATCGTCTTTGACGACGCTGATCTCGATAGCGCTATTGGTGGCGCGATGCTTGGCAATTTCTATTCGACGGGTCAGGTCTGCTCGAATGGTACGCGCGTCTTCGTTCATAAGAATGTGCGTGAGACATTTGTTGAGCGCCTGATTGAGCGCACACGTAAAATCCGTATCGGCGACCCGCTGGATGAAGCAACGCAGATGGGCCCGCTTATTAATGCTGCACAGCGAGACAAGGTTCTGTCTTATATCGAAAAAGGCAAAGCCGAAGGCGCAACACTCGCATGCGGCGGTGGTATTCCAAAGCTTCAGGGCTTTGATAAGGGTTGCTTTATCGAGCCTACCATCTTCACCAATGTCACTGACAACATGACAATCGCGCGCGAAGAAATTTTCGGCCCTGTGATGAGCATTCTCGAATTCTCAGACGAGGACGAAGTGATTGCGCGCGCCAATGATACCGAGTTTGGCTTGGCGGCGGGTGTTTTCACCGCCGACATTGCCCGCGGACATCGTGTTATAAACCAGATCAGGGCGGGCACCTGCTGGATCAATGCTTATAATCTAACGCCCGTTGAAGTGCCATTTGGTGGCTACAAGCAGTCGGGTATTGGTCGTGAAAACGGCATCGCTGCCCTAACCCACTATAGCCAGATCAAAACTGTCTATGTCGAAATGGGCAAGGTCGACAGCCCGTATTAAAAGCAACTGAGAAATATAACAGTCCGATGATAACAACTCATCGGACTTTTGTTTTATACTCAGCCAGTCTCTGTTATGCATGGACATAAGCCAAACGCAGTTAGGGACCCGCATGCGGAAACTTCGCTACCAGCGCCGAGAGTCGCTTTCTGCAATATGGGCGTTAAGATTTGGCTTATTTGCAGCTGTTCTGTCCGCGCTCGGTTTTCTTCTGCACAGGTTTGGCAAAATTGAAACACCGGAATTTGTTCTCATTGCAGGGCTTGGCGGTGCTTTTGCGATTTCCTCATTGCTCTGTGCGGCAAAAGGCTTGCGTAATCTCTGGGTGAATGGTGACAAAGGCGGGGCGCGATCGTTCTGGGGAAGCGTTTTTTCGCTTTTAGTTCTGATGCCGCTCTGCTTTGTTGGCAGTCAATGGTATGGGTCGCCACCACTGTATGACCTGACAACCGATTTTGAAACGCCGCCACAGTTTCCATCGACGATGCCTGCCCGCCTGCCGCATATGAATATGTTAACTGACAATGTGCAGAGCGATATGTTGGCGCAGATGTCAGCCTATCCTGAAGTAATTGGGCGCCGTTATGAGGCTGCACCTGATCGCGTGGCTCAGGGCGTGGTAAACACAATCAAAGCCTTCGGTTGGACGCAGATAAGCCGTGACACGCCTTTAATGGAGCAGAATGTAACGCGTTTTGCTGCAGTTGCTCATAGCCCAATTATTGGCTTAAAAAGTGATGTCGTCATCCGCTTGCTTGATGAAGGTGAAACGACTTATGTCGATATGCGCTCGGTTTCGCATTACGGCGAGCGCGATATGAGTTTAAATGCTGCCTTTATTACTAGCTTCTTGTCTGCTCTTGAGGGTGAAGTGAACAAGGCACCCGCTGATGTGCAGTGATCAGCGTGGCTGATAAATGCTGTTGAGTGATGCATAGCCATCAGTGATAATCTCTCCGCGACTGACCAGATCTTCCAGATGAGCGAGAACAGAAAGTGCGGCAGCTCCATGCAGCCGTGGGTCTGTATCGCGATAAATGGCTTTGACCATATCGTGAATGCTCCGATCACCCTGAACAATTCGCTCTAATATCGCCCGTTCGCGCATTTTGCGATGCGCGCGCAAGCCACGCACGAAGGATGCCGGTTTCGTGACAGCGCCGCCATGGCCGGGCAGATATATGCTGTCATCGCGCTCCAGCAGCTTTTCAAGCGAGGTCATATAATCGCTCATCGATCCATCGGGCGGTGCGACTATCGATGTTGCCCATGCCATAACGTGATCTGCGGAAAACAGAACTCCGGTTCCCTCAAGGCCAAAAGCCATGTGGTTAGCGGCATGCCCGGGTGTGTGTATGCCACGCAGGGTCCAGCCATCGCCATCGATTTTAGCGCCATCTTTAAGCGCTATGTCGGGCACAAAATCCGTATCCGCACTGGCTTCCAGCATATTCACTTCGCCACTGTAATAAGGGCGAGAGGGGCGGTGCGGACCTTCGGCGACAACAAGCGCGCCGGTCTCGTGTTTGAGTCGCTTTGCAAGCGGCGAGTGATCGCGATGGGTGTGGCTCACGAAAATATGGCTGACCGGACGACCCGCGATTGCTGCAAGAAGTGCCAGAAAATGTGCTTCGTCTTCCGGGCCCGGATCAATGATGGCAAGCGTATCGGTACCGACAATATAGCTGTTCGTACCATGAAAGGTAAAAGCGCTCGGATTGTTAACGGTCAAGCGCAATAGGTCTTTACTCAGGGCAACCGGAGTTCCATATTCAGGCAGAAAGCTGCCGTTGAAATCGAGTGCCATTGAATAATCCCCATTGAAAAATCATTGTTCTTTGGTTTTATTGTTCAAACGGATTAAAGTTTATAGTGTCAGGTTTCAAATGGATTATCTGGCTTGTGGCCGGAAATATCCAGTCGAAGGAGTGAGACGAATATGCAGAACAGATCACGGGCAAAAGTCGCCACCGCATCGCTCGCGGCCCACTACCTGCCGACGCGTCAACTGACGCGCGCTTTCTACTTTGTCTCGCTCGCGCTGATCGGCACGGCGATCCTGACGATTTCGGCCAACATCAAGGTCGATCTTCTTTACGTTAATGTGACGATGCAGACCTTCGCGCTCTTCGCGATTTCTGCGGTTTATGGGTCTCGTCTTGCTGTGGCAACTGTAGCGCTTTACCTGCTTGAAGGCGCACTTGGTATGCCAGTGTTTACCGGCACGCCTGAGAAAGGCATCGGCCTTGCTTATATGGTTGGCCCGACCGGCGGCTATTTGCTTTCCTATCTCGTAGCTGCATGGATGATTGGCCGCGCTGCCGATAAGGGGCTTGCACGCAATCCTCTTAAGCTTGGCGGCATGATGTTGCTTGCCGAGGCCGTAGTGCTTGTCATGGGCGCAGGCTGGATGGCGTATTTGTTCGGTCTTGAAAAAGGCATTGCTTTCGGCTTCGGCGTTTTCATTGTCGGTGATCTGGTTAAGCTCGCATTGGCCGCTTGCGGTGTTCCGGCTGTGAGCGCGCTTTTCAAACGTCGATAAATCTAAGCAATCAGTGCATTTAAAAGGCCGGGAAAGTGACCCGGCCTTTTTTCGTATCTTTGTTGAAACTGCTTCGCGATTGACAATGTGCGGCCCGTAAAGCTTTGTTATTTCTGATGCATCAAGTGTGCCGGGAGGATTGCGTGAAGTTTGAAGTGCTTGAGGTTGAACCGCTTACGAAAGCCGGCTTTGCGTCTTTTGGCGATGTGATAGAGAAGGAAGGCGCTGAGCTGCGCCTTATTAATAATGGCACAACTGAGCGCTTTCACGACCTTGCCCGTGTTGAAGCGACAGGCTCTGAAGCACGCGTTCTGATCAATATTTTCCGGGGCCAGTCTTTTAAGGCACCGATTGATATTACAATGCTGGAACGCCATCCTTATGGTTCGCAAGCTTTTGTCCCACTGCATGGTAGACCTTTTCTGGTCGTGGTGGCAGAGGATAACAATGGAAAGCCAGCAAAGCCACGGGCATTTCTTGCGCGCGGCGATCAGGGTGTGAACTACTGGCGCAATGTATGGCATCATCCGCTTGTATCGCTGGAAGAGACGTCAGATTTTCTGATTGTGGACCGCGCAGGCAAAGAGGATAATCTGGAGGAATATTTCTTCGCCGATGTCACATATCGGATTGAGACTATTCCGGCTCCTGCAACGAAAATCTGAGGTTCACCATGGGCAAGCTATCCACACATGTTCTCGATACTGCACATGGCAAGCCCGCGGCTGCGATGAGGCTTGAACTTTATCGGCTGGGTACTTTGGGAAAGACGGAGTTGATAAAGCGCACTGTGACCAATCTGGATGGCCGCACCGATGCGCTTTTGCTGAGTGGAAGCGAAATGCAGGAAGGGACTTATGAGCTGCACTTCCATGTCGCTGAGTATTTTGAGGCGAACGGTTCAGACGTGGCCCATCCACCATTCCTTGACCTGATCCCGATCCGTTTTTCAATTGCAGATGAAGACGGCAATTATCATGTTCCGTTGCTGGTTAGCCCCTGGTCATATTCGACATATCGTGGGAGCTGACTTATCCCCGTCTGCCTGAGAGCGATTAATCTCTTCGCATTATCACTGCGAGGAGCTTTTTTATGGATCAGACCCCAAATCTCAAACTGCCCTATATCATGCCAAGTCAGGCGCAGAAGCATGTCACACACAACGAGGCGATACGGCTGCTCGACGCCGTTGTTCATCTGAGTGTGCAGTCACGAACGCAGACTGCTGCGCCTGTCACGCCTGCACAAGGTGATCGCTATATTGTTGCCGCCCCTGCAACAGGTACTTGGGCCAACAAGGTCGGCATGATCGCCTTTTTTGTTGATGGTGGGTGGTCATTCATTACAGTAGCAAAAGGCTGGCTCGCTTATATTGAGGATGAAAGCAGCTTGTTTGTATTTAATGGCACAAGTTGGGAAAGTACTGCCGGTGCTCCCCCCGAAAATCTGTCACTTTCCATGCTCGGCATTCAGGCAACGGCTGATGCCATCAACCGTTTATCAATCTCTTCGCAAGCAAGTCTTTTTAACAATGCTGGTGCCGGTCATCAGATGAAAATTAATAAAAACGCATCAGCTGACACTGCCAGTCTGTTGTTTCAGTCTGGCTGGACGGGACACACTGAGATTGGACTTAACGGAGACGATAATTTCAGCATTAAGGTTGGTGATGATATCGGCAATTGGCGTGTGGCGATGCGAATTGACCGAGCAACCGGAAATATGTCTGTGGGTTCCTTTTCGCCATCAACCAAGCTGCATGTTGACGGACCTATACGTCCAGCATCCTATCCGGTTTTGGGAATGCCATCAGCCATTCAGAATGGCGTGGGTTCGATAATATTTGTCAGCAATGCGAGTGGTGGCGCACAAATGGCTTACTCAGATGGCAGTACATGGCGCAGCTTTCGTACAGGTGCCATGATTATTTGAAATATCTTTTGATAGGTAAAGGTGGTTTTACCAACCTATTTAATTGTTTGATTGCAGACCATATCCGGGAAGGTACAGGTTAGATCGCATCTCGATCTTATTGAATCAGATCGCTGCTCTAAACCTTTATTTTAACGCACCTCTTTTCCAAAAACCGCTTCATACTTTTCAGGATGCGCTTCAAAATAAACGCACAAACGCTACCCGGTCACATCGAACTATGTTTCAATGAAACTGCTTAAGACACAAAATCCTCCGCAGCGCTTGTATAGCACTTCTTAGATGCGCCTTTTCCTGCACGTGCTTTGCTTGGCGTCGTACCATGCTTTTTTTTGAATGCTTGAGTAAATTGGCTTGTATCCTGAAAACCGCAATGAAAAGCGATTTCTTTAAGTGAAAGCTGCTTTCCTCTCGTCTCGACAAGAAGTTGATGAGCAAGTTTTACACGCTTTTCCCGAATAATTTTGGCGAGCCCACCTTCTGACTCAAAGGCTCTATAAATATGAGAGCGGGAAACATGGAAATGCTCTAATATAGAACCAGCCCGAAACTGTGGGTTGGTGAAGTTTTCATCGATAAGAGCCAAAACTCTACTTCTTACTGTACTATTGCTTGATATACTTGACGTTATGCCGCACAAAGCATCTTTGATACTTGATGCCAGAAGCAATATCATTGCCTCTCTGGCAACATTGTTTTCGGCCACATTAAGTCGACGGCTCACGTCTGCCATTCCCTTAATATAGTTAAACAACAATCCAGTCGTTGGTGCCTGAGCCTTTAATATTGTGCCATGCAGACTCTGCCAATTGACACGCTTTTCCAATTCATATTTGGGCACGACTGTGGTTAGGAAATTGTTATTATCTATTTTTCTGGAAATAACGTGCGTCCCATCCATAATAACAATATCACCTGGGCGAGCCATAACATTGTCTTTATTTTTATCTAAACATAATTTTCCCGATGTAATTATAAAAATCACGTAACAATCGTTATATTTAATGCTGTTGATATCTTCTTTATTCAGGTCCGTCATATTATCTTGAATATTATAATTTTGATCGTCTATATCACAAACAAAATTAATACATTCAGTCGAACCAATAATGTTTGTAGATAAAAAGATTTCGTCCTTCATATCACCCCCATTATGGTCAATCGCTATATTTACGATAAGTAAAATACAAAACAAATAAATTGTATGAGATAAATAATATACATTCCAGTATAATTTAAAATTTATTATAAAATACAAAATATTATACATAGTTAAAAAATAATATTATAATAATATATTAAATTATATATAAAGAAAAGCTGTCAAAATATCGAATTATATTTCTTTTGGCGTTAACCGAATGGTTATTAACCAATACGAGTGAAACATATCGTATAAGAGATGAGGCAGCCTTCCTAATACACCAGCGCAAAACTCTCTCAACGATGCGAAAATGCCTCTGAAAGAATTATCCAATTGTGTTTCACAGGACAAGAATTCTGGCTCACGGATCCCCACAGCTTCGCAACGGACGCTTCAGCCTTTTCACGTTTTGGCCCGCTCAACATGTAAATTTAGCCAGTTACCAAAATTAAGCGGCAAAAATAGAGTTAAATCAATATAAAAGCTATTGCAGCAACTTCTAACGGAAGGCATGATCGCGTATATGGGGCTTTTTTCGGATTCGTCGGAGAGGACGACATGGATCGTACCCTGCATAATGGTCATATGCCAGCCACAACAATCGCTGCCGACGCGGATCAGGATGTGATGACGCTTGAGGCTGTTGAGCTTGAATTTGCGCTTGGGGCCATCGACGTTTTTATCGAAGGATTTGACACGGCCCTCGCCAAGGCTGCGGAGCGCGTGGGCGGCGAAGTTCTCTTCAACATGCCGGCACTGGATACCACTCAGGCGCAGCGCATTGGTGCGATTGCCATTGCCGGGCAACCGCACGATCAAGTTGTATTTGTGACATTAGGCCACGACGGAACTACACTTTCTGTGGCTCAACCCACTGGCGAAAATGCTTTATTTGTCAGTCTTGGTCGCAATTATGCAGATGTTATGAAAAGCCTGACACCGAACGGCAAGACGACAAACGGCGGCTGACAATATCAATCGTCGGTCTTTGGCTTTGTAATTTTAACAGGAGCTACTGCGTGCAAATTATGTGCAGGCACCGGATTAAGCTCCATGATCGTCTCAACATCGCGCAGCTTTACAAATTTCATACCCTTTGCCTGAAGTGCAAGAATGCCTTTGGCCACCCCCTCACCCGCCGACCGTGATGGCTGGTTGATGTGCGAAATGATGACATCACCATCACGCGCAGCAGCAATGCGCTTTGCAACGACGGGTGCCAACAGTGACGCACCCTGATCGCCATTGAGCGAATAGCCGCCGATTTTATAGCCCATGCTTTCCGCCAGTTTCACGGCATCGGTCGAATAACGCGCTGTTGCATCGCGATACCATTGCGGCTTTGAGGCGCCTGACTTGGTGATAGCATCGGCACCACCATTGATCTCGGAACGAACAGCGTCCAGCGACCCTGCCGTTTTGATGTTATACATCGTGGGCACATTGGTAATGGCTGGCACATGCATATTGCCATGGTTCTCGATATCAAACAGATCGGGATGCACCTTCATCACCGCAAAGGCTTCGGCATTCTGCTTCAACCAGCGCGCAGTGACAAAAATTGTCGCTGGAATACGGTTTTGCACCAGCACATCAAGAATACGACGATCCGTCTTTCCCATACAGGCATCAAGCGTCAGTGCTACTTGCGGCGCCTCAGCGCCGCCCTTCGCAATGCGGAGTTGCGGCTCAACAATGCTGATTTTCTGATGCTTTTCCAACTGCGGCAGTGCATCATAAGCACTGGCTGCGTGGCTGAAACAGATAAGTACGGCCCCCGCCGCTAACAACTGACGAAACATAGTTGCCCCAATAAATAAAAGTTCTGGCGATAAGACTTACAGTCTACAGCGCCAGAACCAAAGCCAAATTATGGCATCTACTTAGTGCGTACAGCCGCCTGAGCTGCGGCTAATCGTGCAATAGGCACCCGGAATGGCGAACAGGACACATAGTCAAGTCCTGTTTGTTCGCAGAAATTGATCGATGCCGGATCGCCACCATGTTCGCCACAAATGCCAAGCTTAAGCTTGTCGCGTGTTTTGCGTCCACGCTCGGCAGCAATCTGGATCAACTCGCCCACGCCATCGAGATCGAGTGAAACAAACGGGTCCTGTTCAATCACACCACGGCTCTGATAGGTCGAAAGAAAAGGTGCAGCATCGTCTCGCGAAATACCAAATGTCGTCTGCGTAAGATCATTTGTGCCAAACGAAAAGAACTCCGCAGCTTCCGCAATTTCAGCCGCCCGCAAAGCTGCACGCGGCAGTTCGATCATGGTGCCGACCATATAATCGATCTGAACGCCGGACTCGCCGATCACTTCCTTTGCCACCGCATCGATACGCGCTTTGACGAAATCAAGTTCCGCCTTTAGGCCGACCAGAGGCACCATAACTTCCGGCACCACATGCTCGCCCGTCTTCTTGCCCGCCTCAACAGCTGCTTCAAAGATCGCGCGCGCCTGCATTTCGGCAATTTCAGGATAGGAAATCGCCAAGCGACAACCGCGATGGCCGAGCATCGGGTTAAACTCATGCAGGCTATCGGCACGTTCGCGCAATTTCTCGGCATCGACGCCCATGGCACTGGCTACTTCCGCCACTTCCTCATCAGTTCGCGGCAGGAACTCATGCAAAGGCGGGTCAAGCAAACGGATTGTAACCGGCAAACCCTTCATGATCTCAAACAGCTCGACAAAGTCCGAACGCTGCATCGGCAGCAGCTTGGCCAAAGCCGCACGGCGACCGTCTTCCTTATCGGCAAGGATCATCTCGCGCATAGCTATAATGCGTTCACCTTCAAAGAACATATGTTCAGTGCGGCAAAGCCCGATGCCTTCCGCGCCAAACGAACGTGCAGTTCGAGCGTCCGCTGGCGTTTCAGCATTGGCGCGCACTTTCATGCGGCGGGTTTTGTCCGCCCATTGCATCAAATGACCAAAATCACCTGAAAGTTCCGGCTGCAACATGGCAACTTTACCTTTTAGCACCTGCCCATTGCTGCCATCGACGGTGATCACATCGCCCTTTTTAAAGGTCTGGCCCGCAGCCAGCATGATGCCATTGCGATAATCAACGCGCAGCGAACCCGCACCTGAGACACAGGGCTTGCCCATGCCGCGAGCCACCACTGCCGCATGGCTGGTCATGCCACCGCGCGTGGTCAGAATGCCCTCAGCCGCGTGCATACCGTGAATGTCTTCCGGGCTTGTTTCGACACGCACCAGAATGACATTGCGCCCTTCAGCCTTTGCTTGCTCGGCATCTTCCGATGAGAACACGATTTCGCCTGTCGCAGCGCCTGGAGAAGCGGGTAAGCCTTGGCCTATGACAATGCGCTCGGCACGCGGATCAATGGTCGGATGCAAAAGCTGATCCAGCGCTGCCGGATCAATGCGCAGCACAGCTTCTTCTTGTGTAATTAACCCTTCGGCAGCCATTTCAACCGCCATTTTGAGCGCTGCTTTGGCAGTGCGCTTGCCCGAACGGGTTTGCAGCATCCAGAGCTTGCCACGCTCGATGGTGAATTCCAGATCCTGCATATCGCGGTAATGCTGCTCAAGCCGGTCTGCCACTTTCAGAAATTCAGCAAAAGCTTCCGGCATGACCTTTTCAAGCGAAGGCTTGTCAGAACCGGCAGCAATGCGCGCTTCTTCGGTGATGTTTTGCGGGGTGCGGATACCTGCAACCACATCTTCGCCCTGCGCATTGACCAGAAACTCGCCATAGAGCTTTTTTTCGCCAGTCGAAGGATTACGCGTAAAGGCAACGCCTGTGGCAGAGGTTTCGCCCATATTGCCAAATACCATGGCCTGCACATTGACCGCCGTGCCCCATTGAGCCGGGATATTGTGCAGACGGCGATAGGTAATCGCGCGAGCATTCATCCAGCTTGAGAACACGGCGCTGATCGCCCCCCAAAGCTGTTCGCGCGGGTCTTGTGGGAAAGGCAGGCCCAGTTCTTCCTCGACCTTTTCCTTATAAAGCGCGATCACATCTTTCCAGTCATCCGCACTCAGAGCCGTATCAACTTCGACTCCCAGATCAGCCTTCTTATCTTCAAGAATTTCTTCAAAGAAGCCATGATCAACACCCAACACGACATCCGAATACATCTGAATAAACCGGCGATAGCTGTCATAGGCAAAGCGTTCGTCGCCTGCCTCATGCGCAATCGCTTGCACGGTTTCATCATTGAGGCCTAAGTTCAGAACCGTATCCATCATGCCCGGCATGGATGCCCGCGCACCCGAACGAACCGAAACAAGCAACGGCTTTTCCGCACTACCAAACACACGTCCGGTTAGCTTCGCTACCTGATCAAGAGCCGTCTGCACCTGCTGGTCCAGTTCAGCGGGATAAGTGCGCTCATTGTCGTAATAGGAGGTGCACAGTTCTGTGGTGATTGTAAAACCGGGCGGCACAGGCAGGCCAAGGCTGCTCATTTCAGCCAGGTTTGCCCCTTTGCCGCCGAGAAGGTCGCGATCACTCGCAGCACCCTCTGCCCTGCCATCACCAAATGCGTACACCCACTTTGCCATTCTGGCCTCCCATGCGCAGGTAACGGTCCGCAAAGCTGTGGTTTTCCACAGGCTTGCAGAAACTCTCTTCGTGCTTAAGCGATCAAGTCACTGTCTGCCAATCAAAAAAGACAAAGGCTCGTAATAGAATCGATTAGACGACTTTAAAGCTGAAGCAAAGGATTGACTCTCAATGCGTCTTGCGGCAAAAATAAGAACAAATATAGAACATATGGAGTTGACTATGCGTATCACCGGCAAACTCGATTATCTTGAAATGCCCGCGGGCAATGGTTCGCTGGATAGTGCCAAAAGTTTCTATGCGCGTGCGTTCGGCTGGTCTTTCGTTGATTATGGCCCTACCTATTCCGCCTTTGCAGAAGGTCTGGACGGTGGCTTTGATGCAGACCCGGAAGCGACACGCAAGCCGTTACCTGTGCTCTATTCTGCACAACTTGAGGAGACGCTGAAGGCCGTCACCGAAGCGGGTGGAACAATTGTGAAACCGATTTTTGCGTTTCCTGGTGGGCGTCGTTTTCACTTCACTGACCCTGCCGGCAATGAGCTTGCCGTCTGGAGCGAGAACTAACAACATCATGATCGTTGGTTGACAGCAGCTATCATATGTAAATGATGCGGCGCATCTTATGAATTGAAAATAAAATTTGGTGACATGCGCTTCATTCTTCCAACTGTTCTGCTTTCCCTCGCTGTAACCCCTGCTTTTGCCCGAACAGAAGCGCCAGCACCTGAAAATGTGCCACTCAGCCAATGTGAAGAGTTTCTCAAAGGAATGAGCCTTCTCACGCCGAGCATGGATTATGCCGTCAGAGATATTCCCGATGGTTGCGTTGTTTCGAACAGCATTTATCACACTATGCAGCTGATGGGCTGGACGATCGAAAGAGCCATTCTGGAGGTTGATCACTTTCAGGACTATCTTTCTGACGCACCTGACCTGAACAAAACCGTCCCGCAATGGGGACGCATCGCCGTTGATGGCATGCGTATGACGATACAAAGTGGCAGCAAAGTAACGGACTACATCACCTCAATTCAGCAATGGCCAATCGATTTCAGCGCTTCCTATCGCTTCGACCCGAAAAGCGGTTATCTGCACATTCAGAATGCAGAAATTAACAGCACCAAGATGGGCAAGGCCTCTGTGTCTGCCGAGATCAACCTGCCGATTGATTCAACTGTTGGAAGCCTCACTGCCAATCCAAGCGCCACACTCTCCCATTTGCGCATACGCCTCGATAATCAGGGATTATGGGAAAGCCTCGCTTTGCCCCTTCTTGCCAATTACGCCGCCTTACCAACGGAGACTGGTGAGAGTGACCCGGAAGTCGATATTGCGCGTCTGCGTGACATTGTGAGCAAATCTGTCGGAGCGATGCCGGACAATCAGATTGATGCGTCTTCCCGAAAAGCTCTGCTGCGCTTTGTTCAGGATATGCCGCATCCGAACGGCTTCTTCACACTGGATTTGCATTTCGACAAACCAATGCCAATTGGCCTCAATGATCTGGAACCGGGCAAGCTCGCAGATCATGCATTCACGGGCGCAAAAATGAACGTGACGTATAGAGCGCGTTGATCCACTCTAGTATTAAAACCAACAAGACAGTATCAACACCCATGTCAACATCTCTGTCATCCCTTGAATCCGCCGCTAAATACCTGTCGCAATCCGACAAGGATAAGTTCTTCAAAATCAAGCGCGACATGGAAGCATCCGGTGCTTCCAGAGCAAGCATTGAAGAACGTCTTCATGAGTTCATCTGGCAAATCATTGAAGCCGATGATGACGAAGACGAAAGCGACGATGAGGAATAATAAGCTAACTTAGCAGTTAGGATCAGACCGCTTCGCGCAATTGCTCTGCGGTCTGAAGATCTACCGAGACAAGTTGGCTCACGCCCTGCTCGCCCATGGTCACACCGAACAGGCGGCTCATACGTGCCATTGTAATTGGATTATGCGTGATGACCACAAAACGTGTTTCGGTTGAAGCCGCCATCTCATCCATAAGATTGCAATAGCGCTCGACATTATGATCGTCGAGCGGTGCATCCACTTCGTCCAGCACGCAGATCGGTGCCGGATTGGTCAGGAACACGGCGAAAATCAGCGCCATAGCAGTCAGAGCCTGTTCGCCGCCTGAAAGCAGCGTCATGGTCTGAGGCTTTTTGCCGGGCGGACGCGCGAGAATTTCAAGACCAGCATCCAGCGGATCATCGCTTTCAATCAACTGCAATTCCGCAGTACCGCCACCAAAAAGATGCGTGAACAGGCGCTGGAACTGCGCATTCACCACATCAAAAGCGGCCAGCAAGCGTTCACGCCCCTCACGGTTAAGGCTCTGGATCGCCTGACGCAGTTTCTTGATCGCTTCAATGACATCTTCACGCTCAGAGATAATCGCCTCAAGGCGTGAAGATAATTCCTGGCTTTCCTCTTCTGCACGCAGGTTGACCGCACCCAAACGCTCGCGCTCTATACGCAAGCGGTCAAGCTGGCGTTCGAGCTGATCGGGATCAGGCATACGGTCATCAGGCTTTAAACCCGTGTGACGGATGGCTTCATGCGGCGCACAGTTCAGTGCATCGGCAATGCGAGCTTCCGTATCCTTGCGGCGTTCTTCGGCAGCGGTCAGACGCTCTTCCGCACGTGCGCGCTGTTCACGGCTGGTCGCAAGATGCTGAATGGCAAGCGTTGCAGCCTTGTCGAGTTCTGCCTGTGCAGCTTCCGCCTGCGCCAGAATATCGGCAGCGTGTTTGCGGCGCTCATCTGCCTCCGAAAGCTCATTAAGCAATGCCCGGCGGCGACCTTCAATCTCTTCAGGTGCTTCGGCAAGCGCTTCCGCTTCATCGGCTGTTTCCGCACGACGATCATTCAGAGCCGCAATCTGCTGCTCAGCATTTTCTGCGCGCGACGCCCAGTTGCGACGCTCAAGCCCGATCATCGCCAGACGGCGTGCGCGATTGTCCGCTTCACGTCGCTGTCCTTCATAGGCCGCACGTGCTTCTGCAAGCCTTCCACGATCCGACTGCACTTCTGCACTCAGCGCCGTATGCCGCTCCGAGATCGATTGCAGATCCTGCATTTCATTGAGCCGGTCTTCCGCCTCAACAACACGAACCTGTGCTTCTTCAAGATTTTCTTCAAGGCGGGACCTGGCCTCTTCGAGACCAGCACGTTTGGTTGCCAGTTGCCCAGCAGCGCGTTCAACGGCTGCCAGCGCTTCACGCGCTTCATCAAGCCTGCGCTGGTTAGCGCGCCATGCATCGCGTGCCACCCGTTCCTGCTCAACAGCGTCATGCACAGCCACTTCAAAGCGCTGCACAGCTTGCTCCGCAGACTGAACTCGTGCGCTGGCATTCACTGCCTCCTGCTCAAGTTCCGCCAAGCGGTTCTTCTGGGCAAGCCGCTGCGCAGCAGGTGTTGGCGCGTCAGCACTTGCTGTATAACCGTCCCAGCGCCACAACGCACCAGCCTTGCTAACCAACCGCTGACCGGGCCGGAGCATAGCCTGCAACCTCTGACCATCCTGATCGGCGACCACACCCACCTGTGCAAGTCTGCGGCGCAATTGCTGCGGGCCGTCCACCAAACGATCGAGCGGCACACTGCCTTCTGGCAAAGCCGGGTCATTTTCTATTGCCGGATTATAGGCCCAGAAAACTGGCGCATTGGTATCGCTTGCCGCATCTAGGTCTTCACCTAATGCTGCACCAAGGGCAACTTCATAGCCTTTTTCGACCTGTAACTCTTCAACAACTGGCGGAAACTGACCCGTTTCACCCGCGTTCAGAATGCGTGCCAGCGTCTGCGCTTCGGTCTCAATGCGGTTAAGTTCAGTGCGCGCTTCATTGAGCGGCTGACGGCTTGCCGTTTCCTGCTCACGCGCAGAACCGACCAATTCTTCAGCTGCAATGACCATATCTTCAGAGGCTGCCAGCGCATCCGTTGCAGCTTCAACCGCTACGCGTTTTTCAGCAGGATCAAACAATCCGCCGATCTGTTCAGCAACCGCCGCAATATCGCGCTCGATTGTCTCCATCTGGCTTGCCAAACGGTTACGACGACTTTGCGTTTCCTGCAAAGCGCGCTCGATCTGTGTGCGCTCAGCGGTAGCCTCTGCGCGTTCCGCTGTCACTCGAGCAAGCGCATTTTCGCTGTCCTGCAAACGGATTTCCGATTCCTCAAAGATCGCACGCAATTCTTCATCGCGCTCACCAGATGCTTCGTTAGAAGCAATCAGTTCCTGCTCTTCCTCGTGCAGTCGTTCCAGAATATCAGCGTTTTCACGCACCATCTGCTCTTCACGCGCAATATCTGACGTGAGTTGCTCAAGCCGCTTTATCAGCTCCGCACGACGGACACGAATGCGGCCATCTTCTTCGTCAAGCTGCGTGCGAGCAATCGAAAGGCGCTGCAAGGCGGCAGCGGCTTTGGCCTCTACCTCACGCAGTTCAGGCAATTTATGTGCGCCAATGCCCTGCTCACGCGCCGCATTCATCTGCGCCTGCGCCATGTCACCAACGACGGATGTAGCTTGAGAAAGTGTGCTTTGCGCTTCGCTTTCCTGCGCTTTTGCCTGCGACCAGCGTAAATGTAACAACGATGCCTCTGCGCGCCGCATATCCGCCGACAAAGCCTTGAAGCGATTTGCCTGACGCGCCTGACGTTTCAGGCTTTCAATCTGGCTGCCAAGTTCACCCACCACATCTTCAAGGCGCTCGAGATTGCCTTCGGCTGCACGCAGCCGCAATTCCGCTTCGTGTCGGCGCGTATGAAGACCGGAAATCCCGGCTGCCTCTTCGAGCAATGCGCGCCTTGCCTGCGGCTTGGCCTGAATGAGTTCACCAATGCGGCCCTGCCCCACCATCGATGGCGAGCGAGCCCCCGTCGATTGATCCGCAAACAGCAGCTGCACATCCTTGGCGCGCGCTTCTTTGCCGTTGATGCGATAGACAGATCCTGCTTCGCGCTCAATACGACGCGAAACCTGCAATTCATCCTGATCATTATAGGCAGCGGGTGCCGTGCGATCAGAATTATCAAGGAAAAGCGTAACTTCCGCCGTGTTGCGCGCAGGGCGCGTGGCAGAACCGGAGAAGATTACATCGTCCATGCCGGAGGCGCGCATGTTCTTGTATGAGTTTTCACCCATCACCCAGCGCAGCGCTTCAACGAGATTGGACTTGCCGCAACCATTTGGCCCGACAACACCCGTCAGCCCGCCCTCAATGACGAACTCCATCGGTTCAACAAAGGACTTAAACCCAACAAGGCGCAATTTGGAGAAACGCATCAGGAAGCGCCTCCCTCAGAAACGCAAAAAGCGGACGCAACAAAGCGTCCGCTTTTCATGCCGAAAGGCGGCTTAGAGCAGCTTGTCAATGATTGCCGACATCTCGTCAACCGAAAGGGCTCCAGCGTATTTCTGACCGTTGATGAAGAAAGTTGGCGTGGCGTTCACACCAAATTCTGTCGATCCGCGTTCCATGGTTCCCCTCACATCATCGAGAACCTGCTGGTTCGTCAAGCAAGCCTTGAACGACTCCTGTGTAAAACCTGCAAGTTTCGCGATCTGAAGCAGTGCTGCTTCGCCGTCGGCTGCACCGGCCCATTGCTGCTGCTGCTTGAAGAACACTTCAACCATCGGGAAATAACGGTCTTCCGGCGCACAACGAGCCAGCATGAAAGCAGCGGTTGCACGTGGATCGAATGGGAATTCGCGGAAGATCAGCTTCGCTTTGCCAGTGTCGATGTATTTTTCTTTGATCGTCGGCAATGTATTGATCGCGAAATCCGCGCAATGCGAGCAAGTCAACGAAGCATATTCGACGATGGTCACAGGCGCATCGGCCTTGCCATAAACCATGTCCTTCACCTTGCCGGCTTCAGCGACCTTAGCAGCATCGACTGACGCTTCAGCACTGCGTGCCTGCGCGCTTGCTTTACCAGCAAAGGCGAGGCCTGCGGCGGCTGCGCCAGCAAGAGAAATAACATGTCTGCGGTTAAGCGATGCAGGCATCGAATCATCCAGTCCTGTTTCAATGTTAACTTTTAAAGACAATTTAAAGTGGTGCGCTGGCAATCACCAGCCCTCGCGCGATCAAATGAAGTTCAACAACAGCCTTAAATCAAATTTATGGCAAATTATGCTACTTCTTTGTCGTGCGCTTTTCAGCGAGTATGTTTTTGCCTAGTCGAGCCAGTGCTGCTCTTAGCGCATCATCCTCAATACCGTCCGTCGCTTTATCAATGCGTCGCTCTTCAGACGGTGCCAAAGGCGCAAAACGTTTTGGTTTGCGTCTGAAATCAAGCGCAGGCGGCTTCTGCTCTATCTTGATACGCCCAATCGCGGAAAACCCCAGAAATCCGTTCACACGGCTGATGATTTCGCCAGTTTCATGCTGGATTTGCAAAGCAGCAAAGCCCTCGCATGCAATAATCAATGTCGCTGGACTAAAAGGATCATCATCGCTCAAACGCCGTGGCCAAAGAATACGCAAGGGCCGCGAAGAGCTACCTATTGCCGGGCCGACGATATCTTCCCACGATTGCAACAGTGAAAGGCTGATACCCGCACGTTTTTGCAACATCGGGTCCATCAGACCAGATGTCATATCAGCCAGCGGGCGAAAGCCTCGTTTTGGTTTGCGTTCGTTCATCGCGTTCCATTATAGCCGCGAAACCACTCAACAAACAAAGGAATACCTTCATCCAGCGTGGTCTTAGGGCTGAAACCGAGGTCGCGCACGGCCAATGTTATATCGGCATAGGTGCGAGGAACATCAGCAGCGGGCATCGGTTCAAGCTTGCGAATGGCTTGCTTGCCACATGCTTTTTCTATCGCCGCAATGAAATCATTGAGCATGACAGGGCGATTATTGCCGAGGTTATAGACCGGAGCCGTATCTTCTGGCTTTTCCAATATCCGCTTAACCGCCCCCAAAACGCCACTTACGATATCGTCTACAAATGTGAAGTCGCGCTGCATTTCACCATTGTTAAAAACGCGGATCTGTTCGCCTTTGAGAACTGCTGACGTAAACAACCACGGCGCCATATCGGGGCGACCAAACGGACCATAGACTGTGAAGAAGCGTAAGCCTGTCGAATGCAGGCAATGCACGTGCTTGTAAGAAACCGCCAGAAGTTCGCCTGACCTCTTGGTAGCAGCATAAACCGAGACAGGATGATCAACCGCATCGCTTTCCGAAAACGGGATTTTTTCGTTCGCGCCATAAACAGACGATGAGCTGGCATAAACAACCGGCGGACGCTTTTCGAGCTTCAGCGCCGTTTCAAAAACGCTCACCTGCCCCATGACATTTGCGGATACATAGGCGGCAGGATTTTCGATCGAATAGCGAACGCCTGCCTGTGCCGCGAGATGCACGATCACATCAGCATCGCGATCAGCGCCAATCGCAGCATTAAAGGCTACCGCATCAGAAATATCGGCTTGTGCAAAGCGGAAACCGTCACGCGCATTAAGCTTGGAAAGGCGGGTTTCTTTGAGGTCAACCTGATAATAATCATTAAGATTATCAACGCCGACAACCTGCCAGCCTTCATCCAGAAGGCGCGCTGCCGTATGGTAGCCGATGAAGCCAGCGGCACCAGTCACGATTGCTTTCATAGATATTATTTCCTGCACATGTAGTTGGTAAGGCCAGCGCGACGCAGAGCCATAACACGTCTTGAAGCAGCAGCATTCAATGCAGCTATAAAGAACATTGCGGATGCAATTGTGACTTCATGCAGCAATGGATTGTGCAACATGCCATAGCTGGCACATACAAAAGCGAAATAAACCAATGCTCGCCGCATAGCCCAGCTATCAGCAGTTCGCCATAGATAAATGAAGATCGCGATAAAGGCTGCAAACATAAAAAACAGCCCGACAATACCGTCATTCAGCAGTTCATCGAGCACTGTATTGTGCACATGTCGGAAACCCACAAGCATCGGCGCCTGCTCACCTGCCTGCTGCCGAACCATATCCATTTTTCCATAGGAACCAACGCCCGTGATCGGATGCTGTTTAATGATCACAGCTGCACTTTGCCACATCACTTCACGAATATCTGCGGAGATTTTATCCTCCCACTTAGAACTATCACCAGTATCGTAATATTCGACCATGCCCGCAAAGCGCTTGGAAATGGCATCGCCGACAGGACCAACGATAATAAGTGCCGCAAGTCCTGCGGCAAGAGCCACATAAATCGCGCCCTGTTGCTTAAGATTATATTTCCTTAAGAAAAGTACGATTTCAATAGCTGCAAATATTGGCAAAACGACAATTACAGCACGCGTTTCAGAGGTCAGCACCGCGGCAAAGCCAAGAACCAGCCAGTGCGGCCCGTTTGGCAGATAACGTGGTGCTTTGGAAACGGGAATAGCTGCAGAGATTGCCGCAACGCCAGCTACAAAAGCAAAAACCGCTTGATTGCCGCCAACGCCAATGCGCCCACCTTCAGTAAATACGAGATAGATAACAACTAATACCGTCAAAATAATACCGGCTCGCGCGCCAAGGACGTATGATCGCAACGGGTCTCTAATAAGCACCATACCAGCGCCTGCGAACGCGAAAACTGCTATCAACAGCGTGTAACCGATCTGACGATTATCAGAAAAAGGCTCCCCACGATAAAGTATAAGTCCCAACGACCAGGCCGCGTAAAGAAGAATAAAAACATAAAACTTTTTTGCAAATAGCCTCGTTGTATTATGTCGGCCAGCAACAAGATAAATACCAAGGCAAGAAAAAACAAAAAGCAGGATTGGTCCGAGACCCAACCGAATTGGCATCGCTGCAGAAGCTGCAGCCAAAGCCAAGCTATCTATTTTTCGCCGGACCAGAAACGACTTCTTTAAAAAACTCATTCTCCCACCACTCCCAATCGCTTCAGGCGTAAACCGTAGGCGATTCGCCTGATATAGTCAGTGGCTCTAAAGAACAGGGTGCTTATCCTTTTATAGATCGGCAAACGTGCCTTAGCGTAGGTCTCACGACTGTCTGCAATTGTTGAAAGCGCCACATTGGGTAGCTCCACCAACGGCTGCCCTGTTACGAACAACTCATAGCCCCCTGCCCAGCCACGCTCCAGCGCAACATCGTATGGCAGAGACATCGGTTTTATTGCAGCCAGCAGTTTTCGAGCACCATCCCGGCTCACCAGATAAGCGGCAGAACTACCCAGTGGGCCATGCAGACAACGCCCAATTGAATATTGGTCGTTCACCAAACTAAACTGACGAAATGCCGCCGTTCGATGATTAACAAGTTTAACCACATCCCAACCGCTCATTTTTGATAAGCTTAAAACAAACGGCAAAAAATCCGATGAAAACCTCACGTCATCCTCAACGATAACCGCATGATTTTCAGGCGCTAATGTGATAGCTTCCAAAGCATTGATATGACTAAAATAACAACCAATTTCCGCCGGCAATGCGATCTTTCCATGACATCGACGAAAGCCCGCCGCATCAAAATTATGAAGATCGTCCGGCGTCAACAACTTGCCTTCAACGGCATCGACGCGTCGCAGTTCAATCCCAAACTGATCGGCACTCTTCTTAACATCATCCCATCGCTGCGCGGAACGCGCCAGATTAATGACGTAGACAGGAACCGAGTTGCTCACGAATTATCTTTCTTTAACATTTATTTGCCTTGTAGCACCCTTATCTAACATAAAGCGCCATATCAAAAGCACTTGAATTTCAAATCAACTCCCAAAAGTTTAAGGATATACAGAAATTACAAGTTGCCCCTTAAAAAAACGATCAAACAATATCCATGCTCAAAACAGTTAAATTCGACCGTAGCAAGGCAATTATCAATTGGTACGACCGTCATCACCGCATTTTGCCGTGGCGTGTGACACCGGCGGAACATGCACGCGGCATCACATCCGATCCTTACCGCGTATGGTTATCCGAAATCATGCTGCAACAAACGACCGTTGAAGCAGTCAAATCCTATTTCAAAAAGTTCGTAGCTCTATGGCCGAATGTTGCTTCCATGGCAGCTGCTAGTGAAGACGATATTCTTCGCGCGTGGGCTGGTTTGGGCTATTACTCACGCGCGCGTAACCTCAAGAAATGCGCGGATTTAATTGCGGCAAATTATAACGGCAAGTTCCCCTCAACCGCAGCTCAGCTGAAAGAATTACCCGGCATCGGCGATTACACATCCGCTGCCATCGCTGCTATAGCGTTCGGAGAACCAGCAGCTGTTGTAGACGGTAATGTTGAGCGCGTTATTTCGCGCCTCTATGCTATCGACACGCCACTACCTGCTGCAAAAGCGGAAATTCGTGTTCGCATGGGCGAGTTGACGCCACATGACCGGCCCGGTGATTTTGCGCAGGCCGTCATGGATTTGGGCGCCACCATCTGTACGCCGCGCCGCCCTGCTTGTGCCATTTGTCCGGTCAATGATGATTGTGAAGCGCTCGCGCATCACGATCCGGAAACATTTCCGGTTAAAGCACCAAAAGCGCTCAAACCGGTGCGAACCGGGGCTGCTTTTATCGCCATCGCGGAGGATGGATCGGTGCTACTACGAAAGCGTAAAGGCGAAGGTTTGCTCGCTGGCATGACCGAAGTTCCCGGCAGCGCATGGACAGCACGGATTGACGGCGACGCAACAATCGATGCCGCGCCCTTCCCTGGAAGCTGGCAAGCGGCAGGCAACATCACACATATCTTCACGCATTTTGAATTGCGCTTGTCTGTCTATTCGCTCAGCAATACAGCCAAACGCAATGACGTGGACGGCTGGTGGTCTGCACCTTCAGAGCTTGAAGGCGAAGCACTGCCCACCGTCATGAAAAAAGCAATCACGGCTGCTATTCCAGAAGCATTCAAAAAGGAAAGGAAGAAACCTTGACCACTCCAGTCAGGCACGTTGTTTTCGATATTGGCAGAGTGCTCCTGCATTACGATCCAGAACTCGCTTATCTGGAAACAATCCCGGATGCACAGGAACGTCAGTGGTTTCTCGACAACATCTGCACCAGCGCATGGAATATCGAGCAAGATCGTGGACGCAGCTGGCAGGATGCTGAAGCCCTGCTGATCAATGAACATCCTGAGCGCAGTGAACACATCAAAACATTCCGGCAGAACTGGAACCTGATGGTTCCTCATGCTTATGAAGACAGCGTTGTAATCTTGCGCGGCCTGATTGCGCAGAGCAATGACGTAACGATGCTGACAAATTTTGCATCTGATACGCTGCGCGAAGCACAGGCACGCTTTCCGTTCCTCACCGAAAGCCGTGGTGTGACAGTTTCTGGCGACATTCGCATGCTGAAACCAGACCGCGAAATATATGAGCATCATGTCGCAAGCTTTGATCTCGATCCGGCGGCGACGCTGTTCATAGATGACAGCGTAGCCAATGTTGAAGGTGCAAAAGCTGCGGGCTGGCAGGCCGTGCATTTCACCGGCGCAGCAAAACTAGCCGACGATTTGAAACGCCTAGGCCTATCTTTCTAGACCAATAGGCCCCAAGAAAAAGACCCTCGAAACAAAGTGTTTCGAGGGTCTTTTCATCAGACTTTGTTGGAGGTCGTCCGATAGTAATCTCTAAAAAAGTTAGCCGCCCGCTGCTGCCATTTCATCGCGGATGACCTTGCGCAGATCATCGATAGGCTTCAACACGCCTGCTTCTTCATAGTGCCAGAAAGTCCAGCCGTTACACGCATCAAAGCCCTGCACTTTCGCACCAATGCGATGGATGGAACCAGCTTCGCCATTGGCAGCCAAAGTTCCGTCTGCACGGATAATCGCTGCATGGCGACGACGTGCATCTGACAGAACAGTACCCGGACGCAGGAGGCCTGATTCAATGATTGAGGTGAAAGCGACGCGTGGTTCTGCGCGCTTGCCGGTCATCACAGTCAATTCAGCCTTGCCGAGTGGCTCAACCGAAGCGATACGTGCGGTTGCAGCATCAATATAAGACTGCTCACGCTCAATACCGACAAAATGACGTCCAAGACGCTTTGCAACAGCGCCCGTCGTGCCTGAGCCGAAGAACGGATCAAGGATGACATCGCCCGGCTTACTCGACGACATCAGAATGCGTGCGAGCAAAGCTTCCGGCTTCTGTGTCGGATGCACCTTGTCGCCGTTCTCGTCTTTCAGGCGTTCAGAGCCAGTGCAGATAGGGAACAACCAGTCAGAGCGCATCTGAACATCGTCGTTCGCCGCTTTCATGGCGTCATAATTGAAGGTGTAGCCTTTGCCCTTTTCGTCACGCGAAGCCCAGATCAGCGTTTCATGCGCGTTCTGGAAACGACGGCCACGGAAGTTTGGCATCGGGTTGGTCTTGCGCCAGATCACGTCATTGAGCAGCCAGAAGCCAATATCCTGAAGCTGTGAGCCGACGCGGAAAATATTGTGATAAGAGCCGATGACCCAGATCGTGCCATTTGGCTTCAGCACACGGCGGCAAGCCATCAGCCATGCACGGGTAAACGCATCATAGGCCTGAAAACTGTCGAACTGGTCCCAATGATCATCAACAGCATTGACCATGGTCTGGTCCGGGCGATGCAGATCGCCGCCGAGCTGGAGATTGTATGGAGGATCAGCAAAAATGACGTCCACCGAATGATCAGGAAGACGCTCCAAAGCGGCAACGCAATCACCCTTGATGATAGAGTCGAGCCAGGCGGTACGTGGGGCCTCAATAGGCAACTCATGTGCAAGACGTACTAGGGACATGGGATACTCGATTACCTGTGAACGCTAAAAACTTGTCCTTATGGTTACTGAACAGGGTAAATATGCGGTTAACGCCAAGTGATTGAAATCGTAAACCTTTTCTTAATTTTGCACAAAAAGCCCGGGTTTCTGGCACTTTTGGCAACCATCAAATTTTGAGAGTTTTCTTCCAGCCTTATTAATGCCGTCAACAAATTGCAGTTCACGAACGAAATTTGGTGCGATCACTAAGGCTTGGTTATTCGTTTTTGCCTATGATCGTATCGAAACTGATTTGCTTTTCTTGATGTGCGGACCATGAATATCAACGAGCTGCGTCATAACCGGTATTTGCGGGTTTTGTTTGTGCCCTTCCGCATGCGCGCGCTTGTGCGTGGTAGCGAAATCGGACTGGTCATCGCGGGCGCAATCATTGGTATCATCTCCGCACTGGCAGTCGCGGCCATTGCCGGTATTTCACAATGGATGCATCAGGCGCTGTTTGGTCTCGCTGATGGCGAGCGATTGAGTTCAGCATCGCAACTCAGCACCACTGCTTATATTGCACCCGTCGCTGGCGGCATTCTCATGGGCATCGTGATATGGGTGCTGGCACGCTGGCGCAAAAAGCCCATCGTCGATCCCATCGAAGCCAATGCGCTGCATGGTGGCCATCTGTCGTTGACCGACAGTTTTATCCTTGTCGGACAAAACCTTATTTCCAATGGATTTGGTGCATCAGTAGGTCTGGAAGCCGCCTATACCCAGCTCTCGAGTGGTTTTGCCTCCCGCATCGGGCGCGCGTTAAAACTGCGCCGGGCCGATTTGCGCACGCTTGTGGGCTGTGGTGCAGCGGCGGCCATCGCCAGTGCCTTCAATGCGCCGCTGACCGGCGCATTCTATGCGTTTGAGCTGATTATCGGCGTTTATTCGATTGCTACGCTGGCCCCGGTTGTTGTGGCTGCAATCGTTGGAATGCTGGTCACACAAGCCATCGGTGGCGCGCCTCTGGTCATCCACATCGGACAGCTGGATGGCATTGCCGCACGCGATTATCTGCCTGCGCTTGTCCTTGGCTTTCTGGCCGCTGGCATCGCCATTCTGATCATGCGTGGCGTTACCACCGTTGAGCGGGTTGCACGCAAAAGCGTTGTGCCAACAGTACTCGCGCCTGCCATTGGCGGAGCAGTTGTCGGCATGATCGCCTTTGTTTCTCCGCAGGTTCTGGCATCCGGCCACGGTGCGCTGCATCTTGATCTGAATGCGCATTTGACCATTCCCATGCTTTTGCTGCTGATTTTCAGCAAATCACTTGCGTCGGCCGTTTCAATCGGCTCCGGGTTTCGCGGTGGCTTGTTCTTTGCATCACTGTTTCTCGGCGCGCTCACAGGCAAGCTTTTCGCGGCACTGACAGGCTATGTCCTGCCACTAACGCTTGAGCCGGAAGCCTATGCTGTCATCGGGATGAGCTCGATGGCAGTGGCGATCATCGGCGGTCCGCTGACTATGACTTTCCTCGCGCTTGAGCTTACCGGCGATTTTCCGCTTGCGATGCTCGTTCTGGGAGCAGTGGTGTCATCGTCGATGATGGTTCGCAAAACCTTCGGCTACTCATTTGCAACATGGCGTTTTCATTTGCGTGGCGAAGCCATTCGTTCAGCGCATGATATTGGCTGGGTTCGCAATCTGACCGTCACTCGCATGATGCGTCATGACGTTAAAACTGTGCCGATTGATACCGACATCGAGACCTTCCGCCATGATTTCCCGCTGGGTTCTACTCAGCGCGTTATCGCGGTGGACAGCGAAGGTCATTATGTTGGCATGATCCCCGTACCAGCAGCTTATTCCGAGAGCTTCGACAAGACGGAAGAAGCGCGCAGTATCCGCGAGCTTTTGCGCTATCAGGACGAGTTCTTGCTGCCGCAGATGAACGCGAAAGAAGCAGTTGTTCGCTTTGATCGGGCAGAAGCGGAAGCGCTGGCTGTCATCAATAACGCACAGGAGCGCAAAGTGCTTGGACAATTGAGCGAAGCGCACACGCTGCGCCGCTATAGCGAAGAACTGGACCGGCGCAGGCGTGAGGTTTCCGGCGAGGTGTGATTACTGTGAGGTTTCGGTGAAAGGTTCGGTGCCGCGGTTTTCCGGTGTCACGCTGTAATAATATGGCGTCGCGATAATTAACAACAAAACGACGGCGACAGCGGCAACAAACAGCACAACGGATTTACGCATAGACTTCTCCTTCATGGAGAAAAGGAACGGCTTCACGCAAACATCGTTCCCATATTTTGCGGAAGCCGTCCCGGCAAAGTTTGACCTGTGGGTCATAAAGTTGTAGCTCATCCGCAATGTTTTGCGGGTGATCTTCGCCCAATATCTCCCAAGTAAAGGCTTTTGACATGGCAGCTCCAGCCCTGATTATTTTTGATTGTGACGGCGTTTTGGTGGACTCTGAAGTCATCGCGGCAGAAGTCGATGCAGCACTTCTGACAGAAGCCGGATATCCGATTGAAGCCGTCGAAGTGGGTGAGCGTTTTGCGGGCCTGACATGGCAGGACATTCTCCTGACCGTAGAGCGCGAAGCTGGCATTCCTATTTCTGCATCGCTTCTCGACAAGGCAGAAAAGCTGCTCGATGAACGTCTGAAAAATGAAGTTCAAGTGATTGAAGACATCGTTGAAGTCGTTGAAGCGCTAAACCTTCCAAAGTGCATCTGCTCAAATTCAACCAGCGTTCGCCTTGATCTCATGCTCAAGCGCGTTGGTCTTTACGATCTGTTTGAGCCAAATATCTTTTCGGCGCGCGAAGTCGGCACGAAAAAGCCAAAGCCAGCGCCAGACGTTTTCCTGCACGCGGCAAAGCATTTCGGTGTGGATCCGGCAGATGTGATTGTTATTGAAGATTCTGCGCACGGTATTCATGGCGCACGCGCTGCTGGAATGCGCGTTATCGGCTTTACCGGCGGTGCGCATACTTATCCGGGGCATGCCGACAAGCTAACAGATGCAGGTGCAGAAACCGTCATCCACCGCCATAAAGACTTGCCAAGCGTTATCGAAGCGCTTTCGATCTGGACGGATGCGTAATCTTACTCAGGCATATTCAGATAAATTTTATTGCGCGCATTACAGCGTCGATCTGATTGAATAAGATCGACGCTGCAACCAATTTTCTAAGTATATCTTATCCAAACACGGATCAGGCGGCGCTGCGCTTGCCTTTGGTCTTGGTCTCAGCATTCAACGTAGCAAGCAGTTCTTCTGACTCGCTTTCGCTCAGGCCAATCATCAGCCTGTCACCGATTGATGCAGGTTCATCAGTGGCTAAGTCGAAAATCGCCCAGGTATCTGTCGGTTCAAGAACGCGTTCGTATTTTGGCTTCATGGGTCTAAGCTCAGAGCGTTAACACCGCCCTGCTCCTACATCTCGTTACAGTTTATAAAACGAAGCCCATCCCGACGAAGTTAAGGAAAAGCTGCCTCATTCATTGCTGTTTTAACCCAAACATCTTGCGATTCATTTCACACAGACGTTCCAATTTGATGAATACACTAAAGATTACTTCTATAGTTAAATTTGTGTTTCGTCATCCGGGTCAATCTTATTATGGGAGCTCGCGCGTTCACTCCTTATTACAAAGCCCATCGATCTCCCAAAACAGTTTCAAGCTTTTCAGGATAAGTTCCAAAATCGGCTATTCTTACTTTCGAGGCGTAGCCTTAGAGAGCTTCTTCAAAAAACCCTTATTTACAAGCACCTGAGCGGCTTCCGCATTCACAGGCTTCCCAAATAACCAACCCTGCCCGACAAGCTTAGCGCAAACTCCACGGAAGTATTCCGCCTGATCCTCGGTCTCAATCCCTTCAACCACAATATCCAGGCCATATTGATGCGCCATCGCAATGATCTGTGGGACTATAGAAACCGTGTTCGCGTCATCGCCGACCGTACGTGTAAAGGCCTTATCAATTTTAATAGCATCGACTTTTAGTTCATCCAGATAAGCAAGGCTGGAATAACCTGTACCAAAGTCATCAATATAGACTTTATGGCCCCGCTCCCGCAGACATTGGATACCCTCGCTCGCCTTCTTGAAATCAACAGCCGTTCGCTCGGTCAGCTCCAGCCCAATCTGTTCTGGCCTGATTTTGGCTGCTATCAAACGCTGTTCTAAAGTCTTCATAAATTCAGGACTCTGCAAGTCACTCGCCGTGATATTTATGTTAATATACAACGCGCGTTGCGCACTTAATAAACCGCCCATTTCACTGATGACGTGATCCAGAACATAATTCGTTACCTTGTCGGCAACGCCATGTTCTTCTGCACGTGCAATAAAAAGATCAGGCGGAACGAAATCTCCTTTTGTTATCTCCCATCGAATAAGCGCTTCAAATCCAATAATCTTTCGACTGCTGATATTGACGACTGGCTGATAAACAAGTGTCAGTTCATTGGCAGTAAGAGCTTTTTTCAGAAGTGAGATCAGCGAGCGATCACGATTGCGATAATAATTCCAGCCAAGACCAAGTGCGCCACCGATAAGCATCCCCAAACTGATAAAGACGAATGGCAACAGACCATCTGTACGATCATCCCAACCCGGCGACGTCCTGATGAAGATGCAAATATTGTTTGCGTCATCACATGCTGTTTGCTGCAAATCGCCGTCCACCACTTCGAATGATTGATGCGCGTTCGTCCGAACAAATGCCCTTTCAAAGTCAACCGGGAGGTTATTCGGGTAGCTGTAAAAGCGTGCGATTTTTGTCCGATCCTCATTCAACATGAAAACTGCAAAGTCATATTGAGGAATATGTAAAGCATCAAAAGCAACGGCACTGAGCACTATGTTTGCATTACCCCGGCCAATAATTGGGCCATGGCTACCCGGCGTAATCAGCTCATGGTCTCCGTAAATATAGGCACCGTCCTTCAGGAGAACATCTTCCTTCCTGCGAGGGGTAGCCCCCTCTACATGATTAAGAAGCGTTGAACATTGAAGTATATCATTTTCCAGCCGGCCTATATCTTTTACGTGATAGCCTGAAAAAAGCAGCTCGCGCATATATTGCTTATCTTCAGGCGAACACATGATGTTTTCAGAATTGTTGATCTTGTCCAGCGTGTTCCGAGCAGAACTGACAATGCGGCCAGCCTGTTTCATCAGAACAGTCATATAAGTGTTCATGTCGCTTTTTTCATCGAACAGACGAAACCGGTCTCCCGCCCATTTCCCTGCGAAAGCACCAAGCAACACCATAATACAGATCAAAAAGGGGACAGGCGACAAAAATGAACCGCGCTGAAACCTCATAGAGAAACCGCCCTGTCAAACACTAAATTTAAAAAATCGAGACAATAACATCATGCATCTATAATGCATTTTTACAGACGCGACACGCAATATTTTAATACAAAGGCACTGATAAATAGTCAGCCTGAATTTCGTAAAATAATAAATCTATAAGATAAGAAAATCTGCTATTAATAAGAACATAGATTACGGGCGACTGATATTTCCATCTTCGCCGCCCGCAATAAGTCGGGTCAAAGCGTATTAGCATCCATTTTAGTGAATGCGTATCGCTCTCACATCTTCGCCTAAGCGCTACTTGGTGTTGTATGGACCTTCATCGAAGCCTACGAAAATCTGTACACTGCGCGCACTTTCCGAAGGGATCGAAATTCCCTTATCGTTGAAGACGAACTGCGCAGCGTCACCGCTTGATACATTTACGGTCTGTTTGTGAAGCTTGGAATAGATCACATTACCATTCTGAACCACCGCAACACGGATCGGCATGGTTATGGTACCGCTTTTGTATTTTGGGCCTGGCACCACTTTACCTGCTGCAGCAACATCCAGGCTGATAGTTCCATCGGCAGACTGGCAGGAGCGTGTCGTGTCGGTCAGAGCTGCCTGATAGATGATGCGGCTTGAGTCTTTATCGCCACCTTTTTCATAGGTATTGAAATAAGCTGTTCCTTCGCGAAGCGAAACGCCTGGACAGAATGCACGCAATTCCGATTCCTTGATGCGTGGCTGACCAGCTTCCATAAGCGATCCATCCGCAGACTTCTGTGTGCCACTGGTGGTACAGCCGGCAAGCGCTGCGAGCAAAACCGTTGCAACGACTGGAAACAATGATGAACGATTCTGTGATGCTTTAAGCATAAATCGGGCTTCCCTGCACTGATCGACCTGTTCGACACCGCTGTGCGATGCATAGTGTGAGGGTGTTTTCCTGTTTTTTGCAGCCAAGAGCAACCCCATCACGCAAAACATGCATTAATTCTTGCGGCTTTTTTAGGGAAGCTTTATTGCATTCTCGGCTAAAAATCTGCCTTGACCCGAAATGAAGGCCTTTGAGATGAAATATATAAGCACACGCGGCGAAGCCCCAGTTCTGGGATTCAGCGATGCTCTGCTCGCCGGACTTGCCCGTGATGGCGGCCTCTATCTCCCGCAGGAATACCCGCAATTCACCGCTGATCAAATCCGTGATCTGCGTGGAAAATCCTATGTGGATATCGCGCTGGCCGTTCTGACACCTTTCGTAAATGGCGAAATTCCGCAGGCCGATTTTGAACGCATGGTGCGTGAAGCCTATGGCTCGTTCCGTCATGATGCGGTATGCCCATTGGTTCAGACCGGCGCGAACGAGTATGTTCTTGAGCTTTTCCATGGCCCAACGCTTGCTTTCAAAGACGTCGCCATGCAGCTTCTTGCACGCATGATGGATTATGTTCTGGCGCAACGCGGCGAACGTGCAACGATTGTTGGCGCCACATCTGGCGACACAGGCGGCGCCGCGATTGAAGCCTTTGGCGGTCGCGACAACACCGATATTTTTATCCTGTTCCCGAATGGTCGCGTCTCTCCGGTGCAGCAGCGCCAGATGACCAGCTCCGGCTTCTCAAACGTTCATGCCCTTTCTATCGAAGGCAACTTCGATGATTGTCAGAATCTGGTCAAAGGCATGTTCAATGACCTCGAATTCCGCGATGCGATTTCGCTTTCTGGCGTGAACTCGATCAACTGGGGACGCATCATGTCTCAGGTTGTTTATTATTTCTCGGCGGCATTGAGCCTCGGCGCACCGGATCGCGTTGTCTCGTTCACTGTCCCAACCGGCAATTTCGGCGATATTTTCGCGGGCTATGTTGCGAAGAAAATGGGCCTGCCGATTGATCAGCTGATTATCGCAACCAATGACAACGACATTCTTGCACGCACGCTTGATAGCGGTGCCTATGAAATGCGCGGTGTTGAGCAAACGACTTCGCCTTCGATGGACATTCAGATTTCGTCGAACTTCGAGCGTTTACTGTTTGAAGCGCATGATCGCGATGCAAGCGCTGTCCGTGGTCTGATGGACAGCATGAAGCAATCCGGCGGCTTTACGATTTCCGAAAAGCCACTCTCTGCCATTCGCAGCGAATTTGCAGCGGGACGCTCAACAGTTGACGAAACCGCAACAACCATTAAATCAGTTCTGGAAGCCGATGGCTATTTGCTGGATCCACATTCAGCGATTGCGGTAAAAGTCGCTCGCGAAAAAGTGTCCGGCAATACACCAATGGTTGTACTCGCCACCGCACATCCGGCTAAATTTCCTGATGCAGTAAAAGCTGCAAGTGGTGTGACGCCGGCGCTTCCGGCATGGCTTTCGGACCTGATGGACCGAAAAGAAAGTTTCACAGTTCTTCACAACGACCTGAAAATCGTGGAAGAATACATTCGCCGTCATTCCCGGGCATAAGATAATATCTTTCTCAGGAATTTAAAAGCGGGAACCCGAATGGGACTATGGGAGCATTTTGCATATGGGTGTTGAAGTAACGCGTCTTTCCAATGGGCTTACCGTTGTAACAGATAACATGCCGCATGTGGAAAGCGTTGCGTTGGGTATCTGGGTAAAAGCTGGCGCACGAAACGAAGCGCCCGACCGTCATGGCATTGCTCATCTGCTTGAACATATGGCCTTCAAGGGCACAGAGAAGCGTTCCGCCTGGCAGATTGCCTCTGACATCGAAAATGTCGGCGGCGAAATCAATGCAGCCACAAGCGTTGAAACCACCTCATATTATGCACGCGTGCTGCGCAACGACATGCCGCTGGCAATCGATATTCTTGCAGACATCCTGACTGCCTCCAAGTTCGATGAAGCCGAGCTTGAGCGCGAAAAGCAGGTCATCATGCAAGAGATCGGTGCAGCCCATGATACGCCTGATGATATCGTTTTCGACCGCTTCACCGAAACCGCCTATCGGCATCAACCAATCGGGCGCGCTATCCTCGGCGAGCCTGACACGGTCATGTCCTTCACATCGGCTGATCTTCGTCAATATATGGACGAGCAGTACAGCGCTGACCGTATGGTTGTGACAGCTGCTGGTGGCGTTGACCACGATGATTTTGTGAAGGAAGTCGAGAAGCGTTTGGGCGGTTTCCGCGCTCATAACACTGCACCAACCCTTGATCTCGCGACATATGTTGGCGGCGATTTCCGCGAAGATCGCGATTTGATGGATGCACAGGTTTTGATCGGCTTTGAAGGTCGCGCCTATCATGTGCGCGATTTTTACGCTTCGCAGCTTCTGTCAATGATCCTTGGCGGCGGCATGTCCTCACGCCTGTTTCAGGAAGTACGCGAAAAACGTGGCCTTTGCTATTCAGTCTATGCATTCCATTGGGGCTTTTCCGATACAGGTCTTTTCGGCATTCATGCCGCGACCGGCAAAGACGAACTCGTAGAGTTGCTTCCGGTCATCATTCAGGAATTGCACAAAGCCGCAGAGTCTATCGGCATTGAAGAGGTCGATCGTGCGCGTGCACAGTATAGTGCTGGTTTGCTGATGTCACAGGAAAGTGCCGCCAGCCGTGCCGGACAGATCGCGCGTCAGTTCCTGCTTTATGGACGTCCCGTTGCCAATAGCGAATTGATGGAACGTCTGTCGCTCATTACGCCCGAACGCCTGAGCGATCTGGCAGGACGTATGTTCCTTGACAGCAAGCCGACAATTGCGGGCGTCGGCCCTGTTGGACGTTTGATGAATTTTGAAGGACTTACAGACGCTCTATCCACCAGTGCGCACACAAGGAAGATTGCTGTTTAACGGATCGAGGAATAGGCTGTAAACTATTGGAGAATTTATGCACATTGTTGGATATTCTCCTGACAACCTATCTCTCCCGTCAACAATACGAGAGCCAGCATGATCGGCCTGCCATTCCGGCGCAGCAATCCGACACTTATTCGTGGGCAGCGTGTTTATTTGCGCGAGCCGCTGCTGAGTGATTTCGCAATATGGGCCAATGTCCGCGAGCAAAGCCGTGGCTTTCTTACTCCGTGGGAGCCAACCTGGGCTGACGACGATCTGACAAAAAGCGCATTTCGTCATCGGTTGCGCCGCGTTCAGGAAGAAATGTCCGATGGCACCGGCTATCCCTTTTTTATTTTTGACAACAAAGACGATCGGCTTCTCGGCGGAATAACGCTGGGAAACATAAAGCGGGGCGTCGGACAGAACGGTATGGTTGGCTATTGGAGCAGCATATCGGCGGCTGGCAAAGGCTATATGAGCGAAGCCTTATCATTGGTTATCCCCTTTGCATTCAACGAACTAAGGTTGCACCGGATCGAAGCTGCCTGTATTCCCCATAATGTTCGTTCGATACGGCTTCTCGAAAAAGCCGGATTTCAGAGAGAAGGACTGTTGCGCTCTTATCTCAAGATCAATGGCTTCTGGCAGGATCACCTGTTGTTTGCCCTGATAGAAAGCGATCTACGCATGATCAATGGCAAGGTTGAACGCTCGTGAATGGTGTAACAAACAGGTTCGTTTCAGCTTTTCTGCGCTGTGTAGCGCTGATCATTATCTTGACCTGTTCAGCAATTCCTTCTCTTGCCGTTGAGCCTATAAAAATTTCCAAGGAAGACACAGCGCTTGATCTGACGCGCGCTGTTGAGTTACTGCGCAATCAGGGCGAGAGTGTGCAGGTTTCCACAGCCCCTGGCGCAGATGGAATTGTGCGCCGCATTGAGGTGCAAGCCGCCCCTAACTCCAATGCATCAGGAGATTGGGCCGCATTCTCGATTGCCAATCCAACGGATGAACAGATCGACAGGCTGATTGTTGCACCACATTACCGTCTCGTCAGTTCAGGTATTATCTGGCCCGATCTTGGTTCGGCCCGTATTTCTTCGATTACGCCGAGTGAGGGCTTTACGCTTGACCGTCAACCAAGCGAAGATGCAGACGTTTTCCGCATTACGCTCAATCCCGGCACGGTCGTGACTTTCGTCGCAGAATTATCATCACATAACTTGCCACAGCTCTATCTCTGGGAACCAGAAGCGTACAAAGACGCGGTCAACTCCTACACACTTTATCGTGGTATTCTGCTTGGCATTTCCGGCCTTCTGGCACTGTTTCTGACCATCCTATTTGTGGTTAAGGGCACCTCGCTTTTCCCTGCGACCGCAGCACTCGCATGGGCAGTTCTAGCCTATATTTGCGTTGATTTTGGTTTCTGGAACAAGCTGATGGAAATCACGCCCGGAAATGAGCAAGTGTGGCGAGCGGGCACCGAGGTGGCGCTTGCCGCCTCACTGGTGATATTCCTGTTCACCTATCTCAACCTCAATCGCTGGCACGACCATTTTAGCTATGGCGCGGTCACTTGGGTATTGGGCCTTATGGCTCTTGCCGGTGTTGCAGTCTTTGATCCACCTGTTGCTTCCGGCATTGCGCGCATGTCGCTGGCGCTTACTGTTGTCTCAGGAATCTTCATCATCGGTTATCTCGCCGTGAAAGGCTATGATCGAGCAGTGATGCTTATCCCTGCATGGCTGTTGACGCTTCTATGGCTTCTTGGTGCCTGGATGACTGTGTCGGGCCAACTCGACAATGATATTGTTCAGCCTGCGCTTGGTGGTGGGCTCGTATTGATCGTACTGCTCATCGGCTTTACCGTTATGCAGCATGCATTTTCCGGCGGCGCCCTACATCAGGGATTGCTTTCGGATATGGAGCGACAGGCGCTTGCAGTGATTGGTGCAGGCGACATTGTATGGGATTGGGATGTACCGCGTGACCGTGTTGTCACCACACCTGATATTGCAAACTATCTCGGCAACACAGCAAGTTCCCTGCAAGGTCCGGTACGCAACTGGCTGCCAGCAATGCATGGCGATGATCGTGATCGTTTTCGCTCAACGCTTGATGCCATTCTTGAAAACCGGCGCGGACGCATCGGGCAAATCTTCCGCCTTCGCGCCAATGATGGCCATTATCATTGGTATGCACTACGCGCCCGTCCCGTCATCGGGTCAGATGGCGAAATCGTCCGATGTGTCGGCACGCTGGTCAATGTAACGGAACAAAAAAAGGCTGAAGAACGTCTGCTCCATGATGCAGTTCATGACAATCTGACCGGCCTGCCCAACCGCGAACTGTTCCTTGATCGTCTCAGCAGCATCATGAACATGGCACGTGGCGAAACAAGGCTGCATCCAACCGTGTTCATTATCGATATTGACCGTTTCAAACAGGTCAATGACAGTCTGGGCATGTCTGCGGGTGATACGATCCTGCTTACGATCTCGCGACGCCTGTCGCGCCTGATGAAGCCACAGGATACACTCTCGCGCCTCTCTTCGGATCAGTTCGGCCTGCTATTGGCATCAGAAAATGATCCAGGCCACATTGCAGCCTTTGCTGAAGCACTGCGACAAGCCGTTCGCGCGCCGATTGCCTATGCAAAACGTGAAATCGTGCTTACGGCCTCTATAGGTCTGATTACATGGACGAAAACCGCCGCATCGGCCGAAGATTTTGTCAAAGACGCCGAACTTGCCATGCATCAAGCGAAGCGCTTCGGCGGTGATCGCATTGAGCCATTCCGCCCTGCCTTCCGTGCGATCGGCAGCGACAAGCTGCAACTTGAATCCGACCTGCGCCGCGCGCTCGAACGCGATGAAATCAGCCTCGTCTATCAGCCAATTGTGCGGCTTGATGAGGGCACAATTGCTGGCTTTGAAGCGCTGATGCGTTGGGAGCATCCGCGCCGTGGAGGCATTTCTCCGTCAGAATTTATTCCGATTGCAGAAAGCTCCGGCTTGATCGTGCAGCTTGGCCTGTTCGCCATTCAGCGTGCCGCGGAAGATCTTTACGCGTGGCAAGAGCAGTTTCCGAAGCTCAATCTGTTTGTTTCAGTCAATCTCTCAAGCACCCAATTGATCCGGCAGGATCTCATTAATGATGTGCGTTCCGTTCTTTCGCGTATTCATCTCACGCCCGGCAGTCTCAAGCTCGAGCTCACTGAATCTGTACTGATGGAAAACCCGGAACAATCAGCACATGTGCTGGCACGCTTGAAAACCATGGGCGTTGGTCTGTCACTCGACGATTTCGGGACCGGATATTCGTCGCTTGCTTATCTGACGCGCTTCCCGTTCGACATCATTAAGATCGACCGTTCTTTTGTTAAAGGCGACCAGCCCCAAAAAACGACGCTGCTGCGTTCCATCGTCAGCATGGCGCATGATCTCGGTCTCGCTGTCGTAACCGAAGGTGTCGATAATGAAAACGATGCGCTGCAACTGCGTCAGATGGGTTGCGAATATGTGCAAAGTTTCATGTTTGGTGAGCCTGCCAGCCGCGAGGATGCAACGCGTTTGGTGCGAGAACAACAGGACGCAGCAGCAGCTTAATCCATGAACTTTGTTCAGGCGTGACCGGCTTCGGAAACGAGCCGTGTCATGTCAATGCCCATGCGCGCCATCAACCGTTCGTATTTCCCGGTGATGTCGCCATCAAACAGTATATCCATCGTTGCTGGACAGGTTAGCCAACCATTCTCTGCAAACTCGATATCGAGCTGTCCAGGCCCCCAGCCTGAATAACCCAATGTCATCAGAGCCTGCGATGGTCCACTACCGCTATAAATCGCACGCAAAATATCGACAGTCGCCGTCAGACATACATCTTCGGAAACCGGCAATGTCGAATCCACCATATAATCATCGCTGTGCAGCACAAACCCACGCATTCGATCCACCGGCCCACCATTGCGGACAACCATATTTTTCGCGCGCTGCGGCAGCACAATCGGATCATCATCATCAATGACACCAATTTGTCGTAACAGGTCGGGAAAGCCCACAGACTGAAGCTGATTGATGATCAAGCCCATCGCCCCCTCTTCAGAATGTGCGCAAATGTAAATGACCGCGCGGTCAAACCGCTCGTCACTCATTCCGGGCATAGCAAGCAGGAATTGCCCGTTCAAGAAACCCTGCTCCTGGTTTGGCTTCGTGAGAATGCTCATGTTTAAAAGTAACAAGACTGCGGAAAATGACAATAAAAATCGTGCAAAGCTTCTCCGACTGCCAAACGGTTGTTGATTTTTGATTACGCAATAATGAGAATTTAGCCTCAAGCAATACAATTATAAATTGAGAAGAATAGATTTCATGCTGATATATGTAGTTCTGATCTCGGCATTATTTTTTGTTTTTTATTCAATTTATGTACAGATTAGGCTCTCGCCACTAAGAGCCTGTTCCAAAAAGGATTGAGCGATTTCAGTAGGTTATGATTCAATCGGATTGCTTACA
>NZ_JAMJWE010000130.1 GCF_023554105.1 Brucella sp. 21LCYQ03
ATCGTTATCTGGCGCACCAGCCGCTTCACCGCCAAACGTAGGGATATCTACACCCGATTTCAAAACAACAAGATTATGTCCCATTGATTCGATCGGCAATTCGCCTACATTTTTTAACGTAATCTCAACAGGCTCACCGGCTTTTACACGAATCAAATTAACATCAAATTTCATTTGATCATTGCCTTGAATAGTCCAACTGTTAGATAGTTCCACGTTTTCAATGCCAGGTACTGTTGCCGCTTCTGAAACAGGAGCCGCTTCTTCAGAAGGAGTATTATCTTTTTTGTCTGAATCAGTGTTGCCTCCACAAGATGCTAAGCCAAATGCTAATGCTGCGATAGGGGCAATAAATAATTTTTTCATAGTCTATTTATGTTTGTATTTCAATACGAATTTACATATTATTCATCAGAATGCACTCAAATCGCTACTGTCTAAAGTAAATTCTCTGTCTTGTTTTGCTGTACCAAACTAGCGATCTTACTGTATAAGTCGATTGGATCAAATGGTTTAACAATCACATAGCGTGCGCCCACCTCGTAAGCTGCCGCTTGCTCATGCGCCAGTACTGAAGCAGATATCGTGATAATGGGCATGCTATTTTTTTCCGGATCATCCATTGCTTTAATAGCTTTAATAGCATCGAAACCACTCATGATCGGCATGTGAGTATCCATCAAGATCAAGTCATAGGTGGTCTGCTGTACAAAATCCAAAGCCTCCTGTCCATTCTTAACGATGTCTACTTCGCACCCCCAAGCTTTGGGCATGTGGGC
>NZ_JAMJWE010000131.1 GCF_023554105.1 Brucella sp. 21LCYQ03
GGGCCGTGGCCGACTTCGTGATGGCGCATCCCAACATCGCAGCCGGACAAAGTTTTCATAACTACGGAGGGATGATTTTACGCGGCCCCGGTGCGCAAGATGATGAAGGAAATTTTAGACCGGCAGATATTGCGGTGTACGATGCGTTGGGCAAGAAGGCCGAGCTATTGATACCTGGCTATCGCTACATCGTTACGTACAAAGATTTATACTCTGTCTATGGAGGGGAATTCGACTGGATGCACAGTGCGCGAGGCATTTTTGCGATGAGCAACGAGCTCTGGATGGCGAATTATTATTTTCAGAAAACAGGACAGCAGCCGGGCAATGAGTACACCAATGCCCAAAATGAGCAATATGTATTTGATCAATTCTTACTCTTTGGCGATGGCTTTGTAGAATGGACTCCTTATGAACATCCGCAATATGGCGCCATCGAGATTGGTGGTTTTAAAAAGAACTACGGCCGTATGCATCCCGGATTCTTAATGGAAAGTGATGCCCATCGTAATGCTTCTTTTGTAATCTATCACGCGTATCATACGCCAAAGCTAGAAGTGGCAGAGATTACTATTAAAGATTTGGGGTCTGGCTTATCCGAAGTAACGGCAGTCATCAGAAATCAGCGCATCATTCCGACGCATTCAGCATTGGATGTAGCCAATAAAATTGAAGTGCCAGATGTGGCTACTTTGTCTGGAGGAACCGTTGTCGCAGGCATGATTGTAAACGATCGGGATTTTGGAGTTACTACGGAGCAAAAACAAGATGCGGCGAAT
>NZ_JAMJWE010000132.1 GCF_023554105.1 Brucella sp. 21LCYQ03
ACTCCATGAACTAGATGATTTGTGTTTAAACTATTATGGGAATCCTTTTATAAAAGAGAGCCAGAATACCTTGACTATAGACCAATCTATTGTAGAAATAGATTATGCAGGGAATAACCTAGCCAATACAGATGATTCCATAACAAAATCTACAGAGGAAGAACATTTGCTCACAGTAAAGTCGTCTATTATCAATATACTCTATAAACCTGTTCGCAACGTGCATGCACGGTTATCGGAATTTGCCAAAAAGGAATCTATTCAATTGAAAGACCTTCACACCACCTTGATATTTGCATTAGTCAAAAAGTTTGAGTTTGGTTATGTAGTGTTGAGCTTTGGCGTTGGTGACTGCCCGATCAATATTGTTTTAGATGATCTCGACGAAGTCCACTTACTTAATATATTAGATATCGGTGAGTTTGGTGGTGGTACTCGATTCATCACCATGCCAGAAATATTTACTCAACCGGAGATGCCAGGACGTTTCTCACTAAATAAGTTTGACAATTTTTCAAAATTGGTACTCATGACCGATGGTATTTATGATGCTAAATTTATCACCGAAAACAAACTGAGAGACAAGCAGGCGTGGAAAGCCTTCCTGCAAGATTTAGATGGTGAGAATGAAGATGGCACTAAAGTAGATTTCGCAGATGATGAGCATGTCGACGATCAATTATTAAGTTGGTTGGACTTCTGGAGTAAAGGAAATCACGACGATAGAACGCTAGCAATAATCTATTAACCCATGAAAACGGTACACGTAAGGTCTATT
>NZ_JAMJWE010000133.1 GCF_023554105.1 Brucella sp. 21LCYQ03
GCATTAAGTACAGGAGGCGGACTGGAGAATGCCATATCGGCCACCCAAAGACGGATCAATTCATCATCCCGATAAGGAAGTTGCAGATTCTGTTCATGAGGAAAAAGGTACGATTTCCAGCCATCATAAGTTAGGCTATTCGTGCCGCTTCTAGGGATAATTTCATCAAAGTCGTATGTCATAAACCAGTGTAGCACCAGGTATGATCTGGTGCTACACAAAGATGTCTAAAACATCACGAAGATCCTAATGCCTCCGACTAGGATAATGCGGCTTTCACCGTATCCTGCCATGGTGTAGTAGGCCTTCCAATCAATTTTGACAACGTTTTATCGTCACTGTATAAATCACCTTTCGAAGCGGCTACATCCCAGCTCGCTATCATCGGGGCAAACCCTTCTGGCACACCAAAGGAAATCAGCATGTCGCTATATTCTTTGTCTGTTAGGTTGTGGTAAGGAATATCTTTATCGGCTTCTTTAGCAATGACTGCGGCAAAATCAGCTAGCGTGTAGGCGTCATCACCTGCTAACTCATAGACTTTTCCTTCATGGCCCTCTTCCAACAAAACGACCGCAGCAGCTTCTGCAAAGTCTTCCCGAGAAGCCGAAGCAATTTTTCCTTCTCCGGCACTGCCGATGTATGCACCAGCGGCTACCGAACCCGATATTGATCCTGCATAATTCTCCGTGTACCAGCCATTACGCAAAATGGTAAAAGGCACACCCGATTCTTTTAAAAATGCTTCAGTAGCCAAATGCTCTTCGGCTAGGTTAAG
>NZ_JAMJWE010000134.1 GCF_023554105.1 Brucella sp. 21LCYQ03
AAAAAACGTGACCTTGCTGGCGTGTTAATCTCATCCAATACTTCGAAAGGCGCTAAAATGGACAAACAGGATTTATTGAACCTGTTGAGCTAAAGATGTATTTGTGTTGCATTTTTCACAATTCTCAAGGGAAGCAAAGCGTGTCGTATAAATAATGAAAACCACCAAGGAATAGGACTGTTATAGGGGTGTAATTGTAAAATAAAAAAACATGACAATCAACCTAGCTGAACTTGCGCTCACTATGCCGGCATGGATATGGAATGTACTGGTGATTATCTTCTCCATCATACTCGGCTTTTTAATACACACGATTCTAGTACCGATTGTACGTCATCAGGCAAAAAATGGTACATCCTATTCGGCCATCCGATCGATCATCCGCCATCTCAATAAAATTCTGGCCGTATTTATTCCTCTATTGGTATTCAATTCCCTTCTTCCCTTTACGCGTTTCAATGCCCAAACGCATATTGCTGTAGAAAAGGTAACTGAAATCCTGATTACCTTATCCTTCGCTATCGTCGTGATGCGTTTCATCCGCATATTCGAGGATTATCTTTACCATCGGTTCGACATTAATAAGGAAAATAATTTACGTGAGCGAAAGATACGAACTCAGATTGTTTTCATCCGAAAGCTGCTCATTACACTTATTGTGATTGTCACCGTAGCCATTGTTTTACTTAGCTTCGAAAACATGCGCAAAATCGGTGCTGGACTACTTACTGGCGTTGGCGTAGGCCGTATTATCATTGGTTTCGCTGCGCAAAAATC
>NZ_JAMJWE010000135.1 GCF_023554105.1 Brucella sp. 21LCYQ03
TCTATCCGTTTGTATGCCGGATTTCGGAACAAGACGCCCTCTAATGAGGAATATGCCGCATTTGCTAATCAGCAGATAGCGAAGCGACAACTGTCATCCTATCATGTCGCCTATTCCCGGGAGAAGAGTAGTCAGTACGTACTGGATCTAATTCGACAGGATTCGAACTACTTTGAACAACTGCTACGAGATGGCGGCGTGATCATGATCTGTGGCGCGCTGCAAATGCAACGTGATGTAGAAGTAATTTTGGAAGCTATTTTGCACTATGCCGGCCTAGCGAACCTAGAACATTACCGAAGCAAAGGGCAACTTTTAACAGACTGCTACTAATGAATGCTGGATGGCTGCATACATGCCGGAAGGCGTTGGTGTTTGGTGCTTTAGTCATCACTAGCCATGCACTGATGGGGCAGGAGATCCTGCTTACCCGACAGGCCACTTTGATGGGATCGGTTTTCGATATCAGTATCGTTGACGTGGATTCTGCACAGGCGAATCAACATATTGATCAGGTCATTGCAGAAGTAATCCGTATCGAAAACCTGATCTCGGAATGGCAACCGCACACCCCCATATCGCGAGTGAATCAGCAGGCAGGAGCTCGTCCTGTCGTGGTAGATCGAGAAGTATTTGAACTGACAAAGCGGGCACTGATGTATTCTCAACTATCGGATGGCGCTTTTGATATTAGCGTGGCCGGACTGGATCAGGTGTGGCGATTTGATGGCAGCATGAATGAATTGCCAACGGAGGAAATGGTACAACGAAGTATA
>NZ_JAMJWE010000136.1 GCF_023554105.1 Brucella sp. 21LCYQ03
TAGAAAGCAATTTAGCACATTCCTTATAGTCCGATTTTCCATTGTACTGTGCAATTAGCGGCGTGATGCCATAAGCAATGCCCAAGCCAATCACCAACACTACCATGAAGACGGCATGTACCAATGATACCGCTGCTAATGGTATACGACCAGCAAATTGGCCTACAATGATGGTGTCGGCAGTATGTACCATCGTATGCCCTAACTGGGATACGACAATGGGCGCAGCGAGCGCTATCGTGCTAATGTAGAAAGCTTTATCTTTCCGTATGGAAGCGAACATGTAAAAATAATTATGGCCAAAGGTAAATAGAACCCGGTAAAATCCCTCTATTAACTTTTGAACAAAAGCCCTACAAGATCTTTACAAGGATTAGTCTGTTAAATTCTGAACTTTTACGTACATTAGCATCTTTAATAAACTGGTATCAAAGACATGACTTTAGCGTTTTTAAACATCGGGACACAAGAAATGATGTTGATCATCATTGTCATCCTTTTTTTGTTTGGAGGAAAGAAATTGCCAGAATTGGCGCGTGGTTTGGGAAGAGGGATTCGCGAATTCAAAGATGCTTCTGAAGGTATCAAGCGTGAATTGTCGGATCAGATTAATAATTTTGAGAAAGATCTGGATGTTGAGGTCGAAGAGCCTAAGAAACTTCCAGCGTCGACTACTACAGCAACAGCATCTTCCATGTCTGAGCAAATGCGTGCCCATGCTGAGCCTAAGCAAGAATCTACTTTGCCAAAATTCGCTCCGCCTGCCGGAACGCACC
>NZ_JAMJWE010000137.1 GCF_023554105.1 Brucella sp. 21LCYQ03
AGGAACTATACAGGTATTTTGTAGTGGATACCGCATAATCATAAATTAAGTCAGTCGTATTTTTGGTGTAGTATTCCAAGGTACCACTTAGCCTATTATCCAAGATGGCAAAATCCAAACCTAGATTGAGCATCCCTGTACGTTCCCATCTTAAATCAGGATTTGCATTGCGTAAAGCGGCCAAAGTCCGTAAGTCGCGCCCGTTGGCGTCCGTGTAGAAGCTTGATGTAGCTCCATATACACGGCGCGCTGTAAACACATCAAATCCTAATGAATTGCCACTCACGCCATAACCAGCACGTAGTTTCAAATCGTTGAAAACACCCAAATCCTGGATGAAGCTTTCTTCTGACAGGCGCCATGCAGCAGAGATGGATGGAAATGTTGCCCAGCGATTGTTCTCACCAAATGCAGAAGAACCATCGCGACGTACCGTTGCCTGAAAGATGTACTTGCTGTTATACGTATAATTCAATCGACCATAAAAAGAGATCATGCGTAAGGTGGACAGGTAATAATTACCGAATCCAAGCAAGTCGACCACATTGGCCATTCCGGGATTGTAATATCCTAAGCCATCATCATAGTAATCGGATGTAGTGAGTTGAAAACCGTCATTATTATTGTTTTCTTCCCAAGAATAACCGGCTAGTGCATTCAGCTTATGCTTGTCGCCAAATGTCTTCTCGTAGTTAAAGTTCATCTCCATTACTTTACGCCCGTCTTCCACTGCGGCGCGGATAGAACGGCCATTTTGATTACGCGCTGCCATG
>NZ_JAMJWE010000138.1 GCF_023554105.1 Brucella sp. 21LCYQ03
CCAAACTACAACGATCCATCTTTCACCCTACCCTTTTCTCCAGAAGGCAATGCAACCCACTTCTCAAACGCTTTTATTGCATCACTTGCACAAATGCGTTCAAATCTAATAGACTGATCTTCAATCTTGTTCTTTAATTCATCTGATATAAACTCGTCTCCAAACCCAGCCCATTCTGCATCTCGCTTTGTATTGCCATAATAAACATGAGTGATGTTTGCCCAATATATGGCACTCAGACACATTGGGCAAGGCTCCGCGCTTGTATATAATATGCAGCCACTCAAGTCTGGTTTACCAATCTTTTTTGCAGCAGCACGTATCGCGTTGATTTCGGCATGAGCGGTAGGATCACAATCCGATGTAACAGAATTGCCTTTAGCACTCAATATCTTTCCATCTCTCACTATCACGCAGCCAAAAGGCCCTCCATTTAATGTTTTTAGGTTTTGTTCTGCAAGGGCTATAGCGCGATGCATGAATGTTTCGTGGTTTTCCATATAATATTGCAGCTATAGTGAAAGTGGGATAATCATACAAAATACGGAACCTTCTCCAATTTTTTACTGACCTATTTATTAAATCGTATTTCAAAAAAAGAAAAATATCTACTAAGATTTAATACGATCAGTCGTTATAGTATCAATAACCACTATAACCACCTATGGATGCTACGGAAAAAATAGCCGAGCTTATCAAACGACATATCGAAGGCAAGCTTACGCCCGAAGAATCGGATGCATTAACACGATGGCGACAGGATGATGCTGC
>NZ_JAMJWE010000139.1 GCF_023554105.1 Brucella sp. 21LCYQ03
GCCCGGTAGCTCGTCAGGCTCATAACCTGAAGGCCGCAGGTTCAAATCCTGCCCCCGCAACCACTGATACAGACACACCCGTAGCATTCGCTGCGGGATTTTTTGTTTTTAAAGTCTTTTCAACAGCTTGCCGCTCGATCCAGTTCAGGATTGAACCCAGTTCGCCATGCAATGACGCATCGACTTGGCCCCGTTTTGGACCGGGTGTGAGTACAATCTTCTCGATTAGATCACGCAGTTGCTGCGAGGCAGCCTGTCGTTCTTCGGGATTGTCCAGAGCGTTTGTTAGTGCTGCCACCCGCTTTGCATAGATCGCGGAAGCGCTTGGAAGACTATCAGGCATGTCATCGGGAAGATTTGCGAGGAGGGCGGTTAGCTCCGCCTTGCGTGTTTCCAATAGATCCATCTTCTGTTTCATAGACGGATGATACATGCCGTCTGCAATGGCTTCGACAATCTGTGCTATTTGTTTGCTGATCGTCTCTAACTCAGATTGCCAGACATGCGCATTTCTGCGGTGTTCTCTGTTCAGTCGGTTGTTCTCTTCCACAAAGATTTGCATTGCGTCGGCCAAGATCTCTGGTGTTATGATACGGCGTTCAAGTCCTTCAAGCACGCGAGCTTCCAGGATGTTGATTGCCGCTAAGAACTGACCCGGGATTTCCACCGAGAATTGACCCGCCTTTTAGTTATTGTTCGGGTTTCTATTCACGGTCAAGTTTCGTGTGTTCCTTTGCTCGTTTTGGTTCCTGAGCGGAACTGTTTTTG
>NZ_JAMJWE010000014.1 GCF_023554105.1 Brucella sp. 21LCYQ03
CCGCGCGGTCGATAAAATTGAGCAGCATGTGCGTGACGCTGAAAAGCGAGGTGCTCGTATCGAGGTCGGAGGTAATCGTATCGGCAGCAATACGCTTTTCTTTGAACCAACATTGCTGAGTAATGTCTCCGATGATGCTGCAATTATGCATGAGGAAACATTCGGTCCAGTCGCTGCGATTTCCGTTTTTGACGATGAAAATGAAGTCATCGCCCGCGCCAACGCTACGCAATATGGATTGGTCGCTTATGTAGTGACATCGAACGGCGCACGCCAGCTGCGTATGGGACGCGCACTCGAATATGGAATGGTTGCCATCAATCGCGCAAAAATCACCGGCGCGCCAATTCCGTTTGGTGGCTGGAAACAATCCGGTCTTGGTCGTGAAGGCTCACATCAGGGCATCGAAGCTTTCACTGAACTCAAATATCTCTGCATTGATACCGCGGCGTAAGAACGCTGCGGCAGGAAAGGACAACGCGATGTTGAACAACAGCAACGAACTCACCGCCTGGGATCGTGATCACTTCTTCCATCCATCGACGCATATGGGAATGCATGCGCGCGGTGAAACGCCGACGCGTGTGCTCGACGGCGGCGAGGGCGTTTATATTACTGATGTGAATGGTCGAAAAAGTCTCGATGCTTTTGCGGGTCTTTATTGTGTCAATGTCGGTTATGGCCGTACCGAGATTGCGGATGCAATTGCTGAGCAGGCACGCAAGCTCGCTTATTATCATGCCTATGTTGGTCATGGCACGGAAGTGTCGATCACATTAGCGAAGATGATCATCGACCGCGCGCCTCAACATATGAGCCGCGTTTATTTTGGTCTTTCAGGCTCGGACGCCAATGAAACCAACATCAAATTGATCTGGTATTATAATAATATTCTCGGTCGTCCCGAAAAGAAGAAGATTATTTCGCGTTGGCGTGGTTATCACGGCTCTGGTGTGATGACGGGGAGCTTGACCGGGCTTGCAACTTTCCACAATGCATTTGATCTGCCGCGCGCGCCAATCCTGCATACGGAATCTCCCTATTATTTCCGCCGTGAAGATCGATCCATGAGCGAGGAGCAGTTCTCGCAGCATTGTGCTGATAGACTGGAAGAGATGATCCTTGCCGAAGGGCCAGATACAATAGCGGCGTTTATTGGTGAGCCTGTTCTTGGAACGGGTGGGATTGTTCCGCCACCTGCCGGCTACTGGCAGAAAATCCAGGCTGTTCTTGATCGCTACGATATTCTGCTTGTTGCCGATGAGGTGGTGACTGGCTTCGGTCGTCTTGGCAGCATGTTCGGCTCCGACCACTACGGCATGAAGCCTGATCTAATCACCATCGCCAAGGGGCTGACATCGGCCTATGCGCCGCTTTCGGGTTCGATTGTGTCTGACCGCATGTGGCAGGTTTTGGTGCAGGGATCAGACAAGATGGGGCCGATTGGCCATGGCTGGACTTATTCAGCACATCCGATATGCGCTGCTGCTGGTGTTGCCAATCTTAAGCTCATCGATGAACTGAATCTTGTCGGAAATGCAGGTTCCACGGGTGCATATTTCCGCAACGCTTTGCAGGATGCCTTGGGTGGCCATAAGCATGTTGGCGATGTGCGTGGCGAGGGGTTGATGGCAGCGGTTGAATTTGTTGAAGATCGTGATGATCGAAAGTTTTTCGATCCATCATTAAAGATCGGCGCTCAGATTTCGGCGGCTCTTCTCGCGAACGGGGTTATTGGCCGCGCAATGCCGGAAGGTGACATTCTTGGCTTCGCGCCACCGTTCTGCCTGACGCGAGAAGAGGCTGACAAAATCGTTGATGCAACTGCGAAAGCAATAGATACCGTGTTTTCTTAATCCTATTTCAGAAATTATACCTTCACCGTCTTATAGGGCGGTGAAGGCCATGAAGTATCTTAGAATTATAATTCGTAAAATTCCAAACATTGTTTTCATGGGATAGCAAATAGCGCTTTGGTATCTGATAACTTTTATTGTCTCGAGATAAGTAAAACGACTCGCACTTTTTAACTCAGATACTCCAAGAGCGATGGTAACTTTGGTTCATCTCATGGTCAACCTGCTGGCCATATCTGCCACCAATTGCACCCGCCGAGTGAAGACTTTCCAGTTCCGATTTACTCAATATGTTCTGACGGCACAGTAATGAATTCCTTGTCAATTCACCAGCGCTGATAAAGCAAACCGATCCCGTTTTAGCAATCTCTTTAGTGTGTGCGACTGAGTGTTGAGAGATCAGAACTTTGCTGTCACGAGCGAATCCATCACCGATATGGGCCTTGCTATCTTGATGATGTGATTGTGCGTGAAGCATGGCAAGAGAGGACTGCAATGAACCGCATCGATTATCCAGAGGACTTGGTTGATGTTGGGGCATTCCTTGCATCCGACGATGCAGCTTTCGTTACCGGTCAAAGCCTCAATGTTGATGGTGATATAATACTGAGTTAACCGGAGCGTCACCGATTAACTGCATGAAGCCGTATCAAATAAAACATATTGTAAATTTTTGTTTTTATTATCTTTACTGACGGCCGCGTGGGGTCGCGATGGCTGTTTCAAATATTTCGGAATGGGTTCCAAATTAACTCCCCCATAAACAAATCCCACTGTTTTATCAGCTTTTCTTGTTTATGGGGTCGTCACTTATGAGACAAACTCGCTGTTCAGTTTTTATTACATGCCGTATTTTGATTCTACCGGCCAAACCGACTGCAGTTTTTCACCACCAAGAATACGATCTCGCGCTGCAGCTTCATTTGCACCCAATTGGTCTGCCTGATCCGCAACTTTCGAAAGCATCGCTTTTGGGATGACAACGACACCATCAATATCAGCAAAAATTACATCGCCTGGATTGATCTTGACGCCGGCAATTTCGATTTCAACCTGAGAGCACTTTGGCTCCATTTTGCCTGAAACAGACACAGGTGAACGTGCACGACCAAACAGCGGATAACCAAGACCGCGAACCTGCGCGATATCTCGCACCGTTCCGTTCACAATCGTCGCTGCAGCACCGCGTGTTTTTGCGCCTGAACTCATCAACTCACCAGAACACGAGCCCTGAGCACAAGATGAATCGACAACGATAATCCCGCCCTCTGGCGTGCAATCAATCGCATGATGATATGCGTCCTGCGGCTGATTACGTCGTTCGCTTGGCTCAAACTGCACGGTCACTGCCGGGCCGCATACAACCTGGCCAGGCTCTAAGGTGCCTTGCAACGAGATGCCATCAAGATACCCCCAGCCGCCGAGTTGCTCCAGGCTGTCATGGACGTCGCCGGAATACCACTTTGACAAACGCTTGATGGATTCCCAATCAGTATCTGCATAATCGAACTTGTTCATTTGCTTTTCGCCTTTGAATTCATAGCTGCTTTGTCCATGGCTACCTTGAGGTAGCGGGAGCTCTCTTCAATTTGTCTGCGGATAGAATTACGCGCTTCATCAGGCTGCTTTGCTTTAATGAGGTTGTAGATTTCCTCATGCTCTGCGAGTCCGTCTTGAAGCGATTTGTCTGGCACGCGGCTCGTCACGCGAATGACATCAATGATGATCGAAAACAGATTGTCGTAGACCACATTGAGGATTTCGTTGCCGACCGAGTGTACCAGTCCACGGTGGAACGCAGCATCACTGTCGGTAAATCGCGACATATCATTGGCTTGCGCCGCTGCACGCATTTCTGCGAGCGAGTCTTCAACCTCTTGGGTGATCGTCAACTCTTCCGAGCTTAAACGCGTGACAACCTCTGTCTCGATGATCCGGCGCACTTCCATCAGTTGCACAAGATAATCGGAGTTGTTCGCGAAAAGCTGCTTCACGGTTTTGGCCAATGATCCTAGAAACTCTCCGACATCATCACGAACGACCAGCGCACGTTCACCATGCTTACGGCGAACAAGGCCTTTCGTTTCGAGAATTTGGAGCGCTTCACGCACCGAACGCGTGCTCACGTTAAAGTCTCTTGCAATGGCCGCTTCTGCAGGCAAACGATCACCGACCTCCAATTGCCCAGACAATATCTGCGCTTCGAAGTCTTCCACGACTGAAACATGCAGCTTATCCCGATCTGGGATGGCACGTTTCTGGGACTGTCGGCTGTCTGCCTGCTCTGCTACCACGCTGTAAATCCTCCATCGACGACGACGTTTGAACCCGTCATATAGGATGATGCATCAGAGGCAAGAAACTGAATAACGCCGTTATATTCATCGAGCTCTGCCTGACGATGCATTGGGACGCGTTCGAGGAAGGCATCGATAAATTCTTTGTCGAAGTTTGCCGTCTTCACACCACCAAAAGAAATCAGGTTAACGCGGACATTTTTAGTTCCCCAATAGGTGCCAAGATATCGGGTCAGATTGACCAGTCCCGACTTGGAGGCTGCATAGGAAATCGCCTTGATGAACGGTTCGCCATCACGCGCTTCGCGATATGCATAAAGTGCCTGATTGGGTGAGACAATGCCGTAGATCGAACCAACATTGATGATGCTTCCGCGCTTCGCTTCAGCCATTTTGGAGCCGATCACCTGACAGCAGAGCATAACACCCGTCAGATTGGTCTCAATGATTTCGTTCCAATATTCCTGCGGGTAAATTTCAAAAGGACTATTCTGATCCGCAGAACCGGATGGCTTCGAGTCGATACCGGCATTGTTTACAAGAATATGCGGTACGCCCCAATCTTCAATCAGTTGATCAGTTGCCTGTTCCAAAGCGCTTTTATCGGTGACGCTTGCAACATAAACGCGGATATTATCTGTCAGACCGGGAAATTTGGTACTAAGATCATCCGCACTGATCGGACGACGGCTAAAGATCGCAACCTTTGCACCGGCTTCCGCAAGTGACTTGCTGAACTGTGTTCCCAGCTGACCCAGACCACCCGTCACAATCGCGACTTTGTCTTTCACACTGAACTTATCGACCATTTTAAATCCTGATAATTCAATCATTAATACTGAACGTGTCTCGGCCGAAGAACGTTTTGCACGACCGAGTATATTTGTAAGGAAATGCCATTTTGATTGGCGTCATGGGCAGAGAGGGCGGTGACTTCACGCCCGACTCTGGCGCAGGCGGATTATCGGGGCAGATCCATCGTTGCGAGTTTTTTAGGATCAAGCTTTGCAGCGTGATATTTTTCGTAAATCTCGACCAGCTTGCCGTTATCGAGATTGGTTTTCACCCATGCATCAATCCATTCCTTGAGCTGTGGCTCATTGCGACGCATCGCAATTCCAAGCGGGTAAGCTTGCGCAACAAACTTTTCTTCGAGATCGAGCTTTGGATTGGCTTTGATAAGCTCGGTCAAAAGCGGACGCGAGGTTGCATAAATGGCCATCTGACCACTCGTGACGGCAGCACTCGAGGTCGGATCATCTTCAAAACGCACGATCTGTACGCCAGAAATATCAGCTGTCTTTTCCGTGAGATTGGTGTCGTTCACAGTGCCGCGTGTGACCGCAACTGACGACCCCGCCAAATCGGCATAGGACTTCACATTGGATTCTTTGGGTGCAGCCACGACGATAGCTGTTTCCGCATAAGGAACACTGAAGTCGACGACATCGAGACGCTCTTTAGTGATCGACAGCGTTGAGACAGCCAAATCCGCCTTACCAGAGACGAGGAACGGGATACGCCCTGACGTCGGCACCGTCAAAAATTCGATTTCAACACCCAAGTCTTTCGCAAGCAATTTGGCAGTCTCAACCTCAGAGCCTGTTGGCTCAAACTTGGCATCGCGCATGGCATAGGGCGGATTACCGAGATCGATTGCGACTTGCAGCTTACCCTTTTCGCGGATGCTTTCGAGCTGATTAGCGAAAGACGGTTGCAGGGAAAGTGCCATAAAACTCAGCCCTAGCCCCAATGCTGTGAGCATTCTTCTTCTATTAAATACAGTCATGTTTCCTCCTCCTGGAAATTTTAAAAATTGCATTGGCGCTCCTCTACGCCAATGCAAACATCAGTGGTGTGCGCCAACGAAATTCTTCAATTCAGGTGTCGTTGGATTGCTTAGGATGTCGGGGCTGCCCTGTTCGCAAATCTTGCCCTGGTGCATAAACACAACCGTGTCTGCGACCCGTTTTGCAAAATCCATCTCGTGCGTCACGAGCAGCATCGTCATTCCATTGCGCGCCAAGTCTTCGATGACTTTGAGAACTTCGCCTGTCAGCTCTGGATCGAGTGCGGATGTCACCTCATCAAACAGCATGACTTTCGGTTTCATCGCCAGCGAGCGCGCAATCGCGACACGTTGCTGTTGCCCACCCGAAAGCTGCTCAGGATAATTGTCGATTTTCTCGGCCAGACCAACCTGACGCAACACATGTTCAGCCAGTTCTCTGGCATCTGTGCGATTGAGCTTCTTAACCCAGCGAAGCGCGAGCGTGATGTTCTGTTCGACCGTCAAATGCGGAAACAGATTATAGCTCTGAAAGACAATCCCCACGTCCTGACGCAGTGAGCGCACATTGAGTTCAGGATCGTTGACATGATGATCACAGACCCAAATATCACCGCTATTGATGGTCTCCAGCCGGTCGACGCAGCGCAAAGCCGTACTCTTGCCCGATCCGCTACGCCCGATAAGCGCAACGACCTGACCCTTTTCAATTTCAAGATTGATCCCTTTGAGAACGGGTAGCGAGCCATAGCTTTTATGGACATCAACAAACTTAACGATGGCTGACATTATACATCCTCTCAAATTTGCGACTTGCCGCCGAGAGTGGGAAGCAGATGCAAAAATAGAACAAAGCAATCACGAGATAGGTGGTGAAGGGCTGGAAAGTAGAGGCGTTAATTTCCTTGCCGATATAGGTCATTTCCGCCATGCCGATGATCGATGCAAGCGATGTGTTCTTCACAATTTGCACCATGAAACCAACGGTGGGCGGTGTCGCGATACGAACTGCCTGCGGAACGATTACCAACCACAGCCCTTGCAATCCAGTCAGTGCAAGGCAGTCGGAAGCTTCCCATTGCGTGCGCGAAACCGATTGCAAACTGCCGCGCCAGATTGCGCCAAGAAAGGCACTTGCGAAGATCGTCATAGCAATGCTGGCCGCGAAAAGTGACGACACTTCAATGCTGAGGATTGGCAGTCCAAAATAGACCAGAAACATCAGGATCAGGACTGGCGTTCCCTGCACGAGAACGATGTAGGCATCTGCCAATCGAACCAGCGCCTTGTGTTTGGAAATGCCAGCAAGGGAGACCGCAAACCCAAAAATCCCACCAAAAACAAAACTGATGATCGATAATATGACAGTCCAAACAAGCCCTTGCAGCAGAACTTCAACATGCAGCCAGGAGAAAGATGTAAACATTGCGTCCTCCTAGAGATTTGTGCCAAGGCGGCGTTTGCGAGGGAAAAAGCCGAGTGCAAGAAGTTTGAACAGGCCGCGCATAAGGAATGAAAGCAGCAGATAAATCACCAGAATGACCAGATAGACTTCAAAGGATCGGAAGGTCATCGATTGTATCCGTGCTGCAGCACCCGTGAGTTCTTCCGCAGAAATCTGGGATGCGACACTCGTTGCAAGCATCAGCAAAACATATTGGCTAACCAGCGATGGGTAGACGCGTTCCAGTGCTGGCGGGAGCATTACAGCGGCAAGCATTTGCAAACGGTTCAGACCAAGTGTATCGGCAGCTTCTAACTGACCCTTATTGATTGACTGCAGACCTGCACGGATGATTTCGCTGGAATAGGCGCCAACGTTGATGGTCAGTCCGATCAATGCTGAAGCTTGAGCAGAGAACTTCAGCCCCAAAGAAGACAGGCCGAAATACACCAAAAACAGCTGGATAAGCAGCGGAGTATTGCGGATAGCCTCAACATATATCGCCACGATAATCCGCAAGAAGCGATACTTGCTAATGCTGGCAACGGCGCAAAGCGTACCCAATAGAAAACCTAAGAATGTCACGATCAGCGACATTTTTATCGTTTCGATTGTGCCTTGCAGAAGCAATGGCCAATACTTTTCAAGGAATGCGAAACTGAACTCATACTTCATGCGCAAACAACCTTGTGCGCAAGGAAGCTATGATCTTCAGGAAGAATGACGGCCGATTTTATGCCACGCGAATGCGCTGACTTTTTTATAGCCGTCAAAAAATACGCGGACGCTATACGCGTTCGCAGAATTTGATATGCGTTCATGTTTATTCCTCCCAAGCACAACTCACCTCACCTGATTAACAGGCCTCCTGGAGATAACTTATGCTTTACACTAATATCTAATCCCAGCTTATGACATATGTCAACATTGCTTAGTCGTGAAATTTTGAAAACTAACTGGCTTTAATGGTATCAGGTGAACCCTGCTGTTACGTCTTCGCCGGTTGGCGGGAGCGCGTTTCGCACTGATTGGATAAAGCAAAAGAAATAAGTGTTTTTTTAAATCAACTTATAAAGCATCCGACCGTCGTAAAATTCGGTGCTATTTTAGCATGACGAAGCCGCCATTATGCTGTTTGGTGCTCGTAGATGTAACGTTTATCTTCGATAATGTGCTCTCCGATATAATCGATTTGTTGTTATTGATAGGCTTTATTGGAATAACCACAACGAGACATCAGAGTGCATGTTTTTCTGTCTTAATAATTGCAGTGTTTATCCTTGCCACGTAGGGCGTATCGTAAAAAATGCGAAACGTTTTTTGGAATAAGATTCGCGTAAAAACAAAGATTTAGAGCGTCTGCTGTAATTCAATCCAGACGGAGAACGCTTTCATTGTGAGCGTTATTGCTATGATGCGGAAGCTCATAAAGGTATTTGACTGTTCAACTGCCGAGTATGTTCGCCATACGCTCAGTCTAACAGCTCAGTACGGTGCTTTGTATTTCACCGGGAAAATAAAAAGCAAAAAATCAGATAATTACGATTTCTGTTGCAGAAAATCGATTTTTCCATCAAGCTAAGCAAGCTTTGTGGGAGGAGCTATGACAAAGAATATTATTCTGGTGGATCCGTTGCCGCGGACTCTGGACCTGATTATGCGTCCCGAAGTTAGGGTTCGACTTGAAGCGCTTGGTGAACTCGTCATCAGCGAAGACAAGCCGATGGACGATAATACTGTTGAGCGCTATTTGAGTGATACTGTGCTTTTAATCGGCCAGACTGATATGCCCAAGGAGCGGCTTGATCGAGCGCCGAAACTCAAGGCTATCTTCAACGTTGAAACAAATTTCCTGGCAAATATCGACTATCAGGCTTGCGTTGAGCGCGGCATATGGGTGCTAACGCCTGCCTCGGCATTTGCGGGGCCGGTTGCTGAATCGGCTCTCGCAATGGCGCTAGATTTGGCGCGTGGGATTACCACCGCAGACCGGGAAATGCGTGCGGGAACCGAACAATACGGCCTTGAAGGCAATGTCGATACCGTTCGCTTTATGGGGGCAGCCGTCGGTATCATCGGCTTTGGCGATCTTGGACGGCAGTTTCGTGATCTTATTCGTCCGTTCCGCAACAAAACACTGGTTTATGATCCGTGGTTGCCGACTGAAATTATCGAGCGGGCAGATTGTATCCCGGCATCCCTTGATCAGGTCGTAAAGGAGAGCCAGTTCATTCTGGTTTTTGCGAGTGTGACCAGTGAAAATCAGGGTCTGATTGGCGCGCGTGAATTTGCAATGATGCAAAAAGGCGTAAAGTTCTTGCTGATGAGCAGAGCTGCGGTTGTGGATTTTCCGGCCATGCTGGAGGCAGTTAAATCGGGACATATTCAGGCCGCAACCGATGTTTTCCCAGATGAGCCTGTTGCATTCGGTGATCCGGTACGTTCTATCGAAGGACTTTTGCTTTCGGCACATCGTACGGGCGGAACGCGCGATGCGTTCTACGAAATTGGTTCAATGACTGTCGCAGACGCTGAGCTGATCATGAAAGGTTTGCCGCCGCAACTATGCCGCCGGGCTGATCCGGCAACGGCTGCGAAACTCCGGTCCAAGCCAGTGACGATCTCATAACATAAAACAAGCCTACCAATATTTTCACGTTCTATGGAGGATAATGAACATGAAAGCCGGTAAATCACTCTTGTTGTCAGCCGTTTTTGCCGTTGGTGCGTTGATGAGCGCATCGGCCGTACAGGCAGCTGATTATGCTGTTATTCTGAAAACCCTTTCCAACCCGTTCTGGCAGTCTATGAAACAGGGCGTTGAGGACAAAGCCAAGGAACTTGGCGTTGAGGTTGATGTTTTTGCATCACCCACCGAAGACGACACGCAGGCACAGCTTCAACTGTTCGAGGATGTGCTCAACCGCGATTATAATGCAATTATGTTTGCCCCGATTTCTCCGGTTAATCTGGTCCAGCCAGCAGCTCAAGCCTATAAAAAGAACATTCCGCTGATAAATATTGATGAAAAGGTCGATCTCGCGGCGCTCAAGCAGGCGGGTGCCAATATTCAGGCTTTCATCACCACCGATAATAAGGCGGTTGGTGCAAATGGCGCTAATTTTATCATCGAAAAGCTGGGTGCTGACGGTGGCGAAGTTGCAATCATCGAAGGTAAGGCTGGCGTTGCCTCGGGTGAAGACCGCAAGGCAGGTGCAACTGATGCTTTCAGCAAAGCATCCAATATCAAGCTGGTTGCAAGTCAGCCTGCCGATTGGGATCGCCTGAAGGCGCTTGATGTCGCAGCCAATATTCTGCAGTCCTCACCTAATCTGAAAGCTTTCTATTGTGCCAATGACACAATGGCGCTGGGCGTTGTGCAGGCCGTACAGAATGCTGGCAAGACCGGTGAAGTGATTGTTGTTGGAACAGATGGTGCGCCGGAAGCACGTGAATCTGTGCAGGCCGGACGTCTTGATGCGACGGTTGCCCAGAACCCTGCAACAATTGGTGCAGATGCGTTGGTTGCAGCAGTGGAAGCTGTCAAATCCGGAAAGCTGATTGCGCCGGATGCAGATGCACCTCAGGTCAATATTGAATCTGTGCTGGTGACCAAACAGTAAGAAAAATCGGGTGCGGTTAGAGCTTTTCCGGCTAAACGCGAAAAGTGAAGAGTTCTACTGCACCCTTTTCCTAACTCATCGTTGACCGGGGAGGGTTTCATGCCGGATTCTGGCCACGAATTGCCACGTCCTCTTATTGAGATGCGCAATATTACCAAATCGTTTGGTGGTATTCAGGCGTTGAAGGGCGTTGACCTCGATATTCATGCCGGTGAGGTGCATGTGCTGCTTGGCGAAAACGGCGCTGGCAAATCGACTCTCATGAAGGTTTTGTCGGGTGTGTTCGCGCCGACCAGCGGTGAAATCACCATTGATGGCCAAACGCATACGCGTCTTACGCCGGGGCAGGCAGCTCAGTCTGGCATTTCGATTATCTATCAGGAACTCAGCATCATCGATGAGCTTTCAGCACTCGAAAATCTGTTTGTCGGCAATTTGCCGGTTAAATGCAGGCTTCTGTTGACGAGCATCGACTGGAAACTGATGCGTGCGCGTGCGCAAGCCATTCTTGCCCGGCTGAAGATCAATATCAATCTGGATCGTCCGGCAGGTGATCTGCCGATTGCCCATAAACAAATTCTCGAAATTGCCAAAGCTTTGATGGGAAATGTTAGAGTTCTTGTGATGGACGAGCCAACATCCTCACTGACGCGTGTTGAAATTCAGAGCCTTCTGCAACTCGTGAACCAGCTTCGTGAGGAAGGCATGGCGATCCTGTTCATCTCGCACAAGTTCGATGAAGTGCGTCAGATTGGTGACCGCTTTACGGTGCTCAAAGACGGTAGCTCCAACGGCACGGGTATGATCGCAGATTATACAAATGATGAGCTGGTTCAGATGATGGTCGGCCGTGCGCTCATTCATAATTACACGAATGCGACGCTTGATAGTGAATCTCCTGTTGTTCTGAAAGTCAGCAATGTTACCTCCGCCACCAATGATCGTGTACGCGATGTGAGTTTTGAAGTGCGCCATGGTGAGGTGTTTGGTTTTGCTGGTTTGATTGGTTCGGGCCGCACAGAACTCATGGAATGTTTATTTGGGGCCGATAAACGTGCTTCCGGTAAAATTGAACTCAATGGCCGCGATGTTACGCCCCGGTCCCCGTCTCAGGCTTTGAAAAATGGAATGGCTTTCATTACTGAGAACCGCAGAAAAACGGGTTTCTTTCAGAATTTTTCCATTCTGGAAAACATAGTACTTTCCAAGCGTGTGAAAGATGCTCCTCTGGATGGTATGGGTGCCATTGTCAGCAAGCGCGATGATCGCCGACTTGCCGAGATCGAACGTAAGAAACTCAATGTTAAAAGCTCATCCGTCGATCAGATGGTAACCGAGCTTTCGGGGGGCAACCAGCAGAAGGTGATTGTCGCCAAATGGATGGCGACCGAACCTGACCTGATCATCTTTGACGAGCCGACGCGCGGTATCGATGTCGGTGCCAAAGCGGAAATCTACGCAATCATCCGGCAACTGGCCTTGCAGGGCAAAGCAATCATCGTGGTTTCGTCGGAGCTCGCAGAAGTGCTTGGGGTTTGTGATCGCATTGCGGTTTACCGCGATGGCAGCATCGCGACCATTGTTGATGGGCACAGCGCAAATGAAGAAATCCTTTTAAGCCACGCTATCGGTGGAGCAGCATCATGAAAAAGTTTCAGGAGAACTGGGACAGATACGGCACACTGTGCATTCTGGTTGTTATTCTCGTTCTGTTTAGTGTCCTTTCGCCTGAGTATTTTCTGCGTCGGCAGAATCTTGTCCAGATCATGCTGCAAAGCTCGATCACGATCCTGCTGGCGCTGGGCGAGTTTTTCCCGATCCTGATCGCGGGCATTGATCTGTCTGTCGGTTCCATTCTGGCATTGGCGGGTATTGTGACTGGCAAACTGCTGCTTGCAGGCTTTGATCCTTATAGTGCAGCGCTGATTGGTGGTGCTGGCGTCGGTTTAACGCTCGGCGCCTTCAATGGTCTTCTGGTCAATTTCACCGGGCTGCATCCATTTATTATCACTCTGGGAACAAATGCCATTTTCCGTGGCATAACGCTGATTATTTCAGGCGCAAGTCCGGTCTTTGGCTTCCCCTACAGCTTCACTGAAACCTTTGCAGGAACAATTTTGTGGGTTCCTGTTCCGGTTATTGTGGCTTTTGGTATGGCCGCAATCCTTTGGTATCTGACGCAGCAGACAAGGCTTGGCCGCAATATTTATGCCATCGGTGGCAATCGAGAAGCTGCGTTTTTCTCCGGTATCAACGTCAAAAAACATACGCTGATCGTGTTTATGATTTCCGGCCTCTGTGCGGGTCTTGCGGGTGTATTAAGCACGGCCCGTCTTGGTGCGGCAGAACCCGCAGCCGGTACAGGTTTTGAAACTTTCGCCATTGCGTCCGCGATTATTGGAGGAACCAGTTTCTTTGGTGGCAAGGGCCGTATTCCTTCTGTTGTGATCGGCGGGCTTATCATCGGTACGATCAGCAATGGTCTTAATCTGATGCGGGTGCCGACATTCTATCAATTGGTTGTCATGGGCGGCCTGATCATTGTAGCGGTTACCCTTGATCGTTTGATTGCCACCAGAAAGTAACAGGAGCGATTGCCTTCCAATATGACACGACAATCCCCGCCAAAGGCTAAAAAGCTGGCCCCGCCAAAGACCGCAAAGCCTGTGACTATTCAGGATGTGGCGAAATATGCAGGCGTCGCACCGAGCACTGTTTCCAATGTGCTGACCGAACGTAAATTCGTTCATCAGGATTTGCGAAAAGCGGTTCTCGAAGCCGTTGCTGAGATGAACTACAAACCGAACTTCGTCGCTTCCAGCCTGCGGCAGGGGCGTACGAATTCCATTGGAATTATTGTGCCGGATATAACCAATCCGTTCTTCTCGGAGTTTGTGCAGCGAGCGGGAACGGTTGCGATGCAGGATGGCATGCAGCTTCTGCTGATGAACAGCAATGAATTGTCGGTCACACAGGCAGATCTCATCGATACGCTGATTGCGCGACAGGTGGATGGCTTGATTATCTTTCTCAGTAATGAGGAAATTGCATCCGGTGGCAATTCGCTCATCCGCTCTGTGCCGACTGTTCTGGTGGATCGTGGTGCTGAACTGCCGGATTTCGATACGGTTGCCATTGATAACAGTGCCGCCACCCATGCTGGCACCGCCCATCTTATTGAAATGGGGCATAAGGATATAACATTTCTCGCAACGCGGGATAGTCTGGTTCATATGAACCAGCGCGTTGAGGGTTATAGAAAAGCGATGGCCGAGGCCGGGCTCTCGGACCATGTCAAAGTGATTTATGCCGGTGTAACGATAGAAGAATGCAGGCACTCTTTAGAGCAACAGGTTTTCAGTCAGAAGCCACCGACAGCCTTATTTGCATCGGCTTATATTGCAACACTGGGAGCGATCAAGGCTGCTCGACAAGCGGGACTTGAGATACCTCGCGATATATCATTGCTGGGCTTTGACGATTCCGACTGGATGACGGTGCTCAAGCCAACCATCAGCACGGTCGCGCAGCCGATTGATGCGATGGTGGATAGTGCGTGGCAGCTTCTTATGCAGCGTATCGGGGAGCCTGAGCGACCGCTCTCGCATGTGGCGCATATGACGGACATGCGTGTGCGGGAATCTGTTTCGCAACAGATCTCGAAAGCCGAAACAATTTGATCGGGAGGAAATGATGCAGAAGATTCGATTGGCTATGATCGGCGGTGGAGAAGGTGCGCTGATCGGAAACGTGCATCGCATTGCAGCACGGATGGATAATGAGTTTGAACTGGTCGCCGGTGATTTCAGTTCCGATCCTGAGCGCAATTTGCGTTCTTCTATTGCATTGGGTGTCTCAGATGATCGGGTTTACGATACGGTAGAAGCGCTGATCGAGGGTGAGAAAGCGCGGCCTGATGGTGCTGAGGCGGTCGCTATAGTTACGCCCAATCATTTGCATTTTGATGCGGTCAAAGCCTGCTTGCAGGCGGGATTTCACGTTATTTGCGATAAGCCTGTGACCTCTGCACTAGAGGATGCCGTCGCGCTTGTTGAAATTGTGCGAAATGCGCCGGGGCTGTTTTTTCTCACGCATAATTACACCGGCAATGCCATGGTGCGGCAGATGCGTGACATGGTGCTTTCCGGGGAGCTGGGCGAGATACGCTTTGTCAATTGCGAGTATGTTCAGGACTGGCTGAGCGAACCTGTTGAACTGCATGGGTCCAAGGCTGCTGAATGGCGGACCGATCCTCAGAAGGCGGGCGCAGGTGGGGCAATCGGTGATATTGGAACGCATGCCTATAATCTCGCATCTTACGTAACAGGGCTGACGCCGGATAAGCTTTGCGCTGATCTTACTTCGTTTATCAAAGGACGCAGGCTGGATGATAATGCCTCGATTTTGCTGCGTTATGACAATGGTGCAAAAGGGCAATTCTGGATCAGTCAGGTGGCGATCGGCAACGAAAACCGCTTGAATTGCCGCATATTTGGTACCAAAGGCTCACTTGAGTGGTCGCAAGAGGACCCGAACCGCCTTTGGTATTGCAAATCAGGGCAGCCACGCGCCATGCTAACACGCGCAGGCGCAGGCGCGACTTTTGGCAACACGCAATCAACGCGTGTCCCACCCGGTCACCCGGAAGGCTTTCTGGAAGCCTTTGGTAACATTTATAAATCGGCTGCCAATGCAATTCGCAGCCATCAGCAGCGTAAGAGCGATGCAAGCAATATTGCATATCCGACAATCGAAGACGGGCTGAACGGACTTTATTTCATCGATGCCTGTATCCGCTCAAACGAAGCGGCAAATGGCTGGGTCGATGTCGAAACCTGTGCGAGGGAGCGCGCATAATGAAAAGCTACAGCAACCAGATTGGTGTTCATGCTCTGGTATGGACCGGCAACACGTCTAAGGCCTCAATTGAACTGGCTGCAAAGCGCAGCGTTGAGGCGGGGTATGATTTGCTTGAGCTCTCGTTGCATGATCTCGACAATCTTGATGTCGATCATGCCCGTTCGGTTTTAAGCGCTTCTAACCTTTCGATTGTGTGCTCGCGTGGATTAGCATTTGATGCCGATGTTTCAAGCGATGACATGTCTGTCGTTCGCAAAGGTGCGGAACTTCTGCATCAGTCGCTGATTGCTACACATGGCCTTGGCGGAAAACTTTTAACCGGCGCACTCTATTCAGCGCTCGGGAAATATGGAAAGCCCGCAAGTGCAAAAGGGCGCGAGAATGCCGTTGCTGTTATCAGAGATCTGGCAAGTGAAGCCGGCAAGCTTGGCATTACGTTGGGGCTTGAGGTCTGTAACCGTTACGAAACGCATCTTGTCAACACGGCAAGACAGGCTCTCTCACTGGCCGATGACATTGGGGCGGATAACACGGTAATTCACCTCGATACGTATCATATGAATATTGAGGAAGATAACCTCATACGCCCATTGCACGAAGTGGGCGAACGGCTTGGATATATCCATATCGGCGAGAACCATCGCGGCTATCTTGGATCAGGACATATTGACTTCACGAGCTTTTTTCATGCGCTGGTTGATATTGGCTATCAAGGACCGATTACATTTGAATCTTTTTCTTCAGCGGTTATTGCAGAAGGGCTTTCAAATGATCTCGCCATCTGGCGCGATACGTGGTCTGACGGTTTCGAATTGGCAAACCATGCCCGAGCATTTGTAAATACACATCTTTCTGTGGCCTGAAATTCAGGCCACCGGTTTTGAACTGGGGCCACTAAAAATAGCAAAACCACTGTTTTATGAGTTGATACGAAGTCATCTCCTAAAAAATATTGGCTGGAGGCCATTTTTCCAAAACGATCTGTATCCAATTCAAGACTGATAAAATAACGAGTTCTTTGCCGATCGAAACCGTGCAAAATCATGTTGCTGGTAAACCGAAAACGTTTCGCTTTCTGTCGGGTAGTAGGTTTGTGAAGCGCTTAGGTTGCTTCTCGCGGTTCACAAATCCCGCGCTTTTTATGCTGCCTTTGGCCTGTATAATTTCAATATGCTTTTCGCGCTGACTGTTGAATTTGGCCCCTATCGTGGCTTCAAAAGCCGCTTTCTTTTTATGCTCATCGTCAGTGATATCTTGCAGATTGCTTTCGCGATGTTGGCCGCCGAGCCAGAGATGATTTATATGATCGAACTGAGGTTTAACGCCGGGACCAAACCGCACTCCTGAGATTGCGCATACGCCGCTCGGACGTTCCTCAATCCTATCTTTTACGCTGCTCGGAATACGTGGATCGTCATTTTTGCCGACACATTCGGTGACTGTACGGCTTATTCATCCAGTTCACTGCCGGTCAGAAGACCTGAAACAAAAACCTCACTTATGCTGAAAACATCTGGCGGACGCTTCGCATAAAATATGGTTGAAGTGCAAGCACATGCATTTACCGATGCAGTCATGCGAAAAGTTGGCGGGTTGGGGCTTGCTAGACCTGACAATCTTGCTGATTTGCAAAAATCGTTATCTGACGGATGTGAAGGTATATCAAAAAGGAATACGCTTACTCTCGACAAGGAAATGGTAATCAATTTTGTCCGCACAGTTAATGCTACCGCACAGCAGCCGATGCTCTCACTGGCATTGTCGTCAATTTTGTTGTGTTAATCTCGTGGTTGGTCGAGCATCTACACAATCGCGAAAGGCTTCAGCCGCAGAAGGGCAATAGGCCAAGCCGTTATGAATGATGAATGGTGTTTGTATCCTTGATACGGACGTGCAAGTCGCGGGCTTTAGCATCACGACCTTAATTATTGGCTTTCGAGGATTGTCTAGGGCGATCAAAGAAGGTGACAACGCTTTGCATCAATCGTGTCCGCGACGAGTATTCCAGGCGTATCGAATGTAATGCGCACGTTTTGCGGCTGCGCGACCACTTGAGAGAGAATTGGAACGAAATGAAGGAAATGAGCGTCTTGATCAGCTGCTGAAGTGCTGGCGCAAGAGAAGAAGTAACTCTGTTTCTCCATTTTTTAACAAGCAGCAGAATTCGTTCAAAAAGTAATGAACTATTCTCTTCCATCAGCGTTGTTTAAATGTCGTTAACTATGATCTGAGGTAACAATGCTTTTATATTCGCGAATTGAAACAATTGCGGCTGCAGCATTTCTGGTGGTTATCCCCCTCACATTTTTTTTGAGTTAAGTCGGTGAGGATAGAGTTCTCATATCTCTAATATAGTAACATCGATTCATAAGTACACCTGATATTGCTTGATGTCAGGTTCTTGCACAACACCATCAGTGCAAACGCGGCATGCATATCTTGGACGATGCGTGACAATGACACGAAACTGCGCAGGGATCACATCCAGTCGTTCAGAAACATTTTCGCCAATGCAATGCAGACAACCGCCGCAGGCAAAAATCAGACTTTCCGGCTCAATCACTTCATCAATGCGCGGCAGGTGCTTTGGCAAAGAACCAGGATTGGCGGAATGTGGCTTTGATGCAGGCCTGGTGCAAGCTGTATCCGCTTCATCTTCTGCATGGATCGCCGCAATGGCTGCTTCCAGATATTCCAGGGCCAGATCAAACTGCTCAGGATTAATCTTCTCTGACTTACGTCCAAAAGCGGCCTGTTCGATGGCTGCAACCAGCTTCTCCAGTCGCGCAATGCGGTCATCTTTACGAAGAACGAGTGCTGTCGCTGCGATCAGTAGTGCTTTGAGTTCAGCAATATCGTTGGGAAGATCGGCGGCATCCAGCATAGGCCGAACTTACCAAATCCGGCCTTGATATGCTTGATGATGATGTTGTCAGAGTCATCGTACCGCAGCTATCAGGCCAGTGCTCAATAGCTATTCAACCGTAATCGGCGCTCTCACTTCCACTGCCCGGACTCGTCGCCAGTCGAGCCCTGCGAACAAAGTTTCGAACTGTGCATAGTGCAACGACATTAACCCATCGCGGATCTCTGCCCAGCTGAATGTATGGGCTTCCAAACGCTTATAAGCCAGAACCATATCCAAGCAAGGTCTAAGCTTGCACAGATAGAACGCCTAGGCGGCTTGATGCAGACTTCACCCACTGGTGCAACGGCTGCACTCAAACTCGCAGCGGGCGAGTATGGTATGTGGCTGGAATAGTCAAAGAGCGTCAGCGGGTAGCATTGGCCGCAGCAGAAGCGACCGCAAAAGCAATCCAAAAAACGGCGGATATAGATGAGGGAGTTATCAATATGGATGCTGTTGCTTTGTGCAAGCAGCTTGGCGGGGTGCGCGAGCAATGCGACCAACTGCGCGGGATGGAAGCAGATAAGCCTTAAGACTGACACGGCGCTCTATCTGGCTGGAAACGATATGAAAGCCGGGCAGGGCATTGCGTCACACAATCAATTCGGTAATGCGCGGAGCTGCTGGTAATGACTGATGCTGGACAGGAAAGAGCTATTGGCCGAGTTGAGGGAAAGCTTGATCATCTCATTAAGGATCAGCAGCAGGCGCGGTCAGACCGCAAGCAGCAATATGAACGACAGGAAAAGTCAAAGCGCATTCTTGAAAAGATGGAGCGAAAAATCGATAGCCTTGATACTCGGCTTGAAAAGGTCGAGGAGCCCGTTGCCGAATTCAATTGTTGGCGTGAACGGGGTGTAGGAGCAATCATGTCAGTTTCGTTCACTGCCGCATCACTCGGCGGATTGCTGGCAACCTTTGGAAAGAAGATTTGGACGTTGATCATTGGCTAGTGCGTCAAGTATCTACTCTTGAAGTTTTACTATCTTCGCAGACTGATACAACGCTTCGAATTGTTCCAGCCCCCACCATGTAAAGTGCGTAGCCGAAGCTAATAAGCACAGTTGTTTCGTTGCCCTCTATATCGAGGGCGTTCTTCTTAAGAACATCAATTCCGTCAGTTCGCGTTATGATGAAATAGCAAAGATTATATACGAAACAGCCGATAGTGCTAAACGTCATAGAATTAGCCCAAACACCCATGAACGGAAGTCCAGACCAAACAAGTTTACGCATTTTGACGACTGCACCGAGCCATATTAGGAAGGTCAGTATTGACCCTCCAAATATTCCGATGATGGTTATCGTATTTGAATGGAGCACAAGGATTAGGCCAGATGTGCCACTTTGGCGATAGTCGCCCCTAATATGCCAGCAATCGTGGCAAATCCTATTTGCTCAATAGGTGTTGAGAATATTTCGCTAGACCAAAGCTCCATAGCTCCGCCAACTAGCATCGCTACGACAGTGAAAACACGAACAAAGCGTACGGTTCTCACCCAGTTACTGTTTGATTTTGCCACCATTTTATAACCCCCAATGTCACGTCGCTCTCCTTCACAGGGATCGTTGTGATAAGCACAACATAGTTCACAGTGTATATACACGCAATGGGGTGACAATAAGATAAGTTACAGGGTGTTATTGTACACGCGTACATCCGAACTGCACGATGGTGTAATTGTGCGCCTACATTCGAGTTGCAACATGCGCCTCGTCATGGAGATATTGCAGAGGATGGAGGCAGTGCAGAAGAAGGGGCATTGATGGGGTGCAAGGTGAACAGGTTGCCACACCCGACTTAGGTGTGGCGGAACGCCTTAAGAACAATTTGCCACACCTTGAGAAATATCAAAGTGATTTCAATTGGTTATTGCGATTGTGGAAAAATGTTGGAGGCCTCACCCGGAATCGAACCGGGGTGCAAGGATTTGCAGGCTTCAAGGTGGTTATTTAGGACAATTCGTGACTCGCATTACGTGTTGATAAATATACATAAATGTTAATATGCATCCTTTACACTTCAGGAAAATGACATGTAAAATGTAGTCCGGGTGACTCATTATTGGATGCAAGGAATGCCGCAAATACGCCTTACAGCCGAAGCAGTTGAAGCCCTTCCAGCAGACGGAAGGGATACGCTTCATTTCGACACACTGCTGAAAGGCTTTGGCGTTCGCGTGACTGCGAAGGGTCGGAAGATATTCATTGCCCAACGCCGTTTAAACGGTAAGGCCACCCGCATCACAATTGGTTTCCATCCTGAAATGACTGTGGCCAAGGCGCGAGAAGCGGCAAGGGCGAAGCTAAACGCCATGGCGGACGGCATTGACCCGCGAGATATTCCGAGCGCCCCACTTGTGCCGGACCAACAATCTTTCTCCGACGCGGTTGATAAATGGCTTGAAGAGCATGTTCGCCCGAAGCTCAAGCCATTGACCGTCCGCGATTATGAAAAGTTAGCTGATACGCTCAAGGTGCGTTTCCCTAACCGGGCACTTGATTCCATAACGAAGGACGATGCCCGAAAGCTTCATGCCGACATGAAGGCGACGCCAAGGCGAGCAAATTATCTCCTGACCGTGTTTTCTACGATCATGAGCTATTCCGACCGGCCAAACCTGACAGCAGGGGTGAAACGCTACAGGGAAGGCGTGAAAGAGCGCATTTTATCGCAAGACGAAATCGGGCGGGTTTTTGCCGCTCTGACGAAACTGGAATCCGATAAGAAGTTATCTGTGTTTGCTGCACAGGCTATTCGTTTCGCAATCCTCACGGGAGCGCGCCCGAAGGAGATCACATCGATTGAGTGGCGCTTCGTTGATCACGACCGCAAGCGTGTAGTGTTGCCAGATTCCAAAGCAAATCGGCAACGGATCATCTATTGCAACCAGACTGCATGGACGATCCTTACGTCGACACCACATTTTGGACGGTTCGTTTTTGCTGGACGTGTGAAGGACACTGCCTATTCTCGGTTAACTAATGCTTGGGAAGATGTGCGGACAGCGGCAAATCTGACAGGCGTGCGATTGTATGATTGCCGCCATTCGTTCGCATCACAGGCAGCAATGGCAGGGCACAATCTGCCGATGATCGGCGCGTTACTCGGGCATACGGTTGCCGCCACCACACAGCGATACGTGCATCTTGTCGGAGATCCCGCTGCCGGGGCTGCACAGGACGTAGGCGACAGAATTGACGCCGTCTTGAAACAAGCCGCTTCAAAGGATGGCGCTACCCCAATGAAAAAAAGGGTTCGTAAATGACGTTCTCTTACAACGAGGAGCAGTGCCAAACGATCTTAAATTGTATCAGCTATGATACATATACTGAGACGAGCGGATTAAGCCGCAAGGAAATTATCTTAGGCTTAGAATCTTGGGCGAATGATTATATTTGGCGCATCCGCACGGCAACGGAACAAGCTATCCTTGAGAGAATAAGAGCACTGGATCTAGTGGCTGGCCTTCTGAACCGCCCTGCCGATGCTGCTCACAACGCCCGCATAAACCTTGAAATTTTGGCTCAGAAGGAAGAGCTTTATCTCATCCAGCGCAAACGAGAACGTCGCTCACGTAAAAAATTCGTGGTGGATGTGTTCGGATTTTTTGCACGTTCGGGAGGGGCGGACATTCCCTTAGCTGAAGCTGTCATTCTTTCGGATTCTAACACACCAGCCGCAGAGTTCTTTCGATCTGCAATTGCACCTGTTTGCCTCGCAGCTGATGAGCCGATTCAAATGCGTCAAGCGATTACAGATTGGCACGCGTATCAAGCAGAAATGCAACGTGCTGAAATTGACCTAATTAGGTGCGAGCTAGATTATGCAATGAAAGGCAATATTTCCTAGTGTTCACTGCATAGGGTTTTCACAAACATTCCGGCAATCTCAACGCATCGACAATAACTGATGTGGAGATTGCTAAAGTGAATAATATCAAGTCTATCGAAAACGAAACTGACATTTTGGATGATCTTGCGGATGAAGCGGAAGCCGCAACGATATTGCGCCAAGCTCCTCGAACGTTAACTGTTTGGCGCTGCCAAGGTCGAGGCCCGATTTTCCTGAAGCTCGGAAGAAAGGTATTCTATCGCCGATCAGATCTACGGCGATGGGTTGCCGCTCAAACCATTAAGCCGGAGGCACAAAGTCATGCCTCTTAAAGCATTAAGCCCCACGAACGGCGGGGGCCGGTCGCAGGGCGATAACTTAACTCAACAGCAGGTTTATCGCACAGACACCAATTTCAAACAAGCCCGAGCCTCTGGAGTGCTCAAACTAGGCGCTTGCGTTATCGCAGAAACACTAGAGTTTGCCCACCATGACCGTCTGCCGAAGTTCGTTTTGCTTTCCCGTTTTCGCGTTAAGGAAATTGAACGCGTACTAAGAAGCAGGCACGGCGATGTGGTACCGGACTGCCGTGGCACCGACGATATGAATCTGGTCGCGGGCTATCTTCTGGCGGTTGCAGGAAGTCTGGGTGAGATCGACGGCTGGTGCCGCCGCTGGATGCCTTGGTTTGATGATGTAGAGTTCATTGAAAAAGCGCACCGGCTTGCCGACAGGCTTCGACTTAATCAGCGTGGGCCAGTCGTTCTGAAGGCTGACAATGTTGCCAAACTAATCCATCTCACAGACGCTGAGCGTCGTAGCCTCGGTGTCCGAACAATTGGCGCTTGCGATGTCGATACAGCAACCCGAAAGCGCGCAGCAACAGCCGAAAAGAAGCAGCGCGATAAAGATCGGCAAACGGCTTTGCGCAAGGCTGCTGGATGTAGATCAAAAGCTGAGTCCGCAACCGCTCTGAAGCCGTGGGAATCTGCCGGAATCTCGCGTGCAAGTTATTATCGAAAACGCCGTGAGACAAAAACGTCGCTAGTAGAAGGGAACAAAGTTCCCTTCATAAACGATGCCAGCGACGAAACAGTCTCAAGGTCGCACAGCATCATATCCGGAGAAGGCGTGGCAGCTGAAACCAAGCAGCCCGTCTGTGCGAAAAGATCACAGCCTTCTGCGATTATCAAAACCGTCAATTATGAGAACCAGCATAGCGTAGCGAAGCGGAGCCGGGGTTTGGGGGTAAGCCCCCAAGACGGTTCACCAAGGGCGGCAGCCCTTTGTTGTGATCGACCAGAAAGTTTCACTCGAGGAGCCGTCCAATGAAGAACGTAGTTACATTCACGCCAAAACCGAGCACTGGCTCTGACGCTGAAAATCATAGCGGCGGTGCTGAAATAGTTGCACTGCCAGTTGCAGCACCGCCGCTGAATATAAAATACGGCTTTCGGTTGTCAGTGAGCGACCTGACCGCGCTGGAAACCATAGTCACGCGGATTAGATCTGAGCATGGCGATTTGTCATCAAATGCCGAAACATTTCTGGATTCGATTGCTGCGCGAGTAGCTAAGGCCAAAGTGATTGTCACTCTTAAACAAGCCCACTGGCTGACAGTCCTTGCAGACGATGCAGATTGCCGCTGGATTGAAGGCGAGGCCTTCCTCGAAGCATTTCGCCAACAAGCCGCAGGAGGCCGATAATGTCCGTCATTCAAATGTGGGCCGCTGCCATGGCAATCGTCAGGCCGTCACAGAAGCCAGAGCAGAAGCCGCAGAAGAAGGATGAGCGCAAATGAGTAAGTTCCTCGTAAGCAGTGCCGTTGTCCGGCATCAAAGCATTGAGCTGCCAGACGGCACAGCCATCGCTGTGCAAATGGCGACCCCCGCATCGGCTTTTGTCGTCGTGTTTGAAAATGGTGCCCACCGCGAGATCTTGTCGATCCATCCCGATGAAGAAACGGCCGTCCACCGCTGCAAAGAGCTGGTAGCCCTTGTAGAAACAGGAGGGGTGCAAGAACAGGGCGAGGCCGGAGGCCGGAGGACTTTGCAATGATCGTTATCTACAGAGGATCATCGGCAGTGCTTCGCGTTGAAAGCGCACTCGGTATCATCGAGCTTGAGCATCATCAGCCGTTGTTCGCAGTCTCACGATACGACTTGGTTGGTCCAGTGCTGCACACAATGCTCGGTGCGCATCCGACTTTTGCTGAAGCTGTTGCTAACGCTGAAGCTTGGTCACGTAGCACTGGCATGGAGGTTGTTGATTGCACCCACGAAAGCACCGCAACCGCTGACATCGAAGCGATGATGCAACCGCTGGCATGACCCGTCACATCACCCCCGGCCATTAGGTTCTTCGAGGCAGGGGGGTATCCCCACCGGGGGGCGGGAGCATCGCATGATTTGAGTGAATTTTGACATTTTGAGATCATTTCCGTTTCCGGAAAAGAGGAGCTAAGACATTGAATCCATTAGAAGCGACATTATCCGGCGATGAAATGGCGGTACTTTTGCGACTCACGGATCGCCGTGTTCGCCAGCTGGCCGTTGACGGAACTATCGAACGCGACGAACGCGGCTCATACAGGCTGCACCCATCCGTGGGCAAATACATCGAAACACTGGAAAACAAGCGTGATCCTGAAATTCAGGAGCTTAACAAAATACGCGCCAGAATGGCCCGAATGGACTTGGCAAAGCGCGACGGCACGCTGATCAGCCTCGATGAGGCTCTGGGTTCGATTGATGAGCTATCCGGCCTGTTCGTGTCGTCACTTGGCCGCTTGCCAGCTATGCTTGCGAAGAAACAGGGTCAATCTCAGCAGGAGTTCCTTGCTGAGCGCAATCGCCTCGAGGACATCATCGATGAGTTTCGAACCAAACTCTTGGCCGACATTGAAAAGCTGGACGCGCCCGGGCAACCGGCAAAGCCCGTTGATGATGAATGAAATGAAGAAGGGCGCCACTGGCGCCCTTTCAGTTATGCATCGCCGTAAGACAGGTTTCCGAAAGTCGTCTGCATCGATCGAGCAAGCTTGCCGTCCAGCTCTGAAACGGCTTGCTGCACAGCAGATTTTGCAGCAGCGGCAATCTCAGCTGGTAAATTAGCGTCAGCGCCGCCACCGTTGATGTGCACTGTCTGACTGAAACTCAGAGTAATGGAATTGCCTCCTCCAGCACCACCACCGCCCCCAAGAGCCTGACCGACCTTGTGGTGAGGGATGATCGTACCGTCAGCACCCGGCGCAAAAAGCTCTTGCCCGCGTTCGTTGATCTGGTAAATACCACCGGCTTTCACCGGTCCACCAGATGCACGCTTACCGTCAAGCTTTGGATCGAGTGAGCCTGAAGGTGAAACAGCTGAAACGCCTCCACGGGCCGCGCTGGCCAGCTGACGTGACAAGCTGAGAGCGTGCTCCAATTGCGAAACGTCAATCGACAATTTGCCGTCAATCGTTAGCAGCTGCTTGATCTGCTCGCCAATAGCAGTGGCCTTGGCTTCAGCTTCGGCCCCGCCTGTCATCAGCTCGCCCACATAAGCCCTGATGCCCTGCTGTGCTGCCAGTGGCCATTGGCTTGTGGATTGCATGATGTCGGCTTCGAGACTCGCCTTTTGATCCGTTGCCTGCTTTTCAGATGATGCCCGCTTTAAAGCTGATTGAGTTGTCATAGCGGCGAGCTTGGCAATGTCGAAAAGGCTTGGCGCATATAGAGCGGACTCTTGGCCAAGCTGCTCCTTTTTCACGTCATCAAGATAGCTGGCAGTTTGCACCACGCCAACGGCACCAATTGCACCGGCAGCGAGACCACCAAGGCCACCAATGCCGGGCTTTGCACTGGCTTTGGCATTGCTGACCGGTGAGCCGCCTTTAGCTCGTGCAGCAGCTCGTCTGGCAGGCCCAGATCCCAAGCGTCCACCAACGAATCCGGCGAGAGCACCGCCAGCCGCCAAAGCCGTCATAGCAGTGCCAAGGCCATAAATCGCAGTCGTTAAACCCGGAAATGCTTCCGCAGCTTCAACGACATTTTCAGCCAAACTGCCAAGTGGCCCCTCGAGCTGCTTAAACACTTGTTCGTTCGCCCGGTCAGCGGCGTTTGCAGCGTCTTGCAACTTGCTAAAAGCCTGTTCTCTGATGAACTCGGACTCTCGATCAGTTGCGCCAGATGCACCCTGCAGCTCGCCTTCAAGCCTTTTCTGACGATCACGGCCGGAGCTAAGCGCCAATGCGGCACCGAGTGCTTGCCGATCCGCGAAAACCTCGCCAATTGAGGACGCTTCAGCGATGTTCAAAGCGCCTTGCAGCGCTGCCTTTTGCTCTTCAGGCGTAGCTGCACTTTCCGCCTTTTTGCGCAGCTTTTGATATTCTACGTTGTCTTCAAGCTGACGATCCAGAATTTCGCTCAAAGCTTCCGGGCCGGAAACACCAGCCTGTCGGCGCTGCACCATGTAGCGCTGCCAGTCAAATTCTTTGTCAGGAGTTAGAGGATCGCCTTTTCTGGTTTTTACAACATCAGCAAGCGTCTTTTGCAGCTCACGCGAGTTTAATTTCTGTAGCAGATTTACCAGATTATTCGCGGCTTCGTCAGCACTTCCGGCAGTTGTCAGAGATGTTTGACTGCCTGCCGCAAGCCATGTAACGGCCTCAAGACCGGTGAGGCCAGAGCCTTTAGCCAGGGCGAGCAATTGCGGCATCCATTTTGCCATTTGCTTCAATTCGACGCCGCCGAGCTGGCCAGCTCGCAACGCACGGTCTAAGCCTTCTTGAAGTTGCGAAATCGAAACGCCATTGTTCAGCATCGCGACCGACATCGCCGCGACATCGTCAGGTGAAGCACCACTTGCGTAGGCCGTTTTTGTGACAGTTGGCAGCGCGGCCAAGGCTTCTTTCGGCTCCAAAACACCGCTTGCAACCAGTCGATCCAGCGCTTCAGCGGCAGAGTCACGAGAGCCGCCACCGACTTTGAGCGAATGATCAATAGCGTTTGAAACGTCGAGTTTTGCTTGGCGTTTTTGTTCAAGCGTGCCGCCGCCGCTCAGTGTCGCAGCCACGCGAGAGGTAAGTTCGTCGTAAGAGACCGCCTTTTTCAGCGGCTGTGCCAAAACAGCGCCCACTGCACCGCCGCCAGCTCCAACTGCCGCAGCTGATTGAAGGCGGCCGACTCTACCGCCAGATGCTTGATGTAGTGGCGAGGCCATCGGCGGAATCGGCTTTTTGGCTTCTTTCCGCAATTCGCGCATCTTACCGATAGTTTGGGCCATCGAGCGGCGCAGCTCGCCTTGAGCATTTGCAGCAGTTCGCGAGTTAAGGCCAAAGCTTTTCAAGCCTTCCCCCGCAGTCATGGCAGCACTGCGAGCCTGCCGGAAACCGGTCTCAGAAGCCTTTAAAGCACTCTTAGCCGTCCGCAGTTCGGCAGTCATCTTTGCCGTCGGCTTTGCGACCGATGACAAGGCAGCTTCGAGTTCTTTGACGCGAGATCTGGCATTGCGAAATTCGGCAAACGCCTGAGTCATGCCCCGGCGCATTTCGCGGAACTGGCCAACCGCAGCAGCCTTTTGTCGAAGATGCTCGAGATCACCGATGAGCCGTTTTGCTCCCGGTGCGCCATTCTTACCGAGTTTGCCGATGTCGCGCTCGAGCTGGCCAAGAGCGCCACTGGTTTTCTTTGCTGGACCCGAAACGCCGTCCATCATTTGCAATCGTAAAGTCGCGACCCGTGAAGCCATTTATCAATTCCTTTAATGCATTTGCGCTGACTCATTCATTTGAGTTATTAAATTAACACAAGAACGTGTTGCAGCGTTATGTGTTAATTTGAGGGTTCTAAGATGAACGAAAAAATAACTCAGGCGGACATCGGTCGATCATTAAAAGTAACCAGCATGACAGTTTCACGCGTAATGCGTTCTCTCAACAGTAAAGCAAAAACAACAAATGAAACTGACGTTCTGAAAACGCTTATTGTCGGTGAACTTCAAAAGTGCGGCTTCACGCTTTCCGTATGTTTAGAGCTTATGACTGAAGTCGATTCAGAACTTCACTATGTTCTTCGTGATGAAAGTAATCAGTGCTGGATCCTTTTCGTTGAGCGCGAAGGCCAACGCGGCTATCGCATGTCGGCTCTGAATCCAGCGCAGTTGGTTGCGATGATCGACGGTCTGGGCATGGTGCTCGTACTGCCGCTTCACCGCATCGTTGAAGATGCACGCACAGCGTTGAGCCGTATTGAACCGACAGGCACGCGGCCTCGTAAAGGAGCCGCAGCATGACCGACAAGATGCAAACTCGTGCCGCCTCCGTAGCCGGTTCGCTTGATGCTGAAGCTCGGACGATCACTGTGGTTTTTGCGACTGAAACGCCAGTGCGGCGGCATTCGTGGGAGCTTGGCGGCCGTTATGACGAGATCCTGCTTTGCAACCCCGAAAACCTTGATCTGAGCCGTGCCGACAATATGAGCCTGCTCGATAGTCACGGTGCATACAGCCTCGATGATCGTCTAGGCAGTGTCGTGCCGGGAAGCATCCGCTTTGAAAAAGGCCAAGTGACTGCAACCGTAAAACTTTCCCGCCGCGCCAAGGCGGAAGAGCTGCTCCAAGACCTTCAGGACGGCATGAGCCTGCCAATTTCGGCGGGCTATCGAATCCTTGCTGAGCAACGCGATGAGACAGGCGAACTGCCGGTTATCAGCGCAACAAAATGGCAGCCACTCGAAATCAGCGTCGTGCCAGTTCCGGCAGATCCCGGCGCAAAAACCCGTTCCGAAGAAGGAAATTCAATTATGCCGACTGAAAACACTGAGCAGCGCCAAGCGCCGACTAATATCATCAACGAACGCACCCGAATTTCGGACCTTCGATTCATTGCCCGTGGTGCCGGCATTCCTGATGCCGATCTTGAGCGTGCTATTGAAGCCGGCACAACGGTTGACGCATTCCGCACAGCAGCTTTCGAGAAAATGGTTGCACGCCAGAACGAAACGCCAATTTTTTCGCATGTGGAGACGCCAACGGGCAATGTCGCAAGCATCCGCAGCGCAATGGCTGATGCTCTGATGGTTCGTATCGATCCAGCGCACAAGCCGCACAACGATTCCCGCGAGTTTATTGGACTGAGCCTTGGTGAGCTTGCTCGCCGCTCGCTGGATGTCGCTGGAGTGGCAACACGCGGCCTTTCAACCGGCGAAGTGATTACGCGCGCGCTGCACTCGACATCTGACTTTGGCCACGTCATCAGCCAGACTGGCCAGACAGTGCTGGCAGCAAGCTATGCGGCCGTGCCATCCGGCATCAAAGCAATCGCTCGTCAGACATCAGCACGCGACTTCCGACTGAAAACCACGGCACGTCTGAGCGGGTTCTCGGATCTGGAGGCTGTTAACGAAAGTGGCGAGTTCAAGCGTGGCACCTTTGCTGAAGGCGCTGAAGGCTACCGTATCTCTACATTCGGCAAGGTTTTTGCGATGACCCGCCAGATGCTCGTGAACGACGATCTGGGCGCATTTGCTGACGTATCGCGTGAACTTGGCTTGAGCGCAGCGCGCTTGGAAGCAGATGTTCTGGCAAAGCTGGTTAATGGCAACCCGCTGATGTCAGACGGCAAAGCAGTTTTCAGTGCTGATCACAAAAACATCGGTGCCGGTGCAGCCTTGAGCGAAGCCAGCCTGAGTGCAGCACGTTTGGCAATGGCCAAGCAAGTTGGCCTCGCCGGTGAGCTGATCGATGTCACCCCGGCATATCTGGTTGTCGCTCCAGAGCTACAGACTACAGCAGAAAAGCTTCTGGCAGCTATCCAGCCAGCCAATGCTGAAGCGGTAAATCCTTTTGCTGGCAAGCTTCAGCTGGTTGTGGATCGTCGTTTGACCGCCGCAGCTTGGTATCTGGTTGCAAGCCCCGGCCTCGTGCCATCGCTTGAATTTGCGTACCTCGAAGGCGCGGCAGGACCGCAGTTTGATACTCGCCTCGGATTCGATGTCGATGGTGTGGAAGTCAAGGTTCGTGTGGACTTTGGCGCAGGCTGGACCGATCACCGCGGCTGGTTCAAGAATCCCGGCCAATAAGCCGGGTGCTTTGGGAGTGAGGGCGGCTTCACTCCTACGTCGCGCCGGTGATCGTGATATTCATGAAATAATCGCCCCAATGGGCTGCCGTCTAAATGGCGGAGGAGCCTAGCAACGCCGCGAGGTTGTTGTGAACCGTGCCCCACGTACCGCTGTTCGTGGGGCACATTTCATTCAGGAGATCAAAATGAGCATTTTCGACCGCATGGAACGCCAGCTGAGCCGGACAATCGACACCACGTTTGCCATCAGGTTCGCCCTCATTCCGCAGACTTCCAGCCCAAACGGCCGCTCAAAAGCAGACGCACAGCGCCAAAGCTGGCCCGGCAAGGGCATCATGGAAGAGTCCGCAGCAGATGTTCCGGCTGAAATCGGCCGCCGTGACCGGGCTGGCAACTCGCTTCAAAGTCTGATCAATGGCCATACGACTGAGTTTTCAGTTGACGTAAACCGCTATCCAGCAGCCCTCAAGGCGCGGCAGGGCGACCAGATCCAGCTCGATGATTTGCGTAAGTTTCAGATCACAGAGACCCGTCGCGACGGCATGAGCCGCGTTGTGTGGGTGCTAAGTGAACTAAAATAAGGGTGCTGGCTGCTATACGATCTGCAATCTCAGCTGATCCAATCGTAGTAGTACCTTATTTTGTCTGCTTTTCATCAGCATAACTTAGGCGCTTTTCGTTGAGATCTTGAAACAGTTCGCGCGGTGTACGCACTCTCTTTTGCGGCATGTGTAGGTACGGGATGCACCGCGCTTTCAACGTAGCGCATTTTTCTATTAATATACTTGAAAGTTCACTTTCTTGAACTGCTGCCGCCTCTCTCTCTTCAACTGAATGATGTGCGCTATTCATGCGTCTAACGGCTCTCGTATATTTAGTTACATCATCATCCATCTCAATAATCAGATGCGCAACTTCTGAGCCGAACAAATAAATAGAATCGCTGCAAGCCCTCATTATTCTTCTGCTAGCTTCGATACCCGAAATATCGTCTGCGATTGCGAGAGCATCATTAACGGCGCCTTCAACTTCTTTGATTACCGTGAATCTTCGGTCAAATAGATCCAGCATCACTTTTTGATGAGCAGTACGCCATTGAAGATAGCCGATGACTCCAACGCCCGCAGCAATTGCTGGTGTTAGCAAAGCCTGTAAAACGACAATAGTTGTTGGAACAGTCGACATAATTCCCCACTCGTAGATCGAATCTTTACGCATATTTTGAATCACAGATTTCAGATCGTCTGGCACGAATAAAAATTCTGGGCTCTTGTCGAATTAAGATTAAACCAACGTGAGAGTCACCAGCGAGTCACCAATTGAGAATTTGATCATTCTCAAAAACTGAAATTATATCTGCTAAGTAATTGATTTTATTATTGGAGGCCTCACCCGGAATCGAACCGGGGTGCAAGGATTTGCAGTCCTCTGCGTAACCACTCCGCCATGAGGCCTTCCGAAGAGCGCTGTCAAATCAGTCAGTCCACTCTTGATGAGTTCCAATATTGATCCAGACACGCTTCGTCAAGCAGTTACCGGCGATTGTGTGATTTTTCTCCAAGGCTTTCTAATTAAATGTCTTAATTGCAATTTATTCTTCGGGTTCTCGATCCGACGGTGTCTGTGGTCGTGCGAGATTGCCTTTGGAAAAGGTATAGCCGGTTTCCACGGCATTGCGTCCAAATTTGTTACGTAGGCTGTCAATTGCCCATTCCGCTACTGCGCGCTTTGTGGCTGCCGTATCAACCAGATCAGGTGGATCGGCGCGGTCGTCGGTTGATAATTCGCCTAAACCAATTCCCAGTAGTCTGAATTTGGTGCCATCCAGTTCTTTTTCTAAAAGCTGAAGACCCGTGCGAAAAATGCGATCCGCGAGCTGTGTGGGGTCTGCGAGCTGGCGATTACGGGTGCGTAGCTTAAAATCCTGCGTCTTGAGTTTGAGGATGACAGTGCGCCCAGCAATGTCAGCATTTTTAAGACGATGTGAAACCTTTTCCGACAATGCTCGTAGGACAGGCACGAGATCGCTTTCTTGTGAGAGATCTTTGTTGAAGGTGGTTTCTGCCGAAACGCTTTTCATATCGTGTTCTGGCTCGACTTTGCGGCTGTCTTGTCCGCGCGACAGTCTGAAAAGGCGCTGGCCCATCGTGCCGTAAGCCTTCATCAGTGAGCCTTCATCCATTGTCTGCAATTGGCCGATTGTACGAATGCCATTGCTTTCCAGCTTCGCATTAAACGACTTACCAACGCCCCAGATCATGCTAACCGGCTTATCGCGCAGAAAATCCAGTGCTTCGGCTTCTCCGATGACAGAAAATCCACGTGGTTTTTGTAGATCAGAGGCAACCTTGGCGAGGTATTTGCAATAGGAAAGTCCAACTGAAATTGTAATGCCAATTTCGTCTTCGACACGTTTGGCGAAGCGAGCAAGAACCATTGCTGCGGGCGCGCGATGCAAGCGTTCCGTGCCCTCAAGATCAAGAAATGCTTCATCGATAGAGATCGGTTCGACGAGCGGCGTGAGTTCGTGCATTAACTTGCGAACTTCTCGACCTACACGTGCATATTTTTCCATGTTGGGTTTAACAACCACGGCTTCAGGGCAAGCTTCCAGCGCTTTGAACATCGGCATGGCGGAGCGCACACCATGGATACGTGCAATATAGCACGCGGTCGAAACAACACCGCGCGTACCGCCTCCGATGATGACTGGCTTGTCGCGGATATCGGGATTGTCGCGCTTTTCCACAGAAGCGTAAAAAGCATCGCAATCAACATGGGCCAGCGAGAGTTTGTAAAGCTCTGCATGACGTACAAGTCGCGGACTGCCGCACGCAACGCAACGTCGCGTTGTTGCAAGCTTTTGCAGCGACAGGCAATCGCGGCAGAAACCTTGCTCCGAATGATTTGCGGCATATGAATCGGTCATAGCTGGATGCTGCTTTGTGAACATAAAAGGAACATCGTTTTATAGCATTAAACCACGGTAATGCCATCGTTACTCAAACGCACTGTCAGTTGTGCACTTGACATTGGCAAGGATATCACCAAGTTTAGCATCATGAACAACCGTTTCGCATCCATACTCCATCGGTTCCAACCGATCATGGGATAGCAACCCTCGAGTCCTGCTCAGCGCAGAGGATTCCGGGGGACGGTTCGCCGCTTGGCTGCAAGCGGAATTGTTAAAAGCGCTTTCTTAAAAAATAATCAGTTATTCCGGACGAGAATCGTCACGGAGAGCAATCATCACTAGACAGCAGTGAGCGAACGTCATGAGCGTAAAGAACCGTAAGAAGCCAAAGATCGTCGTAAGCGACATCGACAACGAACGCCTGACAATTCTGGCCGGTAACGTCTCCGAAAAACTGGAGGAAGTTGCTGAGGAATTATTACAGGAGTTGGATCGCGCAAAGGTCGTTCCGCAGAAGAAGCTGCCGCTTGATGTTGTTTGCATGGGCTCGACGGTGGAGTTTCGCTCCAATGATGGCCATGAGCGGAAAGTAACACTGGTCTATCCAGGTGAAGCAGATATTGCGCAGGGTAAGATTTCGATTCTTACACCGATCGGTACCGCGCTTATTGGCCTGACTCCCGGTCAGTCGATGTCGTGGATTGCACGGGATGGGAAGGCACATGAGCTTAGCGTTCTGAGTGTTTCTCAGGCTGCACCTGCGAGCGCTTGATCGGGCGCACAATAAATAAAAGAAGCCCCGTTTACGGGGCTTCTTTTTTAATTGGTCTTGGTTCGGTTGACTTTTGATGTTCGTTTTTTTGGCAAACATTTATCGACGAAATCACTGAACACGTTCACATGATACATAAACACCAACAACTCGCCTCTGCCTCGTTTAACAAAATCCTTTTGATCCAGAATCCGATCAACACGCTTAACTTCTGCGAATTTCTGTCGGCATGTTGAGGCTGGCGTCACGCGTTGCGTGAAAAATGTGCCGTCGCTTAATGGGATTTTGGGCGTGGAATATTGAGCGTCTTTCTCTGCCTCTGTCGTCACGCAGCCACTGATAAACGCTAAACTAAAACAAAGAAGAATTGCCCGAATAAGAATCTGAAACATAGAAGCCCCTGCGTGATCAACACATGATTAATTTAAACTTGCATTTATAATCAAGTTTAAATCGCAAGCTTTTAAGCGTCATGCGAAAGGTGAGGGAACTGTTTTGCGACGCAGCCGTTTTCCTTATGGAAGTGATGGTCGTGTCAACCGAACATGACGGCACAGAAAACACAAAGATTTTTTCGGTTTCTTTTTGTGGCCAACGAAATGGCAGACGAGTTCTTGTCCCGTCCGACTGTTGCTTCACCATATTTCTAAAACCGTATAGTCATCCCGCCCGGCAAAAGCGCAGCTGCTTTTTCTATTGTTGCGGGATCGCGCCCTGTTTCCTGGCAAAAGCGGAGCAGTGTTGGCTCGTGGCTTAGATAGAATTGCAGTACGCCTGCGAGAAAGCCTGGTTCTTGTGCAGCCGAGCGAATGGAAGACACTTCAATGCCTGTCAAAGCGAGAAAACGCGGCATTAGCTCATTATCCTGCGCCATCCATACAAGTGCTTCCACCGCAAGAGCTTCTGCCTCGCTCTGGCTCATGACAGTTTTCATCTCATTTCTCTCCACGTTAAGCTCTGCCAATGCGCCGTAAATCATTGAAAATTCGATTCACGCTGATTTGCACTATACGCTAAAATGCCGTGCATATTCAGCTGTTGGGTGAAATAGCTGCAATGCGAGATTTGGGAGAATATTTGCTATTCGTCAATCAAATAGGCTTAAAGTGCGTAAAATCCATGCGGGCGTAATGGGCACAGCAAACCTGTCGTTTGGCGGACAAGAATAAGGCCAGGGAATATTCGATGACCAAAACTGTGATGATCGTCGAGGACAACGAACTGAATATGAAGTTGTTTCGCGATCTAATCGAAGCCAGTGGATATGAGACCATCAGGACCAGAAGTGGTCTTGAGGCGCTTGATCTTGCCCGTGAACATCGCCCTGATCTCATTTTGATGGATATTCAGTTGCCTGAAGTATCCGGTCTGGAAGTCACCAAATGGCTTAAGGACGATGAAGAACTCAAGCATATTCCAGTCATTGCCGTCACCGCATTTGCAATGAAGGGCGATGAGGAACGTATTCGGCAGGGCGGTTGCGAGGCTTACATATCCAAGCCAATTTCTGTTCCGCGATTTATTGAGACGATAAAGTCTTATCTCGGCGATGCCTGATTATTTTGAGTAAAGGCAGGTTCGCGGTATAAGATTTTAGGGGGGCAGGGGATCATGACAGCACGAATTCTCGTCGTGGATGATGAAGAATCGAGCGTAAAGCTGCTCGAAGCTCTGCTATTGCGCGAATATTATGAAGTTGTGTCCGCCTATAATGGTGCGGAAGCGATCGAAATCTGTCTGGGTGGGCAGATTGATGTCGTTATTCTTGATGTTTTGATGCCGGGTATCGATGGTTTTGAAGTTTGCCGTCGTCTGAAAGATGATCCGCGTACGACCAATATACCCGTCGTGATGCTGACCGCCCTTAATAGCGCTCAAGATAAGATCACAGGTCTTGAAGCTGGCGCAGACGATTTTATGACGAAGCCAGTGAATGATCAGCAACTGCTATCGCGTGTTAAAAGTCTTGCACGATTAAAGATGGTTTCGGATGAATTATTTCAACGAACCGGAACGGTTGCCGATACAGAGGTTGAAGCGCTGCTCGTCACCAAGCTTTCCGGTCGCTTCGGTGGTGGAGAAGACGCAGCACGCATTCTGATTGTTGATGAGAACGAAATTGCGGCTGCACGACTGCGGGTGATTCTGGGCGAAGACTATTTCGTCGATGTAGCCAGTGATGCCAATGATGCGCTCATCAAGGCGATTGAGAACGACCATGACAGCATCGTCATTTCAGCTGATTTTACCTATTATGATCCGCTGCGCCTTTGTTCGCAGATACGAACGATTGAACGCACAAGGCTTGTGCCGATCATTCTGATCGTCAATGAGGATGAGGGTTCTCTGGTGGTGCGCGCACTCGAATTGGGTGTGAATGACTATGTCATGCGCCCATTGGAGAAGCTGGAGCTTTATGCGCGCTTGCGTACGCAGATTAAGCGTAAGTGCTACAATGATCTTTTGCGCCAGAGTCTGCACCGCACCATAACTATGGCGGTTACGGACAGCCTTACAGGGCTGCATAACCGCCGTTACCTTGATACGCATATGCCTGTGCTTCTAACGCGCGCTACAGGCCGCGAGAGGCCGTTGACGGTCATCATGATCGACTTCGACCACTTCAAGCGCGTGAATGACCAATATGGTCATGATGGTGGTGATGATGTGCTTCGAGAATTTGCGGCACGATTGCGCAAGAAGATTCGCGGCATGGACGTGATGTGCCGCTATGGCGGTGAAGAGTTTGCCATCGTGCTGCCTGACACTGATTTAGCGGCTGCTGCGGCCGTGGCTGAGCGGATTCGTGATGCTGTGTCAGAAGAGCCATTCTTGCTCGCTGGCGGCAAGCATCAGATTGCAATGACGATCAGCATTGGGATTGCGTCGCTTCGCTTGATGGGGGGCGATACAGTTGAAGCGCTTTTCGCCCGTACGGATGCAGCCCTTTATGAAGCAAAGAAGAAAGGTCGCAACCGGATCGTTCTTTCTGCGGCCTGAATGCCATAAACTGCGCGCAACAAAAAAGCCGTCTCTAAGAGACGGCTTTTTGATTCCTGCCAGTTAGTCTGGCGGCGGAAACGAATTACTTGATCTTCGTTTCCTTGAAGTCGACGTGCTTGCGCGCGATCGGGTCGTACTTAGTCTTTGTCATCTTATCCGTCATCGTGCGGCTGTTCTTCTTCGTTACGTAGAAGAAACCGGTGTCAGCGGTCGACAAAAGCTTGATCTTGATGGTCGTAGCCTTGGCCATATCGAAATACCTGCTCTTTCATGATTAAACCGCTACGAGTCTCACCTATTGGTAAGAAGCGGAAATTCGGCGCGACACTACGGTTTAGCGGCGAAAAGTCAACCCCGCTTCTTCTTTTGAACGAGCCTAATCGCAGCAAAGAGTGCAAAAGCCGCAAAAAAGATGCCGAGTGTGAGCGGGAATCCCTTTGGTCCCATCGCATCCATGCCTACTCCAACCGCTTGCGGGCCTGCCAGCATGCCAATCGCATAGCAGAAGATAAATGCAGCATTGGCGGATGCAAGTTCGCGTCCGGTGAGCTCGGAGCCGAGATGAGCAAGGCCCACGGTGTAGAGACCGGCGACCACGCCGCCCCACAAAAACAGCACGGCAGCCATGAGATACCAGCTGTGCATCAGGTAGGGCAGGGCGATCATTCCGATAAGGCCGGTCACAGCGCAGAACAGCAGCAATTTGCGTCGGTCCGAAATCTTGTCGCTGATGATTCCCAATGGAATCTGCATCAACACATTGCCAAGGCCGATCATGGTCAAAAGCAATGCCGCGTCTCCCTCGCTAAAGCCGACGCGTGCGCCAAAGACCGGGAACAGTGCGAAGCCTCCGGTTTCGACTGCACCGAAAACAAACACGGCCATTGTCGCGGTTGGAACTGCAAAGATAAATGGCAGGAAGGGGACGTGTTCGCCTTCCTCGAAATCTGGACTATCGCGCCATGCAATCAATACCGGAATGATAGCAATTATGATGATTGCGAAACCGACATAGAAGGGCATGCCACCCGCACTGCCGATTTTCGAGAACAGCCACGGCCCGAGCGCAAAGCCGAGTGATAGCGACGTCGCATAGATACCAAGCACCAAGCCCCGTTTTTCTGGTGGAGCAGAAGCGTTGATCCAGTATTCGGAAAGAACGAAAAGCACGGTCAGTGCGAAATGCAGTACGATTCGCAGTGCGAACCACGCCCAAAGTGGCTGAAAAAAATGAAATCCAAGAAATGCGAAACTGCCAATCAGCAGCATCAAAACGATTGCTTTCGCAACACCAAGGCGCGCTGCAATCGGTGCTGCGAGTGGCGCTGCAACAATGGATGCAAGGCCAGCGACAGCGGTGTTGGCGCCGATCAGACTGGCTGAGTGGCCTCGGCTTTCCAGCAAAACGCTCAAAAGCGGAATGCCTAGCCCGATAGCGGCACCCATAGCGCTGATCGTAGCAATCGCTGCGGCAAGCGAACGCCAATGCAATTCGCCTTCATTAGGCCCGTTGCCGGGTTGCTGCGCTGCAAGATCGGCGGGATGAATTTCTTTGTTCATAAGGTCAGATCACTTCACGCACAAAGCGGCCATACCGCTTGCTGTATTGTACCACCGGAAGGGTGGCTGGCAATTCGTGCCGGGTTTCTGTCAGCAGCGTCTTCGCTTCTTTCAGAATGGCCTGAGTAATACGGGCAACATCCAGTTTATCAACCTCATCAATCGAAACCCAATTCAAATCCTGAAGTTCTCCACCGGGAACAAGTTTCTGGTTTGGCAGTTCTGGCAGGCTGTCACGAAAAGCAATGAAAAAACGCGCATCAAATCGTCGGACATTTCCGGGTGGTGTGATTGCGCGTGCGAAATAGCGCAGATCGCCTAGCGCAGGCAGTGCGCCACCCTCCAGAAATGACAACCAGTCCTTGTTTGCAGGAGAATTGCCACCGTTTGATGACATGGCTGCTTGATGGTTTTGTCGGGCAAAACGAAGGCCGGTTTCTTCAAAAGTTTCGCGAATGGCGCAAAGCCCAAGCGCTCGCGCTCGCCGCAGCGTCGCGCGTGTTCCCATGCCTGTGACGAGTTTAACTGTGTCCTCAGCGGTTAATTCGGATGCAGCAGTCATGCTGCCATCGCCGGGGTCAGCCCGACCTCCGGGAAACACATATTTTCCCGGCATGAAGGCGAGAGATGAATGACGGCGTCCCATCAAAATACGCGGGATACGCTCGGTGCGATCAACAAGAAGAAGCGACGCTGCATCACGAGGGCGAAGCAGCGGCTTTATTTTATCATTTGTGGTGTGTGAGGCGGATGTCACGGGAAAAACCCTGTCAGGTGACGTCGCCGTATTCACCTTCGCCTTTTCCGCCAAAGCCATGCATGAACAAGGCCCATTGCAGTCCAATGGTCGCACCCTTGATCGGTTGCAGAAGCGCCAGCGACATCAGAACGATCATCGGCCCCCAGATGGCCATATGCGCTACGAGCGAAAGGTTTGTTGTTGCTTCAACGCCCATGAAGGCACCAACGACGATATGACCGACAATCAAAATTGTCAGGTAGGCAGGAAGATCATCGGCGCGCTGCTCTGTATAATCTTCATCGCAGACCGAGCAATGATCGACTGGCTTTACAAAAGAGCGAAACAGTTTGCCTTCACCACAATGTGGGCAGCGGGATTTAAATCCGCGCCACATTGCCTGGCCCAGATTGCGTGTTGGCCGGGTTGTTTTCTGGCTATCGCCACCGAAAACGTGGATTTGACTATCTGCTGAACTGGCCTCTAACGTGCTCATTTGCGACCTTTTCTTTTTGAGCGCGAAATGCCTGCTGGCTTTCCTGTGCGCCCGCGCATTCCCTTGGTTGCCTTATGATGCGAACGCGTCGACATCGGCAGGGAGTGCGGTTCCGAAACCATCTCAAAACGAAGCGCACCCGCGACAGGGAGCGCTTCCACAAGCTTCACCGTAACTGTATCGCCGAGCCGGAAGCCTTTTCCGCTTCTTTCACCAGCGATTGCGTGGTTTGCTTCATCATACAGATAGTATTCATTGCCCAAAGTTGAAATGGGCACAAGTCCATCCGCGCCATATGTCGCAAGCGAAACGAAAAGTCCGGCTCTCGTAACGCCAGTAACACGGCCCTCATATTCATCGCCAAGATGCGCTGCGAGGAAATGCGCAATCAGGCGGTCAACGGTTTCGCGCTCGGCCAGCATGGCGCGGCGTTCGGTTGAGGAAATAAGTGCCGCTATTTCTACGAGCTGCGCCTCTTCAGCCGTGGTCAGGCCGTCATTTCCAAGTCCGAGAGCCTTTACCAAAGCGCGATGCACGATCAGATCGGCGTAGCGACGGATTGGCGATGTGAAATGCGCATATTTGTGGAGATGCAGACCAAAATGCCCGATATTATCGGGGCTATAAATAGCCTGGCTTTGCGTGCGCAACACAACCTGATTGACCAAATCCTGATGGTCGGTGCCCTCGACTGCTTCCAGAATACGATTGAACTGGCCCGGCCTGAGTTCGGCACCTTTGGCGAGGTTCATATCAAGCGTACGCAGAAATTCGCGCAGCGATTCCTGTTTGGCAAGCGCTGGTGCATCATGGATACGGAATATGAGCGGCTGGCGTTTCGCTTCCAGAACTTCTGCCGCAGCCACGTTGGCTTGAATCATAAACTCTTCAATGAGCTTATGTGCATCCAGCCGTTCCGGCACGACGACCTTTTCGACCTTGCCATCAGGCGCGAGGATAATTTTCTTTTCCGGCAGATCCAGCTCAAGCGGCTCACGTGCATCACGTCCGCGTTTAAGTGCTGCATAAGCGGCCCAAAGCGGCTTGAGGATGCTATCGAGGATAGGTGCGGTCTTCTCGTCCGTTGCACCGTCAATCGCTGCCTGTGCCTGCTGATAGGAAAGTTTGGCGTGTGAACGCATCAGAATGCGATGGAACTTATGCGACTTCTTATGACCGTTTGCGTCAAACACCATCCGCACAGCAAGCGCTGGGCGGTCTTCCAGTTCACGCAATGAACACAAATCGTTGGAAATGCGTTCCGGCAGCATCGGCACGACCCGATCTGGGAAATAAACTGAATTGCCGCGCTTTAATGCCTCGCGATCAAGAGCAGAGCCGGGGCGAATGTAAGCCGCAACATCAGCAATCGCGACAACAGCGATAAAGCCGCCGAGATTCTTGGGATCCGTATCCGGCTCCGCATAAACCGCATCATCGTGGTCTTTTGCATCTGCTGGGTCGATGGTGAGCAATGGCGTTTCGCGCCAGTCTTCTCGCCCGTCAAGCGTTGCGGGCTTTGCAGCCGCTGCTTCGCGCAGAATTTCCTCAGGGAAGATATGCGGGATTTCATGCTCATGAATAGCGATCATAGACAGCGCTTTTTCACTGTCTACGGAACCAACGACCTGACGCACTTTGCCCGATGGCAGACCATAGCGGCGCGACGACAGAAGTTCCACTTCGACAAGGTCACCACTTTTGGCATCTTGCAGCGATTGCGGGTCGAGCTGCACTTCTGGCCGCTTGCGATTGACCGGCTCAAGCCGCCATTCGCCATTGCTCAGTTTGCGCAAAACGCCGAGCACGGCATTGTTGTTCTGTTCAAGAACCTTGATGACACGCGCCGAATATTCCGGGCCGTCATGCTCTTTGCTGCGGAAAATTTTTGCCAACACGCGATCACCGACGCCCACAACCGGGCCATCGGTGGTTTTGTTCAAGCGTGTGCGACGGATCAGAACGACGGGTGGCTTGCCATATTCTGCCTCGTCCCAATCGACAGGACTTGCAACGAGACCACCTTCTTTATCGCGACCAGTGATGTTCAAGCTGGCAATCGGCGGCAATGAACCCGGACGAGACAAGCGGCGATCACGTTTTTGGACCAAGCCTTCATCGCTCAATTCACGCAACAGGTCTTTGAGATAAACCCGCGCATCACCCTTGATATTAAACGCCTTAGCCAATTCGCGCTTGCCTGCACGGTCGGGATTTTCCTCGATAAATTTGAGGACTTCCTCGCGCGTTGGCAGATAAGCAATCGGGTCGGCTGATTTGGCCTCATTCAATTTCGCTGTTGCTGCACGCCGTTCGGTCCGTGCGGATCGTCCGGTATCGGGTTTGGGAAAACGACGTGCCAATTCTTACTCCTCTGCCGGCTTCGATTTTGCTTTGGAAGCGGCTGTTTTCTTCGCTGCAGCCTTTTTAGCAGCAGCTTTTTTCGGCGCGGCTTTCTTCTCGCCGTCTGCTGATTTAGCGGCTGATTTGCGAGCAGGAGCCTTCTTGGTCTTGGTACTGCCAGCCTTTGCGGTAATCAGAACCAAGGCTTCTTCCAAGGTCACACTCGCCGGGTCTTGACCCTTTGGAAGCGTTGCATTGACCTTGCCCCAGTTCACATATGGACCGTAGCGACCGTCGCGGACAGTGATTGAACCGCCATCCGGGTGATCGCCAAGTGTTGCAAGTGCTGCAGGTGTTGAACGGCCACGACCGCCGCCATTGGCCTTTTTATCCGCAAGTACAGCAACAGCACGGTTCAAGCCAACAGAGAAGACTTCTTCTGCGTTTTCAAGGTTCGCGAATGTTCCGTCATGGCTGACATAAGGACCATAGCGGCCAATGCCTGCAGAGATCATCTTACCGGTTTCAGGATGCTGTCCAACATCACGTGGCAGTGACAGAAGGGCAATCGCCTTTTCATGATCAACGGTATCAAGCGACCAACCCTTTGGCAGACTGGCGCGCTTTGCTTCCTTGCCTTCGCCACGCTGAATATATGGACCAAAGCGCCCACTGCGCGCGGTGATTTCTTCGCCGGTGAAAGGATCCTTGCCGAGTGACTTTGGCTCATCTGAAGCTGCAGCTTCACCATTGCCATCGCCACTCAACTGACGCGTGAACTTGCACTCAGGATAATTCGAGCAGCCAACGAATGCACCATATTTGCCAAGCTTCAGTGATAGCTGACCGGTGCCACACGTTGGGCACGAGCGGGGGTCGCTTCCGTCTCCACGATCAGGGAAGGCGAGCGGTGCGAGCTCTTCATTGAGCGCATCAAGAACATTGGTAACGCGCAGCTCTTTGATATCATCGATTGAGCCGGAGAAATCGCGCCAGAAATCGCGCAGAACGTCTTTCCATAGCAGCTTGCCGTCAGAAATTAGATCGAGCTTTTCTTCGAGATCAGCAGTGAAATCATATTCCACATAACGCTTGAAGAAGCTTTCAAGGAACGACGTTACCAAACGACCTTTCGGGTCAGGTGTCAGCTTGCGCTTGTCGATAGTGATGTATTCGCGGTCGCGAAGCGTTGCGAGTGTCGCGGCATAGGTCGATGGACGCCCAATGCCCAATTCTTCCATCTTCTTGATAAGCGAAGCTTCAGAATAACGCGGCGGTGGTTCTGTCGAATGCTGTGTGGCATCGATTTTTTCGCGTGCAATTGCTTCGCCAGAACGGATTTCAGGCAGCTTTGCGCTGTCTTCATCCTCGTCTTCTTCCTCACGGTGATCCGTATAGGCAGCGAGAAAGCCGTCGAATTTTGTTACCGAACCATTTGCGCGCAGCATGGCTGATTTCGCGCCGTTGGTGGCTTCGATGTCAGCTGTGGTGCGTTCAATGTCTGCTGCCTGCATCTGGCTGGCGATGGTGCGCTTCCAGATCAGTTCGTAAAGGCGAGCCTGATCTTCATCCAGGAATCGGCGCATCTCTTTGGGATGGCGCGAGAAATCCGTTGGGCGGATTGCTTCGTGCGCTTCCTGTGCATTCTTGGCCTTGCTGGAGTAATAGCGCGGCTTTTCCGGCACGTAATTCGGGCCGAAGTTTTTACCAATCGTGTCACGCGCCGCGTTGATCGCTTCTGGTGCGATCTGCACACCGTCAGTACGCATATAAGTGATCAAACCGGCAGTTTCGCCGCCAATATCGACACCTTCATAAAGACGCTGGGCGATCTGCATCGTGCGAGATGCCGAAAAACCGAGCTGGCCCGATGCGGCCTGCTGGAGCGTTGAGGTGGTGAATGGAGGGCCGGGATTGCGCTTGGTTGGCTTTGCTTCGACAGAGACAGCCTTAAAGCTTGCGCCTTCCAGCATCGTGCGAATTGCCGTTGCTTGCTCTTCATTCTTAATGTCGAGCTTACCGAGTTTTTTGCCGTCAACTGCCGTAAGGCGTGCGGTAAAAGCATCATTGCGCGGCGTTTTCAACGAAGCGGCGATGTTCCAGTATTCTTCACGAATGAAGCGTTCGATCTCAGATTCGCGGTCACAGACGAGACGCAGTGCAACCGACTGAACACGTCCAGCGGAACGCGCGCCCGGCAGCTTACGCCAAAGAACCGGCGATAGATTGAAACCCACCAGATAATCCAGTGCACGGCGCGCCAGATACGCATCGACCAACGGTACGTCGAGATCACGCGGATTGGCGATAGCATCGAGAACGGATTTCTTGGTGATCGCGTTGAACGCAACACGCTTGACTGTTTTGCCTTTAAGTGCCTTTTTCTGGTTCAGAACTTCCAACACGTGCCACGAAATAGCCTCGCCTTCGCGATCCGGATCGGTTGCAAGAAACAATGCGTCGCTGTCTTTCAGCGCTTTGATAATATCCGCCAGACGTTTGGAAGAATTGCCATCCACTTCCCATGACATAGCAAAGTCTTCATCCGGGCGAACTGAACCATCCTTAGCTGGCAGATCGCGCACGTGACCGAACGAGGCCAGAACCGTATAGTTCGAGCCAAGATATTTATTGATGGTTTTTGCCTTTGCAGGCGATTCTACGACGACAACATTCATTAAAGCAGCCCAGATTCGCGATCTTCACAGGCAAAATGCCAATTCATCGCGTTCAAATTATTGCCATTCACATGAACAGCGGTTTGCGTTTGGTCAAGAGCGACATGCGAAAAATCGCTAAATACAACCTGAGATAGTTATTGAAAGAAATAAACGTTATGGTAGTATTGCGTGGGGTATGCCCAAAGGCATGAGCCAAACGGGCGATTTTAGTAGGGAGATTGCAGAAGGATTTTTAGGAGAAGTAATGGTGCATCAGGTGGCAACACGCAGAGAGATACTTACATATATTGAAAAAATGCTTGGAGAGTTAATCGCCATGGCAAAAAACACCGATCAGCAGATGCTTGTCTATATGATGGATATGGCATTGCTTGAGGCAAAAGAACACCGCAACTTGCGAAAATCTGCAGAAAAAACATATACTTATTAAGGCGCGAGCGCCACTTGATTGCCGGGATAGCGTAAAAGCCGCCCGGCAAGATCAAGCTCTAGCAGAATAAGTTGCGCACTGCTGGCATCAAGGCTGGTGTGTCGCACAAGAGTATCCACATCAATTGGGACGACACTCAATGCATCAAGCAGAATGTCGCGTTGTTCGTCGGTAGTGATTGCATGAGGCGGTTCTGGCGGCTCGTCAAATTGTTTAAGAAGGTCCGGTTGATCTTCGTCACTGTGAATTACTTCTCGACCTATCAGTGGGTTTAAGGCTTCAATAACGTCATCGGCATTCGTGACGAGTGTGGCCCCTTGTTTCAGCAGTGAATTGGTTCCGCGTGCGCGGGGATCAAGCGGTGAGCCGGGTACGGCAAACACCGTACGGCCCATTTCACCTGCCATACGTGCGCTGATAAGCGAACCTGAGCGTTCTGCTGCTTCGACGACGATCAGTCCGAGTGATAGCCCTGCAATGATGCGGTTACGGCGTGGGAAATCGCGTGAGCGTGGTTCTGCACCCATCGGCATTTCAGTAATCAATGCGCTCTCATGTTCCGGTATTGCGCGATAGATGGGTAGGTTTTCCGGTGGATAGGGTCGATCAAGGCCGCCTGCCAGCACAGCGACAGTTCCGCTCGTTAAACTTGCCTTGTGTGCCGCAGCATCAATGCCGCGTGCAAGACCTGAAATGATTGCAAAGCCTGCGTCTCCCAGATCCCGTGCCAGCCTCTCCGTGAAGCGGGCACCGACAACGGATGCATTGCGTGAGCCAACAATTGCAACGGGCGGCTTGCGAAAGACATCTGGATTGCCCTTTAAGATGACAAGCGGCGGTGGTGCTTCGCAGTTTTTCAGCTGCTGTGGGTAATCCGGCTCGCCCATGCCGACAAGCCGCGCACCCATGCGCGCAATCGCTTCAATCTCGCGTTCGGCATCTTCAAGCGGCGTAACACGGACGGGTTTTGAACCGCCGCCACGTATATTAAGATCAGGAAGCCGTTCTATGGCACTGGCCGCAGAGCCACAAAACATGATGAGATCGCGAAACGCGACGGGTCCGATATTTTCAGTGCGAATGAGACGCAGCCAATTGAGCCGCTGCTGGTCTGAGAGGTGAATTCCGTGTTTTGAATTCGCGCTCTGATTCATCCCTTTTTGCCAATCTTGCTTTCAGTTCCGCTGAGAAGGCGTGAAATATTGGCATGGTGTTTGATGAAGATGATAATCGTCAGAATTGCAAACAGTGTCGCAATCGCCAGATCACCGCGCACATAAAGCGCGATTGGGACAATGAGGCTGGCCACAAGTGCAGACAGCGACGAATAGCGGGTAAGAAGGGCAGTGACGATCCAGGCTGCGATGAAAATCAGTGCGCTTGGCCATGCGAGGCCGAGCAAAATACCGAGATATGTCGCGACGCCTTTGCCACCTTTAAAGCCGATCCAGACCGGAAATAAATGGCCAATAAAGGCACCAAAACCGGCAGCAATGGCCGCATCCTGACCGAATTTTGAGGCAATGAGGACAGCTGCTGTGCCTTTCAGTGCATCAAGAATGAGAGTTGCTGCGGCGAGCTTCTTGTTTCCGGTACGCAAAACATTGGTTGCGCCAATGTTGCCCGAGCCGATTGAACGTACATCGCCAAGTCCTGCAAGCCGCGTCAGGATAAGTCCAAAGGGAATGGAACCAAGGATATAGCCGAATATCAGCGTGCCGAGTGTCACCAAATTGATAAGACCTGCGTCGGCCATGGAACTCCCCATATCTTCTTTATGAAATCAGTTGAGAAGAAAAGCCGCCTAAAATCAAGACGGCTTTTCAAAATTTGTGAGAGCATCAAGAAAAGCCTAAGGCATTATTCTTGATGCTTATTTAGTGAATGCTAAGCCGTATAAACGGTTTTCCCGCCAACGATCGTGCGGTTAACACGGCCCTGGAAGCGGGCACCTTCAAAACAGCTGTTTTTTGAGCGCGAATGCAGGTCTTCTTCGCGAACCACCCAAGGCTCATCGAGATCAACAATCGCAAGATCAGCTTTTGCGCCGGGCTTCAGTGTGCCAGCATCCAGACCGAATATACGGGCAGGAGCAGTTGAAAGTACTTCCACCAGACGAAGCAATGGAATGCTATCATTGTGGTGAAGCCGGAGAGCCGCTGCCAGCAGTGTTTCCAGTCCAATCGCGCCAGCTTCCGCATCTGCAAAAGGCAGGCGCTTGGTGTCTACGTCCTGCGGATCATGTGCCGAGACCACAATGTCGATGGTACCGTTTTTGACGGCTTCAACCATTGCCAGCCGATCCTGCTCGCTGCGCAAAGGTGGCGACAGACGGAAGAAAGTACGGAACTCACCAATGTCGTTTTCATTGAGCGACAGATGATTGATCGAAATACCAGCGGTAACATTTGCGCCGTGCTCTTTTGAACGCTTGAGCGCATCGGCAGACATGGCACAGGAAATCTGTGCTGCGTGATATTTACTGCGGGTGAGCGCAGCCAAACGCAGATCGCGTTCCAGTGGAATCACTTCCGCTTCACGCGGACTTCCCGAAAGTCCAAGCCAGCTCGCAAACAAGCCTTCATTCATCACGCCATTGGCACCGAGATAAGGATCGCGGGTTTCACAGGCAAGCACGGCATCAAAATCGCGCGCATAGGTGAGAGCGCGGCGCATCAGCTGTGTGTTGGCAATCGTGTGGCGACCTTCGGTAAAAGCAACCGCACCTGCATCGAGAAGCAGGCCGATTTCCGTCATTTCCTCGCCGTGCAAGCCTTTTGTAATGGCTGCTGCGGGATGCACATTGACGATGGCCGTGTCGCGCGCTGTGCGCTTGACGAACTCAACCAAGGCCACATCATCGATAACCGGATCAGTATCCGGCATCATGATGATCGAGGTTACACCGCCGGCTGCTGCGGCTTGACTGGCCGATGCAATGGTTTCGCGGTGTTCCGCGCCTGGTTCACCAACAAAGACGCGGGAATCAACCAAGCCCGGCAGAATAGCCATGCCATTCAAGTTGATGACTTCAGCGCCTTCAGGCGTACCCTGATTGCGGACAACAGCGCCGCTGGCGACGATTTTATCGTCTTTGATCAGCAGGCTTCCAACTTCATCGAGTCCGCGTGACGGATCAATGATGCGGGCGTTTTCAAAAAGGATCGCACTCATGCCCGTTCTCCTGCAATTTCTGCGCGGCGCGGATCGAGTAGGGCTTCCATAACCGCCATACGCACGGCAACACCCATTTCCACCTGCTGCTGGATCATGCTTTGCGGGCCGTCTGCCACATCAGATGCGATTTCGACACCGCGATTCATCGGGCCGGGATGCATGACAAGTGCATCAGGTCGTGCGAGTTTCAGCTTTTCTTTGTCGAGACCGTAGAAGCGGAAATATTCACGCACTGAAGGTACGAAGGAACCAGCCATACGCTCGCGCTGGAGGCGCAGCATCATGACGACATCAGCGTCTTTCAGGCCTTCTTCCATGGTGTTGTAAACTTCAACACTCATATCGGCGATGCCGGAAGGCAGCAGAGTTGAAGGGGCGACGACGCGAACACGCGCGCCAAGTGCATTGAGAAGCAGAATGTTGGAGCGCGCAACGCGCGAGTGAAGCACGTCGCCGCAAATGGCAACGATCAGGTTTCCGATGTCGCCCTTTGCGCGGCGGATGGTCAGCGCATCAAGTAGCGCCTGTGTCGGGTGCTCGTGAGCACCATCGCCCGCATTGACGACTGCACAGCCGACTTTTTGCGCGAGAAGTGCTGCAGCACCGGCAGACGCATGGCGAATGACCAGAATGTCTGGCTGCATGGCGTTCAACGTCATCGCGGTGTCGATGAGCGTTTCGCCCTTCTTGACCGACGAATTGCCGACCGACATGTTCATCACGTCCGCGCCCAGCCGTTTTCCGGCGAGTTCGAACGATGATTGCGTTCGCGTCGATGCTTCAAAGAAGAGGTTGATCTGGGTGCGACCGCGCAGCACGGACTTTTTCTTCTCGGACTGTCGGGAGACAGCCACTTCCTGATCCGCAAGATCGAGAAGACAATTAATGTCCAGGGGCGATAGCCCCTTGATGCCAAGCAGGTGGCGATGAGGGAAAATCGGTGAGACCGTTTGATTTGTCATGGCAAGTCACCCGTATAGAGCCGCAAGAACTGGACCGCAACCGCCCTTATAATGGCTTTGGTCGATTCACAAAGAAAAACCTGTATTCTTTGGGCATAAAGCGGTGGGCTGTGTGAAAATGTTAGGAAATTACGATGCAAGAAAGCATAGAATGTTAAATCGCTGAGCCGCAAAAGGCTCACGAGCTGATTTTGAATTGAACAGAACCAAACGGATGAGCCTGTGAAAACGCACGAAGTCACCAACCAGACACCGTCCATGACGGGCACAAATGCATATCTGGGCGATCCGCTTCTAATACAGATCGCAGCGCGTTTCCCAAAAGAACTGCATTCTGATCTGGAAAACACCGGACGTTTCGTCATGTCTGCGGAAGCGCAGGATCTGGCGCGTCTTGCCAATACAGAACTGCCAAAGCTGCGCACGCATGATCGTCAGGGGCGTCGGGCCGATCTGGTGGAGTATCACCCCGCCTATCATGCGCTGATGCGCCGTTCGATTGCGCAGGGCCTTCATTGCTCGATATGGGAAGCCAATCCAGCTGAAGCCGGATGTCGCCATCAGGCGCGCGCCGCGCGTTTCTTCCTGACCGCACAGCTTGAGGCAGGGCATCTCTGCCCGCTGACCATGACCAATGCGTCGCTTGCTGCCGTCATGGCGTCACCTGATCTTTACAAGGAATGGTCGCCGCAGGTTTTGTCGCGCAAATATGATTCCTCGCAAAAGCCTGCCCTGCAGAAGCATGGCATTACGCTTGGCATGGGCATGACCGAGAAGCAGGGCGGCACGGATGTTCGCGCCAATACAACTCGCGCCGAACGCAACGAAGACGGCACCTATACAATCAGTGGTCATAAGTGGTTTATGTCGGCTCCAATGTCGGATGCCTTTCTTGTGCTGGCACAGGCGGAAGAGGGGCTTTCCTGTTTCCTGCTGCCGCGTCTGACCAATGAAGCGGCTGGAAACGGCTTCTTCTTCCAACGTCTCAAAGACAAACTCGGCAACAAATCCAATGCCTCCGCAGAAGTCGAGTTCGATGGCGCTATCGGTCATCTGATCGGAAATCCAGGCGAAGGCGTCAAAACCATCATGGATATGGTCACGCTGACGCGGCTTGATTGCGCGGTTGCCTCTGCTGGCCTGATGCGTTCGGGACTGGCTGAGGCCGTTCATCATGCACGTCATCGCGAGGTAGGTGGGCAAAAGCTCATTGAACAGCCGCTCATGAGCCGTGTTCTCGCTGATATGGCACTGGATGTGGCGGGTGCAACCGCACTTTCCATGCGTCTGGCGCGTGCTTTTGATATGGCTGCAAGTGATCGTGCGGAAGCTGCTTTCGCACGCTGCATGACGCCGGTTGTTAAATATTGGGTCTGCAAGATCGCTCCGGCATTGCTCTATGAAGCGATGGAGTGCCTTGGCGGCAATGGCTATATTGAAGATGGCAATCTTGCACGCGCTTATCGCGAAGCGCCGGTCAATGCGATCTGGGAAGGCTCGGGTAATGTCATGGCGCTCGATGTGGCGCGGGTGCTCTCACGCGCACCGGCGTTGTTCGATGAGGTTCTTGACTGGATTAGCGGGCAGTTGGGCGTACGCGGACAGGGTACGATTGATGTGTTGCAGGCGGCCTTGCAGTTGACCGAAACCGATCAGGGCGTTGCGCGTTTGCTGACGGAGCAGCTTGCTTATGCTGCCGCCGCTGCAGAACTGCGCAATCTTGGTGCGGATGATGTGGCCGATGCCTTCATCGAAACACGTCTTGGTGGGCAGTGGCGATCGACCTATGGCATGCTTGACGCACGTCATAATGCCAACCGGATATTGGATCAGCTTTATCCTGCGTCGTAATCGCTGTCGTTGGAGTGCGAGGAGCGTAGCATGTGCAGGCGATCCAGTGCGCCTTGCAAAATGAAGGAAGCTGCGGCCGAATCGATGCGTTCGGCCCGCTTGCCGCGTGAAACATCCATGCCGATCAGCACACGTTCAGCTGCGACTGTTGAAAGCCGTTCGTCCCAGTAGACGAAAGGCAGATCGGTTAGCGGTTGCATGGTACGAACGAAGGCGCGTGTCGCCTGAACGCGGGGTCCGGCTGAACCATCCATGTTCATAGGCAGACCGATAATGATGACGCCGACCTTGTCGGCTTCAAGTGCTTTCAGCAGCACCTGTGCATCAATTGTGAACTTGGTGCGTTTAACCACGGGACGCGGATGCGAAAACGACAGGCCGAGATCAGAAACCGCAAGGCCAATAGTTTTGGTGCCAAGATCAAGCCCGGCGACAGTCTGGCCGGGTTGCAGAATTTCCAAAACGTCTTCGATTTCAACGACGGCCATGTGTCCTCATAGTATTTTGATCGGGCTTCATATTGCCTGATGGAATTGCGACGTAATATCTGTTTTAGAGTTGAAAATCGAGCCACACGGAGAAACACAATGAAAATCACCTGGTTGGGCCATGCAGCCTATCGCGTTGAAACGGAACAAGCGGTCATTCTCATTGATCCGTTTATCAATGGAAATCCGGGTGCCAAGGGCATCGATTTTAACGAAGCGACAAAAGGCGCCACACATATCGCACTGACCCATGGTCACGGCGATCACATTGGCGATACAGTTGCCATCGCTAAAGAACATGGCGCGACAGTCATCGCCAATGCCGATCTCGCAACATGGCTCGGTAGCCAAGGTGTTGAAAAGCTGGATGCCGGAAACACTGGCGGCACGCTGGCGCATGAAGGCTTTACTGTGACTTTCGTCAATGCGCTGCATTCATCAGCCATGTTGACTGAAAACGGCGTCAGCCAAGCGCTTGGCAATCCAAACGGGTTGGTTTTCCATTTTAGTGACGCGCCGACGCTTTATCACATGGGCGATACAGATATTTTTTCCGATATGGCGCTGATCAATGAGTTGCACCAGCCGGAAATCGGCATTGTGCCGATTGGTGATCGTTTCACAATGGGCGGTGCTGTGGCAGCTCTCGCTTGCCAGCGTTATTTCAACTTCAAAACCGTTCTGCCATGCCATTATGGTTCGTTCCCGATCATTGATCAGAACGCCGAAAAGTTTGTGGCCGGTATGGAAGGTCAGTCGAACACCAAGGTTCTGGTTGCTCCAGCGGGAACAGTTCATAGCTTCTAACTATGGATGGAAGCGCAAGAAATGTTGCGCTTCCGCACCCACACCGTTATAGCCGGTAAAAGAACCTTTTCGGGGTGGCTTGATACCGTCCTAAACAAGCATTTGCGGAGAACAGGATGTCCGTCGATATTTCAACCGTCAAGCGCGTCGCGCATCTTGCGCGTATCGCCGTCACAGAAGACGAAGCCGAGCGCATGACTGGCGAACTCAATGCAATTCTGGGCTTTGTTGAGCAATTGAACGAAGTCGATGTTGAAGGTGTCGAGCCTATGACCTCAGTTTCGCCGATGAAAATGCGCCTGCGTGAAGATGCCGTTACCGACGGCAATATTGCCAATGCCGTTGTTGCCAATGCGCCTGTGACCGAAGACAATTTCTTCGTCGTGCCAAAGGTCGTGGAGTAAGCCGATGGCTATCCGGGTTTCCATCGAGACCCCATTGCAGGATGATGTGCGTGATCTTGTTGAAGCATTGAACGCACATATGCTGCCGCTTTCGCCTATCGAGTTCCAGTTCAAGATGACTGTTGAACAGATGGCGGAGCCGGATACGACAGTTTTCGTCGCACGAGATGAAGACGGCAAGGCTGTCGGCTGCGGCGCATTGAAGATGCACGATAACGGTGTGGGTGAACTCAAGCGCATGTTCACGCGTCCTGAAGTTCGCGGCAAGCGTGTCGGCTCCCATCTTGTCGATGCGATTATCAAGCAGGCGAAAGCCAAGGGTGCTTCGCGTCTGGTCCTTGAAACGGGTACTGGTCCCGGCTTTGACGGTGCCTGGCGGCTTTATGAAAATTCGGGTTTTGCGCGCTGCGGAGTGGTTTTAGATTATCCCGATTCCGAATACAGCGCCTTTTTTGAAAAGCGCCTTGCTGAGGCATGACTTTACAGGATTAGATGATGAGCGAACTGACCGCACTGACCATTGCTGAAGCGCGCGATAAGCTGAAGGCTAAAGCCTTCACCGCGACCGAACTGACTGACGCCTATATTGCGGCTATTGATTCCGCCAATGACAAGATCAATGCCTATGTCGCTGTGACGCCTGAAAAGGCGCGCGAAATGGCAAAGGCTTCCGACGCCCGCATTGCTGAAGGCAAGGCTGGTGCGCTTGAAGGTATCCCGCTTGGTGTAAAAGATCTTTTTGCGACGAAAGGCGTTCACACGCAGGCCTGCTCGCACGTTCTTGACGGCTTCAAGCCTGAATATGAATCAACTGTCACGTCCAACCTCTGGGCCGACGGCGCTGTCATGTTGGGCAAGCTCAACATGGATGAATTCGCGATGGGTTCGTCCAATGAGAGCTCCTATTATGGCCCTGTAAAAAACCCTTGGCGTGCAAATGGCTCGGACGTTGATCTGGTACCGGGCGGCTCGTCTGGTGGTTCGTCGGCGGCAGTTGCAGCGCATCTTTGCGCAGGCGCTACTGCATCGGACACGGGCGGCTCGATCCGTCAGCCAGCGGCATTCACCGGCACTGTCGGTATCAAGCCAACATATGGCCGTGTTTCGCGCTGGGGTGTTGTCGCTTATGCGTCGTCGCTTGATCAGGCTGGTCCGATTGCGCGTGATGTTCGTGACGCTGCAATTCTGCTCAAGTCTATGGCATCGGTTGATCTGAAAGATACAACCTCAGTTGATCTGCCGGTTCCGGATTACGAAGCAGCTATTGGCAAGTCGCTGAAAGGCCTCAAGATCGGTATTCCGAACGAATATCGTATCGATGGTATGCCAGACGAAATTGAAGCGCTCTGGCAGAAAGGCGTCCAGTATCTCAAAGATGCTGGCGCTGAAATCGTCGATGTTTCGCTGCCGCACACGAAATATGCGCTTGCTGCCTATTACATCGTTGCACCTGCGGAAGCTTCGTCCAACCTCGCACGTTATGACGGTGTACGTTATGGTCTGCGTGTGCCGGGCAAGGACATTGCCGATATGTACGAGCAGAGCCGCGCCGCTGGCTTTGGCAAGGAAGTAAAGCGCCGTATTCTGACTGGAACCTATGTTCTGTCGGCTGGCTATTACGACGCTTATTATTTGCGCGCCCAGAAGGTCCGTACGCTGATCAAGCAGGACTTTGAAAATGTCTTTGCGAGCGGTGTTGATGCAATTCTGACGCCGATTACGCCTTCTGCTGCGTTCAGCATTGGCGACAAGGAACTCGCTAACGATCCTGTGAAGATGTATCTCAATGACATCTTCACTATCACGCTCAACATGGCGGGTCTTCCGGGGATCGCTGTTCCTGCGGGACTGAATGATCAGGGCTTGCCGCTTGGCTTGCAGTTGATCGGTCGCCCCTTCGAGGAAGAAACTTTGTTCCAGGCAGCCAGCGCAATTGAGCAGGCAGCCGGACGCTTTACCCCAAAGAAATGGTGGTAAAATCTGAAACTCTCATTCGCCGGGCATCGCCCGGCGAATTTGCTTTGATGGCTGAGTTGGCCGTTCGTGCATGGCAAACCGCAGCGCGCAACATTATGCTTACGGATGAAAGCCGGTCGGAACTCCAGGTCAAGTTCCTGCGTGATTTGCATGAGAATGCCGATGGTGTTTTGTTGGCAGAACGAAGCGGAGAGATTTGCGGCTGGGGCGCTTGTATACCGAACTTAAACTATATTTCAGACCTCTGGATTGATCCTGCCCATCACGGTCAGGGATTTGGCGGAGCGTTGCTTGATGCACTGATGGCACAGATTTTACTCAATGGCTTTTCAGATGCGGAAATTGGTACTCATGCCGATAATGTGCGGGCAATTAGGCTGTATGAGAAATTTGGCTTTCGTATTTATCAGCGTGGCGAAGAGTGGTCGACAAGCTTTGAGCGCAATGTTGAAAAAGTCCGAATGCGCGCTGACTTATAAAGCATCATTGCCATTTTTAGTCATAAGCTTATCCTCCCGTAAGGAATCGTTTTTCAGAGGAGGGGCTCATATGTGGATCATGCTTACGGACGTCAGCGGCGAACGCGTTGCGGTCAATTTCAACCACGTCTTGTCATATAATGCTTATGGCACAGGCACGCGCATCGTGACGCTGAGCGCTGATCTAACCTTTTTTGTCAAGGAATCTCTAGAAGACATTGAAGGTAAGCTCGGAATTGATGTCAAACAATGAGGTGAACACCGCCGGTATTGAATTTGTTGAAATTCAATATTTGGCCGCTTGACCTTCCAACGATGGAAAGCATTACGTTTCTCCGGATGGAATAAACCACGGAGGTTCTTATAATGAAGCTTTCCTCGATCTTATTTGCGGGTGCGCTGTTCGTCAGCGCGGGCGCAGGCGCTGCACTGGCTCAGACGGGAGCAAGCGATGCCCATATGAACCATGGTGCGCATGCAGACAGTGGTGAAACACCTGTTGATAGCCCTGCTGTTGCAGCTTACAAAGCTGCGAATGACAGAATGCATAAAGGTATGGATATAGAATATACCGGTGATGCGGACGCAGATTTTATGCGGGGAATGATCCCTCACCATCAGGGTGCAATTGATATGGCCCGAGTAGCTCTCAAATATGGTTCTGATCCGAAGGTGAAAGCGCTTGCGCAAGAAGTCATTTCCGCTCAGGAAGCGGAAATCAAAATGATGCAGCAATGGCTGGCAGAGCACAATAAATAACCTGATCGCGGGCGATTATAAGCGCCCGCTATCCTCATGGATGGGCGTTCCGATTAGTTGATTGCCTATCGTCAGGCTGAGCTAAATATCAAGCTCTTCCACAAATGCAGCACGATCCTGAATGAAGCGGAAGCGGGCTTCCGGCTTTGTACCCATCAGATCATCAACAGTGCTGCGTGTTTCATCGATATAGTCTTCATCGACATGAACACGAAGAAGCGTGCGCTTTTTCGGATCCATGGTCGTTTCTTTCAGCTGCTCGGCGCGCATTTCGCCAAGGCCTTTAAAGCGGCCGATTTCGATTTTGCCGCGTCCGGTAAACATCGTGCGAAGCAGCTCGTCCTTGTGCGCATCGTCACGAGCATAGGCGACCTTGCCACCTTGGCTCAGACGATAAAGCGGAGGTACTGCCAGATAAAGATGACCATTGCGGATGAGATCAGGCATTTCCTGATAGAAGAACGTGATGAGCAGCGATGCAATATGTGCGCCATCCACGTCAGCATCCGTCATGATTATCACGCGGTCATAGCGTAGGTCGTCTTCGCGATAGTTCTTGCGCGTGCCGCTGCCCAGTGCCTGCACCAGATCGGCAATCTGCTGGTTTGCTGTTAGCTTTTCGCGGCCGGCACTGGCGACATTCAAAATTTTACCGCGTAGCGGTAAAATTGCCTGATTGGAACGATTGCGTGCTTGCTTTGCAGAGCCACCTGCGGAATCACCTTCCACGATGAACAATTCAGCACCTGCAGCCGCATTTTGCGTGCAGTCAGCAAGCTTGCCTGGAAGTCGCAATTTGCGCGTGGCGCTCTTGCGGACGGTTTCCTTTTCCTGACGGCGACGAAGTCGTTCCTCTGCGCGATCAACAACCCAATCGAGCAGACGTGAAGCCTCTTGCGGCGACGCGGTAAGCCAGTGATCGAATGGATCGCGGATTACATTTTCCACAATGCGCTGCGCTTCGACAGTTGCAAGCTTGTCTTTGGTCTGGCCGACAAATTCGGGCTCGCGAATGAACACCGACATCATTGCCGCAGCTGAAATCATCACATCATCCGTGGTGATGATCGAAGCGCGTTTGTTGTTGGTGAGTTCCGCATAGGCCTTGAGGCCTCGTGTGAGCGCAATACGCAGGCCCGCCTCATGCGTGCCACCATCGCCCGTCGGGATCGTATTACAATAGGAATTGACGAAGCCGTCGCCACCATACCACGACACCGCCCATTCAACAGCGCCGTGACCGCCTTGCTTTTCAGTGCGACCGGAGAAAATCTCACGCGTCACTTGATGTTCTTTGCCAAGCGACGCCGAGAGATAATCTTTCAGACCACCGGGGAAGTGGAAAACGGCCTTTTCCGGTGTTTCCTTCTTTGGGTCGAGAAGCGCTGGATCGCAGCTCCAGCGAATTTCTACACCACCAAAAAGATAGGCTTTTGACCGCGCCATGCGGTAAAGCCGGTGCGGATCGAAATGGGCGCTCTTACCGAATATATCCGGGTCCGGATGGAAGCGAACGCGCGTGCCACGACGGTTGTGGACTTCGCCGACATCTTCAAGGCCACCCTGTGGAATGCCGCGCGAAAAGCGCTGGCGATAAAGGCGGCGATTGCGCGCAACTTCCACTTCCAGAACGTCGGAAAGGGCGTTGACCACCGAAACACCTACGCCGTGCAGACCACCGGAGGTTTCATAGGCTTTGCCGTCGAACTTTCCACCGGCGTGCAGCTTGGTCATAATGACTTCAAGCGTCGACTTTCCCGGCACCTGTGGGTGCTCATCAACTGGAATACCACGCCCGTTATCGCTGACGGTCAGGAAGCCTTCGGCATCAAGATTGACTTCGATGAAATTTGCGTGGCCCGCAACCGCTTCGTCCATCGAGTTATCGATGACTTCTGCAAAGAGGTGATGCAGCGCCTTTTCGTCCGTACCGCCGATATACATGCCGGGGCGCAGACGTACAGGCTCCAGACCTTCAAGAACACGGATCGAAGACGCGTTGTAATCATCTCCGGTTGATGAAACAGGCGGAGCTTTTGTTGTGACAGAAGCAGGTTTCGGCGCAGATGACGGTGTGACCGTCTGATCAACAGGCTTTGCTTCGGGAGCCTTTTCCGGCTGCCGGTCCGTCTGCCGTTCACGGGCATTGCTGACTACTCTGGAAAAGAGATCGTTATCGTCCATCTTTGTCCGAAAAGCTTTCTGTCTGAAACCTATAGGACCGCCCCCTGCGAACGGTACCAAATCTATACATACGAATCACATAGATAATGTCACGGTAATACCCGTAATGCGAATAAAGTTCGCTTTACGTTCCGCTTTTGCCCGAACTTATCAAGTGGTTTTCTGCGTTGCGAGACCAATTTGCACCGGAAATGTGCCGGAAGTCAAAACCTGCGTTTCACTTATGCTCGATATCTGATCACTGTACGCTCGATATTCCGGGATACGCGCAACCCCCAGAAGGTGACAATCCTAAGCCGCGTCTTTCGTATCAGCCTGATGGTCTCGCGTTTGATGCGTGCCAAGGCTCCCACTTTCTTGCTTTGCGATGTGGCGTTTACGTGTCGGTCGCCTTCAATGCCGCTCGCCAGATACCCGCTTTGCGGAGCGGCACCATTGATGAGAATGATATCCTGCACGGCAATGGCTGGCTGCATTTGCCACAGCTCGAAATCATTGACGCTGGGATCAAACAAATAGTCATCGATCGGGGTTAATCCTGCGACATAATTTTGCAGGGCTTTGCGTGCAGCACTTTTGCTGATGACATACGCACCGGACCCCCAGTGTTTATATACCAGTCGGACGAGCTTTCGCCCCTCGTTCAGCGCGAGCGCTTTGGTTTCAACGATTGTTGGCTCATTGACTGTCTCCAGCTTGATGATTTCCGCACCCTGTGGAATCCAGTCTGTTGAATTGATGAAAAAGCCAGCATCATCGGATAAATGCAGATCATCTTCCATCACAACAGCATAGGGCTCAGTGCCTTCTGCAACCATTTTCAATATTGCCAGATGCGATTCAGCACAGGCAATTTCACCAACCGTCATGGGTTTTCCCTGCTGACGCTGTGCCTGATATTTATCCATATCCTGCCGGGTGAAAAGCTTACCATCCACGGCGGCGGTGCGCTGATAGTCGATCGAATGCAGGTCTAAAATTTGCTTCATGCGCTCCATACGTTCTGGCGCGCGATCAAGATTTACAATATAGCATTTCATAATATTTTTACCCGCTGTAAACGGCCGTTTTTTCTCACGGTTCTATTTATTGTGCAACTGAGGTTTTATGACTGTCCCTGTTCTTCTTTACCATCAGATTGCAGCGCTTCCTCAAAGAAATGCTCCCTATCAGGGGCTGTTTGTACATCCGGCAAGCTTCCGCAGACAAATGTTGTGGCTGAAATATCTTGGCTATACCGGCTTATCGGTGCGCGATGCCTGGCCATACTTGCGCGGAGAAAAATCGGGCAAAGTCGCCGTGATTACCTTTGATGACGGCTTTTTAAATACGCTGGAGAATGCAGCGCCCGCTTTGGCCGAATGTGGGTTCACGGCCACCAATTATTTTGTGGCAAATCAAATCGGTGGCAGCAATATCTGGGATCGCAAGGATTCTATCCCCGACACGCCCTGCATGAATGCGCTGCAATTGCGCGAATGGGCTTCATTGGGACATGAAGTGGGGGCGCATACGCTGGACCATGTTTTGTTGCCGCAAACGCCCGATGATGAAGCGCGCCGTCAGATCACGCAGTCCAAACATGTGCTGGAGGATATTCTCGGCAGTGCGGTGACGAATTTTTGCTATCCCTATGGCGGCAATAATCCCATCCATCGTGAAATGGTGCGCGATGCGGGCTATCAAAGTGCGGTGACAACACAGAGCCGAAGCGCAAAACCTGATGATGAGCTTTTTGGAATACCAAGGCTTTATATAAGATACCGGCATAGCGTAGCGGAAGCTCTCCTGCGGGTCATGCTGAAATAGCAATCTGCTGCATCCATCGTCTTTGAGACGATAATAGCTGGCTTTTGTCTGATAGATGTCAGCACAGAAATGCGCTGCGTGCAGCCGTGTTGCGCTGGAATCGGGGCTGTTTTTCCGCATTATTTCCTGTTTTCCATGCAGATATGCCTTCAATTGGTGGCTTTGTGTAGTGGCAGACTTGTCACACAGCTTGCTCCTGTGTGGATCAGACTGCATCGAACCGCATCTGAAAATCATTGTCAAAACACGACCTGTAAAATCACCCGCGCGAAAAAACAGCATTATTTATAATGATTTATCAATTCCGTGGCACCAATACCAAGTAAATCTAAATATTATTAATAACAAGAAATAGCTAACTACATTATATTTTAGAAATTTTGTTTATAAAATTGCAGCATTGACAATCAAAATAGCTTTTATGATAAACAATCCGAGTTTTGAATTTTAAGTATTATTAGAATTAGCTGAAAGTCTAATTCAGCGCATTTACATGCATGTTTTTTTACTCTTCATGGTAGGAACCCGTCTCGATGACACAATCACCCGCTTCCGCAAAATTGTCACGCTCCGTCACTCGCCCATTCTCTGCCTCAGGATCGCGCAAGATCGTGCGTGATTTTATGTCCGGTGCATCGGTGCTGGCGCTTGTTGTCGCTGGCTGTTCTGCATTGGCGCCAAACATCGCCCATGCCGAGCCATCCATCACCTGGACAGGCGATGTGTCCCCGACACCAGATGCTGGCACAACAGATTGGTATCTGCCAGGTGACTCTCAAAAGATCACTGTTAAAAATGGTGGGCGTTTGGTGATCGCCGGTGGGGCAAAAGTGCATGGTACGGAAACGGTTAACCCTATTAGCGGCCTGTCGATCTACTCATTAAGTTTAGCTTTAGGTTCGACAACGGGCGGTCTCACGCCAATGAGCGAGGTTGTTGTCGATGGTGTCGGTTCAACCCTTAATGCTAATTTAAGTCCACGTGGCCTTAACAAACAAATAATTGTCCGCAATGGCGGAGTGTTCAGCCTTGGTGGTAGTACTAATTATTTGTCGTATTCTGGTGTTGGGGCCAGCACAACAAATCTTCTGGTGGATGGGGCCGGGTCTGTTTTTTCTACTGTCGGGGCACTGTTTTTGGCAGCGTACGTTCCCCAAATTACTGATCCAAACACTGTGAACATTCATATTACGAATGGTGGTTTGTTAAGTGTAAACGGTCCCATGGAAGCTGTTAACTCCCCTTCCGGATTGGGGCAAATCAACTATTATCAAAATGTTGTTGTTGATGGCATAGGTTCAAAATTAATAATTCTGCATTCAGAAACGGGCCGGCGCGGGGTTTTTATTGGTCGCATGGACCCAACTGATAACACAAAATTAAATACTGGACGTTTCTCTTACACTGTGTCGAATGGTGGAGAGATTTCAACTGATAATATTTTTATGGCGAAAAACGAGGCGGTATTAAATATCGGCTCGGCGGCGGGCGTTGCAGCAGTCGGGGCCGGTAATCTGGATGCGCAGTCTATTGTTTTTGGGGGTATTCCTGGTAGCCTTCCCGTCGTTAATTTTAATCATACCGATGCGACCACTGTTGCAGCATCATTTAGTGGTCTGGGTGCGATCAATCAGATTGCTGGGGATACAATTTTTACCGCAGACAGCAAGGATTTCACAGGCGTCACCACCATTTCAGGCGGCACGCTTCATCTGGGCGATGGTGGCACCACAGGTTCCATTACCGGTGATATTGTCAACAATGGCAGCCTGATCTTCAATCGTTCCAATGCGGCGACCGCTGCAAACAATATTTCGGGTACAGGAACATTGGTCAAACAGGGGGCGGGTACGCTCACACTGGCTGGGTTGAACACCTATTCCGGCGGCACAGAAATCAACGGCGGTGCCATTGCGTTTGATGCCCCGGTAGAGCTGGGCAGCGGTGCCATATCGCTTGATGGTGGCACGCTCATCAGCAACATCACAAAAGATGAAACGCTGGCGCAGAATTTCAGTTTCGCTCAGGGCGGCGGCACAATTCAGAATAATCAGACCCTGACACTCAATGGTGCCTTCTCCGGCACCGGCGCTTTCAACAAAGCTGGCACTGGTGAACTTGTCCTCAATGGCGATGGCTCTGCCTTCACCGGGCCAACCAGTGTCAATAGTGGTGCATTGTCTGTCCATGGCAGCCTGGGTGGTGATGTTAATGTTGCCTCTGGCGCCATATTGGATGGCGACGGCACAATTATGGGCAATGCGACCATTGGTGCAGATGGTCTCCTGGTGGGCAATTCCGGCCAGTCGATGACCTTTGATAAAAACCTGACCATTGATAATGCGGCAAAAGTTTCTGTCGCTCTGGGCGGTATGGCAGCGCTGCCTGTGTTCGATGTAAAAGGTGATCTGGTCGCTGGCGGAACTTTAAACCTGACCGATGCTGGCGGCTTTGGCACAGGTATTTATAACATTTTTCATTATGATGGTCAGTTTACAGATAATGGTCTCACGCTTGGCACACTTGGCGATGGCATCAATCCTGCAGATATCACTCTGCAAAAAACCGGCATTCCCAATCAGATCAATGTTGTAAACTCCGGCGGCGTTTGACTGGGCTTCTGGGATGGTGATGGTGCAAGCCATGCCAACAATGGCAAGATCGACGGTGGCGACGGCATATGGAAGGCCGCCAGCAGCAACTGGACTAGCGCTGATGGTGCAACCAATGCACTCTGGACCAATGGCGGCTTTGCCATTTTCACCGGCGCTGCCGGCACCGTCACCATTGATGATACGGGTACGCCTATAAAATCTACTGGCCTGCAATTCGCTGTCGATGGATATACGCTGAAGGGCGATGCACTTGAGCTGGAAAATGGCACAACGGCCCCAATCATCCGGGTGGGTGATGGAACCACCGCTGGTGCGCAGATGAAGGCGGTCATTGATTCAAACCTGACCGGTTCCCATGGTCTGAACAAAATGGACAATGGCACGCTGATACTCACAGCAGATAACACCTATACCGGCGATACAACAATCAGCGGCGGCGCATTGCAGCTTGGCAATGGTGGGGCAACAGGCAGTGTCACCGGCAAAATTGTCAACAATGGCTCACTTATACTGGATCGCAGCGACCCTGTAACCGTGAGTAATTCCATTACCGGAACTGGCAATGTCATCAAACGCGGCGACAACACACTCACCCTTTCTGGGGCAAATAATTTTACCGGTGGGCTTGAGGTTGATGCCGGAACCGTTGTTGCGGGAAGAGTCAATGCTTTTGGTCGTGGAACCTTGACGGTTAATCAGGGAGCAACTGTCGATCTTGGCGGCTATACTCAGCAACAAATCACAGGTCTTGCTGGTGCAGGCACGATCCATACCAGCACCGAGACATTAACGCTCACGCAGGCAGGAGATTCGATTTTCTCTGGCCAGTTTGATCATGCTGCTGGTGATACGAAAACTGCTCTGATCAAGCAAGGCGATGGAACCTTGGCTCTGACAGGCGATAATAGTGGCGATGTTGAGTTAACTGGCGGCGCGCTGTGGATCGGCAATGGCGGCACTACAGGCAGCCTTAAAGGTAACATCGCAAGTAACGCACAAGTTGCGTTTAACCGCTCTGATATTACGACTTATGATGGCGTGATCTCAGGCAGCGGCGTTGTCAACCAGATGGGTTCAGGCACCACAATCTTCACGGGCGAAAATACCTATACGGGCGGCACCACAATCCGGCAGGGCACATTGCAGATCGGCAATGGCGGCACAACCGGCAGTATTAAGGGCGATGTCGCCAATAACGGTACGCTGGCTTTTGATCGCTCCGATGATACAAGCTTTGCTGGTGTTATCAGCGGCCATGGCAGTGTTGAACAGAAAGGCACAGGCAGCTTGACGCTTGCTGGTGCCAATACATTTACCGGCGGCCTCAATGTCACACAGGGCATTGTCAAGGCTGGTGTCGCCGACACAGCTTTTGGTTCCGCCAACCTGAATGTCGGCAAAAGCGGTAAAGCCGATCTGAATGGCTTCAACACCACGGTGGGTGGTATCAATGGTGAAGGTTCAGTTGCACTGACCGGTGCCAACCTTACACTCAAAAGCGGCGGCAGCTTCGACGGTTCGCTCAGCGGCACGGGTGGCCTGACACTTGACGGTGCACACCAGATATTGGCTGGCAGTGCAGATTATACCGGAGCAACCACACTCAAAAGCTCAACCCTTGCACTTGGCGCCAGCAACGCATTCAGCGCGGCATCGAACTATTCTATTGATGGCAGCAGTACGCTTGATATGGCTGGCTTCTCCGCAACGGTTGGTTCCATCAACAATGCGGGCAATATCGGAAATTCCGGTCATGCCGGATCGGTACTCCATGTCGCTGGCAGTTATGCCAGCACCGGCGGCGGCATAACGATCAATACCGCACTGGGTGGCGATAATTCCAAAACTGACATGCTCAAGGTGGACGGAGATGTTTCCGGCAAAACCATGTTGACCGTCCACAATGATGGTGGCTTTGGTGAGAAAACTGTAAACGGTATTAAAGTCGTTGATGTTGCAGGAAAAACAACCGGCGGCTTCTCACTTGCTGGCGATTATTACACCAAGGATGGTCAGTCAGCTGTTGTTGCTGGTGCCTATGCTTACACCCTGCGCAGAAACAGCCCAATCGCACCCAATGATGGTAACTGGTATCTGACCAACGTTGTCTACAATCATGGTGATACACCCGTAGATCCCAACAATCCCAACAATCCAACTCCGCGTTATAGTGCTGGCGTGCCTGTTTATGAAGGCTATGCACAAAACATGCAGGCACTTAACAAGCTTCCAACCTTGCAGCAGCGTGTTGGTAATCGCTATTGGACCGGAGAAAATGGCGACGGCAAAGATAAGGGTGCAGTTGTAAACAGCTACGGTGTATGGGCGCGTGTTGAAGGAGCGCATAACCGCTTCGAACCAAACACAACAACCGCGCGCATGAAGCAGGACATCAATACCTATATGATGCAGGCCGGTATCGATGGTCAGTTCTATGAAGATGAAAACGGCAAACTGATTGCCGGGTTTAACGGTCAATATGGCCATGCCAAGGGTGATATATCCTCATTCAGCGGCGATGGTTCGATCAGCACTGATGCATGGAGCCTTGGCGCAACCGCGACATGGTATGGCAATAACGGCTTTTATGTCGACACACAGGGCCAGATCAGCTGGTTCGATAACGACCTGGAATCATCCACTGCGAATATCGGCCTCGCCAATGGTCGCAAAGCAATGGGTTACGGTTTGAGTGTTGAAGCCGGGCAGCGTATTGATATTGATCAAAACTGGTCGCTCACACCACAGGCGCAGCTTGCCTGGTCATCAATCGACGCTGATGATTTCAACGATGTCTGGAACTCGCGTGTCAGCCTTCATGATGGCAACAGCCTGCTAGGTCGAATTGGACTGGCCGCGAACTATCGTAACGATTGGAAGGGCGAAGACGGCCTGGGTGTGAATACAACTGTCTATGGTATCGCCAATCTCTATCAGGAAATGTTGAGAGGCTCTTCCGTAACCGTATCGGGTGTATCTTTCGATACTGACAGTGACCGTACATGGGGCGGTGTTGGCTTCGGTGGTACTTATGCCTGGGCTGACAGCAAGTTTACAATCTACGGTGAAGGATCGATCAATACCTCGCTCAACAACTTTGCCAACAGCTATTCGTACAAGGCAACGACTGGCTTTAAAGTAAAGTGGTAAGCTTAAAATTCGTGGCGTTTCCCGTTTAGCCTGACTGGCGGGAAATGCTCTCTATCGCTTTCTTGAGATGTTTTTTATCATCTGGAAAGCGTGAAACTACCTTCGAAAAGTCCATAATAAAGACAACAAAAGCGCCAATGTGGTTAAATTACATTGGCGCTTTTTCTTTTATTCAATTGACGTTCGCTTGGCCGGTGCAATTCGTGTCAAGGTTTGAAGATATTACCACCCAATTGCCGTTCAATCTCGGTTATCGCTACCTGTGCACGAACAGAGTTTCCTGCCTCGTCGAGTGGTGGGGAAAAGGCTGCAATAGCCAGTTTTCCCGGGATCACAGCCAAAAGACCTCCGCCAACGCCGCTCTTTGCTGGTAGTCCAACTGTATAAGCCCAGTCGCCGGATGAAGTGTATAGACCCTCCATCATCATTTCTGCCAGCAGGGGCGCAACGTGTTTTTCGTCAATAACCCGCTTTTTTGTAATCGGGTTTATGCCGCCCGCGGCTAAGGTCGCGCCCATGGTCGCGAGATCAACACAATCAACAAGTGTAGAGCATTGACGCGTGTAGACATCAACCGCACGCATAGGGTCGCTGTAACAAGTGCCAGCACTGAACAAAAGCCAGGCGATCGCCCGGTTGTGGAAATTCGTATCTTGTTCAGATTTGTTAACCTCATCACTAAGCTCAATTGCTCGCCCTGCAAATTTGCTTTGTATATTAAGAATTTCTGCCCAGCATGCTTCTGCATCATTGCCTGGAACAAGACTAGCTGCGGCGATTGCACCTGCATTAACCAAGGGAGACAGGGGTTTTCCTTCATGCAGTTCAAGTGCTTGTACGGAGTTGAAAGCCAGTCCGGTCGGGCTATCGCCAAGCTTTTCTTTTACTGCTTCGGCACCAATATTTTCCATAACGAGTGCAAGCGTGAAGACTTTTGATATGGATTCCAGTGCAAATTTATAATCAGTATCCCCATGCTTAAAGCATTGTCCATCTGCAGTAATTACGGCTATCCCAAATAAATCACTTGGAACCTCTGCCAGAAACGGAATGTAGTCAGCGTTCTTTCCGCTCGAAGTGGAAAGACCCAGTTTATAACCAGAATTGATCGCATCGACTATTTCTTTAGACATATCGCTCCCCAGCCAAAATTTCTTAAATGAAATATCAATTCTGACGCTGGTGCAATGTTTATTTTAACTATAACTTTCGAAATCCGAGGCTAGTGCACGTTTTAATTAGGTCAATATTATTATTTTAAAAATATAGCATTGACATATTCGCTCCACTGAAACTTATTTTAACATGCGGTAATAGATGGGCTTGTTTGCGTCTTTGACGCGTGGGGAGTTTCTAAAATGAACACGAGATCTATCAAGGCAAAATACAACGGTCTGGATGATGTTTATGCGTCACTGGAGCTATCTGCGTCATTACCTAAGACGAAGTTTCCAAATGAGGAACGCGATCCTCGTAATGTTTTCTCCGCCGTGCGCGATGAGCTAATGCTCGATGGAAACTCTCGTCAGAATCTTGCTACTTTTTGCCAAACATGGGTTGATGATGAAATTCGTCAATTGATGGATTTGTCGATCGATAAGAATATGATCGACAAAGATGAATATCCACAAACGGCAGAAATTGAGTCACGCTGCGTTCATATGATCGCTGATTTGTGGAATTCGCCTGATGCCGAAAATACTCTTGGTTGTTCAACTACAGGCTCGTCAGAAGCTGCAATGCTGGGTGGCCTTGCACTGAAATGGCAGTGGCGCAAGAAACGCGCTGCAGCTGGTAAAGATACCAGCAAGCCAAACCTGATTTGCGGTCCTGTTCAGATATGCTGGCATAAGTTTGCACGTTATTTTGACGTCGAACTGCGCGAAATACCGCTTGAGGGTGATCGTCTGATTATGAGCCCGGAAGAGGTGCTTAAGCGCGTCGATGAAAATACAATTGGTGTTGTACCGACCCTCGGTGTAACTTTTACCTGCCAGTACGAGCCGGTGAAGGCTGTGCACGATGCGCTTGATCAGTTGCAAAAAGAAACTGGTTTGGACATTCCAATTCATGTTGATGGAGCCAGTGGTGGCTTTCTTGCACCATTCTGTGCGCCAGATATTGAATGGGATTTCCGCCTGCCGCGCGTAAAGTCTATTAATACTTCAGGTCATAAGTTTGGGTTAGCACCGCTTGGAGCGGGCTGGGTCGTTTGGCGCGAAGCCTCTGATTTGCCAGAAGAACTGATTTTCAATGTAAATTATCTGGGCGGCGACATGCCGACTTTTGCGCTCAATTTTTCACGCCCTGGCGGACAGATCATCGCGCAATACTACAATTTCTTGCGTTTGGGACGTGAAGGCTACGCAAAAATTCACAATGCCTGTTATGAGACAGCGCAATATCTGGCTGATGAAATAGGTAAAATCGGACCCTTCGAAATTCTGTTCGATGGAGACAGCCAGAAGGGTATTCCGGCACTTGCCTGGAAGCTGAAAGAACAAAAGGCCATCGGGGGCTATACGCTTTATGATGTTGCCGACAGATTGCGTAGTCGCGGTTGGCAGGTTCCTGCCTATTCCATGCCTGCGCAACGCGAAGACCTCGTCGTGCAGCGTATCCTTGTACGCCATGGGGTCAGCCGAGATCTTGGTAGTCTTCTCATTGATGATATCAAACGCGCAGTTGAATATTTCGAGAAGCACCCTGTCAGCAATCCTTTGACGTCTGACGAAGCAGGCGGTTTCAATCACGGTTAATGGTAAGCCTGCTGGGTAAGTTCGGCAGGCTTTCTGGAGTTTGGCTAAGGCCTTTCGGATACTTTCCGAAAGGTTCTTGGTCTTTGTAATCCGAATCTTTACTCGTGTGCAATGTGCTCTTAGAATGGTGCGGATCAGCGCCATAGAGCCACTTCCAATCGGGAGAACCGCTATGGCGAATATGAAGGCAACTACTCCTGCTAAACAATTATCAATGATAGGCTTTTTTGCCATTACCGCTTCAATGGTAATGGCAGTCTATGAATACCCTACCTTTGCGACATCGGGCTTTAGTCTGGTTTTCTTCCTGCTGCTTGGTGGGATTTTGTGGTTTATTCCTGTGGGCCTTTGTGCAGCCGAAATGGCGACAGTTGAAGGTTGGGAAGAGGGGGGTGTGTTTGCCTGGGTGTCCAACACACTCGGCGAGCGATGGGGCTTTGCCGCAATCTCATTTTGTTATCTTGAAATCGCCATTGGCTTTTTGCCGATGCTTTATTTTGTGCTCGGTGCGCTTTCCTATATTCTGAGTTGGCCTGCGCTCAACCAAGACCCAATCACAAAAACTATAGCGGCTCTTGTCATTCTTTGGGTACTTGCGTTTACCCAACTTGGCGGAACCAAATATACTGCTATCATTGCAAAGCTGGGCTTTTTCGCTGGTATCTTGCTACCCGCATTAATCCTTGCAGCACTTGCAATCAGCTATTTGGCAAGTGGCGCGCCGTTGCAAATCGAAATGTCTGCGCAAACATTCGTACCGGACTTTACGCAGATTGGCACCCTTGTTGTCTTCGTTGCTTTCATTCTCAGTTATATGGGTGTGGAAGCATCCGCGACCCACGTCAACGAAATGAAAAATCCCGGTCGTGATTATCCAATCGCAATCATCTTACTCATGATTGCGGCAATTGTTCTAAGCTCGATTGGTGGTCTTTCGGTTGCAGCAACTATTCCGTCCAATGAAATCAATCTTTCGTCGGGCGTCGTGCAGACATTCAGTGCACTGGTTGGCCATTTTGGTCCAGGGTTCGAGTGGACAGTTCGCATCATTGCAGCGCTTCTATTGCTTGGCGTACTGGCTGAAATCGCAGCTTGGATCGTCGGACCATCGCGTGGCATGTACGTAACGGCACAAAAGGGAATTCTTCCGGCTGCATTTGCTAAAGTGAACAAAAATGGTGTGCCAGTCGCACTCGTAGTCGCGCAGCTAATCCTTACGTCAGTGGCAATTATCGTACTAACCAATACTGGCGGCGGCAGCAACATGTCGTTCCTTATTGCTCTTGCGCTTACAGTTGTCATCTATCTGTGCACATATTTCCTTCTATTCCTTGGCTATATCCATCTGATCCTGAAGCAGCCTGAACTCAAGCGCACTTTCCGCGTTCCGGGCAACAATGGCTTCAAAATCAGCGTTGCTGTTGTTGGGTTCATTGTCTCGCTCATAGCCTTCTTTGTTTCGTTTTTTCCTCCTACCTCGATTGGTGGTGAAAGCGCTGATGAAACCTATGTAACCCTGCTTGTGGTTAGCTTCTTAGTGGTTCTCGTTATTCCGTTTATTGTCTACGCACTTCACGATAAGCGCGGCAAGACGACAAACGTTACTCTGGTGCCAATTAAGTCTCACAATGCACCGGAAGGTCATTTCTTTATGCACCCGCGTGCCCGTTCTCCGCACCACCTCGTTGTCGATGACAGCGCTATGAAAGGCACAAAACAGGGTCTCTGACTGAAACTCTTCAAGACACAGCCATCAGAGCGTTTCCTTTAATCATTCAATACCGGAAATGCTCTGATTTATTCCCCCTTTTATTTTTGTCTGCGAAAGAAAACTGCAATGAACATTTCTACGAAGAAGCTGGGTAACACCCATTCTATCATTGGAAGGTCACTGGCTACCCCAGCAATGAGATCCGATCAGTGGCTGACTATTCTTTCTGAAGGTCGCTTCTGGGTAAATGGTGATGATAGCAGAACCGCGACTATCCGGCAGGTTCTGGAAGGTCTTGAGTCGATAGAGCGCTTCTTTGCTTATCCAGGCAGTGCTGTACTGAGCAAACTGCATGCTCGTTTGAATGACGGCGATGCAAAGGGTTTTTTACGCGCGGCTCAAAACATCTCGACCAGTATTATTTCTCAGAAATACATGTCGGATATTTCTGCATGGGATAAGTGGGACAGCGAAGACAGTGATCCGGCTGAACGTCTGCCGCAAGCGATCAACCACATAGATAGAAAGCCTTATTTTGAAGTGCTTTCCGTGGTTCCGCATATGACATCGCGCTGGCAGCATATTGCCCGTGAAGCGCGTTCTATTCGCCGTCCTGAAGACGAATTTATCTATGAAGCGGTTGTGGCAGGAAATGCCGAAGACGCACTGACCGCCATTCTGGTTAATCCGACAATTGCATCGGTTGTGCTCTATGAGGGCTTTGCTGCCCGGGCCGCTGAGACAAACCCGCTGATTACGGCGATTTCGGAAGTCATCGATCTGGCAGAAATCAAGGACGATAGCCGCCTCGCTTTGCAGACTGCGCGCGCGATCAAAAAAATCCGTCCGGAACTCGATATATATCTTCTCAGCGACCGCGAGATCGAGCATCTGGCAGGTGAACCAGAGAACCAGATATTCAGCCGCCTATTCTATCAGGTCGAAGAGCCGCTAGAGTTGCATCTTTCGATATTGGAAGGTGTGCATAAGCGTTATCACACGCCGTTTTTTGACAATCTTAAGCAATATGCAGCGCGCCCAATCGCGACGTTCCATGCGCTGCCTATCGCTCGTGGTAAAGCCGTATTCAAATCAAACTGGATACGCGACATGGGCGAGTTTTATGGCCCAAACCTGTTCCTTGCAGAAAGCTCTGCAACGACTGGCGGTCTCGATAGTTTGCTTGAGCCGACTGGTAACATCAAGGAAGCGCAGGAACTGGCAGCGCGCGCATTCGGTGCCGATCATGTTTTCTTTGTAACCAATGGAACGTCGACAAGTAACAAGATGGTGCTTCAGGCACTGCTGGCGCCGGGCGACATTGTTATCATCGATCGTAATTGTCATAAGTCGCACCACTATGGCTGCGTGCTTGCAGGCGCTGAGCCTTATTATGTCGAAGCATTCCCGCTTACAGAATATTCGATGTATGGCGCAGTTTCGATCAATACCATCAAGACTGCTCTTCTTACACTCCGCGCTGCTGGTCAGCTCGACCGCGTGAAGATGGTGGATCTGACCAACTGTACATTTGACGGTCATGTTTACAACGCAAGACGCGTGATGGAAGAATGTCTGGCTATCAAGCCTGATCTTATTTTCCTTTGGGATGAAGCATGGTTTGGCTTTGCTCATTGGTCGCCATTCCTGCGCCAGAGAACAGCCATGGGTGCAGCGCAGACGCTGGAAGATTATCTTGCAACAGCTGACGCAAAGAAGGCATGGGAAAAGCAGCAGAAGGAACTGGGCGAAAATCCATCCGATGAAGTCTTGCTCAATACACGTCTGATCCCAGATCCGGATGCTGTGAAGCTGCGTGTTTATCAGACCAATTCTATCCATAAATCGATGTCGGCTCTTCGTCAGGGGTCGGTTGTTCTGGTGCGCGATGTGGAGTTCCGCAGCGTAGAAGCACAGTTCCACGAAGCGGTGTTCACCCATGCTTCAACCAGCCCGAACTTGCAGATCATCGCAAGTCTCGACGTGGCTCGCCGTCAGATGGAACTGGAAGGCTATGGACTTGTTGCCAACGCACTTCAGATTGCTTTGGAAATTCGCAAGCAGATTAATACCCATCCAATCATCTCGAAGTATTTCCGTGTTCTCAACAATGCGGAGATGGTGCCAGCTGAATATCGTGAATCGACACTTGCCGATTTCAACGATGCTTCAGTGACATGGACGGATGCTGTAAAGGCCGTTCGTGACGACGAGTTTCTGCTTGATCCGAGCCGTATGACGCTCACCTGTGGTCATGCAGGGTTTGATGGAACCAGCTTTAAGAATCTTCTGGCTAACCGTTTCAACATTCAGGTCAACAAAACCTCGCGCAACAGTATCCTGCTGCAATCAAACATCAACAATTCGCGTAGTGACGTAGCCCTTCTGGTTCGCGTTCTGCTCGAAATTTCGCAGGAAGTTGAGGAAAGCCTCAAAGCAGGCGGTGAAGCGCACACTCGCGGCTTTGAAGAGAAGGTCCGTACTCTTGTTGAGGACGTGCCAGACCTTCCGAACTTCAGCAAGTTCGATGATCGGTATCGTGGTGATCCGAAACTGGCGACCCTCAATGGCGATATTCGCAGCGCCTTTTATGATGCTTACAAGAGCGAACAATGCGAATTTATTCCACTGCATAGTTCTGTTGTGGATGAACGGCTTGAAAAAGGCCCGGCGCTTGTTTCAGCAAACTTTGTCATCCCTTACCCACCGGGTTTCCCAATCATGGTTCCTGGTCAGGTTATTACGCATGAAACCATCGAATTCATGCGTAAGCTCGATGTCAAAGAAATCCATGGCTATGATAAAGGTGCTGGTCTGAAGCTTCTTAAGCGCGACGCTTAAGTAGCATTATTTTGAGAACATCTGCCCTTTTATGAAGGGCAGATGTTTTTGTTAATTCACTATCGGAAAAGAGCCGTTTCTGAACGTATTCAGGTGCGTTTTTTCCTACCGTTCTTTGATTAGAAAGAAACAAAATGCACTTGTTTGAATGGATAAGTGACGTCCTGAGGTCTGCGCCGGAAATTGCAATATTTCTTGCCCTGGCCGTAGGCTTCTGGGTTGGTGCTCTCAAATTTGGCTCAATCAGCCTCGGTTCCGTTACCGGTACTTTGCTGGTTGGCGTGCTGATCGGGCAGTTGGGCATCGAAATATCGCCCCAGATAAAATCAATCTTCTTTATTATGTTTCTTTTTGCGGTTGGCTTTGGTGTCGGACCGCAATTTGTGCGTGGTATCGCAAGCGATGGGTTGCCACAGGCGATTTTCGCTGTCGTCATTTCCTGTCTTTGCCTGGGGGCTGTCTATCTCGCAGCCGTTATCGCAGGTTATGGGCCAGGTTCGTCCATTGGTCTTCTCGCGGGTTCCCAGACGATTTCAGCATCGATTGGCATGGCCACAGATGCACTCAACAGAAGTGGTCTCAGTCCATCAGAAATAACGAATGAGCTCAATGCCATTCCAGTTGCCTATGCCGTTACATATCTGTTCGGAACAATCGGAACAGGGCTTATTCTGGCCTTTTTGGGACCAAAAATCCTTCGAGTAAATCTGGAAGAAGAGTGTCAGCGCTATGAACGTGAAATGTCAATCGGTGCACCTGCCGGTGGCATTGAAACTGCTTGGCATCAATATATCGTCCGTTCATTCCGCCTGACTGTTCCTGGAATAATTGCTGGAAAGACGGTCGGTCAGGCTGAAGAGATGGCGGGTGCCAGAATCTTCCTTGAACGCTTGCGTCGCGATGGCAAAGTCATATCATTTGATGATAATACATTGCTGGAAGTCGGCGATATTGTTGCAGTGTCTGGCCCCCACGACGCGATTGTGGAATGGTCAAACAAAGCACAGGAAGTCGCAGACCGTGAATTGCTGGAGATTCCGATTGAAACGGTCGACGTCGTTGTCACCAGTAAGCTGGTGAACGGGCGCACACTGATTGATCTTTCTCATGAACCATTTGCGCGCGGCGTTTACATCAATCGCATTCGACGCGGATCCATGAATGTTGAGGTGCCTGTTCAGGCGCAAAGCAAGGTCTATCGTGGCGATATCGTCAGCCTTACGGGTAGCCGTAAACATCTCGACGCCTTGATCGCTGAGATTGGTTATGCAGACCGGCCTACCAGCACGACGGATATGGTTCTGGTCGGTTCAGGCATTGTGATTGGTGGTCTGATTGGGTCAATTGTGGTTCCTGTTGCAGGCATTCCAATTACCCTGTCGACATCAGGCGGAGCGCTGATTGCCGGTTTGATCTTTGGCTGGCTGCGAAGCTTCACACCGAAAATGGGCAATGTTCCAACTGCAACTGTTTGGTTCATGAATACTGTGGGTCTCAACATCTTTATCGCTGTTGTTGGTATTTCAGCAGGCCCGACATTTATTTCGGGTCTTAAAGAGGTTGGCTTTGAAATGTTCCTGTGGGGTTTGTTTGCAACCTCGGTGCCTATGCTGCTCGCGCCGTTGATCGGAAAGTATATTTTCCGTTTCGACCCTGCAATCAACCTCGGATGCTGTGGCGGTGCACGCACAAGTACGGCTTCGGCAGCAATGGTTTCCGAAGTCGCAAAAAGCAGTGTGCCAATGCTTGGCTACACTGTTCCTTATGCGATCAGCAATACCCTGCTGACATTGTGGGGTATGGTTGTTGTGTTGCTTACGCTCTAAAATAAACCTCCCAAAAGTGGGTATCACTTTTGGGAGGTTTATAACGGGAAAAGCTATTTGCCGTTTGATTATGATCCGCGCAAAGTGAAGACTGCGGTTGCAATATCCGACTTTTGAAACATTGAGGACCCGTCGTTCAAATCCTGAGTGACAAGAACTGCTACTTTTTTAACCCCTAGATCATCAAGTTGATCGGGTGTGCCGAAACCATGTTCCATATGTCCGCGACCGATAATGCCGACAACGAGAGCCTCAGGCTTTTCATTGAGATATGCTGCGATATTGCAAGCAAATGCCCTGTCCCACGTTTGTTGAGCGCGAACAAACCGATCAAATTCAGGCGCGTCAGCAGATTTTCCCTTCATAGTCGGTGGTCCGCCATTGGTTAGGCGTAACAGATGTTCGCGATGTGCCATACTCGCCGGGCGCGCCGGCGTGAGGCCATCGCGCTCATTTTCCGGGATGGCCTCCCATCCCTCTTTGCCAACCTGTGTTACAAGATCACGACGGCAGTTAAGCGCCAGCATTTTGACGCTAAATTCTCGACAGAAGTGAAAAAGCGGCCAATAAAGTTCGGCAGCAAAGCCCCAGACCTTGCCCCATTCAGCTTTTTCAAGAAACTGTTCTGCATCAAGTTTTCCTGCAACCCATTCGTCAAGCACGGGCTGAAGTCTTCTCGGAAACATCTCGAAACCAATTGCAATATCTCCGCGAAGTCCGAGAAGTGATGCAGATATATTGGTTTGCCACCGATGGATATCGTATCGATCATGGGTTTCACCCAACAAGACAACTTGTTGTTTTGAGACATCCAGCATAACGGATTGGTGTGTTTGGACCTCGACGGTTTTGGGATCAAACCATTGTCCAACCTTAAAGTTTACCGACTGCGAACTCACGAAAATGCATCCTTTTTACCCGATACAATCAGGCCCGTTTCCTCACCAGCCGCATTAAGAGCAAAAAAGCGATATTCCTCCGCCGCTTCGACTTCGCGCCACGAAGCAACGTGACCAGCTTTAAGATGAAGATGGAAGTCGGGCTTCATAACATTGATAAAGCCGCGTGAAGGGCGCACTTCCGGCATTTCGCCGGACCATTCCTGTTTGAACGCTGGTAGGTCAATCTCAATGCGTACTTCGGCCTTATTGCGCTGAGCAGCCATAAAAGGCTTCAACCCAGGCTCTTCATTGCTGATTTCCAGTGCTTCGCCTACGGTACGATCTTTGTTAGCCGGTTCAAGCTCGGTGAACGTGAACCCTTCCAATGCCTTGTCAAAGGGCTCCGCACCCTCAAAGCCGATGACGCTGCCGATTACGCTTTCATCCGCCGCAAGAAGATCAATACGAGGATAGACTTTCTCTTGCATCACGCTGCTGCGATCAGCAATCAGCGATGCGATTGCTGAAAGATTAATGCTTGAGTGATGTTCTGCACCGGAGAAGTAGATCCATTCGCCACGAATCTCAACATGCTCCACGTTGCCGATACGTTCATGTGTTGCTCCGCCACTTTTTGAGTTGATCATAAGTTTACCCATTGAAGGTAATGTCTTCAGAACATCGGCGGCTTCGGCCAGAAGTTTAATGCGGATTGGTTGTTCGCTCATAGTTTCCTCATGCAGTTTGTGGGACAGCTGCATCTGGGCGAGCCTTGATGGAGCCAAATGCTTCAAGATCAATGATGCTGTCGATTGAAAGATTTCCCGGCTCCCGGTGAGCCAGAATGACGATGGTTGAGTTGGGGAGTTCACGCCGCAACAGATTGAGCAATTCAACTTCGGATGTTTTATCCAAAGCGCTTGTTGCTTCATCAAGAAACAACCAGTCAGGCTTCATTAAGAGCGCACGAGCCAGTGCCAGCCTTTGCATCTCTCCACCGGACAGTGTTCCAGCAGCAATTTGCCCCATGGTATTTGCATGCAGCGATAGTTTTTCGAGCCCCACCTTTGCTAGCGTTTCTTCAATTATGGGACAATCAAAAACTTCTGTGATCAGCGGATAAGATACCGCATCATGCAGGGTTGCATTTGGCATGTATGGCTTTTGTGAGAGAACCAGCATCGTAGCGTCAGGCCGGTGAAGTGTTCCACTTGCAAAATTCCAAGCACCCGCAATAAGCCTAAGCAGTGTTGTCTTCCCAAGTCCGGAGCGCCCACGCAGCCATACGGTTTTTCCGGGTTCAATCTCAAGATCAGAGATCTTAAAAAGGCCCTGACCATCAGGTGTGTTCAGTGCAACATCCCGCAGTTGCAGAGATGAATGCGATGGCTGTTCAATACCGATACCAGCCTCGGTACTAATACTTTGTGCGGCATTCATGAAGCCTGATAACCGCGATATCGCTGATACAAGTTTAGCAAGTTTTTCGTAGTTAAAGATGAACCATGAGAGGTTAGTCGACACTTGACTGAAAGCCTGCCCCAGTTGCATCAAGCCGCCAAAGGTCACAGCGCTTGCAAAATAAGCCGGTAAGCCGAGGAATGTCGGAATGCGGAAAACGCTGTGGCGATAAGGAAACGTGAATAAGCCCAATTGCACCTGCCGTGCCACCAGACGAAACCAGTTTTGCCGCACTGCGGAGAACTCATCTGCAAGGATTTTTTTCTCGTGGTTCTCGCCATTCATGACCGCAATTTCCCCGGCATGCTGACGAATATGTGCCATTGCAAAGCGGAAATTTGCTTCTTTTTTCTGTTGTTCAACATAGGTAGTTTTGAGACGACGCCCGAAAAAATGCGTTACGAATGAAGAAATGAACACGTAGAGGAAAGCAGCCCATAACATGTAGCGTGGAATCGTAATATCGATCCCAAAGAGGCTGAAGTTGAGGGCATAGGTGGAAAGTCCCCACAAAACGGCAACGTAAGAAAATAATGCAATAATGGTGGTGATCAATCCCAAGCCCTGAGCTAAGGTATGTTGAACAAATATCTCACAATCTTCTGCTATACGCTGGTCCGGGTTGTCCGGTATCTGTTTTTCTTTGTTAATTGTGAGATGCCAATAAGCCTTGTTGGACATCCATATATCAATTGCTTTCTCGGTGAGCTTTTGACGCCAGCGGATTTTCAGTGTTCCCTGAAGGATATCTCCCGTCAGGTTGAGAAACGTATTCACCAAAACGATCAGTGCGAAAACGCCTACCTGAGTAATAGCAACGCTGACATTGCGCTGTTCCAGCGCGTTATAAAAGTCTGCAGTCCATTTAATCATCCAAAGACCGGTATAGATCGCCACCATCTGTAAGATGAAAATCAGAACCAAAAGCACCCAGCTAAGAGACTTTCCTTTGCCCGAATTGCAATATTTGAGCAGCTGCCAAAACTGTTTAAACACGGTAAGCATAATCAACCCACACTGAAATGAGAAAGCCGGAGCGGCTTTGAGGCTGCTCCGGCATATTGATCATCAATAGCGATCAGAAGCGCATTGTTGCTCCGACCTTGAAGGTCCGTCCCGGAGCAACCTGCATCTCAAGTGGATTGACATTCGCTACAGAGGACGATGCCGGGGTGTTGGCATATCCTGTCAGTGTATTTGGGAAGTAACGTTTGTCGAAAATGTTCTCGACGCCGAAATTCATGTCGATATGTTTGGTCGGAGACCATTTGGCGTAGGCATCAAACACAGAATAATTTGAAGGCTTGAAAGCATTTTCGTCTGCACGACGCTTCACACCTGATGCGAAAGTACCAACAAATTCGGTCTCAAGATTCCAGTCTGGAATGATGTAACGTAACCCGAGAACTGTTGTTAGTGGAACTGCGCCATCAAACGGCGTTTTCTCAGAACCTGCATCGACACGCTGATCGCCCCGCATATAAGACAGTGCGGCGTTGGCAAACAGTTTGTTGTAGACTTCATATTCGCCGCCGAACTCAATGCCCCAGACCTTTACGCTTTCAACATTGTCAGACGTATATTTGTCTGCCGTGCCCGGAACCTGCTGTAAGCTTCGGATGAAGTCCTTGTAATCAGAATAGAAAGCAGAAGCACTGAAGTAGCCGCGATCATATTCGCCACGCAAACCGGCTTCATAGCTGCGGACAAATTCGGGCTTCAGGTTAGGATTTGGAATTACTTCCACCATACCAGTTGCACCGATGGATGTGGAAGAAATGAAGAGCTGCTGGGCTGTTGGCATTTTGAAGCCTTCGCCATAGGAGGCAAATACCGAGTAGGTATCATCAAGTTTATAAATGCCGCCCAGACGCTTAATCAGCCGGGTTTCATCCATTTTTTCAGGCTCGAAATTATCAAGCGGAATGTAATCGCCGTCTTTGGTAGGATCGATAGAGTAGGTTGCAAGACGTAAGCCTGGCGTCAGCGTCAGACGCTCATCAAGCAATTTGATCTCATCCTGGACATAAAAATCTGCACGAACGGTATCAACTTTCGGGAAGTTAAAGCCCTGTCGCAGCGCAATTGTCGTAACACCGGTGTTCAGGTTGGTGGTGATGTTCTCACCGTCGTAGTTGCTTTTGGTAACGTCGCCAGCAAATCCATAAATCAGTTTGTGGCTCGTTTGGCCAAGATCAAAAGATGACGTGAGCTGAACATCCGCCTGTAAAAAATCTTCGCTGTAATTACGTATCTGGATGCGCTCTTCACGACGAGGCGGTGTCAACAGAGAATAATTTCGGATTTGATTGCTCGTTGTATCGCGCTTCTGCGGCGAGTAGGAAACGTTCCATTTCACCTCATCCAACCAGGATGCACCAACCGTCCAGCGATGTTCAAGCGCAACACGGGCACGCTGCATTTTTAGCGAACGGTCCCAACTTTCGTTTTGATAATAGAAGCTGGGCATTTTCAGATAGAGCGGATTTGCCGCGCCGGAATCATATTTCTGATCAACATCGCTGTTGCGTTCAAACCATTCGCCAGTCAGCTTAAATTCGTGGTCGGCTGATGGGTTCCATTGTAGTTTCATCAAGCCGTTATAGGCATTGGTGTCGAGCGGAAATGCCTTGTTGCACGGCCAGATGGATTCACGCGGACATCCCCAAATTCCGCCATCTGCGCGTGCTTTTCGCATGTCAGGCTCAGATGATTTCATATGTCCGAAGCTGCCGAGAATCTTGAAATCGCCTGCTTCCGCGGCACCAGTGATCTGCTGCCGGAAAGATTTATCGAAGCTATCGTAGCCGAGCTTGGTTTCTACCGCCCATGGCTTGGTTCCATCAAGAAGATCTTCGGGGTCAAGTGTTCTGAAGAATACGACGCCACCCAGTGCATCAGCGCCCCAGAGTACTGAGTTTGGCCCGCGTGTGATTTCAACTGATTTCATATTAAAAGGATCTACAAAATCACGGCTGCCATCAGTGATGCGTTCCTGAACACGCGCACCATCGACCAATATCTGAACGCGATTTCCGCCAACGCCACGAATATTGAAGCTGTTAAGCTGACCATAAGGATTGGTCAAAGATGTCTGTCGATCAACGCTGACGCCTGGCTCGTATCGTACCATATCCTGAATGTCGCGGACCTGATGGCGATCCAGCGTATCGCGATCAATCACGCTGATCGACATTGGGACATCAAGCAAGTTTTTTGCGGCGCGCTCGGCGGAGAGCGTAATTGTTTGCAGCCTGATAGTCTCTGGACTTTCCTCGTCCGCTTTTTGCAACTGCGGCTCTGTTTGTCTTGTAGGCAGCGATTGTGCTTGCGCATTAGCTGCGACGAGCAATGCGACAGAAGCGGAAAACGCTTTTACCCACTTGCGATTTACAGAAATTGGAAAGGTTGAAGTCCCCAGCATTTTAGATTCCCGGAATAAGCGTTGCACGTTTGCTGGCTTGCCTATGGGACTTGCTGGCTAAAAGTTGAGTGAATCGCTCAATATATTAATTGTTAATTCATTCAACGGTGTCTGAAGAGTCAACGCGCTTTTTCGCGCCTTTAGGATGGAGTAGATGCTATTTTGCAACACCTTGTGGCCATCAAATATCGAGATGGAACACAGAGTTAACGAACAAATGCTTGTTGTAAGCATACAGTAATTAGTCAAAGGCATTTTTAGTTATCAGTGGAATGCCAATATGCTATTGATTTCTTGCTTCGCCACTTTCCTAAGGCACAACCTTCGCTTTTTGGCGCTTTCGAGCACGTTGGGTAATCGAGAAGGTTTGCAAAATTGGACGATAGGTTTTTCTTTCTTCCCGTGTCGGGACAAGCTTCAGCAGAAATCAGGAATATAGATTGGTCACAGAACCCGTTAGGTGTTCCTGAAAACTGGCCGGGTCCGCTTAAGACCGCAGTGCAGATGATGTTAGCATCGCATTTTCCGAAAGCTATTGCTTGGGGACCCGAATTCATCACATTTTACAATGACGCGTTTAAACAAATTCTTCGTGATAAGAAGAATTGTATGGGTAAGTCATTTAGTAAAATATGGGCTGAGGTTTGGGAAGATATTGGGCCAATAGCCGAAAAGGCTATGCAAGGCGAGGCCACTTTTATAGAAGATTTTCCGCTAATCGTTAATCGTTCGGGTTTCAACGAACAGTGCTATTTTACATTCTGCTATAGCCCAATTTTTGATGAAGATGGTAGCGTCGGCGGTATGATGGACACTGTCATCGAGACGACAGGAAAAGTTGAGGCTGAAAAAAACGCCCAGATTATGAATGCAGAGTTGGCGCATCGTATAAAAAATACTTTCAGTATTGTGGGTGCAATCGCCAGCCAAACCTTTAAAAGTCAAGATAATGAAGAAGAATTAAGTTCTTTTTCCAGACGTTTGTTTGCATTGAGCAGTGCGCATAGTGTTCTGCAGTTCGGCAAAAGCTCAAGTGGGTCGTTTGCACAGATAATACATGAAATTACTGCCGCGCTCGGTGTTGATCAGCGTATTGACATTGAAGGTATAGATATATTTGTCGGCCCGAAAGCGGCAAGTTCAACATCACTCTTGATCCATGAATTAACAACCAATGCCATCAAATACGGCGCATTATCCAATGAGACAGGGCGCGTTTCAATTGGTTGGAATACGTCTGATCACAACGGAACCGCCACGCTGTTTCTCAACTGGTGTGAAACGGGCGGCCCTGAAATTGTCAAGCCCGACAAGTTGGGTTTTGGGTCCAAGCTTATCAAAATGGGCCTCATGGGGACGGGTAATGTCGTGACTGATTATACGCTAACTGGTCTTCGCGCCAGAATGAGCGCGCCAATTCATCAGATGCAAGGTGAGGGGCGCCTCTATAATGACAAATAATCAAACAGCCTTGTTCCGTTTCATCTCTATTGAATGGCGAGATGTCAATAAAAACTAGTTTTCACAGCAAGATACGTCATGTAGCTTGCTACCAAACCACTAAGAGTAATTTCTCAGTCGGATAGTTTTTTCCACAAGTGTTTGTAGTTATTATATAAATCACTTTGACCGAGATACGTCGTGTTTTCGGTCAATGGAATTTTTGCGCCTGCGAGTATTCCTGCGCCGAGTGCTGTTCCGGTACTGCTTGAAACTGCGATGACTTCACGCTTTGTGAAGCCGGCAAGTGCGGTTAGGTAAATGCGGTTCGTTGCGAATGGCCCTTCAACGATAATTGGCCCGTTAGAACTTAACAGATCAATGCAGGTCGTCGTCATCATTCCCGCGTAAAGGCATGCAGCTACATAAAGCTCTTCCGTGCTTGCAGTCTCAGCGTTGAGCCAGCGTAACGATATATCAGGATATGGACCGCATCCGGGGATGGCAGACGGTAATGCCATAACGCTGCGCTCCAGAACAAGACTTAGCACCTCATCGCTTGTTTCCGTTGTAGGTGCACTGAAACCTTGCGTCATCATATCAAACTCGCGTCCGCCCATATAGCGTGCCGAGGGCACTACACGACCATAGGCGTCCACATTAGCAAGTGTGTCGCGCTTCGGATCCAACCCCGTAAGATTTCCGCCGACAGCAAAACAAACAACCCACGTACCCGTTGATATAACCGAGAATGGTGGTTTGCGGTCTATAAGATGTGTGAGTAGTGACGCATTGGAATCGTGAATGCCACAGTAAACAGGCACTTTGAGCTTAAGCTCGATTTCATTACCCAATTGCGTGTGCAATGTTCCAATTGCATCGAAGGCCGATCGTAATTCAGGAAACTTACCTTCCAGCTCAAGGCTTTTTATCAGGGAGGAATAGGTTCCTCTCTCGGGTAGCCATAAGTCAGTGTGACAACCAAGCGAGGTGACTTCCACACATGAAACTCCGGTCAGCCGGTAGGCCCAATATTGCGGATAAGTGAGGATCGTTTTTACTTTTGCAAACTCATCTGGAAAGGCGGTTTTTAGATAATGGAGCTGTGCACCAACATTAAGTCCCTGCGAAAGTGTTGGTGAGTATGTCTCTTCAAAAGGAGGCTTGATAAGCGCGTAGTCAGCACGAATTTTTGCCTCATATTCATGCTCGTAATCGAGCATGGGCATGGCTAGTTCGCCATTCTTATCAAGCAGGACAACGCTGGCGCCATGGGTTGTAATTGAAATAGCGTCAAAGCCTGGTACTTTGGCAAAATCGGTGAGGCCCTGGATGAAGAAATTCCAAAGCATCTCAATATCGTAATGCGGATATGGACCATTGTGCAGAACGGTGTTTGGGATACGGCGCCCGGCAATTTCTTTGCCGGTTTCGGCGTTTAAGAGGACTATTTTTGCATTGGTCTTACCTATATCAAGAACGGCAATGTGTTTCATGGCATATAGAATACGGGCTTGAGGTCTAAGGAAACAGGTGAGTTGTCTGGATTGATTTCCATCAAATCCGCCATATATGCCCACCATTTTTTCATGACTGGATGCTCTGGTAGATCCACCATCCCATGTGGATTTGTACGGGTGAGCAGCCCAAAGAGAGTATGCGTTTCTTCATCAAGCCATATCGAATAGTCTGATACTCCCGCGCAGTGCAAAAGCTCAATAAGCTCTGGCCAGATTTCATCATGGCGACGGCGGTATTCGACCTCTTGCCCCGGAAGCAGCTTCATACGAAATGCATAGCGTTCCTCTTTCATGAACGACACCTCGCTTTGACTTTTCGACCAATGATTGGCAGTGCAATTGTTATGATTAATAAGAGGCCAATAAAGATCGACATTACAATTCCTGGCACATTGAGAAGGCCAAGTCCGAAAGTAACAAGTCCCATCACGAATGCGGCAATCACCACGCCAATGATGCTGCCCGCACCTCCAAGGATTGATACGCCGCCAAGGACGACCATCGTGATAACTTCCAGTTCCCAACCCTGTGCGATTGAAGGACGAGTCGAGCCAAGCCGCGAGGTCAGGCAAACGGCGGCGATACCACTCATTATCCCGGTAAGCAGAAACAGCGTGAATTTCATGCGTTCAACAGGAATGCCGGAAAAGCGCGCCGCAAATTCATTGTTGCCGATAGCATAGATTCGACGGCCAAAGCTTGTGCAGTGCAAAAGCACGCCAAAGATGATTGCAAAACCGATGAACAACGCAAATTCGAATGAAATTACCCAGAAAACATAGCCCTGGCCGAAATAAGCAAAGCTTTCCGGATAGCCACCATAGGCTTTGTCACCAAGAATAATGTAGGAAACGCCTCGGAACAGACTCATCGTTCCGATGGTTACGACGATTGATGGCAGTTTCAGGCCCGCCACAAGGCCGCCATTGATGGCCCCGCAAAAGAGACCGGTGCCGATTCCGATAAGTACAAGTCCAGCTGTGCCAACACCTATTTGAGCAGCAGCACCCATTGCTGTTGAAGCCAGTGCAATAATTGCTGCGACCGAAAGATCAATCTCCCCAGAGATGATCAGCAATGTCATCGCAAACGCGATCAAAGCTTTTTCTGTGAAGTTGAAAGTCGCGTCTGATAAGTTCCACGCATTGAGGAAGTAGGGCGAGGCAAGCGAATTGGCGATAAAAATGGCTATCGCGACACCAAGAAGAAGCGTCTCCCACCGCGCAAAGAGCCGGGTATAAGATGTTCCGAGGCGATCTGGGATATGGCGGCGTTCCATGATGTCGCTCACGCTGCGGTCTCCTCATAAATCTTGGCGGCCTTTTCACGCAAAATGATGCGTCCTCCGCGCTTTTCTTGTCGGGCATTGAAGATCACGGCAGCGATAATGACTGCCCCCGAAATTGCCATTTGCCAGAATGGAGAGATGTCGATCACGGGAAGGGCATTTTTTATAACACCTAAGAACAATGCACCAAGCAAAGCGCCTGCTGCTGTACCAATACCGCCAATGATCGAGATCCCGCCGATGACGCACGCTGCGACGCTGTCGAGTTCGAAGCCGCTCGCAATGTCTACATAAGCTACGGCATAACGCGAAACCCAGAGATAGCCGCAAAACCCTGCGAGTGCGCCGGAAAGAACGAAAGCGAAGAAGCGCGTACGTCCGACATTTATTCCGGCGTAAACTGCGGCGGTCGGATTGCCGCCAGATGCGTATAGTGCGCGCCCAAAAAAAGTCCGGGTAAGCAAAATAAACATCATTGCAATAATGATGATGGCCGCCCAGCCAAGAAGTGGCAGGCCAAGAAACACCATGCGGGGAGTATTCAGAAAGGGCGCTGTCATCTGATGTGCATTTACCCATGCACCACCAGAAAGTACAAAAGCCATTCCTCGATAGATAGTTAGCGTACCAAGCGTGACTACAATCGCTGGGATATCCAGTTTCCAAACCAGAATGCCATTGATTGCTCCTAAGATCGCACCGATTCCGACAGCCCCTATAATGAGGATAACAAGCGGCAGGTCGGGATATGTAGCATTAAGCATTGCCACTGCCATTCCAGTGAAAGCCAGATTAGCTGCAACCGAAAGATCAATGGATTTTGTGAGTATCACCGACATCTGACCAAGGGCCAGAATGATCAGAATAGATGTATCATTAAAGATATTAGCCAGATTGCGTGGCGAGGCAAATCCGGGTGCACGCAAAGAAAAAAGCCCGATCATTATAGCGATGATAACAAGAAGCAGTAGCTCGCGCTGTTTGAGAAGCTGTTTCATGTTCCCTCCGCATTACCTGTAGCAGCACGCACCAGCACTTCCGCATCAAGCTCCACACGCCCGAAAATGCCTTCCATCAAACCTTCGCGCATGACCATGACGCGATCCGACATCCCAATGATTTCGGGGAGTTCTGACGAGATCATAATAATACTCAGGCCTTCAGCAGCCAATTCGCTGATAAACTCATGCACCGCTGCTTTTGACCCAATATCAATGCCTTTGGTCGGCTCATCGAGAATGATCACTTTGGGCGCAGTCGCAAGCCATTTCCCGATAACAACTTTTTGCTGATTGCCGCCTGATAATGTACCAACTGGCACCGAAAGGGACGCGGCGCGCAAATCAAAACGCTCAGCATATTTGCGTGCCAGCTTGAATTCCTCGGCGGTCCGCAAGAAACCGTCTCTTGACGTGCGCCTCAGGGATGGCAGGGAAATGTTTTGGAAAATAGGCATTTGCAGCACTGCACCGTGTCGCCCACGTTCTTCCGGTACATAGACAATACCTTTCGCAATGGCTTCACCAGAGCGACGTATTGTTATTTCTTCACCTTCAAGGATGACGCGTCCGCTGGAGGGTATAGTTATCCCGAAAAGCGACTGTGCAAGCTCGGAGCGGCCTGCACCGACGAGTCCATAAATTCCGAGAATTTCACCACGGTGAAGATCAAACGATATATCGTGAAATTCTGTTGGGTGAGAATAGTTTACGACACTGAGAACGGTTGCACCGATTGCAACATCCTGTTTGGGAAATGCTTTCTCTACCGTTCGCCCAACCATCATTCGCACGATCTCTTTCTCGTTCATCTCGGAAAGAAGACCGTGGCCAACGGCGCAGCCGTCACGGAAAACCGCATAATTATCGGCGATTTCATAAACTTCATCGAATTTATGACTGATGAATAAAATGGCTTTTCCTTGCGCCTTAAGACGCTCAACGATACGAAAAAGGTCGTCAACTTCCTTACGTGACAAAGCTGCTGTCGGTTCATCCATAATGACAATGCGCGCATCCACAGAAAGCGCACGCGCTATTGCAACCAGATGTCGCTGGGCAATTGAGAGTTCGCTAAGCTTGATACGTGCATCAACAGTAATTTCGAGTGAAGAAAGCAGCGCCTGAGCACGCGCAAAGAGGGCTTTCCAGTTCACAAAACCGAATTTCGTGCGTGGCGCATGACCCAAATAGATATTTTCGCCAACAGATAACTCGTCGAAAAGCACCGTTTCCTGATGAATGGCGGTCACGCCTGCATCGGTTGCAACCTGTGCCGTTGCAAAATGCAGTGCATTGCCGTTGATAAGAATTTCGCCTTCATCAGGCTGATAAATTCCAGTAAGAATCTTAACGAGCGTGGATTTCCCCGCACCATTTTCACCGATTAATGCAGTTACTTTGCCGGGATAGAGCGTAATATTGACGTTATCAAGCGCACGCACGCCGGGAAATGTTTTGGCGATGCCGCGCATTTCCAGCAAAGGCATATCCGTATCGCGGGCAGAAAAGGCCGCTTGCCCACCTTTGTGCAAAGCTGCATTCATCAGAAATACCTGAAAACGATTTTGGAAAAAGGCAGCGACATGAAAGGTTACTTCATGTCGCTATTCTCTATTTGAAATCAGAAGACCTTGGAGAACTCTTCAACGTTCGATTCGTCGTAAACAAACGGATCACTCATCGCTGCTTCGCCATTTTCGCCGATCTTGATCTTGCCCATGCGTCCGGCTTCAATTTCTGAGCCCGGCTTTCCGTCCGCATCACCCTTGACCAAATGGTATGCAATTTGTGTCGCGGAATAACCCAAGTCGATTGGATTCCAGATCGCAAATTCCTTGGTCGCTCCCGACTTGATGGCACCAGCCATTTCGGATGGCAGGCCAAGACCAGTCACATAGACTTCGCCTATCTTTCCCGCATCCTTAACTGCCTGCGAGGCCGCAAGCACACCAACCGTCGTTGGTGCAACGATCACCTTTACATTTGGATTGGAGGTGAGTAGCCCCTGCGCTTCACGATAGCTCTTGTCGGCGAGATCATCGCCATAAACTGTCGCGACGAGGTTGAGGCCTGGAAAATCCTTGAGCTGCTTTTTCATCTCCTCAATCCAGATATTTTGGTTTGTTGAGGTGGTGGTCGCTGAAAGGATTGCGAAGTCGCCTTTGCCATCTGGCAGGTGATTGGCGGCAAGTGTGAGGCACATTTTGCCAATTAACTCATTCGATGATGGGTTAAGGTGAACAATACGACCATCAGGAGCCACACCTGAATCCCATGAAATCACCTTGATGCCGCGCTGCTCTGCTTTTTTCAAAGCAGGAACAACGGCGTCCGGATCGTTGGCAGAAATAGCGATGGCATCGACACCCTGAGCGATCAGTGAGTTGATGACTTCAATTTGGCCTTCGGCGGTGGTTGTGGTTGGGCCCGTGTAAATTACTTCTACGCCACCGAGCTCTTTCGCAGCTTCCTGCGCACCCTTGTTGGCCGCTTCAAAAAAACCATTACCAAGAGATTTTGCAACAAGTGCAATTTTCATGTCAGCTGCCTGCGCAGCACTTGCCATAAAGACAACTGCCATTGCTGTGCTCACTGCAAGTTTCTTAAAAAATTTCATGTCCCATTCCTCCCAATTAAGAACATTAGATTAAATATATCCGGCTCAGGCTACCTCCGTGGTCTCTCCCTTTTCGGAGCCTTTGACGGCATTTGTCGTGATCTGCGCTACGATGAGCTTTATGCCAGCATTTTCCACCATCCGCCGTGCTTCTTCTGTTATGCCATCGTCTGTAATCAGCGTGGTGACACGGTCGAGAGGGCAGAGGATAAGGCTGGAGCGACGGTTGAACTTAGATGAATCAACCATCAGAACAATCTCGTCTGATTGTCCCATAAGCTTCTGCTCGCTTTGAATAATCAGTGCGTCTGCTTCCATGACACCCAGAGGACTCACACCCTGACAGCCCATAAACATGCGGCGTCCGTAAAAGTTACGGATCACATCATTGTCGAACGGCGAGAGAATAAGACTCTGTTCCCGATAAATCGCACCGCCCGGTACAATAACCGTGCTTTTGGATTGTCGCAGAAGATGTTCGGCAATGGCGAAGGAATTGGTCAAAACCTGTAAGCGTCGCGCCGACAGATAATGAACCATCTGGAATGTGGTCGAGCCACCATTAATGATAATACTGTCGCCTTCTTCACAAAGAGACACAGCCTCACGTGCAATTGCACGTTTGCGATCAGTGTTCTCTGTTTCCGAAACCTTGAAAGAACGCCCAGCTAGGCTGCTTAACTGTGGTGGATGAATTGCTTCTGCGCCGCCACGCACACGCTTAATACGGCCCTGCATATGGAGTGAGGCAATATCGCGCCGAAGCGTCGCTTCTGACGCTTCAGTTAATTCCACCAGATCCTGAATGGTGATCACCGGCTTTTCCTGAACAGCGCTCAGGATAATACGATGGCGCTCTCTCTCGTGCATGGCTCCTCCTGTCTCAGGTATCAAACAATAATACGGACTTTGTCAATCACAAACAATCAAATTAATGCATAAATATAATTTACATGATTACATATGATCGTTTTTGATTGACACTTTAAGCAACTATGCGCATATCTCTCGCAACATGATCGTTTGTGCGTGAAAAAAGAAGCGTTCAATCCGATCTTCACCAGATATCGGGAGGATGAGATGGTGGCCCAAAGCACGCTTTTGGATAACCGTTGGGATGACGCTAAGGCTGGAGCATTGGATGAGCCGGGCAAGTTGCTTTATCGCTCAAACCTTCTTGGCTCGGACAAGCGGATTACCAATTATGGTGGAGGTAATACATCAGCAAAAGTTGCTGAGATTGATCCGTTAACTGGCGAGAGCGTTCAGGTTTTATGGGTCAAAGGTTCTGGCGGCGACGTTGGCACCATTCGTCTTGATGGCTTCGCTACGCTTTATCAGGACAAGCTTGAGGCACTCAAATGCATTTACAAGGGCGTTGAAGATGAGGACCGCATGGTCGGGTTCCTGCCACACTGCACTTTCAATCTTAATGCCCGGGCAGCCTCTATTGATACGCCGTTGCACGGTTTTGTGCCGTTCACGCATGTCGATCATATGCATCCCGACGCGATTATTGCTATCGCAGCATCTAAGAATTCACGTGAATTAACTGCGGAAATTTTTGGCAATGATATTGGTTGGCTGCCATGGCGCCGACCCGGTTTTCAGCTTGGTCTGGATCTTGAAGCATTCGTGAAGTCAAATCCCAATGCCAAGGGAGTTATCCTTGAAAGCCATGGGCTATTCACTTGGGCCAATGATGCAAAGACTTGCTATGAGACAACTCTTGCCATTATTAACAGATCAATTGAATGGCTCGACCATAAGGCTGATGGCGAGCCGGCATTTGGTGGTGCTGCTGTACAAAGCCTGGATCCAGCTGAGCGTCGCGCCATTGCTGCGCGCCTTATGCCAGAGATTCGCGGATTTATCGGAAAAGACGAACGCAAGCTTGGGCATTTCGATGATCAGGACGCGGTTCTTGAATTCGTTAATTCAAAAAGCCTTGAACCTCTCGCACGGCTTGGCACATCTTGCCCTGACCATTTCCTACGTACCAAAATCCGTCCACTTGTAATTGATTTCGATCCCGCACAGCCGAATGTAAATGATGTTCTTGCTGGTCTTGAGGATGCACTTGAAGCTTATCGTGCCGATTACAAGCGCTATTATGAGAGCTGCAAACACGATAATTCACCCAAGATGCGCGATCCCAACCCGGTAATATTTTTAATTCCCGGCGTTGGTATGCTCTCATTTGCGCGCGATAAGGCTACCGCGCGTATTGCGGGCGAGTTCTATGTCAACGCGATCAATGTCATGCGCGGTGCATCCACAGTGTCCGAATATCGGGGTCTTCCAGAGCAGGAGGCGTTTGATATTGAATATTGGTTGCTTGAGGAAGCAAAACTACAACGTATGCCTAAGCCCAAAAACCTTGCTGGACGCGTAGCTTTTATTACTGGCGGGGCAGGTGGTATTGGTTATGCAAGTGCTGAGCGTCTGGCGGGTGAAGGGGCTTGCGTGATTTTGGCTGATATTGATGTCGGATCACTCAAAATCGCTCATGAGAGCCTTGCGAAGCGATTTGGCTTCGATCAGGTGCGCAGCTTAGAGCTGAACGTAACCGAAGAGAAGGCCGTGATCAGCGCTTTCACCGAGGCGAGCATTGAATTCGGCGGCATAGATATTCTGATTTCTAATGCGGGGATAGCATCGTCGGCTCCAATTGAAGCGACTGAGCTTTCAATGTGGAACCGTAATATCGACATTCTGGCAACGGGTTACTTCCTTGTCTCGCGGGAAGCTTTCCGGTTGTTCCGGCGTCAGAACATCGGCGGCAATGTGGTATTTGTGGCATCAAAGAATGGTCTTGCCGCATCACCTGGTGCATCAGCTTATTGCACTGCAAAAGCGGCTGAAATTCATTTAGCACGTTGCTTGGCACTCGAAGGTGCAGAAGCTGGAATTCGTGTCAATGTCGTTAATCCTGATGCTGTTTTGCGCGGTTCGAAAATATGGGATGGTGAATGGCGCGAACAACGTGCAGCCTCATCAAGGATTGATGTCACTGAGCTTGAAGAGCATTACCGTAAACGCTCGCTGTTAAAGTTGAATGTACTGCCCGAAGATATTGCCGAAGCCATTTACTTCCTCGCAAGTGATGCATCTGCCAAGTCGACCGGCAATATTATCAATGTCGATGCAGGAAACCAACAGAGCTTTCCGCGCTAAATCCGTAGTCAATCAAGAAGGGCGTGAGATAGATTTGCTCTGCGTCCTTTTAATACGAAGAAGACATTTGGGGAGGTTCTATGTCCGAACAACGTATTGCGGCTGATTTCATCGCCGAGCATAATTCGGGTTACGAAGCATCTTTAAAAAGCGATTATCAGGCACTTGGCGAACAGCTTGAACGTCGCGGCATTACAATAGAAAAAATCACAGAAAAGGTCGCAGACTATTTTGTTGCTGTGCCATCATGGGGAACGGGCACAGGCGGAACACGGTTTGGACGGTTTCCGGGCAGGGGCGAGCCGCGCGGTATATTTGACAAGCTTGACGATTGCGCGGTGGTAAATGAGCTTTCTCGTGCAACACCCAATGTATCGCTGCATATTCCGTGGGATAAAACTGATACAATAAAGTTGAAAGCTCATGCGGGCGCTTTGGGGCTTGGTTTTGATGCCATGAACTCCAATACGTTTTCGGATTCGTCGGATCAGCAGCATTCCTACAAATATGGCTCGCTTACTCATGTAGATGCGGCAGTCCGAGCGCAAGCAATAGAGCACAATATTGAATGCATCGAGATTGGAAATGCGCTGGGTTCCAAGGCGCTCACTGTTTGGCTGGGCGACGGTTCTAACTTTCCCGGACAGCAAAACTTTACGCGCGCATTTGAACGTTATCTGCACTCTATGGGCGAAATCTATAAGGTTTTGCCAGACGACTGGCGTCTGTTCTCCGAACACAAAATGTATGAGCCAGCTTTTTATTCGACGGTTGTTCAGGATTGGGGCACCAATTACCTCATTGCCTCGACACTTGGTCCCAAAGCTCAATGCCTTGTCGATCTTGGTCATCATGCACCAAATACCAATATTGAAATGATTGTGGCTCGCTTGACGCAATTTGGTAAGCTAGGCGGGTTCCATTTCAACGACAGCAAGTATGGAGATGATGACCTTGATGCAGGTTCTATCGATCCGTATCGACTATTTTTGGTGTTCAATGAACTCGTTGACGCCGACTATCGTGGTATCAAAGATTTTCATCCCGCACATATGATCGATCAATCGCATAATGTGACCGATCCGCTTGAGAGTTTGATATCATCAGCAAACGAAATCAGACGCGCCTATGCCCAAGCACTGCTTGTAGATCGTGAAGCACTTGAAGTCTATCAGCAGGAAAACGACGCACTGATGGCGTCGGATACGTTAAAGCGCGCTTATCGCACAGATGTTGAGCCAATTCTTGCTGAAGCACGTCGTCGTACTGGCGGTGCGATTGAAACGATTTCCGCTTACCGGGCAAGCGGCTATCGTGAGAAGGTTGCGAAAGAACGCCCTGAAAGCAAAAGTGACAGCGGGGCATTTAACTAATTACTAGAGCGCCGGTCTGATTCATTGAGGCCGGCGATCTAATTATCGCTTATTTTTCAATTAGATAACGTATTTTATTGTCATAATTGCAACTGAGACGGTGATCGCGCCGCCGATACGTGTTGCTATCTGCGCGAAAGGCATGAGTGTCATACGGTTCGCAGCTGTCAGGATAGCGATATCACCCGTGCCACCCTGTCCACTATGACAGCCAGTCACGATTGCTGCGTCGATCGGGTATAGCTTGACCAATCGGGCGGCGAAAAAGCCAGTGGCAATTAATGAAAACACTGTAGCAAATACGGTCACAACGGTCGGCACGTTAAATACGGAAACAAACTCGTCCCAAGGTGTAAAAGCAATACCCATGGCGAACAACAGCGGCCAGGTTACAATCCGCGAGAAGAACTTGTAGACATGTCTGCTTCCGCTTTCGATGCTCGGTTCAAACAGCCGTCCAATTTTCGCGATAACGACAAGAAACAACATACAGATCGGTGCTGGAAAGTCGGTCAGGCTTTGAATGTAAACGCCTAAGAGATATAGACTTACGATTGTTACACCCGCTGCTGCGATATCGGTAATGTCAACAACTTTAGAATCTTCGTCCGCCTGAGAGCTCATGTTTTCGACTCCAGGTTGTAAACGTCCTTCGCCTGTAAGGTGCGGATAACGTTTTCCCAATAAATTGAGTAGCCCGCACAACAGTACTGCTGTGAAGCTGCCCAGCATAACAACCGGTATGATTTGCGCAAACAATACCTCTTGGGGTTGATGAAGGATGAGCGAATATCCAAGGGACAAAGGGATTGCACCTTCTCCCAAGCCGCCCGCCATAATCGGTACGACAATGAAGAATAGACTGTGTGATGCACTCAATCCCATCATCATACCGACGAGGGTTCCGATTAATAAAGCAACAATTGATCCTGCTGCGAGTGGAACAAAGACCTTCAAAAAACCTTCCAGAAGGACCTGCCGGTCCATGCTGATTATGCTGCCGACTATGATGGCTGAAATATAAAGATATAGAAAATTCGACTGTTTGCAGAATGTTGTGACCGAAACAGCAACTGACGATGGAATCATGCCATAGAAAACCGCTGCTGAAGGCGCAACAAATGCCATGATTGCGGCCCCTCCCATCAGTCCGAGTATTCGAATGCGTTTGCCCATTTCCATGAAGAAAAAGCCACCAATTGACAGAATACCGATAGACATCGTCAAATCCGACGGCACTTTTTCAATTGAAATAAAGCCAATAAGAAGTAGCGATATCAGGAGATATATAGGGACGGGTACAATGCCGATACGAATGCGCTGCGCCAACCAAAAGATATCGTGCCAATCCCGTCTGTTAGCGTCTCTCTCTATATGTTCATAATGAACCATTTTTCCTCCTCCGTCTCTTTGTTCAGATATGACTTTGTTTGAACGAACGACCGGGAAAATTCGCGTAACTAAGTTGCTCTTTTTTGTTTCTCCGACTACTCACAGTGAAGCAATTGGACACGATTGCACAAAGGCGAAGCCAATTTTGTTGGTTCCTTATTCATTTCCAGATCAGATCGTTTAAAAGTGCCGGTTATTCAAAAAGCTTCTAAAAGTGACGTTTATTTAGAAAGCAAATCGCAAATTAGTCCAAGCCGAGAGAGTGAGCGGGCAATTTTCAAGTGGATGCACTGAAAAACTAGGCGCTACAGCGGCGAATAAGTTCCCTGGCATAGCGCCTCTGTCAGTCGCTAGACTTGATATCTGGTTAGAATCGGGTTGTTTGCGTTGGTTAATTTTTGATAAAATTGCGTTGGTTTTGCTGTGGAAAGAAACTTTTCGTTTTTTTATGAAAGTTCGTTGACAGTTTGTGTTTGTGGGGTCTATATGGCTTTCAACGAGGGCGGCGACGCTGCTAGCG
>NZ_JAMJWE010000140.1 GCF_023554105.1 Brucella sp. 21LCYQ03
TGATGCGAATTTCGAACATTGTCGCCATTATGTACGTGGTATTGCATCCCAAGTATTACAGAACGGTTTGCCTAAACATTCATTACTCAATGTAAACTTTCCGAACGTAAGCGAGCTGCAAGGTATTAAAATCTGTCGGCAAGCCGGAGGTCGTTGGGTAGAAGAGTTCGAAGAGCGTATGGATCCGCATCAGCGAGAGTATTTTTGGCTTACCGGTAAGTTTCAATTAGAAGATCGCGGCGAAGATACCGACGTGTATGCGTTGAATAATGGTTATGTATCGGTGGTTCCTACACAGTTTGATATGACGGCACATCACGTGATTCCAGAGTTAAATTCCTGGAGCTTTGATATCCCTAAACCTTAAGGATGCAACACAAAAACAATATGTTTTTAGGACTGATTTTAGGAGTCATCCTACCCGTGATAGCGCACCTGCTCACGAAGCATTCGGAGATTATAGCGCAGCTGATGCCACAAAAGCCATTGGGGTTGTATGTGCTGGCCTTAACCGGCAACATAATTGCAGTATGGTATTGCTACCGCAACGACCGCGAGCAGGTGGGCAAAGGCATTGTATTGGTCACATTCCTTGGCATGCTGCTCGCGGTGATTACGAAAACAATTGTTATATAATTTGTTGACTAAGATTTCAATGTCTTCACATCTTTGGTGTCAAAACCTTCCACATCGATAATGTATTGGTTCATGGTCAAGAAATCGAAGAGCGGCTTAGCATCTGCTGATACAGGCATATTCGCCGTAGT
>NZ_JAMJWE010000141.1 GCF_023554105.1 Brucella sp. 21LCYQ03
TTTGCCGATCTCGTTGGCAGAAATAAGTAACAATTGATCCACCCCTGCTAGCGCATTTTCCAAATGATCGGGTTGGTCATAATCGAATACACGTGCTTCTATACCAAGATCATGGGCTTTATCGGTATCGCGCACCAGAGCAACTAGCTCTGCGTTCGGATTTCTTTTTTTTACTTGCTCCACCACCAAACGACCTAGTTGTCCGGTAGCACCTGTAATTCCTATTTTCATATTTGATAAATTTATTTGTAATATATTTTGTTACATTAAAGATCAAAAAAAGACACTTAAAATCCCTCGACAAAATTTTGCAGGGTCTGCTCGTTCAGTGAGGCAAATACAATCCGATCGGTCTCCAGATATAGGCTATCCAATCGATTATTAATCTCCTTCCCTACCGGACATTTTGGATTGGTTTTCAAATTCTTCTTACCCAAAATATCTGTATTCCGAATCGCCTGATACACGTCACCTAATCTAATTTCGTTCCCTCTCACTTGTAAACGAGATCCACCCTCTTTTCCTTTTCGACTAACTATCCAACCTTTGTCTTGCAGCACGCCCAGCTCTTTGCGAACGACTACAGGATTTACGTTGATGCTACCTGCAATCCAATCCGAGCTCACCCAATCCGTCGTATTTTTAGACAGAAGGCAGAGGATATGTAGAGCCGTAGCAAATCGTGTATTATTCATTTCGAAACAAAGATAGCACAAACTTCTTTAATGTAACAACTTTTATTACATTATTTTTTTTCTGTAGTTTCC
>NZ_JAMJWE010000142.1 GCF_023554105.1 Brucella sp. 21LCYQ03
CTGATGGATATGTGGGTCTACCTCAGACAAGCGCCAGATGATCGCTTGTACGAAGTCTTTCATATTTTGTTGAGCAGCATCATAACGCGCTTTATGCTCTTGAAACCATTCTCGATTATTATGCTGAGCCAGTTCGCTTAAGAAGGCAAAGGTAGCAGGATAGATATTTGTTGTCATATTACACTAAAAGTAAAAATATCCAAACTAATGGTGCGGCAATCAATAGGCCATCAAAACGATCTAACAAGCCGCCATGGCCAGGCAAGATATTGCCGGAGTCTTTTACACCCAAGGTACGTTTCAACATGGATTCGACCAAATCACCTAAGGTGCCAAATGAGCCGATGATTAGCCCCATGATCATCCATTGCCAAAGTGGCAAAACGGGATAGAATTGAGATAATAAAGCAGCAACCCCAATGGCGAATGCTAAACCGCCTAGAAAGGCTTCCCAAGTTTTATTGGGAGATATACGTTCGAATAGCTTGGTACGACCGATACTTCTCCCCACCAGGTATGCACCGGTGTCATTACTCCAAAGCATAAATAGAAAGCCCAGTGGAATGTGGGCGTGGTAAGAACCTCGAATAAAACCCAACGCCACAAAACAGAAAAAAGGAAAAGCAGTATATAACAATCCCGTTAATGTATAGGATATGTCATGGAATGGCTTTGCGTTTCCGCGATAAAGCGGCACAATAAATATCAGGCTAATACAAGGAATAATGATCGCGGTATAACGGAGCGGCAGCGCCTCGAGAT
>NZ_JAMJWE010000143.1 GCF_023554105.1 Brucella sp. 21LCYQ03
GATTTTTTTTGAAACCTGGAGTTAACTCCGATTACCAAACCGATGACAATCAGGATCATTTCCCAACCAAAGATCCAGCGAGGGAAGATGTCTAGACGCATATTCTTCATGAGAAGAGCGAGTCCAAATAGAATAATAAACGCACCAGCGAAATTTGTCGTGTTGTTTGACTTTGGCGGTCGACTGTCGTTATTTGTGTTTTGTGTATTCATGACGTTGTGTTTTTGTTCCTTTGATGATTCGAAAGTAGATCGAAATATTCAGCTAAACGAGCTGAAATAGGCATCTTAGGCAATTTTTTCGGTGAACGAGCGCTATTACTCGGTGAAACAAATTTCACCTTGTCATTCACCAAAGTCATTTCAATAACGCGAATATGTAAAAATTTATTTACTTTTTTTCTGACGAAATTTGGGCTGATGATTTTATTTATTATATATTTATAACAGAAAATAGAGCATAAACTTAATTTATTGACTAATCCAATGGGAGATTTTGAAAACAAAGAACGCGAAGAGGTATTTTCAAAAAAGGTGAGAGCAGGAAAACGTACTTATTTTTTTGATGTCAAAGCAACTCGGTCCAACGACTATTATGTGACCATTACAGAAAGTAAGAAACGTTTTGAGGATGGGCAGTTCATTAAGCACAAGATTTTCCTGTACAAAGAGGATTTTGAAAAATTTGCAGAAGGTTTACAAGATGTCGTAAGTTATATCAAAAATAACCAAGATGTAGTCGAGAAAAGGTATGAGGG
>NZ_JAMJWE010000144.1 GCF_023554105.1 Brucella sp. 21LCYQ03
GACTGGTCAATCGCTGTAAAAATCCATCATTCAACTCATCGAAATGTACCGCAAACTGATCCCAGTGTGTGGTGTTTTTGTCCACATCCTTTAGCAAAGCGGTCACCCGTTTGAGGTCAGCTTCATCGGCTTCGCCCGATTCCATTTTTGCTAATTCCATTCTGAGTTTATGCAGTGCGCCTGTATTTTCCATTAGTTGCATACTTGTGCTGGCTAATTCTTTTGTTTTAATTAGCACTTCATCTTCCAGGTGCTCCTTTTGTAGCTTGATGATTTCGCGTTCGTTTTTTTCTAACTCCAACTGGTAGATATAGCGTAAGCGGGCGAGTTCTTCCTCATGCTTCTCCTGTCTGCTTATCCATGCGGAACGCTGCCATCTCACTGCGAGAAAGAAAAAAGATAAAAGCAAAAGCGTATAGATTACCCACGCGATTTGCGTAGCATACCAAGGAGCCAGAATCGTAAATTTACAGGTCAGTTCGTCCGATTCGAGTCCCAAACTATTTTTTGCTTTTACCCGAAAAACATAGCTCCCACTCGGCAGATTGGTATACGCTTTTGCCTGCTCGTTGGACCAGGTGGACCATCGGCTATCATATCCTTCTAATTGGTAACTATACAACAAGTTGGCGGAGGCTCCATACCTGGGAGAAGCATACTGAAAATGAAATTCGTCGTAATGTGCATCTAAACTTGGGGTGGGGTACTTTTTAGAAAATTGATAAGCTCCAAACCCAGCGTATAACAGCGTATCACG
>NZ_JAMJWE010000145.1 GCF_023554105.1 Brucella sp. 21LCYQ03
TATATTTTCGAGGAGAGGCCAGTTGGATCCGACCAGTGTCAGCTGCGAAATCATACATATTCCCGCAATGATTTTGGTTTTGGGGCTCGTGCCCCTGAGCGATTTGAACTACCTCTGGATGTTTTTGTAAGGCCTGCTTATATAACAATGGATCCACATCGGCGTTCTGGTACGATTTGTACGGCATGCGTACGGTGACTACTGCGTCGTGCGAAAAGCCCAGATCTTTCGTAAGCGTATAGTTCAGTTGATACGCCATAATTAGCGCACCAACGATAAAGAATTGAGCAATAATGAATTGAAAGACAATAAGCCCTTTGCGTAACGTTAAGCGAGTGCCTTGAATACGTGTTTCCAACTTACCTTTTAAGGTTTCTATGGCACGTAACTTATTGATTAAGTACGATGGATAAAGCCCTGCAAAAGCGGTTATAAGTAGGATAAGACCAAGAAGAAATAGGGCAATAGTCCAGAGATTGCTGTAGGTTTCTATCGCTGCAGGTAAAAACTCTGGATACAAATGACGAAAGGCAACCACCATCGGCCAGGATAGTAGGAGCGACAATAAAGAGATACAAAAGGTTTCTATCAGAAAGTTGAAGGTTAATACCGTAGGTCTTGCGCCGAGCGTTTTGCGGATGCCGATCTCCTTTGCGCGTTGTGGTACCTGTGCAGTACTCAAGTTGATGTAGTTGATACAAGCCAACGTCAATAAAAAACCTCCTATGGCAATCAGACCATAGATTACTTTTTTT
>NZ_JAMJWE010000146.1 GCF_023554105.1 Brucella sp. 21LCYQ03
AGAGAAAGCAAATTATTACATTAAACAGCTTAATGCGGAGAAAGTGTACGATAAAGCAATCGTAACCACGATCGAAAAGGCAAATGTATTTTATCCCGCAGAAGATTATCATCAGGATTATTATAATAAGAATCCTAACGATCGCTACTGTCAGTTTGTGGTACAGCCGAAGTTGGATAAGTTTAAAAAGGTCTTTGCAGATAAGCTAAAATAATCCTCGCTTTTTCGATGGAACCCATTCGGTTTACTGTTCCAGTTTACGGTGAAGGTGTATTTGCCACCCTCGAAAATATAGGGAGTTCTCTTTATGGCTATTACCATCGCCACACGGAACTGCAAGTAACTTGTGTTGTGCAAGGGAGGGGAACCATTGTGGTTGGCAATGTGGCACAATCCTTTCAACAAGGCGATGTATTTATCCTTCGGCCCGATGAACCTCACATGTTTACGAAATATGAAGAGCCAGGTGTGTACGACGAAACCGTGCGTCTTGTGCATGTGTTCGTACATCTGGAACGTATGGAAAAATTATTTGTGATTCCAGAATTTGATCAGGTAGGCCGTTATTTAATTGGCTTGGATGCCAGTAAAAGGGTACGAGCAGAACATGCCCGTGACTTACAGCCTTTTTTCAGGGAACTATCAACAAAAAGCGGCATTCCTCGGTTTGTGGAATTTATCTCCATGCTGCACACGCTGACTCAGCATCGGTATGAGGCGGAGTCCCTCTATTCTGGTGCGCGTAAGATCAGC
>NZ_JAMJWE010000147.1 GCF_023554105.1 Brucella sp. 21LCYQ03
CGTAGCCGAAAACAACATGTTTTGCCGTTTTCTAGGCAGCACTTCTAAGATGCGGTGAATCTTGCCGATAAAGCCCATATCCATCATCTTATCGGCTTCATCCATCACCAGAAACTTAATCATTTTGGTCTGGATGTGCTCTGATAGGTAAAGATCTAGGAAGCGACCTGGCGTGGCTACGATGATATCGCAACCCTTCTCCAGCTGCTCCTTTTGTGTTTTCGGCCCGAGGCCGCCGTACAACAACACCGTACGCAGATCAAGATAGGTGGAGAACACTCGAATCTGCTCGTCGATTTGCATCGCTAACTCACGTGTTGGCGATAAAATCAATGCACGCGGATGATTGCCTTGTGCATACTTGAGTGCCATTAACAAGGGTAGCACAAAAGCGGCTGTTTTGCCGGTGCCCGTTTGGGCAATCCCCATGACATCTTGCCCGGATAGCAATGGCGTAATCGCCTTTTGCTGAATTTCGGTAGGTACGGTATAACCCGCCTCCGTAATCGCGTTCAACAGTTGTCTGTTGAGTTTAAAATCTTCAAAAGATGCCATTTTACAAAGATAGTAAAACCTATGATAACCGGTGTACGTGATACCCATGCCGATGGCATACGTCTACGTTTTGTTTTAAGGATTATTTCCACGAATTTTGCCGAGACTATAAACACAACACACATGAAGAGAATAACGTTTATCTTACTGCTATCCGTAGTAAGCCTTGCTGCCTGGGCAGACGAAGGAATGTGGT
>NZ_JAMJWE010000148.1 GCF_023554105.1 Brucella sp. 21LCYQ03
GTAGAAGCGACGGCCTTCGGAGCTAAGCGGATCGTAGATCGATTCGTGGAACAAGGTATTCCTGTCAAGGGTATCATTGCTTTGGGTGGTATCCCCCATAAGTCTCCCTTTGTGATGCAGATGATGGCAGATGTGATTGGCATGCCGATCCGCGTACATAAGTCGGAACAAACCTGTGCCATCGGAGCCGCGATGTTTGCCGCGACAGTAGCCGGAGTATTTCCGTGTGTTGAAGATGCTATGCATCAAATGGGACAAGGATTTGACCAGGAAGATAGGCCAGATACCACGCGTGCCGAGGTATATGCCAATCGCTATACGCAATACATTGCACTAGGTAATTTCACGGAGCAACGACTCATCAAAAACTAAGAACTATGAGTACAACATACAACCGTATAAAAGCCGAAGCTTATGCCGCCAATATGCGATTGCCAGAGCTAGGTTTAGTGCTTTTCACGTTTGGAAATGCCAGCGTAGCAGATCACGAGCAAGGCGTTTTTGCGATTAAGCCCAGTGGAGTAGATTATCCGCAATTGCGGCCGGAAGATATGGTGATTGTAAATTTTGATGGAGAGGTCGTATCGGGAGATTTAAGACCTTCGTCCGACACCAAAACTCACGCTGTGCTTTACAAACATTGGCCTAAGATTGGTGGAATCGTGCATACACATTCTCAATATGCGACCGCCTGGGCACAAAGTCAGCGCGACATTCCACTTTACGGCACGACCCATGCGGATCATCTAAC
>NZ_JAMJWE010000149.1 GCF_023554105.1 Brucella sp. 21LCYQ03
TGACACCCTGTTTGGATAGCGAATCAACGGTGAAGGTATTTCCGTTATCATAACGGACAAAGTTTTGGAAGGCTGGTATTTGCTGAATGTTTTGGGCGAAGCCGGCACTGCCCAACAACACGAAAAGCACGGTGGATAGAAATAAGGGTTTATAATTCATATTCTTTCACTTAGTCGGTGTGAACCATTAAAAATACAACAAACCAATATATATTGGTGTAAAAATATGGTTATTATCATCTTACAGCGTGCACATATTCAGATGGGAATGACTCTGCAATTAAAACTGATCGCCCCAACTAACAAGTCATTTTGGCAAAAAACAAGATCATTGCTCAAAAGTTGCAAAATCAGAAGATCAATTTTTCATTATTAGATTTTTACGGTCTTTTTTTATCACAAAAAAATAGATTCATCATTGATCCACATTTCGTAGTATGTACTGTCTCAAAATGTTGTCACACAAATCTATGTTTCATAAATTAGCCTATCAAACGTTTTTATGAAGATAAATATGTTAGGGTAAGTACGCAAGATCAGAACTTAGACCTACAGATTGACGCGTTGAAAATACCGGTTGTGAAATCATTTTTGAAGAGAAAATTTCTGGAAAATCAAAAGATCGCCCGGAGCTTACAAAGCTTTTCGAAAAATTAAGGAAAGGTGATACTGTTGTCGTGTGGAAATTGGATCGTCTTGGTAGATCTCTGAAAGATCTAATCGATCTAATAACAAAAATGCAACAACTGG